>NZ_JAGSHT010000017.1 GCF_019947135.1 Occultella gossypii | reverse complement strand
GCCCGGGCGACGAGTGACCGCTACGCCTGGTACACGCAGTTCTTCTCCGACTTCTACAACCTCGACGAGAACCTCGGCTCTCGCATCAGCCACGAAGCGGTCACCGGAAGCTGGAACGTCGCGGTCGCCAGCGCCCCGGTGGCGTCCTACGCCGTCGTCTCCTCGTGGATCGAGGACTTCCGCGGTGATGTCGACGCAGTCCGCAGCAGCGGGAAACCGGCTCTGATCCTGCACGGCACCGCCGACAGGATCCTGCCCATCGACAGCACGGCCCGCCGCTTCGCTCAGGCACTGCCCGACGCCCGCTACCTGGAGATCGAGGGCGCCCCACACGGGCTGCTCTGGACGCACGCCGACGAGGTCAACGACGCACTGCGCACCTTCATCGACTCCCTCCACGGCGAGGACGGCAGTGCCGCCACATGACGCACTCACATCACAGCAACGGAGAGGTCAGACATGAGTCCCATCGAGCAACTGATCAGCAACTTCCAGGAACTCGTCGCCCACGTGCCGGAGATCGTCCAGCCGTTCATCATCATGCTCGCGGGCGCGATCCCGTTCATCGATGGTGAGGGAGCGGCCCTCATCGGCATCGCCGGTGGTGTCCATCCCATCGTCGCGGGCGTCGCCGCAGCCACCGGGAACTTTCTGTGCGTGCTGCTCGTCGTTGCCCTCACCTCACGCGCCAGGACGGCCATCGTCGATCGACGACCAAGCCCGGTCGGGGTGAGCGGCGGCTCAGGAGCGCGACCGAGCGTCGACGGCGCGGCGTTCCAGGAGACGGCGACCGCGAACCCCGAGTCGAAGGGGCGTCAGCGCTTCAACAGATGGCTCGTCCGTTTCGGCGTCCCCGGCGCGAGCATCCTCGGCCCTCTCGCCATCCCGACCCAGATCACATCGGCGATCCTCGTGGGCGGCGGAACTCCACGCCGGTGGGTCCTGCTCTGGCAGGCCATCGCGATCGTGATCTGGACGTCGATCGGCACCGTCGCGGCGTGGGCCGCGCTCACCATTGTCGTCGGGGTGTCGTGAGCCATGACCGAGCAGCAGGACGAACCGCTCGCCGAGGGCGGGCCCGCAACCCCGGTGGGCCGAAGGACGTCGCTGGGCCGGCCCTGAACTACCCGGAGGGAGCGTGCTGATGCTGAGCGATCGACGGCGCCGAAAGGGTGCGAACCGAACCCGTGCCGGAGACGGCCGTCCGATCGAGCCGTTCCGCTGGTGGCACCAGCTCGCGGGGCGACGCCTGTTCGCGCTGCGGCTCGTCAAGGCGGACGGCAGCCGAGCCAACTACCTGGTCGACGTCCGCGTCTCCGGCAAGCAGGCCGGCGACCTCGGCAAGGTGCATCTGTACCTCGACGAGCGGCACCACGCCGAGTCGCCGCTGCCCGCTGTCGTGCCCGTCGAGGGCGGCGTGGTCGAGGTGTCTCTCAGTTCGGTCGGGATCCGGCGCGCGCACTTCCAGCCGGACGGCGGCGTCGCCCGTCAGCTGACCCCGCACCCGCGGACGGCGATCGGCAGGAGGCTTCGATTCGATCGGGATCATCCGGTGCTCAGCCGCTGGGTGGGCGTGATCGCGGTCGGCATGCTGATCGTCGGCCTGGGCGTGAACGTGCTGCAACTGCTGGAGCCCCTCTCTCAGATTCCGCCGCTCGCACAGCGATTCGGGCACTTCGAGTCGCCGGTGCAGCTACCGCTCTGGCTCAACATCACCTTGGGTTTTGCGGCTGGACTTGCCAGCACCGAGCGCGCGCTGCGCCTGAAGTACCACTGGTTGCTCGACGGCGCCGGTGCCTGAGCCACGACCCGAACCACTCTTACGCGTGCTCCGCCAATCCGACCTCGAAAGGACTCAAGACTCATGAGCCAGCAAACGCACACCGTTCCGCCCGATGTCCCGTACCACCGGGTGCTCGCCGGGGAGAGACGTCGCATCGGTCGCGGCATCCTCGCGATCGTGCTCCTGATCGGCGGACTGCTGCTCATTAGCATCATCCTCACAACCGCCGCGCACGCTGTGGATGCTGCGATCGGCACCGACGGCCGTGCGGCGTATACGCCGCTGGTCCACGCCGCGGGGCTGGCCTCTGTCGCGGTGATGATCCCGTGGAGCATGCTCATCCAGCGCTGGCTCTATGGGGTCAGGGGAGCATCGCTGCACTCGGTGATCTCGCGGTTCCGGTTCGACATCTTCGGGCGGGCGCTCGTTCTCATCCTTCCCGTGTGGATCGTGTTGCTGGGCATCCAGTACTTGGCGCCGGTGCCGGAGGGAACCACCTGGACGAATACGGACGTGATCTGGTTCATCCTTGCCACGCTGTTGCTCACCCCGCTGCAGGCCGCGGGTGAGGAGTACGGATACCGCGGTCTGGTGTTCCGGGTCGCCGGAGGATGGGCGCATGGGGCGCGGGCGGGCCTCGTCGTCGGCGTCCTGGTCTCGAGTGTGGTCTTCGCGACCATCCACTTCTCGACCGACGTGTGGTTGAACGTCCACTACCTCATCTTCGCCGTCGGGACCGCGTTGATCACCTGGCGCACCGGCGGCCTCGAGGTCGCGGTGGTGCTGCACGCCGGGCTCAACACGCTGGTCTTCGTGCTCGAAGCTGCGTTGCGCCAGGATTTCACGGCCTCGGCGGATCGTTCGGCAGGCGTCGGGGAGGTGGCGACGATAGTCGGTCCCGCCGTAGTGGTTGTGCTCGTGACCGTGGTGGTGTGGATGCTGACCCGACGCACCGGGCCGGCGCGGACCCCGCGCTCGCCGGCCGAACGAGCAACACCCGAGCTCTCGGGTGCCTCGGCTCTGTGACGGAGGGACTCGACTGGCTCGTCCGCCCGGCAGGAACCCTGACCCCGCGGGTCACGTGCTGGCCTCGAGCCGACCGCGTCGGAGGCAGCAGGGTCGCAGGCAGCGGGGACGCTGGGCACGGCGTGGTCTTCAGAACTGCCACTGGGGTGACACGCGCCGCTCATGATGAGGATCACTTCGGGTCAGAGCGTTGCGCAGAGAGCCACCGTCTGCGCGTAAGACCTCGTGGAGGATGTTCAAAGTATCGTCAAGCGCTCGCACTCAAGGCTGTCGATCGGCTAGAGCAATCCTCGATCCTTGAAGATCTTGTCGTAGATCTCCCGGATGATGGGCTCCTTGTGCCGGTTGTAATCGGTGACGATTCCACCGCTGGCCGTGGTGTGCGTGGCCGCCCTGAGTTTCGCATCGCGATATCGCGCGAGATCGTCGGGGTGCTCGATGAGCCAGTCGCGAAAGAGGCGCTGACGGGCGACCTCGGGACACTCGCGGCCGAACACGTGCAGGTTGGTGTCGGGATCGGTGTGCTTGAGCGCGCGGTGCTCGTGCCACGCCGGCTCCCGGATGACCAGCTCGAAGCCGGCCGCTTCGAGGTCTGGTAGGTAGGCCGGTTCGTCGGCGGCCTCGGCGACCGTGAGGTCGACGTCGATGATCGGCTTGGCAGGCAGCCCCGGCACTGACGTCGAGCCGACGTGCTGCAGCCCGAGCACCCGCACCCCGAGCGCCGCTCGGACGCGCTCCGCGACGACCTCGTAGCGTGCTGGCCACGACGGGTCGTAGTCGGCTACCTCGATCGGGCGCGGAGTCGGGCGGCCATGGACCCAGATGTCGTCGCCCGGGTTATCGCGATGCTCCGCCAGGGAGCGGTGGCGAGACGGCCGCTCGACTCGGGGGAATGCTGTCCGGATCCAGCGGCGTGCGATCACTCCATCGGACTCCGTGATCGGGTGACCGACGTCGAGGACGTGACGGGCTACCTCGAAACCTGGCCCGAGCATCTCAGCCACATCGGTACCGTCCTGCCGTGATCGGCGATGGTCCTTCGTGCCTTCGATGATCAGCACTGGCTTCGTAGGGTGATGTCCTCCGCGTTGGCGGTGCGTGGTGAAGGGCGGCAGCGGCCGGAGGAGTGCACCGCCAGCAAAGCGCTCGGATGCCAGCATCAGCAACGCGGCCGCCATGATCGCGCCGCTCGAGTACCCCAGAAGGACCGGGTGCTCGGCTAGGTTGCGCTCCGCGCAGGCGGTGGTGATGGCCTGCGCCAGTGCGTGGGCCCGCGCCGCTAGGTCCGCCTCGTCGATCCGGCGATCGGGGTGCCTCCGCACGAACGCGTGACCGTCGTCGGTCGCGATGCCTCCACGGACTGCCACCTTGGGCATCTCCGGGGCGATCGCCTGCGCCAACGGCAGCAAGTCGTCCTCGTGTCCATCCGTACCGTGGAGCAGCACGAGCGGCCGCGCCTCCGGGCTCGATCCAGGGACGACCTGGATCGCATCGGCGAGAAGTCCCATGGCACCGACGTTCCCTCGCGGGCGACTGCCCGTCAACCCTCGGTGGACGTATCGGACGATACGGCCCTGGACGTACTCGCTGGTCTGGTCGATCTCACAAGGTCACCCGCGCTCACGACGGCAGCTGAGAGCCGCCCGCCGACCCCGCGAGGAGTCGGCAGTCGCGCACAGCTGCCATCGGATATCGAGCGGGCGGTCGGTGACCACGGTGCCGGAGTAGGCGGGTCAGAGCTCGAGGTCCGCACGTCCGGGACCCTGCCGGCAGCCCGCCTCAGTCCAAGCAGAACTCGTTGCCCTCGGGGTCGGCCATCACGATGAACCCGATGCTCGTCGGGGCCTCCGGTTCGAAGCGCTGGATGCGGGTGGCGCCCAGGGTGACAAGCCGGTCGCACTCGACCTCCAGCGCGGCCATGCGCTCGTCGCCGCGGAGGTCGGACGCGGTCCGGACGTCGAGGTGGACGCGGTTCTTGGCGACCTTGTCCTCAGGCACCTGCTGGAAGTAGAGCCGTGGGCCGGCACCGTCGGGATCCTCCAGCGCCGAGGCACTGTTGCGCTGATCCTCGGGGACCCCGGAGCGCTCGAGGAAGTCGTCCCAGGCGGCGAGCGGGTCCGCGCCCGGCGCGAGCTCCACACCTGGCGGCGCGGGGTGCACGTAGCCGAGCAGATCCCGCCAGAACGTTGAGAGGACGCGTGGGTCGTGGGCGTCGAAGGTGATCTGGATCGTGCGGCTCATCGAATCCCCATCTCGGGCGCGGATGTTCAGGGTCCCACCCTGACCCAGGTAGCGGACAGATTCGTTCCGCTATCGGCCGAGAGTCCCAAGCGACTGCGTCTCGGACCGGAGCGCATCGAGGAGCGCCTCGACCGTGCGCCGGCGGTAGTCGACGCCCTCGGCGTCCTTGTGGTGCCTGTCGAAGTAGTCCCGGCTGCCCATGTGCCGCATCGGCCCGATACAGCGCACCGTGATCCGCCCGTCCCGCATCGCCCGGGCCCAGGGCGAGATCCGGGCCGTGGGCCACCGGCCCGGGAACACGATGTGCCCGAGGCGCTGGATCCGGTCCCTGGATCCGTACACATGCCAGAGGTGCCGAACCCGGTCCAGCGCCGGGTCGGAGGCGAGGACCCCACCGATGGAGAACACCGACACCGGCACGTCGAGCGCGGCCAGGAACCAGCTCGCGCCGAGTGCGATCTGGCCGCCGCCGCTGTACCCGACCACCGTCACCGGCGGCCGGACGTCCCAGTCGTAGCCGTGCCGCGACAACGACTCCGCGATCTCCTGCGCGACCGCGAGATTGAACGTCGGGCCGTAGCGCGGATCGGCCGAGACCAGCACCCGCAGCGCGTTGCGGAGGTTGATCAGCTTGGACGCGGTCCTCGCGACCGGAACCCGCTGAAGGCGTTGCAACCGTCTCCAGAACCAGTTCGTCCACCGTTGGGTCAGGCCCCGGTTCTCGACGGCGTAGGGGAACACGTCCGCGGCAATGACGGCGTCCGGCAGCTCTCGCGCCAGGGTCGCCAGCACCGCTTGCTCGCGCCGGGAGTCGGTGGTGCCGTCCACGGCGCCGATCCCGGACAGGTACACCACGAAGAGGCGGGCGTCCCGCGGGACCGCAGGGACGCCGTCGCCGGTTTCCGGTCGCGCCAGCGACTCAAGAACCGGGGTGTCCTTGCGCCGTGACCACCACCGCAGGGACTCCAACGGCGCGAGCAGCGCAAAGACCAGCGCGAGCACCACGAGCCCCAGGAACAGCGCCTCGATCATCGGTGATGCTCCCGGTGCTCGAGCGGCACGAACGGGGCGCCGGAGAGGATGTCGGACGAGGTCAGGATGGTCTCGTGGCCGGTCACGAGCGTCCAGGCCCGGGAACTCATGGTCGCCAGCGGCCCGGCGAGGACGACCGAGAGCAGGTGTGCGGCGGCCCATGCGACACCGGAGATGGCAATGGCCGGCAGCAGCCCGACCCCGAGCACCGGGCCCAGCAGGACCGCGAGCGCGACCGCCGACCACACCTCGAGGACCCGGCCGAACAGCAGGCCGAGATAGGGGATGAACACGAGGAACGCCAGCACGTGCGGCGCGATGGCGAACAGGTAGGCGGCGGTGATCATCTGGCCGTCGACGTTGCCCCGCGTGATCAGCCACGCGACCAGCGCGATGCCGATACCCGTCAGGCCGCGCAGCAGCACGGTGTAGACCGCCCCGAGTGCCATCGCGGCCACCATCCGCACCCGCCGGACCCGGTTGATCACGAACACGACGGCATGCCCGAGCATGGTCGACAGGCCGGCCAGCACCGCGATCCCGACGGCGAGGGACAGAGCGTGACCGGGTGAGTCGAGCAGCACCGGCGGCACCCGGAAGGACAGCACGTCGCCCACGGCGGCGAACACCTGGGCGGACCACTCCACGACAGACATCGGGACACCATCATCCACGGTCCGTGTGCAGGCGAGCACGTCCGGCCGCATCGGCCCGACTGACCCGGGCCGGTGTGACCGCCGACACGGTGATCCAGCGCACGATCTAGAGACTTTGCCCGCGGTTCGGAGTAGACCAGAGGGAGCAGGCAGGCCCTCCGAGCGGATCGAGGAGACGATGGCACACCCACGAGTGGTCGTGGTCGGCGGCGGGTACGGCGGGGTCGCCGTGGCACAGCAGCTCGATGCGGTCGCGGACGTGATCCTGGTGGAGTCCAAGGATGCGTTCGTGCACGCGGTCGGCACGCTCCGAGCCGTCGCGGACCCGGCCTTCGAGGATCGGGTGTTCCTGCCCTATGACCGGCTGCTCAACCGCGGCCGAGTCATCCATGACACCGCGCGTGCCGTCACACCCACCCGGGTCAGCTTCAGTCGGACCGAGTACGTCGATGCCGACTACCTCGTCCTCGCCACCGGCACCGGGTACCCGTTCCCGGCGAAGTTCCTGGAGACCGAGGAACGGGTGGTGCGCTCGCGGATGGCACGGCTGCGCGAGGCGCTCGGCGAGGCGCGGCGGGTGCTCCTGGTGGGCGCCGGCCCGGTCGGGGTGGAACTCGCCGGCGAACTCACCTCGGCCTTCCCGGGCCTGGGCGTGGTCCTCGTGGACCAGGCCGATGACATCCTGACCA
Source organism: Occultella gossypii (assembly GCF_019947135.1). Classification (GTDB taxonomy): domain Bacteria; phylum Actinomycetota; class Actinomycetes; order Actinomycetales; family Beutenbergiaceae; genus Occultella; species Occultella gossypii. Next base: position 236,244 of record NZ_JAGSHT010000017.1, on the reverse strand, counting down.
CGATCGACGTGATCCCGCAGGTGCGCGACTCGATCCGGACCCAACTGATCGAGCGGGAGGTCGACCTCGTCCTCGGCGCACCACTCGGCTTCCTGCCTCCGATGGACGTCGGGCGCCTGCACGACTTCACGGTCCGCACCGACGCCGGGGTGGAGATCAACGCGCAGGTCTGGTTCCGCTGCTACGGCAACCGGGCGATGACCGACTACCTGGCCGGCGGCCTCCTCGACGCGCGCCGCCCGGACGGCACCCTCCGGGTCACCGAGCACCTGAGCGTCGCCGGGCACGAACAGGTCTTCGCCGTCGGCGACATCGCGGACCTGCCCGAGACCAAGCGGGCCGACGCCGCTCGCGCCCACGGCCGGGCGGTCGCCACGAACATCGCGGACCTGATCGCCGGCCGTTCGCCGTCGGCCGTGTACGTGCCGCCGCCCGAGCGCATCGTGTTACCGCTGGGGCCCGACGGTGGTGCCTCCCAGCTGCTCGACGAGTCCGGTGCGCCGCGCTTCCACGGGCCCGACGAGACCAGCCGGATGAAGGGCGTGGACCTGTTCGCCGACCTCATGGCCGAGCAGTTCCACCGCTTCGACGACGCCACCGAGCACGCCCGCGGCGAGGACACCTCGCTGGAGTACACCGGCTGACGCCCGGGCGCCCGCGCGGGGCGACCACTACGCTCGGCGACATGGCAGCCAAGGCCGACGACACCGCCGTCGAACTCGACGTCGGCGGACGCACCGTGCGGATCAGCCACCCCGAGCGGGTGATGTTCGCCGCGCGCGGGGAGACGAAACTCGACCTCGCGAACTACTACCTCGCCGTCGGCGAGGGCATCGTGCGCGCGCTGCGGGAGCGGCCATGCATGCTGCACCGGTTCCCGGACGGCGTCGCGGGCGCGAAGGTGCACCAGAAGCGGCTGCCGCGCGGCGCGCCGGACTGGGTCGAGACCGTGGAGCTGCACTTCCCGCGGTACAACCGGACCGCCGACGAACTCTGCGTGACGGAGCTCGCGAGCGTGATCTGGGCCGTGCAGATGTCCACCGTCGAGTTCCACCCCTGGAACTCCCGGCGCGCGGACACCGAGAAGCCCGACGAGTGGCGCATCGACCTGGACCCGATGCCGGACTGCCCGTTCGACCGGGTGCGGCGGGTGGCGCACGTCGCCCACGAGGTGCTCGATGGCCTCGGCATGACCGGCTACCCGAAGACCTCCGGCGGATCCGGGCTGCACATCTACGTCCGGATCGAACCGAACTGGGGCTTCGACGAGGTGCGCCGGGCCGCGCTCGCGTTCGCGCGGGAGGTGGAACGGCGCGCGCCGAGGGACGTCACCACCGCCTGGTGGCGCAAGGACCGGGATCCGGCCGCGGTGTTCGTCGACTACAACCAGAACGCCCGCGACCACACCATCGCCAGCGCCTACTCGGTGCGCGGCAAGGACGAGGGCACGGTGTCCACGCCGATCCGATGGGACGAGATCGACGACGTGGACCCGACCGCATTCACGATCGCGACCGTCCCGGCCCGGTTCGCCGAGCTCGGGGATCTGCACGCCGACATCGACTCGAAGGCGCACCGGCTGGACGAGCTGCTCGAGTGGGCGGAGCGGGATGAGCGCGACGAGCCGGATCCGGGCGGCAACGACTGAGCGGTTGTCACGCACATCGGTGACAACCCGCACCGGGTAGGGAGCGCCGCCGCGTCCTAGAGTCGATGGGGTCGAGAGGACGCCACGACGATGATGCCGACGAGCGCGCAGCAGGTGATAACGGCGCGTCCCGGCGTGTTCCAGGCGCTGCGCGCCCCCCGCCGGGCCGTCCTGGTCGTCCTGTGCAGCAACGTCATCTGGCTCGTCGGGTTGCCGGTGCTCCTCACCGAGCCGCCGACGGCGTGGGGCCGGGCCGCGCTCGTGGCGGTGCTGCTGGCCTGTGGTGGGCTGCTCGTCGCCGTCTACTGGACGGCCGTGACGCCCTGGACGGAGCCGCGGGTGCAGCGACGGCTCTGGGTTGTGCTCGTGGCCGCGATCCTGCTCGCCTGGCCGGCGTGCTACGCCTGGGCGGGGCCGAGTGACGAGCCGTGGGCATGGCCGGCCGGGGTGGTGCTCGGCAGCGTCGTGCTGGTCGCGGCGTGGCCGGGGATCCTCGCCGTGGCCGCCGTGCTCGGTGCCGCGGCCGTCGGTGGCGCGATCTGGACCGAGCAGGCGCTCGGCCCGAACCTGCTCGCCCTGTTCAGCACCGCCGCGGTGACGGCATTCATGGGTTTCGCCGCCGTCTGGCTGCTCCGGCTCCTGGCGCGGGCGGAGACCGCCCGCGCGAGCGAGGCCGAGGCGGCGGTGACCCGGGAGCGGCTGCGCGTGGCCCGCGAGCTGCACGATGTGCTCGGCCACCGACTCGGCGTCATCGCGCTGAAGGCGGAGATCGCCGCAGACCTGGCGTCCAGCGACCCTGATCGCGCCGGCGAGGAGAGCCGGGCCATCCAGACCATCGCGCTCGAGACGGTGACCCAGGCGCGCGCCGCCCTGCGTGGCGGCACGGAGCTGGACCTGTACGAACAGCTCGACGCCGCGACCCTGGTGCTCTCCTCGGCAGGCATCGGCGTGCAGGTGGACGTTCCGCCGTCGCCCCCGTCCCTACCCGAGCCGGTGTCCGCCGCGCTGGCGGCCGTGGTGCGGGAGTCGGTGACGAACATCCTGCGGCACGCCGAGGCGAGGACGGTGACAATCACCTTCCGCCCGGACGTCGATCGTCGAATACTGGTGATCGTGAACGATGGCGCCGAGGCCCCGCGAGGCCGCATCGACGGCCCGCGCGGGAGCGGCGGCACCGGCTTGCCCGGCCTGGCCGCCCGATGCGCGGCCGTCGGCGTGCGGCTGGGCTGGGGCCCGGCCGACGACGCGAGGTTCGAGATCCGGGCCGAGGTGCCGGCCGCATGATCCGGGTGCTGCTGGCCGAGGACGAGGAGCTCATCCGGCACGCCCTCGGCGTGCTGCTCGACCGCGAGGAGGACCTGGCGGTCGTCGCCACGGCTGCCGACGGCAGGGACGCCGTCGATCAGGCACAACGACACCGGCCGGACGTCGCCGTCGTCGATCTGCAGATGCCCGGGCTGGACGGGTACGAAGTCGTCACCGAACTGGCCCGGGTGCTCCCGGAGTGCCGAGCGGTCATCCTGACCGCGCACGGCAAGCCGGCGGTGCTGCGCCGCGCGTTGGCGTCCGGCGCCCGCGGGTTCCTCGCCAAGGGTGGGCCGGGCAGTGCGCTCGCCGACGTGGTCCGGCGGGTGCACGCCGGCCAGCGGTACGTCGACCCGGTCCTGGCCGCCGACGCGCTCACCGCGCCGCCCTCACCACTGACGCCCCGCGAGGCCGAGGTACTCGCGCTCGCAGGCGCGGACCGCCCTATCCGGGACGTCGCCCGAGCCGTCTACCTCTCGCCCGGGACCGTGCGCAACTACCTGGTCGCCATCACGCACAAGCTCGGCGTGCAGTCGCGTGGCGAGGCCTACCGGCGTGCCGTCGACGAGGGTTGGGTGTAGCCGCCGCATCAGCATCGTCAGGCAGTGACCGCGACGGTGACCAGCAGCGCGAGACCGAGACCGATGTCGAGGACCATGCACGCCTCGGCGAGGGACCGGGAGACCACCCGGTCCCGGCGGTGGTGCACGGCATCCCATGCCGAATGCCCGAGGGACGCGGTCGCGGCCAGCAGCGCCGCGGCCACCGCGCCGACCATCATCGCGCCCAGAGCGACCGCCGCGAAGGCGACGAACCCGGCCGTCTGGATGGCGACCTCGCGCCGGATGCGCGGGCCGCGCAGCATCCCGAACACGGCGAAGCCGGCCGCCATGACGAGCAGCACCACGATCGCGTCGAGGGCCGTGACCATCGCGATCGTCACCGCCACCGTGGCGACGGCGACCATCACCCACGCGCTCGGGCGGGAGTCGAGGGCCGCCGCGGCGACGTAGACCATCGCCGCGAGGATGATGATCATCGCGGTGACGTGCGCGTCGGTGCCACCCCACACGTTGGCCAGCAGCGCCAGCGCGCCGACCACGCTCGGCCACCTGGCCGCCACGGCTCGGAGGCGGCCGTGCCGGCCCGGCGTGGTGGGGGTGGCGGGACCGCCGGTTCGAGGCGACGGCGTCGGGCTATCGGTGTGCGATTGCATCATGATCTCCGTGTCGTGGGCTTCTGGTGCCGCCCAGCCTGTGGCCGGAACGCGCCCGGGGAACCCATGCCATCTGTCATGAGTTCGTTGACCGCCCCGGGGACCTGGGTCGACATGCTCCCGGGAGGGTTCTGTCATGCCGAGCCCGTGACAGTGGCCATGGGTGGGTGTGGGCGGTCCCGCGGGAGCATCGATGGATCACACCGAGGAGGATGTGAGACGCAGGAGGATCCTCTGGCGATCGCCGCCGGCGGTGGGGCTATCTCAACGTCTTGGAAGGATTGGTCATGGGCAAGATCGTGCTCTACATGTGGATGTCCCTGGACGGGTTCATCGCGGGACCGGAGGACGGGCCGGAGCAGGGACTCGGCATCGGTGGCGAGTGCCTGCACGACTCCCTCAACCTCGACGGCGGGGGATCTGTCCCCGCCGCCATCAGGACCGAGGACGAGGTCAGTGCCGCCGTCATGGCCGACGCGATGGCCACCGGCGCCGTCCTCACCGGCCGACGCACGTTCGACCACGGCGGACGCTGGAACGGCGACCACCATGACGGCGTCCCGATCTTCGTGCTCACCCGATCCGTCCCCGACGAGCCCGCCCCTGGGCACGCCCGCTACGTCACCGATGTCCGCGAGGCCGCGGCGCTGGCCAGGCAGGCCGCCGGCGATCGGGACATCCTGCTGCACGGCGCCGAGGCGGCGCGGGCGTTCCTGCACGCCGGGGAGCTCGACGAGATGGCCCTGCAGGTCATTCCTGTGCTGCTCGGGCAGGGTCGTCGGCTGTTCGACGACATGCCTGCCGAGCACGTCGAGCTCGAGCTGGTACGCGCTCTCGTCGGACGCGGAATCCTGCACACCCGCTACCGGGTGAAGTAGTCCGGCCGGCGCACCTGCCCCGCCCGGGCTGTCGATCCACGGTGTCCCCGTTCGTGGTGATGGTGAAGGCCGCCAGCGTGGCGGCCCAGAACCGGAGGAAGACATGAACACCACCCGTGAGCCCGCCACCGTCCACGCAGTCGAATGCACCCCCGAACAGCGCGTGACCCGGTCCCTGCTCGGCTGGGGCGTCGTGGCAGGCCCGTTCTACGTCGTCGTCTCGCTCGCACAGGCGCTCGCCCATGAGGGCTTCGACCTGACCCGGCACGACTGGAGCCTGCTCGCCGCCGGCCCGCAGGGCTGGATCCAGATGGTCAACCTCATCCTGACCGGCGCGATGGTCATCGCGTTCGCCGTCGGGGTCGCGCGGGCCTGGACGTCCCACTGGGCGCCGCGGCTGCTCGGGCTGTACGGCGTCGGCCTGGTCGCGGCGGGCCTTCTGGTCGCGGACCCGATGGCCGGGTACCCGGTGGGTGCCGCGGCCGCCTCCGAGATCTCCTGGCACGGCCTCGGTCACATGGTCGCGGGCATGGTCGGCTTCGGCGGCCTGATCGCCGCGACGTTCGTCGTGGCCCGGGGCCAGGCCCGCGAGGGCCGGCGCGGTGCCGCCTGGGTGTCCCGCGCGGTCGGCGTCGTGTTCCTCGCCGGGTTCGCCGGCATCGCGTCCGGATCCTCCACGCCGGCGATCGTGCTCGGCTTCACTGCGGTCGTGCTGATCTCCTGGGCGTGGGTCGCCGCGCTCGGGGTGCACCTGTATCGCCGCGCCAGGGTCACCGCGACCCGGGTCTGATGCGGCGCGGGGCACGCGAAACCAGGTCGTAACGGTCCCGGGCTACCCTTGCCTCTCGTGTCACCGAACTCCAGCTGCCCCGTCCGACCCACGCTCGAGCATCTCGCATGAGGGTCCTGCGCCGGTGGGTGGACCCGTTCGTCCTCGGGATCCTGATCGCCCTGGTCCTCGGGCTGGTGCTGCCGGTACCGGACGCGCTGCGCGGGGCGATCGAGGGCGTTGGGGACGTCGCCGTCTTCCTTCTGTTCCTCGTCTACGGCGCGCGGCTGTCCACCCGCGAGGTTGTCGGCGGACTGAAGAATGTACGCCTGCAGAGCAGCATCCTCGGATCGACTTACCTGCTGTTCCCGTTGCTCGGGCTGGGAGTGTCCTGGTTGGCCGCGCCGATCATCGGCGATGCCCTGGCGGCCGGGGTGCTTTTCCTGTCACTGCTGCCGTCGACGGTGCAGTCTTCGGTGGCATTCGTGTCGGTGGCGCGGGGAAACGTGGCCGGGGCGATCTGCGCGGCGACGATCTCGAACCTGCTCGGTATGGTGCTGACCCCGCTGCTCGTGCTCGCTCTGATGGGGGCGTCGGGCGCCGGCGGGCTCGGCGGACTGCGATCGGTGCTGCTGCAGCTACTTCTGCCGTTCGTCGTCGGTCAGCTCCTGCAGCCCTTGGTCGGGACCTGGCTGCGAGCGCACAAGTGGCTGACCACCCTGCTCGACCGGAGCACGATCATCCTGATCGTGTTCGGGGCGGTCGCCTCGGCCACGGCCGACGGGGTCTGGTCCTCGGTCTCCTGGGTGATGCTCGTGGCACTGCTGGTGATCAGCGCCGTCCTGCTCGCGATCATGCTCGTCGCGACCTGGTGGGGTGGTCGTGGCGTCCGGCTCAACCGGGCCGACCGGATCGCGCTGCTCATGTGCGGGTCCAAGAAGTCCCTGGCGACCGGACTGCCGATGGCCGTGGTGCTGTTCCCGGCGGCTACCGCGGCGACGATCGCCGTGCCGCTGATCATCTTCCACCAGCTGCAACTGGTCGTGTGCGCGGCCCTGGCCCGGCGGCTCGCCCGCAACTCCGAGGACCCCGGGGTCGTGGCGAGCCGGGCATAGCTGGTCTAGACGTACAACGTGACCCGGTGGGCCGCGAAGGCGAGCGCGGCCAGCAGGACTACACCGCCGATCAGGGCACCGAGCCCTCGGTGGCGAGCCTTGACCGCCAGGATGATCACCGTCGAGTACGCCGCGATCAGGATCGCGGACCACAGCGCGGCCGCCGGCACCCGGGCCGGACTGCAGCCGGGCGGCGCCGGGTAGATCGCGGGACAGGCCGCCTGGGCCGCGACCGGGATCGCCAGGAGCCACGTCGCCACCAGTGACCAGAGCAGGATCAGCGACGCCGCGACGACCACCCAGGCCGCCGCAGTGCGACTTGGACCCGTGGGTGCGCTCGGCTCCATACCCGGCACGCTACCGGCCCAGACCGCCTGGCCCAGACCACGCGGACCCGACCATGAGGACGCCCGAACGTCGAGGTAGTCGCCGCGGCGTCGAAACCGACCTTTGGTTCCGGCGGTCTCGAGGGTGAGGCGACTACCTCGACGAGTGGTGACCGCGACTCAGGCCAGCACCGTCCGCACCACCCGACGTGATGCGAGCGTGCCGAGCAGCACGAGTGCGCACGCGGCGGCCACGCTGAGCACGAACTGCAGCAGCACCGGCGTCGCGGTCAGGAACGCGTACCCGAGTGCCGGGACCATGAACAGCAACGCCCCGGCGGTGGCCACGCCGACAGCGGCGGCCAGCGGGATCGACGTCTCCCGCAGCCGGGCGGCGTCCATGACCCGCAGGTCGGTCCCGGCCAGGTGCAGGGCCCGGTACTCGCCACCCTGATCGATGACCCGCCCGGCCTGCATCACACCGGTGGACACGGCCGCCACGACGCCCGCGATCGCGAGGGTGAGGAAGCCGCCGGTGGCCATGTCCCGGTACAGGGTGGCGTCGGCGCTGTTGCTCGCGGTGGCGGGGTCGAACATGGCGACGGCGGCCGCCAGGCCCGCGATGAACGTCGCCAGGGCGATCCCGCCCACGCTGCGCCACGCGGTCTTCGGGGAGTCCACGAGGCGGCGGGCGGCGATCAGGGTGGCCACGTCCTTGGTCCGGCGCACCACGATCCGCCCGACCACCGACATCACCCACGGTCCGAGCAGGTTCAGCATCGCGAACCCGCCCGCGACCACCATGACGATCACGATGATGCCGGCCAGGCCCGTGTTCCAGAGCACGACGAACACGACCGCGAACAGCAGGATCGGCACCAGCCGGGACCAGTGCAACGGGTTCGGGGTGGTCCGCGCGGCGACCCCGAGCGGGGTGATCGCCACCTTCCGTAGGCTCGCCCCGGCCGACAGGAGCGCCACCAGCGTCACGGCAAGCACCGCCGTCGGGTACACCCACCAGGGCGCGACGAGCTCGGCGTAACTGAAGGACCGGCCCTGGAACTGCAGCGGCAGCACGGTCAGGATCAGCAGGAACGACCCGGCAACGCCGATCAGCGCGCCGGCCAGTGCCTGCGCGGCCGCGTCGAGCATGGTCATCAGTGAGACCTGGCCGGTGGTGGCGCCGGCCAGTCGCAGCGCGGCCAGGCGCTCGTCCCGGCGGGCCACGGCGAGCCGGGCGGCGGCGCCGCCGAGCGTCGCGAGCGGCACCATCAGCAGGATCGTGGCGGTTCCCGCGAGGGTGACGTAGAAGCCCCCGTCGGAGTTCGGACCGACGTCCACGGTCGCGCGCTCGGCGAAGGCGGCGAAGCCGCCGACCACGAGCAGGACGACGGCGGTCGTCACCGCGAACGCAAGAACGGCGAGCACGCTCGTCAACCGTTGCGGGTCGGACCGGCCCGCGCTGCGCCCGCGCAGCAGCAACCACATGTCCAGGGCGGCCTTCATCGTGGCACCACCGTGACGCCGTCGGGCAGGTTCGTGCCGCCGACGGCGGAGGTGCCGTTCGGTCCGTACGGTGCGGTGGGTGCGGGCGGGGGTGCCGGCCACGGGCCGGGCGCCACCGGGGCGCCGGGCTGGGCGGGTGCGGCCTGCGGCGCGGACTGTGTCGCCGGCGCGGCCGGCTGCGTGGGGGGCGTGGCGGGCTGCGCGGCGGGCGTCCGGTCCTCGGACACGATCCGGCCGTCCCGCATGTGCACGGTGCGCGAGCACCACCGGGCGACCCCCGGGTCGTGGGTGACGATGACGAGCGCAGCGCCGGTGGCGCGGGTGGCCTCGGTGAGCACACCGAGCACCTCGTGGCCGGTCTGCTGGTCCAGGGCACCGGTCGGCTCGTCGGCGAACACCACGCCGGGGGAGCCGACCAGCGCGCGGGCGATCGCGACCCGCTGCGCCTGACCGCCGGAGAGCTCACCGGGCCGGCGCGACTCCATGCCGCCGAGGCCGAGGTAGGCGAGCCACCGTCGGGCGGTGTCGGTCGCCTGCGCACGGGGGGTGCCGGCGAGCATCAGCGGCAGCGCGGCGTTCTCGTCGGCCGGCAGTTCAGGGAGCAGCTGCCCGGACTGGAAGACGAAGCCGAAATCGGTGCGGCGCAGGCCGGTGCGGGCGCGCTCGGACATCGAGGAGAGGTCCTGGCCGGCCCAGACGACCTGCCCGGACGTCGCCGGGAGCACGCCAGCAAGGCAATGCAGCAGGGTGGTCTTGCCGGATCCGGACGGGCCCATGATGGCCACCGACTCGCCCGGCGCGATGCTCAGGTCGACGCCGGCGAGTGCGGTGGTTCCGGTGCCGGCGGAGCCGTAGGTCTTCACCAGGGTGTGCGCGGTGAGAGGGGTTCGTGAGGTCATGGAAACCAGCCTCTCGCCTGCACCCGTGCCACGGCATCGGTCCCCGGGGGAGTCCTGGGTGCGCCCGGGTCCACCGGTGGTCGTCAGGGTGAGTCCGCCCACAGTCTGATGCCCCGATTGGAAACCAGCGGCGAAGAGCGGGTAGAGTGACCGTCGGTCCTCGTGACCGTGAGCGCCCGTAGCTTAATGGATAGAGCACCTGACTACGGATCAGGAGGTTGGGGGTTCGAGTCCCTCCGGGCGCGCAGCAGACCCGCTGGATTCCACGGAATCCAGCGGGTCTTTTGTCTTCCACGCACGAGCCCGACCGAGATCAATCGCCTTGACGTGCCCCGAGCGGTGCCCCGAGGGTGGCTCGGATGATCCGCATCGAAACGGCCACGCCAGAGCGCTTCAGCGCCCTCGCCCCGGAGCCGACCGCCGACCTCGACCGCCTGCAGCGCAACCTCGCCCGCGGCTCGGTCCGCCCCGAGCACCTGCTCGTCGCCATGGACGCCGCCGACGACACCGACATGGCCAGGGTCGGAATCTTCACCCACGAGGACGGCGCGAGCCTGGCCTATGCGTTCCAGATCGTTCCCGGCCGCTCCGATCTCGAGCGGGTCTACGGCGTGCTGTTCGACGGCGTCGCTGCAGCCGCGCGGTCCAGCGGGCTCGGGCGGGTGCTCGTCACGGTCGTCGACGCCGACGAGGGCGCGCCGCGCGCGAAACGCGCTGCGCTGGCGGCCGCCGGCTGGGCGGTCGATGACGACCGCCTGGAGTTGGAGGTGCCGCCGTCGGCCTCGGTCCGCGGTGACGGCATCGCCGAGATCGACCCGTCGGACCCCGAGGTGGTTGCGGTCATGGCCGCCGCGATGGCGCAGAGCCTGGACGGCTACGACCGGGATCAGGTGGCGGCGCTCGGCGCGACGATCGCCGCCGTCGTGTACCGGGACATGATGGCGCGACCCGATGGTCCACCGTGGCTGGCCCATCGTGGGCCGGACGGGCTGGACGGTGTCGTCGCCATCATGGCCTTCCCCGAGGACTGGTGCCTCGGCTACCTCGGGGTGGCGCCCAGCGCCCGCCGCCGGGGAGTGGGCACGGCCCTTGCGAGCGCGATGCTCGCCGCCACCGCCACGGCGGGCGTGCCGAGCGCGACCGCGAGTGTGGCCGTCGGCAACGAGCCGATCCGAGCGACCCTGGCCGGCGTGGGCTTCGCCGTCCGCTCCGCCCGGACCGACTTCGTCCTGAGCATCACCGGCCAGGGGAGCGGAGTGGGTTCCGGGTAGCACGCCTCGGAATGCCCGATCGGGCAGTCCGATGAAGCCCCTTGTGCAAACCGCAGACACGACGATGTGACTGCCGTTACTGTCTCGGAGTCACTTTCCGACCTCCGAGGGGCCACCGTGCCATCACCACTGTTCATCCCCCGCGCCACCGTGTCGGCCCGAGTCGCGCGCGCCGTACTCCTCGTGGCGGCAGCCGCGCTGGCTCTGCTGATGATGCGGCCGACGTCCGCGAACGCGGACGTCACCGACCTGACGCCGCCGCCGGATGGCTGCCTCGCCTACGACGTCGGCGCGGTAGCGATGGAGGAGACCACCGACGTGCAGACCCTGACCCTCGATGTCGCCGGGCCAGTGGTCCAGGTCATCATCGAGTGGTCCGGGATCTGGATGCCCGCACCGACCGACTCCACGATCGGCGTCGAGGTGAGCGGGCCGGGCGGCACCGACTCGGACTCGTTCGCAGGAACCGAGGCGACGGATGCGACCGGCCTGCCGACCACGCCGGAGAGCATCGTGTACGGCTACGTCGCCGACATCACGGACCTCTTCGGAACGGGCGCGGCCGGGACCTACACGGTCAACATCACCCCGCCCATCGATGGGATCGACCTGCCGGAGGCGCGCTGGGGCGGTGCCACGGTGACCGCCGTCTATGACAGCTCACCCTGCGACGACGTCGCCACGGTGATCTGGAAGACCGGCGCCGACTACTACTTCGGCGGCAACGACACCTCCTCGCCCACGACCGACCTGATCGTCTACGACTGGGGCTACCCGCTCACCGAGGACTACACCGCCTCCTTCAGCACGTCGCAGGCAGGCTCGGACCACGTGACCACCGACTGCCGGGTCTCCTCGATCTGGGTCGCCACCGGTACCGCAACGGCACCCGCCGAATCCGATGACCTCGTCGACGCGGACGGCCTCCCGAACCCCGCGTACGGCGGGGTCGAGGGCGTCGTCTCCCCGTTCACGCCACCGAACCAGACCTGCCCGGCGCCGGCGCTGACCGCTCCTGTGGTGGCGTTCTCCGGTGGCAACGTCGGCCCCGAGCAGGCCCTCGTCCAGTTCGACGTGTTGATCCCGGCGGGCTCCACCTGGGCGGCGTTCCAGCTCGAGTCCCCGGCTGACAACGCCGGCAACCCGGGGCTGCCGGAGTCGGGCGCATGGACCGGTGCAGGACTGCTGATCCTGCCGGCCCTCGTACGCCCGGTCCCGGAGATCGCACTCGAGAAGACCGTGCTCGACGGCGCCGGCGCGGACTGCCCCGGCGTGGAGGGCACCGACGAACTCGTCTCGGGCGAGCCGAACACCCCGGTGACCTACTGCTTCCGGGTCATCAACACCGGGGAGGTCGCCCTGTTCCCGGTGGAGCTGGACGATCCCGACCTCGCCATCACGGACGCGGACATGACCCTCGTGTCCGGCGACGACACCGTGCCGCTGGAGCCGGGTGGGGAGTTGGTCTACTCCTACGACTCCACGATCACCGCGGATCTGCTGAACACCGCGACCGTGACCGGCTACCCGGAGGGTGGCGGCGAGCCCGTGACCGACACGAACGACGCGTCGGTCCAGATGTACGTGATCACGGGCACGGTCACCCCGTTCTGTGAGGCTGACGCCCCGTACCTCGGGTACGACATCCAGACCAACGCTCCGGGGGCGACGGCGACCATCACCTTCACCGGTGACGGCGGCTCCGAGTCGGTCACCGTGCCGGTCGGTGTCGGTGAGGTGCTCTGGCCGGGCGCCGTGGTCGGGCCCGACGGGGTCGGGATCGACTGGCCCGGCTGGGACCAGGACGCGTCCGGCGACTGGTTCGAGAACCCCGCCAACGCCTACGCCTGGGCCCGCCCGGACGTGCAGATCACCGTGCAGGTGAACCCGACGACCGAACCGGTCACGGTCGCCTACCCACCGGGGACACCGACCTGCGTGACGGCGCCCCCGCCGAACGAGCCGCCACCGCCACCGCCGTCGGCCGGACCGCCCCCGCCGCCGCTCGCCGACACGGGAGCCAGTGACCCGACCGGCCCGGCCGGCCTCGCCGCCGCGTTAGCCCTTCTCGGCACTGCGCTCGTGGCGTTCTCCCGCCGGCTGGCACGCCGCTGAAGATGCCAGAAGCCGCCTCCCCGACTCCGGTGAGGCGGCTTCTCGCATGGTGCACCGGTCAGCGGCGGCTGCCCCGCCCCGCGACCGCGCCGTAGATCACGAGGACGAGCAGGGAGCCCAGGATCGCGACGATCCAGGTCTGGATGCTCCAGAACTCCTCAAGACCGACGCCGAAGATCGCTCCGCCGATCCAGCCGCCGAGCGCGGCGCCGACGACGCCGAGGATCAGCGTCGCGAGCAGGCCGCCCGGGGCGCGGTCCTTGAGTATCGCCTTCGCGATGGCGCCGGCGATGAGGCCGAGGACGATCCATCCGATGAATCCCATGTGGTCGTTCCTTTCGTTGAAGGGGTGGGCAGGTGAGTGCGCGGGCGCGCGCCGCCACTCAGGAGGTGCGGCGGGTCACCGCGAGGCGGACGCGGCCGGTCAGGGTCCGGGCGGGCGCCGAACTTGGTCGCCTCAGTCCTGCACTGCGGCGACGACGTCCCGCAGTTCCGCCTTCGGGACGATGCTTACGGTGCTTCTCAGCACAAGCGTGCTCCCCTCGGACCGGAGCCGCAACCGGGAGGTCGTGACACGGGCGGGCATCCTGCGCAGGCCGCCGTCCGAGCTGCCGTCCTCGCGGTCGATCGAGGGCCCGTTCGCGACGGCCGGTCCGACCGGGATCGAATCGTTTCGCTTTGGCCGTCGCGTGTGTAGGGTTGTCCGCGCGGTCAATCCATCAGGACACTCATCGAGGAGCCCCTTCACATGCCCGGAGCCATCTCCGTTCAGCTGTACTCCATCCGCAACGCCATGGCGGAAGACATGCCCGGCGCGCTGCAGCGCATCGCCGACCTCGGGTTCGAGAACGTCGAACTCTACGGGTACGTCGACCGCGTCGACGCGCACCGGGACGCACTCGCCGCTGCCGGCCTGCGCGCGCCGTCCGGGCACGCCCGACTCGTCGTCTCCGATGACGTCCCGGGCGTGCTGGACGCGTCCGCGGCGCTCGGCATGACCACCGTGATCGATCCGTCCATTCCCGAGGAGCAGTGGGCCACCCGCGAGCTCATCGAGGCCAGTGCCGCTCGCCTGAACGAGATCGCCAAGCAGGCGGCCGATCGCGGCCTCGAGGTCGGCTACCACAACCACTGGTGGGAGGTCGCCTCCGTCGACGGCACCCCGGGCCTGGAGATCTTCGCCGCCGCGCTCGACGACGGCGTGACCCTCGAGGTGGACACGTACTGGGCCGAGGTCGGTGGCGTAGCCGCACCCGGCCTGCTCCGTCGCCTCGGTGACAAGGTCACGCACATCCATGTCAAGGACGGCCCGGCCACCCGCGACACCAAGGCCCAGCTGCCCGCCGGGCAGGGTGTGGTGCCGGTCGCCGAGATCCTCGCCGCGGCGCCGGAGGCGCTGCGGGTCATCGAGTTCGACGATTTCGACGGCGACGTATTCGACGGTCTCGCGCAGAGCCTCGCGTGGCTGAAGGCGCAGGCATGAGCGAGGCCCAGGTGCGCACCGGGCGAGTCGGCGTCGGCATCATCGGTGCCGGTGTGATCAGCACGCAGTACCTGACCAACCTCACGCAGTTCGCGGACCTCGAGGTCCTGTTCGTCGCGGATCTGGACGTGGAGCGGGCCCGGGCGAAGGCCGAGGAGTTCGGCGTGCCCGGCAGCGGGACCGTGGCCGAGCTGCTCGCGGTCGACGCGATCGAGATCGTGATCAACCTGACCATCCCGGCCGTGCATGTCGCGGTGGGCGAGCAGATCATCGCCGCGGGCAAGCACCAGTGGAGCGAGAAGCCGCTGGCACTGGACCGCGAGTCCGGCCGCCGCCTGCTCGACTCCGCCGCGGCTGCGGGGCTGCGGGTCTCCTGCGCTCCGGACACGATCCTCGGCGCCGGACTCCAGACGGCGCAGCGAACGCTCCTCGAGGGCCGGATCGGCACGCCGCTGAACGGTCTGGTGCTACTCCAGAGCCCCGGCCCGGAGTCCTGGCACCCGAGCCCGGAGTTCCTCTACGACCTGGGCGCCGGTCCGCTGTTCGACATCGGCCCGTACTACCTGACGGCGTTGGTTCAGTTGCTCGGGCCGATCGCCCGGGTCAGCGCCACGTCGTCGACGGCGCGAACCACCCGGGTGATCGGATCCGGTCCCAAGGCCGGCACGGAGTTCCCAGTGAACGTGCCGACGCACCACGGCGCACTGATCGAGTTCGTCGGCGGTGCCGCCGCGCAGACGACGTTCAGTTTCGAGTCGGTCCGCAAGCGCACCCTGATCGAGGTCGCGGGCACCACGGGCACGCTGGAGGTGCCGAACCCGAACACCTTCGACGATTCCGGTCACCTCTGGCTGCCCGGAGCCGACGAGGCCGTCGAGGTCCCGCCGGTCGGCTCGACCTTCGGCCGCGGGAGCGGGGCGCTCGAACTGGCCCGGGCGATCCGGGCCGGGGTGCCCGAGCGGGCGTCCGGCGAGCTGGCCTTCCACGTGCTGGACGCGATGATCTCGATCGCCGAGTCGGCACTGTGGCACAAGCCGGTGGAGCTCGAGAGCTCGGCTGCGGCTCCCGCGCCCCTGTCGGAGGACTGGGACCCGGCAGCTCCGACCCTCTGAACCACCCGGTCCACCAACATACGAAGGGCCCGGTCCGCGACTGTCGCGGACCGGGCCCTTCGGCTCGGCGAGGCGGTCGGCGCACCCGCCGTGCGATTCCCGGACCGCTCGAGCCGTTCAGCCCAGAGGCTTGCGCGAGCCCGCGATCGTGCCGGTCACCACGATCACCACGCTCATCGCGAGCAGCAGTCCGAGGGATGCGGTCCAGGTCCCGGTCGCGGCGAACAACGCCCCGACGGCGACCGGGGCGAGAGCACCGATGGAGTAGCCGACGGTCTGGGTCATCGCCGATACCCCGCGGACCTGGGCGACGCTCGCCGAACGCATCGTCACGAGCGTCATCCCAAGGGCGAACGTGGCCCCCTGCGCGTACCCGGCCACCACGCACCAGACCCAGAACGCGCCCGGCATCAGCAACAGGCCGCCGATGGCGATCAGCCAGGTGCTTCCCACGAGGCCGGTCATGGTGCGGCGGGCGCGGACGCTCGACGCCATGAGCGGCGCGGTCAGGGTGCCGAGGATCCCGGTCAGCTGATAGGCGGACGTCGCGGCGCCGGCGGTGGTGAGGTCCGTCCCGGCAACCTCCGGCAACAGACTCGGCAGCCACGCCGTGAGCCCGTAGAACAGGCCCGACTGCATGCCGAAGTACGCCGCCAGCACCCACACCGCAGGCGTCGACCACGGCCTGCGCACAGGCTGCCCGACGGGCGTCGCCGGCTCCGCGGGACGCGGCAGTCGCGCCCAGATCACGGCAGCGGCCACCGCCAGCACGGCCCAGGAGGCGAGCGCGGCCCGCCAGCCGAGCCAGAGTGCGAGGGGCACCGTCAGGGCGGCTGCGATCGCCGCACCACCGGTGAGCGAGGACGTCGAGACAGCGATCATCGGGCCCTGGCGCCTGGGGAAGTCCCGCCGGACGACCACCGGCAGCAACACGTTTCCGGACGTGATGGCCAGACCGACCACGGCCGTGCCCGCGAGGAGTGCCCACGCCGGGCCCCACGGACGGATCGCGGTCAGCACGGCGATCACGAGCAGTCCGGTGATGATGGTGCGGTCCACCCCGAACCGGCGCACCGTGGCGGCGACGATCGGTGCTCCGACCGCATAGCAGGCGACCGGGAGGCTGGTGAGTAGGCCGGCGGCCGTCGGGCCAAGGCCCAGATCGGCCCGGATCTCCGGCAGGACCGCAGCCAGGGAGGTGATCGGGGTGCGCATGTTGACGCCCACGAGGGCGACCCCGGCGGCCAACAACCAGCCGGGTCGGCCGCGCAGGACCTCCATCGGGCCGCGTCGTCCGGGCTGCGGCTTCGGACGATCGGAGGACATGACGGTGACCGTAGACGGTTCTCGGCCACCTTGTGGCTTCGGTCCATCTCGCGATCTGGGCGGTCGGAACGAAGGGCCGGGGCCGGGCGTTGGGGGATGTGTAGAGCTTTGGAGGCGCGGGCGACCGCGTCGACGCGAGCGATCGCGGGAACAGAACGACATGAGGAGTGCACGTGGATGCCCTGGCACAGGTCCGGTCCGACGTTCGAGGGATGGTTCCGGCGAGTTCTCTGACCGGGATACTCGGTCTCACCGATGTGCTCGGCCGGATCGGGCAGGCTGGGATGGCACTCACACACCGGATCGAGTCCGTCACCGGGGTCCGTGCGGGGGAGCTTCAGGTCCTCGTCGCGGTCGAGGACGGCGCCGAGCACCCACGGGCGATCGCCGCGGTCACCGGGCAGCTCCCGGAGGCCGCCGAGGTGACCGTGAAGGCGCTCGTGGCGCGGGGTCTGCTCAACCGACACGCCCACCCGGCGGACACCTCCGGCGAGCCGGCGCTCGTGCACGTCACCCCGATCGGCACCGCGGCACTGGAGCAGGCCGAGGCGGTTCAGATCCGGATCGTCGACGCGCTCGCCCGCACGCTCGGGGGCGAGCAGACGCAGGACCTGAACCGGACGCTCAAGGTGGTCGCCGACGTCCTCGAGCACGGGAACGCGATCACGGACTTCGACGCGGCGGCGGGTCCCACGCACCTTCGAACCATCGAGGCCTGAGCGCCTCGCGGCGCGTCAGCGGGCGCTCAACCAGCCCACGAGCCGGTCGGGACGGTCGGTGATGATGCCGTCGACGCCCGCCTCGACCAGCGGCGCCCACAGCTCGGCGTCGTTGGGCGTCCACACATGGGCCTCGAGGCCGGCGTCGTGGATCGCGGTCAGCACGTCCGGTCGCTCGATGACCAACGTCGCCGGCGGATTCAGGGCCACAACCCCGAGGTCTGCCCCGATGGCCAGGGTGGTGTCGTCGAACTCGCTGATGAGCAGCCCGCGGCGAAGGTCGGGGGCGACCTCCTGCAGGGTACGCAGCATCTCGACGGAGAAGCCCTGCGCCAGGACACGGTCGGCGATGCCTGCCTCGTCGACCTCGGCGAGCAGCCGGTTGGTCGGTTCGAGCGGCCAGTCGCCCTTGAGCTCGAGCAGCAGCCCCGCGTCCGGGTGGCGCAGCAGTAGCTCGACCACGTCCGCGAACACCGGCAGCGCGGTACCGACGTAGGCCGGCGCGAACCACGAGCCGGCGTCGAGGTGGCGCACCTCTGTGCTCCGCAGCGCCGCGACCGGGCCGGCGCCGTCGGTGGTGCGGTCCACCGTGGCGTCGTGGATGACGATGCCGATGCCGTCCTCGGAGACCTGTACGTCGATCTCGATCATGTCCGCACCGGCGAGCACGGCCGACTCGAACGCGGGCAGGGTGTTCTCGGGGGCGACCGAGGAGTTACCGCGGTGGGCGATGATCAGTGGGCGCGTCATTGTTGGCACGGGACACAGCCTAATCGCCGGCTACGGCCGGCGCGGCGACGGACAGGAACGCTCACCGGTGGTTGGGGAAACGTTCACCGGGGACGCGGAGCCGGTTTCCAGGAATTGATCTGCCCCAGCCGCTGGTGGAAATGACGCGGGTGTGCCAGAGTCTGAACAAAGCATTCTGAGCCATGGGGGATTCCAGCGATGCACGCACGTCCGGCGACCGGTGCCACACCTGGCATCGTGGCGCGCTGGTTGCGGCGCGGGCTCCTGACTCTCGGCACCGCTGCCGCGGGGGTCGTGATCGGCGCTGGGGTCGCCGTCGCTGCCACGGGGGAGGCGCCCGGCCCGGAGTCGGAGGCGCCGAACGGTCTGCTCGCCTCGACCCTTGGCCTCGTGCAGGACGTCGTCGCCCCGGTGACCGAGCCGCTCGTCGCCGAGGTGGTGGCACCTCTTACGACGCCGATCCTGGATGAGGTGGCCCCGGTGACGGACCCGGTGGTCGACCACATCGTTGCCCCGGTGACCGCCCCGGTGCTCGACGCCGTCGCCCCTTTGATCACCGAGGTGACCGAGCCGCTCCGCCCCATCCTGGACCCGGTCCTGGATCCGGTCCGGCAGGAGGTCCTGGACCCGGTGCTCGATCTTGTCGAGCCGGTCACCGGTGGAGTCGTCGGTGACGTCGTGGACCTCGTGAGTCCCGCCGTGGACGCCGTGATCCCGCCGCAGTCCGGTGGATCCGGGCCATCAGACCCGGCGGACCCGGCTGGGCCAGGTGTGCCACCGGAGCCGTCTGAGCCGGGCGCGAACCCACCGGGTGCCGGGGGCGGTCCCGTGGCGGGCGCGGATCCGCCCGGTGACGCCCGGCCGGCCGGCACAGTTCCCGGCACCGATGAGCCGGAACCCGGTGCCCTCGCGGACACCGGGCTGCCGGAGCTGGCCGCCACCCTGGTGGGCGCGCCGGCGCCCGGTCGTCTGCTCGAGATCACCTCCGAGTTCGGCTGGGTGGTCAGGGCAGCCGATGCCACGGCGGCGTTCAGCGCCGACCGGGCGGAGAACCAGGGCGACCCAGCCCCGGCGCCAGTACCCCCGTACGGCAGCGACACCGGCCAGCAGAACGCGCCGATTCCGACCACCGGGCAGCCCCGCCCGGCTGATGCCACACCCACGCACGGCACTGATGTGCCGCGGCCGGTCGCGTTGGGTGCAGTGCGCCCCGCGGACCTGACTCCGCGGGTCACTGCCGAGCCGTTCGACATTCCTGTCTCGCCTGGATGATCTGAGCCCCGTGAGCCCTTGCTCACGGCCGCGCTAAACCCGGTTTCAATTCGGGCATTTCAGGTCATTCGACAGGAGTGGAACTCATGCATGCCATTTTCAGAACTGCATTACGCACGTTAGTGGTGACAGG
The DNA here is from genome assembly GCF_019947135.1 of Occultella gossypii. Classification (GTDB taxonomy): domain Bacteria; phylum Actinomycetota; class Actinomycetes; order Actinomycetales; family Beutenbergiaceae; genus Occultella; species Occultella gossypii. The sequence continues at coordinate 216,401 of NZ_JAGSHT010000017.1, read as the reverse complement.
CGGTCTCGTGATCGCCGGCGCAGGGGCCGCGCAGGCGGCGGAGGGTGACCTCGTGGACTTCGGCCTCGTGGAGGAACTGACGTCCGCCGTCTCCGAGACCATCGGCGGTGACCTCCTCACGGACGTCGTCGCGGACAACACGGTGACGGCGCCGATCTCGATCCCAATCACGATCGGCGACATCGCGCTCGGTGTCGGCGGCGACTCCGCCGTGAGTACCACGCAAGCAGCGCCACCACCGGCGCAGCCTGTGGAGGTCGTTGCGGTGTCGTCGGACAACGGCGACTCGCTGGTCGAGGATGTCGCGGCGGACAACACGGTGACGGCGCCGATCTCCATCCCAATCACGATCGGCGACATCGCGCTCGGTGTCGGCGGCGACTCCGCCGTGAGTACCACGCAAGCAGCGCCACCACCGGCGCAGCCTGTGGAGGTCGATGCGGTGTCGTCGGACAACGGCGACTCGCTGGTCGAGGATGTCGCGGCGGACAACACGGTGACGGCGCCGATCTCGATCCCGGTGTCTGTGGGTGATATCGCGGTGGGCGTCTTGGGTGATGCGGACGTCTCTTCCTCGCAGGGGCAGGAGGAGGCGGCTTCGTCTCCGGTGGATGTGGCGACCGGTGGCGGTGACGCGGCCGCGGACGGGCTGGTGTCCGATGTGGTCGCGGACAACACGGTGACGGCGCCGATCTCGATACCGGTGTCTGTGGGTGATATCGCGGTGGGCGTCTTGGGTGATGCGGACGTCTCTTCCTCGCAGGGGCAGGAGGAGGCGGCTTCGTCTCCGGTGGATGTGGCGACCGGTGGCGGTGACGCGGCCGCGGACGGGTTGGTGTCCGATGTGGTCGCGGACAACACGGTGACGGCACCCGTCACGGTCCCGGTGAACGTCAGCTGCAATAGCGTCGCAGTGCTCGGCGATGCCTCCGCGGAATGCTCGACGGCGGCCGCACCGGCCGCTGGTCCGGTCACCGTGGACACCGGTTCCGGTGAGGGCACACCGCCCTCGTCGGGCTTGGTGTCTCTCGTGACTGACGTGATCTCTGGAACCACCGTGACCGCGCCGGTCACCGTGCCGGTTGACGTCGGGTGCATCTCGGCCGGGGTACTTGGCGACGCGAGCACGACCTGCGCCGCCGGGACCACGGTTCCGACGGATCCCACGGATCCCACGGATCCCACGGATCCGACCGATCCCACGGACCCGACCGATCCCACGGATCCCACGGACCCGACCGATCCCACGGATCCCACGGATCCCACGGACCCGACCGATCCCACGGATCCGACGAGACCGGCGACGCCCGGCCAGCCCGGCGGGCGGTCACCGCAGGGACCGGTGCCGAGTGCTCCGACCGGCTTGACGCCGTCGCCGGCCTCCGGCCCGGCACCGACCGAGGCCGGCGGTTCGCTCGCGGAGACCGGACCGGACGCCGCCGCATCCGTTGCTGGACTCGCCCTGGCTCTGATGATGCTCGGTGGCCTGCTTGTGGGACTGCGGAGGTTCGCCGACCGCTGACCCGTTGACCGGTCGCGGCCGTGGTGTAGGTCCACGGCCGCGGCTCGGTCATGGGTACCTCTGGCCATCGCGTCAGTCATCCCGACGCCGCTACGGTGCATCAGTGCCCCGCGCGGTGGGGACCGGGGTCAATACGTAGGGGAGTCCTTGGTGGTGAGTGTCGAGGTAGTGCCTGCCGACGTCGCTGCGGCCGGCGCCCGGCTCGAGGAGGCGCGCGACGGCGTCGCCTCCGTGCGCGCGGCCGACGATCTCGCGACCGTGACGTCAGCGCTCCCCGGCGCCGAGAGCGCGCGTGCGGCCGGGGAACTGGCCACGGCCTGGAAGCGACGGTTCCGCGCGTGGGACAGCGCCGCGCAGAACCAGATCGAGGCCATGGGCGTCAGTGCTCAGGCGTACGAGGAGCAGGACGGCGAGGGCGCCGCCAACTTCAACGCCATCGGTCCGTCGCTGGGGACACACTGACCATGGTGACGATGTCCCAGGTGCGGTCCTGGCGCCCGGACACGCTCGGCCTCGTCGCCGACGCGATGGTCCAGCGCCGCCGTACCCTCGTCGCCCTCCAGGACGAGATGGACGACGGTGCCCCGCCGTCGACCTGGGTCTCCGAGTCGCGAGAGGCGGCCGTCGCCTCGCACACCACGCTGCGCGAATCCCTGGCAGACCTCGTCGCCGAGGTGGCACAAGTGGCCGCAGCCCTCGACATCGCCGTCGACGCGGTCACCCGCGCACGGGTCGAACTCGACGAGGCGCTGGCCGTCGCCTCCGCCAACGGGTTCAGTATCTCCACGACCGGCAGGGTCACGGACAACCGGGACACCCTCACCGACGACCAGGAGGTCGCCGACCGGCGCGCGATCCGCGACGAGATCGTCGACAAGATCGAACAGGCCCTACGCAACGCGGGCCACGCGGACACCTCGCTCGCGGCCGCGCTGCGTAGCGCAGCGAGCGGGGTCGACGGCGGAACGTCCTCGCTCGGGCAGGCTGCGGCCACTGGGACCGCGGGTGGGCAACGCGGCGTGCTCGAGCCGCCGACGGGCGGCAGCGATCACGACCTCAACTCGTGGTGGGAGGGACTGACCGAGGATGATCAGGCCTCCGTGATCCGCGAGCACCCCGAGTGGATCGGGAACACCGACGGCATCCCGGCCTGGGCCCGCGACGAGGCCAACCGGGAGCTCATCGACGACTACCGGGCCGACCTGACCGGCCAGCTCGCTGCCGCGCAGGACGCAGGGGACAAGGGACTCGCCCAGACCCTCACCGAGAAGCTCGACGGACTCGACGCCGTCGAGGACACGCTCGAACTCGGCAACCGGCAGCTGCTCGTGCTCGACATCACCGGCGAGGACCAGCTGATGGCCGCGATCGCGTACGGGGACGTCGACACCGCCGACCACGTCGCCGTCTTCACACCCGGCTTCACCACCACCGTGGCGGGGGACATGGCCGGCTACGACAGCCAGATGGCGAACCTCGTCGAGGAGGCCGCCGCGCAGTCGGACAAGTACGGAGCCGGCGGTACGGTCGCAGCCGTGAGCTGGCTCGGCTACGAGGCGCCACAGTGGGACAACGTGCTCGACCCGGGCTCGTCCGTGGCCTCACGTGCCCCGGCCGAGGCCGGCGCCGGCAACCTGGCCTCCTTCTACAACGGCCTCGACGCCTCTCGCGACGCCGATCCGCACCTGACCGCGCTTGGGCACTCCTACGGCTCGCTCACCACGGGCCTGGCGCTACAGGAGCAGACCGGTGTCGATGACGCGATCCTGTTCGGCTCACCCGGCATCGGCACCTCGCACATCGACGACCTCGACGTCTCCGACGGGCACGTGTACCGGCTCGAGGCCCGCCGGGACGCCGTCGCCGACGTCGGTGGCCTGGGACCGTTCGGTATCGACCCCTCCTACATCGACGGGATGACCGGCCTCAGCACCGAGGACGGCTCCACCGGTGGCGTCGAGTACCGCGAGTCCGTCGGCCACAGCGACTATCTGACCCAGGGGTCGATGAGCCAGCACAACATGGCATCCATCGTCGCCGGGGTGCCCGAACAGACCGTGGAAGGGGACACCCGCGGCTTCGGCGACATCCTCTCCTGGCCGCTGCCGTGGACCTACTGATGGATGAACCGATGACCCCGACGACTCCGGCGCAGCCCGCCGCGTCCCCCGGACCTGCCCCGACCATGGAGCAGGTGCTGACCGACTACACCGCGATGCGCGAGGAAATGGTGTCCGCACTCGCCGGGGCGCTGGGGGAGCGGGCCTGGCGGGAGTCGCCGAACTCGCCCGGCCTGCGTCGGTCACGGGTCGGTGGTGCGGACCCCGCGGCCGAGCAGGTCGGCCTGGTGACCTGGTCCTTCGAGGGCACCTACGCCGTCGACGCCTGGCACGGCGCCGCTCGGCTCGTCGCCGAGGTGGGGCGCCGGCACCACTTCACCGACGGCGGCATCACAGTGGACCGCCCGGGTGACCTGGAGATCTTCGGCGTCGACGCCCACGGCGGCCGCTACACGTTCGGGATGGCCACCAACACCATCCTGACCCTGCGAACCGGACCGCACCGGTGGGAACACCCACCGGAACCGGCCGATCAGCAGCCGACCTGACCTTCCGCGGGAGCGACTCGGGGGTTCGCTCCCGCGGGGGCCGCTCACACGTCGCGAAGCCGCGCCGCCTGCCGGGTGAGGTGACCACGCTCGGCAGCGCTCGTGGCGAGCCGCGCCGCCGCCAGGTACTCCTCGCGGGCCGTGTGCGCCTCGCCCGCCCGCTCGTGCAGGTACGCCGACACGGCCGTGCGCCGGGGGACGTCCGCCGGTACCTGCTCGAGTGCGCGGAGCCCGGCGAGCGGGCCGTCGGCCTCCCCGAGCGCGACCACCCGGTTCAGCGCCACGACGGGGCTGTCGGTGAGCGCGAGCAGTTCGTCATACCAACCGAGGATCTGCGTCCAGTCCGTCTCCTCGGCCCGCTGGGCGTCCGCATGCAGCGCCGCGATCGCGGCCTGGGCCTGGAACTCACCTACCTGGTCCCGGGCGAGCGCCTTCTGCAGGATCCCGATCCCCTCCGCGATCCGGACGGCGTCCCAACGGGACCGGTCCTGCTCCGCCAGCGGTACGAGCGCGCCGTCGGCGGTGAACCGGGACGCCCGGCGGGCGTGGTGCAGCAGCATCAGCGCGAGCAACCCGGCGGCCTCCGGGTCCCGCGTTCCCCCCGCGAGTTGGCGGGTGAGCCGGATCGCCTCGGCGGCCAGGTCGACGTCCCCGCCGTACCCCTCGTTGAAGATCAGGTACAGCACCCGCAGCACCCGGCCGAGGTCGCCCGGCCCCTGCACACCCTGCGCGGCGACCGTCCGCTTGGCGCGGCTGATCCGCTGCGCCATGGTCGCCTCGGGCACGAGGTAGGCCTCGGCGATCTGCCGGGTGGTCAGGCCACCGACCGCGCGGAGCGTCAGGGCCACCGCGGACGACGGCGTCAGGTCGCGATGGCAGCACAGGAACAGCAGGAGCAGGGTGTCGTCGCCGGTCTCGGCCGGTCCGGCCGGTGGCTGGGCGTGGTCGATCAGCTCCCGGCGGCGGCGGGCCGCCTCCGAGCGCAGCACGTCGAGATGCTTGCGCCACGCCACCGTGACGAGCCAGCCCTTCGGGTCGTCGGGCCGACCGTCGGGCCAGCGCTGGACGGCCTCGAACAGGGCCTCTTGCACGGCGTCCTCGGCCGCCGCGAACTCGACACCGCGGCGGACGAGGACGGCGAGCACCTGCGGGCCGAGTGCCTTGAGCAGGTCGTCGGAGCCGGCCGGCGCCTCGGACGCGTCCCTCGCCGCCGGTGGCGCGGTCATTCGGTCACGATCGGCGGATTGCCGTACAACGGCCTGACCTCGATCCATTCCTGGAGCGGCAGGCCGCCAGGCCCCGGCGCCGAGGACAGGTACGCGGCCTTCTCCTGCGCCTGCTCGAGCGTGTCCACGTCGATCATCATCCACCCGGCGATCAGATCCTTCGTCTCCGCGAAGGGCCCGTCAGTCACCGGCGGCCGACCCTCGCCGTCGTACCGGACGAACGCGCCCTCCGGCAAGAGCGCGGCGCCGCTGACCCACTCGCCGCGCTCGCGCAGGTCCTCCTCCATCCGGTCCATGAACGCGATGTGGTCGGTGACCTCCTGTGGCGTCCACTGTTCCATCGGCGCCTCGGCGTTGGGCATCTGCTTCGGTCCGCCGCGGTAGTGCTTGAGCAACAGGTACTTGGCCATGGGAGTCCTCCTGGTTCGTGGCGGCCATTGTGGCTGCCCTCACCCCTGGGACGGAACCCCGCGCCGGTTCTCGACATCGTCCGGGCGCCGAATTCTGCTGGACGGTTCGGTTAGCCTCCCAACGACCACCACAACCGGAACCGAAAGGCGGCGTGGATCGTGCCGGACCTCGACGTATCCGCCATCCTGGCCGAGTACGATCTGCGCGCCACCGGCCCCGCCGTCCCGCTCGTCGGCGGCGAGGACAACCGCAACCTCCGCATCGGCACCGACGGCGGCGAGGTGGTCCTGCGCGCGTACCGGTACTCCGGCCCCGAGAAGGTCCGGGCCGAGCTGCGGTTGGTCTCCTTCCTGGCGGAACACGGGTACCCGACGCCGGCACCGCTCCGAAGCCGTGGCGGAGAGGTTCTCGTGCTCGCCGGGTCCCCGGTCGCTGTGTTCGCCCTGGCGCCGGGCGAGGTGCCCGAGACGGTCACGGAGCCGCTGGCCGAGCGGATGGGTGAACTGCTGGGCCGCATGCACCAACTCACCGTCGGATGGGCCGACGCGCGGATCGCAACGATCGACCGCCTCGGCCTCATCGACCGGGCCCTGGCGTCACGGCCCGACCTCGACGGCGTCGCCGAGTGGCACGCGCAGATGCGACGTTTCCTCGACGACCATGGAGCCGACCTGGCCCACCTGGGCGAGTTGCCGACCGGCCCGCTCCACCACGACCTGCACCGCCACAACCTGCTGGTCGCCGGCGGTGCGGTGACCGCGGTCCTCGACTTCGACGAACTCAACCAGGGACCGCTCGTCCTCGACCTCGCCCGGGCCCTGCAGTACCTGGCGCTCGACCGCGATGACCGGCGCCTGCCGCGCGACCTGGCCGACGCCGTCGTGGCGGGCTACGACCGCACCCGGGAACTCACCGCGGCGGAGCGTCGCCTGCTGCCGGTCGCGCTCGATCTGGTGGGCATCGTCGACGCCGCGGGCGTCCTCATGTGGGCCGCGCCGGAGCTGGGCCTGCGGCGGGTCGATCAGTGCCACAGTTGGGTGGCGTACCTGCGCAATGCGGGCTCGTAGCGAGAACTGGAGTGGCAGTGACGGAGCACGGCGCACGGATCACGGACCGGGTCGAACTCCTCAGGTGTGAGAACCCAGGCCCGATGACGCTGGAGGGCACGAACACGTACCTGCTGCGCGAGCCCGGCAGTACGGAGGTCCTGGTGGTCGACCCCGGGCCGCTCGATCCCGCCGACCCCGCCTACCCGGAGCACCTCACACACCTCGACCGGGTCCGCACCCGCGCCGAGGCCGACGGTGGCCGGGTCGCCGAGATCTGGCTCACCCACCACCACCTCGATCACACCGGCGCCGCCGACCGCCTCGCCGACCTCACGGGCGCGCCCGTCCGGGGAGCCGGACGCGGCGCGGCGTTCACGGACGGAGAGCGGGTCGCATTCGGAGGGCTCGAGGTGGTGGTGCGCCTCGCGCCGGGGCACACGGCGGACTCGGTGCTGTTGCGCCTGCCCGCCGAGGCGCTGCTGCTGTCCGGCGACACCCTGCTGGGCCGAGGCACCACGGTGATCATGTGGCCCGACGGTGATCTCGGCGCCTACCTGGAAACCCTCGCCGCGATCGCCGCGGACGTGGACGCCGGCCTGGTCTCCCGGATCGCTCCCGGGCACGGCCCGCTGATCACCGAGCCCGGAGCGTTCGTGGCCGGAGTACACCAGCACCGGCTGGACCGGCTCGACCAGGTGCGTGCCGCCGTCGGGCAGGGCGCCGAAGGCGTCACCGGAGTGGTGCGCGCCGTCTACGGCGATCAGGACCCGAAACTGGCCGCGGCCTGCGCGCGGATCGTGCAGGCGCAGTTCGCGTACCTCGGGCTGGACCCGGAGTCGGACTGAGTCAACGGATCAATCCTTCGGCGGGTGCTCGGCGAGGCAGAAGAGGTTGCCCTCGGGGTCGGCGAGGGTGGACCACTGCACCCACGGAACCTCGTCGAGGACGTCCCAGCGATGCGTCGCACCGAGGGCGATGGCGCGCGCCACCTCGGCGGTGCGGCTGCCCCAGGCGACGGTCAGATCCAGGTGGGCGCCCTGCCGGTCCGGGCGCGGGCCGTTGGCGGGCCTGATGAACATCCCGAAACCCCCGGGTCCCGGTTCGAGATAGACGTTGCCGCGTGCCTCGTTCGGCGTGCTGCCGAGAAGTTCGGCCCAGAACGCGGCGAGCACGGTTGGGTCCTCAGCCTCCATGTTGAAGGCCCCGAGGGTGATCGCCGCAGTCGTGGTCATCCGCAGAGCGTACGAGGAGGGTGCGACATCGCCCTCGCGATCGAACCAGCAGCGAGGGGCTCAGGCGTCCGGCTTGAACTTCCGGCGGGTCCGCTCCGAGAGTGCCCCGAGGGTCAGGCCCGCCACGCCGGTCCGCCCGGCGCGCAGATGGAGTACCTGACCGGCGCGCGGGCCGCCGGGCACGTCCCGCGGCAGCGAGGCGGACGCGATCAGCCAGGTCGGCAGCGTGAGCAGCCGCAGCGCCGAGCGCACCCGGTCCGACTCGCTCTCGCTCTCGGTCAGCTCCTCGTCCAGGAGTTCCTCGAGCTCCTCGGCCGGGTCGGACTCCTCGCCATCGGAAGCCCCAGGGCTCACGCAGACCCGGACGAGCTCGGCGGCACTCTGCGCGCCGGAGCCGCCGAGTGCGAGCATCGCCTCCGGCAGTGGATCGCCGAACTCGTCCAGCGGGATCTGACCGAGGGCGAGGTCATCGTCATCCTCGGGGGCGCTGTCGAAGTGGCCGATCCGCTCGCCTGCCTCGAAGGCCCAGAGTCGCAGCCGCTTGTCCCGATCAACCTCGACGGCGACCGCGACGACGCCGAGGCCGCCCGCCAGGTCGCGGGCAAGGGCGTCGAGGGTTCGCTTGCCGGCGGCGACGGTGCCCCGTGCGTTCGTCGCGACGGCGAGCACCCAGTCGCCCTCCTGCGGCCCGACGAACCCGGTGAAGGCTGCCTCGGCCAGGGCGGTGGCGACCGCGTCCCGCGTGGCCGCGAGGTACACACCGGCGTAGCTCTCGCCCACGACCTTGTCCGGATCGGAGGCGCCCATGGGAATCATCGGTCCAGTCTGGCACCGACGCGCCGGGGCTAGGCATGGTTACCGAGTAACGCTATGGTTACCGGGTAATCGTCGCCATGGTGGCGGCACGGGAGGGGTGCCATGTCCGTCAAACAGAGCCTGCTCGCGCTGCTCACCGAGGAGCCGATGGGCGTGTACGCGCTCCGCAAGGAGTTCGAGGCGCGCACCGGCGGCACCTGGCCGCTGAACATCGGGCAGGTCTACACGACGATCCAGCGCCTGGAGCGGGACGGACTGGTCGAGCGCACCGACGACGCAGGTGGGGATGGGGACGTCGAACGGTTCGCGCTGACGGACCCGGGGAGGGCTGCGGCCCAGGGCTGGTGGCTCTCCCCGGTCCGGCGTGGTGCGCCGGAGCGCGACGAGCTCGTCATCAAGCTCGCGCTCGCCGTCGGCGCCCCCGGCGTTGACATCCGCGCCGTCGTGCAGACGCAGCGCAGCGAGACGATGCGCGCCCTGCGTGACTTCACGCGGCTCAAGGCCGCGGAGCCCGACGGCGGAACTCGCCCGGGTGGTGATCTCGCCTGGTCGCTGGTGCTCGACCACCACGTGTTCGCGGCAGAGGCCGAGATGCGCTGGCTCGACCACGTCGAGGCCCGGGCCAGCCGGGCCGCGGCCGCGGCCACCCGCTCGGCCTCAACGGCCGACGCGCCGGCCCGGAGCCGGCGATGAGCGCCGCGCCGGTCATCCTCGAACTCATCGGCGCCACCCGCGTCCACGGCGACGGCGTTCGGGCCGTCCGCGCACTCGACGACGTCGACCTGACCGTCCGGATGGGCGAGCTCGTCGCCGTGATGGGCCCGTCCGGATCCGGCAAGTCCACCCTGCTGAACCTCGCCGGCGGACTGGACACCCCCACCGCGGGCGCCGTGCGCCTCGCCGGCGAAACCCTCTCCGATCTGGACGCGAAGGGCCGGGCCGCGCTGCGCCGTCGGCGGATCGGTTACGTCTTCCAGGACCTGAACCTGATCCCCGCCCTGACCGCCGCGGAGAACGTCTCGCTGCCCCGCGAGCTCGACGGGGTCCGGCCGCGCAAGGCGAAGCAGGAGGCCCTCCTCGCCCTGGAGCAGGTCGGCGTCGGGCACCTCGCCGGCCGGTTCCCGGACGAACTGTCCGGGGGGCAGCAGCAACGCGTCGCGATCGCGCGTGCCCTCGTCGGTCCGCGCCGCCTGGTCCTCGCCGACGAGCCGACCGGGGCGCTGGACTCGGTGACCGGTGAAGCCGTGATGCGGGTGCTGCGTGCCCGGGTGGATGCCGGCGCGGCCGGCCTGCTGGTCACCCACGAACCGAGGTTCGCCGCGTGGGCGGACCGGACCGTGTTCCTGCGTGACGGCGTGCTGGTGGACAGCACCACCGACGAGCAACCCGAGTCGCTCCTGGCGGCATCCGGCCCGCGCCACCGGGAGGACTGATGGACCGCTGGCTGACCCGCTGGCGGGCATCGCTACGGATCGCCCGCCGGGACGCGCTGCGGCATCGCGGCCGCACCCTGCTCGTGGTCGCGATGATCGCGCTGCCGGTGTTCGGGGCGACGTTCGTCGCCACCGTGATCCGTTCATCGAGCCCGACTGTGGCCACCACGCTGCAGCAGACGCTGGGAGATGACGCCCAGGCGCTGGCCACGGTGGACTCGTGCGGCTTCGTGATCCAGCAGATGCCCACCGGCGTGCGGACCTGCCTTGCCGACCAGCCGGTCGAGGAGGTCGGTGAGGCCGATATCGCGGCACTGGTGCCGACCGGAGCCGAACTCGTCCCGCGGCGTGAGTTCGCCGTCGACCTGTCCACCGACGACGTGCGGATCAGCGACGAGGTGCTCGCCGCCACGGATGCCGAGCGGGTACCCGGGCTGCTGCCGCTGACGTCGGGCGACGTCCCGTCCGCGCCGGGCGAGGTGGTGCTGGCTCAGCGGCTCGTCGACCGGCTGCGGATCGAGGTCGGGGATGCGTTCACGATCGCGTCGAGGGAGACCGACACGCCCGCCACTCTCGTCGGGATCACGCGCAACGGCGACTCCTCCGGGCTGGCAGCGGAGGGCACCCTGCCGGAGGAGGGCGCGCTCTCAAGGTCCTGGTACGTGCTCGGCGCCGACCCGGTCACCTGGGCGGACGTGCTGGCGTTGAACGAGATCGGGGTGGGAGCCGTCAGCCGGGCCGTGCTCCTGGATCCGCCGCCGCGCTCCGAGGTCCCGTATTTCGCGTCATTCGGCGCGGACTCCCGCCTCGCCGGCAGCACCATCGGGCTGATAGCCGCCGTCGCCGGCATCGGCCTGCTCGAGGTCGTGCTGCTCGTCGGGCCGGCGTTCGCTGTCGGGGCCAAGAGCAGTACCCGGCAGCTCGCACTCGTCGCGGCTTCCGGCGGCCGGCCCGCGGACCTGCGCCGGATCGTGCTCTCGGCAGGCCTGGTCGCCGGGCTCGGTGCCGCCGCGGTCGGGGTCGCGCTCGGGCTGCTCGGCGGCGCCGTCTTCTACCTGATCCAGAGCCGAGGCGATTACCCGCCCCCCAACCTCGCGTTGCCCAGCTGGGAGCTCGCCGCGATCGGGGGCGTCGCCGTGCTGCTCGGTCTCGCCGCGGCCTGGCTCCCGGCCCGCACGGCGTCGCGTGCCGACGTGGTCGCCGCGCTCGCCGGCCGTCGCTCCGAGGCCACGCCTCGACGGCGGGTGCCCTGGATCGGGGTCGGACTCACCGTGGTCGGTCTCGGGCTTGCGAGCGTCGGTGCGACGAAGGCGAGCATGCCGATGCTCGTGCCTGGGGTTCTCGTCATGGAGATCGGCCTGATCCTCGCCGCCGGGGGGATCATCGCGCTCCTCGGTCGCGTGGCGCCGCGTCTTGGGGCACCCGCCCGGATCGCAGTGCGGGACGCGGACCGTCAGCGCGGCCGGACCGCTCCGGCTGTCGCCGCGGTGCTCGCCGCCGTCGCCGCGGCCACCGCCGGGATGGTCTACACCACCAGCGAGGCACGGGCCCAGGACGCGTCCTGGGCGCCGATGGCCGCAGACGGCACGGGCTACCTGACCACTTATAGTTTCATCGACCCCGCCGAGGATGCGCAGGGCCTGTTCGATGACGCACTGGACGTGGTCCGGGCTGCGCGCCCTGATGTGGCCGCCACCCCCGTGCTCGGCTTGATCCCGGACGACCCGGCCGGCTACGTGGAGCTCTGGGCCGAGAGGGATCCGGCGACGGTCTGCCCGCCCGGACTGACCGCGGACGATGGGGCCGAGGACGACCGTTGTGCCGTCGGGACCATCACGGCCGGCTACGCGTGGGGCGCGCAGCTCCTGGTCGACGACGGAACCGTGGTCGCCGCCTCAGGGTTGCCCGGCGCGACCGAGGCGGCGCAGGCGCTCGCGGACGGGCAGATCCTGGTCAACGACCCGGACCTCATCTGGCCCGACGGGCTGGTGCACCTCACCCTCGTCCCCCCGCCGGACGACGCCGGCAACGAAACCGCTGACCCGCTGGAGCTGACCGTGCCGGCACATGTGGTGGAGTGGCGGCACTGGTCCTACGGGCTGCTGCTCTCGCCTGAGGTCGCCGACCTGCTCGACCCGGCGAGCGTGCAGGCGCGGGTGGCCCCGATCGGCGCGCTCGTGACCACCCCCGGGGGCCTGGCCCAGGCGGATGTGGACGAGTTGCGGCGCAGTCTCGCCGGGTTGGGTGGCGGGGTCAGTCTGCAGGTCGAGGGCATGCAGAACTCCCGCGACACCGTCGGCATCAGCCTGATCGTCGCCGGCGCCGCACTAGCGATCGCTCTCGCCGCGACCGGCCTCAGCGTCGGGCTCGCCGCGGCCGAGTCCCGCCCGGACCTCGCCACCCTGGCCGCCATCGGAGCCAGCCCCGGCCTGCGCCGGAAAGTGGCGGGCGCGCAGGCGGGCGTGATCGCCGTCATCGGTGCGGTCGTCGGTGTCGGGACTGGGCTCGCACTGGGCTACGTGCTCAGCCTGTGGCAGCGCACGGCTGGGAACTGGGGCGCACTCTGGGAGTTCACGGTGCCGTGGCCGGCCGTGGCGCTGCTCGCCGTCGGGCTCCCCGCGCTGGCGATCGGCGGCGCGATGCTGCTCACGCGCGCCCGGCTGCCGATGGTGCGCAGGATCGCACAGTAGGAGGTGGGGTCGCGGGACCTCTGCAGGGACGTACGTCCCACGCTCTGCTGCCGGCGGTCGCCCACCATGGGACGGTGAGCAGCACCGTCGATCCGAGCGCACACCCGGCCGTGGACGAGGGAACGGCACTGGCCGGCCGGCGGCATAGCCCGCCGCTGCTGTTCGCGACCATGATGGTCTCGTCCATCGTCTGCCTGATCGCCTCCGCGGTCCTGGCCATCGACGCCGTCATCCTCGCCGCCGAACCCGCCGCCTCCCTCAGCTGCGACATCAACGCCGTCGTCAGCTGCGCCACCGTCGCCCAGTCCTGGCAGGCGAACGTGTTCGGGTTCCCGAACGCGTTCATCGGCCTGGCGACCGAACCGGTGATCCTGACGATCGCCGTCGCCGGGCTCGGCGGCGCGCGGTTCCCGCGCTGGTTCCTGTTCGCCGCCCAGATCGGCTACGCGCTCGGCCTGGTCTTCGCGTACTGGTTGTTCGTGCAGTCGCTCACGGTGATCGGCGCGCTGTGTCCATGGTGCCTGACCATCACTGTGTTCACGACGATCACGTTCTTCACGTTGCTGCACCTCAACGTGGTGCAAGGCAATCTTTACCTGCGCCCACGCGCGCAGGACTGGACCGCCTCCATGATCCGGTCTGGCGCCGACTACCTGATCCCGGCGCTCCTGATCGCCTTGATCGTCCTCTCCATTCTGCTGACGCACGGAGTCCGTCTCTTCGCCTGAGGCCCGAGTGCGTGCTCAGTGCAGGTCGACACGCGCGAAGCGGGAGCGAGTCGCCGTGTAGATGAAGGGTCCCCGTTCCGCTAGGAGTGACTCGATGCGCCGCCAGTGGCGCATCACGATCTCAAGTTGGTTCCACGTGCTAGTACCTTCATCGCCGGAGATGGTGACCTGCCGTGCGCCGGGATCACCGGGGTACGTGCAGTCGTTGCGTAGGCGGCAGATCGTGTGGGCCAGACCGAGGACGTCGGCGTCGAAATAGAAGCGCACGACCGCCGGACGCATGACTCAGGCCGCTCGTCCCGAGTTCTCGTACGCGACTGCCCACGCCACGTCGGACTTCGAGATCGCGAACTCCTTGGCGATCTCAGCCTCGGTGTAGCCGTCCTCCGAGTACTCCCACAGCACATCCGTGCTGATGCCGTGCACCGCCGGCTTGCCGAACCGGAGGTTTGGGTCGACGACCACGGGCGATTCGGGGTCGGCACTCGGACGCCACCGTACGGCAACGTCTCCGTCGAACTCGGCGCGGGCAAGGAAATCCTTGCCTGGTGGCAGGAGCAGTGGCTGATCGCCCACAACCGCGTACACCCAATACTCCTCGGAAAGCCCAGCTTGTTCCTGCGCCTCGATCACGAGGCGCTTCTCGATCGACCACGGCCGGAACGTCGCCAGGGGATACGGCACACCCAGTGACTCTCGCAGCAGGCTGATGAACTGCCGCAGTTCGGGCATGGGTACCTGCAGATCGCGCCGGTACTGCTTGAGCAGGCCCGCCTCGACGAACTCTGCCCAGGTGACCACGCGCCGTCGGGTGGGTTCCGCCCGGAGGACGGGAAGGTAGGTGACGTGACCTCGGGTGCCGCCCTCCAGCCAGTAATGCAGCGTGCCCTGGGGCACGCGGAGGAGCCGAGATGCCTCCGCCTCGGAGTACATCTCGCGTTCGAGTAGCGCGAGGGTCGTCACCTATCCAGTCTGTCAGAGGCCGCCCTTTGGTGTGTGGGACATCCACACCCGTCGACCTCGTAGGACGAGGCGTGACTCACCCTCAGACCATGGAGTAGACGCTGGGGCCCGGCTAGACTGGCCGGACAATTCAGGGAATCAGCGCTACCGGGGTGGGAGGAGCGCACCCCGTCGACCCCGGGAGACGCCCTGTCTGTCATCTCCTCCTACCGCAGCCTGTTCGCCCTGACCGGACGGGCCTACGTCGTCGTCGCGTTCGTCGCTCGGCTGCCGCTCGCTATGTCCCAGATGGGCACGTTGCTGCTGGTCGCCGGCGTCTCCGGTAGCTACGGCGCGGGGGGCGTCGCGGCCGGGGCGATCGCCATCACGAACGCGATCGGTTCGCCCCTGGGTGGCGCGATCAGTGACCGGATCGGGCAGCGGCCCGTCCTGCTCGTGCAGTCCGTGGCCGGGTCCGTACTGTTGGCACTGCTCGTGGTGCTCTCGAGCCTCGAGGCACCGTGGCAGGCACTCGCGGCGGTCGCCGGTGCGGCGGGGCTGTTCCTGCCGCAGGTCGGCACCATGGCGCGGGTGCGCTGGCGCGAGATCGCCGCCGGCAAGGGGACCGACCGGTTCCGCCTGACGTCGGCGGCCTTCTCCTACGAGGGTGCGGCGGACGAGGCCTCGTTCGTGCTCGGCCCGGCCATCGTGGGCCTCGGAGCCGCGTTCGTGTCCCCGTCCGGCTCGCTGATCCTGGCCGCGGTGCTGCTCGCCGTGTTCGGGCTCTGGTTCGCACTGCACCCGACCGCCGCCGTCGCCGCCGGGCATCCGGCCGGCCCCAGGTCCGGCCCGCTGCTGACCCCGCTGCTGGTCGGGCTGACCCTGGGCACGCTCTGCGTGGGCGCGGTCTTCGGTTCCGTACAGACCGGCACGACGGCGTTGGCCACCGAGGCGGGTCAGGCCGGCTACGCGGGGCTGCTGCACGCCCTGCTCGGCGTCGGCAGTGTGGTGGCCGGCCTCACCGTCGCGGCCCTCCCGGCGCGGTTCGCGTTCGCCGACCGGCTGCCCGTGTTCGGGGCAGCGCTTGCGGTGTTCGCCCTGCCGCTGCTGGCCGTGCACTCCATCGGCGCTCTCGCCGTGGTGCTGCTCGTGCTCGGGCTGGCGGTCGCGCCGTATCTGATCACGGTGTACTCGGCCTGCGAGGCGACCGTCGATCCCCGGCGGCTGGGCGCCGCGATGATGGCGTTGGCCGCATCCACGAGCCTCGGCTATGCGCTCGGTTCGAGCGTGGCCGGGCAGATCGCCGACCGCAGCGGCTACACCGGCGCGTACGCGGTGACGGTCGGGGCCTGCGTGGCCGCCCTCGTGCTCGCGTTGGTGATCCGGCCGGCGCTGAGCCGGGCCCAGCGCGCCGACGGCTGATCAGCTGTGAGCGCCGGGCGGCGGCAGGATCGAGCTGGCGTCGAGCCCGACGACGTCAACCGGTGGCGAGTCGACGACGGCGACCGCCGCGCGATGGTTCGCATCCACGACGACGTCGTGCAATTGGAGGCGCGGCGAGCCTACCGGCAGGACCGGTGACGCGGCCTTGACCGCCGCCTCCCTGCGGACCCACATGCGGGTGAACGCCCACGCCCGGTCGGCGTCGCCAAGCCGGAGCAGGGCATCCGAATCCCGATCCCCGAGCGCGACCCGGGCCAGCCCCACGTGGTCCAGCGACGGGTCGACCGCCTCCACATCCACGCCAACCGGTCCGTCGCGACCCGCCGCGACCACCACCCAGGTGCCCGAGTGCGAGACCGACACCTCGAGGGTCTCGCCGGGTTGGCGGAGGTCGTCGGCGAGGCGGACCTTGCCGTGGGGTCGACCGCAGTTCGGACAGGTCCGGTCGAGCGGCACGCGGTGCGAGGCGATCGCCAGGTCGTTCGCGAAGATCTGGCGCACGGCGACCGCGCCGACCAGGAACCGGGCCCGGTCGGCGCTCCGACGGTAGGCGGCATAACGCCGCGCCTCCACCGGGTCCAAGAGATCGAGCCACGTCGGGTCCGCCACGTCATAGGGCGCCCACCACAGCGTCACCGTTCCGTGTCGCAACCGCACCACCCCGCGACTGTACAGCGGCAGGAGCGGGCGACCTCAGGCCAGCGGCAACCCGGGCCCGGCCAGGGTGGCCCGGTCGTGCACGTCGAGGATCAGGCCCTCGTCCGCCGTCGGGGTGGCGCCGAGGCGCTCGAGCAGGTGGCAGGTGGCGTAGCCGCGGCAGCGGTGCCGATAGGTCTGGATCCAGGACTCGGTCCGCGCCTGCGTGGAAGCGTCGGGGTAGGGCCACGCGATCGTGATGCGCGGCGCGCCACAGCGCCACGGCTTCGGTGTGAGCCGGGCCCGGTAGGTCTTGTGGGTCGCGCACAGCGTCACGTAAACGGGATCCGAGGCGAGGTCGTGCAGGATCCGCTCGGCCTCCGGGGAATCCGGGGCAGCGTCGGTGCCGGTCACGATCACCCGGAGCCCCGCGGCGGTCCGGTACACGTGTGCGCCGAGCGCCGGGTTCGCCGCGGCGAATGCGCGGATCCGGTCCAGGGCCACGTCCCCGGGCGTACCTTCCGGCTCCGGCGTCGGCGCTGCGCCGAACAACCGGCGCAGAAATCCGCCGGCGCGAGCGAAGGTCGCGGAGGCGGGCAGGTCCACATCCGCGATCAGCACCCGGTCGGTGTTCAGCACCTCGGCGCCATAACGGTTCCGGGTGGTCGCGCCGATGAGGGCGCCGTCGGCGCCGTGGAACTCCTGCAGGGTCTGCTCCCGCAGCGGCATGCGCGGGTAGTACCGGCCCGGCCGGGCTCCCGCCGCCAGCCGTGCCACGGTCTCGGTCAGACGCCGGTTCGCGACGTCACGGGCGTGGCCGAGCGAGGTGGTGGACCAACCCCAGATCGTCAGCCGGAGCGGCGTCCCGTCGGCGGAGGTGGCCGGGCCGACCACCTTCTCCCAGAAGCGCGGGATCGGCTGCATGAGACGATCCTAGGGTGGGTCGCACGGGTCAGGCGCGCGCCAGCGCGACGCTCGTCATCCTCTCGGGCGCGGCCCGCACCCGCGCGCGGATCCGGTCAGACATCGCCTCGGCGCGGGTCGCGGCCGCATCGAGCGTGGTGATCGCGGCGCGCAGCGGCAGGCCGGCCCCGTTGCTGTCTCCGGCCCTGGCCGCGCACGCCAGGTCCACCTCGATCATCAGCACCGACGCCCGCAGCGCTGCCGCCAGGGTCGAGGCGGCGACCCCGAGGTCGGAGATCACCATCGGGTTGCCGTGGGTGGCCAGGGCCGCGAGGTCGGGCAGTAGGTCCAGCCCGGCCCGGCCCAGCTCGACGGCGGTCAGCGCCGCCGCGATCGAGGCCGCCACGATCGCGGCGTCCCGGTCACGGCGCTGCGCGGGGCTCGTCTCGGGCAGGCGGAAGGCGGCGGCGAAGCGGGCGGAGGCGGCGCCGTCGGCCTCGACCAGGTCCGCCGCACGCGCCCGGGTCTCCTCCGTGTGCCGACGCAGCGCGGCGATCGACCTCGGCCCGGTCGGCCAGTCCGTGCTGTACCCGGCCACCATCGAGGCGAGCGCGGCCGCCACTCCGAGCAGTGCTCCGGCGGCGGCGCCACCACCGGGGTCGGGCTGGGGCGCGGCCAGGCGGTCCAGCCAGGTGGGCGTGCTCACGGTCGTGGACCCAGGCCGGCACGCGGTCCGGGGCCCGGCGGGTCGAGCGCCGCGAGCAGGTCCGCGCCGGTCGCGGTGAAGCCGAAGCACTGCCGGACGTTGTACACGGTCGCGTCCAGGCAGAACTGGGGGCTGGTGGTGGCGACCGCGTCCTCGAGCATGACCACGTCGTAGCCGAGGTTCGCGGCGTCGATGAGCGTCGCGAACACGCACTGGTCCGCGTTCACGCCGGTCAGCAGCAGCGTGTCCACCCGGAGGTTGCGCAGGATCGAGTCCAGCGGGGTGTCGGTGAACCCGCTCATCCGGTACTTGTCCACGTGCAGATCGCCCGGCTCCGCGGTGAGCCCGGCCACGACGGCCGCCGCCCACGAGTCCTTCTGGAGTACCGGGGATCCGGTGGGGGAGTCGGTGGAGCCGATGCCGCCGCCGGTGCCGTCGGCGTCGTAGACGTGCAGGACACCGGGTGGCAGGTTCGCCAGGTCCGGGCGGTTGCCCCAGTTCACCCACACGACCGGCACACCCGCCGCCCGTAGCGCGGGCAGCAGTCCGGCCAGGGCACCTGCAGGGGCGGCGGTACCGCTGACGTCCACGCCGATCCCGCCGAGCCAGCCGTCCGGGTGGCAGAAGTCGTTCTGCATGTCGATCACGAGCACGGCGGTACGGGCCAGGTCGAGGGTGAGCCGCTGTGGTTGTGCGGGGATCGTCACCGGTGCCTCGGGCCGGGTCGGTCGACGCAGGTCGACGGCGGATGCAGACAGCCCCCAGCTGTTGCGTGGGCGGTCGGTCGCGGTGAGCGTCATCGGGCCTCCTGGGTGAGCAGAGCGAGTAGGGAGCGGTCCGCGCCGGGCCCACCCACGAGGCCGAGCCCGAGTGGCAGGGTGCCCACCCGTGCCGCCGGGATGCTGAGCTGTGGCAGCCCGGCGAGCGAGGCGAGGCAGGTCAGCCGCAGGGTCGCCGCCCGGGTGGACTCGACCACGGCCGCCTTCGCGCCGACCGGCGGGGCCGCCGAGGACGTGGACGGCAGGGCGAGCAGGACGCCGTCGGGCAGTGCCCCGACGAGGGCATCGCGGGCCGCCGCCAGTACCTCGGTCGCGCTCTCGCGCAGTTCCTCATCGACCTCGGCGCCGGCGCGGAACCGGGCGGCCACGGCCGCGTCGAGGCGGTCGCCGTGGCCCCGCACGAAGGACCGGTGGGTCGCCCAGGCCTGGGCCTGCTGGACGGTGCGGAACGCGGCGAACCAGGAGGCCAGCAGTTCGGGGTCGAGGTCCGCCGCCGCCACCCGGGCGCCGGCGCGCAACGCGAGCGCACGCAGTGCGGCCTCCGTGGCCAGGCGGGCGTCGGGCTCGGCCAGTCCCATGAGCTCGTCGACGACGACGATGGTCTCGGTCGGGACCACCGCCGCCGGCGGCAGCAGCGCGCCCGCCGCGCGGCTCAGCGTCGCGGCGTCCCGGGTGAGTACGCCGACGGTGTCGAACGACGGCGCTAACCCGACGAGCCCGTCCCGGCTGACGGCGTCGTGGGTGGTGCGCAGGCCGTACAGGCCGCAGTACGAGGCGGGCACCCGGATCGAGCCGGCGGTGTCGGTCCCGAGACCGACGTCCGCGACGCCCGCCGCGACGGCGGCGGCGGGTCCGCTCGTGGACCCGCCGGTGATCCGCCCGGGTGCGGCCGGGTTGGGCGGGGCGCCGTAGTGGACGTTCTCCCCGGCCAGGGAGAAAGCGAGCTCGTCGGTGTGGGCGATCCCGACGACGTCCGCACCCGCTTGGACCAGCGCGCGCACGGCGGCGGCGTCGGCGGTCTCGGTCGGTGCGGCATCGGCCCAGGTTGGGTTGCCCGCCCCGATCCGTTCGCCGGCGACTGCGAACAGGTCCTTCACGGCCACCCGCGCGCCGGTCAGCGGACCGCCCGGGGCGCCGGGCCGCAGTGGGGCCGGCCCGGGCGGCACCCGCCAGATCGTCGGGTCCACCTCCGCGCCGTCCACCGGGGCGAAGGCCGCCGCGGGCACCGTCGAGACGTGCGCCGCGCTCACCCGCCAGCCGCCGTCGCCACGCTCCCACACCTGGGTCTGCACGCCCGTGCCACCGTCGGCGCGGACGCTCTCGGCGACGAGGAGGGCGACGCCGTCGGCGAGCGCGCGCAGGTGCACGCGGGTGAGCTGTCGGTGGGGCACGCCACCGCGGCCGGCCCGGAACGCCGCGATGTGGTCGTGGCCGACCAGAACGGTGCCGGCATCCGCACGCAGGGTGCGCCCACCGGGTGCGAACAGCGCGTCCAGGTCCGGCACATCGTTGCCGATCAGAGCGCGCTCGTAACGCCAGAACGCCTCGAGCAGGGCGGGGTCACCGAGCGGAGCCGGATCGGGCCCCTGACCGGTCGCACCGACCAATTCGGGGCGCGGTTCGGGCACCGCCGGCGCGGGGACGGAATGCAGCGAGCGGGTGTGGGGGGTCACGGTCCGACCGTACCGACGAGTGTTGATGGGACGAACATCCGTCACAAAGGTCTTACCTGCGCGAAACACGGCGCCGCGCGGCGTCCTTCCTCGGACCGTCGGCGCGTCAGGGCAGCACGGGAAAGCTGCGCCACCCGGCGTCGTCGGAGCGGAACCGGGTCTTCTCGGCCGGGGTCGTCTCGGTGCCGACCTGCCAGAAGTCCACGCCGGAGGGCCGTAGTTCGATCGTGGTCCAGCTCGCGGGGGCGGGCAGGGTCCGCGGGTCCCGTGCGGCCGCTGCCGCGAAGGCCTTCTCGACGGCGCCCGCCGGGACCTCGTAGTCGGGTCCCGTCAGCGCGGGAGTCAGGTCCTCGTACGCCCACGCGACCAGCTGCAGCGTCCGGGGCCGGGTCGGGTAGGCGGCCGTCGTGACCGCCCGGTCGAGCTCGGTCGCCGCACCGGTCAGGATGGCCTGCCGGCCGAGCGACGGCCAGTGGAACACCGCGCTCACCCGCGGGTTGTCGGCCAGGTCCCGGGTCTTGGCCGTGGGGGAGGAGGAGTGGAACCGGAGCGAGTGATCGTCGATCGCCGTCACCAGCACCGTGCGGGCATGCGGGTTCCCGTCGGCGTCGACGGTGGCCAGGGTCATCGTGGACGGCATAGGGACACCGGCCGCCTCGGCCTCGGCGACCCATCGGGCCAGGACGTCCAGCGGGTTGCCGGTGAGGGTCTCGATCATGCGGTGGGTTCCTTCGGGAGATCGGTGGCGGACGTGTCGCCGGGTTCGGCGGCGTGGATGACGAGGACCACGCTCGGGGTCTGGCCGACCTGCCGGAACCGGTGCTCGGTGCGGCCGGGGTAGCCGACCGAGTCCCGTGGGCCGAGCGTCTCGAGGCGAGGGCCGGCGTCGTCGACGATCTCGACCTCGATGGTCCCGGCGACGACGTACAGGAACTCGTGGGAGTCGTGCTGGAAGAAGTCCGCGAACTCCGTCGGCGAGTTCACGAACTCCGTGACGTCGATGTGGCGATCGTGCACCAGCAGCCGGGCGCCGCCGGTCAGCACGTCCACGAGGTCGGCGTCGCTGCCGCGCACCACCGCGTCCGCCGACGACGCCGCCGCGGCGGACAGCAGTGCCTGCTGGGTGGTGCCGAGGGCCTGCGCGATCTGGAACAGCGACCGCATCGACGGGCGGGCCCGGCCGCGCTCCAGCTGGGACAGGAACGGGTGCGACAGCCCGCTCGCGGCGGCCACCTGGACCAGGGTCAGCGAGCGCTCCTTACGGAGCCCGCGGATCGCCTGGCCGAGCCGCACGTCAGCCTCTCGTTCGGTGCTGGCGGGGCGCCTCGGACGGCGTTTCGCCTGCTCTGCGGTCATGTTCACACACCCGGTTCGGTTCGGTTACGTCTCGGAAACAGTCGCTGCCTACGTTGCTCGATGTTACTCACATCAACATTCCTCGACGAGCCAGGGAGGTGGCCATGACCGCCGTGCACGGAGCCGAGATCACCGCGGGCCGAGTTTCCGCCGAGCCCGCCGCGGCCGACTGGTTCCACACCCGGGACCTCGGCGCCGGCGTGGTGCTGATCGCCGAGCCGGGGCACGTGAACTCGTTCCTCGTCATCGGTGCCGAGCGGGCGCTCCTGTTCGACACCGGCATGGGCATCGCGTCGATCAGCGAAGCGGTCGCCGCCCTCACCGACCTCCCGGTGCTCGCCGTCAACTCCCACGACCACCTCGACCACCGGGGCGGCAACGCCGACCTCGTCGAGAACGCGACACTGGTCGACCTCGAGGACCTGTGCGCCCACCCGGCCGGCCGCCACGACGCCGTCGACCCCGCGTACCTGGCCGCGTACGCGGCCGCCATGAGCGCCGTCCATGCCGACCACGAGACCTACCGGCGCCTCGACGAGAACGCCTTCTTCGCCGTCGGGGACCTGCCCAGGATGCACGCGCTCCCGGACCTCGGCGGGTGGCAGGTCGGTGCAGTGCCACCCACCCGGCGCCTGGCCGACGGCGAACCGATCGACCTCGGGGGCCGCACGCTGCGGGTGCTGCACACCCCCGGGCACAGCCCCGACGGCCTCGCCCTCTGGGACGAGGCCACCGGCACCCTGCTCGCCGGAGACACCGTCCTCGCGGCCGCGCATTGGCTGCACGGCGACGGCGCGGACGTCGCCGCCTTCGACAACACCCTGCAACGTCTCGCGGCGCTGCGGCCGGCCCGGGTCCTGGTCGCCCACAACCTGCGCCACGAACTACCCGGTGGCGCCGTCGAGCGGGTCGGCGCAGCCGTGCGGGCCGTCCGCTCGCGCCGCTCCGTCGGCAGGCCCGGCCACGACCTGCTGGGCGGGCCGGCCCACCGTCACGACGTCGACGGCGTCGTCCTGCTCACCCCTTCGGAGGGCTCATGACCACGGACACCACGACCGGTCCGGCGCGCGCCGCGGCCCCGGTACCGACCGTAGCGGTCGGCGCCCCGGGTGCCCCGGCGCACCTGGCCGGCACCGCCGTGGCCGCGCTCCTCGGGGTGCGGCTGCCGGACGGCACGATCGCCGACCTCACCCTCACCGATGGCTGGATCACTGGCGTCCGGCCCGTGGGTGCCGCCGGCCCGGTGCCTCGGCCCGACGGCGCAGCCCTCCTCGACGCGTCCGGCTGGCGGTTCGTGCCCGCCGCCAGTGAGCCCCACGCCCACCTCGACAAGGCGCTCACCGCGCCACGGATGGACCCGGGCGCCGGCAACGACCTGGTCTCGGCCGTCGCCTCGTGGCGCGAGCTCCTGCCCACGATCACGTCGGCGGACGTGCACGAGCGGGCGCTCGCGGCCATCCACCGCTACGCGGCGAACGGCATCACCACGATCCGCTCCCACGTGGACATGCCCGCCGAGGGCGACCCGATGCGCGGCGTCGACGCCCTGCTGGCCCTGCGCGAGGAGCTCTCCGGACGGATCCGGCTGCAGGTGTGCATCCTGGCCGGTTCCGAGACCCCGGACTGGGCGATCGCCGAGGCCGTCGCCCGCGGGGTCGACGTCATCGGCGGCTGCCCGCACCTCTCGCCGGACCCGCATGCCGAGACCACCCGGATGCTCGACGTCGCCGAACGGCACGGGCTCCCGGTCGACCTGCACACCGACGAGCAGACCGCCGCACCCGAGGTCGACATCGTCGACCTCGCCGAGCAGGTCCTCGCCCGCGGGCTGACCCAGCGGGTCACCGCCAGCCATTGCGTCCGCCTCGGGTCCCTGCCGCCGGAACGGCTCGTCCCCGTCCTCGACCTGGTCGCCCGCGCGGGCCTGGGCGTGGTGACCCTGCCGATCACGAACCTCTACCTGCAGGGCTGGGACGCCACCCACCTCGCGCCTCGTGGCCTCACCGCGATGCGGGCGCTCCTGGACGCGGGCATCCCGCTCGCCGCCGGCGCCGACAACCTGCGCGACCCGTTCAACCCGGCCGGGCGGGCGGACCCGTTCGAGACCACCGCGCTGCTCATGACCGCCGGCCACCTACGCGCCGAGGAGGCGCTCGCCGCCGTGACCACCGGCGCGCGGACGGTACTCGGACTGCCCCAGGTGGGCGCCGCCGTCGGGCATGCCGCGGACCTGATGCTCGTCCCCGACGGCGACCTCGGCGACCTGCTCGCCGGCACCCCCGACGCCCGGGTGGTGCTGCACGGCGGCCGCGTCGTCGCCGACACCCGGATCAACCGCTCCCTCGACCTGTTCCAGTGACCGACCCGTCCGACCGATCCGAAAGGTGACACCGAATGGCCGCACCTGCTTCCACGATCGCACCACCCGCCTCGATGACCAGAACCCTCGTGATGGAGGGGGTCTCGAAGAGGTTCGACACCGGCACCGTCGCGCTGACCGACGTCGACCTGCACCTCGCCGCCGGGGACTTCGTCTCCGTCGTCGGACCCTCGGGCTGTGGCAAGTCCACGCTGCTACGGCTGGCCTCGGGCCTCGACCACGTGACCGGCGGCACCATCGAGGTGAACGCCCACTCCACCAGTTACGTGTTCCAGGAACCCGCCCTGCTGGAATGGCGCTCCGCGATCCGCAACGTCGAACTGACCGGCGAGCTGCGCGGGGTGCCCACCTCCTCGCGTCGCGCCCGCGCGCAGGAAGCGCTCGATCTGGTCGGCCTGACCGGCTTCGAGCAGCAGTTCCCCCGGCAACTCTCCGGCGGCATGCGGATGCGCGTCTCGATCGCCCGTGCCCTCGTCACCGAACCGGACCTCGCGCTCTTCGACGAACCGTTCGGTGCGCTCGACGAGATCACCCGGTTGCGGATGCAGACCGAGCTGCAGCGGATCTTCCAGCTCAAGCAGTTCGCCGGGCTGTTCATCACCCACTCGGTCTCCGAGGCCGTGTACCTGTCCAACCGAGTGATCGTGATGAGCGGCCGCCCCGGCCGGGTGGTCGCGGACATCAAGATCCCCTGGGACTACCCCCGACCGCCCGAGCTGCGCTACGAACCTGAGTTCGGCGCCATCACCGGCGAGGTCTCGGCCGCACTGGGAGAGCACTCATGAAGACCACCACAACCAAGGCGGGGTTGGAGCGAGACACCCTGGACGCCGTCGGAGCGGAGATCACCGAGATGGCCGTTGCCCCCATGACCCCCACCGAGACCGACGTCGAGTCAGCCGCCGCGGCGGACGTCGCCGACGAGACCGCCGAACAGGCGCTCAGCGGCGGCGCCACGACCACCCCCTGGTGGCGCTCCGCGATCCGGCAGTCCGCCCCGGTCCTGCTCGCCCTCGCCGGCATCGCCGCGATCTGGTACCTCGTCTCCCTCGCCGTGCTGCCGCAGGACCAGCGGTTCCTGCTCCCACCGCCGCACGAGGTGTTCAGCCGGGCCCTGACGAACAGCGCCCTGATGACCCCGATGCTCGAGGCGCTCGGCCGGACGGTGGTGGTCGCGATGATCGGCCTGGTCATCGCCGTGGTCCTTGGCATCGGCTGGGCCGTGGTCATGTCCTCATCCGGCTGGGCCGAGCGCATCCTGTACCCGTACGCCGTGATCATGCAGACCATCCCGATCCTCGCGCTCGTGCCGCTGATCGGGATCTGGTTCGGGTACGGCTTCCCGGCGCGGGTGATCGTGTGCGTGATCATCGCCCTGTTCCCGATGATCTCCAACACCCTGTTCGGCCTGCAGTCGGCGTCGCCGTCCGCCCATGACCTGTTCACACTGAACAAGGCGACTGCACTGCAACGGCTCACCAAGCTGAAGTTCCCCGCCGCGCTGCCGTCGATCTTCACCGGACTACGCAACGCCGCCGGCCTGAGCGTCATCGGCGCCATGGTGGGCGACTACTTCTTCCAGCAGGGTCCCGTCGGCATCGGCGGGCTGCTGCGCACCTACACGCTGCGCCTGCAGATGGACGCCTTGTTCACCGCGATCGCCCTCACCGCCGTGTTCGGCGTGCTCGTGTTCACGATCTTCGCCGTCCTGGACCGGCTGGTCATCGGCCGCTGGTACGGCCTCAAGCGCTGACCCCCATTCCCACCCCCCACCGAGGAGAACCACGTCATGAACAGAACCATCTCTATCGCGGCACTGAGTGCGGCGGGGCTGCTCGCCCTCACCGCCTGCGGAGGAGCCTCCGATGCAGCCGATGACACCGCCACCGGCGCAGCCCTGGACGCCACGGCTGCGGAGGCCGGCAGTGCACTTGACCTGTCCGACGTGTGCCCGGCCACCGTGGTCATGCAGCAGGACTGGCAGCCTCAGGCCGAGCACGGCGCGATGTATGACCTCATCGGCTCCGACTACACGATCGACACCGAGGCCAAGTCGGTCACCGGCTCCCTGGTGCTCGACGGCGTGGACACCGGTGTCGACATCGAGGTGCGACCCGGTGGGCCGAACGTCGGTTTCCAGGCAGTGCCGGCGCTGATGTACCTCGACGACGACATCACCCTCGGTGCCGTGAACTCGGATGTCGCGATCAGCGGATACGAGTCCCAGCCCACGATCGCGGTCACCTCGCAGCTGACGATCAGCCCGCAGATCCTGATGTGGGACCCGGACACCTATCCCGGCGCGACCACGATCGAGGAGGTCGTGGCACAGGGCGCCGTGGTGGTCACGGCCGGGGACGTGATCCCCGCGCTGCTCGCCGAGACCACCTCGTTCGACCTCGCCAACTCCGACACCAGCTACGAGGGCACCCCGGCCCGGTTCGTCTCGGACACCACGATCATGCAGCAGGGATTCGCGTCCGCCGAGCCCTACATCTACGAGTCCGAGATCGCCGAATGGGGCCGCCCGGTCGGCAGCCAGCTCCTCGCCGACGTCGGCTACAACATCTACCCGGAGCCGTTGGCGGTGCGCGCGGACCGGATCGACGAACTCTCCGACTGCCTCACCAAGCTGGTGCCGGTGATGCAGCAGTCCCTGATCAACTACCTCGAGGACCCCGCCGCGACGAACGAGCTGATCGTCGAGGTCGTCGAGGCCTACGACCTGTCCTGGACGTACTCCGTCGGCGTCGCCGAGTTCTCGGCGGCCACCCTGCTCGACGAGGGCATCGTCACCGACGACCCGGCATCCGGGGTGTTCGGTCAGTTCGACCCCGAGCGGATGCAGGCGATCGTGGACACGTTCGTACCGCTGCTGGAGGCCCAGGGCCTGATCACCGTCACGGACATCGACCCGGCCGAGCTGTACACGAACGAGTTCATCGACCCCTCGATCTCGATGGAGAACTGAACCGATGACCACCCATGCCACCCCCAGCGTCGCCGAGCGGTCCCACCGACTCGCCGAGCTCCTCGCCTTCGAGCTCGGTGAGGCGGCGGTCTCCACGGAGCCGGAGCTGATCCGGAAGGTCTCCTCGGACTGGTCCCGGATGTCCCCGATCCTGGCCGAGAAGGTCCCGGCCGGCCGGTACCTCGCGGACCTCGTGGTCCGGCCGACCGCTCCCGAGGAGGTGCCCGTCGTCCTGGCCCTCGCCCTCGAGGCCCGAGTGCCGGTCACCCCCCGCGGCGCCGGCACCGGCAACTACGGCCAGCTCACCCCGTTCGAGGGTGGCCTCACGCTGGATCTGCGCGGCCTCGACACCATCACGGTCGGCGAGCAGACCATCACCGCCGGGCCGGGCGCGAAGCTCACCGCGATGGACGTGGCCGGCCGGGCCGCCGGACGGGACATCTGGATGTTCCCGTCCACCAAGGGCTCCACGATCGGCGGCTTCATCGGCGGCGGCAGCGCCGGCACCGGCACCATCGAGAGGGGCACCACCACGGACGGGTTCGTGGAGTCGCTGACGATCGCCCCGATGGACGGCAGCGCCCGCGCGTTCACGGTGCACGGCGAGGACACCCAGGCCTACATCCACACGTACGGGGTCACCGGCGTCATCACCTCGGCGACGGTGCGGACCGACCCGGCCCGGGAATGGGTGGCCATCTACGCCGCCTTCGACAGCTACGCCGACCTGGTCGGCGTGCACCGGAGCCTGCTCGACCTTCCGGTGCTGCCGCGGCTCGCCTCCGCGGACGAGCCGGCCCTGGTACCGACGCTGCCGGCCTCGGTACCGCTGGACCCGGAGCGGCACAGCCTCCGCGTGATCGCGGAGGTGTCCACGGTCACCGAGATCGAGCGCCGGATCCGGGCTGCCGGTGGCTCCGTGGTCGCGGTGCTGGCGGACTACGCGGAGACGGACAAGCTCTCCTCGATGTCCTACAACCACCCGATCTACTTCTGGCAGCAGGCCGAGGGCGACCCGCCGTGCTTCCACCTGGAGACCGGTGGCACCGTGCTCTGGGACGACCCGGACGCCATCCGCGGCGTGTATCCGAACACCCGCCTGCACCTGGAGCTGATGGGCACCGGGCCGCTCGCGATGGTGGTCGGCGACTACGTGGACGAGGCCCAGGTCCTTGCCGGCATCCCCGCCCTGGAGGCGGCCGGGCTCGGCGTGCACTCCCCGCACCAGTGGTACGTCGACCGGAACGTGGCCCTGGCGGTCGAGACAGCCAGGAGGACCGACCCACGCGGCCTGCTGAACCCCGGCAAGCTCGACCCGGCGCTGGCCCGCCCGGACACCCGCTCCACGATCGGGACGAACTGATGGCGGCGCCGAGGTTCATCGACCTGACCTTCCGGGAGGTCGAGGCGTTACCAGCCGACACCGTCGCGGTGCTGCCGCTCGGTGCGATCGAGCAGCACGGTCCGCACCTGCCGGTGTCCACCGACTACGTGACCGCGACCGAGGCGGCCGAGGCGGCGGTCGCCTCGGTCGCCGAAGCCGGCGCGGCGAGCGTGGTGCTGCTGCCCGGGCTCGCCTACACGAAGTCCGACGAGCACCACTGGGCGCCCGGCACGATCTGGCTGACCTGGGAGACACTCATGGCCACCCTGGTGGACATCGGCCGGTCCCTGCAGACGTCCGGCATCACCCGGCTCATGTTCGTCAACGGCCACGGCGGCAACTCCGCGCTCGGCCAGGTCGCGTGCCGGGAGATCCGCCGCCGGTTCGGGCTGCGCACGTTCTTCTCGCACCTGTCCGTGCCGCCGGACCAGACCCGGGACGTCGCCAACCCGCACGAGCTCGGTCTTGGCATCCACGGCGGGCACAGCGAGACCTCACTGATGCTGCACCTGCGCCCCGAGCTCGTGCACATGGACCTGGCCGAGCGGCGCGTGCCCGAGCACCTCGCCGACTACGAGCTGATCGGGTTCGGCAAGCCGGTCAGCTTCGGCTGGCTGTCGGACGACTTCGGTCCGGACGGCCACATCGGCGACCCGACCACCGCGGATGCGGACACCGGCAGGATCCTCTTCACCGCCGCCGTCGAGCGGATCGCGCAGGCGATCGTGGAGGCATCGGTCTTCGACCCCACCCCGCGCTGACGTCGCGGGCCGACTCACCCCCGGACGGAGCGGGCCGAGACAGAGTGTTCCAGGTGAATCAGCGCCCTACAGTCCGCTGGCTCACCTGGAACGCTCTGTCTCGGCGTGCGGGAGAGGGTCGGGCGGGGTCGCGCGGGTTCAGGCGAGCTCGGCCAGGTCCGCCTTGCGGATCTTGCCGTGCACGCCGCAGACCCGGTCGACCACCTGGGAGACGGCGAAGTCACCCGCCGCGGACAGGTAGGCGTACGCGTGCTCCGGGCGCATGCCCAGGTCGGTGAGGAGAACGACGGCGGAGCGTACGGCCGCACGCATCGCCACGTTCAGGTCCGGGTCGAGTCCGATCGGGACGAGCAGGTCGGGGGTCTCCGCCCAGAGCTCGCCCGGGCGGGGCAGGTGCGCGGCCGGGATGACGTCGAAACGCACGCTCGCGCGCAACGGGGCCTCGAACGCGGTGAGCGCGACCTCGCCGTCACCCTGGGCGTAGTGCGGGTCGCCGACGTAGGCGAGCGCACCGTCGACCTGGACCGGCACGTGCAGCGTGGACCCGACCGTCAGCAGCGAGACGTCCACGTTTCCGCCGTGGGGTCCCGGTGGCACCGAGTGGGCCCGCTCGGATCCCGCGACCGCCACGCCCATGGTGCCGAGGAAGGGCGCGAGGGGGAACCGGACCCGCCGAGCGTCGCCCGGCCCGACCGGCATCGAGCCCATCGACGTGCGGGCGAGGCGCCGGCCCACCTCACCGAGGTTGGCATGCCGACGGGATCGGTGAGGACCGCCCAGGGCGGGCCGACCGCCTCGGCGAGCGCCGCCGTCGGGCATCGGCTCGACCCGGGCCAGGATCGAGGTGACCGGCGCGCCCTCGAGCGGGAACTCCTCGGGCAGCGCGCCGCGTCCGTGCCGGCTCGAGACGATGCCGTAGTCGGCGCGCATCCGCAGGTCCAGAACGGTCATCGAGAGCACGTCTCCCGGACGGGTGCCGCGGACCCGGATCGGCCCGGTGACCACGTGCGGGCCGTGCACCGCTGGGTCGTGCGGCACCTCGGCGGCGACCGCGACGGCGTCCCGGAGTACCTCGGTGATGCCGTGGCTTGCGAAGAACGCGGCCGGGTCGCGGCCCTGGTCCTCGAGGATGCCCTCGTGGGAGACGGTGTCGATCACCACGGTCTCGCCGGGGTCGATCGTGAGCACCGGGTCGTCGCCGGCGCACGGCAGCTCACCCCACAACACGGTCCCGGGGGTGGCCGGGAGGTACCGGCCACCCCCGGGACGCGAGTCGAGGGGCTGGAGGAGGGTGCTCACACCACCTGCGGCAGGCCGGCGCAGAGCACCGCGCGGTCCGCCTCGGTGAGCGTGACCTCGGTGCCGTCCGTGACGAGCTTCGCGAAGCCACCGTCGTTGGACATGATCGTGATCGTGTAGAGGTCCTCGGTCTCCGAGGTGTTGATGATCCGGTGCTCGGAGCCCTCCTGGAGGATCAGCACGTCACCCGCGGCGAGCGACACCACGTCCTCGTCGCTGTGGGCCTGCGCCTGCCCCTTGAGGACGATGAAGATCTCGGCGGACTCCTCGTGGGAGTTGAGCGGCTGCGCACCGCCCGGCTCCCAGACCTCCAGGAACACGCTGGTGTTCGTGCCGTCCTTCGGCCCGGCCAGGTAGGCGAGTTTCACCGTGTCCTCGGGGCCGATCAGGAAGGCCGGGGTGTCCGCGAGCTTGCGGATGACGGGTGCTGCTCCACTCATGATGGTGTCCTCTCGTTGGCTGTGCGGGTGGGGTCAGGACCGGGGGAGTGCGTGGAAGCGCCGGTCCACATAGGCGAGGGCCGAACCGCCGGCGACGGCGGAGCCGTGCACCGCGTCGACGGCGCCGAGGATGATGACGTGGTCCCCGGCGTCCGCGGTCTGCGTGATGGTGCACTCCACCGACCGCAGGCTGTGCTCGGCGAGCCAGGGCAGGCCGCCCGAGGTGTAGCGGTGCGGGGTGCGCGCGAACTTGTCCGTGGCGCGGGACGCGAACAGCGTCGCGACGTCCTGCGCCTCGCCGTGCAGCACGTTCGCGACGAACGCACCGCGCTCGAGCACGGCCGGCAGGGTGCGGGATCGGACGTCCACGCACAGACCGAACATCGGCGGCGTGACGCTGACGCTGAACCCGGTGGAGACCGTCAGCCCGCTCGGGCGGCCGTCCGCGCCGGTGGTGGTGATGACGCAGACCCCGGCGGCCAGGCCCGCCATCGCGGCGCGGAACTCATCGGTCACTGCGGTGGCGGGCGGTGCGGTGGTGGTCATGGAGAGGGCTCCCCGGTACTCGGAGGGATGTTGATGTCATCAACATTCACCGTAGGGGCGGGATGTTTCGGTCACATGACGCGCCGTTAATATCCCGGTGACGTCTCCACGTGCGCGCGCTCCGTGGCGATCGTGGCGCGGGGCTGCAGCTGCGCGCACCCCCACTCGCATGCGCACCTGTTCTCAGCGGCATGGGACCACCGTCGGAAGGTGTACCGCGGGTTACGGCCCCGGGTCGAGGCGGGGCCGGTGCTCAGGCCTGTGCGAGCATCGGGTACGTCTGGGTGATCCGGATGTGGTTGCCGGCCGGGTCCCGGAAGCCGAAGTCGATGCCGTAGACCTGCTCGGTCGGGTCCTCGGGCAACTCGACGCCCTTGGCCGCGAGCTCGGCATGCGCGGCGTGAGCGTCGTCGGTGCTGAACATCAGGGTGCCGCCGGCGGCGCCCTTGCTGACCATGGCCCGCACGGCCTGTGCGGTCTCGGGGTCGTATCCGGGCGGGCCGGGCTGCTCGAGGAGGATCTCCCGGTCGGTGCCGGGTACCCGCACGGTGAGCCACCGCATCGGGCCGAAGTTCATGTCGGCGGACGGTTCCAGGCCGAGGATGTTCACATAGAAGTCCAGGGCCTCGTCCTGGTCGGTCACGAAGATCTGCGAGACGGTCAGGTTCTTGATCATGCCGACCACACTAGGCAGGCCCCGTAGCCACCTGCTTATCCGAAACTGCTCCGTTCCCGGCCGGCGGCGAGTGCTCGGACGGGCGGGCCCAGCGCATCGTGAAGCACGACGGGACCGCAGGCAGCGGCCCACGGCGCCGGTACGCGCTCGGGCTCTGGCCGACCACCGCCGTGAACGTGCGGCTGAACGTGCCGAGGCTGGAGAAGCCGACCTCGACGCAGATCTCGGTGACGTCCCGATCCCCCTGGCGCAGCAGGAACATCGCTCGTTCGACCCGGCGCCGCTGCAGGTAGCGGTGTGGTGTCTCCCCGAAGACCGCGCGGAAGCTGCGGATGAAGTGGGCGGCCGAGACGTGGGCCACGGCGGCGAGGGCCGGGATGTCCAGCGGCTCGGCGTAGGCCCGGTCCATCAGGTCACGTGCCCGCAGCATCCTGCGATTGCGGTCCTCCTCCGCCAGGGTCACGATCAGCACTGTACGGCCACTCGCGGGAATGCGTCCCGTCTCGACCGGTGAGACGATTTCCGAGCGCTCGTTGAGCCGACCAGCGCGACCGTTACCGTCGATGGGCCCGGCGCGGCGTCGGCCGCGCTCGCGCATGCCACGACGAGCCGACCACAGGCCGTCGGAACATCTCAAGGGCGTTCGACGCCCCGCCGTCATCCCCCATCGAAACGAGCCAGCCATGATCACGCTGCAGGATCTGCGGAAGGTCTACCAGACCCGCAGCGGCGAGGTCGTGGCGCTCGACGGCATCAGCCTCGAGATCCCCCAGGGGCAGATCCACGGCATCGTCGGCCAGTCCGGTGCCGGCAAGTCCACCCTGATCCGGTGCCTGACCGCGCTCGAGCGGCCCACCACCGGGTCGGTGATCGTCGACGGCGCGGAGGTGAGCGCCCTCAGCGAGGCCCTGCTCCGGCAGGCGCGCCGCCGGATCGGGATGGTGTTCCAGCACGTCAACCTGTTCGAGGCCCGCACCGCGGCGGCCAACATCGCCTACCCGCTCGCGATCGCCGGGGTACCCCGGGCCCAGCGCGCCATCCGCGTGCAGGAACTGCTCGACCTGGTCGGGCTGGGCGACCGCGGCGACGCCTACCCCGCGCAGCTGTCCGGCGGTCAGAAGCAGCGCGTCGGCATCGCGCGGGCGCTGGCGACCGAGCCCGCGGTGCTGCTCTGCGACGAGCCGACCTCCGCGCTCGACTCGACCACCACCCGGCAGATCCTCCGGCTGATCCGCGACGTGCGGGACCGGCTCGGCATCACGGTCGTGATCATCACCCACGAGACGTCCGTGGTGCGCGAGGTCTGCGACGCCGCCACCCTGCTCGCGGATGGCCGGATCGTCGAGTCCGGACCGCTCGCGGACGTCGTCACCCGCCCCGGCTCGCCGCTGTCCCAGGCGCTCGTGCCGGTGCCGGACGTGGGCGTCGGCGATCAGCGTGCACTCGTGCAGGTGAGCGCCGGCGGCGCCCAGGCACAGATCGCACACGCGCTGCACGCGATCGCGACCGAGCCGGACGCACACGTCGTGGCGGGATCGATCGAGACCCTTGGCGGGGTGCGGGTGGGCCGGTGGCACCTGGACGTGGCCGACGGCGATCGCGTGGCCGTGCTCTCACGCCTGCGTGCCGCGGGTCTGGCCATCGAGGATGACGCGGCATGAACTGGTGGAACGAACTCCTCGCCAACCCCGCGATCAGCGAGAAGCTGCCCGAGGCGACGCTCGAGACGCTGGGCATGGTCGCGTTCGCATCCTTCTGGACCGCGCTCGTGGGCCTGCCGCTCGGGCTCGTGCTGCACGCCACCGGCAAGGGCGGCACCCGCCCGGTCCCGGTGCTGTACGTGGTGCTGTCCGCCCTGGTGAACATCGGGCGGGCGATCCCGTTCATCATCCTGATCATCCTGCTCATCCCGGTGACCCGGGCCGTGGTCGGTACCCCGCTCGGCTGGCAGGCGGCGGTGCTGCCCCTGGCCGTCGGCGCCGTGCCGTTCTACGCCCGGCTCGTGGAGACCTCCGCGCGGGAGGTCGCCCCCGGCAAGATCGAGGCCGCCCTGATGGTGGGCGCGTCCCGGCTGCGGATGACCGGCGGCGTGATCGTCCGCGAGGCGCTGCCCTCCCTGATCGCCGGATTCACGGTCACGGTGATCGCCCTGGTCGGCTACTCCGCGATGGCGGGTGCGGTCGGCGGCGGCGGCCTCGGCTTCCTCGCGATCACCTACGGCTACCAACGTTTCGACGCCTCCGTGATGTTCGCGGCGGTCATCGTCATCCTGGCGATCGTCTTCCTCATCCAGTTCCTCGGTGACCGGGCCGCCCGGCTCGTCGATCACCGCTGAGCCGACCTTCTACAACACACCGAAAGGGACACTCCCAATGCGTAGAACCCTGCTGGCCGCCTCGACCCTCACCGTGGCCGCACTCACCCTGGCCGCCTGCGGAGGCGGCGGGAACGGCGCGGGCGGGTCCGGCGACGACGAGAGCGCCGCGTCGGACGGTCACATCGTCATCGGCGCCTCCCCGACGCCGCACGCCGAGATCCTGGAGTTCGTCCAGGACAATCTCGCCGCGGACGCCGGCCTCGAGCTCGAGATCATCACCTACGACGACTACGTGCTGCCGAACACCGCGCTCTCCGAGGGCGACCTGGACGCGAACTACTTCCAGCACCTGCCCTACTTCGAGGAGCAGGTCGAGTCCCAGGGCTTCGACTTCGACCACTTCGAAGGCGTCCACATCGAGCCCTTCGCCCTCTACTCCGAGACCCTGACGGACGTCGCGGACCTGCCCCAGGGCGGCCAGATCGGGGTCCCGAACGACCCGGCCAACCAGGGGCGCGCCCTCGACCTGCTCGCGCAGGCAGGTGTGATCACGCTGAGTGTGGATGACGCCGCGACCGCGGGACTCTCGGACATCGACGAGAACGATCTGGGCCTCGAGTTCATCGAGGCGGACGCGGCGTCGCTGGTGCGCACCCTGCAGGACGTGGACGCGGCCGTCATCAACGGCAACTTCGCCCTCGAGGGCGGCCTGAACCCGGCCACCGACTCCCTGCTCATCGAGGACGGCGAGGGCAACCCCTACGCGAACTTCGTCGCGGTGCGCTCCGAGGACATCGACGACCCCGACCTGGTCGCACTCGACGAGCTGCTCCACTCCGACGAGGTGCGGGCCTTCATCGAGGAGACCTGGCCGGCCGGCGAGATCATCCCGGCTTTCTGACGACGTACCTCAGCATGACCGCGGCCCCCGGGAATCCGCCAACCAACCCGGGGGCCGCCGTCGTCTGCCGGAGGAACGCCCGCTCAAACCAGCCGCGACCGCGCCTGCGCCACCGCGTCCACGAGCCCCAGGATCGCCTCGGTCCCGTCGGGCGGGCCGGCGGCACTGATGCCACAGACCGGGATCCGGTTGACCCCGACCTCCAGGTACGGGCGTACCGCGGTCTCGACGTCATCCGCCGAAGCGCCCACCGGCACGTTCACGGTCATGACGACGTCGAACGGGTTGGTGATGCCCTGGGCCGCACGGGCCTGCGTGGCCACCCGGATGCTCTCGACCACGGCCTCCGGCGACTCATCGCCCGCACCCAGCAGGACGCCGTCGCCCACCTCGCCGGCGAGCGCGAGCGTCCTCGGCTTGACCGCGCCGACCAGGAGCGGCAGCGCCGGGTCCGGCGGATACCTGAGCTGAACGTCGTCGAGGTGGACGTACGCACCGCTCGTGGTGACGGACTCGCCGTCGAGCAGCGCGCGCAGCGCGAGCGTGTACTCCCGAAGGAGGGTCAACGGCGACTTCGCACGTGCGCCGACCTGCTCCATCCAGTCGAGCACGCCGTGACCGACACCCGGCAGGAACCGGCCGGGGAAGAGCCGGGAGATCGTGGCGATCTCCATGGCGGTGATCGCGACGTTGCGCAGCGGTACCGGGAACAGGCCGATGCCGACGTTGATCCGTTCGGTCCAGGCGAGCACGGCCGAGGCGGGCGCGACACCGGACTCGGAGAAGCAGTCCTCCCAGAGCCAGAGCTCGTCCAGGCCTGCCGACTCGGCGGCGAGGGCGACGTCGCGCAGACGCTCCGGGGGCTGATCGGGCGGGAAGACGATGCCTAGAGTGGTCATGCCGACCACCCTAGGTGGACCCACCGACGCGGCGGCAGGTCGCTGGGGCAGGCGTCAGTACCCGGCCTCGCGGAACGCGTCGACGACCTCCCGCGGCACCCGGCTCCGCGGCGGGATCGTGATGCCACGCGAGCGGGCCCACTCCCGGACCGCGCGCGGGTCCACCGGCGTCTCCTCGCGCACCGTCGCGGGCTCGACAACACCACCACGGACGCGGCGAGCCGCGGCGGCGAACGGCGCCAGGGCGGTGAGCAGCGCGTCCCGGTTCGCCTTGTTCAGGTCGATCTCGTAGATCGTGTCCTCGAGTGAGAACCGCACGGTGTGCTGCGCCGGACCACCGTCGAGATCGTCGGTGAGTTCGGTGACTGTCCTGGTGGCCATCGTGTCCTCTGATCGGCAACCTGCTGGGGGCACCATGCTAGGCGCTGCGAGCCCGCATCCCGTGCATCGGCGTACTCTTGGCGCGTGGCCAACGACGTGGGGGCGCTGTTGAGCGTGCCGGGGATCGCGCGCTGGATCGTGCGCACCTGGCCGCGGCGGGTCGCGATCGCGATGGTGGGGGTCCTGGTCGTGGTGATCGCCGCCGTCGGGGGGTTCGCGAGGGTCGCACCCGAGCCCGCCCGCCAGCTCACGGTGGGCGAGACCGTGGACGTCGGCCCGTACTCGGTGACGGTGGAGTCCTTCTTCGTCTCCGACCAGGTGGACATCTACGGCATCCCGGACGAGGCGGATGCCTGGGTCGGGGTGGTGATGGTGCTCGAGACCTCCGAGCTCGAAGGGATCTACACCGACCATCAGAACTTCCGCCTGAGCGGTGCGGACCTGGTCGAGGAGCGGTTCCAGAAGGTCGTCCTGCTGGCCGACGACTCGAGCGCGAGCTTCCTGACCGCGGACCTGCCGGTCCACGTCGCGATGCTCTGGCCGGTGCGGGACTCCGGTGCCATCGGGGACGAGGTGGAGCTCACCCTCACCGAGACCTACGAGGACATCAGTTTCCTGTTCGAGGAGCCCACCTGGTTCGCGGGGGACCGGATCGGTGTCGTGACGGTGCCCCGCGACGACGAGATCCCGCCCGCGATCCTGGACGAGGAACCGTGACCGGCCGGCAGTTCCCGGCCTGGGCGGTCACCGTCGTCATGCTCGCCGTGCTGGTGGGCGCCGGGCTCGGTGTCAACGCCCTCGAGGCCAACGCACCCCCGAACGGGCCCATCGGCGTGCGGATGACCCTCGGGCGGGACTCGGTGGTGCATCCCCTGCAGGTGAACGTCTCGGGTGCGCGCGCGTACGAGACGATCCTCGACGAGGATGAGAACCCGCTGGAGACCGTGGGGGTCTGGGTGCTCGTCGACCTGTCCTACGCCACCACCGACGAGCCGAGCCTGCCCGGTGATTTCGTGCTGGTGGACGAGCGCGGCCGCCGGTACCCCATCACCGGCCGCGACTTCGGCGAATGGTTCGCCAGCCCGGACCTCTGGCACCGGGGCACCCTGGCCTTCGAGGTGCCGCTGGACGCGCTCGGCGACCTGACCTTCGAGGCTTGGCCGTCGGGTCTGGGACCGGGCTCCGACACCCCGATGCCGTACGCCGTGCTCGCGCTGCGGGTGGACCCGGGCACGGTCGAGCCCGGTCCGGGCGTCGTCGAGGAACCCGAACTGCTGCCGGTCGGTGAGCGATGAGCGGACCCGCGCCGTACCCGCCCCCGTACCAACCCGGGCAGGGTCGCGAGGACTGGATGGCACCGGCTCAGGAGCCGCTACCGGCCGCCCCGCCGCCGCTGCCGCAGCACCGGTCCCGGCGCGCCACGGTGGCACTCGCGGTGGTGGGGATCCTGGTCCTGGGCTCGCTCGGCTGGCGGGTGAGCGCGGAGGCCCGGGACACCTGGTGGCACGGCGAGTCGCACGTGCCGGTACCGGTTGACGCGAACGGGGTGGCCAGCCACGAGGGCGTCAGCATCGAACTGGTCGGGGTCGAACGGCTCGACGGCGGCGTGGACACCTACGATGAGCGGTGGGAGCCACCCGCGGGCACGGTGCTGTGGCAGGTCGGCCTCGCGGTGGAGAGCACGAACACCGAGATCTACAGCCTGGACACGCTCGTCCAGGACACCCAGGGCCGGCGGTTCGAGACGGGCAACGACGTGCCTTACGGCGTGGAGGGGATCCAGGACTCCCTCGACGTCGCGCAGCCGGAACCGGGCGACGACCCGTTGCCCGCCGTCCAGTACCTGCTCGTCCTGATGCCGGAGGACGCCGAACCGGCCACGGTCCGGCTCGAGTCGAGCTGGAGCCTGTCCCCGGACTATTTCAGGCTGCCCGTGACCGAGTGACCCAGCCGGTGGGTCCCGGCGCCTTCGGGGGCCGCCTGCGGCGCCGTGATGCCCGACGGCGGCCGGTCGCCCCAGGCCTGGTCGGTGCCCTGGTGCATGGTGCCGCGGGAGTAGCCGAGCGGGTTGGCTCCCGGCCTCCGGCGGGAGAGCGGCAGCCGGAGCGAGGGGTTGGCGCCGTAGCGCTGCAGCAGGGCGTCCGCGGCCGCGGCGAGCAGGGCCGCGGAGACCATCAGCACGAGGATCTCGGCGATGACGTCCAGCGGGTCCCAGAGGGCGAACCAGCCGAGCGTGGTGATGTTGCCGGCGAGCAGACGCGCCACTCCCCAGACCAGGTAGGGGATCTGGGTGATGAGGACGTAGCC
Organism: Occultella gossypii; assembly: GCF_019947135.1. Lineage (GTDB taxonomy): Bacteria > Actinomycetota > Actinomycetes > Actinomycetales > Beutenbergiaceae > Occultella > Occultella gossypii. The sequence continues at coordinate 176,986 of NZ_JAGSHT010000017.1, read as the reverse complement.
GAGGCAGAAGACCAGCACGGTGACCCAGCCGGCCCGCACGATCATGGCCATCCCACCCATCAGCGCGCCGAACCGGCCGTTCGGCTCGGCCAGGGCGTGCCAGGCCTTGGTGATGGTGGTGTCACCGAACCGGCGGGTGACGCGGCTCAGGAGCGGCGCGCGGCCGCCGAGGCGGGCCACCTCGTCATCGGCGATGACGTCACTGGCCTCGATCCCGTAGATGATGATGCCGATGGCGAGCCACGCGATCGGGACGATGAGGGCGGTCCCTAGCGCAGCGGCGACCGGTCCGATCGCGCCGACGACCCAGTCGCCGACGCCACCGATGACCGGGAAGTCGATCCGCACCCCGGCCCAGAAGTCGATGACCCAGTGCGTCACCGCGCGGCTGCCCAGCCACCCGACGGCGGTGGCCACCAGGCTGCCCACCACATAGGCGCCGAGGACGATCCAGACCAGCTCGAGGTAGCCGACCAGCGCTTGCAGCGCGGTGCGCCGGGGGTCGTCCCGGCCCTTCCAGAACCGCCCGGACGTGACGAAGTAGCCACCGATGAGCCGGCCGATCAGAGCGACCGCCACGATCGCCAGCACCAGGGCGGAGGCCGCGTCCGGGATCCGGGAGGCGCCGTCGACGTCGGTGGTGTCGAAACGCGAGAAGTCGTCCTGGATCCCGAAGTAGGAGTGGTGGCGCAGGTCGTCGTCCAGGCGACCGCCGCTCTGGTAGACGACCAGGAACGGCAGGAGCACGCTCCCGGTGGCGGCGAGCAGGTCGACCGCGACGTGCCGCGAACGTTCCCGGCGCCGCAGGACCAGGAGCATCCCGATCACCGCGAGCATGGTGCTGAACGGGACCAGCGAGAGTCCGAGCATCCCGGGCACGGCTCCGAGCCGGCCGAGCCAGACCGCGAGATCCAGCAGGTACCAGTGCGCCGCGACGCCGGCGCCGGCGATCACCGCGAGCGGGAGCCAGTGCCGTGCCAGGAGCCGGCCGGTGGTGCGGAACAGGGACACGCTCTCGCTGAGCAGCGACTGTCCCTGACCGGTATCTGCCGGTGCGCCCTGGGGTGGGGGCGCCGGCACGGTCATGGGCATACCTTAGCGAGTGGTCGCGCCGGTCCTGAGGCGAGCCGCGAGCCAGTCGAAGACGGTGCGCTCGTAGTCGGCGCGAGCGGCCGGCCCGGAGAGGGCGAGGTCGTGCCAACCACCGGCGATGCGTACCGCGGTGACGTCGGGTCCGACTCGCCCGATCCGGGCATGCATGTGCTCGACGTCCAGGACGCAGTCGGAGCCGTTGAGATCGTCCTGACTCGGCCGGCTCGCGGATCCGGACCGGGCGGACGTGCACATCAGGACCGGCGCGTCCACGTCGAGCCCGCGTGCGATCCGGGCGTGGCCGCGGCGGATCGCGCGCAGCCAGCCGGCGTGCGCCTCGAAACCCTCGAGGGGTTTCCAGGCCAGGTCGTAGTCGTACGGCCCGCCCGTGGAAGCGTGCAGATGCCGGCCGTAGGCCTGGTTCACACGTCCGACCTTGAGGTGGGGAACGCGAGGGCCGATGAGGTCCACGACCCGCGTGGTGATCACCCGGTGGAACCAGTTCTCGTTGAGGTCGAACCACGGACTGTTCAGGACCAGGGCATCCACGGCTCCGGGATGGTCGCTCGCGTACAGCGTCGTGATCAGGCCGCCGGTCGAGTGGCCGAGCAGCAGGACCGCGTGGTAGCCCTCGGCGCGGATCGCGGCCAGCGCGGCGTCCAGTTCCTCGTCGTAGGCGGCCAGATCGGCGATCCAGTTGGGCTGGCGGCCGGGCCGGATCGACCGGCCGTAGTCGCGCAGGTCGAGCGCGAAGAAGTCATAGCCGTGCTCGGCCCACGCGGCCGCATGATCGGCCTGGAAGAAGTAGTCGCAGAATCCGTGCACGTACAGGACCGCGACGTCCTGGGTGCGCTCGGCGCCGAGCCGGACCAGTGTCGCAACGGGTGGCCCGACCGCCGCACCGTCGGGCGTGAGCGTGATCGTCCGGGCGGTGAACTCGCCGCCGAGAACGTCGGGAACCGGAGCATCGAGGCTGGTCACGGACACATCATCCCCCACTCCCACGCCGCAGAACCCGGCGGCAGTGCGATGGTGCGGCGCATGGACCCGATGGGCCGCACGATGACTCCGTGAGTGGCTGGGTCCAGAGGGGTCAGCGGGTGCCGAACCGCGCGGCGTGGGCGGTCCAGCCGGACTCTGCGGGCAGCGCCCGCAGGCCACGGTTGGTGATTGCCAGGAGTGCAGCGACGGCGCAGAGCGCCGCGCAGATGGCGATGGTGCCCTCACGCCCGATCCAGGCGAGCCCGAAGCCCGCGATCAGCGGACCGAGCGGCATCGCCCCGATCCCGAGGACCATGGACGCACTGTTCGCCCGGCCGAGGAGCTCGCTCGGTGTCGCGACCATGAAGTACCCCATCAGAGCCGCGTTCAGGGCGGGGACCGCGAGCACCGAGGCTGCGAGCACGGCGGTGATCGCCCAGACCGAGTCCACGAGCGAGAGGGAGTAGGCGCCGACGGCCGCCACGGTCAGCCCGACGATCGTCAGCACGCCGGCCGGCACCCGGGACACCAGCATCGGCGCGACGACCGCCCCGAGCAGCATCGCGGCACCCGCGCCGGCCGAGACCCAACCGATCGCAGCCGGGGACTGCCCGTCCTGTTGCAGCCCGTACACCACGGTCGTGATGGCAGCGTTGAAGCCGAGGTTGATGATCGTGGACACCAGCAGGACGCCTCGCAGGTCGGTGCGGGAGAGCAGCCAGGCGAAGCCGGCGCGCAGTTCCGCTAGCGCGTTCGGTTCGGGTGTCCGCGCACCCGCGGTGGCCGGGGTCGCGGCGGGCGTGTCGGGGACGCCCGGATCGGCCGGAACGCGTGCCTCGGCCGTAGGGTTCACCTCGGCCGCGCGCGACGACCGGCCGAGCAGCCACGCCGTGATCGCCGCGATCAGGTGACAGGCGGTCATCGCAGCGCCGACCACCCAGCCGCCGACGGCGAGCAGCGCGCCGCCGAGCGGCCCGCCGGCCAGTTGCAGGACGGCATCGCGGCCCTGGTTCGCCGCCTGCGCCCGACCCATCGCGCCGTCCGGCACGACCTCCTTCAGCGCGCTCTCGCCGGCGACGTCGAAGAAGCCGGTGCGCGCCGCGAGGAGTACGGCGACGATCAGGAGGGTCATGAACGTGAGGGCGTCTCCGAGTGCCAGCAGGGTGAACGAGCCGGCGATCGCGACGCCGATCGACGATCCGAGCACCATCAGGGCGATCCGGCGGTACCGGTCCGCGATCACGCCGCCGGCGAGGGTGGTCAGCGCGCGCACGGCCAGGCCCACGGCGCCGATGATGCCGGCCCGAGCCGGGTCGTTCGTGATGATCAGAGCGAGCAGAGGGACCGCGAAGGAGAACAGGGCGGCCGCGAGGCCCTTGCTGGTGTCGCTGATCAGCCAGGTGAGGTACCGGGTGTTGCGCAGCAGCGACGGGGGAGCAGCAACGGTCGTCTCGGAGGTCATGTCCGCAACCCTAGATCCGCAAGGAGTATTGCGCAATGATTCTTGCGCAAGATTCCTTGGGGATATGCTCGAACCATGTCGGACACGGAGGACGAGCGCACGGACGGCACTGATGGCACCGTGCCGGCCACCACCACCGAGCGCGCGGGTGGGCCCTGGAACGAGGCCGTGATGACGTCGGCGATGCTCAAGGCGCTGGCGCACCCGCTCCGGCGGCGGATCACGAAGGTGCTCACCCAGCGTGAGTTCGCGCGTGCGGCGGACATCGCCGCGGATCTCGACGAGGCGGCCAACAGCGTCAGCTTCCACCTGCGCGTCCTCGCGGATGCGGGCCTCATCGTCGAGGCTCCCGAGCGGGCGCGGGACCGGCGGGACCGCGTCTGGACGCGGGTGCCAGGTGCGTACAGCCTCGGCACCCCCGAGCACCCCGTCGAGGACGAGATGCTCGGGAGCGTGCTCATGCGCACAGTGATCGACGACCACCACGAACTCGTGCGCAGGGTGGCCGCCTGGGCGCCCGAGTACGTCGCCGGTCGCGCCCCGGACGTGCACGCCTACCTCGTCCAGCGGACGGTCCGCCTCACCGAGGCCGAGTTCGAAGCGATGATGACGAAGGTCGAGGACGTGATGCGGGCCGCCGTCGACGCGCACGATCAGGGCGACCCGGACGGTCGGGTCTGGGAGATCGACACCGTCGCGGCGGACAACACGATCTGATCGCTGGCCCCGGCGAGCGTGCTGTTCCGCGGCTCATCCGGGTGATGCGCCGCAGGACCGCACGCTCGCGGGGTGAGGGCTCTCAGTGGGCGACGGCGGCGAGCACCTCGGCGACGGACGGCGCGGGACCGCAACCCGCACCCGCGGCGGCCGTGGCCAGCACGGAGGAAGCGTCGGAGTCCGCGTGCAGTGCCTGCAGCAGCGCGATCGCCTCGGGGAGCTCTCGCTGGTCGTCGCGCGGCTGCCAGCGGCCGCCCACGACCTCGTAGTCCGACCTGGGGCCGCTGGTGACGAACTCGGACACGCCCCGGACGAGCCGGTCGATGTCCTCGGTGGTGGTGCCCAGGCCGATGCTGGCCCGCAGGCCGGCGGCGACCCCCCTCGCCTCGAGCAGGGGGTGCGCGCAGAACCGCCCGTCGCGGACGCCGATGCCGTGCTCGGCGGACAGGTACGCGGCCACCAGGCCGGCATCGTGGCCGGCCACCGTGAACGAGACCACGCTCACCGGGTCCGCGGAGTCCGACCAGAGCCGAAGCACCCGCACGCCGGGGATCTCGGTGAGAGCGGACACCAGACGCTCACGGAGCGCACCGTCGTGCTCGGCGAGACGATCGGCCACAGCGGTCAGCTCGGTCGCCGCGACCCCGAGGGCGAGGGCTCCGATCACGTTCGGGCTACCTGCCTCGTGTCGCTGCGGCGCCGGTTCCCAGGCGGTGTGGGCCACGGCGACGTTCGTCACCGCGCCACCGCCGGCGAGGTACGGGCGCCCGGCGTCCAGCCAGTCCCGCCGGCCGATCAGCGCGCCCGCGCCGTAGGGTGCGTACAGCTTGTGTCCCGAGATGGCCACATAGTCCGCGCCCGTCGCGGCGAGGGAGAACGGCCGGTGCGGTGCCAGCTGGGCGGCGTCCACGACCACCCGGGCTCCTCCCGCGTGCGCGAGGGCGACCACCTCCGCCACCGGCAGGGACTCGCCGGTCACGTTCGAGGCGCCGGTGAGGGCCACCAGCCGGTAGTTCCGCGTGGCCAGGGCGTTGGTCAGTGCCTCGAGCGTCGCGGCCACGGTCTCGCGTGCCTTCAGAACGTCGGCGCCGATCCGCTGCCAGGGCAACAGGTTCGCGTGATGCTCGATGTCCAGCACCAGGACCCGAGCGCCGTCCGGCACGCACCCGGCGAGCAGGTTCAGCGAGTCCGTCGTGTTGCGGGTGATCACCACGACGTCGCCGGTACGGGCGCCCACGAACCGGCCGATCGCCGTCCGCGACTGCTCATAGAGGGCCGTGGAGACCTGGGACAGGTACCCGGCGCCGCGGTGCACGGACGCGTACAGGGGCAACGCCCGGGTGACGGCTTCGGCGACGGCGGCCAGGGCCGGGGCGCTCGCGGCGTAGTCGAGGTTCGCGTACCGCACGGTCGCGGCACCGTCGAGCGGGACGGTCAGCGGCACCCGGGTCTCGGAGCCGACGAGGGGGAGTAGTGCCATGGGAGATCCTCCAGATCGCTGTGGGACCCGTGGGCCCGCGCTTGCCGGCGCCACCGCGGCACCGACCCGGTCGTCACCCGGGGCACCCCACCGCGGTTGGAGGGTTGCCGGCCAGCAAGCCGGGGCTACGCGCTGGCACTCATGACCTGCACGACATGATGCCACGAGGCACCCGGGCGCCGGGCGGACCGGCGACGTGCGTCCGCATGGTGGACGCTCGCCGTACGGCGGTGCGTGCGGGTCGCCTCCGCTGAGGGACGGACTGGTTCGGCACGTGTGCGCACGGCCGTCGGCGGGACCCCTTACCCCGCGGAGAGCATCGGATCGGGGCATCCCTTACCTGCCTGCGCGACCCCTCAGGGCGCGGGTAAGGGGTCGGCTCCCGAGGGCCCGCGTGACCCTCCGATACCTGACCCGTGCGCCTCAGCGGCACCGTGTCGGTCATGGGAACGAGCATGGAGTACCTCATGGAACCAAATCTGGACATTCTGAACGCCGACCTGGCGTACCGGCGCGAGCACCTGCTGTCGGAACTCGGCTCCCGGCAGCAGAACGTACGCCGCAGCGGCGTGCGCCGCCTGATCGAGGAGCGCCGGGTCCGGCGGGCGGCCGCGGCGCGCCGTCTCGACGCCGCAGACCTGGTCAAGCGGGCCTGAGCGGGCCGAGCGTGGCAGCCGTCGTGGAGCCCTGGGGTGGATATACATCCGTCCCCACGGAGCCGACCCGTGACAAGATCTCGGATGTGGCACGGGTCGGCTCCGAGATCGCGCTGGTGGCGCGCGGTGACGAACTCGCGCGCCTGCGCGAGATCTGGGCGCAGGCCGCCGCCGGGTCTGCGGCGGCCGTGCTGCTGCCCGGTGACGCGGGAGTCGGCAAGACCAGGCTCGTGACGGAGTTCGCAGCCGAGGTCCGGGCCGGCGGTGGCTACGTGCTCACCGGCCACTGCGTCGGCCTCGGCGAGTCTGCCCCGCCGTACCTGCCCGTCGTGGAGATCCTCGAACAGATCCGTGACGCCGATCCCGCGATCCTTGAGGACCGGCACGCGCTGGCGTCCCTGGTGAGCCGCTCGGGCGCGGACCGTCCCACCGAGCAGCTGCCGCTCTTCGACTCCTTCCTCGGCGTGCTCAGCACGCTCAGCGCCGAGCGGCCGGTCCTGCTCGTGATCGAGGACCTGCACTGGTCCGACCCCTCCACGCGGGACCTGATCACGTTCCTGGTCGCTCGGATGTCCGAGCAACGGCTCACGGTGGTGCTCACCTACCGCTCGGACGACCTGCACCGGCGGCACCCCGTGCGGCCGATGACGGTGGAACTGGGGCGGATGCGCCGGGTCGAACGCCTCGAGCTCGACCCCTTCTCACCCGAGGAGACACGGGCGTTCGCACGCGAGCTGGCACTGCTCGACCACCTCGGCGCCGGGGCCGACGAGCACCTCATCGCCGATATCGCCCGACGCTCCGAGGGGAACGCGTTCTTCGCCGAGGAACTGCTCTCCAGTGCCCGCTCGGCCACAGGTCTGGGCGACGCCCTCGCCGACGTCCTCCTCGGCCGCATCGAACGGCTCGGCCCCAACGGACAGCGGCTGGTGCGCACCGCCGCGGTCTCCGGCCAGCGCCGGATCCGGCACAGCACCCTCCGGGCGGTTCTCGACCTGACCGACGACGAGCTCGAGGACGCCCTGCGCGACTGCGTCCAGCTGCACGTGCTGGTCGCCGATCCCGACGGCGATGACTCGTACGAGTTCCGGCATGCCCTGCTGCGGGAGGCGGCGTACTCCGACCTGCTGCCCGGCGAGCGCACCCGCATCCACGCGGCCTACGCCAGCCTGCTCGCGCAGTTGCGCCTGCCCGGCTGGCGTGGCGCGCAGGCCTACCACGCGAGCCGGGCCAACGATCTGCCCACCGCGCTGGCCGCGCACGTGGGCGCCGCGGACGAGGCCGCTCAGGTCGGTGCGACCGCCGACACGCTCGCGCACCTGGAGAGCGCACTGGCCCTGTGGCAGGCCGTGCCGGAGCCGGCCACGGTGAGCGGCACCGACGAGCTCCACCTGACCATCCAGGCCTCCGACGCCGCGGTGGCCGCCGGGCAGGTGGACCGGTCCCTCGCGTTCGCCCGGTCCGCGCTCAAACTCGCCGACGCCGAGGGTGACGTCGCTGCGCGAGCCTCGGTGCGCCGTCGGCTCGCCAAGATCCTGTATTCCGTGGATCAGTGGCCGGAGGCGCAGTCGGTCATCGCCGACGCCTGGGACCTGATCCGGGACGAGCCCACGAGTGCCGAACGCGCCTGGGTGCTGAGCACGCTCGCGTTCGGGGAACTGAAGGACTCGAGCCGGGGATACGCCGAGGCTGCGATCGCAGACGCCCGCGCCAGTGGGGACGGCGGCGCGGAGGCGGACGCGCTGACCACCCTGGCCTACATGCAGCTGAGCGACGGTGAGGTCGACCGTGCCCTGACCACCCTCGAGGAGGCTCGCATGCGAGCAGCCGAGGTAGGTGCCTTCGAGGTGGAGCTGCGCGCCGTGTTCAACCTGACGGTGGGGCAGTTCGAGCTCGGCGAGCTCGAAGCCGCCGCGACGCAGCTCGACCGGGGTCTGGCTCGGGCCGCGGAGACCGGGCTGACCTGGGCCACCTACGGTCGGGAGCTCGCCTGGATCGCGGTGCACGTGAACTACGCGCGCGGGGCCTGGGACCTCGTCGAGCAGCTGGCGAGCCCGCCGGGCGAGCAGGCACCGGACTGGATCTCGGGGGTGCTGGCCGCATCCGCCGCGCTGCTCGCGGCCAGTCGCGGTGAGTGGGAGAAGGTCGAGGCCGCTCTGGACCGGGTCGACACCTGGGTGCTCGCCGACGACGAGCCGCTCAAGATCGCGCTGTTCGCCCGCGCCGAACGTGACCTATGGCAGCACCGCCCGGCGGAGGTGTCGGCTCCCGTAGCGGCGGCGATCGCCGGCAACCTGCACAACGCGATGGGCTCGACCGCCGATCTCGAACAGCGCGCCTGCGACGAGGACGAGCCACCGATGCTGGCGCTCATCCACGTCGCCGCGGTCGGTATCACCGCCCAGGCGGACCTCGCCGCCCGGGCCCGCCAGGTCCACGACTCGGACGCCGAGCGGGAGGCGGTCGCCACCGGGGAACGCTTCCTCGCCGTCGCCGAGGACGCGGCGGAGCGCGGCCGGCCGCGCGCGGCCACCATCGGGCCGGAGGGCCTCGCCTGGCTGGCCCGGTGCCGGGCCGAGGCCAGCCGGATGCGTGGCGAGACGGACCCGGCGCCGTGGCGCGCTCTCGTCGACGCCTTCGGCTACGGCGACACCTACCAGCAGGCCATCGCGCGCTGGCGCCTGGCGGAGGTGCTGCTCGCGCTCCGCGCGGAGGGCGGGCCGGCGGGTGCGTCGGCGGTTGCCGGGCCGGGCGAGGAGTCGGGCGACGACGCTGGTCCGGAGTCCGATCCGGACGACGGTGGCGACGAGCTCCTCGACGCGCTCGCGACCGCACGGGCGCTGCGGGCCCGGCCCCTCGAGGAGGCGCTCCTCGCGACCGCGCGCCGGTACCGCCTGAACGTGCCCGGTCAACGGGCGGCCGCCGTCGCGCTGCTCACCCCGCGCGAGCAGTCGGTGCTCGAACTCGTCGCCCAGGGGCTGACGAACCGAGCCGTCGGGACGGAGCTGTTCATCAGCGAGAAGACGGTGAGCGTGCATCTGAGCCGGGTCATGGCCAAGCTCGACGTGAGCAGCCGGACCGAGGCGGTCGCCGTCGCCATGTCGCGGGGAATCCTCGGCGGCTGACCGCAGTGGGAGTGCCTTAGCCCCGGATGCGACCGGCCAGGGTGGCGAGGTCCCGCACGTCGGTGCCCTCAGGCCGGGGTGGGGCCGGCCGACATGCTGAGGGCGGTGAGCCTGCCCTGGTCGTCCAGCTTGGCCTCGACGTGACCGTTCGGGGCCCACAGGGTGATGGCCCCACCCTCCTCCGCCACGGTGAAGCCGCGCCACTGCGCGTACGCGCGCAGCGCCCGCGGCCAGTTCGAGATCGCCCCCTCGGACGCGGCCTCGGGGAGCACCGACCCGGCCCGGATCGCGCTCGCCGGGATCGGCTCGAGCGCGGGTGACTCCACGAGGAACGTCAGCACGGTGCCGTTCTCGAGTGCGAAGGTGACGAACGGCAACGGCCCGGCGACCAGGCTCGCGGCGGCCGCGAACCTACGCGCCACGGTGGCGGGCTCCGCGGTCAAGGGGACCTCTGCCGTCGTGAGCTCGGTGATGCCGAACCGCTGCCCGAACTCGCGGACCGCGGCCACCCGCGCGACCACCGGCTCGGGGAAGGAGTTGACGTTCTCCCAGCCCCACAGCCACGACTTCGGGCCCGGGGCCGCGGAGCCGACGAAGTGGGCGCGGACCGTGATCTCGTCCGTGCCGACGAACGTGATCGTGCCGCCGGTCATGTCGGTGCGGTAGCCGGAGCTGTACTTGTCCCCGTACGGGCCATCGGACTGGGTCAGGTCCATCGTCTCGCGCTGGCGGTCGAGGCCGAACAGATAGGTGTCGTCGATGACGTCCTGGAGGGAGGCGATCGAGGGCGCGGGCGCGGCATCCGTCATGCCAGTCAGCGTAGGGCGGGCCGGCCGTCTCGCAGGATGGGCAGATGTGCCCGCGGGTTGGGGGCGGCGGGTGGCCGGGCATACCATCGCAGCCGGACCCATCCAGAGTGGCTGAGAGACCTGGCTCGACGACGCCGCAGCAACCATCCCCCCGTGGACATGGTGCTACCGCCAGGACCGATGGAGGAGATTCATGAGTGACCTCGCACCGCACGACGGCCCGTCCCAGCCGGCCGCCCCGGAGCGGCACACGTACCGCCTGCTCACCGGACCCGACGACGCGGAGTTCTGCGCGCGGGTCAGTGACGCGCTCGCCGAGGGATACCAGTTGTACGGGTCCCCGTCCGTGACGTTCGACGGCGCCCGGGTGGTCGCCGCGCAGGCCGTGGTGCTGCCCCAGGCCACTCAAGGAGAGGTTCGATTCGTTTGAGTTACGCAGGTGATCTGAGTCCACGCGCGGCGTGGGAACTGCTGGAGCAGACCCCGGATGCGGTGCTCGTGGACGTCCGCACCCGCGCCGAGTGGTCCTTCGTGGGCGTCCCCGAGACGAGTTCCATCGACCGCCCGACGGCGTTGATCGAGTGGAACACGTTCCCGGAGGGCCAGCGCAACCCCTCGTTCCTCGAGCAGCTCGCCGCCACCGGTCTCGCCCCCGGCGACCAGCGCCCGGTGGTGTTCCTGTGCCGCAGCGGCCAGCGCTCCATCGGGGCCGCCGAGGCGGCCACCGCCGCCGGGTTCGGCCCCGCGTACAACGTGGTGGACGGGTTCGAGGGCGGCGTCGGGCCGGAGGGCCACCGCGGCGAGCGCGGCTGGCGCGCCGAGGGCCTGCCCTGGCGGCAGTCGTGAGCGACCCCCGACCCCGCGCCGAGCTGCCCGAGGGTCTGTCCGACGCCACCCTTGGCGTGCGTGGCGGGATCCAACGCACCGAGTTCCGGGAGATGGCCGAGCCGCTGTTCCTGACCCAGGGCTACGTCTACGACGAGGCTGCCGACGCGGAGGCGGCGTTCAAGGGCCAGCTCGACCGGTTCATCTACTCCCGGTACGGCAACCCGACCGTGTCCGCGTTCGAGGAGCGGCTACGCCTGCTCGAGGGCGCCGAGGCGTGCTTCGCGACGGCAACCGGGATGTCCGCGGTGTTCACCTCGATCGCGGCACTGGTGCGCTCCGGTAGCCGGATCGTCTCCGGACGTGCGCTGTTCGGGTCCACCGTGGTGCTGCTGAACGACATCTTCAGCAAGTGGGGGGTCACCACCGACTACGTGGACGCCCACGACCTGTCCCAATGGGAGACCGCCCTGGCCACCCCGGCGGACGTGGTGCTGTTCGAGACGCCGTCCAACCCGATGCAGGACATCGTCGACATCGCGAAGGTGACCGAACTCGCGCACGCCGCGGGCGCCGTCGTCATCCTCGACAACGTCTTCGCGACCCCGATCCTGCAGAAGCCGCTGCAGTTCGGCGTCGACGTGGTGGTCTACTCCGCGACCAAGCACATCGACGGCCAGGGTCGGGTGCTCGGCGGCGCGATCCTCGGCAGCCGGGACTACATCGAGGGCCCGGTCAAGCAGATGATCCGCAACACCGGGCCGTCGCTGAGCCCGTTCAACGCGTGGGTCCTGCTCAAGGGGCTGGAGACGCTGGCACTGCGGGTCCGTGCCCAGACCGCCGCCGCGCTGGACCTCGCGCACTGGCTCGAGGACAACCCGCTGATCTCCCGGGTCCGGTACCCGTTCCTGGACTCCCACCCGCAGGCGGCGCTGGCCAGGGAGCAGATGAGCGGGGGCGGCACCGTCGTCACGTTCGATCTGGCCATCGAGGGCGAACCCGAGGAGGTCAAGAACCGCGCCTTCGCGTTCCTCGACTCGCTGCGCCTGGTGGACGTCTCGAACAACCTCGGCGACGTGAAGTCGATCGTCACCCACCCGGCCACGACCACCCACTCGAAGATCAGCTGGGACGAGCGGGCCGCCGTCGGGATCGGTGACTCCACGGTGCGCCTGTCCGTGGGGTTGGAGGACCCCGAGGACCTGAAGGCGGACCTGACCCAGGCCCTGGGTCACATCTGAGTCGGCGTCAGTCGACGACGCCGTAGAGGCGGTCGCCGGCGTCGCCGAGGCCGGGCACGATGTAGCCCTTGGAGTTCAGACGCTCGTCGACGGCGGCCGTCACGATGGTCACGTCGGCGCGGTCCCCGATGGCCTCCTGCACGTTGCGCAGCCCTTCCGGGGCGGCGAGCAGGGTGACGGCGGTGACGTCCCGGGCACCGCGCTCGAACAGGTACTCGATCGCGGCGACCAGGGTGCCGCCGGTGGCGAGCATCGGATCGAGCACGTAGCACTGTCGCCCGGAGAGGTCGTCCGGCAACCGGTTCGCGTAGGTGACCGCCTCGAGCGTCTCCTCGTTGCGCTGCAGGCCCAGGAACCCGACCTCCGCGGTCGGCAGCAACCGGGTCATGCCCTCGAGCATGCCCAGGCCGGCGCGCAGGATCGGCACCACGATCGGGCGCGGTTCGGCGAGCTTGGTACCGACCGTTTCCGTCACCGGGGTGGTGATCTCCCACGACTCGGTGCGGATCTCGCGGGTGGCCTCGTACGCCAGCAGGGTCACGAGTTCCTCGGTGAGCTGGCGGAACAACGGAGACGGCGTGCGCACGTCGCGCAACACGGTCAGCTTGTGGGCGATCAGCGGGTGCTCGGCGACGTGGAGGCGCATGATGTCAATGTAGCGGCCCCGATGTCGCGGCCGCTGCACCACACTAGGAGGTGATGAACTCGCCCCAGTCAGCCCCCGGCGCTGCCGCCGCGTCCGAGCACGCCCTGATGGGCCTGGCCCTCGACGAGGCCCGGCGGGCCGCGGCCGACGGCGACGTGCCGGTGGGCGCCGTGCTGGTCTCCGGCGACGGCGAGGTGCTCGCGGTCGCGCACAATAGGCGGGAGGCCGACGGCGATCCCACCGCTCATGCGGAGATCCTCGCCCTGCGCGCGGCGGGGCTGGGGCGCGGTCGCTGGCGCCTGGACGACTGCACGCTGGTGGTCACCCTGGAGCCCTGCACCATGTGCGCGGGCGCGATCGTGCTCGCCCGGGTGGCCCGGGTGGTGCTCGGCGCCTGGGACGAGAAGGCCGGCGCCTGCGGGTCCACCCGGGACGTGGTCCGCGACTCCCGGCTCAACCACCGCGCCGAGGTGACCGGGGGAGTGCGCGCCGACGAGAGTGCGCGGCTGCTCACCGAGTTCTTCGCCGCCCGGCGCGGGAGGAGCGACGAGGCGCCCCGACCGCGACACTGACGCCGCGCCGTCGGCTCAGGCCTCGATCACCGACACGATGTTTCCCGCCGGGTCGGTGAACCACGCGATCAGGGGGCCACCGCCACGATGGATGCCCAGATCGTCCTGATCCATCCCGTCGTAGGTCTCGAACACCACGCCGCGCGCGGTCAGGTCCCGCACGCTCGAATCGATGTCGACGGACGGCAGGTTCAGGATCGTGTAGGTCGCCGGTACATGGTCGGGCTTGGGGTAGATGATCACCGTGCGGTTGCCCAGCCTGAGGTTCACGATCCCGCCGGGCTCGCCGCTGACCTCCAGGCCGATCACGTCCCGGTAGAACGCCGCCGCGACCGCCGTGTCCGGCGCCGCGAACCCGCTGAACGACCGTGACGCCAGCAGGCCGGTGGGCAGGTTGGTGTGTGGCCCACCCTCCATCGTGGCAAGCTCGGCCGGGCTGAGCTGGACGATCTGGACGTAGTTGCCGTCGGGGTCCTGCGCGGTCCCGAACAGGCTGCCGTCCCGGTCCTCCAGCGGCGCGACCCACCGGCCGCCGGCCGCGTCGACGCGCTCGGCGACGGCGCGGGCGTCGTCCACGTCGAAGTTGATCAGGGTGCGGGCCGGATCCGGATGGTCGGCCTGGACGTCCTCGCGGCCGTCGATGAACAGGTAGAAGCCGCCGTAGTCGAGGATCCGGTAGTGGCCGGCCCGGTGGTCGCCCCGCGGCGGGAGCGCGGCGGTGTACCAGGCGTGCAGGCGGTCAGGGTCCGTGGTGCCGATCATGATGCTGTCGACGCTGATGTCCATGTCTGTGCCTCCGGGGGTCGGTCCCGGGCGCCGCGGTTCCGGCGCCCGTGACAGGGAAGACCCCAGTCATGCCGGAAAGTCATCGCCGCCCAGCAGGCGCCCAGGGTCCTCTGCTAGACCGGAGGGATGGAAATCTGGCCCGTCCTCAGCTGGATCATCGCCGTCGCGCTCTCCGCGGGTGCGGTCGCCCTGGTCCTGTTCGCCGTCAATCTGCTGCTCACCCGGGTCGGTCACCGCACCCCATGGCTCCGCCGCGCGTGGCTGCGGGTACGCAGACCGTTCGGCGCCCTCCTGCTCTCAATCGCGCTCCGGACGGCGGTGGCTGCGAATGCCGAACGCGGCACGTACCGAGACATCGCCCTGCATATCCTGCTGATCGCGGTCCTCCTCGCGGCTGTCTGGTTCGCCGCGACGCTCATGCTCGCGTGGCTCGAGCACGTCCAGCGGCGCGTGGTCGCCCGCAAGTCCGACGACCGCGGCCGGCGCCGCGCGCAGACCCAGATGCAGTTGCTGCGGCGCGTGGTGGGCGTGGTGTTCGTCGTCATCGGCGCTGCCCTCGCGCTGCTCACGTTCCCGGGCGTGGAACGGGTGGGGACGACGATCCTCGCCTCGGCGGGGGTGCTCTCGGTGGTCATCGGGATCGCCGCCCAGACCAGCCTGGGGAACGTGTTCGCAGGACTTCAGCTGGCCTTCACCGACGCGATCAGGATCGGGGACGTCGTGGAGGTCGACGGCACCTGGAGCACCATCGAGGACATCACGCTGTCCTACGTGGTGGTGAGCATCTGGGACGAGCGCCACAAGGTGCTGCCATCCACCTACTTCACCACCACGCCGTTCATCAACTGGAGCCGCACCGGCGACAGCGTGACGGGCACCTTCCTGATGTCGCTCGACTGGCGCGTGGACCTGGCCGGCCTGCGCGCCGAGTTCGAGCGGGCGGTCGACGCCAGCGAGCTGTGGGACGGCCGGTCCCGATCGGTCCTGGTCACCGATGCGCAGGGCGAGCGGCTGACCATCCGGGTGCTGGTCACCACGGCGAACACCGACGACGACTGGGTGCTGCAGTGCCTGGTCCGGGAGCAGCTCGCGACCTGGCTGCGTGAGCATAACCCCGAGGCACTGCCGCTGCAGCGGGTCATGATGGTCGCGCCCGATCCGGACCCGGCCCGCTGACCCTCGCCCGGCTCAGCCCAGGGATCTGGTCAACGCCACGAGCGTCTCGGACGCGCCGCCGTCGACCTTCACGGCGGCCAACGGGTCGCCGCGGGTGGTGCCGCGGTTGACGATCCCGACCGGCATGCCCTCGCGGTGGGCGTGCCGCACGAACCGGAGCCCGGACATGACGGTCAGCGACGTGCCCGCCACCAGCAGCGCCTGCCCCGCGTCCACGAGCTCGAATGCGGCGTGCACGCGTTCCTTGGGGACGTTCTCGCCGAAGTAGACGATGTTCGGCTTGAGCATGCCGCCGCACACAGGGCAGTCGGCGATCACGAAGGACTCCGTCGCGGCGATGACGGCATCCGCGTCCGGGGCGATCTCGACGTCCCCGACATCGGCCGTGAAGCGCGGGTTGAGGGCGTCCAGCCGCTCGTGCACCTGCGCGCGGGTGAACAGGGTTCCGCAGTTCAGGCACTTCACCTCGTTGTAGTGCCCGTGCAGGTCGATGACCCGCTTCGAGCCGGCGCGCTCGTGCAGCAGGTCCACGTTCTGGGTGATGACGCCGAGGACGATCCCGCGCTCCTCGAGCTCGGCCAGAGCACGGTGGCCGGCATTCGGCACGGTCGTGCGCATGTGCCGCCAGCCCACGTGGTTGCGGGCCCAGTAGTGCCGGCGGAACCCCTCGTCGGAGACGAACTGCTGGTAGGTCATCGGGGTCCGCGGTGGGGAGTCCGGGCCGCGGTAGTCCGGGATCCCGGAGTCGGTCGAGACCCCCGCGCCGGTCAGGACCGCGAACTTCTTGCCCGCAAGCAACTCCACCAGGTCGGCGAACGTGGACGAGGTGGGATTGGTCACGTTCGCCAGCGTACGGGGCGGATTCGCGCGCGGCCACGGGCAGCCGGTTTGGGCGCGAGGGTCCGGGCCGGGTAACCTGTCCCGGCCAGGTAGCGTGTCCGAGCGGCCGAAGGTGCAGCACTCGAAATGCTGTGTGGGTCAACAGCCCACCGTGGGTTCAAATCCCACCGCTACCGCCGCAGATGAGAGCCTCGCCCACGTTTCTCGGGCGGGGCTCTCATCTCGTGATGGCCCGTGGGATCTGGGAGAGCGCAGCGTCCCGCCGGTCAGGGCGCAGGCGGTGGCGCGGTGCTGCCGCGGACGATCAGGGTGGTCGGGAGCAGGACGCGCTCGTCGTAGCGGACGCTGCCGGGTTCGGCGAGCTGCTGCAGCACGAGCCGGACGAGCTCACGTCCGGCGCGGTCGAAGTCCTGCCGCACGGTCGTCAGTGGGGGATGTGCGAACCTACTGAGGTCGATGTCGTCGAACCCGATGACGGAGAGATCCTCCGGTACGCGGCGGCCGGCCTCATGCGCAGCGCTCAGCAGTCCCAGTGCCATGTCGTCGTTGGCCACGTAGACAGCGGTGACCGACGCGTCGGCGACGATCTCCCGGCCGGCCTCGTAGCCGGACTGAGCCGTCCAGTCCCCCCGCCAGACTGCCGGCGGGCTGATGCCGGCGCCCTCCAGCGTGCGGTGCCAACTCGCGTTGCGCGTCATGGCGGGCTCGGAGTCCGCCGGGCCGGCGAGGTGGTGCACGGTGCGGTGGCCGAGCCCGAGCAGATACTCGACCGCGTCCCGGGTGCCCTGCACCTGGTCGGCACCGACATCCGGGTAGTAGCCGATGAACCGGGAGTCCGAGACCGCGACCGGCAGTCCGCGCGGCAGCAGGAACGACTCCGGCGTCGTCTCCTCGGCTCGGATGATGATGAGGCCGTCGACAGCCTGGTGCGACAGTCGCTGCACCGCGTGCCGCCAACCGTTCGCCTCCGGCTCCCGGACCGCGAGCAGCGTGACCGAATAGCCCTGCGCCTCGGCGGCCTCGACGACCGACTGGGTCGTCAGGGCCTCGCCGGTGCGGGCGAACGTGCGCGCGATCAGCCCGATCGAACCGAAGGCGCCGTTGCGTAGGGCCCGGGCGGCGCGGTTCGGGGTGTAGCCCAACCGGTCCATGGCCTGGAGCACCCGCTCCCGGGTTGCCGGGCGGACGTTGTCGGCCTCGTTCGCGACGCGCGAGACGGTCTGAGCGGAGACGCCCGCGAGGCCGGCCACATCTTCGATCGAGGGGCCGCGACTCCTCGGCCGCGAGCCCCTGTTGCTCACCATGAGGATCCAGTCTAGTGGCGCATGGTGACGTCAACATTCGAATCGACGTGATGAACACCGACGGTCCGATTGTTACCAGAGCGTAATGGCGAACAGGATGACAAGGCACCGTGGGGCGGTGCTAAGTTGACGTCAACATTCTGGGCGCCCGACATCGAGGTCCGACCGGGAACGGATGCCGAGCGCCGACGGCGACCGGCATGCCATGTCGGTCGCGACCCGGATGGACGGTGCCCAGGGCACTCACTTCAGAGATGAGGAGAACGCGCGACGAAGCGCACACCGGTTCGTGGGCAGCCGGCCGCCGGGAACTCCCGGCGGTACCTGTGGGTGGGTCCACAACGGGAGCACATGATCGGAGGGCGGCGCCGCCTTCCGGGGGATGCACCGAACCGTACCTCGGTGCGATACGGCCAACGAAGGACTTGTATCCGATGCGTAAGAAGATGACACTCGCGTCCGTGGCCGGCGTGGCCACGATCACGCTGGCACTGGCCGCCTGTGGTGGCGGCTCCGGCTCGAACGACGGTGGTGGTGGCGGCGGGGACGACGGCGACGACCAGACCCTCACCGTGTGGGCCTGGGACCCCGCGTTCAACGTCTATGCGATGAACGAAGCCGCGACGATCTACGCCCAGGACAATCCGGACGTCACGGTCGAGGTGATCGAGACGCCCTGGGAGGACATCCAGACCAAGCTCACGACGCTCGCGCAGACGGGTGAGCTGGAGGAGCTCCCGGACATCTTCCTGATGCAGAACAACGCGTTCCAGAAGAACCTGATCAACTACCCCGAACTGTTCACCGCCATCACCGACTCGGGCATCGACTTCGCGGAGTTCCCGGAGTCGGTCGTCGCCTTCTCCACGACCGAGGGTGACAACTACGGCGTGCCGTTCGACAACGGCGCCGCGGTGACCGCACTGCGTACCGACATCCTGGCCGAGGCGGGCTACACGATCGAGGACTTCACCGACATCACCTGGGACGAGTTCATCGCGAACGGCGAGGACATCCTGGCCCAGACGGGCAAGCCGCTGCTGTCCGGCACGGCCGGCGAGTCCGACCTGATCACGATGATCCTGCAGAGCACCGGCGGCAGCCTGTTCGACGCCGATGGCAACCCGACGATCACCGACAATGATGCACTCCTGCAGGCCATCGACGTCTACACCCGCCTGGTGGAGAGCGGGGTGCTGGTCGAGGTCAACTCGTGGGACGAGTACATCGGCACGTTCGTGAACTCGAACGTCGCGGGGACCATCAACGGCGTCTGGATCCTGGGTTCGATCCAGACCGCCGCGGACCAGTCCGGTCTGTGGAATATCACCAACCTGCCGAGCCTCGACGGTGTTGGCGAGGCGACGAACTACTCGGCCAACGGCGGTTCGTCCTGGGTGGTCAGCTCCAACGCGAACACGGAGCTGGCAGCCGACTTCCTCGGCGCCACCTTCGCGGGGTCCACGGAGTTCTACGACACGATCCTGCCGTCGTCCGGCGCGATCGCGAACTGGATCCCGGCGAGCGAGTCCGACGTCTACGCCGAGCCGCACCCGTTCTTCGCCGACCAGCCCGTCTTCCAGCTCGCCGTCGAGTTCGGCGCGCAGGTGCCGAGCGTCAACACCGGCGCGTACTACTACGAGGGTCGCGACGCCGTCAGTGCCGCGATCACGAACATCCTCAACGGTGCTGACCCCGAATCGGCCCTGGCCGAGGCGCAGGCCACCGTCGAGTTCGCGATGCAGTAGCCGACCCTGCACCGAGGGGGCCGGCCGTGCCGGCCCCCTCCCGCGAACGAAACGAGGACTCACGATGTCAACCCAACTCACCCCCGTGGTTCCCGCGCCGGACCATCAGGACGAGCGGCCGCCGTCGGGACGCGGCTTCTCGAGTCTGGGCGGGCGGCGCTCACTGACCGGCTGGGTGTTCCTGCTGCCCGCCGCGCTGCTCATCCTGGTGATGAACTTCTGGCCGATGTTCCAGGCGTTCATCCTGTCGCTGCAGACCGGGCGCGGTGCCCAGCTGTCCTTCGCCGAGCCGCTCTGGTTCAACTACCAGCGCATGCTGGCCGACCAGACGTTCTGGATGACCCTGCGTACCACGCTGCTCTACCTCGTCATCCAGGTGCCGATCATGCTGGTGCTGGCGCTCGTCCTGGCCAACATCCTGAACAACCCACGACTGCGGTTCAAGGGTATGTGGCGCACCGCGATCTTCCTGCCGTGTGCCGTCTCGCTCGTGTCCTACGCGCTCGTGTTCCGGACGATGTTCGCCACCGACGGGCTGGTGAACGACGTGCTGACCGGGATGAACCTGATCGATTCGCCGATCAACTGGCTCGGTCAGACCCAGACGGCCCAGTTCGTGATCATCATCGGGCTGCTCTGGCGCTGGACCGGCTACAACATGGTCTTCTACCTCGCCGGTCTGCAGAACATCGACCACTCCACCATCGAGGCGGCGAAGGTCGACGGTGCCAACGCCGTCAAGACGTTCTGGTACGTCACGCTCCCGCAACTGAAGCCGATGATCCTGCTGACCGCGATCATGTCGACGAACGGGACAATCCAGCTCTTCGACGAGTCGTACAACCTCACCGCGGGCGGACCCGCGTACACCTCGATGTCCGTGTCGCACTACCTATACGAGGTGTCCTTCGTGCAGAACCCGAACTTCGGGTACGCCGCCGCGATCTCCTACGTGATCCTCGTCATCGTCGCGTTGCTCGCGGCCATCCAGCTGAAGGTGGGTGACAAGCGTGACTAGGCGTTCGATGCGCAGCGTGCCCAGCCTCGTGTTCCTGACCGTGGCCGCCCTCGCTTCGGTCTTCCCGCTGTACTTCATGGTGGTCTCCGCGACCAATACGAGCCAGGACGTCCTGGGGTCGCGACTGCTGCCGGGCGGCCAGCTGGTGGAGAACCTCAACAAGCTGCTCGCCGCCCAGGACCTCGGTGCCGCGATGTGGAACTCGACGCTCAACGCGGTCGGGACCACGGCGCTGTCGCTGCTGGTGTGCTCGATCGCCGGGTACGGGTTCGAGGTCTTCCACTCCAGGAACAAGGACCGTCTGATGGGGGTGCTGCTGCTGGCGATGATGATCCCGTTCGCGGCGACCATGATCCCGCTGTTCCGGATGTTCGCGGACTTCGGACTGACCAGCACAACGATCGCGGTGATCCTCCCGGCGATCTCGGTGCCGTTCATCATCCTGCTGTTCCGGCAGGCGGCGCGGTCCTTCCCGCACGAGATCGTCGAGGCCGCCCGGATCGACGGGCTGCGGGAGCTGGGCATCTTCCTGCGGATCTTCATCCCGACGATGCGCTCCACCTATGCCGCGGCCGCGGTCGTCATCTTCATGACCGCGTGGAACAACTTCCTCTGGCCCAAGGTCATCCTCATCAACGAGGCGTTCCAGACCATGCCGATGCTGATCTCGAACCTGACCTCCGGCTACGTCACGGACTACGGCGTGCTCATGCTCGCGGTGCTGCTGACGTCGCTCCCGACGATGGTCCTGTTCCTGGTGCTACAGCGTGCGTTCGCCCAGGGGATCACCGGCGCCATCAAGTAGCCGTCCCCGCACTGCCCGCATCGCCGGCCCGTACCACTCGGGTCGGGATGTGGGCAGTGTCCGTCGCGGGGTGGGGGAGTCCGACCGATTGACGGCGCTGGGCCGGTGCGCTGGGATCACCACATGCCTCGTGCCCAGCAGATGCCGCGCACGCGCCGAATCCGAAGGCTGCAGTTGGCCAACCGGGTGGTGGCGTTGTCGCTCGTGGCCGTCGGCGCGGTGGTGGTCCGCGCAACGGCGGGCGAACAGTGGTGGTGGCCGGTGGTCGGCTTCGCCGCGTTCGTGGTGGTGGTCGGCGCGGCCGCGGGCTGGGTGGGGAGGCGGTTGTCGGCGCGGCAGTCCGGCGCGCTCGCGGCCGACCGTGCGGAGCTGAGCGTGACCGAGCGGGGCCTGCCGTTCGGGGTGGTCGGGTCCGGCGGGGACCTGCTGCTGCCCACCAAGACCGGGACGGTCGTGCTGGCGGTGGTGGTGACGATCCTGCTGCTGGCGGTCGGTGGGGCGGCGTTGTTCGCGGGCGACCCGTTCGCGGTCGGGCTGGGGATCGTGTTCATCCTCGCCGGGCTGTGGTGTGCGGCGCTGACCTGGTGGATCCGGGGGACCCGGATCCGGCTGACGAAGGAAGGGATCGAGTCCACCATGGGACCGCGACGGTTCCATCCGTGGCTCGAGGTGGCCGACCTCAAGGTCGACCGGGCGATCATCATCGTGAAGGCGGCCGGCGCGCGCCGGCCGCGGGTCTGGATCCGGTGCGGACTGCTCGAGGTCTCGGTGCCGGACTGCGTCGCGATGATCCACCGTCAGCGGGGTTGGTGATCTGGGGACCGGTGACCAACGCGCCGTAGCGATCGGTCCCTCCGACTCACAGATCGAGGAGGATCGCGAGTGTGGAGCGGATCTGTCCCAGCGTGACCGGTCCAACACGTCCCAGACGGGCCGCGATCCTTCGGGTAGCAATCGAGCGCACGTGTCGGCACTGCGCCGCCGATGGCGCCCGCAAGCCGTTGTGATCATCGGCCTCGATCACGACTTCGGCGCCAATGTTCCGGATGCTGCGAGTCAGCGGCACGACCTGTACGACGTTCGGCCCACCACGTAGGACTCTCGCTGCAGTGACCACCACAGCGGGTCGTACCATCCGGGCTTCCGAGCCGATCGGGACGCCGAGATCGATCTCGACGACGTCACCGGGCATCAGCATCGAGCCAGGCAACTTCCTCGTCGCTCAGCGGTTCCGCCAACTCACGACCGATCTCGTCCTGTCGGAGGAGGCGGACCGCTCGCGAGACGGTGTCCCGCCACGGTCCCGGAAGACAATCCGGTCTGCAGATCGTTGGGCTCCCGCGGAGGCACCCTTGGACCAACTCTTCAGGCTCACCCGTCAGGAAGGGGCAGGCCCGGTGGATTCCCGCCAGACGACGGTGCCGATCGGCTCGTTGTCGACTGGGTCCGGCTCGCCGTTGAGGGCGGCGAGCAGCCGGGTGATGGCGCGGCGGCCGACCCGCTCGTGATCCATGATCACCGTGGTGATGGTCGGCGGCAGGACGGCTCCGAGCTTGTTGTTGTCCCAGCCGGTGATGCTCACGTCCTCGGGCACTCGCCAGCCGCGGGCGAACGCGCCCCGCAGGGCCCCGGCCGCGACCACGTCGTTGCCGGTGATCACGGCTGTGGCCGCGTGTGCGGGCAGGTCGAGCATGGCCTTCTCCGCGCGTTCGGCGCGCCAGTCGCAGTCGATCACGCCATGGGAGTGCAGGCCCAGGCGCTCGATGGTGGCGAGGTACATGTCCCGACGGCGCCGGGCCGACGTGTGGGCGTAGTCGCCTGCGAGGTGGACGAACCGGCGGTGACCCAGGTCGGCGAGGTGCTCGATGAGCTCCGCGACCGGTGCGGCATCCGCCAGTTCCCCGATGCTGCGCATCTGGTCGTCGTACTCCGGGGAGATCACGATCGGCGTCCGATCCTGCGGGCGCCGGGACTCGGGCAGCGGCATGAGTGACGCGATGCCCTCGAACAGGCCGGACTCGGCGAGGTCGTCCACCCGCCCCGCCCGCTGTGCGACCGGGCCGCCGAGGGTGACGACGTCGAGGATGAAGCCGGCGTCGTGGGCGGCGGTGGTGGCGCCCGCGAGGATCTCAAGGGAACTGACGGTGGTACCCGTCGGGAGGATGAAGGCCAGGCGGCCGGTCTTGTGCCCTCGCATCGCCCGAGCGACCAGGTTCGGGCGGTAGTCGAGCTGCTCGATCGCCGTGCGGATCCGCGCCTGCGACTGCTCGCTGATCCGGGGATCGTCGTGGAGGAACCGCGAGACGGTCTGGTGGGATACGCCGGCGAGCCGGGCCACCTCACGGATGGTTGGCCTGCGCGTTCCGGATGCGCTCTGGCTCATTTCCGCCCTCCTGGGTGCCCTTGATGTCCGGCCGCCGCGCGTTCGGCTGCCGGGCTCTCGCGAACGCTAGTGATCGGTCACACAGCGAGTCAACCGGAGTAAACCGAGGCCGATCCGTTGGGAACGCTCACATGACGCCCTGAGGTATGCCGAGATCAAGCGTCCCAGCGAATCGGACCGGTTGACCCAACCCGGTGATGTCAATATTGTAACGATTCACGGGTCGGGTTGACCCTTGTGTGACCGTGCACATACGGTCGGTCCACCGAATTCCGCACTCAGAGCAGAGAGGCTCCCCCCATGACCCGCAGAACAATCAAGTTCGCTGCCGTCGGCGCGGCTCTGGCACTCGGACTCACCGCCTGTGGTGGCGGCGGCGACGAGGGCAATGACGGCGCCACCGGTGACGGTGGCACACTCGATCCCGAAGAGGAGATCACGCTCACCGTCACCTGGTGGGGCAACGACGACCGAGCCGACCGGTACAACCAGGCGATCGAGTTGTTCAACGAGGAGTACCCGAACATCACGATCAACCCGAACTTCTCGGCGTGGCCGGACTACTGGACCGCGCGGGCGACCGAGGCCGCCGGCTCGGCGCTTCCGGACGTGATGCAGATGGACCTGGCATACATCAGCCAGTTCGGTTCGCGCGGCCAGCTGCTCGACCTCGACCCGTACATCGGCGGCGAGCTGGACGTATCTGGTATGCCGGAGTCGCTGCTCGCGTCCGGCCAACTCGAGAGCGGCACGGTCGGAATCCCACAGAGCACGAACACGCTCGCGCTGTTCTACAACCCGGCCACCGTCGAGCAGCTCGGCATCGACGCGCCGACGGCCGACCTGACCTGGGACGACTACGACGCCTTCATCGCCGAGGCGGCCGCCGCGGGCGCGGGCCTGGACCCCGTCCTGTACGGATCCGGCGACTACACCGGTGTGTTCTGGATGTTCATCCAGCACCTGGTGCAGGAGGGCAACGAGGTGTTCACCGCTGACGGCGAGATCGCCTTCACCGAGGACGACGTCCGTGACTGGCTGAACCGGACCACGGACCTGCGTGCCGACGGGTCTCTGTTCCCGACCGATCGTACGGTGCAGCTCGCCCCGCTCGGCGGCTTCACCGTCAACGAGGTCGCCTCGGAGTTCAGCTGGGACAACTTTCTGGCCGGGTATCTGGCCGACTCCGGCGCCGAGAGCATCGAGATGCTGCCGATGCCGCTCGGATCCAGTGGTGAACGCGGCATGTTCCAGAAGCCGTCCATGCTGCTCTCGGCGGGATCGAACACCGAGCACCCCGAGGCCGCGGCAGCGTTCATCGACTTCATCACGAACGACCCGGCCGTCGGCGCCATCTTCGGTACCTCGCGTGGGGTGCCGGCAACGGAGTCCGCTCGTTCCGAGCTCTCCGCCGAGGGCACCGATGCACAGGTGATCGCATACGAGGAGTCCGTGGCCGGTGACATCACGGAGTCGGTCCCGACCCTGCCCGAGGGCTTCGGCTCGATCGAAGCCACCTGGCTGCGTCTGGCCGAGGAACTCGGCTATGGCCAGATCACGGTCGACGAGTTCGTCGAGCGGTGGTTCGCCGAGGCCGAGTCCGCCCTGGCCTGACGCATCACCACACTGAGGAGCCTTCTGTGACCCCGGAGACCATCACTCCGGCCAAGGTCGCCGCACCGCGCCCGTCGCACCAGAAGCGACGGGCGCGGGCTGCGGAGACCCGCGCCGGCTACGGATTCCTGACGCCCTGGCTGATCGGGTTCTTCCTGCTCACTGTCGGTCCGATGGCGGCGTCGCTGTACCTGTCGTTCACGGACTATGACCTGTTCGGGGCCCCTGAGTTCATCGGCCTGGAGAACTACCGGAACCTGTTCGACGACCCGCGGTTCCGGCAGTCCGTCGTCGTCACCGTCACGTACGTGGTGATCGGCACGCCGATAAAGCTCGCGGCGTCCCTCGCCGTCGCGATGCTCCTCAACGCCAAGCGCAAGGGCCTCGGCTTCTACCGCTCCGCCTTCTACGCCCCGTCGCTGATCGCGGCGAGCGTGTCCGTCGCCATCGTCTGGAAGGCGATGTTCATCGACGACGGGATCGTCGACCAGGTCCTGTCGCTGTTCGGCATCCACCTCGGCGGCTGGGTCGGCAACCCGGACATGACGATGCCGATGTTCGTGCTCCTGGCCGTCTGGGCGTTCGGCGCACCGATGGTCATCTTCCTGGCCGGCCTGAAGCAGGTCCCACAGGAGCTCTACGAGGCGGCCGAGGTGGACGGCGCCGGCAAGGTACGCAAGTTCCTGAGCATCACCCTGCCGATGCTCTCCCCGGTGATCTTCTTCAACCTGCTCATGGAGACGATCGGCGCGTTCCAGATCTTCGGATCCGCGTTCATCATCTCCGGCGGCACCGGCGGCCCGGCCGGGTCCACGCTGTTCTACACGCTGTACCTCTACATCCGCGGTTTCACCGATTTCAAGATGGGCTACGCCTCGGCGATGGCCTGGCTGCTGGTGGTCGTCGTCGGCATCATCACGGTCATCTTCTTCAGGACCTCGAGGTCCTGGGTCCACTACGCGGGGGAGTCCAAGTGACACTCGAAGGAACCCAACCGCCGGCTCCGATGCAGACCGTCATGAGCCACGCCGAGAGCGCGGAGCTGCGCAAGACGAACAGGCGCCGCAGCAGGGTCGGCTCCACGGTCTATCACGCGCTCATGATCGCGCTCGCGTGCATCGTGCTGTACCCGGCCCTGTGGATGCTGATGTCCTCGCTCAAGCCCTCGAGCGACATCGTCGGCAATGTGTCCCTCATCCCCGAGAACGGGTCGCTGCAGAACTACATCACCGCCTTGGACGGGATCGGCGGCGTCTCGACGTTCACGTTCTTCCAGAACTCGCTGATCGTCGCCGTCCTGAGCGTGGTCGGCGTCGTGCTGTCCGCGTCGGTGTCGGCCTACGCGTTCTCCCGGGTGAAGTTCCCGGGCCGCAGTCTCTTCTTCTCGATGATGGTGGCGACGCTGCTACTGCCGTTCCACGTCGTGATCATCCCCCAGTACATCGTGTTCAACAATCTCGACATGGTGAACACGTTCTGGCCGCTGCTGCTGCCCAAGTTCCTGGCCACCGACGCATTCTTCGTGTTCCTGATGGTGCAGTTCATGCGTGGTCTGCCGATGGAGCTGGACGAGGCCGCCCGGATCGACGGGGCCGGGCACATCCGGATCTTCGGCTCGATCGTGCTGCCGCTGATGAAGCCGTCGATCATCACCGCGTCGATCTTCACGTTCATCTGGACCTGGAACGACTTCCTCGGCCCGCTGCTCTACCTGAAGCAGCCGGACCTGTACACGCTGCCCATCGCGCTGCGGCTGTTCGTGGACCAGACCACGGTCTCCGACTACGGCGCCCAGATGGCAATGGCCGTGCTCGCGCTGCTGCCCGTGATGATCTTCTTCTTCATCTTCCAGCGCTACCTCGTCGAGGGCGTCTCGACGTCCGGTCTGAAGGGCTGAGTTGGCCAGGGGTAGCGACACCCCGAAGGGACCGTCGGTCGGCGGGCCCACCGGGGTGCGCCCATCCACCTTCACGCTGTTCGCGGAGGTGCTCTTCACCGGGCTCGTGGTCACCTTGCTGTGCCTGCCGCTGGTCACGATCCTGCCGGCCATGGCCGCCGGGGCGGCGCACCTGCGCCGGCACATCGAGGGGCGGGCGGACCCACTGCGCGCCGTCTTCTCCGACTTCGCCGGATACCTGCGCGGATCCTGGCTGCTCGGCATCGGTGCCATCGCGCTCGTCGTACTGCTGATCATCGACATCGACATCGCGACGTTCACCGAACTTCCCGGCGGCGAGGTGTTCCGGGTGCTCAGCATCACGGTCCTGGCGGCCGGAGCAGTGACCGCACTGCGGACGGCGGGCGGGCGGGCGCTGTGGCCGGAAGTAGGCTGGCGCGACGCCGTCGGGAACGCCGCTCGTCGGGCCGTCGCCGACCCGGTGGGATCGCTCCTGCTGCTCGTCGCGGTCGGCCTGAGCGGGGTCCTCGTCTGGATGCTCGCGATCTTCGTACTCATCGTGCCGGGACTGCTGGTCCTGGCGCTCGTTTCCGTCGAACACCGCCACTACCGCAGGAGCGTCGAATGACCAACCGCCGTTACGCCGTCGCCGGCACCGGACACCGCGCCGGCATGTACGTGAACGCACTCACCGGGGCGCACGCCGACGCCGGCGAGATCGTCGCGTGGTGCGAGCCCAACCCGGGCCGCGCGCAGTTCCACGCCGCGACCGTCGCCGGAGACCTCGGCGGCGACGTGGACATCCCCCGCTACGACCCGGCGGACCTGGAGGCGATGATCGCCGAACGCGAGGTCGACGTCGTGGTCGTCACCGCGCCGGACCACGCCCATGCGGACCTGGTCACCCGGGCGCTGCGGGCCGGCGCGGACGTGGTCGTCGAGAAGCCGCTCACGATCAGCGCCGAGGGGTGCCGGGCGATCACCGGCGCCGTCGAGGAGACCGGCCGGTCCCTCATCATGACGTTCAACTACCGGTACGCGCCGCGGAACTCGAGCCTTCGCGAGGTGATCGCCTCCGGTGAGATCGGCGACGTCACCTCCGTCCACTTCGAGTGGGCGCTCGACACCGTGCACGGCGCCGACTACTTCCGCCGCTGGCACCGGGACAAGGCCAACTCCGGCGGCCTGCTCATCCACAAGTCCTCCCACCACTTCGACCTGGTCAACTGGTGGCTCCAGGACGCGCCGCGGCGGGTGTACGCCTCGGGCGGTCTGAAGTTCTACGGGCCCGACGGCGCAGGCGCGGCCCAGGCGGGTCCGCGCCCCGCTCGTGGTCGTGACGCCGAGCCCGGCGACAACTGGTCGATCGACCTGGCGGCGGACCCGCGGCTGAAGGCGCTCTACCTCGACTCCGAGCAGCACGACGGGTACGTGCGGGACCAGGACGTGTTCGCCCCCGGCGTCACCATCGAGGACAACCTTGCCGTGATCGTCGACTACCGGGGCGGCGCCACGCTCACCTACTCGCTCAACGCCCACTCCCCGTTGGAGGGCTACCGGGTCACCGTCAACGGCACCAAGGGCCGCGCGGAGCTGCAGGTGGTGGAGCGCGGCGCGGTGCTGGTCGACGCCGACGGCCGGTCCATCGTGGATCCGAGTGCCAAGCCCGAAGTGGGTGCCGGCGACGACCTGCGGCCACGCGGGGACCACCTGATCGTGCAGAAGCACTGGCAGGAGGCGTACGAGTACCAGATCCCGGAGGGGATCGGCGGGCACGGTGGCGGCGACGCGATCCTGCTCCGCGACGTGTTCGACGGCTCCGGCGACGACCCGCTCGGCCGGCGCGCCGGCTACCTCGACGGCGTCCGCGCGGTCAGCGTGGGCATCGCCGGGAACATCTCGCTCGCCTCGGGCGGCCCGGTCCTGATCGACGAACTGGACCTCGGCGTCGACGTGGGCCGGGGACTGGGTGCTGACGCCGGACGGGCAGCTGTTCTGGACGCCGGTGCCGCGGAGGCGGTCGGCGGGGGAGTGGCCTGATGCCACGCGTCTGCTTCATCTCCCGGGTCCGACCGGACCGGCTCGACGCCTACCGGGAGGCCCACGCGCAGGTGTGGCCGGAGATGCTCGAGGCCCTGCGGGACACGGGCTGGCGGGACTACTCGCTGTACCTGTCCGACGACGGCCTGCTCGTCGGACACCTGGAGACCGACGACTACGCCGCCGCCCAGGAGGCGATGACCCGCACCGCCATCAACCCTCGCTGGCAGGCCGCGATGAGCCAGTTCTTCGTGGATCCGGGCAACCCGGACGAGGGTTTCCAGATCCTCGACGAGGTCTTCCACCTCGAGGACCAGCTCCGCGCGAACGGCCTCCCCACCCGCCCCACGCCCTGACCCAGCGCCACGACCCACGCGCCCTGACCCGGCGCCTTCGAGTTAGTCGGTTCGCCCTCGAGCTAGCCCTCGCGGACCCACTAGGTCGAAGGTTCCGGGACTAGCTGGACGCGGGACCGCCGCGAGGGCCTCTCAGGCTGGGCGCATCGCCCGGTTTCGCGCTATCCACAGGGGGCTCCGCGTGCAGCGGCCGCGCGTCACCATGGGTGCATGCCTGCTGACATCCCCGCCCCACCGGAACTGCCGGTCGTGTACCGGGCGAGCGAGTTCACGCCGGCGCGGCTCGTACAGCTGAGGTCGACCGGTGACCTGCGGCGGGTGCGGCGCGGCGTATATGTGCAGATAGCCGCGTCGGATCCGCCGTGGCGGCGTCGGGAGACGATGATGCTGGCGCGCTGCGTGGCGATCGCCCGCACGGCCTCTGCGTCATACGCGTTCAGCCATGTAAGCGCTGCGCTCATCCACGGCTGCCCGATCTGGACACCCGAGCATGCCGCACATCTGACGCAGACCGTGACGCCCAGCGTGCGACCCGGTATGGACGTGCGCCGACACGTGTCCCGGGTCCCTGCGGACGAAGTGACCCGGATCCGGGGCCTGCCGGTCACCACGCTCGAACGCACCGTTCTGGACTGCATCCGGAACCTGCATCCGCGGGACGGACTGGTGATCGTCGACGCGGCGATGCGAATCCTGATCCGGCCCGACCGCCGCCACCGCGAGGCGTACGCCGAGAAGATCGAGGAACTACGCAACCGGCTTCTTGCCAAGCTGGAGCGTCCGGACATGGCGAGAGGGCGCCGTCGGGCTCGCGCGGTGCTCCGTGCCGCGGATCCGTACGCTGAGTCGGCCGCCGAGTCGGTGCTGCGATGGATCGCGGTCTCCCGTGGCCTCCCGCACCCGTCGACCCAGTATCGGATCGAAACGCACGAGGGCCTGTTCTACAGCGACATGGCCTGGGTGTTCCGCCGCGCGTATGGCGATGGGTCTCCCGGGCCTTCCCTGGTGCTGCACGCCGAGTTCGACGGCCAGGGCAAGTACGGAGAGGACGCTCCTCGAGCCATTGCGGCGGTCCGGGCCGAGAAGGTACGCGAGGATGCGATTCGCGAGGTCAGCGGCCCGATGGTGCGATTCATGCGGCAGGCACTCGATGATCCGGGGGCGGTCTTCGCCCGCCTCACCAAGCACGTCACTCGGAAGTACCTGCTGACCCTGCGGGTCAACGCCGACTTGCACGGCTGAGACGACGGAGCAGCCCCCGATACGTCGGCAACGGCAAACCCCGAGGCTTCATGGCCGACCGACCGTCACCGAAGTCCCGAGACAGCAAGCGTCACCGAAGTCCTGAGCCATCACATCCCACTAGTTCGAGGACCTGGGGACGAGGTCGACGACAGGGCCGTCAGGGCTTTCGGTCCTCCCGTGCGGTCGGCAGTGGAGTAGCCGGACAGGGGCGTGGCCGCAGGGTAGGTTCGCCTCCATGAGGGCCGCGGTCAGCACGCGCTACGGGGCACCGGACGTGGTCTCCGTCCAGGACGTCCCGGCCCCGGTTCCGGGACCCGGCGAGCTGCTCGTGCGGGTCGATGTGACGACGGTCAACCGCACCGACTGCGCCTACCGGGCCGCCACGCCTTTCTTCGTCAGGTCCTTCACCGGCCTGCGTCGGCCACGCCGCACCGTCCTGGGCGCCGAGTTCGCCGGTGAGGTCGTCCAGGTCGGCCGGCAGGTGCACCGGTTCGCGGTGGGCGACCGGGTCTTCGGGTACTGCGAGGGCCCGTTCGGCGCACATGCCGAGTACCTCGTGGTGGCTCAGGACGCCATGGTGGCGACCGTCCCGGACGGCGTCGGGCAACGCGAGGCGGCCGCCGCGACCGAGGGCTGCCACTACGCGTTGTCGGCGATCCGCCGGGCTGGGGTCCGCCCGGGGGACCGGGTGCTGGTCAACGGCGCGACCGGGGGCATCGGCTCGGCGGCGGTGCAGTTGCTCGCGGCGATGGAAGTCACGGTGACGGCGGTGTGCGCCGGCGAGCACGCCGACCTGGTGCGCGGACTGGGAGCGGCCGAGGTGGTGGACTACCTGACCGAGGACTTCACCCGGACCACGCACCGCTACGACGTGGTGATCGACGCCGTCGGCAAGAGCACCTTCGGCCGCTGCCGCCGAATCCTCGAGCCGGACGGGGTCTACCTGTCCTCCGAGCTCGGACCCGGCTGGCAGAACATCCCGTTGGCACTGGTCGGGACGCTGCGGCGCGGCCGGCAGCGGGTGGTGTTCCCGTTCCCCGACGAGGGGCAGTCGGTAGTCGAGGGGATCCGTGACCACCTAGCCGCCGGGACGTTCCGGCCCGTGATCGACCGCAGTTACCCGCTCGAGGACATCCTGTCGGCCTACCGTTACGTCGAGACCGGGCAGAAGGTCGGCAACGTGCTCGTCTCGGTCGGATCCGCGGGCCCGAACGAACCTCAGCCGCCGAGCACCAGCGCCAGCTGACCCAGGGTGAACTCCCAGCCCTGACGGTAGGAGGCCGCGGGACCGTCGTCGACCCACGGCCCACTGTGCCGGACCTGCACGACGCAGCCTCCGCCGTCGGGCACTATCCGAACGTCGACGGCCTCGTCGGGGACAGAACCGTCCCCGTCCTCCCAGACCCACGTGAATGCCAGGTGCCCGGGTTCATCGAGCGCGAGATAGGCGCCCCGGAGCGTGATGCCCGCACCTGGTGCCTCGATGCGGTAGCCGCCGCCGACCCGCGCGTCGACGTCGAACCGCACGTCGTCCCAGTGGCGCCACCACCAGGAGCGCAGGCCGTCGGCCGTCGTGAACGCGGCCCAGACCCGGTCCGGCGGTGCCTCCACCCGCTGCTCGAGCTCGAGCGGAGTCCGCGTGATCGTGCGCCAGTGCGCGGCGGCGTCCGCCTCCACCACGTCCGCGGCGCCGTCCGGCGGTGCGCCGAGGCTGCGCGCGAGTGCGTGCAGGCACTGCTCCCACCCGCCGCCGTACCCGACGGCGTGGGCCGGCTCGGCGAGGGAGTGCTGCAGAGTCAGTTCGGTCGTCGACGCGTCGAGCGCGCTGATGCGCGCGGAGATGACGCTCTCGGCCTCGCCCTGCCACGACCACGAGACGGCGATCTCCTGGGCAGAGCAGGACAGCACGCGGCCGGCGGCGACGTCGCCGGTCTCGTCGCTGAGCACCGCCGTGAACGCGTCGCCCGTGCGGCTCGGCGAGCCGGCGACGTCGCCGAACCAGCGGGCGAGGCGCTCGGGGTTCGTGCAGGCGTCGTGGACCTGTGCGGGCGTGGCGCGGTACGTGCGCCGGAACGTCAGCGTGGGCCGCTCGGCCGTGCCGGTGAGTGCTCGCCGGATCGTGTCATCCATCGGGGATCCTCTCGGGGGTGGGGAGTCAGGGCTTCTCGGCACGGGCGCCGCGGACGAGTTCGGTCTCGAGCGCATCCAGTCGCTGTGGCCAGAGCCGGGCGTACCGGTCGATCCAGGCGGTCACCTCGTCGAGTGCGCCGGGGACCAGCCGGTAGATCCGGCGGGAGCCCGCGGGCAGGGACTCGATGACCTCGGCCTCGCGCAGCACGCGCAACTGGTTGGAGACCGCCGGCTGGCCCACGCCGAACTCGGCCCGGATGACCTCGCCGACCCTGCCGGCGGGCCGTTCGCCCTCCGCGAGCACCTCGACGATCCGCCGGCGAACCGGATCGGCGAGCAGAGCGAAGGAATTCATGGACCAGTGATATCACGTCACGATGATATGCGCCAGGGGTCGATATCCCCGGGCTCGACTCGGCAGGATTGATCCATGGACGATCCGCACGTCATGGGAGCGGGCTTCGCCCCCACGCCGTTCACCGCCGACGAGATCCGCACGGGATGTCCCGACGGCCACACGTTGCACGTGCGCACCGTGGCCGGGGACACGGTCAGCGAGGTCGTGACCCGGTTCGAGGCCGGTGACGCGGACGGCGTGACCATCTCGGAGGAAGCCGACGGTGGGGCGAGTTACCGGCGGGTGGGTTGGGCCGATCTGCAGCGGCACGCGTCCTTCCCTGTCGACCGCACCACGATCGAGCCGGAGCGCATCACGACTCCGCTCGGCGAACTCGACTGCCTGCGCTATTCGGTCCAGCGCGAGGATCTCATGACGTTCTGGTTCGCGACCGCGCACCCGGGCATGCCCGTCCGGTATGCCGGTGGTGGCTCCGTCACCGAGGTGGTCAGCATCGAGCGTGTCTGAGCCGAGGGTGTCGCGGACGTCGACTGCCATGGTCGCGGTCGGTTCAGCGGGTACAGATGCTCACCACCGAGGCGGGGGCGGCCGTGATCGACACTTTCCGACCGGCCTCTCGGCGCACATGTCCTGGATCGTCAGTGACACCGAGGCGGTCGCGAGGGTGCAACCGTTCTGAACCTGAGCCGATTCGGATGGTGTCCGGCTCCCTGTGGTGCGATTCCGACGTACCGGGTACGTCGAAACCACACCGCTCCCGCAGCGGACGCCGGGGCTGGCTTCGCCCCAGGGCCGTGCCGTACGGAAAGCGCTTGCCAATCGCGTCAGGATCGGTGATCATGGATTGTCCCGCTCGGCACGGCGCCGCGCCGGAGACGCCCGGGCCCGGACGCTCGGTCCGCGTCCGAAACCCAGGTCTGCAACCCACGAAGGAGCCCAGCGTGCCCAAGGTCGCACTCGTCACCGGCGGGAACCGTGGCATCGGCCTCGGCATCACCAAGGAACTGCTCGGCGAGGGGTACGCGGTCGCGATCCTGGCCACCCGCGAGGAGCCCACCGAGCTGATCGCCGAACTGAGCGAGCTCGGCGAGGTCAGCTACGTGCGGGGCAGCGTCGCGGAGATCGCCGATCACCGCCGCTACGCCGACGCCGCGCTCGAGAGGTGGGGCCGCATCGATCTGCTCGTGAACAACGCCGGTGTCGCGCCGGCCGAGCGCAACGACCTCCTCGTGGCCACGCCGGAGAGCTTCGACCGGGTCCTCGACATCAACCTGCGCGGCCCGTACTTCCTCACCCAGCTGGTCGCCAACGCGATGATCGCCCGCCGCGCACAGGACCCCGACGGCGTCGTCGGCACCATCATCAACGTCTCCTCGATCTCGGCGCAGGCCGTCTCGGTCAACCGCGGCGAGTACTGCGTCTCCAAGGCCGGCGTCGGCATGGCCACCCAGCTCTGGGCCGTCCGCCTGGCGCCCGAGGGCATCGTCGTCTACGAGGTCCGCCCAGGCGTCATCGCGACCGACATGACGGCGGGGGTCAAGGAGAAGTACGACGCCCAGTTCGCGGGCGGGCTCGCCCCGATGCCGAGGTGGGGCACCCCGCAGGACGTCGCGGGCGCCGTCGTCCAGCTCTCGGCCGGACGGATGCCGTACTCCACCGGCGACGTGATCAACGTCGGCGGTGGCATGCAGATCCCCCGGCTCTGAGCACCACCCGCTCCGGACGGTTCCAGCCGGCCGCCCCCACGTTCGAGAAGGAAAACACGATGACCGAGACCGCAGTCCCCGGCTCCCAGACCCTCACCATCGCCGGGATCGAGGTGCCCGTGGTCACCGCGAACACCGTCGTGGTCGGCACCGGCTCGGCCGGCTTCTGCGCCGCCGACCGGCTCTGGGAGTTCGGCCAGGACGACGTGGTGATGGTCACCGACAAGGTCGGCGCCGGGTCCAGCCGCAACGCCGGCTCGGACAAGCAGACCTATTACAAGCTGACCCTCTCCGGGGACGACGGCGACTCCGTCCACGAGATGGCGAAGACGCTGTTCTCCGGCGGCGCCATGGACGGCGACAACGCGCTCGCCGAGGCCGCCCTCTCGGCCCGCGGGTTCCTCCGCCTGTGCGACCTCGGCGTGCCGTTCCCGCAGAACAGGTACGGGGAGTTCATCGGCTACAAGACCGACCATGACCCGCGCCGCCGGGCCACCTCGGTGGGGCCGTACACCTCGCGGTCCATGGTCGAACAACTCGAGAAGAAGGTGCACCGCAACGGCACCCGCATCTACGACGAGTGCCGCGTCGTCGATCTGATCGTCATCGACGGTGCGATCGCCGGCCTGCTCGTGCTCCGCCAGGACGTCCCGGCGGACTCCGAGGAGTCCCAGTACCTGCTGTTCCGCACGACGAACATCGTCTACGCCACCGGCGGCCCCGCCGGGATCTACGCCACCCGGGTGTTCCCGAACGGCCAGTGGGGCGCGTCCGGCGCCGCCTACCGCGGGGGCGTGCACGGCAAGAACCTCACCGAATGGCAGTTCGGGCTGGCCTCGACCAAACCGCGGTGGAACGTCTCCGGCACCTACATGCAGGTGATCCCGCGGTTCGTCTCCACCGACGCCGAGGGCAACGACGAGCGCGAGTTCCTCACCGAGGCCATTCCCGACTACGGCCGGCTCATGACCCTGGTGTTCCTCAAGGGCTACCAGTGGCCGTTCGACATCCGCAAGGCCCGCGACGGCTCCTCCCTGATCGACCTGCTGGTCTACCGCGAGACCGTGCTGCGCGGCCGCCGGGTGTTCCTGGACTTCCGGTCCAACCCGGTCCGCCCCGACTTCGACCCGAGTGCGCTCGCCCCCGAGGCGTATGAGTACCTGGACAAGGCGGGCGTGCTGTTCGGCACCCCGATCGAGCGTCTGCGCCGGATGAACGAGCCTGCCTACCAGTTCTACCTGGACCGCAACCCGTACGTGGACCTCGAGACGCAGCTGCTCGAGGTGGACGTGTGCGCCCAGCACAACAACGGTGGCCTGGTCGTGGACGCCTGGTGGCAGTCCAACGTGGCGGGCTTCTTCCCGGTCGGCGAGGCCGGCGGCGCGCATGGCGTCTACCGCCCGGGTGGTGCTGCCCTGAACAGCGGCCAGGTGGGCGCCACCCGCGCCGCCCAGTTCATTGCGGCCCGGCGCACGGAGGACCCGGTCGCGGCCGACGAGTTCAGCGCCGCGGCGACGCCCGTCCTCGCCGATGCCCTCGCCCTGGTCGGGCGCGCCAGCGCGCGCGCGGCCGCCGGTACTCCGGACAACACGGGCGACCTCCTGCGCCAGGTTCAGGAGCTCATGAGTGCGAAGGCTGGTCCGGTCCGCTCGGCTGCGTCCATCGACGAGGCGCTCGTCCAGGTGCACGCGTGGCTCAGCGAATACGACGAGCTGGTCAGCGCGGACGCGTCCTCGCGCCGTTCGGTGAACCGCACGTTCCTGGTCCGGGACATCCTCACGACGGCGTACGTGTACCTGTCCGCGATGGCGGACTACGTGGGCCACGGCGGCCGTTCGCGCGGCTCCGTCCTGTACACCGACCCCGACGGCGGCCTGCCGCTGGTCGGTCACGGCGAGTCGGCCGAGCAGGAGCTGGACCTCCCGGACATCTTCCGGTTCACGCTCGACGGCGGCGCCTTGGACCCCGAGGTCCAGGAGTCCGCGTGGGCTCGCCCGGGCGAGCCCGGCGACGGCGCAGGGCTGGCCGGGTGGGTCGGTCCGGTCTCGCGAGAGGTCGCCGACCCGGCCGGTCGGCCGCTGTTCCGGTGGCGGCCGGTGCGGCCGATCCCCGCCGGCGACGACTTCTTCGAGAACGTCTGGCGCCAGTTCCGGGAGGATGGCAACATCCACTGATCGCGCGCCGGCACCGCAGCAGCCGAGCGCGCACGATCTCGCTCACATCTCGAGCCTCGAGCGACCTCGAATACGGCGCGGCTCGGCGGGAATCGGCCTAGGCTCCGCTCGTGAGCTCCGAGGACGTCGTCGTCATCGGCGCGGGACCTGCCGGCCTCGCTGCCGCTGCCGAGCTCCGCCGCCACGGCGTGCGTGCTCTGGTCATCGAGCGGTCCGACGCCGTGGGCGCCGCCTGGCGTGGCCGCTACGACAGCCTTCGCCTCCACACGCCCCGCGAGCTGTCCGGTCTACCCGGGCTGCCCATCCCGCGGGAGATGACTCGCTGGGTGGCCCGCGACGACCTCGTGACCTATCTCGAGCAGTATGCGGCCCACCACAGGCTGGACGTCCAGTTCGGCGCGGAGGTGACCCGGATCGTGCGGACACCGGCGGGAGCCTGGCAGGTGGCGCTCGCCGACGGCGGCACCCTCACCGTCGCGCATGTGGTCGTCGCCGCCGGCAACAGCAACACGACAGCGCCGCTCGACGTCCCCGGCGCGGACACGTACACCGGTGAGCTCGTGCCAGCCCCCGACTACCGGAACGGGGCCCGGTTCGCCGGCGGCCGCGTGCTTGTGGTCGGCTCGGGCAACACCGGCACCGATATCGCGGTCGACCTGGTCAGGCACCGGGCTGCGTCCGTCTGGCTCGCGGTCCGTACCCCGCCACACATCCTTCCTCGGAACCGTGGGCCGGTGGCCGCCCAGCACGCTGGAGTCCTCGTGCGGCACCTGCCGCTGCCGGTCGCTGATCGGCTCGGCTGGTTGGTCACCCGCCTCACGACACCCGGTCTGCGGTCCCACGGGCTGGCCCGCCCGCGCACCGGACTGCTGACGCGCGTGGTCCGCGACGGCAAGATCCCGGTCCTGGACCACGGCATCGTGGGAGCGATCCGGGCCGGCACGGTCCGGCCCGTCGCCGCGCTGGCCCGCCTTGATGGTTCGGACGCGGTGCTCGTCGATGGTTCTCGTTTCGCGGTGGACGCCGTCGTGGCCGCCACCGGGTACCGGCGGGGACTTGAGCCGCTCGTCGGCGCGCTCGGCGTCCTCGACGGGAGGGGGCGTCCTCCGGTCGACGGCGGGCGCGCCGTACCGGGAGCGCCGGGGCTGTGGTTCATCGGTTACACCGACCCGATCTCGGGGATGCTCCGCGAGATCCGCATCGAGTCCCGCCGTCTCGCCAACGCGATCGCCACCGGCGCCCGTCAGCGGACGTCCCACGCGGTCAGGGTGGTTCCACCCACGGTGTAGAGGCGATCCCCGTCGGGTACCACCGTGTTCCACCAGTCGCGGATCGGGATCTCCCAGAGTTGTTCTCCGGTGCGTACATCGAGTCCGATGAAGGTGCCGTCGTCCCCGGTGCCGGACTGGGCGCCCGCCCAGCCCGCGATGACGTTCCGGTCGCCGATGCAGGGGCAGCCGAAGCCGGCCAGGCGCGGGGACGACCACTCCTCGGAGCCGGTCTCCTCACTCACCGCCCGGACCGACTGGGCCCCGTCGGTGGTGAATACCGTGCCTCCGAGGCGCGCCACCGCCCATTCGCCGGTACGAACCCAGAGCACCTCGCCGGTCTCGACGGACCTGGCGACGGTTTCGATCGGGGGTCCTTCGCTGCGTTCGGGGTCGGTATCCTCCAGGGCGATCAGGACGTCGGGGTCCGGGTCGTCATCGAGGCTCAGATACTCCTGGTTGGCGGGCAGGACGGTGTGCACACCATCGCCGGAGTACACGTCGAGGCCGTCCGCTCGATAGACACGCCAGCCCGCGGTGATCCACCCAGGCACGGCCCTCTCGGGCTCTGCGACCACGGCACCGGTCGCCGCATCGAGCACCAGCCCCTGCGGCTCGACGGCACCGCTGTCGGTGTCGACCACGCGCCCGACCGAGATCAGCACGTCTGAGCCGTAGACGGCGATGCTGGGTAGCCAGTCGGGTACGCCCGGTTCGACCGCGACCGCCCAGAGCGCGGGCCAGTCGGCCGCCGGGGGAGCGTCGGCTCCCGCGGGGCTGGTGTCGGAGGTGGGGCCGCCGGATGTCGGGACCGGGGCGCCGGCGTCCATGAGGGCGACGGCGGCGTCGGAGAGCCGGCCGATCTCGTATCCGGAGCCGGTGGTGCGGATCACCACGAGGTCGTCGTCGATGGCGGCTGCGTGCTCGACACCGGGCGCGACGGCCACACCGACGTTCCCCGACATCGGATCGATCAGGATGATCCGAGCACTGGCCGCACGTCCGGAGACGCACACCAGGCGCGTGCCGTCGTCGGTGCAGCGGGGCGTCTGGGCCGGGACGCTCCAGCGGGCGGCGCCGGAGCCGCGCTCGAAGGCGATGATCTCCTCGTCGGTGGTGAGCACGATGCGTGAGGGCAACAGCATCAGTTGAGTGGCGAATGTTTCGGGGAGTTCCTGTTCCCAGGCGACGCGCGGTGGCTCGGACAGGTCCGTGACCAGGCCCCACCCCGGTGGCGAGGGCGCCGGTGGTGCGATCAGTACCCCGGCCACGACGAGGGCGAGGGCCCCCGCCCCCCACGGCACGGGTCCGCGCCAGCGGCTCGACCCGCGACTCACGCTCGGTCGACCGGAACGCCGCGGGCGGACCAGCCCCGCCGCGCCGTCGGGCTCGTCGTCCCCGGCGAACGTCAGCGTGAACTCGTCCCCCGACTGCCCCCGTGCCATCGGTCAGTCGCCGGGGTGTAGGCCCGGCCAGGGCGCGAGGAGCCACTTGCCGTTGTCGGTGTTGATGAAGATGTCCCCGTCCCGCTCGCTGACGCAGCTCACCGGGCCGTCGCCCGGATCCGCGCAGGTCACCACGCCGGACCAGTCGACGTCGTCGAGCGCATCGACCAACGGCGGGTACCGCACGGTGGCCAGCGGGACGGCCGCGGTCACCCAGATCTGCAGTGACGGCACGGGCGCCGTGAAGGCCGCCACGGAGGCGCGCGGCAGCACCGTCGGGGCCACGAGGGCGCCCACGGCGATCAGGGCCAGGGACGCCACGATC
Source organism: Occultella gossypii (assembly GCF_019947135.1). Taxonomy (GTDB): domain Bacteria; phylum Actinomycetota; class Actinomycetes; order Actinomycetales; family Beutenbergiaceae; genus Occultella; species Occultella gossypii. The sequence goes on along the minus strand of NZ_JAGSHT010000017.1, from coordinate 136,762 downwards.
CAGGCGGCCGGCCCGCCCGGAGCCCTGTTTGAGCGACCGCCCGGGGCAGCCACCGGGGCTGCGCCGCGCAGACCGTTCGGTGCGCCGTCGTCGGCCCCGCCCACGGTGAACTCCTCAGCGGGGTCCGTCCTCGGCATGGCGTCATTGTGCCGCATCGCGCTTGCGCTCACGGGCCACAGTTGCTAGCGGGCCAAGAGGACCCACTTCCCGCTGACCACCTCGACGTACGCGACGTGCACCTCGTTCTCACCGATGCAGCGCCAATCCCTGGGCCGCGACCAGCCTGCCGAGTCGCTGATTCTCCGATGTCTCGAGCGGTACGAACCGGTCATCCAGGGCGGCGCCAGTTGCGAGCCGCCCGGGTCCCGCGCCGTCATGGCGCCATTGTGCCGGACCTCACTCGGACTCGAACCGCCACAGCGTCAGCGAGGTGTTGGTCAGCAGGACCAGATGGTCCCCAGCCGGCGCGACGTCCAGCGGGTAGTCCCCGACCGTCGGCACCCGCCAGCGCAGGGCACCGGTCGCCGTGTCGAGGCCGGCAAGTGAGGTTCTGCCGCTGGCGTCGGCGATACCGACCAGCACGGTGTCACCGGCCCCCACGCAGGCGCACCAGGCCAGCCGCCCACGGCTCGCCGTCGTCGTCCAGATCTGTTCCCCGGTCTGCTCGACCAGGCCGAACAGCGCGCTGTCGGTGTAGACGAGCACCCGTCCGTCCAGCCGGGCGAACGGGTACGGGTAGGCCTGCGGGAGCGACCAGAGCGGCTCACCGGTGGTCCTGGTCAGGGCGTCGAGCGTGCCGCCACGCACCTGGAACACGACGTCGGAGTCCGGGTCGTCGTCCACGGGCATCGTCACCCCGAAGGGTGCGATCGGGACCGGCTCGACGCTGGTCTCGGCGCCGGTGACGACCTGCCGGCCGCCGGAGTTCCCGGACTCCAGGGCGACGATCACGCCGGGCAACTCGTACACGAAGCCCCGGTCGAGACGGACCTCGCCGGTCTCGGCGTCGAGCACGAACCCCGCGAACACCGAGACGAAGACCTCCCCGTCGACCACCCGGAGCACCGGGGCGTAGGGCTCGCCCCGCAGTCCCGGACCGATGAGGGTGCTCCACACGGGCTCGGCAAGGGGGTCCGAGCCCTGCATGCGCACCACGCGCTGACCGTCCGCATCCTGTCGCAGCGCGATGAGGTCACCGTCGGTCTGTGTGACCAGGAGGGCGCCGGGCATCGGGGTGCGGGTGACCGTGCCGTCGGCCACGTCGATCCGGATGATCGCCGCGTCGGCGCCTCGGCCCGCCCGGCAGAGCAAGGGCTCGAACTCCCAGGCGCAGGTCATCCCGGGCTCGGAGACGGTCCAGACCGCGCTGCCCTCGGCGTCGTCGTAGCCGGTGACCGTCGACCACGTACCCACCACCACCCGGTCCTCGAAGACCGCGACCCGTGGGGTGTCCAGCCACGAGGTCAGGTTCGGCATCGGCACGCTCCAGACCTCGTCCGGGGCCTGGGTCAGATTCGCTTCGGCGACCACGCCCCACGCGGGCTGCGGGGGCGGAACGGTGAGCACACCGGCCACGATCAGGGAGACGGCCGCCGCCACCCACGCGGGGGCCGAGGAGGTCGCCACCCCGCTGGGCCGGAAGTGCGGTCCGGGTGGGCCGGCGTCCACGGGGAAGTCAGCCTCGGCCGGGACATTCTCGGCTGCGAGGGTGAACTCGTCGTAGTCGCCTGCGGCGCCCATACTCGATTGTCGTCCCGTGCACGGGGGTCCGCCCGGTGGTTGACCGACGGGAGTGGGTTCGTCGCGCCGAAGGTGAGGTCCTGGACATAATCTGCCGCTCCGGGCAGGGCATGCGACACTTGAAGAAGTGTCCGGCGCGATCAAGCGGTCACGCCCAGGACGCCGAAGTGCGTCGCCACGCACGAATGAGCCCGAGGCGGCAGTATGAGCAGTATCGCGATCGAGCGTCCGGCGACGGGTACGGTCCGGGAACGGCACGTCAGCGACTTCAAGGAACTGACCCAGCGCGTGCAGGCCGCCGGCTTGTTGAAGCGCAGTTACGCCTATTACTGGTCGAAGATCATCGGCCTCACGTTCGGCGGGCTGGCGCTCGCCGCGGCGTTCGTCCTGATCGGCAACAGCTGGTGGCAGATGGCGCTCGCGGTCGGCCTCGCCCTGTTGATGACCCAGGTCGCCTTCCTCGGGCACGACGCCGCGCACCGGCAGATCTTCGTCTCCGGCAAGTGGAACGAGTGGATCTCGCTGATCCTGATCAACCTCTTCGTCGGCATGGGCCACGGCTGGTGGCAGCGCAAGCACACCAAGCACCACCAGGTCCCGAACAAGGTGGGCGCCGACCCGGACATCGGGGGCCGGGTGCTCGCGTTCACCCCTGATGGTTACGCCGCCCGCAAGAACCCGCTGACCCGCTGGCTCGCCACCCAGCAGGGTCGCTTCTTCTTCCCGCTGCTGCTGCTGGAGGGCGTGAACCTGCACGTGCAGGGCATCAAGGGGGTGCTCTCCAAGGGCAAGGTCAAGCGCCGCTGGGTCGAGCTGAGCTTCATCGCGTTCCGCCTCGGCAGCTACTTCGCGCTCGTCTTCGTCATCCTGCCGCCCGGCAAGGCGGCGGCGTTCATCGGCATCCAGCTCGCCGTGTTCGGCCTGTACATGGGCTCCTCGTTCGCGCCGAACCACATCGGGATGCCCCTGGTGCCACCGACCGCGAAGATCGACTTCCTGCGTCGCCAGGTGCTGATGAGCCGCAACATCTCCGGCGGCCGAGCCGTCGACACGTTCATGGGCGGCCTGAACTTCCAGGTGGAGCACCACCTGTTCCCCTCGATGTCCCGCCCGAACCTGCGCAAGGTCGCGCCGATGGTGAAGGCCCACTGCGAGGCCCTCGGGGTGCGCTACACCGAGACCACTCTGATGCAGTCCTACCGGGCCGTGACCGCCTACCTCAACAAGGTCGGCCGTGGCGGCCTGGACGTGTGGGCCTGTCCGTTGGCGGCGCAGTACCGAGTCTGAGCAGTACGGGCATTCCCCGACGGCGGTGGGCCGGCTTCGCAGGGTGGCGAGCCGACCGCTCGGCGTCCCGCCCGACGGCGGTGGCCGGCCGGGTGGACCAGCGTCAGACCGGTGGTGGCGTGGTGGGCGCGCGGTAGTCCGCCGGCAGGTACGGTACCCCGGCGCCGCCGGTGTCGTATCCGGTGACGGACGTGACGTGACCGGCTGCGGACGCGCCGTCGTCGGCCGCCACCCGGACCAGCAGTTCGTGCACGCGGACCGGTTCGAAGACGTGCACCCGGCGCACCCCGAGCGTGCCGGCGGCAACCAGCACCACGCCGTCGGGCGTGTGCACCTCGTGCCCGCGCACACGCTGACCGGCGGTGAGGTCCTCGCGCAGCACCAGGTGATCGATGGTCACCGGGTGCTCGAACCGGGCCCGCACCTCGTTCCCCGACGCGGTCAGGGTGGCCGGGATCGGGTCCGCGAACCGGCGGTCCCACTCGGCCCGCCAGGCCCGCACCCGGGCCACGTCCTGGTCGGGGATTCGCCCGCGGGCATCGGGCGGAAGGTTCAGCAGCAGGCCCGCGCCGAGGCCGATCGACCGGTAGGTGATAGCCAGCAGGTGATCGACCGACTTCGGTGACTCGGCGTCGTGGTGGAACCAGCCGGGGCGGATCGAGACGTCGCACTCCGGGGGCAGGTACAGCGCCTCGGCGAGATCCGCGGTGCCCTCGGTGTAGTTGTCCGCGTGGGTCGCCTCGACCACGTACTCCACCGGATCGGCGGCCAGGCCGTCCTCGTTGCCGATCCAGCGGATCGTCGGCCGGCCCATGTTGAAGACCATGGCACCGGGCTGGAGCTCGTCGATCAGGGCAGTGACCCGGTCCCAGTCGTAGCTGCGGCCCGCCGAGCCGGCGCCGTCGAACCAGAGCTCGAACAGCTCGCCGTAGTTCGTGCAGAGCTCGCGCAACTGGGTCAGGTACAGGTCGTCGTAGGCCTCGGCGTCGTCATAGCAGGGCGCGTTGCGGTCCCAGGGTGACAGGTACAGCCCGAGCGCCAGTCCGTGGCGCCGGCAGGCTGCGGCGACCTCGGCCACGACGTCCCCGTGCCCGCCGCGCCAGGGCGAGGAGGCCACGGAGTAGTCGGTCGTGGCGCTCGGCCACAGGCAGAACCCGTCGTGGTGCTTGGCCGTGAGGACGGCGTACCGCGCGCCCGCGTCGAGGGCGGTCCGGACCCACTGGTCGGCGTCGAGCTCACCCGGGTCGAACGTGGCCGGATCGAGCGTGCCGTCGCTCCACTCGCGGTCGTTGAAGGTGTTGATGCCGAAGTGCCAGAACACCCCGAGCCCGGCCTCCTGCCAGCGCAGTTGCGCCGGGGTGGGCACGGGCCTCGGGGTGCCGGTGTGGACCATGGCGCTATCCTCGCCGATCCGTGGGGCCGGACGCTCAGCGTCACCGCGGGCCTCCTGCCCTGCCCGCGGGGACGAGCGCGCGCCTACTTGATGCCGGTGTGGGCCAGTGCCGCCACGAAGTGACGCTGGAACAAGAGGAAGATGACGATCAATGGCAGCACGGCGGAGAACGAGGCCGCCATCGCGAGGCCGGCGGAGAGGCCACCGTCACCGTCGATGAACGTGGTCAGGCCGAGCGGGATCGTGTACAGGTTCTCGGTGGAGAGCATCACCAGCGGCGTCTCGTAGTCGTTCCACGAACCGACGAAGCTGATGATGCCGAGTGCCGCCAGCATGGGACGGGCGAGCGGCAGGTAGATCCGCCAGAACACCTGCCACTCGTTCGCGCCGTCGATGCGGGCCGCCTCGCCGAGCTCCGGCGGTGATGCCACGAAGAACTGACGCATCAGGAACGTGCCGTAGAGCGTGAACAGGCCAGGCAGGATCAGCGCCCACAGCGTGTTGTACAGGCCGAGCTGCTGGAAGAACATGAACCGCGGGACCAGTAGGAGCTGGCTCGGCACCACGGCGGTGGCCAGGTAGATGAAGAAGATGCGGTCCCGGCCGCGGAAGCGCAGCATCGCGAAGGCGTAGCCGGCCATCGAGGCGGTGAGCAGGTCACCGACCAGGCTGGTGCCGGAGACCAGCAGGGAGTTGCCGAAGAAGCGCAGCAGCGATCCGGAGCCGATCCAGACCTCCACGTAGTTCAGCCACTGGACTGGATCCGGGATCCAGTTCATCGGCACAACGAACACGTCGATGTTGCGTTTCAGCGACGACGAGAGCATCCAGACGAACGGCACCACGAACGCGACGGCGAGCAGCCACAGCAGGGCGCCCACGCCCCAGCGCATGGTGAGTTCACGGCGTCGACGCCGCGTCCGGATCGGAGCGATGGTGGCGCTCATGTGTACAGGCCCCGTCCTTTTTGGTAGCGCCAGAGCAGGGCTGAGACGACGATCACCCCGAGGAAGCTCATCACGCCGATCGCTGCGGCGTAGCCGAAGCGGTAGTACTGGAAGCCCTCCTGGTACATGTAGTAGGAGAGAGTGGTGGTGGACGTGCCGGGGCCGCCGGCGGTGAGGAAGTTGATCAGGCCGAAGCCCTGGGACTGGCTGATCACCAGGGTGACGCCGAGGAACGTGGTGGTCGGCATCAGCGAGGGCCAGGTGATGGTGCGGAACCTGCGCCACACGCCTGCGCCGTCGAGCATGGCCGCCTCGTACAGCTCCTGCGGCAGACTCTGGATGCCGGCCAGGTAGATCACTGCGCAGTACCCCACCCCGGACCAGATCGCGATCAGGATCAACGAGGGCAGGCTCCATGACTCCGAGACCAGCCAGCTCGGCGGCTCGGTGATCCCCAGGGTGCGCAGCGCGTTGTTCACGACTCCGTTCTGCGGGTTGAGCAGGAGCAACCAGATCATGCCGATGGCGATCGAGGTCACGATGTGCGGCAGGAAGAAGACCGCACGCAGCACCGCCCGACCGGGCACGTCCAGGTTCAGGGCGAGGCCCAGCAGCAGGCCACCCACCATGGTGCCCGGTACGGCCAGGCCCGCGTAGAACAGGGTGCGACCTGCCGAGGACCAGAACATCGGGTCCGTGAGCAGGCCACGGAAGTTGTCCAGGCCCACCAGGTTGATCCCGCTGAGGCCGGAGACCACGTTCCAGTCCGTGAACGCGATCCCGAGCCCGGCGATCAGCGGGACCAGGGTGAACACCAGGAACCCGGTCATGCTCGGCAGGATGAAGAGCCAGCCCACTCGACCCTGGCGCCGGGACAGCGAACCGCCACGCACCGGCGCGGGTGGCCCGACGAGCGATTCGACCGGCAGGGCCGTGGCCGGGGAGACCGGCATCAGCCCTGCGCGATCGCTGCGTCCGACTGCGCGGTGATCTCGGTGACCCATTGGTCCACCGTGAGGTCGCCGAGCAACGCGGACGTGGTCAGCGTTTCGGCGATGTCCTCCAGCTCACGCGCCGCAACGGTGATGGTGTCGATCGGCACCTTGACCTCGCGGCCGAAGAGCACGTCCTCGAACGACTGCACGTCGTAGAGCTCTTCCGCGTTCTCGCCGAGGAGTTCGCCGGCCAGGGCCGAGGTGTCCTCGGGGATGATCGAGGGCAGCCGGCCGCCCTTGAGCATGTGCTCGCCACCCTGCGTCACCCAGAACTTCAGGAACGTCCACGCGGCCTCCTGGTTCTCGGACGCGGAACTGATCGCGAGCTGATCCCCGTGCGCGCCGCCGTTCCAGTACTCCTCACCGCTCGTGGGGGCCGGCTGCGGCAGGCACCGGGTGATGAAGTCGTGGGGGAACTCGGCCCGGTCGCTGATATAGCGCAGCAGGAAGGCCTGGGCGGTGATCATCGAGACCCGTCCGCTGATGAACGCCTGGTGGGGGAAGTCGGTGAGCTTCTCGGCGAGGATCGTCTCCATCGGCAGCGCGCTGCCCTCCTCCTGCATGTCCACCCTGAGCTGCATGTCCTCACGCCAGATCGGATCCGTGTAGCTGGACGCGGTCCCGTCCTCGTTGTAGAGCGCGTTCGGTCCGAGCGTGGGGCGCGCGATGGTGGGCGCGCCGAAGGAGCCGTACACGCCGTCGGCGGAGAGCTGACGAGCCACGTCGCGGTACTCGGCCACGTCCCAGTCCGGTGAGATCTCGATGCCCGCCTGCTCGATCGCGTCCACGTTGACGAACACCATCTGGGGAGAGAGCGCGGCCGGGACGCAGTAGACCTTGCCGTCGTAGACGTAGTTCGCCATCGGATCGGCCTCGGGGCCGAACCGGGAGAGATCCTCGTCCGCGCTGACCAGTTCGGTCAGGTCGGCCATCAGACCCGATTCGGCGCGGGTGGTGATCCTGCCGACGCCGTAGGAGAAGAACAGATCGATGGGTACCCCGCCCTGTAGGGACGAGTCGAGCTTGACGTTGCCGGTGTCATCGTTGACGTATCGGGTGTAGATGACGGTGATGTGGGGGTACTCCTCCTGGAAGGCGGCGATCACGTCGTCCGGACCGGTCTCCGCGGGCACACCACCCCAGACCTGCAGCGTGACTGGGGCGTCGCCGGTGTCGTCCGTGCCGCCGTCGGCGCTGTTGCAGGCGGCCAGGGTGGCAGCGCCCGCGGTGCCTACCATCGCGGTCAGCAGCGTGCGGCGGTTCAGGGTGAAACTCGTGTTCATGGTGTCTCCTGGGGATTTCGTGATCCGGGGATCGGCGAACGGCTGGTGGGTGTGCTCCCCGTCGAGCGGCCAGCCGGAGGGTTCCGGTTCCGATGAATGAGCGGGAGATGCGATGAGCGGGAGTCAGGTGCGGGTCACCCCCGGTGGGCCGGCCAGCGCCGTCTCGATGTCACGGCGGAAGTCGTGCAGCCACAGCCGCAGCGTGGCGGCATCGGCGACGTCGCTCGGCCCTGCCAGGGCCAGCGCCACGGGGTACTCCTCGCCGGTGTTCAGCGGGATGGCGGCGCTGGTCTCGCCTGGCTGCGACCACTCCTGCAGGATCAGGACGTCGTGGGAGGTGTGTTCCCTCGTCCACCGCAACACCTCCTCGTCGCTCTGCGGCACGCGGTCCTCGTTGCCTCGGCGGCCGTGGCGTTCCCGGGACGCGCGCAGCAGTGCCAGCGCCTGATCGTCGGGCATGTCGGCGACGAGCCGCAGGCCCGGCGCGGAGAGGAAGAGCGGGTAGTCGAGCCACCAGAAGTCGGCGGTCTCGCCGGCATGGGTGGTGGGCAGGAAGTAGATCATCTGGCCCCGCCAGAGCATGCCCAGTGAGACGTTCATGCCGCCGGCGCGAGCGGCGATGCTCTGCATGACGGCGCGGGGGCGGGTGATCAGCGGGAACTGGGCGCTGGCGGCCGCCAGCGAGAGCACGCCGAAATCGGGGGTGAAGCCGGCCGGCGTCTTGCGGGCGTATCCCACCTCGTTGAGCGTGGCCAGGATGCGCGAGATCGAGGTCTGGTGCAGACCCATCCGGTGCGCGATCTCGGTGGCGGTCAGCGGTACGCCCTCGGCGACGAGGAGTCGCAGCACCTCCAGACCTCGGGCGAGGGCCTGATTGTGCTGAGCCCCCATTGGCTGTGTGGTGCGCATGGCGACAACCTAGTACGCGTCACACGCATGGACAAGAGTGTTGGAGAAACTTGTGTGGACGGCACCGTGCGCACTGCGAGGCCCTGGAGGTGCGGTGCGCCCGAGGCTTTCCAGCAGTCCGCTCGGGCCGTGGTCCGCTACCTCGACCAGATGGCATCGGCGATCGGTGGCACGGCGAGAACTCCGGCGACGGCCAGCGCGACGCTGCCCAGGATCCAGACGACCCCCCGCCCGGGCTGCCACAGCCGACGGCGTGCATGCGGGGTGGTGGCAGTGGCCCGGCGCGCTGCCTGTTCTACAGGTGGGGTTGCACCAGCTTCGCGTACCGCTCCGCCATGGTGGCGATCGTCTGATCGCCGGGGGCGTCCCAGATCTGCTGGTTGAAGATCTCGACCTCCACGTCGCCGGTGTAGCCGGTCTCGGCGATCCAGGACGTGATCGTCGGGAAGTCGATGTAGCCGTCACCCATGAAGCCGCGGGAGAGCAGCGCGTCATCGGCCAGCGGGAGCAGCCAGTCGCACACCTGGTAGGACGCGATCCGGCCCTGGGCGCCGGCCCGAGCGATCTGCTCGCGCAGGTCGGGGTCCCACCACACGTGATAGGTGTCCACGACCACCCCGACGGTCTCGGACGGGAACTGCTCGGCCAGGTCCAGGCACTGCTTCATGGTGGACAGCACCGCCCGGTCCGCGGCGAAGATCGGGTGCAGCGGCTCCAGGACGATCCGGACGTCGTGCTCGGTCGCGAACGGGGCCAGGTCGGCGACCCGGTCCGCCACCCGCTGCCGCGCCGCGACCAGGTCACGGTCGCCGTCGGGCAGTGCCGGCCCGCCGGGCGCACTCGCCGCGCCGAGGCCACCGACCACCATGACCAGTTCGCGGGTACCCAGCGTCGCGGCCTCGACGATCGCGGCCCGGTTGTCCGCCAGGGCGGCCGTCTTGCCCGCCTCGTCCGAGGCGGTCATGAACCCGCCACGGCACAGCGAGGAGACCCGCAGCCCGGCGTCGGAGACGATCCTCGCCGCGTTCTCCAGGCCGGCCTCGGCCACCCGGTCGCGCCAGAGCCCGACGGCGGGCAGCCCGGCCCGCACGGCGCCGTCGACCGCCTCGGCGAGCGTCCAGGCCTTCGTGGTCGCCGTGTTCAGCGAGAGCCGGCTCAGGTCCGCCATCAGAGCGTGATGGGGGTGAGGTCGATGCGGCGGCCCTCGGCGGAGGAGGCCAGCCCGGCCTCGGCCAGCTGCACGCCGCGGGCGGCGGAGAGCAGGTCGTAGCGGTGCTCACGACCGGCGACGGCGTCGCGCAGGAACTCCTCCCACTGCAGCTTGAAGCCGTTGTCCAGGTCGTCGTTCGCGGGGACCTCGAGCCACTGGTCGCGGAACGGCTCGGTGACGGGCAGGTCCGGGTTCCAGACCGGCTTCGGGGTGTGCGCGCGCTGCTGGGCGACGCACTTGCGCAGCCCGGCGACGGCGGACCCGTGGGTGCCGTCCACCTGGAACTCGACGAGCTCGTCGCGGTAGACGCGCACGGCCCAGGAGGAGTTGATCTGGGCGATGATCTCCTCGCCGTTCGGGCCGGCGATCTCGAAGATGCCGTAGGCGGCGTCGTCGGCGGTGGCGTCGTAGGCCTCGCCGCGCTCGTCCCAGCGGGTGGGGATGTGGGTGGCGGTCCTGGCGACCACGGACTTCACGGAGCCGAGGATGCCTTCGAGGACGTAGTTCCAGTGGCAGAACATGTCCGTGGTCATGCCACCGCCGTCCTCCTTGCGGTAGTTCCAGGACGGGCGCTGGGCGGACTGGTGGTCCCCCTCGAAGACCCAGTAGCCGAACTCGCCGCGCAGGGACAGGATGCGACCGAAGAAGCCCTCGTCCACCAGGCGGCGCAGCTTCACCAGGCCCGGCAGGTACAGCTTGTCGTGGACGACGCCGGCGGTGACGCCGGTCTCGTTGCGGAGCCGGGCCAGCTGGATGGCCTCCTCGAGGGTCTCGGCGGTCGGCTTCTCGGTGAAGATGTGCTTGCCGTTGCGCATCGCGCGGGTCAGCGCGGCATAGCGGCGGGAGGTGACCTGGGAGTCGAAGTAGACGTCGATGTCGTCGGCGTCGATCACCGCGTCCTGATCGGTGGTCCATTCGGCGATGTCGTGCTTCTCGGCGATCTCCCGGACCGCGTCCGCGCGCCGGCCCACCAGGATCGGCTCGACCTGCACCTTGGTGCCGTCCTCGAGGACCACGCCACCCGCCTCCCGGATCGGCAGGATCGAGCGGAGCAGGTGCTGGCGGTAGCCCATGCGGCCGGTGATGCCGTTCATGGCGATGCGGAGGGTGCGGGTCGTCATCGGGATCGTCGTCTCCTGGGAATCGGTGGGGGAGTGAAGCACTCCCGCGTTGGAATGCGCTTTCCGTAGCGTACGGCCGGGGTCGGTGGACGTCAAGATCTGCCACTTCGGGTGAGTGCGGCGGGTGCGGATGGTCGTCGGCAGGGTGCTGGGTCGGCCTCCCCATTGTGGCCACCGCACCATCGCGCCATGCTGGGCCCGCACTGCAGCAACCGATGCGAACCCGGAGGACGAATCGATGTCGGACATGTTCAACGACTTCAAGGACAAGGCGAGCGAGGCGCTCGAGGGCGCGAAGAGCAAGGTCGGCCCCGCCGTCGAAGGTCTCGCGGACAAGGCCGGGGACGTCTTCGAGGACGTGAAGGAGAAGGCCGGGGACGTCTTCGAGGATGTCAAGGAGAAGGCCGGTGACGTGATCGAGGACGTCAAGGACCGCTTCGACGGCGACGAGGACGTCGAGGCGCCCGCCGCTCCGGCGCCCGCTCCCGAGGCCGATTCGGGTCCGGGGACGCCGACGCCGCCCGCCTGATCCGCCAGCGGTCGACGGGCGCGGCGCGCGTGCGCGCGCCCGTCGATCTGCCGGTCGCGGTGCGTCTACGTGCCGTAGTCGGGTGGGATCAGGTCCGCGGCGGCGTGGAGTCGCGCAGGACCACGGTGCTCGCGACCTGCTGGATGCGGGGCTCGAGCGCAGGCTCGGCCAGGGTCAGTTCGGTGGCGGCGGTCCCGACCTCGAGCAGCGGCACCCGCACCGTGGTCAGCGACGGCGTCAGGTCCCGCAGCGTGACGATGTCGTCGAAGCCGGCGATCCCGATCCCGGTGCCGACCGCGACGCCCGCATCGCGCGCGGCGGCCATGGCACCGACGGCCATCACGTCGTTGACGGCGAAGACCACGTCGACGGCGGCGCCCGACTCGAGCAGTTGGCGCATGCCCTCGTAGCCGCCGTCGCGGGTGAACGCCGAGCGCACGATGTGCTCGGGGGACAGTGCTGCGTCGTGGGTGGCCAGGCCGGCCGCGAACCCGTCCATCCGGTCCCGAGCGGTGAGGTGGCCGGCCGGGCCGGCGAGGGCCGCGAACCGGCGGTAGCCGGCGCCGTGCAGCGCCCCGGCCAGGTCCGCGGCCCCGGCGGCGTTCTCGATCACGACCGTGTCGACGTCGAACAGCGGCTGCCCGATCATGGCGACCGCACCGCCGCCGGCTCGGTAGGCGGCGAGGGCGGCTCGGAGGCGGTCGTTGACGGCCTCGTCGTCGGTCCGGCCACCCGCCATCACGATCGCCCGCGCCCGCTGGCTCTGGAGTACTTCGATGAAGGCGATCTCGCGCTCCGGGTCGTGGCCCGTGCTCGCGAGGGTGACCATGAGCCCGGCCTGCTCGGCAGCGGCGGTGACGCCGGCGGCGATCGAGGAGAAGTAGGGGTCCGCGATGTCGTGCACGATCAGGCCGATCGTGGTGGTGCGGCCGCGTGCCATCGCCTGGGCGTTCGCGTCCGGTGAGTAGTGCAGTGCCGCGGCCGCGGCGAGCACCCGCTCCCGCAGTTCGGGCCGGACCGTGCGGTTGGCGCTGCCGTTGATGGCGCGCGAAGCGGTCGCGAGGGAGACGCCGGCCTCGCGGGCGACGTCGCTGAGGGTGACCGAGGGCATGGCACCAGGGTAAGCGCTTTCACGGCCTTCGTGGGGAGGCGCCAGGGGGTGCTGGGCCGCGAGCGCGCGATTGTGCGGCGCACGGCCCGGATGTGCCGCACAAGCGCACGCTCGGTCTCGAATCCGAACTGCGACGGTCAGCTGCCCGGCTGGGCTGTACCTCGGATCCAGGCGGCTTCCTCGGGGATGAGGTCGCGCGGCAGCGGAATGGGTTCCGTGCCGCCGGGGACGCCGATCGCGACGATGGCGGTCCAGCTGCCACCCGGCGCGGGTCCGGGTACCTGCTCCATCATCTGGAACTCGGTGCGTTCGGTGAGGTGGGAGTCGATGAGGAGCACATCACCGTCGGCTGCCCGGCCGATCACTGCGGCCAGGCACGCTTCCAGGTCGGCTCGGGCGCCGGGGCCGGCGTACGGTCGGGACTGGAGTCCGAGCTCGCGTCCGCCGCTCGGATCCTCCGGGTCGGGCAGGTACAGCAGGGCCTGCGCTGCGAGCCGGTCGTGCCGCCGCAGCGCCACACTGGACACCGGATCGAAGGCGTTGTCCGAACCGGCGGTGAAGTCCGCGGCGAACTCTGTCTTGAGCCGGTCGATCGGCGCGGCCGGCGACCATGCCGCGTGCTGGGCTGTGTAGTTCTCGAGGAAGAGTTCGAGTGCCGCCTCACGCTCGGTGTTCCGGATCGGTCCTACCGAGCCCTCCGGCGGTGGTTGCGCGGCCGCCCACGCCCGCAGCTCGGGACCCACGAGGTACCGCCATGGCGGCATCGCCTGGATCGCGACGCCGCCGTGACGCTCGGCCAGAGCGCGCAGGTCCCGATCCGGCTCCGTGAGTTTCAGATGGAGGGGCAGCGATGAGACCGCGACCTGCGCACGGAGCAACTCGTCGTCGACGCCGTGCCCGCGAGCTTCGGGCAGCAGATCGACCACGAGCACACGCGAGGCGGGGTGGAAGTCGTTATCGATCCCGCGGCAGTGGCCGAGCACGCGTCCGTCCGGATCGACCGCGACGAAGGAACGCCGGTTGTTGCCACGGCGCCATCGGTCGGGCAGCAGGTCGTCGAACCTGTCCCGGGACCTCTCCACGTCGGCGGGGATGGCTGGGCGAACCTGCATGGCGGCCAGTAGACCACGCCACCCGGGCGTGGTGTTGGTCAGCCCCCGGTGCCGACGGCCGCATCCTCCATGGCGGCTCGGTCCGCGTCGGCCTGTGCCACCACGGCCGGGGTGACCCGGGCCATCACATAGGCGACGAAGACCAGGCAGACCGCGACGGTGCCGAGGAACACGGTCGGCAGCCCGAACGCCTCCCCGACCACGCCGCCGAGCAGGGCGCCGATGGGCATCGTGCCGTACATGAGAGTGGCCGACGCCCCGCCGACCCGCCCGAGCATGGCGTCCGGGATCAGGCGCTGGCGCATGGCTCTGGTGATCACGTTGCCGACCATGTTGGTGAAACCGACCACCACGAACGCGGCGCCGATCACCCACGCGTTCGGCACCAGGACCGGGACGGCGAGCAGTGCCGAGTTGACGGTCCAGACGATCGCGAGCAGACGCGTCTCGCTGACCCGTTCGAGCAGGTGCTCGGCCAGCACCGAGCCGAGCACGGCCCCGATCGCCACGGTCGTGATGAGGATCGCGTACATCTGCTCGGTGAGGCCGACGGCCGAGGTCGGCCCGACGAGCCACAGCACGAACACGGCGAAGTAGGCGGTGTTCGCCAGGTTCATCGCGGCCCCGGTGATCACCAGAGGCCGCAGCACGCGGTGACCGAGCAGGTAGCGCAGACCCTCCCGGATCCGGGCGCCCATCGACTCGGCGGGCGCCGCATCCTCGGACCCGCTGCGTCGCGCCCGCTGCGTCGCGCGGACCCCGCCCACATGATCGCCCGCCCGGTATGACCCCCGCAGCCCCAGGCCGATGCACCCGATCGCGATGCCGCAGAGCAGCCCCGGTACGCCGAACGCCCAGGCCGGCCCGACGGTGAGCAGGAAGCCGCCCAGCGGCGCGCCCACGAACTGGTTCGCGACCTGCTGGACGCCGAGCAGTCGGCCGTTACCGGAGGCCAGGCGTGACCGCGGTGTCACCGCCGGGATGAGGGTGCCCGCGGCGGTGTCCGCGAACACCTCGGCGGCGCCGAACACGAGCAGCAGGCCGAGCAGGACCGGCATGGTCAACGCATCGGCGAGTGCGGCGCCCGTCGCGAGGGCGAGCACCACCATGCGCAGCGCCATCGCCACGAGCATGATCCGGCGTCGATCACCGCGATCGATCAGCGCACCCGCGTACAGACCGAGCAGCAGCCAGGGCAGCCAGGTCGCGGCCGAGAGCAGCGAGATCCGAAGCGGGGAGGTGGTCAGCCCGAGTCCGATCAGCGGCACGGCCACCAGCAGGATCCCGTCGGCCAGGTTGGAGGAGGCGGTCGAGGCGAAGAGGGCGACGAACCGGCGTCCCAGGGGCACGAAGGGCTTCGGTGCGGTGTCGACTGACGCGGTCACGATGGTGCTCCTCGTAGACTGAGTAGAGAAAGCGATGCAGAGGAATCTATGCAGAGAAATCTCTGGAACTATAGCGCCGTGCGCGCGGGAGGGCAAGGACATGGACGAGCTCGCTCATGAGCCACGGCTGGACGCCGCGGCGATGAAGGCGTTCGCGCACCCGCTCCGGCTCCGGATGTTCTCGGTGCTCTCGAACGGCGGTCCGGCCACGGCCACCCGCCTCGCCGAGCGGCTCGGCGAGAACACCGCCCAGACCAGCTATCACCTGCGCCAGCTCGAGCGGCATGGACTCGTCGAGGAGGACACCAGCCTCGGCAAGGGGCGGGAACGCTGGTGGCGGGCCGCCTCGTTCAGCATGCAGCGCACCGACGATGCCGCCGGGCCGGTGCAGGCGCTCCTGCGTTCGGCGATCGTGGAGGACCAGGCGGCAACGCTGCAGGCCTGGCTCTCCGACGACTCTGCACCGAAGGAGTGGGTGGAGGCGTCCCTGGAGCAGTCCACTACCGCCGTTCTCACGGCGCCCGAACTGGCCGCCCTGAACCGGGAGGTCCAGGAGGTCGTCGACCGGCACACCTCCGTGGGCTCTGGGCGGGAGGCGCAGCTGCGCGAGGGGTCAGCGGGACTGCGCCGGATCAGGGTGTACTACGACGGGTTCCCGCTCCCGGCGGACTGACGGCTCGACCGTGCCCGGATCGCCACCGGGTCGAGGCCGGAACCGGGCGGCACTCAGGTGGAGGCGAGCCAGGCGCTCGGGTCCTCGATCACGGTCGCGAGTGCGGCGCGAGCCGCACCGGTGAGTGCGGGCCGGTCGCCCGCGACCGACGCGCGTACCTGCGCAGGTGCCCACGGCGCGGCGAGCACGCGCATGGAGAGCTCCCGCTCGAGCTCGGGCCGGAGGTGTTCGGTCAGCGGGGCGAACGTATTGCCCAGCACCACCTCCGAGACGTCGACGAGGTTGATGAAGGCCCCGACGGCGGTGCCCAGGGCGCGTGCCGCGGCGGCGACCGCGGCACGGGCGGCCGGGTCGCCCACGGCGAGGGCGGCGACGAGGTCCGGCGGGCGGGCGTCCTCGGGCAGGCCGGCGCGGCCGAGCAGGGCCGCTGTTCCTGCGTAGGTCTCCAGGCATCCCGTCGCGCCGCACCGGCACGCGGGTCCGGTCGGGTCCACGCAGACGTGCCCGAGCTCGCCGCTCCAGCCGTGCTCGCCGGCGAAGAACTCACCGGCGTGCACGATCGCCGCGCCGATGCCGACGCTGCCGGACAGGTACAGGAACGAGTCGCCCCCCGAACCTGCGGCCAGTTCGGCGCCGGCCGCGAACCGGGCCTCGTTGCCCAAGTGCAGTCGCCCGCCCGGGATCGGGCCGCCGAGCAGGTCCGCAGGGGTGACGTCGGTCCAGCCCAGGTTCGGTGCCCGCAGCAGCACGCCGTCGCGCAGCAGGCCCGGCAGGGCCAGGCCGGTTCCGGCCAGCCTCGTGCCGCCGGCCGTGGCCGCGGCCACCGCCTCGGCCCCCAGGGTCCCCAGTTCGGCCAGTACCTGCGCCGGATCGGAGCCGCGCAGGTCCCGCTCGCGCGTCGCCTCGCCGAGCACCGTCCCGGACAGGTCGAGGACCCGTGCACCCAGGTAGTCGATATTCACCTCGAGGCCGAGGGCGCCGACCGCGCCCGGGGCGGGCCGCAGGGGGATGGCCGGGCGCCCGGCGAGCCCGGCCGTCAGCGGGGCGTCCTCGGCAACGAGCCCGCCCTCGATCAGTTCGGTGACCAGGCGCGAGACCGTGGCCCGGGTCAGTCCGGTCGCCGTGGCCACGTCGGCCCGTGACGGCGGGGTCGGCGCGCTCATCACGGTCCGGGCGATCAGGGACAGATTGTGTTCGCGCAGCGTCTCCTGGCGCACGGCGCCGCCGCCTCGTCCACCGTTGCTCCGCATGGCCTTGACCCTAACCGAATCGATGGATAAGTTCAGCAGCACAACAAATCCGAATTTCACCCTGACTGAGGAGCCCCGCGATGGTGCGCACGCCCACTGCTGATGACAAGTTCTCGTTCGGCCTCTGGACGGTCGGCTGGACGGCCCGCGACCAGTTCGGCGAGGCCACCCGCCCGGCACTGGACCCACGCGAGTACGCGACGAAGCTGGCCGAGGTCGGGGCCTGGGGGATCACGTTCCACGACGACGACGTGGTCCCGTTCGGCAGCGACGACGCCACCCGCGAGCAGATCCTGACCGACTTCAAGAAGACCACCGACGAGGCAGGTCTTGTGATCGAGATGGTCACCACGAACCTGTTCAGCCACCCGGTGTTCAAGGACGGCGGGTTCACGTCAAACGACCGGTCCGTGCGTCGGTTCGCGCTGCGGAAGGTGCTCCGCAACGTGGACCTGGCCGCTTCCCTCGGTGCGTCCACGTTCGTGATGTGGGGTGGGCGCGAGGGTAGCGAGTACGACGGCGTCAAGGACGTCAACGCCGCCCTGAACCGGTACCGGGAGAGCGTCGACATCGTCGCCGCCTACATCAAGGAGAAGGGCTACGGCCTCCGGATCGCCCTGGAGCCGAAGCCGAACGAGCCGCGCGGCGACATCCTGCTGCCCACCGTGGGCCACGCGCTGGGCTTCATCGCCGAACTCGAGCACGGGGACATCGTGGGCCTGAACCCCGAGACCGGACACGAGCAGATGGCGGGCCTGAACTACACCCACGGCCTCGGCCAGGCGCTGTGGTCCGGCAAGCTCTTCCACATCGACCTGAACGGGCAGCGGTCCATCAAGTACGACCAGGACCTGGTGTTCGGTCACGGCGACCTGCTCTCCGCGTTCTTCACCGTGGACCTGCTCGAGAACGGCTTCCCGGGTGGCGGACCCACCTATGACGGCCCCCGCCACTACGACTACAAGCCGTCTCGTACCGAGGGCCTCGAGGGCGTCTGGGACTCCGCCCGGGCGAACATGGAGACCTACCTGCTGCTGGCCGAGAAGGCCAAGGCCTACCGGGCTGACCCGGCCGTGCAGGAGGCGTTCGTGACGTCCGGTGTGCTCGAGTTGTCCGAGAGCACCCTGGGCGAGGGCGAGAGCGTGGCGGACCTGCTCGCCGACCGGACCGCGTTCGAGGACTACGACGCCGATGCCGCCGGCGAGCGTGAGTACGCGTTCGTGCGGTTGAACCAGTTGGCGATCCAGCACCTCATCGGCTAGGTGTAGACCCATGACGTCGACGTCGCAGCAACTCGTGGCCGGGGTGGACTCCTCCACCCAGTCGTGCAAGGTGGTCATCCGGGACGCGCGGACCGGGGCGCTGGTGCGCTTCGGTTCCGCGCCGCACCCGCCCGGCACCGAGGTGGATCCCGAGGCCTGGTGGGACGCCCTCCAGGTGGCGATCGGCGCCGCGGGTGGCCTCGACGACGTCGGGGCGGTCTCGGTGGGCGGTCAGCAGCACGGCATGGTCGCGCTCGACGCCGACGGTGCGGTGGTCCGTCCTGCGCTGCTGTGGAATGACACCCGCAGCGCGCAGGCGGCCCTCGACCTGATCTCCGAACTGAGCGACGGCACGCCCGGCTCCGGTGAGCGGGCCTGGGCAGAGGCGACCGGAAGTGTGCCGGTGGCCTCCTACACGATCACGAAGCTGCGCTGGCTCGCCGAGCACGAGCCGGAGAATGCCGCCCGGGTCGAGGCCGTGGCGCTGCCGCACGACTGGCTGACCTGGCGCCTGGCCGGCGACGGGCCAGGCACCGACGGCCTGAGCCGGCTCACCACGGACCGCTCGGACGCCTCCGGCACCGGCTACTTCGACGCCGCCCGGAACGCCTACCGGTTCGATCTTCTCGAGCGCGCGTTCGGGCGCCGGATCGGCGTGCCCGCCGTGATCGGCCCCAGCGAGCAGGCCCGCAGCCGGGACGGCCTGATGCTCGGCGCGGGTGCCGGCGACAATGCCGGCGCCGCACTCGGCCTCGGGCTGGGCCGGGGTGACGTCGCGATCTCGATCGGTACGTCCGGCGTGGTCAGTGCCGTATCGCAGACCCCGACGGCGGACGCGTCCGGTCTGGTCTCCGGCTTCGCCGATGCCACGGGCCTGTTCCTACCGCTCACGGCCACCCTCAACGGCAGCCGGGTCCTGGACGCGATGGGTGTCCTGCTCGGGCGCCCCCACCGTGAGCTCGCCGAGCTCGCGCTGAGCGCCCCGGCAGGGGCGGACGGCCTGGTCCTGGTGCCCTACTTCGAGGGCGAGCGCACCCCGAACAAGCCGGACGCCACCGGCGCGATACACGGCGTCCGCCTCGGCAACACGACGCCCGCGCACCTGGCCCGGGCCGCCGTCGAGGGGCTGCTCTGCGGCCTCGCCGACGGACTGGACGCCCTGCGCGGCCAGAACGCCGAGGTGGAGCGGATCGTGCTCATCGGCGGCGCCGCCCAGTCCGAGGCGGTCCGGCGGATCGCCCCGAGCGTGCTCGGCCTGGACGTGACCGTGCCCCAGCCCGGTGAGTATGTGGCCGACGGTGCGGCGCGCCAGGCCGCGTGGGTGCTCCTGGGTGAGGACGACGCCCCGCAGTGGCCGCTCGCCGGGGAGAAGACCTACGGCGCCGAGGACGGGGCCACACCCGGCCTGCGCGAGCGCTATGCCCTCGCTCGCGAGATGACCCTGACTGCCGAGCGCTGACGTGCGTCGGTTCGAACTGCCACGGCGCACCATCGAGGCCTTCGAGAGCACCGGCGTGCAGATGGACTTCCTGCCCCGTGTGGTCGGCGCGACCGAGACGTCCGTGCACGTCGCCACCGTCGAGCCGGGTGGCACCATCGGCGTGCATCGCGCCACGAAATCGCAGGTGTTCGCCGTGATCGCGGGCGAGGGGCAGGTGGCGGGCGCCGATGGTCTGCGGGTCGCGTTGTCCGCCGGCCTGATGGCCATCTGGGAGGTCGGCGAGATGCATCAATCCTGGGCAACCACGGCGATGTCAGTGGTGATCGTGGAGTCGGATGGGCGGTTCGAGACGACCGAGCACCACCGAGAGCTGTAGCCCTCGACGCGGTGTCGAGCACGCAGATCAAGTGATCCCGGCCGATACTGGCGTGGTGAGGACCGAGGGCAGGCACTGGTGGCGGCCGCGTGAGGTCGGGGTCGGCGGCACACCGGAGCGCGTCCGCCCTCGCCATGTCGGCATCGTGATGGACGGCAACCGGCGGTGGGCCCGCGCGGCCGGCCTGTCCCCGAGCTTCGGACACCGGGCGGGCGCCGACCACCTCGGCGAGGTCCTGGACTGGCTCCGGGCGCGTGGCGTCGACCATGTCAGCGTGTTCGTCCTCTCGGCCGACAACATCCGAAAGCGTTCGGCCGGAGAGGTCGGCTACCTCTTCGAACTCATCGAGTCCGTGCTTCCGGCGACCGTCGAACGCTCGCAGCACTGGCAGGTCCACATCTCCGGCGACCTGACCCTGGTGTCCGAGGGGGCGCGCCGAGCACTACGACGCGCCGCCGAGGGCAGCCGGGGACGGGCCGGCCATCTCACGCTCGCCATCGGCTATGACCCGCACGCGGACATCGTCGCGGGCGTCCGCGCCGCGCTCGCGGACGGTGCCGCGGATCTGGACGGTGCGGACCTGGTCGAGGCGATCGGTGAGCGGATGCCGGGCGGCCCCGTGCGGGACATCGATCTGGTCATCCGGACCAGCGGTGAGCGCCGGATCTCGGGCTTCTTCCCCTGGCAGGCCGCCCGTGCCGAGATCATCTTCTCGCCGAAGATGTGGCCCGCCTTCACCGAGTCGGATCTCGATGCGGCGCTCGCGGAGTACGGCCGCCGACGTGCGGCGGCGAACGCCTGAACGCACCGGTCGATCAGGGAGTGCTCACCACCTCGAACCAGTTCCGGCGGCCGACCTTCAGGATGGCGCCGGTGGAGATCCCGGGCCGCGCGCCGCCGTCCCGCAGCGGCGATGAGTCGAGGGACACGGCGCCGTCGGCGATGAGTCGGCGGGCGGCGTTGCGCGAGAGTTGGGGTCGGGCAGCGATGACGATCTCGAGCACCGTGCTGGTCGGCGAGACGGTGAGGTGCGGGACGTCGTCGGGCAGTCCGCTGCCGGAGAACACGCGCGTGAACTCCGTCCGCGCCCGGCCGGACGCGGCCGAGCCGTGGTAGCGGGCCACGATCGCCTCGGCGAGGTCGAGTTTCGCATCGCGACTGCCCGCGCCGCCCTGCCGGGCTCGGCTCTCGAGCTCCTCGACGACGGCGTCCGGCAGGTCTGTGTAGACGCGCGCCCAGGCGCCGATCAAGTCGTCCTGAAGCGTCATCAGCCGCCCGAACTTCTCGGACGGGGAGTGCGCCAGGGCGACGTAGTTGTTCAGTGACTTCGACTGCTTCGCGCCGCCGTCCAGCCCGGGGGTGATGGTGCTCGTTTTGACCGTCTGCGGGCGCTGGCCGTGCTTGGCCTGCAGCTCGCGGCCGACGGTCTCGTTGAACAGCTGGTCCGAGCCGACGATCGTCAGATCGGAACCGAGTGCGACGCTGTCGTAGCCCTGCAGCACCGGGTAGATCAGCTCGTGGACACCGATCTCCTGACTCGCGCTGATGCGTGCCTTGAACATGTCGCGCGCGATGAGCTGCGCGTGGGTGACGAGGCTGAGTTCGCTCACCAGGTCGGCGATGGCCATCTCGCCGAACCACTCGGAGTTGCGGCGGACCTCGAGCACCTCCGGGTCGTCGCGAAGCACCATGGTCACCTGCCGCAGGAACGCCTGGGCATTGGTCTCGATCTCGTCCGGGGTGAGTACCGGCCGGGTCTGGTTGCGGCCGGTGGGGTCGCCGATCCGGGTGGTGGTGTCGCCGAGCAGGAACACGACGACGTGGCCGAGGTCCTGCAGGTACCGCATCATCCAGAGGTTCACGGCGTGGCCCAGATGCAGGTCCGGTGCGGTGCAGTCGACGCCGAACTTGATCCGCATCGGCCGTCCCGATGCGAGTCGATCGATCAGGTCGGTGTGGCCGAAGATCTGGTCGGTGGTCCGTCCCAGGTGCGTGAGCACGTCCTGGCCGTGGTTCATGTGTGGGTCCTCCTCGATGGTGCGCTCGAGCGAGGACCCGTGCAGCCACTCGCTCAGAGACGACGAAAGGTGAGGACCATGTGGTCCTCACCTGTGACTCTGGGGTGGCCGGCCGACTACGTCAGAGGCGCGCGGGCGAACGGCTCACACCAGAGCTGTTCGGATACACGCGACGCATCAGCACGTTCGGCAGCCTAGCGGATCGCTCGGGTCGTGGTGGCGGCAGCGGCGCAGGCGCCGCCTGCGCGGAGCGCACTACCGTGTGCAGATGTCATCTCTGCGGTTGGCGCTCGTCTGCCTGCACACCTCACCGGCCACGGAGCCGGGTGCCGGTGACGCGGGCGGGATGAACGTCGTCGTCTGGCAGCAGGCGCAGGCCCTCGCCGCGCTCGGGCACCGGGTCGACGTGATCACCCGGCGCTCCGACCCCGGCCAGCCGGAGCAGTCGACGCCGAGCCCGCACCTGACCCTGCGGTTCCTCGACGCGGGGCCGCCGGAGCCGCTGCCCAAGGGTGCCCACGAGGACGTCATGGCGGAGTTCGGTGCCGCGTTGGGACAGCTGGCTCGGCCGGGGCGCTACGACCTCATCCACTCCCACCACTGGTTCTCCGGGATCGCGGCGCTGCCCCTCGCGCGGGTCCTGGGCGTACCGCACGTGCAGAGCTTCCACTCGATCGCGGCCCCGGAGTCCACCCCGCTGTCCGCGGGGGAGCGGCCCGAGTCGCCCGGGCGCCTCGCCGGGGAGGCGATGCTCGCGCGCGAGTCCGACCTGGTGGTCGCGATCAGCGCCGCCGAGGCGCGGACGGTCACCACCCACCTCGGCGGCGAACCCGGCCGGGTGGTGATCGTCGGACCCGGCGTGGACAACAACCTGTTCCACCCGGACCTGCGCCACCACGAGGACGCGGGTCCGCAGTCCCAGGACCCGGGGCACCTGCTGGTGGCCGGCCGGCTGCACCCGCTCAAGGGCATAGACCTGGCCATCGAGACCCTCGCGCTGCTGCCCGAGCCCCGGCCACTGCTCGTGATCGCCGGTGACGCGGCCAGCGACACCGCCGCGTACGCGCAGAAGTTGCGCACCCTGGCCCGGGCCCGCGGTGTCGAGGCGTTCGTGCAGTTCGCCGGGGCGCAGCACCGGGCCGACCTCGCGGCCCTGATGCGCACCGCACGCGCCGTCCTGGTGGTGTCCCACTCCGAGACCTATGGCCTGGTGGCCCTCGAGGCCTCCGCCTCCGGCGTGCCGGTCGTGGCCGCCGCGGGTGCCGGCGGGCTCGCCGAGGCGGTGGTCGACGGCGTCACCGGTCTGCTCGTGCCCACCCGGGACCCGGGCCACTGGGCCGCCGCGGTCGGGCGGATCCTGACCGAGCCAGGGCTCGCCGGCGCCCTCGGGCGGGCCGGACGGGAGCGCGCCCTCGGCCTGGACTGGGAGAACTCCGCCCGGGACCTGCTCGCCGCCTACGTCAGTGCATCAGGGCGACGACCACGATCATGACCGGTAGCGACAGCACCGTGGTGACCAGCTGCGCGTCCCGCGCGATCGCTTGCCCCTGCCCGTACTGGAGGGCGTAGACCAACACGTTCTGCGCCGTCGGGAGTGAGGCCATCAGGACCACCGCGAGGGTCTCGTCGGGACTGAGCGAGAGGGCAGCGGCGATCCCGAAGGCGAGCAGTGGGTGCACTACGGCCCGCAGCGCGGTCACCACGATCAGGTCGGCCAGCGGGGCGCGCGTGGCGACCGGCCGCTCGGCCGCGCCGGAGCCCTTCTTCGACCCGACCAGGGAGAGCCCGAGCGTGATCAGGGCGAGCGGCGCGGCGGCAGCCCCGACCAGCCGGAACGGCTCCAGGACGAACTCGGGAGGCGACCACGGCAGCACCGCGAGCACGATGCCGAGGCCGGCGGCGATGGTGACCGGGTTCGTCAGCGGGCGCAGGATGAGCTGGCGGCGGGAGGCGCTGCCCGCGGGCCGGGTGTCCAGGATCGCGAACGCCACCGGCGCCAGCACGAGCAGCTGCACCAGGAGCACCGGCACCACCGGCACGGCGGTGCCGAGCACGTACACGGCGAGCGGCAGGCCGAGGTTGCCGGCGTTCAGGTAGGAGCTCGACAACGCACCCACCGTCGCCTCCCCGGTGCTGCGGTGCAGCACGAACCTGAAGATCACGCCCGCGCCGCCCGCAACCATCAGCGTGGCCAGGACCGTGGTCAGCGCGCTGGAGGTGAACAGCAGGCCCAGGTCCGTCTCGGCGATCGTGGTGAGCAGCAGCGACGGCGTCGCCACCGTGAACACGAGCTTCGCCAGCACGAGCTGCGCGTTCGGACCGAGGACCTTGGTGGTGCCGAGGATCCAGCCGATGACGGCGATCACCGTCATCGTGCCCAACGCGATGAGGATCCCGCTCACGAGGCGGACCGCTCCTCGAGGTAGCGCTGCACCACAGACGAGTCCAAGTGGCCCAGTCCGGCGGTCACGACGCCGGCGAACACCTCCTGCAGGAACTGCACGTGCTCGGTCGGGCCGCCGGTCAGCCGTGCCTGCGCCAGTGCGAAGTCGAGGTCCTTGATCATCAGACGCGCTGCGCTCGCAGGTTCGTGGTCGTGGGCGACGAACCTCGGGCCCTTCACCTCCAGGAGCCTGCTGCCGGCGTAGCCACTGCCGAGGACGTCGAACAGCGCTGCCAGGTCCAGGCCGGAGCGTTCGGCGATCACCGCGGTCTCCGCGAGAGCCACCGTCGTGGCCGCGACGATCAACTGGTTGCACGCCTTGGCCACCTGGCCCGAGCCGAGCGGGCCGAGGTGGACGGCGCGCCCGCACGGGGCGAGCAGGTCCAGGACGGTCGCCGCGTCCTCCTCCGCGCCGCCGACGAGGATCGACAGCGTCCCGGCGGCGGCGCCCTCCTTGCCGCCGCTCACGGGCGCGTCGACCACCCGCACGGCGCCACCCGTACGCTCGGTGAGCGCACCGGCCAGTGCGCGGACGCCGTCGGGCGACGAGGTCGAGCAGACCACGAGCAACAGGTCACCGGTGCGCCCGGCGAGCAGGCCGTCCGGACCTTCCAGCACCTCCCGCAGCTCGGGCAGGTCCGGCAGCACGGTGACGATGACGGCGCACTCGGCGGCGAGGGCCGCGGGCGTCGCCGCCCAGTCCGCGCCCGCCTCGAGGAGTTCGGCCGCCGAGTCGGGGCGTCGCGCCGTCACGAGCAGTCGGTCATCATCGCGTCGGGCGGAGAGCAGGTGCCCGGCCATCGGCGCGCCCATGGTGCCCAGACCGATCACGCCGAGATTCATGGTCGGCAACCTACCGCCGATGCGACGCCCGCCAGCGGACCGGCCGATCAGTGGACGCCCGGCAGGCTCGGCAGCAACGACTCGATCTCGTCGCGGCCCAGGGCGCGGTCGACCAGGAGCGCATGCAGCTCCAGCCGCAGGTCGGCCCCTTCGTCGACGGCGAGCGGCGTGTCCCAGGCCAGCGCCGGCCCGACCCCGAGGTAGTCACCGGCGCGGGCGAACCACGGACGCACGGCGGGCCCCTGGATCAGCAGGGCGGTCCAGGCACCCTCCTCGCCTGATCGGGACACGGCCAGCCAGGGGGACGTCGAGCCGTGCGCCGCGTCCTCGCCCTCACCGTCGCTCACCAGCAGCTCGGCCGCGCCACCGGGCGGGAACCGCCAGAAGATCCCGCCGTAGCCGGCGCCCGGTCGGCCGGACGTGGCCGGGCTCTCGATGGTCAGGTCCCGCGCGGCACGCAGGTCGCTGCGCCACGACAGCTGCCACCCGTCCGCGTCGGGGCGGGCGGTGGCGGTCAGGGTGCGGTTTTCTCCGATGAGTACCTCGCCCGCATGGGAGTGCCACGCGAGATGCTCGGACAGGGTGGCGCCGGTCAGGGACATGTCGTGCGGGATCTGGGCGCCGTGGTTCTCGAGCAGGGTCGGGCCGGCGCCGCGCACGAACGTGCGGCCACCCCAGAACGACGTGCCGTTGACGGCCGGGACCGCGAGCGACAGCCCGTACTGGTGTCGGTGGTCGACCGGGCTCTGCTCCGTGAGCATGGTGCCCGCGAGGGTGTAGATCGGGTGCAGGTAAGGGCGCGGGGCGTGCACGTCGGGCATCGCGGCGTGGCGTTCGTACCGGGCCAGTTCGAGGCCGTCCACGCCGAGGACCCCTACCTCGTCGTCCCGGCTCCAGAGCAGCACCCCCGGTGCCGCCGGGGTCGCGGGCACCTCGGCGCCGGTGACCTCGGCGGACGGGCCGCTGCGTGCGCGGGGAACCGGACCCGAGCTGGCCCGCTCCACCAGGCGTGGCCGGAAGTACAGGGAGGGGCGCTCGGCGCCGCCGAGGATCAGCTGGTGCAGCTGTTCCCAGGCCTGGCGGCCCAGTTCGGCCTGCGGCACGGCCATCGTGGTCAGGGCCGGCGTCGCGTACCGGGCGAACGCGATGTCGTCGAAGCCGACCACGGAGATGTCCCCGGGCACGTCGACTCCGGACTCGTTGAGCTTGCCGAGCAGCCCGAAGGCGACCAGATCGTTGTAGGCGAGGACTGCCGTCGCCCGGGAGTCGAGTACCGCGTCGAGGGCCGCGTAGCCGTCCTCGATCATCGCGCCGCACGGCTCGTAACGGATGCTGATGTGCGGGTTCTCTCCCTCCAGGGCGCGCAGTGCGCCGAGCCGGACGGTATTGGAGGTGCTGTTCTCCGGTCCGGCGAGGTAGATGAGCCGGGTGTGCCCGAGCTTGATCAGGCGCTGGGTGAGGGTGCGGATGCCGTCGGCGTAGTCGACCGAGAGCACGGGCACGGAACCGTCCTCCGGGTCCCGGTTCACCACGACCACGGGCCCCGCGGTGGCGAGGACCTGGGCGAGATCAGCGTCAGGCATCCGGGGCGAGCACAGGATGAGGGCGTCGCAGCGTCGCCGGGCCTCGATGGCCAGCTCGAGCTCGCGGCCCGGGTCCTCGATGCTGTCCGCGACCAGGACCCGGTAGGAGTCTCGGGCCGCAGCCTGGTTGGCTCCGCGCAGGATCTGCTGGAACATCGGGTTCGCCAGGTCCGGCACCAGCAGCGCCACGGTCTGGGTGCGGCCGAGGGACAGGCTGCGGGCGACGGTGCTGGGGCTGTAGTTGAGCTCGGCGGCAACGGTGCGGACCCGCTCGGCCAGATCGGCACGGACCGTCGACCGCCCGTTCATCACGCGGGACACGGTGGCCCGGGAGACGCCCGCGGCGTCAGCGACCTCGGCGATGGTGGCGACCCGTGGGGTGTTCACGCGGTCACCTCCGCCGTCGACGCGTGGGCATGGTCGTGGACCTGGGCCGCGTACGTCGCGGCGTGCGTGCTGAGCGTGACCGGGCCGAACCGGGCGCGGACGTCCTCGTCCGTGCCGACCGGGGCGGCGGCGAAGAGGCCGAGCTCGGCGCCGATCCACCGGCCCGGGCGGACCGCGAAGCCGTCGACGGCCGGCACCCAGTCCGCTGTACCGGGGAGCCGGTAGGCGAGGTCGGCGGAGCCGGCGCCGTCGCTGGTGAGGCGGATCTCGATCGTGGCCGAGGCGGGCTGGTCCGCGCGATGCACGCGCTCCTCGGTGACGCCGTCGAGCAACCGGCCGGCCGCCACGGTCACGCCGTCGTCGGTGTGCTCGAGCCCGAGCCAGCAGTAGGCCCGTCCGAGGACCACGAGCCCTGCGCGGGTGCCGGGGACGCCGTCGGGCAGGCTCAGGCTGGTGGTCGCGGTGACCGGTTGGCCCGGGAGGACCTGACCGAGCACGTTGCCGAGGCTGCGCAGGTCGCCCCGGTCGGCCGGGACCGCCGTCAGGGCGAGCGCGCCGGAGCCGTCCGGGTGCGCCCAGTGCGGTGCCGGGTTCGCCTGCCAGTGCCACTGCGGCCCGAGTTCGGCCGCCGTGAAGTCGTCGCTGCCGTCCGGTCCGTGGCCGGCCTGCACGGTTCCCGGGACCGGGGCTTCGTGGGAGAGCACGGGCTGGCCCACGCCGTCGGGCCCGGGCTTCCCGAGCACCGGCCAGCCGCCGGCGTCCCAGGCCATCGGCTGCAGGTGCACCACCCGGCCGTACGGGCCGCGGTCGGAGAAGTGCAGGAACCAGTCGGCGCCGTCGGGGGTGTCCACCCACGCGCCCTGGTGCGGACCGTTGACCGGCGAGTCGCCCTGGGCGAGCACGATCCGGTCCTCGTAGGGCCCGAAGGCGTCGCGGGAGCGGAACGCGGACTGCCAGCCGATGCTGACGCCGCCGGCCGGAGCGAAGATCCAGTACCAACCGTTCCGCTTGTAGAACTTCGGTCCCTCGAGGGTGGTGTAGCCCGGTAGCGCGTCGCCGTCGATGACCGTGCGTGGGCGGCCGACCGGGCGGCTCAGGTCGGACGCCACCTCCACGACCGTCAGCCGGTTCTTGACCCCGGCCCGGCTCGCGGCCCAGCCGTGCACCAGGTAGGCGCGGCCGTCGTCGTCCCAGAGGGGGCAGGGATCGATGAGGCCGGAACCGGCCAGCAGCAGCGTGGGCGCGGACCACGGGCCGGCCGCCGACCGGGCTCGGGTGGAGAAGATGCCGTGGTCCGGGTCCGGATAGACGATCACCAGGTCCTCGCCGTGCCGCCGGATCGCGGGGGCCCAGATGCCCTCGCCGTGCCGGGGGAGGCTGAAGTGGTCGTCCGGGGGCACGGCCGCGAGGGCATGCGAGGCGATCGCCCAGTTCACCAGGTCGGGAGAAGTCAGCACCGGCAGGCCGGGGGCGCGGTTGAAGCTGGAGGCAACCATGACGTAGGTGTCACCGTCGCGGATCACGTCCGGATCGGGCCAGTCCGCGTCGAGGACAGGGTTCAGATACCGCCCGGGCGGCGTGGTGGTCATCGGCATCGCGTGTCCTCCGGATCGTGAGGTCTGCGTGCAGAGTACCCGATCAGAAACCGGTTCCACATCGAACGGCCGCAATCGCATGCATCGCTCGCACATGTAGCACGCAGGGTGGAGCCAGTCGCTGCAGGGTTCCGAAAGCTGTCGAACGCCCCGATCGGCATATCCACGCGCACCACGGTGTGGCAATCGTTCGACTGATCTGACCCTCACGCGAGTCCTTCGTGAGCCGTCCCGGAGGGGAAACCGGTTGCCGCCTGGATCGAATCCCCGGGGCCCTCACGAGCACGTCGAACTGTACGGGGTAGCACCGCCCAGCGCCGGTGCCACGTCAGGTCGGCGGTGGCGGCGTCGAGATGCCGAACGGCCCCCTCCCGGGCGGGAGAGGGCCGTTCGGCGGTGATTCCTCGGCTCAGGCCTCGGTGTCGTCGTCGACCCAGTCGAACGTCTTCGTCACGGCCTTCTTCCAGTTCCGGTAGAGGCGCTCCCGGTCGCCCTGGTCCATCGAGGGCTCCCAACGCTTGTCCTCGGCCCAGTTGTTGATGACGTCCTGCTCGCCGTTCCAGAAGCCGACCGCGATCCCGGCGGCGTACGCCGCGCCGAGGGCCGTGGTCTCGGCGACCTGGGGTCGCACCACCGGCACGCCCAGGATGTCCGCCTGGAACTGCATGAGCGTCTCGTTGGCGATCATGCCGCCGTCGACCTTCAGCTCGGTCAGGTCCACGCCCGAGTCCGCGTTCATCGCATCGAGTACCTCGCGGGTCTGGAAGGCGGTCGCCTCCAGCACGGCTCGCGCGATGTGGCCCTTGTTCACGTACCGGGTCAGACCCACCAGGGCGCCACGTGCGTCCGCCCGCCAGTACGGCGCGAACAGCCCCGAGAACGCGGGCACGAAGTACGCGCCACCGTTGTCGTCGACCGTCTTCGCGAGGTCCTCGACCTCCGGGGCGGAGGAGATGATGCCGAGGTTGTCCCGCAGCCACTGCACGAGCGAGCCGGTGACGGCGATCGAGCCCTCGAGCGCGTACACGGCCGGCTGGTCGCCGATCTTGTAGCAGACGGTGGTGAGTAGACCGTTCTCCGAGGGGATCTGCTCCGTGCCCGTGTTGATGAGCATGAAGTTGCCGGTGCCGTAGGTGTTCTTGGCCATGCCGACCTCGAAGCAGGCCTGGCCGAACGTGGCGGCCTGCTGGTCACCGAGGATGCCCGCGATCGGGACGCCCGGGACCATGCCGCCCTCACGGCCCTTGCCGTACACCTCGGAGGAGGAGCGGATCTCGGGCAGCATCGAGGTCGGGATGCCCATGTCCGCGGCGATGCCCTCGTCCCAGTTGAGCGTGGACAGGTCCATCAGCATCGTGCGGGACGCGTTCGTGACGTCGGTGACGTGCACGCCGCCGTCCTTGCCGCCGGTCATGTTCCACAGCACCCAGGTGTCGGTGTTGCCGAACAGCAGGTCCCCCGCCTCCGCCTTCGCGCGGGCTCCCTCGACGTTGTCGAGGATCCACTTGACCTTCGGTCCGGAGAAGTACGTGGCCAGCGGCAGGCCGACCTTGGCCTTGTACTTCTCGGCGCCTTCGGTGCCGCCGAGCTCCTCGACGATCTTCTGCGTGCGCGTGTCCTGCCAGACGATCGCGTTGTAGACGGGCTCACCGGTGGACTTGTCCCAGACCACCGCGGTCTCGCGCTGGTTCGTGATGCCGACGGCGGCGATGTCGCGGTGGGTGAGGTTGGCCCGGGTGAGGGCGAGTGCGACGACCTCGCGGACGTTCTTCCAGATCTCGAGGGCGTCGTGCTCCACCCATCCGGCCTTGGGGAAGATCTGCTCGTGCTCGAGCTGACCGGACTCCACGATCTGCCCGGCGTGGTTGAAGATGATCGCGCGGGAGCTGGTGGTGCCCTGATCGATGGCGAGTACGTAGTCGGCCATGGTGTTTCCTCTCACTTCCTTGTGGTGCGCCCGTGGTGCGGGCGTTTCGTGCGATGGGGACTGAGATGGCCGGGCGCGGACCGGTATCGGCCGCCGCCCGGCCGGTGGATCAGAGTGAAACGGTGGCGAACAGACCTGCGATGACGCCACCGACGATCGGTCCGGCGACCGGCACCCAGGAGTAGCCCCAGTCACTGGAGCCCTTGCCCTTGATCGGCAGCAGGGCGTGCGCGATCCGGGGGCCGAGGTCACGGGCGGGGTTGATGGCGTACCCGGTCGGGCCACCGAGGCTGGCGCCGATGCCGACCACCAGCAGGGCGACGGCGAGCGGCCCAAGACCCGAGGGCGTGTGGCCGAACGCGATGATCACGTAGACGAGCACGAAGGTCGCGATGACCTCAGTGACGAAGTTCCAGCCGTAGGAGCGGATCGCCGGCCCGGTCGAGAACACGGCGAGCTTGGTGCCGTCGTCCGCGGGCTGGTCGAAGTGCTGCTTGTATGCGAGCCAGCACACCACGGCCCCGATGATCGCGCCGATCATCTGGGCAAGGATGTAGACGACCGCGTTCGGGACGGTGCCCGCGATGACCTCGAGGCCGGCGTCGGCGTTCCCCGGGAAGAAGTCCGAGCCATTGGCGAGGAGTCCGAGGGTGACCGCGGGGTTGATGTGAGCGCCCGTGGAATACGCGACGTACACGCCCGCGAAGACGGCGAGGCCCCAGCCGAAGTTGATGAGCAGCCAGCCTCCGTTGTTGCCCTTGGTGGTGGGCAGCACGGCATTGGCCACCACACCACAACCGAGCAATGTCAACATTGCGGTTCCGAGCACTTCCGGCAAGAAGATTGCACTGAAGTCCACGATGTGCCTCTCTTTCTGATTCGGGAGGTGTTACCTGTGTGAACGCCCCATCGCGCGCCACAACGCAAATACTGCCGCTTCGCGGCTGCGTGGTCAGGAAGGCTCGACGAGCGAAATCATCGGGGCGATGTCGTCAGCCTGCAGTCGTGCCTGCTCACCCTCCTCGTCGGTGGCGGTCAGGGCGGCCGACTCGGTGGCCGCGCGGCGGTCGAGGTAGGAACGCCGTTCGGTCTCGCGGCGGGCCTGGTCCCACCCGAGGATGGGGGCGATGATGTCGAGGATCTCCTCGAGCGCAGCCTCGCCCGCGTCCGGGACCTCGTACTCGAGGCGGGTCCGGTGGGCCAGCACGTCCTCCAGGTGGAGGACGAGCTCGTGGGTCGCGGCGAATGCGATCTCTGCCCGCAGGTAGGCCGGGGCGTGCTCAAGCGGCCGGGCCAGGTCGGGCTGTGCCTCGACCGAGTCGACGATCTGGGTCAACTGGGAGCCGTAGCGGTGCAGCAGGTGATCGACCATCGCCTTCGTCCATCCGTACTTCTCGGCGTAGGCACGGGACTTGCGGCGCACGGCCTGCAGTCCGACTGCCCCGGCGAGCGGGATGTGGTCGGTGATCGAGGGCAGCGACTCGGCCCGGTCGCCGAGCGCGAAGTCGACCGCGTCCTTGGCCATCACCCGGTAGGTGGTGAGCTTGCCACCGGCGATCGCCGTGAGGCCGGGGGCAACGGAGGCCACGGTGTGCTCGCGGGAAACCTTCGCAGAGGACGTGCCCTCCTTCGTGCCCGGCTGCAGCAGCGGGCGCAGCCCGGCCCAGGTGCCGATGATGTCGTCCTTGGTGAGCGGATTGGCGAGGACGGCATTGGCGTGCTCGAGCACGTACTCGATGTCCGCGTTCGTGGCCACCGGGTGACGCAGTTCCTGCTTCCAGGGCGTGTCCGTGGTGCCGATCACCCAGTACCGGGACCACGGGATCACGAACAGGACACTCTTCTCGGTCTGCAGGATCAGCCCCTTCTCGCCGCGGATCCGCTCGCGGGGGACCACGATGTGGATCCCCTTCGAGGCCAGCACGTGCAGTCCGCCCTCCTCGGCGGCGAGGCCTTCGGTCTCCTCGGTCCACACGCCGGTGGCGTTGATGACCTGATCGGCCTTGACCGTGAGCCGTTCCCCGGTCTCCGCGTCCACCAGCACCGCGCCGTCCACTCGGCCGGAGGTCTTGGTCAGCTCGACCACCTGGGTGCGGGACGCGGCCAGGGCGCCGTACTCGGCGGCCGTGCGGACCAGGGTGACCACGAGCCGGGCGTCGTCGACACTCGCGTCCCAGTACTGGATGGCCCCGATGGCGGCGTCGTGCCGCAGATCCGGGAAGACCCGCTCGAGTTCGGAGCGGGACAGATGCTTGTGGAACGGCAGTGCGCGACGGCGCGAGGTCAGCGAGGCGAGGGCGTCATAGAGCCCGACGCCGGAGCCGACGTAGAAGCGCTGCCAGAACCGGTGCTCGAGCGGGTACAGGAACGGCACCGGACGCACCAGGTGTGGCGCGATCTCGGTGAGCAGGAGGTCCCGCTCGGTGAGCGCCTCGTGGACCAGGGTGAAGTCGAGCATCTGCAGGTAGCGCAGTCCGCCGTGCACGAGCTTGCTGGACCGGCTGGAGGTCCCGGACGCCCAGTCCTGGGCCTCCACGATGCCCACTCGCAGGCCACGAGTCGCGGCGTCGAGCGCGATCCCCGCGCCTGTCACACCACCGCCGATCACGAGGACGTCGAGCGGGGTGCCGTCGGACATCGCGGCAAGCGCATCGGTTCGGGTCTGGGCGGTCAACGCGATCGTGGCCACTGTCATCTCTCCTCTTCGAGGCTGCCGTCGGGGCCAGATTCGAACCTGGACTCCTCGCCCGACGGGCCCTGAGGACATGCTTGCTCTGTCCGCACGAGTGCGCAATCATCATGCACGAATGTGCAGCGCCGTTCGGGCGAGGTGACCGATACGTGAGGGCGAGGTGAGCGATGCGTGCGGACGACGCGTTCCGGGCGGCCACGATGTACTACCTGCAGGACCAGACCATGGACGTCATCGCCCGCACGCTCGGGATCTCCCGGTCCACAGTCTCCCGGCTGATCAAGTCCGCACGCGAGGACGGCATGGTGCGGATCTCGCTGCGCCCGCCGAGCAGCACCGGGTCCCAGCTGGGGCACCGGTTGTCCGCGACGTTCGGGATCAAGGCGCACGTGGTCTCGGTCCGGGAGAGTGCCTCGGAGGTGCACCGGCTCGAGCAGGTGGCGATGGTCGCGGCCGGCCTCATCGCCGAGTGGTTCGGGCCGGACATGGTGCTCGGGGTGGCCTGGGGCACCACGGTCGCGGCGATCTCGCGTCATCTCAAGTCGTCGCCGAGCCCCGGGAGCGTGGTGGTCCAGCTCAACGGCGCCGCGAACACCTATGCCAGCGGCGTCACCTACGCCAGCGACCTGATCGCGGCGATCGCCGCGGCGTTCGACTCCACGATGTATCACTTCCCGGTGCCGGCGTTCTTCGACTTCCCGGAGACCAAGCGCATGATGTGGCGCGAGCGCAGCGTCCGGCGGGTGCTCGAGATGCAGCAGCGGGTCGACGTCGCGCTCTTCGGGGTCGGGGCGCTGTCGGCGGAGGTGCCGTCGCACGTGTACTCCTCCGGCTACCTCGACGACGCGGAGATCGCCTCGCTCGCCGCCGACCGCGTGGTCGGCGACGTATGCACCGTGTTCCTGCGCGAGGACGGCAGCTTCCGCGACATCGACATCAACGCCCGCGCCACCGGCCCGAGCCCGCTCGAGCTGCGCGCGATCAAGCGCCGGGTGTGCGTGGTCGTCGGCGAGGCGAAGGCACACGCCCTGCTCGGCGCTCTGCGGGCCCGCGTGGTCACCGATCTGGTGACCGACGAGACGACGGCCCGGCATGTGCTCGGCCTGCTCCGCGGTGCGCCGGGCGCCGCCGAGGGTGGCAGGCTGGTGCCGTGAATCCCGACAGCTCAGGTGGCCCCAGCAGCACCGATCCGGCTGTGGTCCCGCTGATCCGGCCCGCGCTGCCCCGGGACGTGCCGACGATCCGGACCCTCGTCGAACCGTACGCCGAGCGCCGCATCCTGCTCGCCAAGGATCTGGTCGGCTACTACGAGGGGGTCCAGGAGTTCCTGGTCGCGGAGGTGCGCGGGGAGGTGGTCGGCTGTGGCGCCCTGCACGTGATGTGGGAGGACCTCGCCGAGGTGCGCACGCTGGCGGTGCGTGCGGACACCCGCGGCACCGGCATCGGTCACCTGATGCTCGAGGCGCTCCTGGCGCGGGCCGTCGACCTCGGCCTCAAGCGGGTCTTCTGCCTGACGTTCGAAGTGGGCTTCTTCACCCGGCACGGGTTCGCCCCGATCGTCGGTGAGGTGGTCGAGCAGAGCGTCTTCCATGAACTGCTGCTCTCCCGCGACGACGGCATCGCCGAGTTCCTCGACCTCGCACGGGTGAAGCCCAACACGCTCGGCAACACCCGCATGCTGAAGGTCCTCGACGTCCCCGGCGGCCCGGCCCCGGTCGCGTAGCAGGGTCTCCTCGGGCGGCGGTCGCTTCGTCGTAACGCCCGACGGCGGACGTCGGGTTGGGCGCCGGTGGTCGCCTCGGGCGGGGCTGCTCAGGCGCGCCGCATCGGCGCGAGCAGCACCTTGACCCGCACGATCGCGATGACGACCGCGACCTGGATCGTGAGCACCGCCCCCACGGCGGCGCCGAGCAGTCCGGCCGGGGCGGCGATCGCCCAGACGGCGACCCCGACGATCGCGGCCACCACGACGACGCGCAGCAGGAGCGCGAACCGCCGGGCGGTGCGCTCGACGGTCCGCGCCGGCAGCAGGCGGCGGCCCACGTCGGCCGAGTCGGTGCTGCCGGGCTCGCCGACACCCCGCAGGATCGCGGCAAGGCCGATCCCGGCCAGCACGGCGCCGATGATCGCGAGCAACTGGCCGACCGCGAGCAGCGTGAACCCGGCGACCATCGGAAGGTCCCGGCCCTGCGGTCCGGCCATGCTGAGCGCACCCGCGCCGATGAAGCCGAGGACCGCCGCCACGGCGCACATCGCGAGCAGGGTCCGGGTGTGCGCCTGGACGCCGCGCGCGATCACCACGTCTGCCGGGGCGTCGGCGGGCGGTGTGCCGGACTCCGAGGGCTGTGGGGATGGCGTGGTCACGGCAACCGAGCGTACCGGCCACGCGAGATGGCGCCGGGCGGCACCACCGGGCTCGGCGGGACCGGTCATCGGACCGCACGACCTGCCACCGTCGAACGCGACATTGTTGGCTTCGTCCGCTCCGAAAGGGCCAACGATGCCGCGTTCGCCCTGGCGTCGACGCGTGCGGCAGGCAAGGGCCCGTCAGGTGAGCGGCAAGGCGTACCCTTCCGAACCGCCTTCGGGCCCTGTCTCGGCGGCCACGAGGCCGTCGGCGAGCAGGCCGGCCAGGGCGCGGTCGAACTGCGGGCCCGGCTCCCAGGCCGCGGCCAACTCGGCGGGCGTGAGCGGACCGGGGGCGGCCCGAAGCGCCGCCAGGAGCCGGCCTCTGGCCTGACGGTCCGTGCCGTGCCAGGCCTGGGTCCGGCGCTTGCCGGCGTGGGAGTCCGCGGGTGCCCCGGCGCGGCGCCAGGCGCACACCGACCGCACCGGGCAGGCCGGGCAGGACGGGGCACGGGCCGTGCAGACCAGCGCACCGAGCTCCATCAGCGCCGCGTTCCAGCGGGCGGAGTCCTCGTCACCGTCGGGCAGCAGGTCCAGCGCACGCTCGGACTCGGCGGCCAGCAGCGACGGCGGCGGCAGCGCCTGGCCACCGATCAGGCGGGCCAGGACGCGGCGCACGTTGGTGTCCAGGACGACGGCGCGGCGCCGGTGGGCGAAGGCCGTCACCGCCGCCGCCGTGTAGCTGCCGACGCCGGGCAGGGCGAGCAGGGCCGCCATCGCGGTGGGCACCCGGCCGGCGTGCTCGCGGGCGATCACGCCCGCCGCCTCCCGCAACCGCAGGGCCCGGCGCGGGTAGCCGAGCCGGTCCCAGGCCCGCAGTACGTCCGCCGGGGTGGCGGCGGCCAGGTCCGCCGGAGTCGGCCACCGCAGCATCCAGTCCCGCCACCTCGGCTCCACCCGGGCCACCGGGGTCTGTTGCAGCATGATCTCGCTGACCAGGACGCCCCAGGCGCCGGCGGCGGGGTCGCGCCAGGGCAGGTCGCGTGCGTTGGCGGCGAACCAGTCGAGCAGGGCCAGGTGCAGATCGTGTGCCGACCCGGAGCCGGCGCGGCCCGCTCCTGCCGCGCCCTGAGCAGCGACGTCGCGGAGCTCCACGGGTGTGGTCATGGCGCCAAGCCTAGGTGGGTCGACTCGCCGGGCGTGCGAGCGCTGCGTCAGCCGCGGCGTCGCCCGGAACCGCCGCGCCGCCCGCCGGTGGACCCGCGCGCCCGGCCACCCTTCCCGCCCCGGCCACCGGCGCGCGAACCGTCGCGGCCGCGCCCGCCCTTCACGTCGCTGCCGCCCTGGCGGGCCTTCCCGCCGCGCGGTGCGGCGGAGGTGGAGGAGGCACCGCCGTCGGGCTCGGCCTGGCGACCACGGGAGGAGTTCACCGTGCGGCCGCGCACGATGCCGACCAGGTCCTCCACCTCATCCGTGGTGCGTTCGCTGACCCAGGCGAGCTGCACCGGAGCCGCGGGGCCGCCGTCGAGGCTCCGGTGGGTGACGTCCTTGCGATGGTGCAGCCGGGCCAGCGACTTCGGCACCACGAGTAGCCCGATGCCCGCAGCCACCAGTTCCACGGCGGCCGCCGTCGTGGCCGGCCGCTCGCGGGCGCCGATCCCGGGCAGGTCCGCCGCGGCGGCGTACAACACGTCGTCGAGCGGGTGCAGCATCGTCTGGTCGGCCAGGTCCGCCACGGTCACCGGTTCGTCCTCGCCGAGGGCCGCGAACAGATGGTCGCGGGAGACCACGACCACCGGTTCCTCCACGTAGACGGTGATGGCGCTGAAAATGGCGGCGTCCAGGGGTGGGCGGGTCAGGGCGGCGTCCGCGAGACCGGCCACCAGGTCGGCGGCGGCGGCCGCCGGCTCGAGCGGGACGAGCGTCAGCGGGATCCGGTGCCGCTCCTGCCAGATCCGGACCCACTTCGCTGGGGTGACGCCCGGCACGTACCCGAGCCGGAAGCCGGTGGCCTGCGCGGAGTCATCGGCGGGGGCCAGCATCCGCTCACCCTAACGGTGAGGACCTACGCTGGTGCCCATGAGCACGAAGGATTCCTCCCAGACCATGAAGTCGACCACCGCGGCCAAGCGGCTCGGCATCTACCTACCGGCGGCGCCGGAGGAGTTCCAGGCCGCCACCCCCA
This sequence comes from Occultella gossypii, assembly GCF_019947135.1. Classification (GTDB taxonomy): domain Bacteria; phylum Actinomycetota; class Actinomycetes; order Actinomycetales; family Beutenbergiaceae; genus Occultella; species Occultella gossypii. The sequence goes on along the minus strand of NZ_JAGSHT010000017.1, from coordinate 98,719 downwards.
CCCGCGCTGAGCTGGAGGAGCTGGAGCGCAACCCCCCGGAGTGGTTGGTGGAACTGCGCCGCAACGGCCCGCACCCGCGCCCCGTGGTGGCCGGACGGCTTGCGGTCTCGATCGGCGGCCTGGCCCGCGGCGGGGTGACCGAGGCCCTCACCACCGAGCAGATCCAGGCGCTGCGCGATGACCCGCCGGCGTGGCTCGTGACCGAGCGGGCCATCCATGCCAAGGTCCGCGCCGAGGAGGAGCGGCTCCAGGCCGAGCGCACCGCGGACTGACGCGAGAAGCGCATCACACCTCGGAGAGCCTCGCCGGAGTTCGCCGCTCCCGGCGTTAACGTCGGGTCGTGACCAGCCAGACGCGCGGGAAGAGCTCGAGGCAGCGGTCGGCCCAGGCCGTCGCCGCCACGGGTGCGGGCCGGCGTTCGGCATCCACGGCGAAGGCCGGCACCGCGTCGCGGCGGGCCACGGCGACGACGACCGCCCGGTCCGCGACCGCGACGACGTCGCGCGGAACAACGCCTCGGACCAACGCGGGCTCGGCGAAGCGTGCCGCCGGCTCCACGAAGAACGCCGCTGCCCCACGTGCCGGCGGGGCGGGGGCGAAGGGCCGCTCGGGAGCCGGCGGCTCCGGTCGCGGCGGCCCGAACCCTCCGACGCGCGGCACCTATCTGCGCCGGCGGCTGGTCGTCCTGCTGATCGCCGCGGCCGTGATCGCCGCCATCGCGTTCGGGGTGACCCGGTTCCTGCTGCCCGCGCTCTCCACCGAGGATCCACCGACCACGGCCGAGACCTCCGCCGAAGGCGCCGAGCCCACCCCGACGGACGGCGCCACCGACCCGGCCACCGGCACCCCCGACGAGGACGCCCTGGCCAACCCGGTCAGCTGTGTCCCGGCGGCGGTCGGCCTGACCCTGACCCCCTCGGCCGCAAGCACGGCGTCCGGCTCCGGGCTCGGCGTGGCCGTCGAGATCGTCAATGCCGGCCAGGTCGCGTGCCTGCTGGACGTCGGCGCCGGTGCGCTGACGCTGGAGGTCTACTCCGGCGAGGACCGGGTCTGGTCCACCCAGGACTGCCCGGCCGCCGCGGCCGAGCTGCCGGTGCTGCTGGACACCGGCGCCGGCCAGTCGGCGTCGTTCACCTGGCCCGGCACCCGCAGCGCGGCCGGCTGCCCGGGCGGGCAGCCGGTGGCCGGCGCCGGGACCTACCGGCTCGTGCTGGGGCTGACCACCGGCGGCGGCCCGGTCACGACCGAGCAGGTCTTCACCGTCTCCTGAGTTGAGCTGAACTGAGCGACGAGTAGAGCGCGCGCCACCTGCGCAGTCCTCAGACGAAGCGCTCGAGCAGCGAGGACTCCGCCTGGCGCGACAGCCCTTCGCGCACGGCCCGGGCGCGCTGGGTACCGACGCCGTCGACCACCTCGAGGTCGTCGATCGTGGCCGAGAGCATCCGCTGCAGGGAGCCGAAATGCTCCACCAGGGACGTCACCACGGACATCGGCAGCCGCGGCACCTTGGTCAGCATCCGGAAGCCTCTGGGGGCGATCGCCGAGTCCAGGGACTCGCCCTGGCGGCCACCCACGCCGATCACCCGGGAGATCTGGGTGAGGTCGATCAGCTGGGTCGAGTCCAGCTCTGCGAGTGAGCCGAGCACGTCGTCGAGGGTGCGGGCGCTGCGCACGTCCAGGTAGTCCCGGACCACGAGCTCCAGGTCCGGCCCGATGCCGCCGATGAGCTCGTCGAACTGGAGCGCGAGCAGGCGCCCGTTCGTGCCGAGCTCCACCACGTAGTCGGAGATCTCGGCCGAGATCCGGCGCACCATCTCCAGCCGCTGCACCACGGCCGCGACGTCCCGAACGGTGACGAGGTCCTCGATCTCGAGGGCGGAGAGGGTGCCGGACACCTCGTCCAGGCGGGACTTGTACCGCTCGAGGGTGGCCAGTGCCTGGTTCGCGCGGGACAGGATCACGTCGGAGTCCTCAAGCACGTACCGGTGCGCGCCCACGTAGAGCGCGACGATCCGCATCGACTGGCTCACCGAGATCACCGGGTAGCCGGTCTGCTTCGCCGCTCGCTCCGCGGTGCGGTGCCGGGTGCCGGACTCCGTGGTCTCGATCGTGGAGTCCGGCAGCAGCTGCACCGCAGCCCGCACGATCCGGTTGCGGCTGTGGTCCACGACGATCGCACCGTCCATCTTGGCCAGCTCCCGCAGCCGGGTGGAGGAGAAGTCGACGTCGAGCTCGAACCCGCCGGAGCAGATCTCCTCGACGACCGTGTTGTACCCGAGCACGATCAGGGCGCCGGTGCGCCCTCGCAGGATCCGCTCCAGGCCGTCCCGCAACTCGGTCCCCGGCGCGACGGCGCGCAGGGTCTCCCGGAAGAGTTCGGGCAAGGCCACGTCAGCCACTGAGGTCCCCCAACGAGGTTCGAGAGTTTCGCTGCCGACGCAGCTCGGCCCAACTCTACGCGAGTCGGATCGGGCGTCGCCGGACGCCGAACTGCGCCGCCGTGATCGCCTGGTGCAGGTCCTCGGCCCGGACCACGTCGATGCCGTCCGGCATGGCGCCCTCGAGGTCCGTCGCAGCCGGGATGATGGCCCGCGAGAACCCGAGCCGGGCCACCTCGGACAGCCGCCGCCGGGTGCCGACGGCGGGGCGCAGGTCCCCGGCGAGGCCCACCTCGCCGATGGCCACCAGGCCGTCAACGAGCTCGAAGTCCTGCCGGGCGCTGACCACCGCGAGCGCGATGGCCAGGTCCGTGGCGGGTTCGAGGGCCCGCGCCCCACCGACGGTGGAGACGTAGATGTCCATGCCAGAGGTGTCGATGCCCGCCCGGGAGCCGAGTACGGCGAGCGTCATCAGCACCCGCGAGGAGTCCACACCGGCCGTGGTGCGGCGGGCGTTCGGCATCACGGTGCGGTTCGTCAGTGCCTGGATCTCCGTCGGCATCGGGCGGCGCCCGTCCAGCGTGACCGTGACGCAGGTGCCGGGCACCGGGTCCCGCTTGCCGGACAGGAACAGTCCGCTCGGGTCCGCCAGCGAATGGATGCCCGTCTCGGTCAGGCTGAAGCAGCCGACCTCGTCCGTTGTCCCGTACCGGTTCTTCACCGCGCGGACCATCCGCAGCTCGGAGTGCTTGTCCCCCTCGAACTGGCAGACCACGTCCACCAGGTGCTCCAGGACCCGCGGCCCGGCGATCGACCCGTCCTTGGTCACGTGGCCCACCAGCACCACCGGCGTGGCGGTGCGCTTGGCCACGGCGATCAACGCCGCGGCCACCTCCCGGACCTGGGATACGCCGCCGGCGGAGCCGTCCACCTGTGCGGAGGCGATGGTCTGGACGGAGTCGATGACGAGCAGGTCCGGGTCGTTCGCCTCGATGTGCCCGAGCACGGTGCCGAGGTCGGTCTCGGCGGCCAGCAGCAGGCCGGGCCGGATCGCGCCGATGCGCTCAGCGCGGAGGCGGACCTGGCTCGCCGACTCCTCACCGGTGACGTAGAGGACCTTCGAGCCGCCCTCGGCCGCGCGCGCCGCCACGTCCAGCAGCAGGGTCGACTTGCCCACGCCGGGTTCGCCGGCCAGCAGCACCACCGCCCCCGGCACGATCCCGCCGCCGAGCACGCGGTCGAACTCCCCGACGCCGGTCGGCCGGAACCGGGCCTCCTCGGCATCGACGTCCGCGATCGGCTGCGCCGGGCTCCGCAGCGGCGCGGAGACGGCCGTGCGCGGACCGGTGGGGGCGCCGCCGGCCTCGACCACCGTGCCCCACGCCTGGCATTCGCCGCACCGGCCCACCCACTTCGCCGTGCTCCAGCCGCACTCGGTGCAGCGGTGGACGGGGCGCTGGGCGCGGGCGGTCGAACTCATGTCCACGACGGTACCGCCGACCTACGACACCAGACCGAGGCGCGCTGCGGGTGTGTGGACGGGTGGCCGTTGGCGCGTGGGGGAAGGTCACTGGACGGCGGACGTCAATCGCATGACGTTGTCGAGCCACCGTTGCGTCAGCGGGCGCTTCTTCCACTCCGTGAGGGTCAGCTCGCGGCAGACCGAGCGGTAGGCGTCCTCGACCTCGCGCAGCTCCGCCACGAAGGAACCTCCGGTGCACATCATCGACACCTCGAAGTCGAGGTTGAACGATCTGATGTCCATGTTGCTGGAGCCGATGACGGCGGTGTGGTCGTCGACGGAGAAGTGCTTCGCGTGCAGAACGAACGGGTACGGATACCTGAAGATCCGGACGCCGGCCTCCAGGAGGAACCGGTAATAGGAGCACTGGGCATGGCTCACCATCAACTGCTCGCCCTTCTCGCTGACGAACAGCTCGACGGCGACGCCGCGCTGTGCCGCGGTCGTGATGGCGGAGAGGAGTGACTCGTCGGGCACGAAGTAGGGGCTGGTGATGGACAGCCGCTCCTATGCCCCGTAGATCAGTGCGTTGAAGAGACGGAGATTGTTCTCGTCCGGGAATCCCGGACCGCTCGGCACGATCTGGCAGGTGAGATCACCCTGATCCTCGGGGAACTCCTCGGTCTGGACGTAGTCGCGCAACCGCTCGTTGGTCTCGATGAACCAGTCGGAGGCGAACACGAGGTTGAGGGACTGGACGACGGGGCCCTCGACCCTCGCGGTCAGCTCGCGCCATTTCCGACCGTTGGCCTCGTGCTTCTTCTTGTGGTAGCTCGAGTCGATCATGTTCTGCGATCCGACGAACCCCGTCCGGCCGTCGACGACCACGATCTTGCGGTGGTTTCGCAGGTCCGGCCGACGCCACTGGCCCTTCAGCGGCTGGATCGGCAGCATCGGGTGCCATTCGACGCCCGCCTGATCGAACGTGGCCAGCAACTCCTTGTGGCCGGGCAAACCGATGGTGGAGAGATGGTCGAAGAGCACGCGCACCTTCACACCGCGCGCGGCGACCTCCAGCAGGGCTGCGATGAAGGGCTCGCTGGTGGTGTCCCGGCACAGCATGAAGTACTCGACGTGGACGTAGCGTTCGGCGGTGCGGACCAGGTCCGCCTTCGCCTGGATCGACTCCTCGTAGCCGGAGAACAGCTCGGCCGAGTTGTTCTGCACTGCCGGCATCCACGCCAGTCGCCGGTTCAGCACCATCACCGGGTCGAGCCAGTCCGGCCGCTCGGGCGAGGGGGGCAGCGCGGGGACCCCGGCCAGGCCGGCTCGGATCAGCTCACCCGCCACACGCTGCTCCTCGCGGCGCTTCCGCGGCACGAACGTGCTGCCGATCAGCAGGAACAGCAGCAGGCCGACGCCCGGCAGGAAGAAGATCAACAGCAGCCACGCCATCGCCGAGGACGGGCGCCGCCGCTCCGGCACCAGACCGAGGGCAACCAGGTTGATCAGGAAGACCAGCAAGCCGATCAGGAGCGTCGTCATCGGATCACCCCGGGCCGAGCGCCCATAGCAACCATGAGTCCGTCCTCTCAGTCTTGGCTGATCCTGACACAACCGGGACGGCCGAACTCAGGAATGCCGCGACGAAGCGACGCGGATCGCACCGCGTGTCGAAGGACCCGCGCCCACCACGGCACCGGGTAACGTCGTTCCTGTTCTTCCGGCGTGGCCTACGCCGAACCTCCTCGGACCGACCCCAGCTCGGTCCACTGCACCGTTGCGCAACCGGAGGCAAAGGGACTCGGTCTCAGGTCGCCGTCGTCAGACACTCGGACGCCGTGCACCGGGTACCGCTGGGGGGAGCCGGGGCGGGGCATCGGAGTTGACATGACGATCGATCGAGCACTCAAGAACAAGATTCGTGACCGGGCCGCGCGCACCGGCGAGTCGTACACGGCGGCCCGCCGGCACCTCGTCCGCACCGACACGGAGCCGGGCCCGACCCGCGCGGAGCACGAGCCGGACGGCGCGTCCGTGCGGGTGGCCGTCGCGCAGACGAGGCCACGGGAGGATCCGGGCGACGTCGCCGGCTTCGCTGCGGCCGGCGATGAGGTGGTGACGCTGATCGACGAGGCCGCGCGGCTGGGTGCGACGCTCCTGCATCTGCCCGAGGCGGCCCTGTGCTTCCCGTCGAAGCAGCTGCTCTCGTCGGTGCCGGGTGAGGTGGCCGAGGCGGACTGGACACGGTTCGCCTGGGATGCCCAGGCTGCGGCCCTGTCCCGGATCCGGGCCAGGGCTGCGGAGCGGGCCATCTGGGTGGTGATCGGCGCGGTGACCCGCCCGGCCGCGGACGCCGTTCGCCCGCACCTGAGCCTGCTGATCATCGACTCGGGCGGTCGCCTCCACGCGAAATACGACGAACGACTGCTGTCCCGGACCAAGGCGACCTACCTCTACGCGGCGGGCACTGGCCCGACCCTGTTCGAGGTGGACGGTGTCACGTTCGGCTGCACCTCGGGGCTCGAAGTCCTCTTCCCCGAGGTCTACCGCGACTACCTTGCGCTCGGCGCGGACTGCGTCCTGTACTCCACTGCCGGGCCTGGGGATCCCGGGGCGGACGGGACACTCACGTCGTCGGCGCTCGTCGCGGCCCGCCACGACGGGATGTGGATCAGCTACGCCGTGCACAGTGACAAGGCACCACACGAGCCGTCGGGTCTCATCGATCCGAACGGGACATGGCGCGCGCGCTGCGAGGCCGTCGACGCACCGGCGCTGACGATCGCCACCGTGACGGCGCGGCCGGAGGACCCGGCGCGGCAATGGCATCGGGAGATGGCCGACGCGTACCGAACCGGGAGGCCCGACGCGGACGGCTGAGCAAGGGCGGCCCATTAGGCTGGCCCGGACTCACGCGAAGGGACGTCCATGGCCGCGATCGGCAAACTCGAACTGAACCGGCGCACCGTCAGCATCGGCGTGCTCGTGATCGCCGTGGTCGCGGTGATCACCGTGTTCGTCGCGATGCTGCTGTCCGGCCGGGGCGACGCCGGTGACCCGTCGGTGACGATCACCACCACCGGGCCGGTACCCACCCCGGAGGCCGAGCCGATCGCGCGGGACACGAGCACCGCACTGCTCGCGGCGCTCCCGGACACCGTGCTCGGCTACGCCGTCAGCGCACAGGTCGCCGACGAGGCGATGGTGACGGCCGGCGCCATCGAGGGGTGGCAGCTCACCTACACCGGTGCCGACGGTGACGTGACCGTCCGGGTCGGCCAGTGGGAGAGCGTCGAGGAGGCCGCCGCGGCACTGCCGGCCGTGGCCGCCCTCGACGGCGCCGACGTGGTCGAGGACGGTCAGGTCGACGTCGCGGGTGCCGCCGCCGGCACCTTCCAGATCCTCGAGGCGGCCGACGGCGCAGGCCGGGCCGTGTGGACGAACGGCACCGTCGGCTTCGTCGTCGATGGTCCGGACGCCGACTCCGTCCGCGGCGTGTACCAGGCCTACCCGCTGTGAGTACCGCACAACCGCCGAGGAAGGACATCGACGTGCCGATCGGGAACGAGTCAGGTGCCGGGGCGGACGTCGCCCTGATCGGCGCCGGCGTGATGGGGGAGGCCATCCTGGTCTCCCTAATCGGTGCCGTCGGGGCCGAGCGGATCCGGATCAGCGACGGTCGGGCCGAGCACGGCGCCGCCGTGGCGCAGCGCCACGGCGTGCGCTGGTGCGCCACGAACACCGAGGCCGTCGACGGCGTCGGTGCGGTGGTCATCGCCGTCAAGCCGAAGGACGTGGGAGCGCTCGCGAGCGAGATCGACGGGGTGCTGGATGCGGCCGCGCTGGTGGTCTCGATCGCCGCCGGGATCCCGACGGCGTATCTGGAGTCCCGGCTCAGCGGTACCAACCCCGTGGTGCGGGTGATGCCGAACACGCCTGCCACGATCGGGCACGGCGTCAGCGTGCTCAGCGCCGGGACGAGCGCCACGGCCGAGCACCTGGACCGGACCGAGCAGCTGCTGGCCGGGACCGGCACGGTGCTGCGGGTGGACGAGGCCTATCAGGACGTGGTCACCGGGATCTCCGGCTCGGGCCCGGCGTACGTCTTCTACCTGATCGACGCCCTCGCCGAGGCCGGCGTCCTGGGCGGGCTCAGCCGGGACGTGGCACTCGACCTGGCCCGGGCCACGGTCGCCGGGTCCGGCGCGATGGCGCTGGCCTCCGGCGAGCACCCGGCGATCCTGCGGGAGCGGGTCTCCTCGCCGGCCGGCACCACCGTCGCGGGAGTGCGCGAGCTCGACGAGCGGGGCGTGCGGGCCGCGGTCATCGCGGCCGTGGACGCGGCGCGGGCCCGGTCCGTGGAACTCGGCCGCGACCTGACCTGACCTGCGACCACCCGCCGGGGACACAACTGGGGCAACCCCCGCCGTCGGGCGGCGGCTGGCGGCGCTCAGGGCCGGCGCGCGAACTTCTCCAGCAGCACCGTGTCACCGGAGAGGATCAGGGTGTCCTCCGCATCGATGCGGGTGCTCTCGGTCGCGTACTCGAACGGCTGCCCCGGCGGCTTCACACCGATCACGGTGACCCCGTACTTCTTGCGGATGTGCGACTCGCCGACGGTGAACCCGTGCGTCTCCTGCGGCGGGCGCATCTTGACGATCGTGAACCCGTCCTCGAGCTCGATGAAGTCCAGCATCCGCCCGGAGACCAGGTGCGCCACCCGGGCGCCGGCGTCGTGCTCGGGGTAGACGACGTGGTGCGCGCCGATGCGCTGCAGGATCCGGCCGTGCTCGGCGGAGATCGCCTTGGCCCAGATCAGCGGCGTGCCCAGATCCACCAGGTTCGCGGTGATCAGCACGCTCGCCTCCAGCGACGTGCCGACGCCGACCACCGCGATCGGGAAGTCCTTGGCGCCGAGCTGGACCAGCGCGTCGGCGTTCGTGGCGTCGGCCTCCACCAGTGGCAGCCGCCCGCTCCAGGTCTGGATCAGGTCCGGGTCGCGCTCCACGGCCAGCACGTCGCGGCCCAGCTCGTCGAGGGTGGCGGCGAGCGAGGCGCCGAAGCGGCCGAGCCCGACCACCAGCACCCCGGCATCGCTGCTCGGCCGCGCGGCCTTGGCCGTGTTCCCTCGTGCTCTGTTCTCAACCAATGATCGGCCTCTCCTCGGGCATCCGGATGACCCGGCGTCGTTGACGCAGGGCGAGCGCGGCAGCAAGTGTCATTGTCCCGGTCCGGCCCGCGAACATCAGCGTGACCAGCACGTAGTGCGACGACGTCGGCAGGTCCTCCGTGATTCCGGTGCTCAGACCGCACGTCGCGAACGCCGAGATCACCTCGAACAGGATCACGTCCAGGTGCAGGTCCGTCTGGACCAGCAGAGCAAGGGTGGCCAGGCCCACGAACGTGGCGCCGATGAAGGACACCGCGATCGCCAACCGGACGATGCTCAGCTCGATCCGGCGCCCGAAGGCCTCGATGTCCCGGTCGCCGCGGGCCTCGGCGACGATGGCCAGCAGCATCACCGCGAACGTGGTCACCTTGATCCCGCCGCCCGTGGAGGCGCTACCCCCGCCGACGAACATCAGCGCGTCCTGCATGAACCAGGTGGCTTCGCGCATCTCGCCGATGTCGACCGTGGAGAACCCGGACGAGCGCGGTGTGACGCCGGCGAGCAGCGATCCGACGATCCGGTCGCCCACCGGGAGACTGCCGAACGTGGCCGGGTTGGTCCATTCGAAGGCACCGATGAGCACCGCACCGAGAACGAACAGCCCGGCGCTGGTGATCAGAGTGAGTTTCGCGTGCAGCGTCCACCGGCGCGGCTGGCGCAGGTTGGTCGCCACGGACAGGATCACCGGGAAACCGAGCGCGCCGACGAACGTGCCGACGATGATCGGCAGGCACATCCACCAGTCCCCGACGTAGGCGTTCAGGCCCCCGGGGAGGATCCCGATACCGGCGTTGTTGAAGATCGAGACCGCCAGGAACCACCCGTTCCAGGCCGCCGAGCCCAGGCTCTCGCCCAACGTCAGGAACCGGGGGATGAGCACGATCGCGAGCACCGTGGTCAGGCTCAGCGAGGCGATGATGACCGCCCGGATCAGCGTGCCGACCTCCCCGAGCCGGGTGGTCTTCGTCTCCTGCGCGGCGAGCAGGCGCTGGGTCAGCCCGATCCGGCGGGACACGGCCAGCCCGAGGATCGAGGCCAGGGTCATCACACCGAGGCCGCCGACCATGATCGCGAACATGATCACCACGTGCCCGAACGTGGACCAGTAGCTGGCCACGTCCACGATCGTCAGGCCGGTGACGCACACGGCCGAGGTGGCCATGAACAGCGCATTCATGAACGGTGCCGACTCGCCGCTGGTGGTCGCGATCGGCAGCGACAACAGCGCGGTGACGACCGCGATCACCCCGAGGAAGACCATCAGGGTCAGCCGGGCGGGCGAGTGCCGGGCGATGGCATCGACGGCATCGCGTCCGGCGCGTAGCAACGACGGGATCTCTCGCGCCACCCGCTCTCCTCACCCCTGTCCCGACGATGCGGAGCCTACTGTGCCACCAAAACGCTGGTGGCGTTACGGTGAACCATGCCCACGCCGCCCGCGTCCGTCGCACTTGCCTGGAGTTCCGAGCTGCTGGGATACGACTTCGGCGTCGGGCACCCGATGGCACCCGCCCGGCTGCGACTCACGATGGATCTGATCCGCGCGCTCGGCCTCCTGGACACGCCGGGGCTGCGCACGCTCGAGGCCGCCGAGGCCAGCGACGAGCTGCTCGCGACGGTGCATGACCGGGATTTCATCGCCGCGGTCCGCGCCGGTGGTGACGGCCGCCCCGACCTGGTCCGGGGCCTGGGCACCACCGACAACCCGGTCTTCCCGAGGGTGCACGAGGCCTCTGCGCGGATCGTCGGTGCGACCGTGGCGGGCGCGGAGGAGGTCTGGTCCGGCCGGTCCCGGCACGCGGTCAGCCTCGCCGGCGGCATGCACCACGCGATGGCGGCCGCGGCGTCCGGCTTCTGCATCTACAACGACGTCGCGGCAGCGATCCAGTGGCTGCTGGAGCACGGGTGTGAGCGGGTCCTGTACGTGGACATCGATGCCCACCACGGCGACGGTGTGGAGCGGGCCTTCTGGGACGACCCCCGGGTGGTCACGGTCTCGGTGCACCAGAGCGGGGAGTCCCTGTTTCCAGGGACCGGTTTCGCTCAGGATGTCGGTGGGCCGAACGCCCGCGGCAGCGCGGTGAACGTGCCGTTGCCCGCGCACACCTCGGACGTCCCCTGGCTGCGCGCCATCGAAGCCGTGGTGGCGCCGCTGGCCGAGGAGTTCGCCCCGCAGGTCGTCGTCAGCCAGCACGGCTGCGACACCCACCGCCGGGACCCGCTGACCACCATGGACATCTCGATGGACGGGCTGCGCGCCGCGGCGGTGCTGATCGGTGAGCTGGCCGAGCGCCACGCCGGGGGGCGCTGGCTCGCGACCGGCGGCGGTGGCTACGACATCCTCTCCACGGTGCCGCGGGCCTGGGCCCACCTCGTCGCGGTGAGCGCCGGCGTGGACCTGCCGGGCTCGACGCCGGTGCCCGCGTCCTGGCGCGAGGAGGTCGCCGCACTCGGGGACCTGGACGCACCCCGGACGATGGGCGACGGCGTGGACGTGACGTTCCGGACCTGGGTGGATGGGTTCGACCCGGACGATCCGGTCGACCGCGCCATCATGGCGACCCGCCGCAGCGTGTTCCCGTGGCACGGACTCGACCCACTCACGGCATGAATTTTGCGCCATTCGATTCCCGAACGGGTCCGTGACCCCCTAAGATTTACTCCTGTGCCTCTGCGCGCCCGTTTCGGGGCGCTCACCTGGCACGCATGACAGCGGGTGTGTCCGCCGACGGGCACCGGAGATCGGGGAGGGGTGAGGCACGTGGCTGAGGCCGAGGCGCCGCGCTTCCTCACCGTGGCCGAGGTCGCCGAGTTGGCCCGGGTCTCCCGGATGACCGTGTACCGGATGGTGCACGCGGGCGAGCTCCCCGCGATCCGGGTCGGCAAGTCCTACCGCGTGCCTCAGGCGGCCGTGCAGGAGATGCTCTCCGACGGTCTTGGTTCCTGGGAGGGGACCGGAACCGGGCGCTGACCGCGGCCGGGTAGGATACCTGGGAGATGCGGTACTGGTCTCTTTCTGTGCGTGCGCCCCGACCGGGTCGGCGTCGGCAAGCACCCCGTCGTAAGTTCTCTGTTCATCGGTGAGTCTCCGTCGAGATTCGGCCGGAGCCGCTCGGCTTCCGTCCGGGCTCGCGGCGGTGCTCATCCCAGCTGTAGTGAGGTCCCATGGGTTCTGTCATCAAGAAGCGTCGCAAGCGGATGTCGAAGAAGAAGCACCGCAAACTGCTTCGCAAGACGCGTCACCAGCGACGCAACAAGAAGTAGCTTTCGCGGGCGTTCCGCCCGCCGGCGCTGGGTGCTCGTGCACCCAGCCCTTGCCGAGACCGGACCCTTCGACCGGAACCGGACCGGCCATGGTCCCGTTTCGGTGCAGGCGTCCGGTTTCGTGCGTTCCGGGGCGGTTCGCGCGCGTGCGCTGCCGCCGGCCCGACGGCGAAACTGCCGACGGCGAACGCTCAGCCGCGTAGGCGCCGCACCACGGCGCGGGCTGCCACGGCGGTCACCCACACGGCACCGGCCCAGGAGGCGGTGCGGACCCCGCGCCGTACGTCCCGCCGTCGACGGCGGAAGTCGCGCACCTGCCAGCCGCGCTCGGCGGCGTACCTGCGCAGTCGCGCATCGGGATTGATCGCGAACGGGTGCCCGACGAGGCCCAGCAGGGGCGCGTCGTTCACGGAATCGCCGTAGGCCGAGGACCGGGCCAGGTCCAGTCCCTGGTCGGCAGCGATCCCGCGCGCACCGTCCGCCTTGTGCTCGCCGTGCATCATGTGCCCGACCAGCCGCCCGGTGTAGAAGCCGTCGCGCGACTCCGCGACGGTGGCGAGCGCCCCGGTCGCGCCCAGCCGGCGGGCGACCAGGTCGCCGAGCTCGCGAGGCCCGGCGGTGATGATCCACACCTGGTCACCGGCCCGCAGGTGCGCCTCGATGAGTTCCCGGGTGCCCGGGAACACCCGGTCCGCGAGCACCTCGTCGTAGACCTCGTCGGCGATGGCCGCGACCTCCGCGACCGAGTGGCCCTCGATCAGGCCGAGAGCGCGCCCCCGGAGCTCGTCGATGGCGCTGAGCCGTTCCCCGAACGTCAGGTAGTAGACCGAGTGGAGGCCGAAGTAGACGATGTCGCGGCGACGGAAGAACCCCCGCTGGTACAGCCGACGGGCCAGGTGGTACGCGGACGCACCTCGGATGATCGTGTTGTCGACGTCGAAGAATGCGGCGGCCCGGATGGGCGCGCGCTCCGGCGACTGGTCGGCTGACACCACCTCACTGTAGTCACCGATGCCCGCGACCGGCCGCGGCCGGCCGGCACCGTCGAGCGCGTCGGGCCCACGTTCCGCGTGCCGGTCGGCGGCCGTGGACCGGGTGGTCGATACGATGTCCCGTATGGCCGAGACGGGCACGACCGACGGCGCTACGCCGCGGGTCACGTTGTTCAGCAGGCGCGAATGTCACCTCTGTGAGACCGCCCGGCGCGCGGTGCGCGCGGTCTGTGAGCCCGACGGCGTCGCGTGGGCCGAGGTTGACATCGACGCCGACCCCGGGTTGCAGGAGCGCTACGGCGAGCTGGTTCCGGTGGTCACGGTCGACGGCGTGCAGGTCGGGTACTGGCGCATCGACCCGGAGCGGATCCGCAAGGCGCTGCACTGACTCCTTGCAGCGATTCCTGGCACGAACGACGACGGAGCGCAGCCCGATCGGGCTGCGCTCCGTCGTCAGTGTTCGTCAGTGTTCGACAGCTCGGGGACGGTGCCCCGGCGTGCGAGTGGTCAGGCGTTGACCGACGCGAGCTCCTTGACGGCCTCGACCTCGATCGAGAGCTTGACCTTGTCGCCGACCAGCAGGCCGCCACCCTCGAGGGCGACGTTCCAGGTCAGCCCGAACTCCTTGCGGGAGATCTCGGTGCTGGCGGAGAAGCCCACCTTGTCGGCGCCGGTGGCGTCGGCAAGTGCGCCGTTGAACTCGACATCGAGGGTGACCGGCTTGGTCACGCCGTTCACGGTGAGGTCACCGATCAGGGCGAACTCCTCTCCGGAGCCCTCGACGGAGGTGGACACGAAGGTCCACTCGGGCTTGGTCGCCGCGTCCCAGAAGTCCGCGCTGGTCAGGTGACCGTCGCGGCCCTCGTTGCCGGTGTGCACGGAGCCGGCGGCGATGGTCACGGTCGCGGAGGAGTCTGCGAAGTTCTCGGCCACGGTGAACGAGCCGGAGAACTCGGTGAAGCGGCCCTTGACCTTCGCGATGCCGGAGTGGCGGACCTGGAAACCGACTTCGCTGTGGCTGGCGTCGATGACGTATGTGCCGGCGGGGATGACGTTGCTCATGCTGGGTGCTCCTCGGGTGGGATCGGAATTGCTTGAACGAGTAGTTGAACGTTGTAGTAATGAGGATGCCGGAGACCTAGGCTGATGTCAAGGGGTGATTCCGCGGAGCAACCTCAGCAGCGATCAGGAGTAGGAGCAGGTCCCATGACACAGACGCCCATCGACACGTCGACCGAGGCGCCGCCGGGCACGCCGGTGCGCTGGCTCGACGCCGAACAGCAGGTGGCCTGGCGGGCGCTGCTGACCGGCACGTCCGTCCTCTTCGACGCACTTGGTCGTGATCTAGAACACGGTGCCGGCCTCAGCCTGAACGAGTACGAGGTGCTGGTGCGGCTCTCCGAGGCGCCCGGCCGGGTCTTGAGAATGTCGGTCCTCGCGGAGGAACTCGTGCACTCGCGCTCGCGGCTGACGCATACGATCAGCCGGATGGAGCGCGCCGGCCTGGTGTCCCGGTGCAGCAGCGCCCAGGACGGACGTGGCGTGGACTGCATGCTCACCGACGCCGGTAGGGCGCAACTGGAGGCCGCGGCCCCGGTGCACGTGGCCTCGGTCCGCCGCCGGTTGGTGGACGTGCTCACGCGGGACCAGCTCCTGGCCCTCGGTGCGGCGTTCAGCCAGATCGACGAGGAGGTCCGGTCCCACTTCGGATGACGCGGGTGCGTGGCATCGGCGAAAACTTTGCGAGACTGGGGCCATGTCGCGTACCACCGTCCACCTGTTGCGTCATGGTGAGGTCCACAACCCCGATCGCGTCCTGTACGGGCGCATCCCGGGCTACGGGCTCTCCGAGCGCGGTCACCAGATGGCACAGCGGATCGCGGACACCTTCACCGTGCGCGGTGCGGACCTGGTGCACCTGGTCGCCTCGCCGCTGCAGCGGGCCCAGGAGACCGCCGCACCGCTCGCGGCCGCGTTCGACCTGCCGGTGCGCACGGACGAGCGGGTGATCGAGGCCGAGAACTACTTCGAGGGCTCGACCGTCGGGAAAAACCCGGCGGAGCTGCTGAACCCCGCGCACTGGGCCAAGCTCGTCAACCCCTTGCGCCCGTCCTGGGGCGAGCCGTACGCCGAGCAGGCCGAGCGGATGTTCGCCGCGATCCGCGACGCCCGCACCGCGGCCGACGGTCACGAAGCCGTGATCGTCTCCCACCAGCTGCCGATCTGGGTGGCCCGCAGCACGATCCTGGGCAAGTCCATGCTGCACGACCCGCGCCGCCGGCGCCTGACCCTGGCGTCGCTGACCACGCTGACGTTCGAGCGCGGCACGCTGCTCGCGGTCGACTACACCGAGCCGTGCGCGGACCTGTTGCCCGATGCGACGACGGCGGTGCTTCCGTGAGGCGGGCCCGTCCGACCGGGCAGGCCGTGCGCCGAGCGCGGCTCACAGCGCTGGGTCTGCTTGCCGGAGCGCTGGTGCTCGCCGGCTGCGCGAACGAGCCGACGCCGTCGGCCACCGACGGCGCGAACGGGAGCTACGTCTCCGGTGACGGTTCGGTGGAGTCCTGGGCCGCGTCCGAACGCGGGGACGTGGTCGAGCTGGCCGGGCAGTCCTACGCCGAGGAGCCGATCGATATCGCGGACTGGCGTGGGGACGTCGTCGTGGTGAACTTCTGGTACGCGGCCTGCCCGCCGTGCCGTGCCGAGGCGCCGGACCTGGCTGCGATCGCAGGAGACTACTCCGATGCGGGCGTGCACCTGCTCGGCGTGAACCACACCGACGACGCCGGCACCGCGCAGTCGTTCGAGCGCCGGTTCGAGCTGCCCTACCCGAGCCTGGACGACGACGACGCCGCGGGCGTCGCGGCGATGCAGGGCGTGGTCCCGCTGACCGCGATGCCGAGCACCGTGGTCCTCGACACCGAGGGCCGCGTGGCCGCACGGATCATCGGGATCGCCGACCCGACGATCCTGCGCGGGCTCATCGACGACGAACTCGCAGCCGGCGCATGATCGGCGTCCCCCGGCCGGCCGAGCTGCCATGACCTGGCTCGAGCAGCTCAGTCGCACGTTCGCCGAGACCGTCTTCTCCGGGTCCATGGTGGCGGCGGTCCCGATCGCCCTGCTGGCCGGGTTCGTCTCGTTCGCGTCGCCATGCGTACTGCCGCTGGTGCCCGGCTATCTCGGGTTCGTCGGCGGCATGGTCGGTGCTGATGCGGGTGGTTCCGCGCGCGGCGGCTCGAAGGCCTCGAACGGATCGAGGGCCCGGCTGGTGCTCGGCATCCTCGGCTTCGTCGCCGGCTTCACCCTGGTGTTCGCCCTGATGACCCTGGCGCTGACCTCGGTGGGCATGTACCTGTTCCGCTGGCAGGACGTCATCACCCGGGTGCTCGGCGTCCTGGTGCTGCTGATGGGCCTGGCCTTCCTCGGGGCGGTGCCGTTCCTGCAGCGCGAACGCCGGTTCCACATGAGCCCGAAGGCCGGGGTGTGGGGCGCACCGCTGCTCGGCATCGTGTTCGGCCTCGGCTGGGCGCCGTGCATCGGCCCAACGCTCGGGGCCGTCCAGGCGCTCGCGATCGACGGCGGCGACCTCGGCCGGGCGATGACGCTCGTGATCGCGTACTGCCTCGGTCTCGGCCTGCCGTTCGTGCTCGTCGCCCTCGGCCTGAAGTCCTCGGCGGCGATGATGGCCTTCCTGCGGCGGCACCGGCTGCTGATCATGCGCCTGGGCGGGGGCCTGCTCGTGCTGCTCGGCCTGGCGCTGATCACCGGCGTGTGGTCCTGGCTGGCGAACTGGCTGCAGGGCTTCATCGACGGATTCGTGACGGTGATCTGAGTGGCGACAAGGTACGAACCGGAAGGGCTGGCGACGACCGACGACGCCGCCGACGGGATCGAACCCGCCCCGAAGCGGGCCGGCGGCGGGCGCGGCGCGGGCTCCACGGGGCCTCGGCCGCCGTCGGGTGGCCGGGGGAGCGGTAGCCCCCGTGGCGACGCCAGGCTCGGCGTACGGGGGTGGCTGCGGTGGACGTGGCGGCAGCTGACCAGCATGCGGGTGGCACTGCTCCTGCTGCTGCTGCTCGCGGTCGTGGCCCTGCCAGGCGCGTTCTTCCCGCAGCGCACCTCCGACCCGAACGCGGTGCAGCAGTACTTCCTCGACCACCCGGACACGGCGGACCTGCTGGACTCGCTGCACCTGTTCGACGTGTACGCCTCGCCGTGGTTCTCCGCGGTCTACCTGCTGCTGTTCGTCTCCCTGATCGGCTGCATCCTCCCGCGCACCTGGGTGCACCTGAAGAACCTGCGCGCCGAGCCCTCCCGGGTGCCGAGCCGGTTCACCCGGTTCGACGTGCGCGGCCAGGCCCGGGCCGCCGGGACGCCGGAGCAGGTCCGGAGGCGTCTCGACGCCGCCCTCGGGCGCCGGTACCGGCGCCGGCTCGCGAGCGAGCGCGGCCGGACCGCCGACGGCGAGACGAGGACGGCGCTGACCATCTCTGCCGAGCGTGGTTTCGGCCGCGAGACCGGCAACCTGGTCTTCCACCTGGCCCTGGTCGGCCTGCTCGTGGTGACGGCGTGGGGGCAGCTGGTGCACTACCGCGGCCAGGTCGTCGTGGTCCAGGGGGACACGTTCGTGAACGCCCCGCTCGACTTCGACTCCTTCGACACCGGCAGCTGGTACGGCGCCGACGCCCAGGAGCCGTTCCGGGTCCGCCTGGACTCGTTCGAGTCCGAGTTCACGGTCGACTCCCAGGCCCGGGACTTCGTGGCCGGGGTGACTCTCACCGAGACCGACGGCAGTACCCGCACCGCGGACGTCCGGGTCAACCACCCGCTGGAGACCGACGACACCCGGATCTACCTCACCGGGAACGGCTTCGCGCCACGGTTCACCGTGACCGACGGCAGCGGCGAGGTGGCGTTCTCCGGCGCCGTCCCGTTCCTGCCCACCGCGGACCCGAACTACGCCTCCAACGGCGTGGTGATGGTGCCGGACGCGAACGGCGGTGAACGCCAGCTCGGCTTCAACGGGGTGCTGCTGCCCACGGCTGCCGCGGATGAGGAGGGCAACCTGATCGGGTCCGCCTACCCCCAGCCCCTGGACCCGGCGGTGGTGCTCAACGTGTGGGTCGGGGACCTCGGCCTGGACAACGGGGTGCCGCAGAACCTCTATCTGCTGGACACCACGGACATGGAGCAGGTGCTGACCACCGCCGAGGACGGGACCGAGGCCCCGGTCCAGGTGGTGCTGCGGCCGGGGGAGTCCGTGGAACTACCGGACGGGCTCGGCACCATCACGTTCGAGGACCTGCCCCGCTTCGCCGCGTTCGACGTGCGCTACGACCCGTCGATCGTGTGGATGGGGGTGTTCGCCGGCCTCGCGTTCGCGGGACTGGTGGCCTCGCTGTTCCTGCCACGGCGCCGGATCTGGGTGCGCCTGGTGGCTGGGGCCGACGGGGCTACAGTGGTCTCCGCGGCGGCGTTGGCCCGCGGCGACGATCCCGGTCTACAGCGCGAGTTGGACCGGGTCCTGGCGGTCCTGGAGTCCGATCAGGCCGCAACGTCGAAGGAGGACCGGTGAACAGCGATCTCGGGGACATCAGCACGCTGCTGATCTATGGGGCGATGGCGTCGTACGTGGTCGCGATGATCGCGTTCGCGGTGGACGTGAGCGCGCTCGGCGTCGGTGCACCCAAGGATCGCAGGCGCCGCGCCGCCGGGATCGGCCTGTCGACGATGTGGCTCGGCGCCGGGCTGCAGTTCGTCGCGATCGTGGTGCGCGGCCTGGCCGCCGGGCGGGTGCCATGGGCGAACATGTACGAGTTCACCCTGATGTTCACGTTCTTCGTGGTCGCCATCTTCCTCGGCCTGCAGACCCGGCGCGACGTGCGCTACCTCGGCGTCGCGGTGTCGATGCTCGCGTTCCTCGCGCTGATGCTCGCGGTCGCCGTGCTGTACGTGGAGGCCGACGGCGTCCAGCCCGCCCTCCGCAGCTACTGGCTGGTGATCCACGTGTCCGTGGCCACACTCGCCACCGGCCTCTCCGGGCTGGCGGCGATGATCTCGATAGCCCAGCTGGTCAAGGCGCGCAGCGAGCGCGCGACGGTATCGGCGGGCTCCGCCGCCATGGCGGCGTCCGGGGCGACGGCGGAGGTCACCTCCGGTGCGGCCGGCGGCACTTCTGCGACGGCGACCGCGGTCGCCGAGCCGTCCACGCAGCCCAGCGCGACGTTCGGCTCCCGGATCGTCGGTTCGCTGCCGCCGTCGGCGAACATGGAGCGGCTCGCCTACCGGCTCAACGCCGTCGGCTTCGTGGCCTGGACGTTCACGCTCGTCGCCGGTGCGGTCTGGGCCGAGCACGCCTGGGGCCGCCCGTGGGGCTGGGACCCGAAGGAGACCTGGACCTTCGTGATCTGGGTGATCTACGCCGCGTACCTGCACGCCCGGGTCACGACGGGCTGGGCGGCCGAGAAGTTCGCCTACTTCGCGCTCGTCGGGTTCATGGCGGTGCTCGCCAACTTCTACATCGTGAACATCTTCTTCAGCGGCAAGCACTCCTACGCCGGCGTGTGACCTGTCTGACCTGCCCACGCCAGGACCTGTCTGACCTGCCCACGCCAGCGCGCCCCGCTCACCGGGATCGCCCGTGAGGCAGTACCTCGCGCCTGAAGAAGTAGGTTCTGCGGTTCTTCTTCAGGCGGGGATTTCTGTGTGACGGCGGGAGGTACTGCCTGACGCGGGAGGTACTGCGTCAGCGGCACCGGCCGCGGGTCCGGGGCAACGGACGCGGGAGGGCAACGATCGCGGGTACCGATGCGTGGTCGCTACGCGCGGTCCTCGGTGTCGCCGGGTTTCGGGCCGGTGCGGCGCCCATCCGGCCGTTCGGTGTCATCCTCGCCATCATCGGGGGACTCCACGCGGGCACCCGGTCCGCTCGTGGGCAGTACCGGGGGCACCGGCGGTTCAGGTGACTTCGTCACCTCGGGCGGCGTCGGGCGGTTCAGCCCGGCCAGGAACTCGGGGTCGTCGTCGGGCGCGACCGGCCGGGCCGGGCGGCGCGAGGCCCGGGGAGCCGGGTAGTCATCGGCTCCGCCGTCGGCGGAACCACCGGCCATGGTCAGGAGCCGGGACGCGATCAGCCAGATGAGGGCGCCGACCCCCGGGGTGATGATGATCACGGCCACCCATAGCCAGGCAGGCAGCCCAAGGCGTCGCCGGGGGTCCTCGGTCCGGGCGACGTCGAGGATGGCGTAGGTCATGAGGCCAATGATGGCCAGGACGAGCAGGAACCTCATTCCCAGAGCCTACGCTGAGTCCATGGCTCTCCTCATCTACAGTGTGCTCCGGATCGTGCTGGTGGTCGGCGCCGGTGCCGTGCTGTACCTGCTCGGGCTGCGCAGCTGGCTCCTCGTGCTGGGTGCGGTGCTGGTCGGGGCGGGTCTGTCCTACGTGCTGCTCGAGAAGCCGCGTCGACGCGCGGCCGAGTCCATGGCGGCCCGGCGGGCCGACGGGGACCGGTTCTCGAAGGGCCTGGCCGAGGAGGCCGCGGACGAGGACGCCGAGGCGGACCTCGCGGAGCAGGCGCGATCAGCCGGCGCCGAGCAGAAGGGCGCCCCCGAGGAGGAACCCGAAGGCGAGCTCGAGGAGGCCGGTGTTCTTGAGCACGACGATCAGGTCGCGCCCGGTGGCACCGCCGAGGACCCGGCGCGCGAGGATCACCACCACCGGAGCCAGCAGCAGGAGAAGTAGCGCCCACGGGGTCCACACGGCCACGGCGAGCCCCGCGAGGAGCGCGGTCACGAGCATCGCCACGTAGGCGCCCCGGGCCCGGCGCTCGCCGAGCCGGACGGCCAGGGTGTGCTTGCCGACGACCGAGTCCGTGGGGATGTCGCGGATGTTGTTGGCCATCAGGAGGGCGCAGGCGAGCAGGCCGATCCCGACCGCGCCGAGCACGGCCGGACCGGTGATCCGCAGGGCCTGTGAATAGGTGGTGCCGAGGGTGGCGACCAACCCGAAGAATACGAACACCGCCACCTCGCCGAGGCCGCGGTACCCGTACGGGGAGTGCCCGCCCGTGTAGAACCAGGCAGCCACCACGCAGACCACCCCGACGACGAGCAGCCACCAGACGCCGGACACGGCGCACAGGGCCAGCCCGAACAGGCCGGAGACCCCGAACGCGGCGAACGCGGCGGCCTTGACGCGCTTCGGTGGGACGGCGCCCGATGCCGTCAGCCGTTGCGGCCCGACCCGGACGTCGTCCGTGCCGCGGATGCCGTCGGAGTAGTCGTTCGCGAAGTTCACGCCCACCTGCAGAGCCAGCGCCACCCCGGCCGCGAGCAGCGCGCGCACGACGGAGGCCGAGCCCACGAACGCGGCCGCCCCGGTGCCTGCCAGGACGGGTGCGACCGCCGCCGGGAGGGTGCGCAGCCGCGCTCCCTCGAGCCAGTCACTCACCGAGGGCATGCGGACTCCGTTCACGTGGGGCCGGCCCCGGAATGGGGCGCGCAAGCGAGGATATCGGCCCGATCGTCAGGGCCCCGCGCCGCCGGGCCCGCCGCCGTGCTGATTGCCGTGCCGTTCGCCCAGGCCCGCGGCGAGGTCCGCCGCGGCGCTCGCGGCCAGGGTCAGCCGGTCCACCTTGCCGGGCCCGCGCAGCGGCAGGGACTCGCGCACGAGCAGCGCCCGCGGCGCCCCCGGCCCGCCGCCGGCGGCGGCACGGACGGTGGCGAGGTCGGGCGGGGTGGCCCCGGGCCGGGGGACCACGACGGCCGTGACCGACTCGCCCCACTCCGGGTCCGGGACCCCCACCACGGCCACCTCCGCGACGGTGCCCAATCTGGCGAGGGCGCGCTCCACCGCGGCCGGGTGCACGTTGACGCCGCCGGTGACGAGGACGTCGTCCACGCGGCCGAGCACGGTCAGCGTGGCGCCGTCGAGGGCGCCCGCGTCCCCGGTGCGCAGCCACCGGCGGCCCTCGATCGTCACGAACGGATCGGGACCGTCGTCCAGATAGCCGTTCGCGAGCACCTCCCCGGCCAGATGGATCCTGGCGTCCGCGTCCAGGTGCACGTCCACGCCGTCGAGGGGGACGCCGTCGTAGACGCAGCCACCGCAGGTCTCCGTCATGCCGTAGGTGGTCACCACGTTGATGCCCGCCTCCCGGGCGGCAGCCAGCACCGGCCCGGCGGTGGCCGCGCCACCCACGAGCACCGCGGCGCAGGTGCGCAGCAGGTCGACCGATGTCCCGCCGTCGGCCAGGACCCGCACCAGCTGGGTGGGGACCAGGGAGAGGTACCGGGGCACATCGCTGCGCATCGCGCGCAGCGCCGCGGTCAGCGCGGCCGGCGTGAACCGGCCGGGCCGGATGACGACCGGCGTGGTTCCGGCCAGGACCGAGCGGATCAGCACCTGCAGGCCCGCCACGTGGTCGGTGGGCAGTGCCAGCAGCCATTGGCCCGGTCCGGCCAGGCGCGCCTCGGTGGCGGTCGCGCTGGCCCGCAGCGCCGCCGCGCCGAGCGAGACCGGGCGGCCGACGCCGCTCGTCGAGCCCGAGGTGGTCAGGATGACCGCGGTGCCCGCGGGGGCCAGGTCCCGGACAGCGCCGGCCGCGGGGGTGGTCGCGACCGCCGGACCGGAGCCGTCGAGGGCGGCGGCGAGCGCCGCGAGCAGCTCGTGTGGCGGGGGCACCGGCAGATCGTCGGAGTCCGGCACGTGGGTCGGTTGACTGGGGGCGGGGGACTCGGGCACGGACCCAGCCTAGGAGCCAGACGGACGTGGCTTCGGCTGGGGCTAGAGTGGGCGCGATGTTGAACGCGACCAGAGCCGGACGCCGGCACCGGACCGCCACCGCGATCGTTGCCGCGTTTCTCATGGTCGCCGGGTGCTCCGGGCAGGACCCCCAGGACGGGGCAACCGAGATCGTCGAGGTCCCGCCGGAGGTGGTCGTCGACAAGGCCGCTCCGCCGGAGCCGGCCACGGTGGTCGCGTGGCCGTTGACGGGCGTGGCCGGCGAGCCTGCGGCGCGGCCCGCGATGTCCATCAAGATCGAGAACTCCAACGCCGCGCGGCCCCAGACCGGCCTGCAGGCGGCCGACGTGGTCTGGGAGCAGATGGTCGAGGGCGGGATCACCCGGTTCAACGCGGTGTACCACTCGGCGATCCCGGAGGAGGTCGGTCCGGTGCGCTCGGTGCGCCCGATGGACGCCGGGATCTCCGCCGCCTACGGCGGCCTGATCGTCTTCTCCGGTGGGCAGGCCCCGTTCGTTCAGGCGGTGCGGAACGTCGGCCTGCAGGTCCTCAGCCACGACGGTGGTCAGGCCGGTTTCTTCCGGACCTCGGACCGGTTCGCCCCGCACAACCTGTACGGCACCCCACAGGACTTCCTCGACCAGGCCGACGACGCGCACAGCGCCGCGCCGCCGACCCAGTTCACGTTCGCCCGCACCGCCGCGGCCGCCACCGCCGTCACCGCCGGTACGCCCGCGAGCTCGCTCGCGGTCAACTTCCCGCAGGCGCACCCGGGCTGGACCTGGGACGCCGGTCAGGGCCTCTGGCTACGCACCGAGGACGGCGCACCCGCCGGCACCACCGACACCGGGCAGCTCACCGCGGTGAACGTCGTGGTGCTGCGCGTCGACGTGGTCACGACCTCCTACCGGGACCCGGGCGGCGCCCCCGTGCCCGAGACCGTGGTGGTCGGCTCCGGCGAGGCGGTCGTGGCCACCGGCGGTCAGACGATCACCGGCACCTGGTCCAAGCCCGATGATGCCTCGCCCGTCACGCTGACCACCGCCGACGGCACGGTCATCGAGCTGGCCCCGGGCAACACGTGGGTCGAGCTGCTGCCGACCGCCAACGCTTCGATCTCCGTCGGCTGACCACCCCGACGAGTACCGACCTCGAGAAGAGAACAGGGAGCCCCGTGTCCGCACCCGTGCGTATCGCTGCCCAACTCCAGCCCCAGCACGCCCCCGACTACGGCCTGATCCGTGACGCGGTGCTGCGCGCCGAGGATGCCGGCGTGGACATCATCTTCACGTGGGACCACTTCTACCCGCTCAACGGCGATCTCGACGGCCACCACTTCGAGTGCTGGTCGCTGCTGGCGGCCTGGGCGGAGCAGACCGAGCGGGTCGAGTTGGGCGCGCTGGTCACCGGCGGCGGCTACCGCAACCCGGACCTGCTCGCGGACATGGCGCGCACCGTGGACCACATCAGCGGCGGTCGGCTGATCCTCGGCATCGGGGCCGGCTGGAACGAGAAGGACTACGACAACTACGGCTACGAGTTCGGAACCCCGGGTAGCAGACTGGCCCTCCTCAAGGAGTACCTGCCCCGGATCCGGTCCCGGTTCGAGCAGTTGAACCCGGCCCCGCTGCGCGAGATCCCGATCCTCATCGGTGGCGGCGGGGAGCGGAAGACGCTGCGGCTGGTGGCCGAGCACGCGAACATCTGGCACTCGTTCTCCGACCTGGAGACCCTGCAGCGCAAGAGCGCGATCCTGGCCCAGCACTGCGCCGACGTGGGCCGGGACCCGGCCGTCATCGACCGGTCCACCACGTGGCCCGGCGCCGACGAGGCCGCGGCCTACGCGGCCGAGGGGGTTCGCCTGTTCACGGTCGGGGTCACCGGACCCGAGTACGACCTGACCCAGGTCCGGGACGCGGTCGCCTGGCGGGACGCGCAGTAGCCCGCGCCGAGTGACTGCTCCAGGAGTGGAACCGCTGGTGCCGGTCCGCACGCATCAGACCCCGGGATGACGAACGCATCGGGCGCCGGGGGGATGGAAACGCCCTCGAATCACCCGCACGGACCGATGTGCTCCCGGGCGACGGAGAGCAGGATCGAGGCATGGTCACGATCAGCCCCGCACCCGCCGCAGTACGCATCACCGCACCCGCGCGCTCCCGGGTCGCCGAGCCGGCGCCCGCCGCCCGGACCGGCACCACCGACCGGGCCGAGCCCGGCCTCGGCACGCACGCGCCGCCGTCGACCCCCTTCGGTGCGGGCGCAGCGCAGCCCCGCCCGGTCCGTGACTCCCTGCTACCCGCCACGCTGTCCCTGCTCGCGGTGCTCGGCGTGCTGACCTGCCTCGCGGCCGCCGCCGGCTGGGTCGTGCGCACCGTCGCCGAGTACTTCCTCGGCTGAGACGCCGACTCAGAAGTGGTGCGGGAAGCCTGACCAGTCCGGCGGACGCCGCTCCAGGAACGCGTCCCGGCCCTCCACGGCCTCGTCCGTCATGTACGCCAACCGGGTGGCCTCGCCGGCGAACACCTGCTGCCCGGCCAGGCCGTCGTCGGCCATGTTGAACGCGAACTTCAGCATCCGGATCGCCTGCGGCGACTTCGTGGCGATGATCGCCGCCCACTCCAGGGCCCGCTCCTCGAGCTCCGCGTGCGGGACCGCCTCGTTGATGGCGCCCCACGCCCGCGCCTGCTCGGCGGAGTACTCCCGGGCCAGGAAGAAGATCTCCCGGGCGCGCTTGTCGCCCACCTGACGCGCGAGCAGTGCCGAACCGTAGCCGGCGTCGAACGACGCGACATCGGCGTCGGTCTGCTTGAACCTGCCGTGCTCGATCGAGGCGATCGTCAGGTCCGCGACCACGTGCAGGCTGTGCCCGCCGCCGGCGGCCCAACCCGGGACGACGGCGATCACCGGCTTGGGCATGGTGCGCATCAGTCGCTGCACCTCGAGGATGTGCAGGCGCCCGGCGTGGGCCGGGTCGATGCTCGCGGCCTGCTCGCCCTCGGCGTACCGGTATCCGTCCCGGCCCCGGATCCGCTGGTCGCCACCGGAGCAGAACGCCCAGCCGCCGTCCTTCGGGCTCGGGCCGTTGCCGGTGAGCAGCACGGCGGCGACGTCCGGGCTCATCCGGGCGTGGTCGAGGGCCCGGTACAGCTCGTCCACGGTGTGTGGTCGGAACGCGTTGCGGACCTCCGGCCGGTCGAACGCGATCCGGACGACGGGCAGGTCCTGCGCCTGATCGCCAGCACCGCCGGTGCGGTCGACGCCGCGGTGGTAGGTGATATCGGTCAGGTCGAAGCCGGGGACCTCGCGCCAGCGCTGCGGGTCGAACAGGTCGGAGACCTTGGCGGGGAGCGGAGCGGAGTCAGTCACGCTGACACTCTAGGACGCCGCCGCACCGGAGGGTTCCCGCCGCTCGCCCGCCTCCGGTACCCGCGCCCGGCGCGGGTAGGCACCGCCCGCCCGGGCCGGACCCGCCGCCGCCCGGCACCGGCCCCTATCCTGAACCGGTGAGCCCCCGCGTCTACGCCACGCCCCTGCGCACCCGTTTCCGCGGGCTGGATGCCCGGGACGGCGTGCTCATCCACGGCCCGGCCGGCTGGGGCGAGTTCTCCCCGTTCTGGGACTACGACGCCGCCGAGTCGACGGCCTGGTGGCGGGCCGCGCACGAAGCCGCCTCCCTCGGCTGGCCCGCGCCGGTCCGCACCCACATCCCCGTCAACGTCACCGTGCCCGCCGTCGGGCCGGACCGCGCGGCCGCGATCGTGGCCGCCTCCGGCGGCTGCACGACGGCGAAGGTCAAGGTCGCCGAGCCCGGCCAGTCCGTGGCGGACGAGCAAGCCCGCCTCGAGGCGGTCCGGGGCGCGCTCGGACCCGGCGGGCGAATCCGGATCGACGCGAACGGGGCCTGGGACCTGGACACCGCGCTCGACCGGCTCGCCGTCCTCGACCGCGCAGCGGGCGGCCTGGAGTACGCCGAACAACCGTGCGCGGACGTGGCCGACCTGGCCACGCTGCGCCGTCGGGGCTCCGTGCCGATCGCCGCGGACGAGAGCATCCGCCGCGCCGAGGACCCGATGGCCGTGGTCCGCGCGGAGGCCGCGGACATCGTGGTGCTGAAGGTGCAGCCGCTCGGCGGGGTCCGCGCCGCCCTGCGGATCGCCGAGGAGGTCGGCCTGCCCGTGGTGGTCTCCTCGGCCCTGGAGACGTCCGTCGGCATCGCGGCCGGGCTGGCCCTGGCCGCGGCGCTGCCCACGCTCGAGCACGCCTGCGGCCTCGCCACCGTCCACCTGCTCACCGCCGACGTGGTCGCTGACCCGCTGCTCCCGGTCGACGGCAGGATCGAGGTGCGCCGCCCCGAACCGGACCCGGCCGCTCTCGCCGCGACCATGGCCGACGATGCGGTCACCGCCCGCTGGCTGGACCGGCTGCAGACGGTGGCGGCGCTCGCCGGCCTACCGCTGCCGGAACCGGCCGGCGTCGCCGGCGCCCCGGGAGAGGGGACGCGATGAGCGCGCCCACCGGGCCGTCGACCGGCCCGGACCTGCCCCGGATGCCGGTTCCGTCGGCGGCCACCGCCCGCGCGCTGGTGACCGAACTCGTCGCCGCCGGCGTGCGGGACGTGGTGCTCGCCCCGGGCTCGCGCAGTGCCCCGCTCGCCTACGCCCTGCAGACGTGCGAGCGGGCCGGCTGGCTGCGCCTGCACGTCCGGATCGACGAGCGCAGCGCCGCGTTCGTGGCCCTCGGCATCGCGCGGGTCCGCCCGGCCGCGGTGGTGACCACCTCCGGCACGGCCGTGGCGAACCTGCACCCGGCGGTCCTCGAGGCGGCGCACTCGGGCGCCCCGCTGGTGGTGCTCACCGCGGACCGCCCGCACGAGCTGCGGGGCGTGGGCGCCAACCAGACCACCGACCAGGTGGGCATCTTCGGCTCCGCGGTGCGCTGGTCCGGCGAGCTCCCGGCGGACGACGCGGTGCCGACGCGGGGGGTGCGGTCCGCCGTGGTGCGGGCCGTCGCGGCCGCGCGTGGGCTGCGCTCGGGGCATCCCGGCCCGGTGCACCTGAACGTCGCGTTCCGGGACCCGCTCGCGCCCGCCGACGGCTGGGTCCCGGGTGCCGCGCCGGCGGCCCACACCGACGTCGGCCCCGCGGTGGCGCCGGCGGTGCCCGTGGTCCTGGACCGCGGCCCGCGGACCGTGATCGTGGCCGGCGACGGCGCAGGTGCTCCGGCCGTCCGGCTCGCCGCCGCGAGTGGCTGGCCGGTGCTCGCCGAGCCCGGCTCCGGCGCCCGGCACGCGCCAGGGGCGGTCACCGCCTACCGGACGCTCCTTTCCGAGCCCGAGCTCGGACCGCGGATCGAGCGGGTGGTCCAGTTCGGGCGGCCCACGCTGAGCCGGCCGGTCTCCGCGCTCCTGGCGCGCACCGACGCGCAGGTGTTCGTGGTCGGCCCGGGACCGGACTGGGTGGACGTGGCCGGCACCGCGGCGGGGGTGTTCGGCGCGGTGGAGGTGGCGGGCGAGATCACCGTCGACGAGCGCGCCTGGGCCGGCCGCTGGGCCGTGGCCTCGACGGCCGCCGAACGAGCGCTCGCCGGTGACGAGCTGGGCGGACCGGGTGTGGCCCGGGCCGTGCTCGCCGCCGGTGGCACGGTGGTGCTCGGCTCCTCGATGTCGATCCGGGACGCGGATCTCGCCGGCCCGGTGGCGCAGCACGAACCGGCCGCGCGGGTGTTCGCCAACCGCGGCCTGGCCGGCATCGACGGCACCATCTCCACGGCGACCGGTCTCGCTCTGGCGACCGGCGGGCCCGTGCGCGCGCTGATCGGGGACCTGACCTTCCAGCACGACGTCGGCGGCCTCGCCCGCGGCCGGCTCGAGGCCGAGGTGGACCTGCAGGTGATCGTGCTCAACGACGATGGCGGCTCCATCTTCGCCACGCTCGAGCACGGCGCCCCGGCCCACAGCCGGGACTTCGACCGGCTGTTCGCCACACCGCAGGGGCTGGACGTCGCCGCGCTCGCGGCGGGCTTCGGTGCCCGCCACCTCCTCGTCGCCACGGCCGCGGAGCTCGGGACGGCGCTCGCCGAGCCGGGCCCCGGGCGCAGCGTGGTGGAGGTGCGGCTGGACGGGGCCACCGCCCGGGCACGCTCGCTGGCACTCACCGAGCGGATCCGCGACGCCGTGGCCGAGGCCCTTGCCGACGTGGACGGCTGAGGAACTCCCAGGAACCTCCCAGGAGGGGTCGAGGTGATCGCAAGGTCCATCGACTGAAGTAGTGCTCACACCGATTCTTTGGAGGATCCGATGAGCACACCGAACCCCACGCCGGGCTGGGCCACCCCGAACAGCGAACGTCCGCAGGCCCCGGCCACGCCGGGGGGCCAGGCAGCTCCGGGTCGGGCCACCGCGGGCCAGGCCGGCCCCGGCCAGGCCGCCACCCACCCCTACGCCTACGCCGCCTCGCACACCCCGAACGCGACCGGTGGCGCCGCCGGAACCGGCACCGCCGCCCCGGCCGTGCCGACGCAGCCGGCTCCCGCCGTGCCCCAGCGGTCGTCGTACCAAGGTGCCGCCGGTGCCCGTGCGCCGTACCAGGGCGCCGCCGGTACCCGTGCGCCGTACCAGGGCGCCGCCGGCGCCCGTGCGCCGTACCAGGGCGCCGCCGCGCACCCCCTTGCCCAGGGCAACGGGTCCGCCGGTGCCACGCCGCCGCCGTCGACGTTCGGTCCGGGTGGCGGCTGGCAGGGCCCACCGCCGGGCCCCGCCACGACGGTGAAGCGTCCGCGGACCTGGCTCGCGATCACCGCCGCGGCGGTCCTGGCAGCCGGCCTCGCGAGCGGTGGCACCGCCGCGCTGCTCCAGAACACCTCGCCCAGCGGGACCCTCACCCAGGCCGACGCGCCGGTGACCGTTCCGGTCTCCGCCGACGGATCGCCCGACTGGGAGGCCGTCGCCGCCCAGGTGCGGCCGAGCGTCGTCGCGATCACCTTCTCCTCCAGCGCGGGCAGTGGCGCCGGGTCCGGGGTCATCATCGACTCCTCGGGCCTGATCCTGACCAACAACCACGTGGTCGCCGACGCGCAGTCCCTGACCGTGACGCTCTCCGACGGCCGGATCTTCGAGGCCAGGATCGTCGGGACCGACCCGACCACCGACCTGGCCGTGATCGAGCTGACCGACCCGCCCGAGGACCTCGAGGCGGCAACCCTCGGCACCTCCGACGACCTCGCGGTGGGGGAGTCGGTCATGGCCGTCGGCAACCCGCTCGGCCTGGACAGCACCGTCACCACGGGAATCGTCTCCGCGCTCGACCGGCCGGTGAGCGCGACCGGCGGCGGGCAGGCGCAGGACGCGGTGGTCACGAACGCCATCCAGATCGACGCCGCGGTCAACCCCGGCAACTCCGGCGGCCCGCTGTTCGACGCGAACGGTCGCGTCATCGGCATCACGTCCTCGATCGCCACCCTGAGTGAGTCCTCGGGCAGCATCGGGCTCGGCTTCGCGATCCCGGTCGACCTGGCCACGAACGTGGCCGACCAGCTCATCGCCGACGGCACGGCCGAGCACGCCTACCTCGGGGTGTCCCTGACGGACGGCACCGCGACGGCCGACGGCGTCACCCGGACCGGCGCCTCCGTCGCCCAGGTCGGCGACGGCACCCCGGCCGCGGACGCCGGCCTGCAGGAGGGTGACGTCATCGTGCAGATCGACGACCACGCCGTCAGCGGCGCAGAGTCGCTGACCGGCTGGGTGCGCACCTACAACAGCGGTGACACCGTCACCCTGACCGTGATTCGGGGCGGTGACTCGATCGAGGTCGAGACCACCCTGGCCAGCCGGGAGGCCGCCTCCTGAGTCCGGTCCGAACCGGTCAGGAAGCCAGGGCCGAGCGCATCGGCTCGAGCTTCGCGTCGGACTCGGCCAGCTCGTCGGCCGGGTCCGACGCGGCGACGATCCCGCACCCGGCGAACAGCCGCAGGCCGCGCGAGTCCGCGTCCACCTGGGCCGACCGCAGTGCGATACCCCACTCGCCGTCGCCGTCCGCGCCGATCCAGCCCACCGGACCGGCGTAACGGTCCCGGTCCATCTGCTCGTGGTCGGCGATCACCTGCGCGGCCACGTCGGTCGGGGTGCCGCACACGGCGGCGGTGGGGTGCAGCGCCGCCGCGACGGCGAGCGAACTCATCTGCGCGTGCGGCCCGGCCAGTACCGCGGTCACGTCGCTCGCCAGGTGCATCACGTTCGGCAGGTGCAGCACGAACGGGGCGTCCGGCGCGTTCGTCGACGCGGCGAACGGAGCCAGCGACCGGGTCAGCGAGTCGACGGCGAACTCGTGCTCCTCAAGATCCTTGGACGATCGGGCCAGGGATGCGGCCCGGGCCAGGTCGGCCTCGTCATCGCCGCTGCGCTGGATGGTTCCGGCGAGCACCCGGGAGGAGATCAGGCCACGCTCACGGCGCACCAGCAGTTCCGGGGTGGCGCCGACCAGGCCGTCGACGGCGAAGGTCCAGCAGGAGCGGTAGTCGCGCCCGAGGTTGGACAACAGCCGGCGGACGTCCAGCGGGCCGTCCAGATCGGCGCGCACGTCCCGCGCCATCACCACCTTGCCGACCTTGGCGCCCCGGATCAGGTCGATGACGGCGGCCACCTGGGCCCGCCACTGCCTGCGGGTCAGCGCGCCGTCGGCGTACTCCACGGCGGGTGCCGGCAGCGGCGGCGCGACCCGGGCGCGGATCTCGGCGATCGTCGGCGGCGGCACAAGGTCCGCCGCGGAGGTGATGGTCGTCACCCAGGCCGCGTCGCCGCGCCGTCCGACCACGATCTGCGGCACCACCAGCACGCCGCCGGCCGGGGAGTCGGGAGCGAAGGAGAACGAGCCGAAGGCGATCGCGCCGGTGCCCGGGAGGCCGACCTCGTCACGGACCACCATGTGCTCGGTGAGCGAGCGCCAGGCCGCATCCGCGGTCGCGAACCGGTCCACACCGTCCGTGGTGATCCGGGCCGCTTCGCCCCAGCCCACCACGCCCTCGCCGCGGCGCACCCAGGCTGCCGCGCCGCGCGCGTCCGGGGCCGGCAGCAGGCCGAGCAGGTCCGGCAGGCCCTCGGCGGGGACGGCGATCGTGCGCGCCACAAGCGTGGAACTGGCGGTCAGGTGGGCTGCGTCGGTCATCACCCATGAGCCTAGCGACGCCTCGCGACGGCGCAGGTCCTCGGTGGTGGTCCGGGCTGGTGATCCGTGTCACGACCGCCGGCGGAGCACACCCGGATCGCGCCCGGTGCGGGACGTTGGTCCCAGGAACGAGCCGGTGCCGGTGGGTGCGCGGTCAGCGGGTGCCGTTGCGGATGGATGCCCAGCGGTGCGCCATGATGGAGCCATGTCACGCGCCACCCTGGACAAGGACCCCCGCGAGGTCGCGGGGATGTTCGACGACGTCGCCCGCAAGTACGACCTCACCAACGACGTGCTGTCCCTCGGGATGGACCGGCTCTGGCGCACGGCGACGCTCGCCGCCACCGACGCTCGGCCGGGGGAGCGGGTGCTCGACCTCGCCGCCGGTACCGGCACCTCCAGCGAGGACTACGCG
Organism: Occultella gossypii; assembly: GCF_019947135.1. Lineage (GTDB taxonomy): Bacteria > Actinomycetota > Actinomycetes > Actinomycetales > Beutenbergiaceae > Occultella > Occultella gossypii. Next base: position 66,124 of record NZ_JAGSHT010000017.1, on the reverse strand, counting down.
GACGCGGGCATCGAGGTGGTGCCGTGCGACTTCTCGGAGGGCATGGTGGCCGTCGGCAAGCGCCGCCGCCCGGACCTGGCGTTCGTGGTCGGTGACGCGATGGCACTCCCGTTCGCCTCCGACAGCTTCGACGTGGTCACCATCTCGTTCGGCCTGCGCAACGTCGCGGACACCGCTGCCGGTCTCGAGGAGATGCACCGGGTGACCCGCCCGGGCGGGCGGATCGTGATCTGCGAGTTCTCCACGCCGCCGAACCCCGCGTGGCGGGGGATGTACGACATCTACCGTGACCACGTGCTGCCCCGCGTCGCAGCCCTCGTCAGCTCGAACACGGAGGCGTACTCCTACCTGTCCGAGTCGATCGCGAGCTGGCCGGACCAGGTGCGCCTGGCGGAGCTGATGCAGTCGGTCGGCTGGCGCTCGGTCGGGTACCGGAACCTGACCGGCGGCATCGTCGCCCTGCACCGCGGCACGAAGCGCTGACGAACTCGCCGACGGCGCCGGCCCGAGGCCGCGTGGGGCGTGAGGTGTCATACCGCCGAGGAGAATTAGCGCAGCCTCATGTCGCGTAAATGGGCCGGAAATTCGCCACTTTCGAGGTGAGGGTCACCTAACCGGACGGTTCGTCGTCGCGGGGGTAGCCTAGGCGCGTGGCCGGCCTTGCACGCCGGTGCCGCCCCCCGTGAAACCTGCGATCCGGAGCGCACGCGCGCTCGGTTAGAAGTAGGGTGCGCCCGGCAATAGGGTGGCGGTGAGGACACGATTTCAGGATGGGAACAGGTGGACAGCGTGGGACACGCACCAGGTGATGATGCGGATGTCATCGTCGTCGGTGCCGGACCCGCCGGCGCCGCCGCGGCGCACTACCTGGCCGCGGCCGGCCGCGAAGTGCTCCTGCTCGAGAAGGCCACCTTCCCCCGGGACAAGATCTGTGGCGACGGGCTGACCCCGCGGGCCGTCTCGGAACTCGTCCGGATGGGCGTGCCCACCCCGGCCGAGGACGGCTGGATCCGTAACAAGGGGCTGCGCGTCGTCGGCGGTGGGCACACCATCCACCTGCCCTGGCCGGAGATCGAGCGCTACCCGAACTACGGCCTGGTCAAGTCCCGGATGGATCTGGACGCCACGCTCGCCTACCACGCCCGCGCCACCGGCGCGAAGCTGATGGAGGGTATGAACGTCACCGGTCCGGTCACGGACGACCGCACCGGCCGGGTCGTCGGGGTCACGGTCCGACAGGTGGACGGCCGGGGTCGCCGGATCGGCGGAGAGGCGGGCTCCGAACGCACCCTGCGCGCTCCGGTGGTGATCGCCGCGGACGGTGTCTCGGCGCGGCTGGCCACGTCGCTGGGGATCACCAAGAGCGACAACCGTCCGATGGGCGTCGCCGTACGCACCTACTTCAAGACCCCGCGCCACGACGACGAGTGGATGGAGTCGCAGCTCGAGCTGTGGGACGGCGAGGCCGGTAGGTCGAACCTGCTGCCCGGCTACGGCTGGATCTTCGCGCTCGGCAACGGCCTCGCGAACGTCGGCCTCGGCTCGGTCAGCTCCAACGCCAAGGCGACCCAGCTGGACTACAAGTCCCTGATGGCCGCGTGGATGCGCAACGCGCCGCCGGAGTGGGAGTTCACCCCGGAGAACCAGGTGGGCCCGGTCAGGGGCGCCGCTCTGCCGATGGCCTTCAACCGCAAGCCCCACTACAGCCGCGGCCTGATGCTCGTCGGCGATGCGGGCGGCATGGTGTCCCCGTTCAACGGTGAGGGCATCGCGTACGCGCTGCAGGCCGGACGGGTCGCGGCCGACGTTGCCGGGCAGGCGCTCGCGCGCACCTCCGACGCCGCCCGTGAGCGCACCCTGGCCACCTACCCGGTGCGCATGCGCGACGAACTGGGTGGCTACTTCGCGCTCGGACGTCACTTCGTCAAGCTGATCGAGCGACCGGCCGTGATGCGCGTGTGCACGAAGTACGGCTTGCCGCGACCCTTGCTCATGAAGTTCGTGCTCAAACTGCTCTCGGACAGCTACGACACCCGCGGTGGCGACGCCACGGACCGCATCATCACCGCCCTGACCCGCATCGTCCCGGCTGCCTGAGCGGGAGAGGAAGAGACATGACCAACCCGTACATCCCGTTGCTCATCATGGGTGGGCTCGCCCTGCTCCTCGGGGTCGGTGGGCTCGCGGCCAGCGCCGTCATCGGGCCGAAGCGCTACAACAAGGTCAAGGTGGATGCCTACGAATGCGGCATCCAGCCCTCACCCCACTCCGTGGGCGCCGGCCGGTTTCCGATCAAGTACTACATCGTGGCGATGACATTCATCGTCTTCGATATCGAGGTGGTCTTCCTGTACCCGTGGGCCGTGAGCTTCACCGAGCTCGCCGGGTTCGGCCTGATCGCCATGTTTGGCTTCCTGTTCCTGATCACCGTGCCGTTCGTCTACGAATGGCGCCGTGGCGGCCTGGACTGGGACTGAGAGAGGACGTAGATCATGGGACTTGAAGAGAAGCTTCCCTCGGGGTTCGTGCTGGGCAAGGTCGAGGATCTGGTCGGTTGGGTCCGGTCCTCCTCGATGTGGCCGGTCACGATGGGCCTGGCCTGCTGCGCCATCGAGATGATGGCCGCCGGCACACCCCGGTTCGACCTCGCCCGGTTCGGCATGGAGGTGTTCCGCGCCTCCCCGCGACAGGCGGACCTGATGATCGTGTCCGGCCGGGTCAGCCACAAGATGGCCCCGGTGCTGCGGACGGTCTACGACCAGATGGCCGACCCGAAGTGGGTCATCTCGATGGGTGTGTGCGCCTCCTCGGGCGGCATGTTCAACAACTACGCGATCGTCCAGGGCGTGGACCACGTCCTGCCCGTCGACGTGTACCTGCCCGGTTGCCCGCCCCGGCCCGAGATGCTGATCAACGCCATCCTCGAGCTGCACAAGCAGGTCATCAAGGGTGGGCCGCTCGGTGAGCACCGGGCCGAGATCAACCGCGCCGTCGAGGCCGCGGCCCTGGACGCCGTCCCGACGCACGAGATGAAGGGGCTGCTCGCATGAGCGGAACCACCGGACCGGGCTCCGAGCCCGTCATCGACCCGGCGACCGAGGCACAGGAGGCGGGCTCCCAGCAGCTCGTCCAGCGGCCGGGGGGCGCCAAGCCGCTGGACATCATCGACGTCCGCAAGGGCATGTTCGGTGTCGAGGGGTCCGGCGACACGTCGGGGTTCGGTGGGCTCGAGCGCACGATTGCCCTGCCGGGGCCCTCGGAACGGCCCTACGGCGGCTACTTCGACGAGGTCGCGGACATCCTCGCCGAGGTCCTCGGCGAGGCGGGCGTGAACTACGACGACGCCGTCGAGAAGGTCGTCATCTTCCGCGATGAGATGACCCTGTACGTCGCGCGCGAACACCTACCGATCGTCTCGCGGTCGCTGCGCGACGACCAGGACCTGCGGTTCGAGCTCTGCCTGGGCGTCAGCGGGGTGCACTACCCCGCGGATTCCGGACGGGAGCTGCACGCCGTCTACCCGCTGTTCTCGGTGACCCACAACCGGACCATCCGGCTAGAGGTCGCCGTCCCGGACGCGGACCCGCACATTCCGAGCGTGGTGGACATCTACCCCGCCAACAACTGGCACGAGCGCGAGACCTGGGACTTCTTCGGCATCGTCTTCGACGGCCACCCGAGCCTGTCCCGGATCGAGATGCCGGACGACTGGCCCGGCCACCCGCAGCGCAAGGACTACCCGCTGGGTGGCATCCCGGTGGAATACAAGGGCGCGACAGTACCCGCGCCCGATGAGCGGAGGGCCTACAACTGATGGCTGCCACCTTCCCGCAAGCAACGCGCGGCGCCGGCCCGGCCGGCACCGAGGGCGTCCACGAGTTCACCGCCGCCGGCGGTGACTGGGACGAGATCAGCGCCGAGGCCGAGCGCCTCGGTGACGAGCGGATCGTCATCAACATGGGTCCGCAGCACCCGTCCACGCACGGCGTGCTCCGGATCGTCCTGGAGATCGAGGGCGAGACGGTCACCGAGGCACGGGCGGGTATCGGGTTCCTGCACACCGGCATCGAGAAGAACATGGAGTTCCGCACCTGGACCCAGGGCGTGACGTTCTGCACCCGCATGGACTACGTCGCCCCGCTGTTCCAGGAGGCGGCCTACTGCCTCGCCGTCGAGAAGCTCCTCGGTATCACCGACGACCTGCCCGAGCGGGCCACGCTGATCCGCGTCCTGATGATGGAACTGAACCGGATCAGCTCGCACATCGTGGCGATCGGGACGGGCGGCAACGAGCTCGGCGCCACCACGATGATGACCATCGCGTTCCGTGAGCGTGAGGAGATCCTGCGGATCTTCGAGGCGATCACCGGCCTGCGGATGAACCACGCCTACATCCGCCCCGGCGGGGTGGCCCAGGACCTCGCGCCCGGCACCACCCAGATGATCCGGGACGCGATCCCGAAGATCCGGGACGGCATCGGCGAGCTCGAGAAGCTCACCCTCGCCAACCCGATCTTCATCGGCCGCCAGAAGGGCGTCGGCATCCTGCCGCTCGCCGGCGCGATGGCACTCGGCACCGCGGGGCCGATGCTGCGTTCAGCCGGCGTGCCGTTCGACCTGCGCCGTGCGCAGCCGTACTGCGGCTACGAGAACTACGACTTCGACATCATCACGGACACCGGCGCGGACGCCTACGCCCGCGTCGTGGTCCGGTTCAAGGAGATGCGCGAGTCGCTGAAGATCGTCCAGCAGGTGCTGGACCGTCTCGAGGCCCAGGACCGCAAGGGCAAGCAGCCGGTCATGGTCGCGGACAAGAAGATCGCGTGGCCGGCGCAGCTGTCCGTGGGTAGCGACGGACAGGGCAACTCCCTGGAGCACATCCGCCAGATCATGGGCACCTCGATGGAGGCCCTGATCCACCACTTCAAGCTGGTCACCGAGGGCTTCCGGGTCCCGGCGGGCCAGGTCTACCAGCAGATCGAGCACCCCAAGGGGCCCCTCGGCGTGCACCTGGTCTCCGACGGTGGCACCCGGCCCTACCGGGTGCACTTCCGGGACCCGTCGTTCAACAACCTGCAGTCGCTGTCGATCCTCTGTGAAGGCGGCACCATCGCCGACGTGGTGATCTCGGTCGCCTCGATCGACCCGGTCCTGGGAGGGGTGGACCGCTGATGGTCACCGACAACCGTGGTTACGCGCCCGACGTCCGGGCCCGACTCACCGCCGACGCGGACCAGATCCTGGCCCGCTACCCCGAGGCCCGCTCGGCCCTGCTGCCGCTGCTGCACCTGGTGCAGTCCGAGGACGGCTACGTGAGCCCGGCCGGGATCGCGTTCTGCGCGGACGTGCTGGACCTCAGCCGCGCCTCGGTCTCCGCCGTCGCCACCTTCTACAGCCAGTACAAGCGGCGCCCGAACGGTGAGTACACCGTGGGGGTGTGCACCAACACGCTGTGCGCAGTGATGGGCGGAGACGCGATCTTCGACCGGCTCTCAGAGCGGCTGGGCATCGGCCACGACGAGACCACCGAGGACGGCCGGATCACCCTCGAGCGGGTCGAGTGCAACGCCGCGTGCGACTACGCGCCCGTGATGGTCATCAACTGGGAGTTCTTCGACAACCAGACCCCCACCTCCGCGGTGGACGTGGTGGATGCCCTCCTCGAGGGGCGACCCGTGACGCCGACCCGCGGCGCGGACACCGTCGCGACGTTCCGGGAGGTCTCCCGGGTGCTCGCCGGGTTCGAGGACGGTCGTGCGGACGAAGGCGTGGGCGCCGGCCCGGCCACCCTGGTCGGCCTGGAGATGTCCCGCGCCAAGGGCTGGACCGCCCCGGCGGCGGCGTCCGGCGAGACGGCCGAGCCCGAGGACGCGGCAGGGCCCGACGCGCAGGCGGCCGGCACCGAACAGGTCGGCGACACCGGCTCCAGCGCCGAACGCGAGGAGACCACCCCCGCGGACGAATCCGCGGAACCGGTGACCAAGTCCGAAGAGAAGGGCTCGAGCGAATGACCACCCTGGCGCCGATCCTGAGCGACATCTGGGACGCACCCCGGTCCTGGACGCTGGCGACGTACACCGAGCACCAGGGCTACGACGCCTGGCGCACGGCCATCCAGACCGACCCGACCGACCTCGTCAACGCCGTGAAGGACTCCGGTCTGCGCGGCCGTGGCGGGGCCGGGTTCCCCACCGGGCTCAAGTGGAGCTTCCTGCCGCCGCCGGACGGCGGCCCCCGCTACCTCGTGGTCAACGCCGACGAGTCCGAGCCGGGCACCTGCAAGGACATCCCGCTGATGCTGGCGAACCCGCACTCCCTCATCGAGGGAGTGGCGATCACATCCTTCGCGATCGGCTCCAACCACGCGTTCATCTACCTGCGTGGCGAGGTCGTGCACGTCTACCGTCGCCTGCTCGCTGCCGTTCGTGAGGCACGCGAGGCAGGCCTGCTCGGCACGAACATCCTCGGCACCGGCTACGACCTCGAGGTCACCGTGCACGCCGGCGCCGGCGCCTACATCTGCGGGGAGGAGACCGCCCTCCTGGACTCCCTCGAGGGCCGCCGCGGCCAGCCCCGGCTGAAGCCGCCGTTCCCCGCCGTCGCCGGCCTGTACGCCCGGCCCACCGTGGTGAACAACGTCGAGTCCATCGCGAGCGTGCCCACCATCGTGCGCAACGGCGTGGACTGGTTCACCTCGATGGGCACCGAGAAGTCGAAGGGCCACGGCCTGTTCTCGCTCTCCGGGCACGTCACCCGGCCGGGTCAGTACGAGGCCCCGCTCGGCATCACGTTCCGCGAGCTGCTCGACATGGCCGGCGGAGTCCGGGACGGACACTCCCTGAAGTTCTGGACGCCGGGTGGCTCGTCCACCCCGATTCTGACCGCGGAGCACATGGACGTCGTCATGGACTACGAGTCCGTGGGCGCCGCCGGCTCGATGCTCGCGACCCGGGCCATCCAGGTCTTCGACGAGACCACCTCGGTGGTCCGGTGCGTGTCCCGCTGGACGGACTTCTACCAGCATGAGTCCTGCGGGAAGTGCACCCCCTGCCGCGAGGGCACGTTCTGGCTGAAGCAGATCCTGCACCGCCTGGAGGCGGGCAAGGGCACCGAGTCCGACGTCGACCTGCTGCTGGACGTGGCCGGCAATATCGAGGGCCGGTCCTTCTGCGCCCTCGGGGACGCCGCCGCAACTCCGATCAAGAGCGCCATCAAGTACTTCCGCGAGGAGTTCGAGCAGGGCGTCCACACGCCCGCCTGGGAACTCTTCCCCTACGAGGCCAACGCGGCCTTCTCCGGAGCGACTGCATGACCGCCACCACCAACGAATCGTCCTCGGCCGTGGCACCGGTCGAGGAGATCACCCTGACCATCGACGGCCTCGATGTCAGCGTGCCCAAGGGCACCTTGGTGATCCGCGCAGCCGAGACCGTGGGGATCCAGATCCCGCGGTTCTGCGACCACCCGCTGCTCAAGCCGGCCGGTGCCTGCCGCCAGTGCCTGGTGGACGTCGCCACCCCCGACCGCGAGGGCAACCTGCGGGCGATGCCGAAGCCGCAGGCCTCCTGCACCATCGAGGCGACGCCCGGCATGGTCGTGAACACCCAGCACACCTCGCCGGTGGCGGAGAAGGCCCAGCGGGGCCAGATCGAGTTCCTGCTCGTCAACCACCCGCTCGACTGCCCGGTCTGTGACAAGGGCGGTGAGTGCCCACTGCAGAACCAGGCCATGAGCAACGGGGCCGCGACGTCCCGGTTCGTCGACATCAAGCGCACGTTCCCGAAGCCGATCAAGATCTCCACGCAGATCCTGCTGGATCGTGACCGCTGCATCCTGTGCCAGCGGTGCACCCGGTTCTCGGACGAGATCGCCGGCGACCCGTTCATCGACCTGCAGGGTCGCGGCGGCGGCGAGCCCGGCGGCCACGGCCACGGACTGCCGGCCCAGCAGATCGGCCGGTTCGACGAGGCCATCCTGGAGTACACGCCCAGCGGCGAGCAGGCCCCGAACGAGACCCAACGCACCGACGACGTCGTCGGCCCCTACGGCCAGGCCGGCGTGCTCTCCAGCGTTGCCGGGAGCATCGGCGCAGCCCTTGAGGACACCTCCGGCCGCCCGTTCGCCTCGTACTTCTCCGGCAACACCGTGCAGATCTGCCCGGTCGGAGCCCTCACCTCGGCCGCGTACCGGTTCCGGTCCCGGCCGTTCGACCTGGTCTCGACGCCCTCGATCGCCGAGCACGACGCCTGCGGCTCCGCGATCCGCGTCGACCACCGTCGCGGTGTGGTGATGCGCCGGCTCGCCGGCGACGACCCCGCTGTCAACGAGGAGTGGATCACCGACAAGGACCGGTTCGCGTTTGCCTGGCAGACATCCCCGGACGTGCTCACCGCGCCCCTCGTGCGCGATGAGGAGACCGGTGAGCTCGTGCCCACCAGCTGGTCGGAGGCCATCGCCCTGGCCGCCGAAGGGCTCCGCAAGGCGCTGGACGGCGCCGGTGCGGCAGCGCTCCCCGGTGGTCGCCTGACCCTCGAGGACGCCTACGCCTGGTCCAAGTTCACCCGCGTGGCGCTGGGCACCAACGACGTCGACTTCCGGGCCCGGGTGCACTCGGCGGAGGAGGCGGACTTCCTTGCCAGCCGCGTCGCCGGCGCCGGCATGGACGTGATCTTCGGCGACCTCGAGCGCGCGCCCCGGGTGCTGCTCGTCGGGCTCGAGCCCGAGGAGGAGGCCGGCACGATCTTCCTGCGGCTGCGCAAGGGCATGCTGGCCGGCCGCGTGCGGGTCACCACGATCGCGCCGCTCGCGACCCGCGGCTCCACCAAGCTGCGCGCCGAGGTCGTCCGCACCGCACCGGGTGACGAGCCCGCCGTCCTGGACGCCCTCGCCGGCCTGACCGACGCTGCCGGTACGTCCTCCGGTGACCTCTCTGAACTCAAGGCTGCGCTGGCCGAGCCCGGCACCGTGGTGCTTGCGGGTGAACGGCTCGCGGGTGTGCCCGGGGCCCTGTCCGCGTTGGACCGGCTGCTCACCGCGACCGGCGCCCGGTTCGCCTGGGTGCCGCGCCGCGCCGGCGACCGCGGCGCCGTCGAGGTCGGTCTCCTCCCGGGCCTGCTGCCCGGCGGACGCCCGACGGCGGAGGCTGAGGCCCGCGTCGACGTCGCCGGAGTCTGGGGTGTGGGCACGCTGCCCGCCGCACCGGGCCGTGACCTGACCGGGATCCTGGACGCCACCACGAGCGGAGAGATCGACGCCCTCCTCGTGGGTGGCATCGACCTCGCGGACCTGCCCTCGCCGGCGGACGCCGAGGTGGCGCTCGCCGCGGCCGGCTTCGTGGTCCAGTTGGAGGTGCGCCGGTCCGCGGTGACCCAGCACGCCGATGTGGTGCTGCCGATCGCGCCGTCCGCGCACAAGTCGGGCACCTTCCTGAACTGGGAGGGCCGTCCGCGCCCGTTCGGCCAGGTGTTCACCACCAGCGCGCTCACCGACTCACGGGTGCTCGGCATGCTCGCCGACGCCCTCGAGGTCGACCTGGGCACCCGCACCCTCGAGGAGATCCACCGCGAGCTCGCCGAGTTCGACGGCTGGGAGGGCCCGCGCACCGCCGCCCCGTCGGTCCCCGCGGCGCCCGCTCCAGCGCTCGAGGCCGGCCAGGCGCGGCTTGCGACCTGGCGCCTGATGCTCGACTCGGGTCGCGGCCAGGACGGCGAGCCCCACCTCGCCGGGACCGCGTACCGTCCCGTCGCGCTGCTCTCGCCGGCCACGGCCACCGCGCTCGGCATCGCCGAGGGCGGTCGGGTGCGGGTCAGCGGAGCAGAGGGTGACATCGTCCTGCCGGTCCTGCCGACGCCGATGGGCGACGACGTGGTCTGGTTGCCGCAGCACTCCCCGGGTTCGTCCGTGTACCGGACGCTCGGGGTCACGGCCGGTGCCGCGGTGCGCCTGGCCGCCGTCGACGCGGAGGTCGCCCGATGAACACCAACCTCGCTCCCATCCTGGCCCGGAGCACCGGGGCCGCGGACTTCAGCAACGACACGATCTGGGTGTCGGTGCTCAAGGCCGTCGCGATCCTGCTGTTCCTGCTGCTGTCGGTGCTGTTCGCGCTGTGGTTCGAGCGCCGCATCATCGCCCGGTTCCAGCAGCGCCTCGGCCCGAACGTGCGCGGCCCGTTCGGGCTGGTGCAGTCCATCCCGGACGCCTTGAAGCTGATCCTCAAGGAGGACATCACCGTCAAGGCCGCGGACAAGGTGATCTACGTGATCGCCCCGGTCATCTCGGTGTTCTGCGCGTTCATGATCTATGCGGTCATCCCGTTCGGCCCGGAGGTGACGATCCCGTTCACGGACTTCGTCACCCCGCTGCAGCTGACCGACCTGCCCGTCTCGATCCTCTACATCCTCGGGATCACCGGGCTCGGCGTGTACGGCATCGTGCTCGGTGGCTGGTCCTCGGGCTCGACCTATCCGCTGCTCGGCGCGGTGCGTTCCACGGCTCAGATCATCTCCTACGAGCTCGGGATGAGCCTGGCCCTGGTCAGCGTGCTGCTGGTGGCCGGCTCGATGTCCACCTCCGAGATCGTGAACTCCCAGGAGAACCTGTGGTGGGCGTTCGCGCTGCTGCCGGCGTTCGTGGTCTATCTGATCTCCGCGTTCGGTGAGGTGAACCGGCTGCCGTTCGACCTCCCGGAGGCCGAGGGCGAGCTCGTCGCCGGCTACCAGACCGAGTACTCCTCGATGAAGTTCGCCTGGTTCTACCTGGCCGAGTACATCAACATGCTGAACGTGGCCGCCGTCGCGACCACCGTCTTCCTGGGTGGTTGGCGGGCACCTTGGCCGCTCGTGACGCTGTTCGGCGAGGGCGTCGACCAGGGCTGGTGGGGCTTCCTCTGGTTCATCCTGAAGATCTGGCTGTTCATGTTCCTGTTCGTCTGGGTGCGCGCCACGCTGCTGCGCTTCCGTTACGACCAGTTCATGGCGTTCGGCTGGAAGGTGCTGATCCCGGTCGCGCTGGTCTGGCTCGGCCTGGTCGCCGCCTTCCAGGGCGTGCGTCACTTCACCTCCTTCGACCCCACTGCGATCGACGTCGGCGGGCTGTCCCTGCGCACCGTGCTGTTCGGCATAGCCGGGATACTCATCATCGTCACGATCGTCATGTACCTGATCCCGGACCGGGAGGCCAAGCCCGCCGTGGAAGGCAAGGCGGCCACGGGCACGGCCGGCACCGACACCACGACCGACGAGCCGTTCGACGCGTTCGCCGGCGGCTTCCCGGTGCCGCCGCTGCCGGGTCAGAAGCTGCCACCGTCCAAGCGGCGCGCCCGGGTGACCACCCCGGCCGCGCCCGCCGAGGACGAGACCACCGACGAGGAGAAGACCGATGGCTGAGCAGGGCAAGGGCAAGAAGCCCGCGCCGGGCAAGGGCCGTGGACAGGGTCGGCCGGCCCAGCCGAAGCGACCCGCCGCCGGCCGCACGCCCGCGCGGACAGCTGGGACCAGTACCGGCAAGGCGCCGGCGAAGGCCGCCCGGCCCCGCGTCGAGAAGTTCGACGTGGATTCCGATGTCTCCAAGAGTGGCCTCGCGCAGTTCTTCGCCCCGGTGGCGGGCTTCGGCGTGACGATGTCCACGCTGTTCCGCCCGGTCGTGACCGAGCAGTACCCGTTCGAGAAGAAGCCGACCGCGCCGCGCTACCACGGCCGTCACCAGCTCAACCGGCACCCGGACGGGCTGGAGAGGTGCATCGGCTGTGAGCTGTGCGCGTGGGCCTGCCCCGCGGACGCCATCTACGTCGAGGCCGGCAACAACACCCCGGAGGCGCAGTACTCGCCGGGGGAGCGGTACGGCAAGGTGTACCAGATCAACTACCTGCGTTGTATCTTCTGCGGGCTCTGCATCGAGGCCTGCCCCACCCGGGCGCTGACGATGACGAACGACTTCGAGCTCGCGGGCACCACGCGGGAGGGGATGATCTTCGACAAGGACACCCTCCTGGCCCCGATCCGGTCGGGGATGCTCGCTGCCCCGCACCCGATGGTCGCCGGTCTGAGCGACGCCGACTACTACCGAGGTGACGTGACCGGACCCACCACCGAGCAGGTGGCCTGGGTCTCCGACCGTCGCCCCGACGACGAGAGCCTCGAGTCGGCCGCAGCCGCAGCGGCGCGAGGTGCCACGGGAGACGGGAAATGAGCCCCTTGGAGATCTCGACCGGTGAGGCGGTCCTGTTCTGGGTGCTGGCACCGCTGATGGTGGCGGGTGCGCTGAGCCTGCTGTTCGCCAAGCGTCCCGTGCACATCGCGGTGAGCATGGCCGGGGTGATGATCGGCCTCGCGATCATGTACATCATGTTGGAGGCGCCGTTCCTCGGCGTCGCCCAGATCGTCGTCTACACCGGCGCCGTCATGATGCTGTTCCTGTTCGTGATCATGCTTGCCGGTGTCGACTCCTCCGAGTCCCTGGTCGAGACGATCAAGGGGCAGCGCTGGATCGCGGTGGTCGGAATGCTGGGCCTGTTGGTCCTCGTCATCGCTGTGGTCACCCGGGCCACTCTGCCGCCCGCCGTCGGGCTGGCGGAGGCCAACGCGGACACGAACCCTGTGGGCGTCGCCCGACTCATCTTCGGTGACTACATCTTCGCGTTCGAGCTCACCGCGGCACTGCTGATCACCGCCGCCGTCGGCGCCCTGGTGCTCAGCCACCGCCGCCGGCTCAGCCCGAAGATCGGCCAGAAGGAACTCGCCGAGGCGAAGTTGGCGGCCTACGGCAAGGGTGGTTCGGCCGAGGGTGTCACCCCGCCGGCCGGCCCCGGTGTGTACGCCCGCCACAACAGCGCCGACATGCCCGCCCTCGACGCCGCCGGGATCCCGATCGACAGCTCGGTCGTCACCGTGCTGCGGGTCCGCGGGCAGGAGGCCGAGGCGGCCGACCTGGACTCCGACCGGGTCGCCCGGATCGCCACCGGTGAGCCGATGGTGCCCGAGATCGCACCCGCGACCGAGACCACGAAGGAGAACGAGGAATGAGCCTGGTCAACTACCTGGTGCTCTCGGGGATCCTGTTCTCGATCGGGTCGATCGCGGTGCTGACGCGTCGCAACGCGATCGTCGCGTTCATGGGCGTCGAGCTCATGCTGAACGCCGCGAACCTCACCCTGGTCACCTTCGGGCGGCTGCACGGCGACCTGCACGGCCAGGTGATCGCCTTCTTCGTCATGGTGGTCGCGGCCGCCGAGGTGGTCATCGGGCTCGCCATCATCGTGTCCATCTTCCGAACCCGCGGGTCTGCGTCGATCGATGACGCCAACCTGCTGAAGAGCTGAGGGGCCCACGTGGACACCTTGAACCTGGCATGGCTGCTCATTGCCATCCCGCTGGTGAGCTCAGCAGTCCTGCTCCTGCTCGGCCGCGCCTCCGACTCCTGGGGGCACTGGCTGGGGGTGCTCGCCTCGGCGGCCGCCGCCGTCCTCGCGATCGTCATCCTGGTGCAGCTGCTCGGACTGGCCGCCGATGACCGGGTCGCCAATGTGCACCTCTTCGACTGGATCACGGCCGGGGACCTGACCGTCTCGGCGGGTCTGCTCGTGGACCCGCTCTCGGTGACGTTCGCCCTCCTGATCACGTTCGTGGGCACCCTGATCCACATCTACGCGGTCGCCTACATGTCCCACGACGCCGACCGCCGCCGCTTCTTCGCCTACCTGAACCTGTTCATCGCGGCGATGCTGGTGCTGGTCCTCGCGGACTCCTACGCGCTGCTCTTCCTCGGCTGGGAGGGCGTGGGCCTCGCGTCCTACCTGCTCATCGGGTTCTGGAACCAGAACACGGAGTACGCGGTCGCGGCGAAGAAGGCGTTCGTCATGAACCGGGTCGGTGACATGGGGATGCTGGTCGCGATGATGGCGATGTTCGCCACCTTCGGCGCCGTCGACTTCGAGACCGTCTTCGGTGCCGCGAGCGGCGCCGGCCAGGGTGCGATGACGCTGATCGGCCTGATGCTGGTCCTCGCCGCCTGCGGTAAGTCCGCGCAGTTCCCACTGCAGGCCTGGCTCGGCGACGCGATGGCGGGCCCGACCCCGGTCTCCGCGCTCATCCACGCCGCCACCATGGTCACCGCCGGTGTCTACCTGATCGTCCGCTCCGGTCCGATCTTCGAGCACACCCCGACGGCGCAGCTCGTCGCGGCCATCATCGGTGCGGTCACGCTGTTGTTCGGTGCGATCGTCGGTTGCGCGAAGGACGACATCAAGAAGGTCCTCGCGGCCTCCACGATGTCCCAGATCGGGTACATGATGCTCGCCGCGGGCCTGGGCCCGATCGGCTACGCGTTCGCGATCTTCCACCTCATCACGCACGGCTTCTTCAAGGCCGGCATGTTCCTCGGGGCCGGCTCGGTGATGCACGGCATGGGCGACGAGGTGAACATGCGTGGCTTCGGGAACCTCAGCAAGTACATGAAGGTCACCTGGATCACGTTCATGGCGGGCTGGCTCGCCATCATCGGGATCCCGCCGTTCTCCGGGTTCTGGAGCAAGGACAAGATCATCGAGTCCGCGTTCGTGGGCGAGGGCTGGCAGCCCTGGGTGTTCGGCACGGTCGCCCTCGTCGGCGCCGGGATCACCGCGTTCTACATGTCCCGCCTGTTCTTCATGACGTTCCACGGCAAGGCCCGCTGGAACGACGGCTCGAACGAGGCGCCCGGCCCGGAGCGGCACCCGCACGAGTCGCCGGCGCTGATGACCGTGCCGATGATCGTGCTCGCCGTCGGAGCCATCGCCCTCGGTGGCGTGCTCTCCATCGGGGACACGTTCGTGTCCTGGCTCGAGCCGGTGACCGGTCACGTCGAGCACCACGAGCCGGTGCTGCCGGTGCCCGTGATCATGGCGAGCACGATCGTCCTGGTCCTCATCGGGGCCTTCCTCGCCTGGCGCCAGTACGCGGCCTCCGCGGTCCCGGTGACGCCCCCGGCCGGGACGGTGCTCACCCGCGCCGCCCGCGTGGACCTCTACCAGGACGCGGTCAACGAGGGCGTGTTCATGCGCCCCGGCCAGCACCTGACCCGCACCCTGGTCTACACCGACACCGCCGTCGTCGACGGCGCGGTCAACGGACTCGGGTCCGGAACCCTTGGCTGGGGAGAAAGACTGCGTCGGCTGCAGAACGGCTTCGTCCGTAGTTACGCCGCGGTGATGCTGATCGGTGTCATCGGTGCCCTTGTCGTCGTCCTCGCCTCGCGAGTCTGAGTCGGAGAGAAACTGATGCCTACTCAATTCGCGGACCTGCCCTGGCTGACCATCCTGATCGTGGCGCCGACCGTCGTGGCCGCGCTGATCTGGTTGGTCAAGCCGCTGCGCCGGGCCGCCCGCCCGATCGGGCTCGTCACGAGCGTCCTGGTCCTTATCGGTGTGGCCCTGATGGCTAGCGCGTTCGACGCCTCCGATGCCGCAACCGTCCAGTTCACGCAGACCCACGACTGGATCGCGCCGCTCGGCGCGAGCTACGCCGTCGGGGTCGACGGGATGGGGCTGACCCTGGTCGCCCTCGCCGCGCTCCTGGTGCCGGTGGTGCTGATTGCCGGCTGGAACGAGGTCAAGCTGCCCAGCGGCATCGCCTCGGACCGTGCCGACAACGCGCTCGCCTACCGGCAGGCCGGCTTCGTCGCGCTGATCCTCGTGCTCGAGTCGCTCATGATCGCGGTCTTCGCCGCCCGGGACCTGTTCCTGTTCTACGTGATCTTCGAAGCCATGCTGATCCCGGTGTACTTCCTCATCGGGGTCTACGGCGGGCCGAACCGCCGCGCCGCGGCGCTGAAGTTCCTGCTCTACTCCCTCGCGGGCGGGCTCGTCATGCTGGCCGGCGTCATCGCCGTCTACTTCCAGACCGACGGCGGCCCCGGCACCTACCTGCTGGCGAACCTCACCGACATCGCCGCAGACAACCCCACGCTGCAGATGTGGCTGTTCCTGTCCTTCTTCATCGCGTTCGCGGTGAAGGCGCCGATGTTCCCGGTGCACACCTGGCTGCCGGATGCCGCCGCACAGGCCACGCCCGGGACGTCCACCCTGCTCGTCGGGGTGCTGGACAAGGTCGGTACGTTCGGAATGATCGTGATCTGCCTGCCGCTGTTCCCGGGGGCGGCCGCCGCGGCCGCGCCGGTGATCATCGTGCTGGCGATCATCTCGATCATCTACGGCGGCCTCGTGGCCATCGGCCAGAACGACCTGATGCGGATGATCGCGTTCTCCTCGGTGTCCCACTTCGGGTTCATCGTGATGGGCGTGTTCGTCGGCACGCAGACCGCACTGGTCGGCGCGATGCTGTACATGGTCGCCCACGGGGTCACCATCGCCGCCCTGTTCCTGATCTCCGGGTTCCTCACCCAGCGCGGTGGCAGCCAGGACATGCGCACCTACTCGGGGATGCAGCGCGTCACCCGCGTGCTCGCGGGCACCTGGCTCTTCGCCGGCCTCGCCTCGCTCGCACTGCCGGGCCTGAGCGGCTTCGTGCCGGAGTACCTCGTGCTCCTCGGCAGCTTCGAGGCGCACTGGGCGTACGGCGCGTTCGCCGTGATCGGCGTGGTGCTCTCCGCCCTGTACATCCTCCTTGCCTACCAGCGGGTGTTCACCGGCCCGGTGCCCGAGGCGGGGGCACCGGTCGAGCTGGCCGGTGCGGCCCTCGACGTACCGGAGCGCGCAGGTCTGAAGGACCTGACCGGGCGGGAGAAGTGGGCCGTGGTCCCACTCGCCCTCGCCGTCCTCTTCCTCGGTCTCTACCCGGCCCCCGTGCTGGAACTCCTCTCCGGAGTCGCTGACCAGTTCGCCGCGATCCTTGGGAGCGCCTCATGAACCAGTTCGTCCCGCCCGAGATCGACTGGGCCGCCCTGAGCCCGGTCCTGATCGTGCTCGGCATCGCCGTGATCGGGGTGCTCGTCGAGGCGTTCGTCCCGGCCCGGGTCCGGCGCGCCACCCAGGTCGTGCTCGCCGTGGTGGGTGTGGGTGGCGCCCTGGTGGCCGTGGCGTGGCGCTGGGTGGTCGTCCAGGCGGACGGCCCGACGGCGTTGGTCGCCGGCGCACTCCGGGAGGACGCTCCGGCGCTGCTCGCCCAGGCGATCCTGCTCGTGTGCGCGTTCGTGGGTCTGCTCGTGATCGCGGACCGGTCCTCCGGTGAGGACGCGTTCGCGCCATCGGGGGCCGCGATCCCCGGCTCGGCCTACGAGGCGGAGGCCCGCAGGGCCGGCCTGGTACAGACCGAGGTCTTCCCGCTGACCATGTTCGCCATCGGCGGCATGCTCGTGTTCCCGGCCGCCGCGGACCTGCTCACCCTGTTCATCGCGCTCGAGGTGCTCTCCCTCCCGCTGTACCTGCTCGCCGGACTGGCCCGCCGCCGTCGGCTCCTCTCGCAGGAGGCGTCGCTGAAGTACTTCCTGCTCGGCGCGTTCTCCTCGGCGTTCTTCCTGATGGGTCTGGCGCTGCTGTACGGGTACTCCGGTTCGGTGCGGTTCGACGCGGTCGCCACCGCGGTTCCGGCCACCTCCGGCATGGACGGCATGCTGCTCGCCGGCGTGCTGCTGGTGATCGTCGGGCTGCTGTTCAAGGTGGGCGCCGTGCCGTTCCACTCCTGGGTGCCGGACGTCTACCAGGGCGCCCCCACCCCGGTCACCGGCTTCATGGCCGCCTGCACGAAGATCGCCGCATTCGCCGCGCTGCTGCGGTTCTTCTACGTGGTCGCCCCAGGGCTGCAATGGGACCTGACCGTGGTGCTCTGGATCGTCGCGATCATCACCATGGTCGTCGGCACCGTGCTCGCGGTGGTGCAGACGGACATGAAGCGGATGCTCGCGTACTCCTCGGTGGCACACGCCGGGTTCGTGCTTCTCGGCGTCATCGCGCTGGTGCCGAGCGGGATCTCCTCGGTCCTGTTCTACCTGCTCGCCTACGGCCTGGCCACGGTCGGTGCGTTCGGCCTGCTCACGCTGGTGCGGGAGCGGGACGCCGACGGCAACGTCACGGGCGAGGCTCTGCACCTGTCCCAGTGGGCCGGTCTGGGCCGGCGCCACCCGGTGCTGGCGGTGAGTTTCACGCTGTTCCTCATCTCGTTCGCCGGTATCCCGCTGACGGGTGGCTTCATCGGGAAGTTCGCGGTCTTCGGCGCGGCCATCGAGGGTGGCGCCTGGCCGCTCGTGGTGGTCGCCGTGCTCGCCAGCGCGGCCGCGGCGTTCTTCTACGTGCGGGTCATCGTGCTCATGTTCTTCACCGAGCCCACCGGCACCGACGCCGACCCCGGCACCACCGTGGTCCGCACCGAGGGCCTGACCGCCGTGGCCGTCGTGGTGTGCGCGATCGGCACCGTTGTGCTGGGTGTGGTGCCCGGCCCGATTCTCGACCTTGCGGCGAATGCCACTAAGTTCATGCTGTGACCTCTTCGATGCTCCCGCTCGGTGACCCCGAGCTGGAGACCCAGATCGCAAGCGAGCTCGACGAGATCGAGCGACGCCTGGTGGCGGCCGCCCGCACCGCGGACGCCTTGGTCTCCGCACCCGCGAACCACCTGCTCGCAGCCGGTGGCAAGCGGCTGCGGCCGGTCCTGGTGCTGCTCACCTCGCAGTTCGGGTCCGGCGTGGACGACGCGGTCCGGCAGGCCGCCGTCGCCACCGAGCTGACGCATCTGGCCACGCTCTACCACGACGACGTGATGGATTCCGCCCCGCTGCGCCGCGGCGCCCCGAGCGCCCACGAGGTGTGGGGCAACTCGGTCGCCATCCTCACCGGGGACCTACTGTTCGCGCGAGCCTCCCAGCTGGTCTCCGAGCTCGGACCGGTGGCCGTGCGGATCCAGGCGGACGCCTTCGAACGGCTGGTCCTCGGTCAGCTGCACGAGACCCTCGGCCCCGCACCGGACGAGGACCCGGTGGCCCACTACATCAGCGTGCTCGCGGACAAGACCGGATCGCTGATCGCCGCCGCCGCGCACTACGGGACCCTCTTCGCCGGGGCGGGCGACGACGTCCGCGCGGCCACCGTCGCCTACGCCGAGAAGGTCGGGGTCGCCTTCCAGCTCGCGGACGACGTCATCGACCTCGCCTCCGATGCCGAGACCACCGGTAAGGCCCCAGGCACGGACCTGCGCGAGGGGGTGCCCACAATGCCGGTGCTGCTGCTCCGGGCGCGTGCCGCGGCGGGCACGCTCGACCCGGAGGGACGGCGCCTGCTCGCCGATCTCGACGGCGACCTCGGCTCCGACGAGGTCCTCGCCGACGTGCTGGCGCGCCTGCGCGCACACGACGTGGTCACGGAGGCCCGCGCGCTTGCCCGGACCTGGTCCGCCGACGCCGTCGCCGAGCTCGATCCGCTGCCCGAGTCCAAGGCCAGGTCCGCGCTCCAGGCGTTCGCCGGCCTCCTGGTCGACCGCCTCGCCTGAGCCCGACGCGGCTCTGTGCCTGGGCCCGACGCGGCTCTGTGCCTGGGCCCGACGTGACGGCTGCCTGGGCCCGACGCGGCCCGTGCCTGCGCCCGCGCCCCTCGTGCCCCGCGTTTGGCCCGACGCTGCGCTGAGCTCGCACCTCCCGACCCTGAGGTAGCACACACCGATGTGCGATTTCGGCACTGCTGGTACGGGGTCGATCACCCGGCGCGCTCAGGTGGTCGGCCTCATCAGGGTCGGTGGGGCGCGCTCAGGTGGTCGACGGGGAGTCGGCCAGCTGCACAACCTGCAGGCCGTGCTCGCGGCTGACGAACTGACCACGCCCGGGCTCGCTCGGGCTCGGCTTCGCGGTTCCGACGAGGGCACCCTCGTCCTTGCTGCCGGACAGCACCAGGCCCGGCGCGGCCAGGTCCCGCAGCGCCTGCAGCACGGGCTCGTACATGGCCCGGCCGGCCCCGCCGGTGCGCCGGGTGATGTTCAGGTGCAACCCGACGTCGCCCGCCTGGGCGAGCAACGGGATCAGCGGGCTGATCGGGTTCCCGGTGGACGTGGCGACCAGGTCGTAGTCGTCGACCAGCACGAACACCTCGGCGCCGCTCCACCAGGACCGAGCCCGCAGCTGCTGCGGGGTCACGTCGGGTCCGGGTAGCCGGCTGCGCAGGTACTCGGCGATGCCCGCGATCTCGCCGGCAGCCTGGTCGGCGGTCGTGAAGTAGCCGGCCAGGTACTCCTCGGGGATCTCGGCCAGCAGGGACCGGCGGTAGTCGACCACGAAGATCTGGGCCTGCTTCGGTGTGTACAGGCGCTGCACCTCGCGGGCGATCCCGCGCAGCAGCCCGGACTTGCCGGAGCCGGAGTCACCGAACGCGTAGAAGTGCGCGTCCTGGCGGGGGTTGAGGCCCACCGGACCCAGCGCGGACTCGTTGATGCCGAGCAGGATCTGGTCGGCGACGGGCGTGCCAGCCGCCAGGTCGCGGACCTCCTCGAGGGTGATCAGCTCCGGCAGCAGACGCAGCTTCGGGGGCGGTGGTCCGGTCCAGGCCGCGTTGACGGTCTCGATCAGGTGCTCCACGCCGCTGCCGAGGGTGTTCGCCGAGCCGTCGCCGTCGATCCGGGGCAGGGACGTGAGCACGTGGTGTCGGGAGACGACGAGGCCGCGTCCGGGCCGGTCCTTGGGCACGTTCGCGGCGACCTTACGGTCGATGTCGGAGTCCATCGGGTCGCCGAGCCGTAGCTCCAGCTTGGTGCCGAAGACGTCCTTGACCTGGGTGCGGAAGTCGATCCAGCGGTTCGTCGTGGCGATCAGGTGCATCCCGAACGTCAGGCCGCGCCCGGCGAGCGCCTGGATCTCCATCTCCATGCCGTCGAACTCGGCGCGCAGGGTCGACCAGCCGTCGACGATCAGGAACACGTCCCCGTAGCCGTCGTCCGCGCGGCCCTCGAGGCGGCGCTGCCGGTAGGTCTCGATGGAGTCGATGCCCTGCTCGCGGAAGTACACCTCGCGGGCGTTCACGATGCCCTCGAGTTCGGCGAGGATCCGCCGCACCACATCGGGTTCGCTGCGGGTCGCGACCCCGGCCACGTGTGCCAGGGAGGCCATCGGCGAGAACGTGCCGCCGCCGAAGTCCATCACGTAGAACTGCACCTCGAGCGGGCTCTGCGTCAGGGACAGGCCGGTCACCACAGACCGGGCCACGGTCGACTTGCCGGACCGCGGTCCGCCGACGATCGCCATGTGCCCGCCGGCGCCGGACAGGCTCAGACGCAGGGTGTCGCGGCGCTGTTCCAGCGGTCGGTCGACGATGCCCAGCGGGAACGTGAGCGCGCTCGCGCCCCGCCAGGCCGCGGAGATCAGGCCGAGCGCCGGGTCGGCGGCCAGGTCCGGCATCATCTGGTCGTAGGTGAACGGCACCTCCAACGGCGGCAACCACACCTGGTGGGCCGCCGGACCCTTGCCCCTCATCCGGTCGACGGCGATGTCGAAGGTGACCCGCTTCTCCTCGGGCTCGTTGGTCGACGGTGCGAGATCCGGTTCGTCGTCGCTGTCGAGGGAGAGCACCGGGGCGGCCGTGAACGCCTCGATCCTCGCCTCGGCGACGGACCCGGACGGGCCGCCCACGGATCGCCGTCGGGCCTTCGGCGGAGCCGAGACGTACGCCGCGCGGAACTGGATGAGCGTGGACGCGTCCGACTTCAGGAACCCGTGACCACCGCCGCCCGGGAGCTCGAACGCATCCGGCACGCCGATGACCGCCCGGGAGTCCGCACCGGAGAATGTCTTCAGGCCGACCCGGTAGCTCAGGTGGGACTCCAGGCCGCGCAGCTTGCCCTCCTCGAGCCGCTGGGTGGACAACAGCATGTGGATCTGGAGCGAGCGCCCCAGCCGCCCGATCGCGACGAACAGGTCGGCGAACTCGGGCTTGGCCGAGAGGAGCTCGGAGAACTCGTCCGCGACGATGAGCAGCGCGGGCAGCGGCGCGAGGTCGCTGCGACCACCCTTGCGGGCCTTCTCGTAGTCGGCCACGTTGGCGAAGTTCCCACTGGCCCGGAGCAGCTCCTGGCGACGCACCATCTCGCCCTTGAGGGCGTCCTGCATGCGGTCCACCAGGGTCAGTTCCTCGCCCAGGTTCGTGATGATCGCCGAGACGTGCGGCATGTCCGCCATCCCGGCGAACGTGGCACCACCCTTGAAGTCGACCAGCACGAAGTTCAGGTCCTCGGAGGAGTGCGTCAGCGCCATGGCGAGCACGAGGGTGCGAAGCACCTCGGACTTGCCGGACCCGGTCGCACCGATCAGCAGGCCGTGCGGGCCCATGCCCTGCTGCGCGGACTCCTTGATGTCCAGCGCGAGCGGCTGGCCCTGCGAGGTCAGTCCGATCGGTACCCGGAGCCGGTCCCGGGGCAGGCGCGGCGCCCAGGCGACGGCAGGGTCGAAGTCGCGCACGTCCGGCAGGCCGAGCAGGTCGGTCAGCTCCGCCGAGACCGTCGCCTTCGGGGCACCACCCTCGTCGGATCCCTCCACGAGCAGCGGTGCCAGCCGGCGCGCGGTGGCCTCCGCCTCCGCGATGCTCATCTGGTCGGCCATGCCGCGCTGAGGCGGGAATCCGCGCTGGAGCACCTGCATCGGGGTCAGGCCGGCCTCGGCGCCGGCACGGATCGTGGCGTACAGCTGGACCCGCATCGTGTTGCGGCTGGACAACTCCTCCCAGGTCTCCGGGAGGTCCAGGACGGTGACGCCCATGACACCTTCGGGGCTGACCAGCGGGTTGCCGCCGGGGATGTGCCCGCCGTCGACCACGACCAGCACGTGCGGCCCGTCGAACTCGCCGTTGCGCTGGAACCGGCCGCGCTCGTGGATGCCCTTCGGGAGCAGGGCCTCGATGTCGGCGTAGGTCTCGCCGATCATCCGGGCCGGCCCGACGGCGTCCCGTTCGTGGGTGGAGTGGGCATGGGGCAGCCACTTCACCCATTCCCACTGCGGCAGTGCGTCCGGTGCGGCCACCACGGCGATCTGGAGCAGTTCGGGGGCCACGAATGTGGCCAGGTGGCTGATCATGGCTCGGGCCAGGGACTGGGACGGCTCGGCCGATCCCGCGAGCTCCACCCGGGCGACCGTGCGGATGTCGACGCCGAGGGGGAGCGAGGGCTGGTTCGCGTGGGTGACCAGGAACCGGTGCGCGGCGGACGCGGAGACCGGGTCGAGCTGGGCCAGCGGGGACGTCTGCGGCGGCTCGAGGGTCAAGGACAGGGGTTGCGTGGACCGTCCGATCCGGGTGCGCAGCAGATTCTGCTCGCCGCCCAGCCGCTCCCAGACCCGGGCGCCCTCCTCGGCCACCACCGGCAGCGCCGCCGGGTCCGGCATGAGCCACTGGGTGTGGTGCCGCTGACGCTTCGCAGCCCCGCGGACCGTGGTGCGCATCTCGGACAGGTAGGCCAGGTACTCACGCCGGGCCGAGACCACGTCCGCGGTGTGTTGGGACTTCTGGCGCCAGATGTTCATTCCGACCATGGAGAGCGCCATGAACAGGAACATCCCACCCATGAGGAAGGTTCGGCCGCTCGGGCCGCCCTGGCTGAAGGTCAGGACCGCGATGGACCCCATCGACCCCAGCATCGGCAGGGCGGTGGTGAGGGTGTTGCTGGCGCCCTCCGGCTTGATCAGCTCCGGTGGTGGCTGCAGCGGCAGTTGACCGGTGGGAACCTTCGGCGGCGCAAGGCGTGAGGCCGGGCCTGCGGACATGCATGACTCCTCGGGTGCTGGTGGCCGGTCCAGCCTACTGGGCCGATCCCGGAGCGCGGCGGGCGGGACCCGGGGACACCCGGCGCCCCGATGGGCACATCAGCCCATTCCGGGACGTCGGAAGGGTGGTCGGCGGGCGAACCGATGGAGCGAGGTGGCTACTATGGCGGGAGTCAGCAGGCACCGGTGGACCCTGCCACCAGGCCCACCGATCGGAGCGCACCGGGGGGACAGTGAGCACCACCGCACCGGCTCGCCTCTTCCTCGCGGTCGTCGACGGCGACGAACGGGCGGACATCTCCGTCTCACCGGACGCGCTCGTCGGTGAGGTGCTGCGCGCGCGGGGTGCGGACCCGGACCGGGTGCTGGCGGTGTCCTCCTCGGGCGCCGTCCTCGATCCCGACCACGCCATCGGGCGACATCTCGGCAACGGCAGCGTGCTCTGGTTGGTGACCGGCGATGCCGCCGGGTCCACCGACGGGCCCGACGGGCCCACCCGGAAGAGGAAGCAGGCGATGCGGCGGCGCACGCCCGCCGGCAGCGCGGGCTGGCTGGCGTGCATCGCGGTCACCGCGGCGTGCGCCGTCCTGGTCGTGACCCACTCCATCTCCGTCGGATCGGGCGCCGGTGTGCTCACCGACCCGTTCCGGTACGCCGTCGCCGCACTGCTCGGAGCCGGTGCAGTGGCGCTCGCGGTACGCCGCAGCGGAGATCAGGGTGGGACCACGGTGGCCGGCTCACACCTGGTCGACGAGACGATCCTCGGCCCGATCCTCGCGTTCACGGCCGGCTTCCTGCTCGCGCCACCGGACGCGTTCGCGGTGCTACGGCTGGCCGTCGTGATCGGCCTGGTGGCAGGTGCCTCGATGGCCGCGCTCAGGCTTGCGGTGAGCACCTACCACCAGGACCCATCTACGTCCGTGGCGTCGGTGCTCACGATGGCCTGGGTGGTGCTCGCCGTGCTGTTCGGGCTGGCCCTCATCCTCGACCTGCCCGTGCACGTGGCCCCCGCCCTGATCCTCGGCGTGGTGCCCCTGATGCTGCGCGCCATGCCGAGCGCGTCGATCGCCGTCCCCGACGAGCAGTTGCTGGATCTGTCCTTCGTGGCCCGCACCGCCGCGTCGGTGCGCGGGCGGGCACCGCGGCCACCGGGGCGGGTGCAGTGGCTGCAGGTCGAGCGCACGGTGCGGTACGCGGAACGTCGCAAGGCAGCCGGGCTCGCGGTGGCGAGTGCACTCGTGATGGTCATGGCGCCGCCCGTGCTTGCGGCGTACGAACCGGGCACCATCACCGGTTGGGCCACGCTCGCGCTGTTCGCGTTCCTGGTGATCACGCTCGGCCTCGGTCCCCGCTCCTACCGTGGTGTCATCGAGAAGTCCGCCCCACGGTTCGCGCTGCTGGTGCTGCTCATCGAGATCGCGCTCGCGGCCCGGGTGACACCGGACGCGGGCCTGTGGTCCCTGGTCGGGATCGGCGGGGGCCTCGGCATCGCGTTGCTGACCATGGCCATCGTGACCGGCTGGCGCTCGGTGAAGTGGTCGCGTGCCGGTGACATCGTCGAAGGGATCGCGATCATCTTCGTGATGCCTGCGGCGCTGCTCGCCGCCGGGGTCATCGAAGGTCTTCAGACCGTGGCCGCCGGATAGACTGCCGCGGGCAGGCAAGCGGATTGAGGGGACGTTGATGTCGGTCGAGGTAACCGAACGCCCGACCTGGGCGGTCCAGAACGGCGCTGGCGGGTCCGCGCCGGATCCGGCACGCGAACCATCCGGCCGGCGGGTGGCGTCCGGGGTGCTCCGACGCCTCGCCGCGTACGCGGTGGACCTGGCTGCCGTCGCCGCGCTCGTCGCGGCCGTCTACCTGCCCACCCGCAGCCTCGTGCTCGGCGGCATCGTCGGAGCCGAGGCGATCGGTGCCCTGGTGCTCTGGGAGGCGCGGACCGGGCGCACGCTGGGCAAGAGTCTCCTCGGGATCAGGGCCGCGCGGTCCGACGGCCCGTACGCGCCCGGACTGGGCCGGGAACTGATCCGGGCCGCCCTGCTCGGGGTCGCACACCTGGTGGCGTTCGTGGGTCAGTTCGTGCTGATCGCGACCGCCGCCGCGGACCGGTCCGGTCGCGGCCAGGCGCTGCACGACCGGGTCGCCCGCACCGCCGTCCTGGACCTGCGTCCCGACGCGGTCGGCAAGCCGGCCCCGGTGCCAGGGCTCGCGCCGATGCCCTCGACGCAGGCATTGCCGGGCGGGATGGCCGGCGGCCGCGATGGCGGCGCCCAGGGCGCGGCGCCGACCGGTGTGCCGGCGTGGGCCGCGCAGGGCGCCCCGACTGCCACTCCCGCCGGGTACGCCCCCGGCAGCGCCGCGGCGTCCGCCCAGGGCACGCTGGGCGCCGGCCCCCTTGCGGCACCACACCAGCAGGCTCCGCCCGCGGCGCCCGGCCCCGCCCCGGTGGCACCGTGGGAACGGCCACGGGGACCGGTGCCCGCCCAGGCAGGTCCGCCGGTCCAGGCAGGGCCGTCGGCCGGGCACGGGCCGTCGGCCGGTGGCCCGTCGGTGCCGTCGTCGCAGCCGCCGCGACCAATGGCCCAGGGCGGATCGGCGTCGGGGGCCCCATGGGCGGCCGCGCCGCCGCAGTACGGGCAGCAGGCGCAGCAGGGCGCCCCTCGCCCACAGGCGGGGCCCGGTGCCCCGCACGGCCAACCTCCGCAGCGGCCGACGCCGCAGGGCCGGGCGCCGCAGCAGGGCCAGCCCACTCAGCAGGGGCACGGGGCTCAGCACGGCCAGGCGCCGCAGCACGGTCAGGCGCCGCAGCACGGCCAGGCGCCACCCCAGCAGTACGGTCGGCCCGCCGGTTCGGAGCAGCGGAGCCCGGCCGGGGGAGCAGCGGCGGGCGCCGGGTACGCACCCGCGCAGGGCCGGCCGGCCCAGCCGGAGCCCGAGAGCCGTCGGGCCCGCCGGGTCGCCGAGGCGGCGGCGCCGGAGGCTCCCGGCCAGCCGGGCGCGGCAGCCGCGGCGTCCGCGCAACTGCCGGAGCACACGTTCTATCCGCGCGCCGTCGAGCCGGCCCGAGTCCCGGGCCTCACCGACGCACCCGCACCCGGTGGGGGTCCCGAGCGGCGTGGCGGTGCGCCGTCCGCGGTGTACGTCCTCACCATGGACGACGGCGCGACCGTCACCGTGACGGGGCCCGGCCTGCTCGGGCGCCGTCCGCAGGCGCCGGCGGGGGAGCGGTACGACCACCTCGTCGCCATCGATGACCCGGGCCGCTCGCTCTCCCGAACCCACGCCCGGATCGGGATCGAGGACGGCGAGCTGTGGGTGGAGGACCGCGGCTCGGCGAACGGCACGTTGGTCGTGGCCGCTGACGGCACCCAGACGCGGGCGTTCCCCGGCAAGCGGGTCATGGTCCCGGAGGACGGATCGATCGAGCTCGGTGAGCGCGTCATCACCGTCGCCCGCTGGGAGAGCTGAGCCACCAGCGACAGGCCGGTTCCGATCGGCCGGTTTCCGGGACCCCCCGCCCACCCGTCGGCGCCGATGATCGGCGTGGCGTCGCCGTGCCGCCGAACCCGTGGGGGAGCAGGGTGACGCCTCCGCGACGGCAGCAGCCGCAGCGGAGGGCGTGTCGGGTACCGACACCCCTCGGGACGGACACCGGGATCCGCGCGACGGGTGCCGCATCACTCCTGGCCGCATAGGCAGCCTTCGCGGAGGCGGGGCCCCCGACGACAGCCGAACGCCCCGACGACCAGTGGTCGTCGGGGCGTTCGGTGTGGTCGGAGGCGCTCAGCCGCGCTGATCGCCTCGGCGGCTCACCACTTGGGGTCGAAGTCCTCCTCCGGAGGCAGCTCCGGGAGCTGGGCATCCCGGGAGCCGGCGTTCGCCGCGGCGCCGAGGTCGGGCGTGACGCCTTCGTCCTCGAGCTCCTCGGCGACGAGGCCGAGCCCCTGGCCGTTCTTGCGCTTCTTGTCCTTGCCGCCGCCGGCTCCGGCGCCGCCCATCATGCCGGCGCCGGCTCCGCCACGGCCACCAGCTCCGCCGCCGACGTTGGTTCCCGAGCGGCCACCGGGGGCGCCGCGACCGCCGGCTCCGCCTGCGCCGCGGCCGCTACGACCGCCGGCTCCGCCCGCGCCACCGCCCAGCGGCACGCCGCCGATGCCGCCGGCACCGCCCGCGCCACCGGCGAGACGGCCGGCCGCGCCGGCCGCACCGGCACCGAGCGCACCACCGACACCGAGGCCACCACCGACACCGCCGCCGACGCCACCGCCGGGACCGCCGATCGCGCCGGGCCCGAGGCCCCCACCGATGCCGCCGCCGGGACCGCCGATGGCGCCCGGCCCGAGGCCGCCGCCGAGGCCGCCGTCGGCGGACGTGTCATCGTCGCCGGGGTTCCAGCCGGGGTCGTCAGGGTTCCAGCCCGGATCGTCCGGTCCGCCGGGCCCACCGGGGTAGTCGGGGCCGCCGGGGCCGCCGGGGTAGTCGGGCCCGCCGGGGTAGTCGGGGCCGCCAGGCCCACCGGGGCCGCCGGGGTAGTCGGGCCCGCCGGGGCCGCCGGGACCGCCGGGGTAGTCGGGGCCGCCGGGGATGTCTCCGGGACCGCCGGGGATGTCTCCGGGACCACCGGGCCCGCCCGGTCCGGGCACATTGCCAGGCCCGGACGGACCGCCCGGGACCGCCGTCGGGTTCGTCGTGGACGGCGGAGTGTGTGTACCGGGCGGGACTTGCGGGGTCGACGTCCGCCGTTCACCGGGGTTGAACTCCTCCTGGTCGTTGCTGGCCAGGTAGGTGCTGTTCAGGGAGGTGTCGAGGTTCGTCATCGCCTGGGTGGCGGCTTCCTCGCGGGCCTCGTCCCAGCCCTCCAGCCAGTGGTGCGTCGCGGTGGCCGCCGTCACGGCACCCAGCCCACCGAGCACGATCATGCCGCCGGTGGCCGCTGCGGCCTCGATGGCCCGCTTCTGCCACCAGTTCAGCTCCTCCGGTGGGAGGTTGTTGTAGGCCTCGCGGGCGGCGTCGATCGCGTCGAGCGCGTAGGAGGTGCTGGACTTGGCGGTGGTGAGGTCGGACGCGGTCTGGTTCAGGTTGGACGCCAGCGAGATCATCTGGGTCCATGCCGCCATGCCGGTCTCGCCCTCGGTGCCGCTGTCGGCGCCGATGTTCTGCACGCTCTGGGACGCCTCGGTCAGCGAGGTGGAGTGTGTCCCAAGCGTTTCCAGGTCGGTCCTGGCGGTGGTGAGCTTCTCCGCAGGAATCTGACTGATCTGTTCCAGATTGTCGGTGTTCGCACCCATGTCACATTCCTCCATGCTGGGTCGGTGGTGGCTGTCGTGG
This sequence comes from Occultella gossypii, assembly GCF_019947135.1. Taxonomy (GTDB): domain Bacteria; phylum Actinomycetota; class Actinomycetes; order Actinomycetales; family Beutenbergiaceae; genus Occultella; species Occultella gossypii. The sequence goes on along the minus strand of NZ_JAGSHT010000017.1, from coordinate 37,144 downwards.
TGGTGTCTGTGCTGGCCCGGCCTGCTGGCCAGGCGGCGGGTAGGGCTGTTGGCCCGGTGGCGGGTACGGCTGCTGACCGGGCGGCCCCGGGATGGGCTGGTTCTTTCGCTTCCCCCGCGTGGCACCGATGATCAGGCCGACGATCAGGAGGAGTACCAGCACCCCGGCGACGCCGACGATGACCGGGACCAGGCTGGACGGCCCGTCGGTGTCGCTGCCCTCCGCCGTGGCGCCCGGTTCCGGGTCGGTGGGGTTCTCGCCGGTGCCGTCGATCTGCGCGGCACTGGGCACCGCGTCCGGATCGTCGCGGATCAGCGGGTTCACGTCCTCGAACGTGGTCGGATCCGTCGCCATCAGGGCCGGCACCGAGATCAAGCCGAAGCCGGTGTCGTCGCTGCGGGCAGGCTCATGCGCGGTGCCGCCGGTGGTCCGGATCAGCGACTGGATGAGCTGGTTGCCCGTCGCCTCCGGATAGGCGGACTTGACCAGGGCCAGGGCGCCCGACGTGAACGCGGTGGCCTCCGAGGTCCCCGACGAGAGCCACTGGGCGTTCCAGGCGCCGCCCTCCCACCCGGTGCGGACGATCTCGGTCCCAGGGGAGACCACGGTGAGCAGCGGGCTCACCACCGGGTTCTCCAGGATCTCGGAGTTGATGTCATGGGCCTCGACGGTCACGATCCCGTTCGCCGTCGCCGGCCAGCCGAGTTCGCTCGGCGGGTCGTTCGGCATCGCGTTCACGATCACCACACCGGCGCGGAGCGCCTCGGCGATCGCCTCGCCGTTGTCTTCGGTGAATGCACCGCTGAACGACATGCTGATGATGTCGGCCCCGGCTGCCACGGCGGCCCGGATGGACTCATCGACCCGGCCGGTGCAGCCCCGGTCGTTGATGACCGTCACGTAACTGAGGATCGTGGCATCGGGGGCGACCCCCTGCGAGCTCGGGAACCCGCCCACCTCCGCGCCGTTGCCGACCAGAAGCTCCGCCATCGCGGTGCCGTGCTCGGCCTCCTCCCCGGAGCTCGTGCCCGGGAACGCCGTGCCCTCGTCGGGGCACACGTAGTCCGGCTGGGTGCGGATGTCCGCGCCGGCCAGCGTGGGGACGTCGAGGTTCACCGGGCTGTCGAGCAGCGCGATCGTCACGCCCGCGCCGGTCGCGGTCTGGTGCGCCTGCGCCACGCCGGTCTCGCTGTAGTACCAGAGGCCACCGAGGCTCGTGTCCCAGTCCGCCGACGCCGAAGGTGCAGCGAGACCGACCAGGAGCACTGCCGTCGCGGTGGAGGCCAGCGCCGCGCGGGTTCCGCTCAGCTTCATCAGGCCGCGTCGAGCGCAGTCTTGATGGCCTGCAGCCGCGCGGTGACGTTCTCGTCGAGGTCCTTCATGTCCTTGGCGTAGGCGGTGAGTTCCTCGTGCATCGTCACCATGGTCGCGACCGACGTGTCCAGGTTGGTCTCCATGGTGGTGAGCGTCTGGCGCAGCTTGGTCGAGTACGAGCTCGGCGACTGGACCGCGGACCAGGTCTGCGTGTCCTGTCGGTTGCGGATCTCGACGACGTCCGGTCGAAGTTTGCTCACCTCGTCCACGAGCGTCTCCAACTGCCCGAGCCGGTGTGTGAGGACCTCAGGGGTGATCTCGGTCTGTCCCATGACGGTGATCGTCTCTCTGTGTCGTGATCGGTGGTTCTGTCGGCGTGTCGCCAAGAAGGGCGGCGCACGCCGAAGCCTGTCGGGGCTTCGGCGCGACCGTCAAGCGTGGCGTCGGCTCACTGGAAGCGAGCGGCGTTCTGGTTCTCGGTGGACTGGTAGTCCTGCCCGCCCTGACCCACGGCGGTACCGATCTCGGTCAGCAGCGCCTTCATGTCCGTGATCGCGGTGGTCCACTGGGACTTCGCCGTCTGGTACGACTCGGCGGCCGCACCGGTCCAGTCCGCGCGGAGCGGCTGGAGCTGTGAGTCCATGTCGGCGAGCTGCTGCTCGAGCTTGTTCGCGCCGCCGACGATGTCGGCGCCTGCGGTGGCGATGCCCTCGAAATTGGCCTTGAACGTCATATCTGTTCCTCAGTTCCTAGTGAGAGAGCGTCAGCCGAGACGGCCCTGGAGGCGGGACATGGCCGAGCTGGCCTGCTCGTCGGAGGCGGTGTAGCTGCTCTGCGACGACTGCAGGTTCTGCTCGAACGTGTCGAGGCTGCTGATGATCTTGCGGGCGTCCGTGCGCCAGCGCTCCATGAGCGAAGCGAACGCGGTGGCGGCCTGACCCTGCCACTGGGCGCCGATGCCGGAGAGGCGACCCTCGAGCGAGGAGAGCTCACCGTTCAGCGTGATCTTCGATTCGGCGACGATCCTCGCGCCGCGCGCCAGTGCACCGTCTGCTGCGGAGACTTCCTGTCCCACAGTCACCTCCAAGTTCATGGGCCCCTCGGCCCGTGTGTGTGAACCGCCGGTTGGCAGTCCATCACCGAATACCCCCGGTGAATGACTTCACCTTACGAAACGCCACGGGGTGCGTCGATGGGGAGAGGTCCCCGCGCAGGTGCCCCATGAACCGCCGGCGGTGCGGCCGGAGCCGCTTCGGTCGTGGCTATGCTGAACCGGGCCACCAGTAGGTAGAGGGATATCGATGACCGAACTTTCCAGCGACGAGCGCGCGCTCGGCCAACTCCTGCGCGTCTCAGTGGTCGCCGGCGATCGTCGTCTCGACCTCGCAGCGCCCGGGGGCGTCCCGGTCGCCGAGCTCGTGCCCGGGCTCGCCCGCAACCTGAACCTCCTCGACGCCGCGACCGTGTTCGGCGGATATCGCCTGGTGCGGCAGCAGGGTGGGGCGCTGGAGGGCGCCCGGAGCCTGCAGGCCCAGGGTGTCCAGGACGGTGACGTGCTCACCCTGACCTCCGGCGCGGACATCGACGAGCATCGCGTCTACGACGACCTCGTCGAGGCGGTCGCGGATGTCGTGGAGAGTGACGACAAGCCGTGGACGCCGAAGGACGCGGCCACGACGGCGGTCCTCGCGGCCGTCGCGCTGCTCGTCACCGGCGCGATCCTGCTCTTCGGCGCCGGCCCCGGCTCGGGCGCCAGCACCGTCTTCGTCCCGGTGACGGCGGCCCTGGCCGCGGTGCTGCTGCTGGTCAGCGCCCTCGTCGTGGAACGGGTCGGCGGCCCGCCCGCGGCGCCCGTCGCACTGGTCCAGGTCGCAGCGGTCTACGGCGCGCTCGCGGGCTTCAGCGCCCTCGGCTCGACCGACCCCTGGGGCGCGGGTGCTGCGGGCGCCGGCGGCGGCGCGCTCGTCGCCGGCCTGCTCGGCCTGATCGCCCTGCGCGAGCGACGTGAGTACTCGATCGTCCCGGTCGCCGTCGGAGCCGTGATCGGCGTGGCGGGCACCGTCATGTGGTTCTTCGACACGACGCCGGGCACGGCGTTCGCCGTCGCCGTCGCGGTGGCTGGGGTCGCCGGGATCGGGGTGCCCTGGGTGGCGCTGGCGACCACCCCACTGCAGATCGTGAGCGCACGCGACGACTCCGAGATCCTGGCCGACCCCGGCGAGATCGACAGGGCCCAGGTCTCCCGCGAGTACGCGCGTGGCCACCGGTACCAGGTCGGCCTGCGGATCGCCGTCGGTGTGGTGATGCTGATCGCGGCGCCGGTGGTGGTGGGCACGGGTCTGCTCGGAACCCTGCTCATGGTCGTGGCGTTCGGCGGCATGATCCTGAGCGTCCGGGAGACCTACTCCCGGTCGGACATCGTCGCGGTCATGACGATCGCTATCGTCGGAGTGGTCATCACCGGGGTGTCGGCCGCCGTGCTGCACGCCGAGTGGCGCACCGGCCTGACCGTGGCGGTCGGGGTGGTCGCCGCGGCGGTGGTCGGTCTGACGCTGATCTCGCCGAAGCCGCGCCTGTGGCTCGGCCGGCTCGCCGATGGTGCCGAGCTCGGTTGCCTGGCCGCGCTGCTGCCGCTGGCCGCGCTCGCCTCCGGATTGGCGTGATCGCGTGGCCACCAAGAAGGAACTGATCGCTGCCCAGAACTTCAGCCGACGGCGGCTGCTCACCGCGTTCGTCAGCGGCGCCCCGGGTGGACGCGAGCTCGAGCCGGCCAAGCCGCTCGTCGGCGTCGTCGCCGGGGCCGTGCTCAGTGTGCTGGTCGTGGTCGGGTCCCTGATCGCAGGCTTCTTCACGGGCAGCCTCCCGGACGGCTGGGAGGACAGCTCGCTTGTCGTCGTGGACACCGGTGCCCGGTACGTCGCCCGCGGGGGCACCCTCTACCCGGTCGCCAACATCACCAGCGCCCAGCTGCTCGCCACCGGTGAGGACGGGGAGCTGCTCGTGGTGCAGGCCAGCGAGGACGACCTCGCCGGGCTGCCGCGCAGCTCGGTCATGGTCGGCATCGAGGGCGCGCCCGATGCGCTGCCCACGCCCGACTCCCTCATCAACGTCGGCTGGTGGGCGTGCGCGCTGGACGTCGAGCGCACCTGGGTGGACCTGGACTCCGCGCACGCGCAGGTCGAGGACCCGCGCGGCGCCCTCGTCGTCGTCGACGGCTCCTACTACTACGTCAGTGGCGGCTTCCGGTACCTGGTCGCCGAGGAGGACCTCACCGCGCTCAGCCTGTTCCTCGGGTTCTCCGCGACCGGCGCCTACGAGGTCTCCGCCCGGTGGCTCAACCTGTTCACGGAGGGCACCCCGATCGAGCGGCTGAGTGTGCCCGGGGCGGGCGATCCGCTACCCGGTCCGGCCGCTCAGATCGGCGGCGAGCTCGAGGTGGGCAGCGTCGTGCGGTTGCGCAGCGCCAGCGGCGACACCGGCGCCGTGCACGTGTTCACCGAGGCCGGCGCCCTCGTCGAACTGAGTGCGGTGGCCCTCGAGCTGTACTACATGGGCACCGGGCTCACCCCGGACGACGTCGTCACCCTCGACAACTCCGAGGTGCAGCAGGTACCGATCGAGGACTCCGCCGGACTTGTGCCGGCGGACTGGCCCACGGAGCCGTTGCCCGCGGTGGAGGGGGAACTGCAGCCGTGCGCCCAGCTCGTGGCCGAGGACGACCCGGCCGCGGCGGGTGCTCCGAGCAATGTCGCGCTCGTGGCTGCGCCAGCGCCTGAGGACGGCGGGGCCGAGGTGACCGTCGCGCCCGGCGCGGGGGCGCTCATCCAGCTGGACGGCGGTGGGACCCAGGGCGGCTACGCCCTGATCGACGAGCGTGGCCGGATGTACCCGATCCCGGTGACCAGCACCGACGTGATCCTGCTGCTCGGCTACGGCGAGGTTGAGATCCCGCGGATCTCCCAGTTCTGGGCAGCGCTCTTCCCCGCCGGTCCCACGCTCACCGTGGAGGCCGCCAGTGAGGGCATGAGCGCCGCCGGGCCGTCGTGAGCGCCTCCTGGTTCCGCCGTGGGCTCGCCGCCGCGGCCGGCCTGACACTGGGCGGGACCCTGCTGATCGCTGCGCCGGTCGCGCCCGTGTACGCCACCAGCTCCAGTGAGAACTGTTCCACCGACTCGCCGGCGCTCGTGGCCGCGTCGCCGCCGGCGTTCGACGCACTCGGGGTGCGTGAGGCCTGGGAACTGGCCACCGGCGCCGGCGTGGTCGTGGCGGTCGTCGACTCGGGCGTCAACGTGGCCAACGTCCACCTCCGGGAGGGGGTGCTGCCCGGCGTGAACCTGGTCGTCGGCACGGACCCGGCGACCACCGACGCCGAGGGGCACGGCACCGTGGCTGCCAGCATCATCGCGGCCCGAGGGGTCGAGGGCTCGGGGCTGGTGGGCGTGGCCCCCGAGTCCGAGATCCTGCCGGTCCGGGTCTACTACGCCTCCAGTGAGGAGGCCCAGGAACAAGGGGTGTCGCTCACCGCGGACCGGATCGCCGCCGGGATCCGGTGGGCGGCCGAGAACGGTGCCGATGTCATCAACGTCTCATTGAGCACCACGGAGAACATCCCAGCGCTGGAGGAGGCGGTGGAGGTGGCGACAGCGAACGGGGCCCTGGTCGTGGCGAGCGCGGGCAATCGGGAGACGAGCTCGGTGTCCGAGGACGTGCCCCGGTATCCGGCGGCCTACCCGGGGGTGCTCGGCGTCAGCGCGGTCGACGTGAACGGGGCCTGGGTGGCGGGAGCGTCGTTCGCCGGGGGGTGGGTGGACGTGGTCACCACCGGCCAGCAGGTCCCGTCCGCCTTCCACTGGGCCGGTGACTGTGTGCAGGCGCCCGGGGATGCGCTGCCCTCGTCGAGCTGGGCCACGGCCTACGCCGCCGGCACGGCCGCCCTCGTCGCGCAGGCACACCCCGACGAGACGCCCGCGCAGTGGGCGCACCGGCTGATGGTGACGGCGTCCCGGCCGCAGCCCGCCGGCCGCGATGACCAGATCGGTTGGGGCCTGGTCCAGCCGGTCGCCGCCATCGAGTTCATCGACGACGGCTCGGCCCCCGGCCCGCCCTCACCCATCCACCCGGCGCCCGAGCCGGCACCCGCGCCCACCTCCGGGATCGACCTCAGCCCCATCGAGGACCCGATGGCACCCACCCGGCAGATCGCGCTGTGGTGGCTGATCGGTGGCGTCGCGTTCGGGGCCCTGGTGGTCCTCATCGCTCGCCTCGGGACCGCCCGCCGGCCCGGCCGTCGCTAGGGCGCACGGGTGAGCCGGGTCATCTTCATGTGCGGCCCGGCCGGCTCCGGCAAGTCGACGCTGGCCCGGGCCCTCGAGGCACGTGGTCTGGTGCGGCTGTCGTTCGACCAGACCGCCTGGGACCGCGGGTTCCACGCCATGCCGTTGCCGGAGCAGGTGCACCGGGAGATCGAGGCGCAGTTGCGCGAACGCCTCGTCACCGTGGTGACCGGTGGCGAGGACGTGGTCCTGGACTTCTCGTTCTGGTCACGCCGGATGCGAGCGGACTACCGGGCGCTGGTGCGCCCGCTCGGCGTGGAGCCGGTGACGATCCACGTGGCCACGGACCGGGCCACCGCGTTGCAGCGGGTCGCCGGCCGCGCGACGGGTCACGGCGACGACTTCCGCCTGCCGGAGCGCTTGGCGGCCACCTACTTCGACCACTTCGAGCCCCCGACGCCCGACGAGGGACCGCTCGTGATCACGGCCGGCGACGACCCGCCGGCGCGGCAGCTCGCCGCGATCGAGGCGGTCATCGGCCCGGTGCCGGGGTCAGCGGGGCGCGCGCGGCCGCGGGTTGTTGCTCCGGGCGAGCCGTAACCCGTCCGTGGTGAGGATCACCAGCGCGACCCAGACGAGCGCGAACCCGGCCCACCGGCTCGGGGCCATCTCCTCCCCGAACAGCAGCACCCCGGTCAGGAACTGCATCGTCGGGGTGATGTACTGCAGCAGACCCAGCGTCGCCAGCGGCAGCCGGCGGGCCGCGGCGGCGAACAGGAGCAGCGGGACCGTCGTCGCGACGCCCGAGGCGACCAACAGCGCGACGTGCCCGGCAGGAGAGACGCGACCTCCGCCGTCGGCCCCGAAAGTACTCGCCCCGGTCACCGTCAGGTACACCAGATAGCCGAGGGCGGGCGCCGTGAGGGCGAGGGTCTCGACGCCGAGGCCAGGCAGCGCGGGAACCTTCGCCCCGACGGTTTTCTTCACCAGGCCGTAGCCGGCGAAACTCAGCGCCAGGACGGTCGCGATCCAGGGGAAGGAGCCCAGCCCGACAGCGATCACGACCACGCCGGCTCCGGCGACGCCGACGGCAGCCCACTGGGCCGGACGTGGTCGCTCGCGCAACACGAGAACGGCCAGCAGCACGGTGATGATCGGGTTCACGTAATAGCCCAGGGCTGCGTCCACCACCCGGTCGGTGAGCACCCCGACCAGGAAGGTGATCCAGTTCACGGCGAGCAGGACCGCTGCGAGGGTCAGCCGGCCGGCGACGCGAGGGTCCCGGAGCAGGGTCGTGAAGGTGCGCCACTGGCCCAGGGCCGCCAGCAGGAGCAGGCACAGCAGCATCGACCAGACCACCCGATGGGCCGTGATCTCAAACGCTCCCGCCGATGCGAGGAGGCTGAAGTAGATCGGCAGCACGCCCCAGAGGAAGTAGCCGCAGGCCCCGGCGATCAGGCCGCGGCGGTGCTCGGAGGTCGCGACGCCCTCCGGCGTGGGCTGGGCGGTCGGCACACGGCGAACCTATCCCAGTCCGTGGCTCACCCCGGGCACGGGTGAGGCGAGCCTTACACTGGAGGGGTCTGTGCTGCGCGCGTGAGCGTGGCAGCCCCCAATCCGTTGAAAGAGGCGTCTCACCCGTGCCCAGCAACACCAGGCTGCGTGTCGCCATCGTGGGAGCCGGCCCCGCCGGGATCTACGCGGCCGACATCCTCTCCAAGACCGACCTCGACGTCGACATCGACCTGTTCGAGCGGTTGCCCGCTCCGTTCGGTCTGGTGCGCTACGGCGTTGCCCCGGATCACCCCAGGATCAAGGCCATCATCGTGGCCCTGTACAAGGTGCTGCAGCGTGGGGACATCCGCCTGATCGGCAACGTTGACTTCGGAGCGGACGTCGACCTCGCGGAGCTGCGCGAGTACTACGACGCGATCATCTTCTCCACCGGGGCCATCAAGGACGCGGACCTGCCGATCCCGGGTGTCGAGCTGGACGGCAGTTACGGCGCAGCGGACTTCGTGTCCTGGTACGACGGGCACCCGGACGTGCCCCGGACGTGGCCGCTGGAAGCCGAGAAGGTCGCCGTGCTCGGCGTCGGGAACGTGGCGCTCGACGTCGCCCGGATCCTGGCCAAGCACGTCGAGGACCTGATGCCCACCGAGGTGCCGGACAACGTCGTCGAGGGTCTGCGGGCGAGCCCGGTCACCGACGTGCACGTGTTCGGGCGGCGCGGGCCCGCGCAGGTGAAGTTCACCCCGCTGGAACTGCGCGAACTCGGCCACGTGCCGGACGTGGACATCGTGGTCTACCCGGAGGACTTCGACTTCGACGACGGTTCGGAGGAGGCGATCCGGTCCTCGAACCAGACCAAGCAGGTCGTCAAGACCCTCACCGACTGGACCCTGCGCGAGGAGTCGGAACTGACCGCGTCCCGGCGGATCCACCTGCACTTCCTGCACCGGCCCGCCGAGATCCTCGGCGCCGACGGGAAGGTCACCGGCATCCGCACCGAGCGCACCGAGCTCACCGGTGACGGCTCCGTGCGCGGCACCGGGGAGTTCGCGGAGTTCGACGTGCAGGCCGTCTATCGCGCGGTAGGGTACTTCGGCTCCCCGCTGGCCGGGCTGCCGTTCGATGAGGTGGCCGGGGTGATCCCGAACGATGGTGGCCGGGTCCTCGACAACCACGGCCGGCACATCCCCGGCACGTACGCGACGGGTTGGATCAAGCGCGGCCCGGTCGGGCTGATCGGGCACACGAAGTCCGACGCCAACGAGACCATCCGGCACCTCGTCGACGACGTCGCCGCCGGTGCCGTGCCGAGCGCCCCGAAGCGTGACCCCCGGGCCATCCTCGACCGCCTCGAGGCGGACGGCGTGCCCTTCACGACGTGGCAGGGCTGGGAACTGCTCGACGCGTACGAGCGTTCTCTGGGTGAGGGGCAGGGCCGGGAACGGATCAAGGTCGTCCCGCGCGAGCACATGACCGAGATCTCCCGCCGGGCCCACGCTCGCGCCTGACGCTGCCCGGGACCGGTGGCGCCGCTGGGCTGACCCGGTCCCGAGTCGAGAGAAGGGGAGCGCCACAGGTGATGGGCCACCGGTACTTGAACGGCGTCAAGACCGTGGCGCTGTTCGGCCTGCTCTGGGTCGTGATCCTTGGTGTCGGGGCGATCGTCGCCGCGGGCACCCGCCGACCGGGTGTGATCTGGCTGTTCGCGGGCCTCGGGCTGGTGATGACGTTCGTGAGCTACTGGAACTCGGACAAGATCGCCATCCGCGCCATGGCCGCACGGCCGGTCTCCGAGGCGGAGGCGCCGGCGATGTACGCGATCGTCCGCGACCTGTCATCGAAGGCGCGGCAGCCGATGCCGCGGCTGTACATCTCGCCGACCGAGGCCCCGAACGCGTTCGCCACCGGGCGGAACCCGCGTAACGCGGCGGTCTGCTGCACGGTGGGGATCCTGAGGATCCTCAACGAACGAGAACTGCGGGGCGTGCTCGCCCACGAGCTCTCCCACGTCTACAACCGGGACATCCTGACGTCCTCGATCGCCGCCGCGATGGCCGGGCTGATCACCTCCGCCGCGCAGTTCCTGCTGTTCTTCGGCGGGGGACGCAACCGCGACGCCGGACCGCTGGCTCTGGTCGGCTCCCTCGCCATGGCGCTGCTCGCACCGTTCGCCGGATCGTTGATCAAGCTGGCCATCTCCCGCACCCGTGAGTACGACGCGGACTCCGACGGCGCCAAGCTCACCGGCGATCCGCTCGCCCTCGCCAGCGCCCTGCGCAAACTGGAGCAGGGGACCGCCGCGGCGCCGCTGCGAGCCGAGGGCGAGGTGGCCGACGTGTCCCACCTGATGATCGCCAACCCGTTCCGGGCGGGATCGGTCAAGAAGATGTTCAACACCCACCCGCCGATGGCCGAGCGGATCGCCCGACTGGAAGGCATGGCCGGCAGCACCGGGCTCAGCGACCCCAGCACCTGGTGAGGGCCGACCGGCCCGCGCCCGCCGCTACCGGTAGTTCACGAACTGCAGCGCGGCGTCGATGTCCTCGGCGCCCTTGAGGAGCGCGATGACGGTCTGCAGGTCGTCGCGGTTCTTAGAGGAGACCCGGACCTCGTCGCCGGTGATCTGGGTCTTGACGCCCTTGGGACCCTCGTCCCGGATCAGCTTCGTGATCTTCTTCGCGTTCTCGCTGGACAGGCCCTCCTTGAGGGTGCCGGCGAGGCGGTACTCCTTGCCGGACAGCTGCGGCTCCTTCTCGTCGGTGTCGAACGCCTTCAGGGAGACGCCACGGCGGATGAGTTTGCTCTGGAACACGTCGAGCACGGCGAGCACCCGCTCCTCGGAGTTGGCGACCATCACGATGACCTCCTCGCCGCTCCAGGTGATGGAGGCGCCGACGTTCTTGAAGTCGTACCGCTGGGAGAGTTCCTTGGCGGCCTGGTTCAACGCGTTGTCCACCTCCTGGCGGTCGACCTTGCTGACGATGTCGAACGAGGAATCGCTGGCCACAGGGGGCTCCTTCTGGAGTGTGCTTGACCACACCGCGGCCGCGGGCGGGCTCGCGATGGTCACGGGACGGTCCCGGACTTGGTATTGTTCCATCCGGTCCTTCGACCATACGGCGGGTTGCCCGAGCGGCCAAAGGGAGCTGACTGTAAATCAGCCGCGTTACGCTTCGCAGGTTCGAATCCTGCACCCGCCACCAGCGCCTGGGGCGCCTCCCACCGGAGGCGCCCTTTCGCCTGTGTCGGCACCGGCCGGGCACCGAGGCGTCGGCTGTGTGATGTTCGCCATGTTGGGGCCGATCCGGCCCGCATGCGGCTCGTGTGAGCAGGACCTCGCGCTAGGATTTCGTCTGCAGGCGTACGAGCATGTAACCTCGTTCCCGCTGCCCCGATAGCTCAGTCGGTAGAGCGTCTCCATGGTAAGGAGAAGGTCTAGGGTTCGATTCCCTATCGGGGCTCTGCTCCACAGGTTGCCCGCCGCCCCCGGCGGCGGGCGGTCCGTGGGTCGAGGCGGGGTAGCTCAGCTGGTCAGAGCGCACGACTCATAATCGTGAGGTCGCGGGTTCGAGCCCCGCCCCCGCTACCGCATTCGAGAAGCAAACATCCGCACCAGCGCGGGTGCCAACGTGAGGAAGACCAGTGGCCAGCAAGTCTGCGGATGTCCGCCCCAAGATCACCCTTGCCTGCGAAGTGTGCAAGGAGCGCAACTACATCACCAAGAAGAACCGTCGGAACAACCCCGACCGGCTCGAACTGGGCAAGTACTGCCCCCGCTGCAACGCCAAGACGACGCACCGCGAAACGCGCTGATCGCGGCGACTAGCATGACCGGCATGACTGAAGTCAATGCCGACCTCGTGGGGCGGGTGTTCTCCGGAACCCCGCCCTACGTCGTGTCCGCCGTCAAGATCGCCGAGTTCGCCGAGGCCGTGGGTGCCCGATCACCCCTGCACCACGACACCGCCGCCGCTCGGGCAGCCGGTCACGCCGATGTGATCGCCCCGGTCACCTTCGCTGTCGTGATCGCCCAGCGCGCCGAGGCCGAGTACATCGACTCGCCGGAGGCGGGTATCGACTTCTCCCGTGTGGTGCACGCCAACGAGTCCTTCACCGCGCACCGGCCGATCGTTGCGGGGGACCGGCTGCACACGGCCGTCCACGTGGACTCGGTCACCGAGCGTGCCGGGATCGCGATGGTCGGCACCCGATGCGAGATCACCGACGACGGCGGGGCAACCGTGGTGTCGGTGTCCTCCACCCTCGCAGTGCGGGGGGCGGACGCGTGAGCGCCCTCACCGCCGACGCCGGCGTCGGCACCGAACTGTTCTCCGTCACCCGCAGCGTCGACCGGGCCACCCTGGTGCGGTATGCGGGCGCCAGTGGCGACTTCAACCCGATCCACTGGAACGAGCGGTTCGCTCTCGAGGTGGGTCTGCCCGGCGTCATCGCGCACGGGATGCTCACCATGGGCGTCGCCGGGTCCGCGCTGACCGACTGGCTCGGCGACCCCACCGACGTGCTCTCCTATGGCGTGCGGTTCACCCGCCCGGTGCCGGTGCCGGACCCGGGCGCGGCGGAGCTCCTGATCGTGGCCACCATCGGCGCCGTCGATGCGGACGCGGGTACCGCCCGCGTGGACCTGCGCGTCTCCGTCGAGGACAAGACCGTGCTCGGCAAGGCACAGGCACAGGTGCGGCTGCACTGAGCGCCGCTGCACGGCCCGACGGCGGCCGCTCGCCCGTTCGCGGACGGACGGCTCAGGCGGGGGCCGGGCCCGTCGTGGTGCCCGGCCGCAACTCGACCTCAAGGACGGCCGAGCGCGCGCGCTCGCCGGCGGCGAGCGCGATCGCGGCCGCCGCGGCCAGGCGGCCCTTCTCCTGGATGGGCTGCGTCACCGTGGTGAGCACGTCCTCACCGAGCCAGGGCAGGTCCACGCCGTCGAACCCGGCGATCGAGACGTCCTGCGGCACCCGCAGCCCGCGTTCGCGGGCGGCGAGCAACAGGCCGGCGGCGAGCAGGTCACTGAACCCGACCAACGCCGTCGGGCGGGGCATGGCGTCGAGCAGGGCATGCCCGGCGCGGATGCCCTCCTCCACCCAGGACCCGCGGGCCACCTGGGCCGCCACGGGCAGCACCCCGCCCTCGAGCAGGCCCGCCCACCGGGCCGCGGTGTACGGAACGGAGGAGCGGCCCGGCCGGGCCGGGTCCAGCGGGCCGGGCTCGACGTGCGGCCCCCAGGGCAGCGTGACCACACCGACGGCGCTGTGGCCGAGCCCGCGCAGGTGCTCGGCGACGGCCCGCATGCCCGCGGCGTCGGTGACCCGGATCGAGACCGAGCCGCGCACTGCCGTGTCCACGTGCACGGCCGGGACCGCGCGATCGCGCAGCACCCGCACCGAAGGTGCGCCGGCGGCGGCCCCGTTGAGGAGGATCGCGGCGTCCATCGCCGCGTGCCGGAGTAGCTCCGGGGCCTGGCCGGACGCGTCGTCGGTGGGCACGAGCAGCATGCCCAGATCCGACTCGCCGAGCGTGGTGGCGACGCCGTCGAGCGTTTGGATGGCCACGGGGTCACGGAAGTTCTGACGCAGATCCTTGCGAACCACGACGCCGATCACGCCGCTGCGGCCCCGCCGCAGCGACCGGGCCACCGGGTTCGGCCCGGAGTAGCCCAGGTCCGCGGCTGCCGCGAGCACCTTGGCCTTGGTGGCCGCGGAGATCGGTCCCGCGCCGGAGAACGCGAGCGACGCCGTCGAGATCGAGACGCCCGCGGCGCGGGCCACGTCGGTCAGTGTGGCGCGAGTGGTCACGGACGCCCTTCCTCCTCGACGACATCGGCCGTCCTGCTCCGCCGGCGGACGCGGCCGGGCTCCGTAGGGCCGGACGGCACACGATAGCCTAGGCCGGTCGAAACGTTGCGACCCCCGTACCGTCCCGAGAGTGACTATGACCCCCTCCGAGCCAGGCACCGCGGTGTCAGTCCAGTCAACGCATGCCCGCCGCGGCGCTGCGGCCGTGTTCGCCACGTTCGTCCTCAACGGCTTCACGTTCGCGAACTGGCTGGCGCGGATCCCGACCATCAGGGACGAGCTCGGTCTGCGGCCCGAGCAGCTCGGCCTGATCATCCTGCTGGGCTCACTCGGGTCGCTGACCGCGCTGCCGGTCACCGGCCGGATCCTGTCCCAGATCGGGGCCGTGCGGACCGTCATCGCGGCCTCCGTGGTGGCGGCCGCCGGCCTGGTCGTGGCCGTGACCGGGGTGGCTCAGATCAGCCCGCTGTTGGTTGGGGCCGGCCTGTTCCTGTCGACGATGGGAATCGGGGCCTGGGACGTCGGCATGAACTTCGAGGGGGCCCGGGTGGAACAAGCGCTCGGGCGGGCGATCATGCCGTGGTTCCACGGGGGCTTCTCGATCGGCACCGTGCTCGGCGCCGCGGTCGGTGGGCTGGCAATCCGCTGGAGCGTGCCGGTTCCGACCCACATGCTCGTGGTGGTCGGGGTCGCCGTCCTGCTGGTCGTGGTGATGACCCGCGGGTACCTCCCGGAGACCGCCGAGCAGCGCCGGGCCGCGGCACTCCAGGGCGAGCACCACGGCACCCGCTCCTACCTCCGATTCTGGCTCGAGCCGAGGACGCTGATGGTGGGCCTGGTGGTGCTCGCGGCGGCGCTGACCGAGGGGGCGGCCAACGACTGGCTCGCGCTCGCGGTCATCGACGGCTTCGACACCCCGAACGAGACGGGCGCGTTCGGGCTCACCGTGTTCCTGACCGCGATGACCGTGATGCGTTTCCTCGGCACGTTCCTGCTGGACCGGTTCGGGCGGGTGGTCGTGCTGCGGCTGTGCACCGGTCTGGCCATCGTGGGTCTGCTCGTGTTCACCCTCTCGCCCACGCTGCCCCTCGCCCTCGTCGGTGCGGTGCTCTGGGGGATGGGTGCGGCGCTCGGCTTCCCGGTCGGGATGAGCGCGGCGTCCGACGACCCGGTGAAGGCCGCGGGACGGCTGTCCGTGGTGGCCACGATCGGCTACACCGCGTTCCTGGTGGGGCCGGGACTGCTCGGCCTGCTCGCCAGCCACGTCGGCTACCGGCATGCCCTGCTGGCGATCCTGGTCCCGCTCGTCGTCGGCCTGCTCGTGATCCCCGCGGCCCGGCCGCCGGCGCACACCGCCGAAGGCCCCGACGGCGCAGCGAAGGCCGCGTAGGTCGCTCCCGGCGGGCGGTACGCACCCGGGCTCGGCCGCTGCCGCGGCGTAGATTGGGGGGATGACGACCGCGGCCCAGTCCAACTCCCTGCGCACCCCCGTCCCGGCGCCGCTCGCCGACGCCACCACGCTGCGCGTGGGCGGACCGGCCCGCCGCGAGGTCGAGGCCGCGACCGAGGCGGAGTTCATCGACGCGATCTCCGCCGCGGACGACGCCGGTGAGCCGCTTCTGGTGCTCGGCGGCGGTTCCAACGTGTTGATCGCGGACGACGGCTTCGACGGCGTGGTCGTGCGGGACACCCGGCGCGGCGTGGTCGTGGAGAGTGAGGACACCTGCGGCGGCAGTTCTGCCCGGGTCCCGGCCGGACACCCCTGGGACGAGTTCGTGGTGCGGGCGATCGAGGAAGGCTGGATGGGCGTCGAGGCGCTCTCCGGGATCCCTGGCTCCACCGGCGCCACGCCGGTCCAGAACGTGGGTGCCTACGGCCAGGAGGTCAGCGACGTGATCTCCTCCGTGCGCACCTGGGACCGTGCGGAGCGCCGGGTCCGCACCCTGGCCCGGGTGGACCTGAGGTTCGGCTACCGCGACTCGCTGCTCAAGCGGACCCTGCACACCCCGTCCGCGGACCGGATCTGGGGGCCCACGCCGCGGTACGTGGTCCTGGACGTCGGCTTCCAGATGGTGCTCGCCACGCGCTCGGCCCCGATCCGCTACTCCGAGCTCGCCGCGGCACTCGGCGTGGAACTCGGCCAGCGGGCCCCCTCGGTCGAGGTCCGCGAGGCGGTGCTGGGCCTGCGCCGGCGCAAGGGCATGGTCCTCGACGCCGACGATCACGACACCTGGAGCGCCGGCTCGTTCTTCACGAACCCGATCCTGGACGCCGACGTCGCGGCCCGGCTGCCCGAGGGTGCGCCTCGCTTCGACGCGGGCGACGGTCGGGTCAAGACGAGCGCCGCATGGCTGATCGACCGCTCCGGCTTCGGCAAGGGCTACGGCCTGCCCGGGCCGGCAGCACTGTCCACCAAGCACGTGCTCGCAGTGACCAACCGGGGCGGGGCGAGTGCCGCGGACCTCGTGGCGTTGGCGCGGGAGGTCCGGGCCGGGGTGCAGGCGGCGCACGGCATCACCCTGGTCCCGGAGCCGGTCCTGGTGGGACTGACCCTCTGAGGCACCGCGATCCCTTGCGGAATCCGGTGCACGCGGGACATCAGGTGTCGTAGTCGGCGACGGCGGCGACGATCGTGTCCTGGACCCGGGCGTCCCCGAGGATGCGGAAGTGGCCGCTGGCCGGAACCCGGATGTTGCGCGCCCCGGGCAGTGCGCTACCGGCCGGGATGTGCGGGTCCCAGGAGGCGTGCACCGAGGTGATCGCGGCGTCGACGGCGCGCTGCCGGCCGAGCCTGCGCACACCTGCGGGGGAGAGGGCGCGCACGGCCGCGACCGGCAGGTATCGCGCGTAGGACGAGCCCGCGAACGGCGTGTTCACGGCCACCATGCCGAGCACCCGGGGTGCGCCGGCCAGCCCGGCCGTCGCGACGCCGTCGAGCATCACCTGTTTGCCGATCAGGCCGCCCTTGCTGTGCGCCACCAGCACCACGGCGGGCAGCGCCAGGGTCGCGAGGTGCCTCGCGACGACGTCGGCACCGCTCCGCACGTCCGCATGGTTGAGTCCGAGCTCACGCACCACATGGACGGGGTGCCCGGCGTCGAGCAGGCGCCCGGCCAGCGGTTCCAGGAACCGCCAGGACTCGTACACGCCGGGCACCAGGACCACGGGTATGCCGGCCCCGGGTCGCGGCGTGCGCGCCCACCGGGGCTCGCGCGTGACCAGCGTGTGCGCGATCCGGCCGACGGCGTAGGCGTAGTCGGCGGCCCAGGCCGCCGCCCGGCGCGCCGCAAGACGGAGGCGCCTCACGCCGTGCCCGGGGCGTCGCTCCCGGCAGCGTGACCGGCGGCTTCCGGTGCGGCCAGCCACGCGTCCACGTCGGCGAGCATCGTGCGCTTCGAGGAATCGGCGGCGCGGGAGGCCCGGATCGAACCGCGTGCGAGCTCGGCCACCTCGGCGTCGTCGAAGCCGTGCACCGTCCGGGCGCTCTCGTACTGGGCCAGCAGCCGGGAGCCGAACAGCAACGGGTCGTCCGCACCGAGGGCGATCGTCGCGCCGGCGTCGACGAGGGTGCGCAGCGGTACCTCGTCCGGGGTCGCGTACACCCCGAGGGAGACGTTCGAGGCCGGGCACACCTCGAAGGCGATGTCGTCGGCGACGACCTTCTCGAGCAGGGCCGGGTCCTCGCTGACCCGGACCCCGTGACCGAGGCGGTCCGGGTGCAGGTGGGCCACGACCTGAGCGGCATGCTCGGGGCCGAGGAGCTCACCGCCGTGGGGGACCAGGGCCAGGCCCGCTCGGGCCGCGATGTGGAAGGCCGCGGCGAATTCCGACGTCTCCCCGCGGCGCTCATCGTTGCTGAGGCCGAAGCCGATCACCCCGCCGGGACCGTCGTCGGCGTGCCGTGCCGCGAGCCTGGCCAAGGTCCTGGCCTCCAACGGGTGCCTCATCCGCGAGCACGCGATGATGATCGCGACCTCGACCCCGGTCGCCGCGCTCGCGGCCGCGGCCTCGTCGGTGACGATCTCCAGGGCGGGCGTGATGCCGCCGACGAACGGGGCATAGGAGGTCGGGTCCACCTGGATCTCGAGGCGCCTGGATCCCTCGGCGGCATCGGCGGTGGCCGCGTCCCGGACGATCCGCCGCATCGCTGCCTCGCTGCGGACCACGGCCCGGGCGGCGTCGTACATGCGCTGGAACCGGAACCAGCCGCGCTCGTTGGCCGGCAGCCGGAGCGGGTCACCGGCGACGGTCTCCCGCAGTGTCTCCGGCAGCCGCATCCGACGCTCCGCGGCGAGCTCGGTGAGGGCCTCCGGGCTCATCGAGCCGGTGAAGTGCAGGTGCAGGTGCGCCTTGGGCAGGAGGCGGAGGTCACGGGGCACGTTCGTCACTCTAGGACGACGATGAGAGTTCTCTCATGCGGACCTCACGCCGACGTCGATCGGGAGGTGGTGAGATGGGCGGCATGGAGACGTCGGAGCCGAGCACGGCCGCACGCGAGTCACGCGATCTCGAGGAGCTCACCGGCCCGGGTCGCGTCGACATCGTGCGGGCGGCCCTGCTCGGCATCACCCCCGCCGAGGGCGCGGCACCCGTAGCGGCGCAGCTGCACCTGTCCGTGGAGGTCGACCGGGTCCACCACCGTCCGGGCGCCGGGGTCTCGGTCGGCTACCGCGTCGGCTACGACGGCGGCGGTGGACGGGTCAACGAGTACCTCGTCGCGAGCACGGCGCCGCGGCTGCCCGAGTCCGATCAGGTGGCCCTGCTCGAGGACGGTGACCGGCAGGTGCGCGTCTGGCGCCACCCGCATGACCCCGCCCTGCCTGGCCTTGCCCCGGCCTGCGACGCCGGGACCGTCGGGGGCTGGCTCGCCGACATCGGACGCCCGCCGGCCGGGCCGGTCCGGCTCGATCTGGTCAGCTACCGGCCCAGCCGCCGCGCGGTGCTGCGGGCGGGTGCCGGCACCGACGCCGTGTTCGTGAAGGTGCTGGCGCCGCGCCGGGTCGACGCGCTGCGTCGCCGCCACGAGGTGCTGGCCGAGGCCGGTGTGTCCGCGCCCCGGGTCCTGGCCCAACCCGGACCGGGTGTACTCGTCACCGAGCGGGCGCGGGGACACGCCCTGGCCGAGGCGATCGCCGCCGCGCTGACCAACCCGGCGGGACTGCCCGGACCCGAGGTGCTGGAGTCCTGGCTGGACTCGCTCCCGGCCGCGGTCGTGGACCTTCCGGCCCGCCCTTCCTGGGCGGATCGGATCGACTTCCACGCCGAGGCCGCCCGGGCCGCGCTGCCGGCCGAGGCGGACCGGATCACCCGCCTCGAGGCCGGCATCGCCGAGCTCCTCGCGCGCAGCCCGGACCGGCCACCGGTGCCCACGCACGGCGACTTCTACGAGGCGAACGTGTTCACGGCCGACGGCGAGGTCACCGCCGTCATCGACGTGGACTCGCTCGGCCCCGGGCGCCGGGAGGACGACCTGGGTACCCTGCTCGGTCACGTGGCCGTGCTGCCCGCGCTCGCACCGCGCGTCTACGCGCACGTGCCCGGGGTCCTCGGGGAGTGGACGGCCTACTTCGAGACCCGGGTGGATCCGGTGGAGTTGCGGGCGCGCACCGCGGCCGTGGTGCTCTCGCTCGCGGCCGGGACCTCCCCGGAACAGGGCATGGCGCGGCTCGCGGTCGCCGAGCAATGGCGTGCCGAAGCACAGCAGCGGACATGAGAGTTCTCTCATCCGGAGCTTCGAAAGCTCTCATCCTCGCGTGCCAGGATGGCGTCGGCCGACGAGGACTGCGAGGTGACGACGCATGCGCAAGCGAGCTGCATGGATGGTGACCGGGGCCCTGGGCCTCGCCGGGGTGGCCGGAGGATCGATCGCGTTCGTCTGGGACCCGATCGGGGAGGAGTCGCTGCCGGGGGTGGGCATCACCGCGCCGGACCAGGCCCATGCGGTGACGGGTGACGTTGCCACCCCGGCGTCGCAGGACCCGACGACCGTGGCCCCGGCGAGCGCCGTGACCGCGGTCACCGCCGCCTCGGCGTCCGATCCGGCAGCCACCGACGACGAGTCGTCCGCACCGTCGCCGGTGGCTCAGGCCTCGCCCGTCTCGGCCCAGACCCCGGCCTCGGTCGAGACTGCCCGGTCCGCAGACTCAGCCGACTGACCCACATCGACCCGCCCTGCGGAGGCGACGAACCCGAACGCCCGACGGCGTCTGCCGTCGGGCGTTCGTCATCCACAGGTGAGAGAGCTTTCATGTTCGTCTCCTTGTGGCCTCATCGGCGGGGGGAATTCTTATGAGTGTCAGCAAGAGACTCGGAGGTTCGCCGCTCGGCGGGATCGGATGGTGGAGGAACGTCATGAACAAGCGCACTGCATGGATCGTCACGGGAACGCTGGGTGTTGTGGCGGTGGTCGGTGGGGCGGTCGCTGCGACGGCCGACTCGATGGACCCGGCTCCGGCTCCGGGGCAGTCGACGACGCAGACCACCTCGGCGGCCTCGCCGGCTCCTTCGGCGGCCTCGCCCGCGGGGCCGACGGCTCCCGCGGCGCCGGCCGCCGCGGACCCGGCGACGGTGGACCCGGGTAGTGCGGTCTCGGCCGTGACCGCGATCAGCGCGGTGTCGGCCCAGTCGGCCCAGTCGGCCCAGTCGGCGCCGGCGAGCCCGGTCTCGGCTGCGTCGCCGCAGTCGGCAGCCAGCCCGGTCGCGAGCCCGGTGTCCGCGCCGTCCCCGGTCGCGAGCCCCGCGTCGGCGCCGAGCCCGGTGTCCGCGCAGAGCCCGGCCAGCGCGGCCAGCGCCCCGTCGGCCGGCTCCGGCGACTGACCCCGGCGCGCCGGCCATCCCGCCGGCGCATGGCTGGACCGAAACCGCGAACGCCCGACGGCACCCACGCCGTCGGGCGTTGGCGTGTTCGGGGTGCCGTACGGAGCAGAAGATGAGAGTTCTCTCATCATCTGTTCCTCAACGTCTCATCAACCGACCCCACACTGGATGCAGTCGAGAGCCGCCGATCGCGGCGCACACACGAGGAGCGAAGAGTTGAACAAGCGAACCGCATGGATGGTCACCGGGGCCCTGGGCGTCGTTGGTGTGGCTGGTGCGTCGATCGCTGCGGCGGCGGACAACGGCACCGGGGACGACCTGCCCGGCGTGAGCATCACGGTGCCGAGCCAATCGCCCTCACCCGTCGAGACAGCGACCCCCGCGCCCGCCCCCACGGACCCCGCAACGGTGGACCCTGGCAGCGCCGTGACCGTGGTCAGCGCGCCCAGCCCTGCGGCACCGACACCGGCCCCCGCTCCGGCACCCGCGCCGGCACCGGCCCCGACCCAGTCCGCGCCGTCGCCCGTCGCCCAGGCCTCACCGGTGTCCGCAGTGTCTGCAGCATCTCCGGTCTCGGCCGTCTCCGCCGACTCGGGGGACTGAGGTTCATCACGACGTCGGGTGGCCGCCCGTTGAGGCCACCCGACGTTCGTGTGCCCGGAGCCGGCCGGCCCCAGGCCCAGCTCCGCGTTCGTGGGTGAGAGAGGTTTCATCTTCGTCTCCTTGTGGCCTCATCGGCGGGGGGAATTCTAATGAGTGTCAGCAAGAGACTCGGAGGTTTCGCCGCTCGGCGGGATCGGATAGTGGAGGAACATCATGAACAAGCGCACCGCATGGATCGTCACGGGAACGCTGGGTGTTGTGGCCGTGGCCGGTGGGGCGGTCGCTGCGACGGCCGACTCGATGGACCCGGCTCCGGCTCCGGAGCAGTCGACGACGCAGACCACCTCGGCGGCCTCGCCCGCGGCGCCCGCGACTCCCGCGGCGCCGGCCGCGACGGATCCGGCGACGGTGGACCCGGGTAGTGCGGTCTCGGCCGTGACCGCGATCAGCGCGGTGTCGGCCCAGTCGGCCCAGTCTGCGCAGTCTGCGCCGGCGAGCCCGGTCTCGGCTCCGTCGCCGCAGTCGGCAGCCAGCCCGGTCGCGAGCCCGGTGTCCGCGCCGTCCCCGGTCGCGAGCCCCGCGTCGGCGCCGAGCCCGGTGTCCGCGCAGAGCCCGGCCAGCGCGGCCAGCGCCCCGTCGGCCGGCTCCGGCGACTGACCCCGGCGCGCCGGCCATCGCGCCGGCGCACGGCTGGACCGAAACCGCGAACGCCCGACGGCACCCACGCCGTCGGGCGTTCGGCATTTGCCTACGCGGCCCGCACGCAGTCGGGCCTTCCCGCATGGATGTGATCGGCACCGACGCCGTCGGGCCCCTCCGCGTGGTGCGCCCTACGGCACGGACGCCATCGGCCGGCTCGCGTTGACCGACGGCACTCGGCTGTCGGCTGGCTCCCGCGCCGCGGGTCCCGCCGCGGGACTCAGCGCAGCCGGTAGCCCATCCCGCGCACGGTCTCGAAACGCTCCGCGCCGAGCTTCTTGCGCAGGTAGCGCACGTACACGTCCACGACGTTCGAGCCGGGATCGAAGTCGTAGCCCCAGACCCGCGACAGCAGTTGCTCGCGGGTCAACACCTGGCCCGGATTGCGCAGGAACGTCTCGGCCAGCGTGAATTCGCGTGCCGAGAGGTCCACCTCGGTGTCCCCGGCGCGGGCTCGACGGGTGCGCAGGTCCAAGGAGAGGTCGCCGTGCACGAGCGTCGTCGGCTCGGCGGCACCGCCCTCCGACCGCAGCCGAAGGCGGACCCGGGCGAGGAGCTCCTCGAACCGGAACGGCTTGGCCATGTAGTCGTCGGCGCCGCCCTCCAGGCCCGCCACGGTGTCGGTGACCGAGTTCCGTGCGGTCAGGATGATCACCGGGAAGGTGATGTTCATCGCGCGGACCTGGCGCAGCACCGCGAACCCGTCCATGTCGGGCAGCCCGAGGTCGAGGATCATGAGATCGAAGTCGCCGGTGCTCGCGAGGTCCACCGCCTCCCGCCCGGTGGTGACGGCGGTCGGCGCGTACCCGGCGGATCGCAGCCCCTTCGCGACGAACGACGAGATCCGGATCTCGTCCTCAGCGATCAGGATCTGGCTCATCGGCGCTCCAGGGCGGTGGTGCTCGGCGCGTCGCCGGCGGGGGAGGTGGTCTCGGTCGGGTCGTCGGCGGCTTCGGAGTCGGTCGGCTCGGAGTCGGCCTTCTCGGACTCTGCCATGAGGGGCAGGTAGATGCTCACCGTGGTGCCGTTACCGAGCCTGGACTCGACCGTGGCGCGGCCACCGTGCGCGACGGCGATCGAGCGCACGATGGTCAGTCCGAGACCGGAGCCCTCGGCGGGGCTGCCGGCGCGCTCGAACCGATCAAAGATCTTGTCCAGGTGTTGCTCGGCGATCCCGGCGCCTTCGTCGCGGACCCAGAGCCGGACCTCGGTGCTCGTCGCCGAGCTACCCAGGGCGATCGTGGACCCCGGTTCGGAGAACTTCACCGCATTCTGGACGAGCTGGAGCAGTGCCTGGGTGATCCGGCGGGGGTCGACGTCGGCGGTGACGTCGGCCAGTCCGTCGAGGACCCAGCGTCGGTCCCCCAGCGGGCGGGCCTTGGTGAGGACCTCGTCGGTGAGGAGCGCTATGTCCGTGGGCTCGGCGATGACGAAGTCGGGTCGGCTGGCCTTCGCCAGCGTGACCAGGTCCTCCACCAGACCGTTCATCCGGTCGAGCTCGTCCAGGACGAGTTCCTTGGTGCTCGCAGCGTCCGTGGGGTCCGCGGGATCCATCAGTTCGAGGTGACCACGGACGATGGTGAGCGGCGTGCGCAGTTCGTGGCCGACGTCGTCGAGCAGTTGACGCTGGGATCCGAACGCGTCCTCAAGGCGTGCCAGCATCCCGTTCACGGTCTCGGTCAGCACGGCGAGGTCGTCGTTGCCGACCACTGCGATCCGCCGGGACAGGTCGCTGGAGCTGGAGATCTCGCCGGCAGTGGTGCGCAGGAGTTTGATCGGCTCGAGCAGGCTACCGACCACGAACCAGCCGATGATGGCCATCCAGACGATGGCTCCGAGCGCCACCAGGGCGTAGGTGCGGAACGTTGTTCCCAGTTCGGCGTGCTCCGCGTCGAGATTCCAGGCGAGCACGAGCGCGCCGGGGACGCCGCCCGGCTCCGGCGTGACCGGCACGGCTGCCACGTAGTAGTTCCGCGCGTCGGTGGTGACCTGCCAGAACCGAGACCTCTCCAAGCTGGCTGAACTGGCGACCGCGGCGACGAGTTCAGGGTCCTCGTCCAGCCACTGCTGCGTCGGGCCGGCGCCGGCTTCGAGTGCTACCTCGGTTCCCAGCATTCCGAACATCGCCTCGTTCGGCTGCACCACCATTCGGCTCAAGGCCGTGCGCAGCAGGGCATCCGCGCTCGCGAAGGCCGCGCCGGTGGCGGGGTCGATGCCCTGCTGCGCGAGTTTCGTGAACTCGGCCACCGAATCCCTCAGGACGGCTTCGATGCGGTCGTCGATGCGTTGGGACTCGAGGATGTAGGCCGTCGTGCCGGCGAGGG
Organism: Occultella gossypii; assembly: GCF_019947135.1. Taxonomy (GTDB): domain Bacteria; phylum Actinomycetota; class Actinomycetes; order Actinomycetales; family Beutenbergiaceae; genus Occultella; species Occultella gossypii. Next base: position 12,793 of record NZ_JAGSHT010000017.1, on the reverse strand, counting down.
CGACCGTGACGGTCGTGAGCAGCACGAGCGCGACCAGGACCCGGGTACGCACCGAGGCGCGCAGACGGAATCGACGGGTGGCCATCGGTCGATTATCGCGTAGTCGCGAGGCGGGCGCTCCGGGAGGGGGAGTGAGCCGCTGCACACGAGTTCGACCCATGGCGCGGACTCCCGTACACTCATCCGAGGTGGTTGACGCCCGCCATGATGGAACACGCCCGCGAGGGGTCGTGGTCCGCGGTTCGGGCGGCACTCATCGCAAAGGGTAGTGGCGCAATTGGTAGCGCACCGGTCTCCAAAACCGGCGGTTGAGGGTTCGAGTCCCTCCTGCCCTGCACAGTCAGTCGATCGCCGGTCGATCCGTCACACACGAACGAGTTGGGGAATATCTGTGAGCACTCCCACGAACCCGGAGTCGGGCGAACCCGACAGCGGCGAACGTGGCGACGTCACCGACCCCACGGAGGGCGTCACCCCAGGTGATGCCATCGGCTCGGCGGACGCGGACGAGGAATCGCTGGACGAGGCGGGTGACGCCGAGGTGCCTGCCGAGGACGCCGATGCGAGCGCCGACGAGGCCTCGACCGAGCAGTCCGCGGCCATCTCGAGCCGCGGCAGCCGGTCCAAGCGCACCGCATCGGACTCCGCCGAGAGCACGACGACCAGGTCCGGGTCGTCGAAGTCGTCGGCTCGCTCCTCCTCGAGCAAGGCCGTGGCCGCGTCGGCAGGTGCCGGCAAGGGCCGAGCGACGCGCAGCCGTGCGGAGGCCGAGCGTGAGGTCCGGCCGAACGTGTTCGCGAGGATCGCGCTCTTCGTCCGCCAGGTCATCGCCGAACTCAAGAAGGTCGTCACCCCGACCCGGTCGGAACTACTGACGTTCATCGCCGTTGTCGTGGTGTTCGTGCTGATCGTCATGGCATACGTCGGTGTGCTGGACTTCGCGATCGGCAAGCTGGTGCTCTGGGCGTTCGGCGCCTAGCGCAACGGCCCCCCGGTTGCCCGGAGACCACTCCGGGACGGCTCCGGTATGGCGTCGGCGGTACGAAGCGGGACAATGGCGAGGTCGGGACGGTTCCGATCTCGACGAAGCATGCAGGATCAACGAGCAGGACAAGACGAGGGAAGCAGGTCAGGACGTGTCTGAAGAGACCCGCGACGTGGACGAGACGGTCGACGTCGTCGAGGAGGTCGGCGCCGAGGGCGTGGACTCCGCCGACGGTGCGGACTCCGCGGACATCGCCGAGGACTCGGCCGTGTCCGACGGCGATGCCGACGCAATGGACGAGGCCGATGCAGTTGACGAGGCCGCCGTCGAGGACGAGGCCGCTGTCGAGGACGAGGACCCCCTGGTCGCGTTCCGCCGCGAGCTGCGCTCGCTCCCCGGTGACTGGTACGTGATCCACTCCTACGCCGGCTACGAGAACCGTGTGAAGGTCAACCTCGAGTCCCGGATCCAGTCCCTCAACATGGAGGACTACATCTTCCAGGTCGAGGTGCCCATGGAGGAGGTCGTCGAGATCAAGAACTCCGTCCGCAAGGTGGTCCGCCGGGTGCGGATCCCCAGTTACGTGCTGGTGCGGATGGATCTGACCGACGAGTCCTGGGGCGCCGTCCGGCACACTCCGGGTGTCACCGGCTTCGTGGGCCACACCCACTCCCCGGTCCCGCTGAGTCTTGACGAGGTCATGTCGATGCTCGCCACGACCGTGGAGCAGAAGGCGCCGGCAACGACCGGTGGACGCGCCACCGCCGCTACCCCCGCCGTGCAGGTCGACTTCACTGTCGGCGAGTCGGTCACCGTCACCGACGGTCCGTTCGACACGCTGCCGGCCACCATCTCCGAGATCAACGCCGAGGGCCAGAAGCTCAAGGTGCTGGTCTCGATCTTCGGCCGCGAGACGCCCGTCGAGCTGTCGTTCAACCAGGTCGCCAAGATCTGACCCGCTCACCCGAGCAGGGGCCCGCCACGGTGGGTCCTGACCGCAAGGTCGTGCAACCGGGTCATCGCCCAAGGCGTCGGCCCACCAACAGGAAGCAGTAGAGCATGCCCCCCAAGAAGAAGGTCACCGGCCTCATCAAGCTCCAGATCCAGGCCGGCGCAGCCAACCCCGCGCCGCCGATCGGCCCCGCGCTCGGTCAGCACGGCGTGAACATCATGGAGTTCTGCAAGGCCTACAACGCGGCCACGGAGTCGCAGCGCGGCAACGTGATCCCGGTCGAGATCACCGTGTACGAGGACCGTTCGTTCACGTTCATCACGAAGACGCCGCCGGCTGCGGAGCTCATCAAGAAGGCCGCCGGCGTGGCCAAGGGCTCCGGCACCCCGCACACCACCAAGGTCGGTTCGCTGACCAAGGACCAGGTCCGCGAGATCGCTCAGACGAAGTTCGACGACCTCAACGCCAACGATCTCGACGCCGCGTCGCTGATCATCGCCGGCACCGCCCGTTCCATGGGCATCAGCGTCAAGGACTGAACCCGTCCCTGATCCACCCCCGCGGTGAGCATCATGCGCACCGCACAGTGGAAGGGCCCGCGCGGGCCCGCACCACGACTGCTCACATGAAGGAGAAGCAGATGACTACGCGCAGCAAGGATTACCGCAAGGCCGCCGAACTCGTGCAGGCCGATCACGTCTATGCCCCGGCGGAGGCCATCGAGGTCGCCCGCAAGGGTGCCGCGACGAAGTTCGACTCGACCGTCGAGGTCGTGTTCCGGCTCGGCGTCGACCCCCGCAAGGCCGACCAGATGGTTCGCGGCACCGTGAACCTCCCGCACGGCACCGGCAAGACCGCCCGGGTCCTGGTGTTCGCCACCGGTGACCGCGCGGAGCAGGCCATCGCGGCCGGCGCCGACGAGGTCGGCGGCGACGACCTGATCGAGAAGGTCGCCGGCGGCTACACCGACTTCGACGCGGCCGTGGCCACGCCGGACCTGATGGGCAAGGTCGGTCGTCTGGGCCGCGTGCTCGGGCCCCGTGGCCTGATGCCGAACCCGAAGACCGGAACCGTCACCATGGACGTCGCCAAGGCCGTGACCGACATCAAGGGCGGCAAGATCGACTTCCGAGTGGACAAGCACGGGAACCTGCACTTCATCATCGGCAAGGTCTCGTTCGACCAGGAGAAGCTGCTGGCGAACTACACGGCCGCCTTCGAAGAGGTCATGCGCCTCAAGCCGGCGTCCTCCAAGGGCCGCTACATCACCAAGGCCGTGCTGAGCACGACCATGGGCCCCGGCATCGCGATCGACCCGGCGAAGCTTGCGGTAGAGACCGCCTGAGTCCGATCGCCTGATCCGCTGGTCGGATCCCGGCAGCATCTCGCACGCCCGGTCCGGTCCCTCCATCGGAGGGGCCGGACCGACTGCGTTCGGGGCGCCGGACGACCGGGGCGGGTCAGTGGCACATCACACAGGCCCTGGGATTTGGTCAGGCACCAGCGGCTGTGTACAGTGGAACTTGCCCAAGACCGCCGGTCGCCCGTCACACGACGGGGCCAAGTCCGCAGATGCGGAGCCAGCGTAGGTGGACGAGTTCGATCAAGTGCCGGAGCGTCAGCGTTCCGAATCCGAACCCCGTGCATCTGCGCGGGGTTCTTTCCGTATGTGCGCCCTCGACCTTCGCGGCACATCTCGGAAGGAGGGCCCATGGCACGGCCTGACAAGGCGGCAGCAGTTGCCGAACTGACGGAGAAGTTCCGCCAGTCCACGGCCGCTGTGCTGACCGAGTACCGCGGGCTCACGGTGGCCCAGCTCAAGGCGCTGCGCACCGATCTCGGCGGTACCACCAGCTTCGCCGTGGTGAAGAACACGCTCACCGGCATTGCGGCCAAGGAAGCCGGCATCGACGCGTTCGATGGCGAGCTCACCGGGCCGTCGGCCATCGCCTTCATCTCCGGTGATCCGGTCGAGGCGGCGAAGAGCCTGCGTGACTTCGCCAAGGCGAACCCCAAGCTGGTTATCAAGGGTGGTGTCCTCGACGGGCGCGCCCTGACGTCCGCGGACGTCACCAAGCTCGCGGACCTCGAGTCCCGCGAGGTGCTCCTGGCCAAGGCGGCCGGCGCGTTCAAGGCGAAGCTGCACCAGGCGGCCTACGTCTTCAACGCTCCCGCTGCCAAGGCGGTGCGCACCATCGAAGCCCTGCGTGAGAAGCAGGCGACGGAGTCCGCGGCCTGAGGCCCGGTCTTCGACCAACCACACACTGCTTCTCCGCAAGCAGGACCAACAGGAAGGAACGCCATCATGGCGAAGCTCAGCACCGACGAGCTCATTGACGCTTTCAAGGAGCTCACCCTGATCGAGCTCTCCGAGTTCGTGAAGCAGTTCGAGGAGACCTTCGAGGTCACCGCCGCCGCTCCGGCCGCCGTTGCGGTCGCCGCCGGCCCCGCCGCCGGTGGTGGCGACGACGAGGCCGAGGAGCAGACCGAGTTCGACGTCATCCTCGACTCCGTCGGCGACAAGAAGATCCAGGTCATCAAGGAGGTGCGCGCCCTCACGAGCCTCGGCCTGAAGGAGGCCAAGGACCTCGTTGACAGCGCCCCCAAGGCGATCGTCGAAGGCGTGGCGAAGGACGTCGCCGACAAGGCGAAGGAAACCCTCGAAGGCGCCGGCGCCACCGTCACCGTCAAGTGATCTGACGGCGGGTGGTCAGTTCCGCCGGTTCACGCCGCAAGGCGATGACACCGGGCGCTCGGAGCCGGGCAGCCCGCCGGCATTACCCGGCCACGCCAATAACGAGGCCACAATGACGAGGCCCGCACCGATTCCGGTGCGGGCCTCGTCGCCACTGGACAGACGTAGCCAAAGTGGCTATGCTGTCGCTTTGCGCTGTCTTCTGCCCCCAGCACACGCTTCCCGAACCGGGTCCATCACACACGTCCGCGTGCGCGATGTCTGGCCCGGGCGAAGTTCGGGCGGGGTTTGTTTGGGGTGGTCCGGCGCGCGTGCACACAATTCGTAGGGAAGGACCCCTCTTGGCTGCCTCGCGCACCCCTTCTGCTCCGACCACCGACGCCATCGCCCAACGTACCGCCTCTCGCCGGGTCTCCTTCGCAAAGATCCACGAGCCTCTCCAGGCACCCGACCTTCTCGGGCTGCAGACCGACAGCTTCGACTGGCTGCTCGGTAACGAGGACTGGCAGGCGCGGGTTCAGGCTGCCGTCGACTCGGGCAACAACGACGTCACCATGACCTCCGGTCTCGAGGAGATCTTCGAGGAGATCTCGCCGATCGAGGACTTCGGGGCGACGATGTCGCTGTCGTTCCGGGACCACCGGTTCGAGCCGCCGAAGTACACCGCCGACGAATGCAAGGAGAAGGACTTCACCTACTCCGCGCCGCTGTTCGTCACGGCGGAGTTCGTCAACTACACGACCGGCGAGATCAAGTCGCAGACGGTCTTCATGGGCGAGTTCCCGCTGATGACCGAGCGCGGCACGTTCATCATCAACGGTACCGAGCGGGTCGTCGTCTCCCAGCTCGTCCGTTCGCCCGGTGTGTACTTCGAGCGCACCCCGGACAAGACGTCCGACAAGGACATCTTCACCACCAAGGTGATCCCGTCCCGTGGCGCGTGGCTCGAGTTCGAGATCGACAAGCGTGACGCAGTCGGCGTCCGCGTCGACCGGAAGCGGAAGCAGTCGGTCACGGTCTTCCTCAAGGCCCTCGGCATGACCGAGAGCGAGATCCGCGAGTCGTTCGCCGAGTACCCGTCCGTGCTGGAGACGCTCGAGAAGGACAGTGTCCACACGCAGGACGAGGCGCTCCTCGACATCTACCGCAAGATTCGCCCGGGCGAGCCGCCCACGGTCGAGGCCGGCACGGCGCTCCTCGACAACTTCTACTTCAACGCCAAGCGCTACGACCTGGCGAAGGTCGGCCGCTACAAGGTGAACAAGAAGCTCGGCGTCGATGCTGCGATCGACGACTCGGTCCTCTCCCGCGATGACATCGTCGGCACGATCAAGTACCTCGCCGCCCTGCACAAGGGCGAGGCCGAGATCCCCGGCCTGAAGGACGGCAAGGAGGTGGCCGTTCGCGTCGAGACCGACGACATCGACCACTTCGGCAACCGTCGCATCCGCGCCGTCGGTGAGCTGATCCAGAACCAGGTGCGTACCGGGCTGTCCCGGATGGAGCGCGTGGTCCGCGAGCGGATGACGACTCAGGACGTCGAGGCGATCACGCCGCAGACCCTGATCAACATCCGTCCCGTGGTGGCCTCCATCAAGGAGTTCTTCGGGACCAGCCAGCTGTCGCAGTTCATGGACCAGAACAACCCGCTCGCGGGTCTGACGCACAAGCGTCGCCTGTCCGCGCTCGGCCCGGGTGGTCTGTCCCGTGACCGCGCCGGCATGGAGGTCCGTGACGTTCACCCGTCGCACTACGGCCGGATGTGCCCGATCGAGACCCCTGAGGGTCCGAACATCGGTCTGATCGGTTCGCTGGCGACGTACGCCCGCATCAACCCGTTCGGTTTCGTCGAGACCCCGTACCGCAAGGTCATCAAGGGTCGCGTCACCGACGATGTGGACTACCTCACCGCCGATGACGAGGACCGGTACGTCATCGCGCAGGCCAACGCCCCACTCACCGAGGACGGCCACTTCGCCGAGTCCGACGTGCTGGTCCGGGTCCGCGGCGGGGACACGTTGGACATCGCAGCGGAGAACGTGGACTACATGGACGTCTCCGCGCGTCAGATGGTCTCCGTCGCCACCGCGATGATCCCGTTCCTCGAGCACGACGACGCGAACCGTGCCCTCATGGGTGCGAACATGCAGCGCCAGGCCGTGCCGCTGGTCCGCAGCGAGGCCCCGCTCGTGGGTACCGGTATGGAGCGCCGTGCGGCGGTCGACGCCGGTGACGTGATCGTGGCCACCAAGCCGGGTGTCGTGCAGGAGGTCTCCGCGGACGCGATCGTCGTGGCCCAGGACGACGCCTCCACGTTCACCTACCGGGTGGCCAAGTTCCGTCGCTCCAACCAGGGCACCTCCTACAACCAGCGTGTGCTGGTCGAAGAGGGAGCCCGGGTCGAGGTCGGTTCGGTGCTCGCGGACGGCCCGGCCACGGATGAGGGTGAACTCGCACTCGGGCGCAACCTGCTGGTCGCGTTCATGTCGTGGGAGGGTCACAACTACGAGGACGCGATCATCCTCTCCCAGCGCCTGGTCCAGGACGACGTCCTCTCCTCGATCCACATCGAGGAGCACGAGGTCGACGCCCGCGACACGAAGCTGGGGCCGGAGGAGATCACCCGGGACATCCCGAACGTCTCCGACGAGGTCCTCGCGGACCTCGACGAGCGCGGCATCATCCGTATCGGTGCCGAGGTCGGCGCCGGTGACGTGCTGGTCGGCAAGGTCACGCCGAAGGGTGAGACCGAGCTGACTCCGGAGGAGCGCCTGCTGCGCGCCATCTTCGGTGAGAAGGCGCGTGAAGTGCGCGACACCTCGCTGAAGGTGCCCCACGGTGAGTCCGGCACGGTGATCGAGGTGCGTGAGTTCAACCGCGAGGACGGCGACGAGCTGCCCCCGGGTGTGAACCAGCTGGTGCGTGTCTACATCGCGCAGCGACGCAAGATCACCGACGGCGACAAGCTCGCCGGCCGCCACGGCAACAAGGGTGTCATCTCAAAGATCCTGCCCATCGAGGACATGCCGTTCCTTGAGGACGGCACCCCTGTGGACATCATCCTGAACCCGCTCGGCGTGCCCGGCCGGATGAACGTCGGCCAGGTCCTCGAGACCCACCTCGGGTGGGTCGCGAAGCAGGGCTGGGAGGCCGGCATCGAGGATGCCAAGAACGGGAAGGTCCCGGCGTGGGCGAAGAACCTCGCCCCGGAGGCGCTCAAGGGCGCACCCGGAACCCCCGTGGCGTCGCCGGTGTTCGACGGTCTGCACGAGGACGAGTTGACGGGCCTGTTGGACTCCACGACCCCCACCCGGGACGGGGACCGGCTCGTGGATGCGTCCGGCAAGGCGCGGCTGTTCGACGGCCGCTCCGGCGAGCCGTTCCCGGAGCCGATCGCTGTCGGCTACATGTACATCCTGAAGCTGCACCACTTGGTGGACGACAAGATCCACGCGCGTTCGACGGGTCCGTACTCGATGATCACGCAGCAGCCGCTGGGTGGTAAGGCGCAGTTCGGTGGTCAGCGGTTCGGCGAGATGGAGGTGTGGGCCCTTGAGGCCTACGGCGCCGCCTACGCGCTGCAGGAGCTGCTCACCATCAAGTCCGACGATGTCCCCGGCCGCGTGAAGGTCTACGAGGCCATCGTCAAGGGCGAGAACATCCCCGAGCCGGGCATCCCCGAGTCCTTCAAGGTGCTCATCAAGGAGATGCAGTCGCTGTGCCTGAACGTCGAGGTGCTCAACTCCGACGGGACCTCGATCGAGATGCGTGACACCGACGAGGAGGTGTACCGGGCCGCTGAGGAGCTCGGTATCGACCTCTCCCGTCGTCCCGACGCGAGCAGCGTCGAAGAGATCTGAGCGGCCCCGTCAGCGGTCGGGTCCACGTGACCCGACCGCTGACGCCCCCCTCATCCTGATTGGTTCCACACGGTGTTTCACCGAAGGAAGTAGGAAAATTGCTCGACGTCAACGTCTTCGACGAGCTACGTATCGGTCTCGCGACCGCGGACGAGGTCCGCGCCTGGTCGCACGGTGAGGTCAAGAAGCCGGAGACCATCAATTACCGCACCCTGAAGCCCGAGAAGGACGGCCTCTTCTGCGAGAAGATCTTCGGCCCCACCCGGGACTGGGAGTGCTACTGCGGCAAGTACAAGCGCGTGCGCTTCAAGGGCATCATCTGTGAGCGCTGCGGCGTCGAGGTGACCCGCTCCAAGGTCCGACGCGAGCGGATGGGCCACATCGAGCTCGCCGCCCCGGTCACGCACATCTGGTACTTCAAGGGTGTTCCGTCCCGTCTGGGCTACCTGCTCGACCTGGCGCCGAAGGACCTCGAGAAGGTCATCTACTTCGCGGCCTACATGATCACCTCGGTCGACACCGATGGCCGTCACGAGGACCTGCCGAGTCTGCAGAACGAGATCGACCTGGAGAAGGCCGACATCTCGAAGCGTCGCGACCTCGACGTCGCCAACCGCAGCGAGCGCCTCGAGGCCGACCTGGCCGAGCTCGAGGCCGAGGGTGCCAAGGCCGACGCGCGCCGTAAGGTCAAGGACTCCGCCGAGCGCGAGATGGCTCAGATCCGCAAGCGTGCGGACAACGAGCTGGACCGCCTCGAGCAGGTCTGGGACCGGTTCAAGAACCTCAAGGTCGCCGACCTCGAGGGCGACGAGATGCTGTACCGCCAGCTGCAGGACCGCTACGGCAACTACTTCGAGGGTTCGATGGGTGCCGGCGCGATCCAGAAGCGCCTGGAGACCTTCGACCTCGAGGCGGAGTCCGATTCGCTGCGCGAGACGATCCGCACCGGAAAGGGCCAGCGCAAGACCCGTGCCCTGAAGCGGCTGAAGGTCGTCAACGCGTTCCTGACGACGAACAACTCTCCGCTGGGCATGGTGCTGGACTGCATCCCGGTGATCCCGCCGGACCTGCGTCCGATGGTGCAGCTCGACGGTGGCCGGTTCGCGACCAGCGACCTGAACGACCTCTACCGCCGCGTGATCAACCGCAACAACCGGTTGAAGCGACTGCTGGACCTCGGCGCACCCGAGATCATCGTCAACAACGAGAAGAGGATGCTCCAGGAGGCCGTCGACTCGCTGTTCGACAACGGCCGCCGTGGTCGTCCGGTGACCGGCCCGGGCAACCGCCCGCTCAAGTCGATCTCGGACATGCTCAAGGGCAAGCAGGGCCGGTTCCGTCAGAACCTGCTCGGCAAGCGCGTCGACTACTCCGGTCGAAGCGTCATCGTGGTCGGCCCGCAGCTCAAGCTGCACCAGTGCGGGCTGCCCAAGCAGATGGCCCTCGAGCTCTTCAAGCCGTTCGTCATGAAGCGGCTCGTGGACCTCAACCACGCGCAGAACATCAAGAGCGCCAAGCGCATGGTGGAGCGCGCGCGCTCCGTCGTGTGGGACGTGCTCGAAGAGGTCATCACCGAGCACCCCGTGCTGCTGAACCGGGCACCGACGCTGCACCGACTGGGCATCCAGGCCTTCGAGCCACAGCTGGTCGAGGGTAAGGCGATCCACCTGCACCCGTTGGTGTGTGGTGCGTTCAACGCCGACTTCGACGGTGACCAGATGGCCGTCCACCTGCCGCTCTCCTCGGAAGCGCAGGCCGAGGCCCGCATCCTGATGCTCTCGAGCAACAACATCCTCAAGCCGTCGGACGGTCGTCCGGTGACCATGCCCTCGCAGGACATGATCATCGGTCTGTTCCACCTGACGTCGGACCGTGAGGATGCGCTCGGCGAGGGCCGTGCCTTCACCTCCCCGGCGGAGGCCTTCATGGCCTTCGACGCGGGCGAGCTCGACCTGAACGCGAAGATCACCCTGCGGCTGACCGACTTGGTCCCGCCGGAGGGCTGGGAGGCGCCGGAGGGCTACTCCGAGGGCGACGCGATCCTGTTCGAGACCACGCTCGGCCGGTCCCTGTTCAACGAGGCCCTGCCGGTGGACTACCCGTTCATCAACACGATCGTGGACAAGAAGGTGCTGTCCGGGATCGTCAACGACCTCGCGGAGCGCTACCCCAAGGTGGTCGTCGCGGCCAGCCTGGACGCGCTCAAGGAGGCCGGCTTCAAGTGGGCGACCCGCTCGGGCGTGACCATCTCGATCTCCGACGTCGCGACACCGTCGAACAAGGCGCAGATCCTCGAGGGCTACGAGGCGAAGGCCGCCAAGGTCCAGGGCCAGTACGACCGCGGTCTGCTCACCGACGACGAGCGTCGTCAGGAGCTCGTGGAGATCTGGAACCAGGCCACCGACGAGGTCGCCGCAGCCATGCGGGCGAACTTCTCGAAGAACAACCCGGTGAACCGGATGGTCGGCTCGGGTGCCCGTGGTAACTGGATGCAGGTGCGTCAGATCGCCGGTATGCGCGGCCTGGTGGCCAACCCGAAGGGTGAGATCATCCCGCGGCCGATCAAGTCCAACTACCGCGAGGGTCTGTCGGTGGTCGAGTACTTCATCGCCACCCACGGTGCCCGTAAGGGTCTGGCCGACACCGCGCTGCGGACGGCCGACTCGGGCTACCTGACCCGTCGTCTCGTGGACGTGTCGCAGGACGTCATCATCCGTGAGGACGACTGCGGGACCGAGCGGGGTCTGACCCTGCCGATCCTGGAGCGCACGCCCAGCGGGCAGGCGCGCCGCGCGGACACCGTCGAGACCAGCGTCTACGGACGCAGCCTCGCGGGTTCGGTCTCGTCGCCCGACGGCGAGGTGCTCGGCGAGGGTGGTGACGACGTCGGGGACGTGCTCCTCGACAAGCTCATCGAGGCCGGCGTGGAGCAGCTCAAGGTCCGGTCGGTGCTCACGTGTGAGTCCCGCGTCGGTACCTGCGCCAAGTGCTACGGCCGCTCGCTGGCCACCGGCAAGCTGGTCGACATCGGTGAGGCCGTCGGCATCATCGCGGCCCAGTCCATCGGTGAGCCCGGCACCCAGCTGACGATGCGGACCTTCCACACCGGTGGTGTGGCGAGCGCCGAGGACATCACGCAGGGTCTGCCCCGTGTGACCGAGCTGTTCGAGGCCCGCACCCCCAAGGGTGAGGCCCCGATCGCGGAGATCGCCGGCCGCATCGCCATCGACGAGAGCGAGCGCTCGCGTCGCCTGGTGATCACGCCCGACGACGGCAGCGAGGAGATCGCCTACCCGGTCACCAAGCGGTCGCGGCTCCTGGTGCACGATGGCGACCACGTCGCCGTCGGCCAGCAGCTGGTCGCCGGTGCGGTTGACCCGAAGAAGGTGCTGCGGATCCTCGGTCCGCGCGCGGTGCAGAAGCACCTCGTGGACGAGGTCCAGGAGGTCTACCGCTCCCAGGGCGTGGACATCCACGACAAGCACATCGAGGTCATCGTCCGGCAGATGCTGCGTCGGGTCACGGTGCTCGACTCCGGTGAGTCCCGGCTGTTGCCGGGTGAGCTGGCCGAGCGTTCGCGGTTCGAGGACGAGAACCGTCGGGTCGTCTCCGAGGGTGCCCAGCCGGCTTCGGGTCGACCCGAGCTGATGGGGATCACGAAGGCCTCGCTGGCGACCGAGTCGTGGCTGTCCGCGGCGTCCTTCCAGGAGACCACGAAGGTGCTGACCGAGGCCGCGATGAGCGGACGCTCGGACTCCCTGCTGGGTCTGAAGGAGAACGTCATCCTCGGTAAGCTCATCCCGGCCGGGACCGGCCTGCCGCGCTACCGCAACGTGCGCGTCGAGCCGACCGAGGCCGCGAAGGCCGAGATCTACCCGAGCTTCGGCTACGACGAGATCGACTACACGCCGGTCTCCGAGGGCTCCGGCGAGGCGATCGCGCTCGAGGAGCTCGACCTGGGCCGCGGCTTCGAGGCGGACTTCCGCTGAGTCGCACGACCTGATCGACCACTGAATGGTCCGGCATCCCGCGAGGGGTGCCGGACCATTCGTGTGTCCGGCACCGGATCGGTGGCCGCCGGCCCGGGCGGACGCGGTGCGTGGTCGCGGTGAGGCCAGTCACATCTGGCGAAGAGGGGAATGTTATTGAAAGTTCACCTATTGAGAGGTGCATGACTTCTCACAAGATCGGCATCGTCGTCAGCTCCTCCCGTCCGACCCGGATCGGCACCAAGGTCGCCCAGTGGGTCGGCGCCCAGGCGCCGAACGACACCGAGATCGACATCATCGACCTTGCCGAGG
>NZ_JAGSHT010000016.1 GCF_019947135.1 Occultella gossypii | reverse complement strand
CCGCAGCCAGGACTCCAACTTCTCCCGGTCACCATCACGCAACTCCAAGGCCGGGGCAGGACGATTCGCCATGCCCCCATCATTTCAAGAACCAAAGCGTTCAAGAACTAACGACACGCGGCACTAGCGCACGCTACTTGCTCTTTGTGGTGTTCCGCTTCCGGAGCGGCGGTACGACGAGGTCGGGCATGACTCGCATCATGAACTGGTCGAAGTGGGGCACGGTGAAGGCCGCGTATCCGTGCTCTGGCGTGTAGAGCAGCCCCATGTTGATCAATTCAGCCCGGGTGGGGCCGAGCTGGGTGGACCCGCGGTTGAGGCGGGCGGCGACATCCGATGCCTTCTGCGGTGCGGGTCCGAGATCAGCCATTGCCCTCAGGTAGGCGCGTTGGAGTTCGGTCGCGCGGTCGAGCCGCACGCGGAAGAAGGAGGCATCGAGCTTTGCCAGGTATGTGTCGGCGGCGGTTTCGATGTCTGGTCTTGTGATGTGGTCGTCCGACGCGACCGTCCACACGGCGTAGCCCAGTTCTTGGATGAAGTAGGGGTAGCCGCCGGTGATGTCGACGGCGAGGTCGAGGGCATCGGCATCGATGCGCACGCCTTCGGCTTGCGCGGGTTCGGCCAAGGCACGCTTCGCGTCCGTCCTCTCAAGATTGCCGATCCGGGGGAACTTGAAGAGTCTTTCGGCGTAGGACTTGGCATCGCCCGCCAACTCGGCGATTTGGGGAAGCCCAGCCCCTACGAGCGTGACCGGGAGTTTGCGCTGAACCACCTTGTGTAGGGCCTCGATGACGGCCTCCAGTTGCTTCTTGTCCAGGAACTGCACCTCGTCGAAGAGGATGACGACCCCTCGCGAGCGTTCCTGGGCGGCCTCGCCGATCGCGATCAGGACATCAGTGAGGTCCATCGCGAGATTTCCGTGATCGGCGACTCCCTGGAGTACATCGACGTCGAGGCCGGCTTGGAACTGTCCGGTCGCGTCAACGCTCATCGTGAACGAACCCAACGCGGCCGCGGCTCGCTTCATGCGGTCGCTCCACTTCGCACGCGGGGACAACTCGAGGAGCGCTGTCCGTAGACGCAGGGCGATGTCCGTCCGGAATCCCGTGTCGTCGTGCTTGCTGACCTCGTACTCAACCACCGACCAAGATGCTTGGAGCGACTTCGTCCTGAACTGGCCCAGCAGCACGGTCTTGCCGACGCCGCGCAGCCCGGTGATGATCATCGACTGTTCGGCGCGGCCCCGAATCAGCCGCTGAAGGAGGACGTCGAACGACTGAAGTTGGTCATCGCGACCGACCAGTGCCTCGGGTTCGGCACCTGCGTTCGGCGTGTACGGGTTCAAGATCGGGTCCACGTCTCGACCTTACTGTGTTTAGGTCGCTTTATCTACATCAGATAAACCTAGATAAAGATGGTAAGAGCCTGCGGTCGGCAGCCGCTTGCCGTCGACAGCCGATGGGTAGTCGCCAAGTCAGGCCACCTCGCGTGGCGCGGCCGGGGTCCCGTGGACGACGCGATCGTCCGGGTGTTCGGCGACGTCCGGGTCGAGGTTGTTCATCAGCAACCGCCGCGGCGCCTCGGTCTGCCAACTGCGCGCGGTCTGGGTGGTGCCGCGCGGGGCGCGGACCTCGCGCACTCCGTGCATTCCGGGCTCGTCGCCGCCGAGGTGCACCGTCGCCTCCGCCGGCGCGTCAGGTCTATCTGACCCCGAGGACGTGGGCCCAATACTCCGAGGGCGGTGACGGGTCAGGGATCCGAGACGGTGGAGGTGCCCGGTGCAGGGCAGATCGCATCCGGTCGGCGGTGCGGTCACGCCTGCGCGCGGTCACGGAGCCCGGCGAGCGTGGTCTGCATCATGGGCGTCATCGTCGAGTCGAGGAATGCCCGGAGGGCGCCGGACAGGATCGGCGCGGTGGGGAGCAAGGAGTAGGTCCAGCTCAGCCGGGTACCGTCGCCCTCGGCCTGGTAGCGGAACTCCGCCACGCCGTGCCGCAAGTCGAAGCGTTGCATGCTCGTGAATCCCCAGATCTGATAGCGGAAGACGTCAGCGTCGTCGACCAGCACTTCCTCGGCGAGGTACTGCGCGTCCTCGAACCGCACCCAGCGACGACTCCCGACGCGTTCGCCGGGGATCCAGTCGCCGACCAGGGGTTGGGTCGTTTCGACGGCAGGAAACCCGTCGTCGAACTGCACGATGTCCTCCAGGGGCAGGTTCGGGTGACTCCACGACGACTCCCGCCGACCTTCTGGGCCGACTGCTCGCACTCCTCGCGCAGTGAGGCCGGGCTATCCACAGGTCTGGCAAGGGCCCTGACCTTGATCTGGCAACCCTCCTAGGCTTACGCTCATGAAGCGCGCCCAACTGCGATCCTGCGACAGATGGGAGTCCTGAAGTGAAGGTAACGGCGATCGCCACCCGCACTGGCGAGTGGTGGGCCATCCAGGTGCCCGAGGTTCCGGGAGTCTTCACGCAGGCGAAGCGGCTGGAGCAGGTGCCGGACACGGTCGCGGACGTCGTCGCGACGATGCTCGAGGTGCCTGCGAACTCCGTGGACGTCGAAGTCCGGCCCGTCCTGGAACAAGCGCTCGAGGATCTCGTGCGTGGTGCACGAGAGGCAGTCGCGGAGGCGACGACGGCCCAGGAGCGTGCCTCGACGCAGATGCGCTTGGCGGTCAGTACATTGCGCGTGCGACTCACGACGCGCGACGTCGCCGCCGTGCTCGGGGTGACCCACCAGCGCGTGTCGCAGTTGGACAAGTCCCCGCGGTGAGTTCGGCCTGACCGATGGTGCTGTAGTGGTTGCCACTTCAGCACTCTCACCAGCGCCAGCCCCGCCCGCGCGGACGATGCCGGCACTGCCTAGCGCAGCGGACCCGTCACAACCTCGGCCGCAGCCAGCACCGATCCGTCCGCCACCGTCGCGGTCACGGCCGCGAGCTGCGGCGCCACCGGCTCGTCCGGCCCGGGTCCCGGGACCCCGGCGGCGCGCAGCGCATTGCGCACGGCCGCCGTCGCCGGCCCCGGCTCGAGCGGGCGGCGCAGGTCCAGGCCGCGGGCCGCGGTGAGCAGTTCGATCGCCACGACCGAGCGCAGCCCGTCGACGGCGCGGCGCAGCTTGCGCGCGGCGGCCCACCCCATCGAGACGTGGTCCTCCTGCATGGCCGAGCTGGGGATCGAGTCGACGCTCGCCGGCGCCGCGAGGCGCTTGAGCTCGGAGACGATCCCGGCCGCGGTGTACTGGGCGATCATCAGCCCGGAGTCCACGCCCGGGTCGTCGGCGAGGAACGGCGGCAGCCCGTTGCTGCGGCTGCGGTCGAGAAAGCGGTCGGTGCGCCGCTCGCTCATCGACGCCACGTCCGCGACGGCGATCGCCAGGAAGTCGGCGACGTAGCCGATCGGGGCGCCGTGGAAGTTGCCGTTCGACTCCACCCGCCCGTCGGGCGTGACCACGGGATTGTCGACGGCGGAGGCCAGCTCCCGCTCGGCCGTCGCGTTCGCGTGGGCGAGGGTGTCGCGGGCTGCGCCGTGCACCTGCGGTGCGCAGCGCAGCGAGTACGCGTCCTGGACCCGGGTGCACGCGGCCGGGTCACGGTGGCTGGCCAGGATCGGGCTGCCGACGAGCAGGGCGCGCAGGTTCGCGGCGGAGTCGGCCTGCCCGGGATGCGGGCGCAGCGCCTGCAGATCGGCGGCGAACGCGGCGTCGGTGCCGAGCAGCGCCTCGACGCTCATCGCGGCCGCGATGTCCGCGGTCCGCAGGATCAGCGTCAGGTCATGCGCGGCGAGCACGAGCATGCCGAGCATGCCGTCGGTGCCGTTGATCAGCGCCAGGCCCTCCTTCTCGGCGAGCTCGACCGGGGCGAGCCCTGCCCGGGCGAGCGCCTCGCCCGCGGGCACCGCCACGCCGTCGGGCATCGTCACGGAGCCCTCGCCGATGAGGGCGAGCGCCACGTGCGCGAGCGGTGCGAGGTCGCCGGAGCAGCCGAGCGAGCCGTACTCGTGGACCACCGGGGTCAGCCCCGCCGACAGCATCGCGGCGTAGGCGCGCGCGGTCTCGCGGCGCACCCCGGTGCGGCCCGTGGCGAGGGTGGACAGGCGCAGCACCATCAGCGCGCGGACCACCTCACGCTCCACCTCGGGTCCGGTGCCGGCCGCGTGGGAACGGATCAGGCTGCGCTGCAGCTGGGCGCGCCGCTCGGGCGGGATGTGGGTGGTGGCGAGTGCGCCGAAGCCGGTGGAGACGCCGTAGTGCGGCTGGACGTCCTCGGCGAGGGCCTCGACCACGGCGCGGCTGGCGTCGATCGCGGCCAGCGCGTCGGGCCGCAGTTCCACGCGGGCGCCGCGGCGGGCGACGGCGACCACCTGATCCGGGGTGAGCGGGCCGGGACCGACCTCGACGACATCGATGTCCATGTCGCCATCCCACTGCGCCGGCCCGCACAAACCCAGTCCGCAACGGCGCAAGCCGTCTGGGATGACAGACGCCCCTACGATCGATGGCTAGACCTGGGGGAGGGTCCTCCGGGTGGTCGACCCGGAAGGCCAGCATGCGCAGACTCCACTACTTCATCGCCGTCACCCTCGACGGCTTCATCGCGGGACCGGACGGCGCCGACCCGACCGGCCCGAACGGCTTCTGGCCGATCGCCCCGGACTACCTGGAGCACTTCGTGGCGCAGTACCCGGAGGCCCTGCCCGTGCAGGCACGGGAGGCGCTGTCCGTCACGGCCGAAGGCACGCGTTTCGACACCGTGCTCGAGGGCCGGCGCAGCTACGAGATCGGGCTCGCGGCCGGGATCCCGGACGCCTTCCCGCACCTGCGACACCTGGTGTTCTCCCGGACGCTGACCGAGGTTCCCGCCCCGGACGTCGAGCTGGTCGCGGACGACCCGGTCGCCACGGTGCGTGAACTCAAGCAGCAGCCGGGCAAGGACATCTGGCTGCTCGGTGGTGCCGAGCTGGCCGGGTCGCTGTACGCCGAGATCGACGCCCTGACGCTCAAGGTCGCGCCACTGACCATCGGCACCGGGATCCCGCTGTTCTCCGCCAACGCGGCGTTCGATCCGCGCACCTGGACGATGGCCGGCCACACCGTCCTGGACAGCGGCGCGATGTTCCTCAGCTACGAGCGCACCGGCGACTGAGCGGCGCCACGCGGGGCGAACATCCGGCGGGCGGTTGTGCCACCCTTGGCGTGAGCGCGCACCGGCGTGGGTTCGCGCGAGAGGGAGGCGCGATGGCGACGAGCAGCTCGGTGCCGGCGGCCTCCCACGCGCTCGCGATCCTGCGCTACCTCGCCGCGCAGGCCGGCCCGGTGCCCGCGGCCGCGATCGCCCGCGACCTCGGCCTGCCCCGCTCGAGCGTCTACCACCTGCTCTCGGTGCTCGAGGCGGACGGGTTCGCGCTTCACCTGCCCGAGGAGCGCCGGTACGGGCTCGGGGTGTCCGCGTTCGAGCTCGGGTCCGCCTATTCGCGGCAGGCGCCGCTGGCGCGGCTGGCCCGGCCGGTGCTCGCCCGGCTCGTGGACACCGTGCACGAGTCCGCGCACCTGGCCGTGCTGCACGGGCGCGAGGTGCTCTACGTGGTGGAGGAGCGCGCCCGCGGCAGGCCGCCGCTGGTCAGCGACGTCGGCGTGCGGTTGCCCGCCCAGCTGACCGCGAGCGGGCGCGCCATCCTCGCCGACCTGCCCCGGGTGCAGGTGCGTGCCCTGTTCCCGGGCGCCGACGCGTTCGTCGACCGGCACGGCGCCGGCCCACGGACGCCGTCGGCGCTGCGCTCGTTGCTGGTCGACGTTCGTCGCGCCGGGTACGCCACCGAGCACGGCGAGGTCACGCCCGGCTTCGCGTCCGTCGCGGTGGCCGTGCACGACCACACCGGCCACCCGGCCGCGGGCCTCGCCATCACCTTCCCCACCGAGGACCACGTGCCCGACGGCGGAGCCTGGGCCGCGTACGCGGCCGCGGCCGGGCGGGCCGCGGCCACGCTGCGCGAGCGCATCGGCGGACGAAGTCCCGAGGACGGTGTCCGATCGGGGTCGACCCGTTCGTAGTAGGGGTGAGGGGCGCCCACGAGGGGCGCCCGGACGACGAGGAGACGCGATCATGAGACTGGTGACGAACACGCAGGTATCGGTCGACGGAGTGATGCAGGCCAACGGCGGCCCGAACCCGGTCCTGGACCCCGGGATGGAACGCGGCGGATGGGCCAGGCCGCTGTTCGACGACGACGCGCTGGCCTACGTCAACGAGGCCTACCAGCGCGCCGACGCCTTCCTGTTCGGCCGGCGCACCTACGACCTCTTCGCCGGCTACTGGGGCGCGATGGATTCGGCGAGCAACCCCATCGCGGATGCCCTGAACGCGCGGCCCAAGTACGTCGCCTCGAACACGCTCACCGAAGGGCCCTGGGCGGACACGACGGTCCTCTCCGGTGACATCGCGCCGGCCATCCGCGAGCTGAAGGCCAGGCCCGGCGGGGAGCTGCAGGTGCACGGCAGCGGCAATCTGGTCCGATGGCTGCTCGAGCAGCAGTTGGTCGACGAGATCACCCTGCTCGTCTGCCCCGTGGTCGTCGGCCAGGGCATCCGCATGTTCCCCGACGACGGCCCGGACGCGGCGCTGGATCTGGTCGAATCGCGAGCCTTCCCGAAGGGCATCACGCTGCAGGTCTACCGGCCCGCCGGACGCCCGCAGTACGCCACCACGTGAGAAGCCCACAGGAGGTTCCGATGCAGTACCTGGTATCGGTCATCAACGACTCGACCGACCGCGCGAGCGCCGACGAGATGACGGCGATCAACGCGTTCAACGACCGGCTCCAGGCCGACGGTCACTGGGTCTTCGCAGGGGGCCTCGGGGCGCCGGCCTCGGCGACCGTTGTCGACAACCGCGGTGCGGAGGCGATCTTCTCCGACGGTCCCTTCCTGGAGTCGAAGGAGTACCTGGTGGGCTTCTGGATCCTGGAGGCGCCCGACCTCGACGTGGTGCTCAAGCTCGCCGAGGCGGGGTCGAAGGCCTGCAACCGCAAGTTGGAGGTACGGCCGTTCCTGTGACCGTGCTCGACCCACTGGAGGCGCTGACCCGGGCCCATCGGCAGGAGTGGGCGCGGGTGGTTGCCGCGCTGACCCGACGGTTCGGCGACCTCGACCTCGCCGAGGAGGCCACCGCCGAGGCGTTCGCGACCGCCGTCGAGCGGTGGCCGGCCGACGGCGTGCCCCCGCGTCCCGGCGGCTGGCTGACCACGACCGCGCACCACAAGGCGATCGACCGGATCCGGCGCGAGAGCAAACGAGAGGACAAGCACAAGGAGGCCCAGGTGCGTTACGACGACCCGACAGGCTCCGGCGTGCCTCTCGGTGCCATCGACGACGAGCGGCTCCGGCTGATCTTCACCTGCGCCCACCCTGCCCTGGCGATGGAGGCCCGGGTCGCACTGACCCTGCGCATGGTCGGCGGGCTGACCGCGGCCGAGATCGGCCGTGCGTTCCTGGTGCGGGAGGACGCCATGACGCGCCGGATCACCCGCGCCAAGGTCAAGATCAGGCAAGCGCGCATCCCGTACCGGGTACCCGACGCCGACGATCTCCCGGCACGCGTGTCCGGGGTGCTCGCCGTGCTCTACCTCGTCTTCAACGAGGGCTACCTGGCGACCGGCCCCGGCACCGATCCCGTCCGGGCGGAGCTGACCGCCGAGGCGATCCGGCTCGCCCGCCTGATCCGGGAGCTGCTGCCCCGAGATGGTGAGGTGGCCGGGCTGCTGGCGTTGATGCTGCTGACCGAGGCCCGCCGTCCTGCCCGGGTCTCGGCGACCGGCGAACTGGTGGCGCTCGACGAGCAGGACCGGGACAGCTGGGACGCGACACTCGTCGCCGAAGGGCACCGGCTCGTGCGCGAGCGCCTCGCGACCGGAGCGGCCCCCGGCCGGTACCAGATCCTCGCAGCGATCAACGCGGTGCACACCTCAGCCCGCACCATGGAGGAGACCGACTGGTCGCAGGTCGTCGCACTCTACGACCAGCTCGCCCGCATCGACCGTTCGCCGATCGTCGCCCTCAACCGGGCCATTGCGATCGCTGAGCTCGACGGACCCGAGGTCGCGCTCGCGGCCGTCGAGGGGCTCGAAGAGCCGCTGGCCGGCTACCACTCCTTCCACGCCACCCGCGCGGACCTACTGCGCCGGCTGGGACGCACTCAGGACGCGCGTGCCGCGTACGACGCGGCGATCGAGCTGGCGGGAAACACGGCCGAGAAAGCTGCCCTGGTGCGCCGCCGCGACCGGCTCCGAAATCCACAGTGAACGGCGGCTTCCCGTTCGACATCGTCCACATCATGGACTGAATCACCGAAGTACGAGGGCAACGATCCCGATGTTCGTTGCGTCGCCATGCTCGCTTCACCGCCAGGGCACTCGGGCGACGTAGGCTGCCCCCTCTTGCCCACCAGCCAGCTCCGAGCGATCGCGTTCGGAACCTCCGTCCACCTCGCACGTTTCGCGATCATCGTGATCACGCTCGCGGTCGCCCCGATGCTCGGCATCACCGGCTGGTACCTGGGGCTCGCCGCGAACGTTGCCTGTGTCGCGTTCGCCGCGGTGCTGGTGACGGTGCGTGGCTTGTGGAGACAGTCGGGGATCCTGGTCCGCTGGCGGGGACGGACCGCCGTCATCCTGCTGGTGCCACTGGTCATCGAGGTCCTCGTCTGGGCCGTGCCGGAGGGCCTGGTGGAGCAGCCGCCCGGGTTCGGGCTCTGGAGCCTCACCCTCCTGCTCGCCGCCGCCAACGAGGAACTCACCAGCCGCGTGGTCGTGTTGGAACGCATGCGGCCGGCATTCCGTCCCCACATCGCGGTCGCCATCACCGCGGCGCTCTTCGGGCTGCAACACCTCTCGGCCTTCGCCACGACGAGCCGGACGTTCGACGACATTCTCCTCAACGTGCTCGTCTCGGCCTGCTACGGCTTCGCGCTGGCAGCATTCCAACTGCGGTTCCGGTGGCTGTGGCCCTTGATCCTGCTTCACGCTGGGGCGAACTTCGCGACGCTCTTCTCGGCGCGGCCGCTGCCCGATGCCGTGATCGCGATCACCCTCGTGATGTTCATCGGGCTCGGCCTGACGATCCTGCGGTCGATGAAGCCGAGTCCGACCCGGTCCAGCGACGGGGTCGGGGACCAGGCTCCCTGACGTCGGAGCGCCTGGCGGGAACCGCGCGTCGACAGTCCCGCCGCGATCTCGGCCCGTAGCTCGTGGGCGGAGATCCCTCGGACGCCGAGGGGCACGTGAGCGCGACGAACGGTGCGGGCGGACGACGCCACGTGCAGAACGGCGGCGATCATCTTCGGTGGCCATTTCCTGAACGGCCTCCGATCTGGTACAAACGTTTGCGTGACCTACGAGAGCCTGCAGTCGCGACCGATTGACGCCAAGGCCGGAGTTGTCGAAACCCGCCGTGATCTGCTGACCGGCGAGGCCCTCGGCGTCGTCGCAGTCGGCGGGGCAGCCGAAGCTGCCCGCGCAGTCGACCGAGCCCACACCGCGTTCATGCGCGGCCTGCCGGCGGACGTTCGCTCCCAGATCCTCTCTCGCGCGGCCAGCCTCCTCGAGGAGTCCGCCGATGAGCTCGCGACCCTGATCAGGCGCGAGGTCGGCAAGCCGGCCACCGCCGCGGCAACCGAGGTGGCGCGGGCCGTGACGACAACCAGGTATGCCGCCGAGGAGGCTCGACGACTCCCAGGCGAGCGCGTCCCGCTCGAAGCGACGGCAGCAGGGGCAGGGGTCCTGGCGGTCACGGTCCCGGAGCCACGCGGCGTCGTTGCGGCCATCACACCGTTCAACTTTCCGGTGAACCTGGTCATGCACAAAGTGGCTCCCGCGCTCGCTGCCGGATGTCCGGTGGTGCTGAAGCCCTCGGAGAAGGCGCCGCTGACCTCGCTGCGAATCGCCGAGCTGCTGGCCGAGGCGGGCCTACCCGAGGGCTGGCTCGAAGTGGTGCACGGTCATCCCGAGCCGATCGTGGATGCCTGGTGCGACGACGACCGTGTTGCCGTACTGACGTTCACCGGCTCTGCCAAGGTCGGCTGGAGCCTGAAGGCGCGTTCGCCGCGCAAGATCCACATCCTTGAGCTCGGCTCCACGTCGGCGATGTATGTCAGCCGCGACGCGGACCTGGACCTGGCGAGGCGGGACGCCGTTCAGGCGGGCTTCGCTTATGCGGGGCAGGCCTGCATCTCCCTGCAGCGTCTCTACGTCGACGA
The DNA here is from genome assembly GCF_019947135.1 of Occultella gossypii. Classification (GTDB taxonomy): domain Bacteria; phylum Actinomycetota; class Actinomycetes; order Actinomycetales; family Beutenbergiaceae; genus Occultella; species Occultella gossypii. Next base: position 241,301 of record NZ_JAGSHT010000016.1, on the reverse strand, counting down.
CGTGATCGCGGACGAGTTCCTGGCGCTCCTGGCCCCGGACGTCTCCGGTGTTCGCGCCGGTGATCCCGCAGCTCCCGAGGTCGTAGTGGGCCCTCTCATCACCGATGCTGCGGCCGAGCGGGTCTCGACCTGGATCGGCGAGGCTCGCGATCGGGGTGCCACGATCCTCGCGGGTGGCGACCGAGAGGGGCCCCTCGTCAGCCCGACCCTCGTGCTCGGGGCACAAGCCGATGACAAGCTCATGTGTGAAGAGGTGTTCGGACCGGTGATCTCGGCCGCCCGTGTCAGCGGGGTGGATGAGGCCATCGAGCGGATCAACGACAGCCGGTTCGGTCTCAACACCTCGATCTACACCCGCGACCTCGCGGCCTCGCTGCGATTCGCGGAACAGGTGCGATCGGGCACCGTGCTCGTGAACATGCCGCCGTCGTTCCGCGCCGACCACATGCCGTACGGCGGGATCGGCGACTCAGGTCAGGGGCGCGAGGGCGTGCGCTACACGATCGCCGAGATGGTCGACATGAAACTCGTGCTGCTCAACCCGGGCGGCGCATGGGAGGAGAAGCAATGACGCTGGGAACATCCACGGTCGAGATCGGGCGCGTCGGGCTCGGGACGTGGGCGATGGGCGGCGGCGACTGGGTCTCCGCCTGGGGTACGCAGGACGACCGAGAGTCGATCGACACGATCCGGTCCGCCGTCGATTCGGGCATCGACTGGATCGACACCGCGGCGGTCTACGGACTGGGGCACGCCGAGGAGGTATTGGCCGAGGCGCTGCGGATCTACCCGGAGGATGATCGGCCGGTCGTCGCAACGAAGGGCGGCATGGTCTGGGACCCGGCGAACCGGCGCGCGTCCTCTCGGCGCGTCGCGGACGCGGCGACGCTGCGCGGGCACGTCGAGGACTCGCTGCGTCGGTTGGACGTCGACGTCATCGACATCTACTTCGTGCACTGGCCGGCGACGGTGGAACCGGTCGAGGAGTACTGGGCCACGATGCTCGAGCTGAAGGAGGCCGGAAAGGTCAGCGCCATCGGCCTCTCCAACCACGACCTCACGTCGCTGCAGACCGCTCATGCGCTGGGCGCGGTCGACGTTATCCAGCCGCAGTTCTCCGCCGTGGTGCCCGAGGCTGCCCAGGAGGTTCTGCCATGGGCCCAGGCGAACGGAGTCGGCGTCGTGGGCTACAGCTCCATGGGATCGGGCTTGCTGACGGGTGCCTTCACTGCCGAGCGCGTAGCCGCCCTCGCCGAAGACGACTGGCGGCGGCGTAGCCCTCTGTTCACGCACGATCTGGAGAAGAATCTCCGCATCGCTGACGCGATGGCCGAGGTCGGGCGAGCACGAGGGACGACCGCGGCCGCCGTGGCGGTCGCGTGGACGCTGGGCTTTCCCGGCCTCACCTCGGCGATCGTGGGAGCGCGGCGCCCGGATCAGCTGCGCGACTGGATCGACGCACGCACCCTGACGCTCACCGAGGACGAGTACCTGACGGTTGCTGCCGCCGGCGCGCCGACGCCCTGAGATGACCCAATACGTCCTGGGTATCGACAGTGGGAGCAGCACCGTCAAGGTCACGCTGCACACCGATGACGGTTCACTCGTCGCCTCCGTCGCGGAACCGACACCGATGGACCAACCGTGGCCCGACGCCGTCGAACGCGATCCGGAGGCCCATTGGGCAGCGGTCGCCGGCGCGGTCCGTCGACTAGTCGCGCACGCCGGTGTCCGCGCAGGTTCGGTCGCGGCGATCGGGCTCGCCGGACACGGCGACGGCGTCCATCTCGTCGACAACGAGGGTCGCCCTGTGGGCCCGGCCCTGCTCTCACAGGACACCCGCGCGGCAGCCGTGCTGGACGCCTGGGCGGCAGACGGCACCCTCGCAGAGCTCCGGAACGCCACCGGGCAGGTGCCCTTTCCAGGCTCACCGGCTCCGCTGCTGCGCTGGCTCGACCGGCACGAGCCGGAACGGCTGGCCCGCGCACGATGGGTACTGGCAGCGAAGGACTGGATCCGGCTGCGGATGACGGGCGAGATCGCCACGGACCGCACCGATGCCGGTGGATCCTTCGCCGACCTGGACAGCCACGAGTACTCGGAGCGCGCCCTTCAGGTCACCGGACTCGAACATCTCGCGTACCTGCTCCCACCCGTGCTCGAACCGACTGCCGTGGCAGGGCATCTGCTACCCGCGGCCGCTTCCGAGCTGGGCCTGCCGGCAGGTATCCCGGTGGCGACCGGGCTGCACGACGTCGCCGCGACCGTGCTCGGCACCGTCGGGACGGAACCCGGTCGGCTGTGCGTCATCGCCGGCACGTTCGGCGTGAACGTCGTTCTCGTGGATCGACCGGTCCGCAACGAGTTGCTGAACACCAGGCCCGGCCCGTTCCCCGGCACCTGGACCGTACGCAGAACCGCTCGGGCATCCGGGGCCAGCGTGGCATGGGCGGCCAAAGCACTGCTCGGCGAGCGCGGCACCGCCGGTGACGTGCTCGACCTGGCATTCCAGGCCGACCTCGACCACGACCCGCCCACGTTCGTCCCGTTCGTCTTCGGAGGGACCGCCGACCAGCCTGGCTATGGCTCCTTCTTCGGCCTGCGGAGTTGGCACGGCCGCGAGGCGATGCTTCGGTCGGTTGTGGAGTGCATCGCCTTCAACCATTGCCACGACGTCGGCGTGGTCCGCGACTCGGTTCCGGTCAGGTCGATCCACCTCGCCGGCGGTCTGACCCGCGACAGTCGATGGAACCAGTTGTTGGCGGACGCGCTCGACGAAGAGATCAGCTGCACGCGCAGCGATGACACAGGTGCCCGCGGCGCCGCCACGACGGCCGCGGTCGCCGCCGGTTTGGCGGCGGATCTGCCCCAAGCCGTGGAACGGTTCCGAGCGCCGAGCGAGCAGATCGCACCCGGTCCCGCCGCCCCTGAACTGAGGCGGCGGCTGCGTCGCTTCCGGGACATCCTGTCGAGCGTTCGTGTGCTCGAGTCCCAGCTCGACATGTCCGAGTCAACGTCACCGATGCCCACGGGCGTCACCGTACGGGAGGTCTGATGAATGAGATCGTGCTCGTGATCGGCGATCCGCTGATGGCAGTTGAGCAGCTGGCGGCGCCGGCCGAGGCGCTGCTGGGCACCCGCTTCGAGGTGCGCAGGGCCTCGTGGCAAGCGACCCAGCCGGAAGCCATCGCGATGAACCGGCGCATCGAAGCGGGCGGCCCGGCGGCGGTCGACGCCGTGCTGCACAGCGACGCCGACGACGACCGTGTGGTCGGAATCATCACCCAATTCTTTCCTCTCAGCCGCGAGGTGCTTGCGCGATGGCCACGGTTGCGCGCCGTGGCCACGATGCGCGCCGGGACCGAGAACATCGACAGGACCGCCCTCGCAGACCGCGGAGTCGCCTTCGCGGCCAACGCAGGTCGGAACGCGAATGCGGTCGCAGAGATGACGGTCGCGCTGATGCTCGCGACCCTCCGGGACGTCGGCGAGGGCCACCGGCACGTACGCGACGGTGGCTGGCGGCCGGAGCCGTTGCCGCTCGGCCTGCGCGAACTCTCGGGCAGGTGCTTGGGGCTCGTGGGCTACGGCGCCGTGGGGCGGCTGGTGCAGCGTCGACTCGTCGGTTTCGACCTCGACGTCCTGGTCTCCGACCCGTTCCTTGATCCCGCTGGGCTCAGCGACGGCAGGCTCGTCACCCTGGACGAGCTCGTCGCGAGCGCAGACGTGGTCTCGCTGCACGCGCGCTCGAGCCCACAGACCCGTGGCCTCCTCGGTGCGACACACCTGTCCGCGATGCGATCCGACGCGATCCTGGTCAACACGGCACGCGCAGACCTGCTCGACGAGTCCGCGCTCGTGGCCGAACTTCAGCGAGGTGGGATCAGCGGCGCCGGTCTCGACGTGTTCTCGGTCGAGCCGATGCCGGCTGACAGCCCGCTCCGGACGATGCGTGGTGTTGTGCTGTCACCCCACCTGGCGGGCGCGACCGTCGAGGCCCGCTCGCGTGCACCCGAACTGGTGGCGCGCAATCTTGAGAGCCTGCTACTCCCGGCGGCTTGACGCTCACGCGACCATAGGCCGAGCAGTCACTGGGCGACTGGGGGCGCGGTCGAGCCACGATCGATGATGTCGCTGGGGCTCTCGACGATCAAGTTCTGGGCTGGTGTGCCGTCCACCCAGTCCAGCAGGGCCGTTGCGGCGCGGCGGCCGAGCTCCCGCTGGTCCAGGTACACCGTGGTCAGCGGTGGCGTGGTGTGAGCGGCGAGCGGGTGCTCGTCGATGGTGATGACACTGATGTCATCCGGTATCGAGAGGCCCTTCGCGTGGAGTGCACCGAGCATCCCGATCGCCTGCACGAGGGAGTCCACGGCGAGGGCCGTCGGTCGCTTCCGGCCTGCGACCAGCTTCTCCGCGGCCGCGCGACCTCCTTCGATGTTCCAACCGCCGTCGGCGCGCCGACCGCGAGGGATCGACAGGCCATGCGCCGCCATCGCGGAATCGAAACCGACCTTGCGCCGCTTGGCCGTGTCGGTGGACAGGTCACCACTGAGGTGGGCGATGTCCCGGTGGCCCATGGCCACGAGATGATCGACCATCGCTGCTGCGTTGTTCTCCTCGTCGAACAGGACCGAGACCGAGGCCCCTGGGATGCTCCGCTGCACGAAGACGCTGGGCAGCCTGATGTCATCGAGCCATGCCTGAAGTGCGGTATCGGTGTCCTGCGCATGGGCAACCAGCACACCGTCCACGCGCCCTGCGAGTGCCGCGAGCCGGTCGGTCCGCTCGGGCGCGGACGAACCGATCTCGGAGATCAACAGTGTGACGCCGGCCTCCTCGCACGCCTCCTGCACGCCGCGGAGCACGGCGGTGAAGCCGAAGTTGTCGAGATCGGGCACGAGGATGGCGATGCTGTCCTGCCGTCCCAGGCGCAGCGCGCGGGCCTGTGCATTGACGCGGTACCCGAGCTGCTCGGCGGCAGCGAGTACCCGAGCGCGCGTCTCGGGGCGATAACTGGCCGCTCGGTCATCTCGCAGCAGCCTCGAGACGGTCGACAGGTCGACGCCGGCGACCTTCGCCACGTCCACCAAGGTCACCCGTCGCGGTGGACCCCCTTGTTGCGATCGTTCAGTGCGCGCCATGGGTCCATTGTGTCTGGCGAGACCCACGGTTGCTGGTCTGGCCCTGCATCCACCTGGGTCTGGCGCTGTCGACGAGTTCGCGCTAGGGTCAATACAAACGTTTGTCCAACGGGAGGTATCAGTGACGATCGACGCTCTCCGGCTTCCACACGGAGGCTTCGCCATGCTCGCCCTCGACCAGCGCGAGTCGATGAGAGACCTGCTGTCCGGGTCGTCCGACGACGATCTGCGGCGGTTCAAGACCGCTGCTGCGAACACTCTCGCCCCGCACGTGTCGGCGATCCTGCTCGATCGCCTCTACGGCGTCGACGGGCGGCCCGCCTGGGCGGGGTCCGTGCCGCTGATCCTCGCCGCCGACCACTTCGACCAGCCACCCGGACGGCCCGTGGCCTCGAGCACCCTGGATCCGCACGTCACTCCGGCCCTCGTCGCTGACGTCGGCGCGTCGGCGTTGAAGTTCCTGCAGTTGTGGAGCCGTGACGACGACCCGGCGCAGCGGCTGGATCTGGCGGCCTCGTTCGTAGCGCTGGCGGCGGAGTGCGGAGTGCCCGCAGTGCTCGAAGGCATCGTGCGCCCCGGTTCGGGCGGTTGGCGCGACCCGCGCGACCGCGACGAGGCGATCATCGAAGCGGCCGCCGAGCTCACCCAGGCGGGTCCCGACCTGTACAAGGCGGAGGTGCCCGGGGATGCCGCCCAGCCGGAGACGGTGGTGGCGGCCTCGCGCGAAGTGACGCGCGCCAGCCGGTGCCCGTGGGTGATCCTGTCCAACGGGGTCGAGCCGGACAGGTTCCCCGACGCGGTCGAGGCGGCCGCCCTCGGGGGTGCCTCCGGGTTCCTCGCCGGTCGCGCGGTCTGGACGGCCGCGGCCAGAAGCGCCGACCCGGCTGCGGCCCTGGCGACGGACTCCGTCGCCCGGGTCCGATCGATGACCGAGCGACTCGAGGCGGGCCTGCAAGCCGCCGATGCGGAACGCAGAACATCCGCCTGAGGGCGGGTAGTGACAGACAAACCTGTGCAGCGACGCATGCAAACGTAGGTACAAACGTCGGTATTGCCTGCACTCGACCAATGGAGGAAGACAGTTGGCACAGATCACCGTGACCACGGGCCGCATTGTCGGCCAGGTGGACCGCCGCATCTTCGGCGGATTCATCGAGAACGAGGGCCGCGCCATCGACGGCGGCGTCTATGAGCCTGAGTCCCGCTTCGCCGACGAGGCCGGAGTGCGGATCGATACCCGCGACGCGATCGCGGGGCTGTCCATGCCAGTCATGCGCTGGCCCGGCGGGAACTTCGTCAGCGCCTACCACTGGGTCGACGGCGTCGGTCCCAAGGACGCCCGACCCAATCGCTGGGATCCCGCCTGGGGCGCCGTAGAACGCAACCAGTTCGGCACCGACGAGTTCATGACCTACTGCCGGGACCTCGACACGGAGCCGTACCTGTGCTTCAACATGGGTACCGGCACCCTCGACGAGGCGATGGCATGGCTCGAGTACTGCAACGGGACGGAAGACACCGCCTGGGCCAATCTGCGCCGCCAGCATGGACGCGATGAGCCCTACGGCGTCAAGTACTGGGGCCTCGGCAACGAGATGTGGGGCGACTTCCAGATCGGCCACCTCACGGCGGAGGAGTACGCGGCCAAGGCGAAGCGCTGGGCACTGGCGCTGAAGCGAGTGGACCCGACCATCCAACTCGTGGCCTGCGGCCGAGACGGGCTGCACGCCGACTGGGATGCGATCGTCGTCGAGGCGCTCGTGAAGTACGTCGACTGGTACTCGATGCACATCTACACCGGATCGGACGACCACTGGAGCAACGTCCTCCAGGTGCACCAGGTGGACCGTGCACTCGAGTATGCGGGCGCGCTGATCGCCGGCGCCCGGTACCGCCAGGGCGTCGAGCACCCCGTGCATATCACCTATGACGAGTGGAACACCTGGTTCGCGACACGCAACGACCGTCGCCGGGGCGAACTCGTGCAGGAGCGCCACACGTTGTCCGACGCGTTGGCGGTCGCGACCTACCTGAACATCTTCGTGCGGCGCTCGGACGTCGTGAAGATGGCGAACATCGCCCAGGTGGTCAACGTCCTGGCGCCGATCGTGACCGGCCCGGACGGCGTTCTCAAGCAGGCGATCTATCACCCCTTCGCGATCGCTGCCGCCCACACGCAAGAGCTCGCCGTCGACGCCTACGTCGACTGCCCGAGGTACGAGCACACCGAGGAGCACAACGACAGGTGGGAGCATCGGGTGGGTGACCTCGGTCCGTTCCCGGTGCTGGATGTCGCGGCCACCAGGTCCGAGGACGGCACCCGTCTCGTGGTGAGTGTGGTCAACCGGGACCCTGACTCCGAGCATCGTGTCTCGGTGGTCCTCAGCGACGCGACCTTCGCAGGTGATGTCACGATCCGGACCGTCTCCGGGCCCCATCCTCTGGCGACCAACGAGTGGGACTCGCCGGACGTCGTCGGGGTCTCGGAGGCGGGGCTGGAAGGCGCCGGCCAGACGCTCGAGATCGTCGTCGGAGCCTGCACCTACACACAGATCGACGCAGCGATCGGGGTCAATCGTGAATAGCGGGAGCCCGCAGCTCACGCGCCGTGCGCTGTTCGGAGCCATGGGAGCCGGCGCTGCGGCAGCGGCGCTCGCCGGGTGCTCACCCATGCAGCGCGCGGCGGTGACCGGTACCGGGCTGCCGAGCGACCTGGTGACCTTCTGGAACTTCTTCGGGGGCGGTGACGGCGCCCGGATGACGGAGATGGTCGCTGACTACCAGGCGACCTATCCCGACATCCCGCTCCGGTCGACGACCCTGACGTGGGGCAACCCGTTCTACACGAAACTGGCACTCGGCACGCTCTCGCGTCAGCCGCCCCTGGTCGCGTCCTGCCACGTCGACCGGCTGGTCACGCCTGTCGACACCGGCCTGTTGCGGCCCTTCGACCTGGATGAGCTGGCCGAGTGGGGCATCACCGAGGACAAGTTCTTCCCACGGGCGTGGGAGGCGTCGCACCGGCACGGCGAGCTCTGGGCGATCCCGCTCGACTTCCATCCACTCGCGGTCTACTACAACAAGCCGATCGCTGAACAGGCGGGACTTCTCACCGCCGAGGGGACCCTCGCGGAGCCCGTCGGGACGCAGGCGTTCGAGGACATGCTCGCTGCCGCCAAGGATGTGATGGGGACGCCCTCCACAGGGTTCCTGAACGATGCGGCGGGGCACTACCGCGTCTTCTACAGCCTGCACAGCCAGGCCGGCGGGGAGATGGTCAGCGAGGACGGCCGGACCGCGATCCTCACGAAGGAGGTGTTCCTCGAGGTCGTGTCCTGGATGCGCTCGCTCACGCACGAGAAGGAGCTTCTAGTGCGGACGATCGATCCCGGCGGCGCGATCGCGAACTTCGTCAACAACCGGTTCGCCTTCTTCTTCTCGGGAGGCTGGGAGCGGCCTACGTTCGTGGATGCGGGCGTCGACTTCGGAATCCACAGCTGGCCGAAGGTCTACGACAAGCACGTCGCCTGGGATGGCACCCATAGTTTCGTCATCCCGACCTACGACGAGGATCCGGCTCGGATCGCATCGGCGCTGCACTTCATCAGCGGCATGCTCGAACGGTCTGCCACCTGGGTCGAGGGCGGGCACATGACGACCTGGCTCCCGGTCCAGGACGATCCTCGGACGCAAGAGATCCAGCCGCACTACGAGAACCTTCCCGTAGACGGGACGCTCTACGACCCGCAGGCCTGGTACGCGGGCTCGGGTGGCAACCTGCAGACGGTGATCGGCCAGCCGCTCGCAGCGTGCACCCAGGGCCACATCAGCGTTGAAGACGCCTACGACCAGGCGCTCGCCGGTCTGCGTGAGCTCGCGGCCACCGAGCCGCCCAAGTAACAGTCCCGGCGAAATTCGTGACCGGGTTCGACGACGACGTCGAGGAGACGCCATGACCATCTTGAGGAGCGCAGCAGTACAACGGCGCCCTGCCGCACGCAGGACTGCGCGCGCCAACACTGTTCGAGGACTGCTGCTGCTCGCGCCGTTCCTCGTCCTGTATCTGACCTTCGTCGGGGTTCCCGCCGCCTATGGCGTCTGGCTCTCGTTCACCGACTCCGGCCTGATGGGCGGCGGCCTGGGCGACTGGGTCGGGTGGGGCAACTACGCAGAGGTGCTCTCGAACCCGCAGTTCTGGGGCTCCGTTCGCAACACTCTGTGGTTCCTCCTGCTCACGACCCCACCGGCCGTGATCCTCGCGCTGATCCTTGCGGTGCTGACCAACCGGATGCGGCGCGGGCGCTGGTTCCCTCGCGTGGCGTTCTTCGCGCCCTACGTGATGCCCGTGTCCGTGCTGGCGTTGGTCTGGACCTGGGTGTACTCGCCCGCGCTCGGCCTGCTCACCAACATCTCGGAGGCGCTGTTCGGGTCCTCGCCCGCGTGGCTCAGCGACCCGCAGTGGGCGATGCCCTCGATCGCCATCGCATCGATCTGGGGTTCTCTCGGCTTCACGTTCGTGCTCTACACCGCTGGCCTGCAGGAGATCCCCACCGAGCTCTACGACGCCGCGACCGTTGACGGTGCCAGCGGTTGGCAGCAGACCTGGTTCGTGACCCTGCCGCTCCTGCGGCGGACCACTCTGCTCGTGACGATGCTCGAACTGATCGGAGCTCTCAAGGTGTTCGACCAGATCTATCTGCTGACAGGTGGCGGTCCGAACTTCGCGACGCGCTCCGTTGTCGGCTTCATCTTCGACTACGGCTTCACCAGCTACCGGGTCGGCTTCGCATCGGCGGCGTCGCTGATCCTCTTCGTGTTCGTCCTGGTGCTCTCGGCCGCGTGGTTCGCAACGTCTCGCCGACTCTCGAAGGAGGACGGATCATGACCGCAGAGGTGAAGGATCGTTCCGCGGAGGCCGCCAAGGCGTCGGTAGACGCCGAACGTGCCGGCAAGCACCGAGGGCGAGCCAGGCCGGCCTCAGGCTTCGACCGGATGGCGACGGCCGTGGTCATCGCCTTCGGACTGCTCTGGCTGGTTCCGCTCCTGTGGGCCCTGAACACCTCGTTCAAGCCCGAGGAGGAGACAACGCGGCTACCGCTCACCTGGGCGATCGAGAATCCGACGCTCGACGCCTACCTTGGGGTCATCAACTCCACGGACATCGTGCTCTGGTACGGGAACAGTCTGTTCGTCTCGGTGATGGTGTCGACGCTCTCGGTGCTGGTGGCGAGCATGGCCGCATTCGCGCTCTCGCGAGTCCCGATGGCGGGCAAGCGGTTCATCTTCGGGGCGATCCTGCTCGGCATCATGATTCCGAGCCAGGCGCTGATCGTGCCCCTGTTCCAGGAGATGCAGGTGCTCGGGCTCCTGGGGACGTACTGGGCCGTGATCCTGCCCCAAGTGCCTGCGGCCGTGGGGGTGTTCGTGTTCAAGCAGTTCTTCGACGGACTCCCGGCGGCGTTGTTCGAGTCCGCTCAGGCCGACGGCGCCGGTTGGTTGCGGATGTGGGCGACGATCGCCATGCCCCTGAGCAGGCCCGCGATCTCGGCCGTGGCGATCTTCACGTTCGTCTGGTCGTGGAACGCCCTGCTCTGGCCGCTCCTGACGCTCAACGACTCCCAGCTCATGACCGTGACCGTCGGGCTGGCGACCGTGCAGGGTGAGTTCGGTGTCGCGTACGCACAGATCATGGCCTCCGCCATCCTGGGTGCGTTGCCACTGCTCGCAGTGTTCCTCGCGTTCCAGCGCCAGATCGTCCAGGGCATCGCCAACACCGGGATCAAGTAGGTCGAAGCGACGCCAGCCCCGCTTCCTGCTCGAGCGCCACAGTGCCGTTATCGCACGGTGCGCTGGGCCACGCAACCACCCTGAGCGCCTCGGTAATCTGGCGTGGTGAATCGAATCCCGCGGGAGCTACCACGCACGAATGTCGCGAAGAACCTCTCCCTCGCCGCAATCGGCGTTTGTGTCCTCGGGCTCACCGCGTGTGCTCCATCTCCTATCGACACCGATGACACGGGCAGCATCGCGCTCGTCGAGGAGTTCTTCGCTCATCTGGAAGCAGGCGAAGCGGCCGAAGCCGCCGCGCTGACCAACATGGACCTCGCGGACGAGTTCATCAATGACGACTTCTATCGGGCCTCCGTGGCGTTGCCCTCGAACGCACGGATCGTCGCCACCTCCGGCTACGACGAGATCGGAGTGACCGCTACCGTCGCGTACACCCTCGACGACGCTGCCGAGTCAGTCGATCTCGACGTCCGTGTCTCGCCACGTGATGATGGGTTGGAGATCAGCGGCTGGGAGGGCGACTCTCCCGTGTCGATCGGGCCCGGCAATGCGCCGGGCACCGTCACGGTCAACGGCGTACTCGAATATGCGGTTGCCGACGAAGGCAACACCCTTACCCTGCTCCCCGGCGCGTACGCCGCCGAATATCACGACCCGACCGGGTTGACGCACCTGCTCGGCCAGGACTCCACCTTCACGGCGAGCATCCCCCACCGGTACGGCGACGGCGGCGCCAGCAGTGGAGCAAGGCTCGACGCCACTGCGGTGCTCCTTCCGGACGTCGAACCCGGCCTCCTCGTTGCGATCGAGGACCTACAGGCGGCCTGCGCGGGAGAGCACTTCACCGGCACTTCATGCCCCGGAGAGCTCAACGAGGCGTTCGAGCAACCGCTCGACGCCTCCGTGACAGCAGAGTGGTTCCGCGAGCCCGGACCCGAGATCCTCTTCATCGACGGCAACTACCAGGCCACATCGACCTACTCGGTCCGCTTCTCCGACGACAACGTCTCCATCATGACCGTCTCCTACACCGGAACAGTCACTCGCGACGCGGCAGGGGCCATCGGCTTCACCCTCTGACCACACGGACTGCCCACGAGACAGGACGTTCTTCGGACCGTGGCACCCTCAGCCAGTCTGGGGAAGCCTGCGCATTGCCAACCCTGCCGCGGCCTCGAGCACGCACAGTGCGGCCAGCCGCACGGTGCGCTGGTCAGGGGTGTCGGCGGTCGCGTCGATCTCGGTGAGGTCGATGGAGGCGACGGCGGCGCATGCGCCGGCAACTCGGGCTGCGGCCCGTAGTTCGTGGGCGGCGATCCCGCCCGGAAGCGACGCAGGGCAGGCGGGGGCCACGGAGCGGTCGCAGACGTCGACGTCGAGGTCGACGTGGACGGGACCGCCGCCTGCCGAGGCGATCTCCAGAGCCTGGGCCATGACGTCCGCCATCGGGCGCCGGTGCAACTCGTCGCCGTGGACGATCGTGATCCCTAAGTCGAGTGCACGGGCCGTGTAGGCAGCCGAGTTCGCGAAGTCGGCGATGCCGACCTGGACCACGCGGCGTCCGTCCAGGCCGGCCTCGATCAGGCGTCGCACCGGGGAGCCGTTACTGACGCCGTCGCGCAGGTCGTGGTGGGCGTCCAGGGTGACCAGGCCCGCCGTCGCGAGGTTCTCGCCCCAGGTGCCGAGGGCTGCGGGCACGGTCGCGGCGTTGTCGCCGCCGAGCGCGACCAGGACGCCTGAGCGAGCCGATGCCTGCGCTACCGCGCGGATAGCGCGCGCCTCGCCGTCCGGGCCATCGGGCGCGGGGACGTCGCCGACGTCGGCGAAGACCAGGGCGCCGAGGTCCACGAAGGGCGACGCTCCGCCGTCGGGCACCACGAACGGGCTGTAGCGACGCAGCGCGTCGCGGACCGCGGCGGGCGTGGCGTGTGCGCCGGTGGGGGACAGGGACGTGCGGTGGGTGGGGATGCCGATCAGGGTGAGGTCGACGCGTTCGGCAGGGTCGGCGGGCAGTGGTGGCCAGTCGCCGGCGCGGGGCCAGAGCGGGTCGTGCGACAGCGCCGTCATGGTGGAAGAGTAGCCGCGGGGTCGTCGACGGCGAGGCTCAGCTGCCGGATCAGGAGTACTCGCGAGTCGATCGCGGTAGCGGCCAGGTTCTGACCTGATCCCTTCGTAGGGTGTGAATCAGGTGATCGGGGAGCGGTCGCCGCGAGGAAAGGATGACCGATGGACTGGAAGATCGAACTGATCCATGTGCCGGTGACCGATGTGGACCGGGCCAAGGAGTTCTACGTCAGGATCGGCTTCAATGCCGACCACGACCAGACGCCGTTCGAGGGCCTGCGGTTCGTGCAGATGACCCCGCCCGGCTCGGCGTGCTCGATCGCTTTTGGTACGGGGCTCGGGGGGACCCTGGAGCCCGGCCAGCAGAACACGATCCAGGTCGTCGTGCCGAACGCCGAGGAGGCGCTCGCACACCTGCGGTCGGTGGGCGTCGAGGCCAACGGCGTCGATGAGCAGGCGTGGGGAAACTTCGTCACGTTCGACGACCCCGATGGCAACACCTGGACGCTGCAGGAACTGCCCGTGCGCGGTTGAGGTGGTCGGTGCCAGGGTGAGGCTCAGGGTCCGGATCGGACCCCGGCGGGCTCGGTGACGTCGGGGACGACCGGGTCGTTGCCGAGCCAGGCCTGCAGGATCAGTACCAGGGCGGTTCCGGAGAGCAGCCCGTCGACGATGCCGGCCGGGAGCAGGAAGATCATCAGCGCGATCGTGACCACGCACATGATCAGCGACAGGCCCAGGCCCCACATCCGGTTGCGCCACAGTGCGACGGCGCCGACGATCCGCAGCACCCCGAAGATCCCGCTCATGACCATCATCAGCTCGAGGTTGTCCTGCAGGTACGGGACGATGAAGGAGAAGTACTCGCCGGACCGGGACAGGTCCAGGCCGAGCGCGCTCACCACCACGAGCGCCACCAGGACGCTGCACTCCATCAGGGCGCCCTGCACGATCTGCAGGACGGCCGCGGCCCGAAGTCTGCGGCGTCGGCCGTCGGTCACGGGGTAGGTCACGGGCGGAGGCTAACACCCGTCGTCAGCTGGAGGGTGAACGACGACTGGGCTCCCCGTTGGGCCGGCCAGCAGCGCAGACGCTCGTCCCATCGGCCATGGGTGAGTGGTATCGTCGATGCATGAGTGGTACGTACACAGTCACGATGGGCGATCGCGGTCGACTCGTTGTCCCCGCGGAACTGCGGGAACGTGCGGGCCTGAGTATCGGCACGCCGTTGATCCTCGTTGAGAGTGAGACCGGCCTGGTCATCATGACTCGTGATCAAGCGCGCGCCCACCTGCGTCGACAACTCGAGGGCGCCGACTTGGTCAGTGACCTCCTCGACGAACGGCGCCGGGCCGCAATCGCAGAGGACGCTGCGTGAGGTCGGTGCTTGATGCCTCCGCACTCCTGGCGTTCCTCCAAGGAGAGGTGGGGGCCGACGTTGTCGAGTCGGTCCTGACGGATCAGGCGCACTGCTCCGCGGTGAACTGGTCGGAAGTCGCTCAGAAGGTCCGATCCGCAGGCGGTGACTGGCCCGTCGCCGACGCGCTGTTGTCGAGCTATGGAATACAGATCGAACCGGCCACGATCGACGACGCCGAGGCCGCTGCCCGGATCTCGCAGCGCGGCTCCGGGCTCTCCCTCGCTGATCGGTTCTGCCTTGCGCTGGGCGACCGGCTGGGCGCGACGGTCTTGACTGCCGACACCGCTTGGAGCTCACTGGCAGACGTGCGGCAGATCCGGTGACTGCAGTACCGAAGCGATAGTCGCCTGCCGCGTGATCGTGCCGCTGCGCCCTGTCACCGGTTAGCGTCCCCTCACCGGGCATTTTCGCGGGCCGGTCTTACGGGACGGCCCCGCCGCGCAGCGATTGAGGTCGGCGCGATGAGCACCCCGTCCCGGTGGAGGTTCGGCTTATGGGACGTGCGGCCGTCACTCGGGCCAGGCGGAGTTCTGGATGATCTCGACGAAGTTCATACGCGTGAACCCGGGCTGGGTATGGGCGAGAACGTCGGCCTTGACGTTGCCGAATGTCGTGTGCGGGCGGTCCTTGAGGCCGTCTGTGAAGGCGGCGATGATCTGGTTCTTGAAATCGGGGCGCGGGTGGGCGGCGATGACGGCTGCTCGCTGTTCGTCGGTGATCGCGTCGTAGCCGATACCCAGGACGTCCAGCTCTACGCCGCGAGTGACGAGGGCGACCTCGGGTGCCATGTGCAGCGGAATTTCCGGCGTGGTGTGCAGAGCGATGGCGTTCCACACCCGGTCCGCGGCCTCGCCGTCGATGCCGTAGCTGCCGAGGAAGCGGCGGGACTCGTCGGCGGCGTCGATCTCGAACCGCTGGTCGGTGCGGCGGTAGCGCTCGGTGAGGCCCAGGTCGTGGAACATCGTGCCGATGTACAGCAGCTCGGGGTCATAGTCGAGGCCGTCTCGCTGCCCGCTCAGGGCGGCAAAGAGGAACACTCGACGGGAGTGGTCATACACGAGCTGGCTGGCCACATCGCGCAGCAGCGTGGTCGCGTCCTTGGCCATCGCGCTGTCGGGGATCTGGATACCGGTGATCGTCTCGGTCATCGTGGGCACCTCTCGGTCGGGGATCAGGTCTCCTGACATCGTGACGCGCCTTGCTACGGTGTTGCCATGTCATTCCTGCCCGATAACCCTCGGTTCCGGACATGAGGCGGCGCATCGGGATTGTTGTGTTCGACGAGATGACGCTGCTGGACGCCAGCGGTCCGGCCGAGGTCTTCCACCACGCCGACCTCTCGGGTGAGCGCTACGACCTCACCTATGTCTCTCCCGCAGGCGGCACGGTGGTCTCCTCATCCGGGATGGCCCTGTCGGAAACCGTCGCCGCCGATGACGTCGCACCCGTGGACACCGTGCTGGTCGCCGGCGGTGCCCGGTTGGCAACCGGACCACTCGACCCCGCACTGCTTGTTGCCGTGGAGCGGCTCGCAGACGGCGCCCGGCGGGTGGCATCGGTTTGCACCGGAGCCTTTGTGCTTGCCGAGCTCGGGTACCTCGATGGGAGGCGGGCCACCACACACTGGCGTCATGCCCACGCGCTGGCGCGACGCCACCCGCGGGTGCAGGTGGAGCCGGACGTCATACATGTCCGTGACGGGCGCTACCTCACCTCCGCCGGCATCAGCGCCGGCATGGACCTGGCCCTGGCGCTTGTGGAGGCGGACCTCGGAGTGGACGTCGCCCGGGAGACCGCACGCGAACTGGTGATGTTCATGCAGCGTCCCGGCGGCCAGACCCAATTCTCCAGTGCTCTGCAAACCCCGCCCGCCCGGACGCCACAACTGCGCTCACTCACGGACGCGGTACTCGCCGAGCCCGCAGCAGAGCACACGGTGGCCACGATGGCGGCCATGGCCGGGGTCAGCCAACGTCACCTCCACCGGATGTTTCGCGCTGAGCTCGGCACACCACCAGCGCGGTGGCTCGAGCAGGTCCGGGTCGACGTTGCCCGCACGCGCATCCTCGAGGGCCACACCCTGACGCGCGTAGCGCAGCTGTGCGGTCTCGGCAGCGACGAGACCCTCCGCCGAGCCTTTGCCCGGCACCTGGGAACGACGCCCTCGAACTACCGAGAACGGTTCAGCACGACAGCCACAGCCGGGCGATCTAGGTAGGTGTTGTCGAGGGGAGCGGGTCGGCGCTGACGTGAAGATGGGGCGCGCCCGGGTGTGCAGCCGTCAACCCGGGTACTGGAGATCGACAGGTGGCGGCCGACGCCGACCAACTGGTCACCAACCGGCATCGCCGCCGGGGTAATGGCTCAGTCTGAGTCTGGTGGGGGGTCGAACAACGCGAGCTCGGCAGCATCGGGCGCCTGGAAAAGGGCAGCCCATTCGTCAAGGTGGGCGCGGCGGATGGGTGCGCTGTCCCAAGGTGGCTTCGAGTTCCGAGCCTCGATGCGCCGCCAGAGTTCGTCCACGGGAGCGTCGAGGACGTGTAGTTCGACACCCACACCAAGGCCACGAGCCACGGATCGCACCTGGTCACGTTCGGTCCGCGTCGAGAAGCCGAAGTCGAGGACAACGCTCAGACCCAGGCGCACGATGTCCTGGGCGAGCTGCCATAGTTCGTGATTCACCTTCGCCTGGGTCGTCGTGGCCCACGGGGTGGGGCCGAGAGCCCAGAGCCAGTCATCCTTCGTGAGGCGTACGGCGCCCCGGTCCGCGGCCAACTGTCTCGCGAGTGTGGTCTTGCCCGCCCCGGGCAATCCGCAGGTGAGAATCAGTCGGGCCTCGCTCACGTGCCTAGTCAAGCAGTTCTGCGAGTTGGGTGATGGACCACGCGCACTGGCCAGAGGTCAGCCGTGCCGGCTCGGTCGGTAGATCAACTCCTGGATGCTGCCATCAAGCGTCCGGGTCTCGAGCAGTTCGAGGTCGAAGTCGGCCGCGCCCTTGAAGATCGGATCCATCCCGTTCTCGCCGGTGATCACGGGGAAGAGCGTCACGTGCACGATGTCGACCAGGCCGGCGTTCAGGAGTGCGTTGTTCACCGCGAGGCTGCCGTGGGAGCGCAACGGCACCTCGGACTCCCCCTTCAGCCGGGCGACCACGTCGACGGCGTCGCCGCCCACGATGGTCGCGTCCGGCCAGTCGAGGGGGCCTTCCAAGGTGTTCGAGACCACGGTCATGGGCAGGTTCCTCATCCGGGTGACCCAGGGGTCGCGTACGTCGGAGTCCTCGGTGCTCGCGGCGAGCATCTCCACGAACGAGCGGAACGTGTGCGCCCCGAACACCATCCGCTGCTCCTCGTCGTAGAGGGCGAGACGGCGGTCGAGCAGTTCGGGGCCCTGCTTGCCCCAGTATCCGGTCCAGTTGCCGCCGGCGGCGCCGAAGCCGTCGAGGCTGCTGAAGACGTCGAAGGTGTAGGTGACGGTCATGATCGGCTCCTCGCGTGGGTGGTTGTCCCCCGGGGAGGTAGACCGAGGGGCACGGCGGAACTCATCGCTCACAGTGCGGCTGCGTGTCCGTTCGACGCGGCATCCGGCCGGCCTGACAGACTCGCCAGGTGCCCGGATTTCATCATGTCGAGTTGTGGATCGCCGATCTCGAGCAGGCCCGGACGGAGTGGGGCTGGCTCCTGACCCGAGTGGGTTTCACGCTCGACGGTGACTGGTCCGGCGGGCAGACCTGGGCCGCCGGCGGCGCGTATCTCACGTACACGACCTCACCGAACCTGACGACGGCCGGGCACGATCGTCGCAGTGTGGGACTCAACCACCTCGCCTTCAAGGCCGGCCCGCGGCCAGCCGTCGACGCGATCATGGCCGATGCTCCGGAGCACGGCTGGCGCCCGCTCTACCAGGAGCGCTATCCGCACGCCGGCGGGCCGGATCACTACGCCGGCTGGCTGGAGAACTCCGCGGGCTTCAAGGCCGAGATCGTCGCCGACCTCACGTAGGAGCCGGGCGCCTCTGACGAAGGGCCCTGCCTGCAGTCCTGATTGGCACGGGCGAGGGGGGCCCGCTCGCCACCGGACCAGATCTGGCCGGCCGTTAGCATGAACTGTATGTCGATCAGACTCGAGAACGTCGGGATCGCCGTCCGCGACCTCGAGGCAGCGATCTCCTTCTTCACCGACCTCGGTCTGGCGGTCCTCGGCCGGGACACGGTCAAGGGTGAGTGGACCGACACTGCCGTCGGCCTGGATGGCAACCACGCCAATATCGCGATGCTCCAGACGCCGGACGGTCACGGTCGCCTCGAGCTCTTCGAGTACATCCACCCCGAAGCGATCGAGTCCGAGCCCACTGCTCCCAACGAGATCGGGATGCACCGCGTCGCATTCTCGGTCGACAACATCGACGAAGCCCTCGAGATCGCCGCGAGGCACGGGTGCCGTCCGCTGCGCGGCGTGGCGACCTATGAGGACATCTACAAGCTCGCCTACGTCCGCGGTCCCAGCGGCATCATCGTCATGCTCGCCGAGGAACTGAAGAAGAACTGAGGAGTGCGGCCGGCTAGGAGTCGGCGCCCGCCAGCACGGTCGGTCCTTCCTTGCCGCCGGCATGCTCCTCTTCCCAAACCGCCAACGATTTTAGGAACCAACGACACGCGACATTAGTAGCTCACCTCGCCCGGGCTGGCTGCGAATGTGTTGCAGTTCGGCGTCCGGTTGCTGAAGTAGCCAGCGCTCAGCCAGTCCTCGATGGAGGCCTCGCTGCCGTGGATCGGATCGCCGTAGAAGGTCCACCACTCGAGGTAGTAGTTGAAGCCCAGGTCACCGGCGAAGAGCACGCCGTAGTAGTTCTGGCTCCCGAGCCACATTCCTCCGAAGCACGATGCTTGCAGCTCTGTCCGTCGCGCGGAGAGCTCACCCTCGGACGTGTCTGGGCCGACCTCGAATCGGTGCTCCCACTCCGCCGCCAGGATGCCGGAAAGGTGCTGGACATGATGCCCGAACTCGTGCGCAACAGTTTCGAGGTATGCCTCCATGGGCCACCCATCGTCGACGTTCATGTTGTCCATCAGCAGGTAGATGGTCTCGTTCGATCCGCAGTAGAACGCTGGTGCACCGGCGTAGTTCTGTCCGCACGGCGACTCTGCGTTCGATGCGCTCTCGACGATCACCAGACCCGGATCGCGGTACGGGATCTCCAACCCGGTCAGCGTCTCCTCCCAGCGGTCACCCAAGCACTCGACCGCGCTGGTCCAGTTCGCCCTGATCGATGCCGTGTCGTATCCCATCGGCGCGAGGTCGCAGCCTGGGCCGGCGACCCCGGTGCTGGTGGTGAGCAGAGGCAGCGTGCCAAGGTCCGCGAACTCCAGGGCGCCGACGCCTTCGAAGTCGACGCACCACTGGGTGCCGTCGGGCTGTCTGCCGCCGCAGTCTGCGCCGAACGTCTGGTAGCCCGATCCTTCCGGAGCCTGCTCATACAGCTGGTCGCAGGCCAACGGGTCACCCGCCGCACACTCGTCCCAGAGAGCGTCGAGCTGAGGGTCGTCACCGTGGGTGGGTGGGATCTCGTACGGGCTCGTGCTGACCGGCGTCGTTTCCGTGGTCGGCGGTTCTGTGGTGGACGGCTCCGTGGTGGGCGTGGGATCGGTGACGATCGGCGTGGGCGCGGCGGTCGGGTCGGGGTCGGTGTCGGCGGCGACAGCGCCCAGGAAAGCCACGAATAGAAACAACGCGAACCCGCCGCCCACGACCGCCAGTGTGATCCACAGGCCAGCGGAACTGCGTCGGCGCTGGGGCGGTCCGTACGTACCTCGCGGGTAGCCCGGGCGTGCCGCGTAGCCGGGGTGTGGGGCGTAGCCGCGGTGTGGGGCGTAGCCGCGAGCCCGGTGATATCCCGGTTGAGGGATGTTCCCCATCGGGGGTTGCCCCGGTTGCGCGTACCCCCGTTGCTGCCGGGCCGGCACCACCTGAGGGCGGGGCACACCGGGGTGAGCCTGCCCCCATACGGGTGGCCGCTGATGCGGATGGTTCGGTACCACCGCCTGCGGCGGCGGCAGGGGTGGCATATTCGACTGGCCGGTCAATTTCTCCCCAGGTGACACGTTCAGGCACGGAAGCGAACACAGACGCTATCTTGCGCAGCGTGAGACGACGACATCTGTTCATCGTTGGTGCGGCACTCGCGATGCTGGTGCCGGCCAGCAGCGCCGCTGCGGAGACGAGTGACGAACCGCACAGCGACGACGCCATCACCGTTCACGTGGACATGGTGCTGCAGGACGATGGTTCACTCTCGGTGACCGAGACGATCCGGGTCCCCGAGGGCATGCAGGCAGAGCGCGACCTGCCGCTGCGCATACCGCCCGCGGACGATCTCATGCGTGTGTTCACGCTCGCGGACATGGAGGTCACAGGTGCCGGGGCCGCAGAGGTCGTCGTGGATGCCTTGCACACCACGGCGCCCCCTGGCGAGACCGAGGTGAGATACGTCGTCTCCGGCACGGTCGCGGACAGCGCGGACGAGCAGCTCGCGACCTGGTACCCGACCGGTTGGTGGGACACGGACGTCGCCGTCGTGACCGGGACGTTCCTGGCGGCCACACCGGCGCTGTCGATCGGCTACTGCCGGGCGGGCGCGCCGGGCTCGACGGCGCGTTGCACACTGGCCGCTATCGCCGACGGCGGTGTCCTCGAGTTCGAGCAACATGACCTGCTCGGCGGTCAGCGCGTCGAGCTCGGCGTTGGGCTGCCGTTGCGGACCGTCCCTGCCACGGCTGAGTGGGACGAGGAGCCGACGCCGGTACGGGCGTTCGCCTTCACCACGCCGGCACTCGTGGCTACCGGTGCTCTCCTGCTGCTCCTGCTCGGCCTCGCGGCCTGGGTGGTCACCGCGCGCCGACGCGACCTCGCTCTGCTCGCCGAAGGCACCGCCGTCGACGTCATCACCGACTCCGACGGCGAGCCCGTCTTCTCGGTTCCCTACGGCGTGCTGCCCGGCACGCTGGGCACCCTCGTCGACGCCTCCGTGGATCCGGTCGACCTGGCCGCCTCGACGCTCGATCTCGCCGTCCGCCGCTATCTTCACATCGAAGCGGTTGGAAGCACCGCCGGGACAATCGAATGGACGCTCTCGCGCGCCAACGACCCCGATGACCAGCTCCGTGAGTTCGAGCGGCTGCTCGTCGAAGGGCTGGTGCCGGGTGACGGCGCGGTGGACCTCGGCGAGGTTGCGGAAGGATCGAACCTGGACCTTCGTGGCGTCCGTGCTGCCGTCTACGGCGACCTCGTGCACGCGCGCTGGTTCGCGGGCCGTCAGAGCCACCGGATAGCGACGTGGGCAGGCGGCGCACTGTTGCTCGCCGGCCTGGCTGCGACCATCGCGCTCGCTCTGACGGTGGGCCATGCCCTCGTCGGTGTCGCCGCCATGGTCGCCGGTTTTGGGGTCCTGCTCGCTCCCCGGTACCTCCCCCTGCGCACGGCCGCCGGCAGCCGTGTGGCGGGCGACCTGCTGGCCATGCGCCCGCACCTGCGGTCGATCGAGGCGGAGTCGATCCCGGCAGCGGAACGTGAGCTGCTCTTCACACGTGCACTTCCGTACGCGCTGGCGTTGGGTGAGTCCCGGACCTGGGTCAGCAAGTTCGCCGCACAGTCCCTGTCCGACGACGGAACACCCGGCATCGAGTGGCTGGGCGGGTTCGAGAACGACGCCGACCTCACCCGGTTCAGTGCGAGCTTCCCGCACCTGGTCGCCGAGCTCGAAGCGGCCTTCGCGGCACGCGACCACCGCGCCTCACTGGGTCACTAGTCGCCCGCCACCACGACCGGCCCTTCGTCCCGGCCGCGGTTGTCGAGCACGAGTGGGCGCTTGCCCTCGATGCGGTACCGGATGTGGGTGAGCCCGTCGGTGCCGATCACGCGGATGGGCGTCAATTCGATGCCCTCCTTGTCGCCGAGCCCGAGATCGGGGCCGAGCAGCCGCATCCCGTCGCCGAGCAGCACCGGGGCGATGTGCAGTTCGAGCTCATCGACCAGCCCGAGCGCCAGCGCCTGACGCACCAGCGAGCCGCCACCGGCGACCTGGACGTCCTTGCCGCGCGCTTGCTCCCTGGCCTGCGCCACCGCGCTCGCGACGCCGTCGGTGACGTACGTGAAGCTGGTGCCGCCGCCGCGGTGGAGCACCGGCCGGGGGCGGTGGGTGACCACGAACACGGGGGCGCGGAAGGGCGGCACGTCGCCCCAGGGCACCTCTCCGCCGTCGGCCATCCGCCGGCCCATCACGTAGGCACCCGCAGCCGCGAAGGTCTCCGCAATGATGTCCGAGTCGGACGTGTCCTCGCCTCCGGCGAAGCCCTGGCGCTCGCGCCAGGCCGCGGCGTCGGCGGCCCAGCGGGTCACGCGGTAGAACCCGGCGGCCTCCGCGCTGTCGATCCAGTTCGTGGTGTCGGTGTGCTCGGGACCGGCGTAGAAGCCGTCGAGCGAGACCGACATCTGTGCGGTGACCTTGGTCATGATCGTTCTCCTGCTTTCGTTGTGGGAAGGGGCGTGGCCGGACTCGGTCAGACGGCGAGCGACGCCCCGAGCTTGTCCAGCAGCCCCTTGGTGCCTTCCTCACGACCCGCGGGATCGTCGAGCCCGTCGAAGTGGGCGCCCTGCTCGGTGTAGGTGAGCCGGGTGGCCTCGCCGTCGGGCTCGAGCGCGATCGTCACCAGCGAGGTGGACATGTGCCGGTCGTCCACCCACATGTCGTAGGTGAAGACGATCCGGGTGAGATCGACGATGTCGGTGTAGGTCGAGTGGTAGCGGGACCGCGGGCCGCCATGCCATTGACCGTCCTCGGTGCCGTGCCCGCCGACCCGGAAGTCGTGGGACTTCTCGGTCTGGGTGAACTCGGGTTCGCCGGAGAACCACAGGTCCCGGGCGTCGTTGTCGGAGAGTGCATGCCAGACCCGTTCGGGCGATGCCGGGTAGGTCCGTTCGATCACGAACGTCGCGTGCGTCTGGCTGTGTTCGGTCTGCGTGTCCATCTCAGTTCTCCTTCGTGTTGTCCGGGGTGAGGAAGTCGCCCAGCCGGTCGAGTCGGCGTTCGGCGGGGAGCCGCTGGCGTCCGATCCAGTCCGCGCCGGGGCTCAGTGCGTCGACGGCGAACTGGAACGTGCGGACCCGGCCCACCTTCGACGAGGTGACGATTCCGGCCCGCTCCAGCACAGTGAGGTGCTGCAGCAGGGACGGCATGGCCATCTCGAACGGGCGGGCCAACTCGCTGACCGAGGCGGGGCCGAGGACCAGCCGTTCGATCAGGGCACGTCGCGTGGGATCGGACAGGGCGTGGAACATCCGGTCCAGATCCTCACGATAGTTAGGCATGTGCCTAAGTATTGATCGACGGGGCGCCGCTCGTCAACCACGCGCACAGAGGTTGCTTCCTACATGTGCACTCAACAACGAAGTTGCAGTCAACGCCCTGCCGCTCGGTCACGTGCTCCCGGCGGAACTCGGCGGACCCCTCGCCCGTGCCGTGAGTGGCCACCCCGTGCCGCAACCGCTGAGATTGCATCCGGGCAACCCGGTCCGAGCGCGGGTGGTCGCCGGAGGCTGCGGCCGCGGAGATGCTGACGCCTTGACCGTTCCGTCAGGTGCATGTTAGTTTCACGACACGCAACAGGTATCGACCGACAAGCTAGGACCCGATGATGAGTCGCAGATCTCGACGGACCCACCACGCGCCGCGGACCGGTCATAGCCGGTCAGCCCATTCCGCGCGAATGCACGAGTGACGACGCCCGGGCAGTGCTAGTCGGCTGCTAGTCACCGGCTCGTCATCACGGTTCGCCACCGTCGCTCACGGCACCGCGCTGGATGCGTGGAAGGCAGCGCCGTAAGCGCGGCGCACGAGTGCGTCCGAGCGAGAACTCAGCACGCGCGGGACGGCAGCGGTACGCCGTTCGCTGAGGCGTGCCCTGCCGCGCGTCCAGGTTCCGGTCGCAGGAGTCATCGCTGAATTGTGCGACCACCCGATCGCACGGGATGTCTGTCCCTTGTTCACGTAGTTCCCTTTTCGCCCTCAAGATCAGGAAGAAGACACGATGAAACGTCGACAGTTTTTGGGTCTCGGTGCCGCGGCCAGCGTTGCCGCTCTTGCCGCATGCTCGAATGGCACGAATTCCGGTGGCGGCTCCAGCGGTGGGGTCTCGCAGGTTCGATACGGCCACTGGGACAACGGAAGTGCGCAGGCGCTGTACGCCGCGTTGTTCCAGAAGTTCATGGACGCCAACGAGGACATCGAGATCCTCCAGGAATTCGCGTCCTACGATGCTTTCCAGGAACGAATGACCACCCAGATCGCCGGCGGCGAGGTGGCCGACATCTTCTGGATCGCCTCACCTCAGATCCTCGCCTACAACCAGGCGGGCATCTATCACGACGTCGAGGGCCTGCCCGGCTTCGATTTCGATTCGCTGGACGCGGACATGCTCGACCGCCTGAAGATCGACGGCAAGCTCAACACGCTCCCGGTGGGCATGATCACGCCGTGCTTCCGCTACAACCAGACCTTCCTCGACGAGCTCGGGGCAGAGGCGCCCTCGGTGTGGTCCTGGGACTCCACCGCGGAGTTCCTGCGCGACTACACGAACAACAACCCCGACGGTAACAAGGGCATCTTCTACCACGCCGGCCACGACCTCACGCTCGAAGCCTGGCTGCGTCAGCACGGTGAGGACCTCTGGACCGAGGACGGCCAGCTGGGCGCGAGCATCGACGGGATCGCCTCGTACCTGGACTGGTGGGAGCAGCTCAGGCTCGACGAGGTGACTCTCTCGGTCGAGGAACAGGGCGGCATCCAAGGCGCCTGGAACGAGTTCGGGTCCAAGGTGCTCTCGGACATCGGCAGCCACAACCAGATCCTCGAGGCGAGCCTGGTCTTCCCCGACTTCGAGTTGCGGGAGGTGCCGACACCGGTGCTCGAGGACGCCGCCGACGGCCACGCGTTCACCTACTTCGTCCGCGTGGGCGTCTACGAGGGCGTGCCCGAGGACCGGCTCGAGGCGGTCGGCCGCGTGCTCGACTTCAACCTCAACAGCGAGGAGTTCATCACCGAACTCGGCCCCGTCCAGGGGACGCCGGCCAGCCTGCGGCAGCGGACCGCGCTGGAGGGCACCGACGACCCGAACATCCAGCAGGCCAACAGCGTGACCGACGCGGTCCTGGCGCAGGAGATGCGGCCGCGGTACGACGCCCCGCCGAACGCGAGCACGTGGCGCCGGGAGTACGACGCCGCCATCGAGCAGGTCGTGCTGGGCCAGGCCTCGATCACGGACGCCGTCACCCAGTTCCACAGCACTGTGAGCGGGAGCCTTTGAAATCGGGCGTCGACGTGGGGGGGGGGGGCGCCGCCCCCCCCCCCCCCCCCCCCCCCCCCCCCCGCCCCGCCGGGGGGGGGGGGGGGGGGGCCCCCCCCCCCCCCCCCGCCCCCCCCCCCCCCACGCTCGGATCCGGAAGGGGTTCGATGACAAGCGGAACCGGCCGTGTTCGCCCCAGGCGAGCTCGCACGTGGCTCGCCGCGCACGTGATGCTCCTGCCGTGGCTCGTGGGCGCACTCGGGATCACGATCGGACCCCTGATCGCGTCGCTCGTCCTGTCGCTGACCAACTACTCGATCCTCGGCAGCACCGAGTTCGTGGGGTTGGACAACTACGCCGCGGTCTTCAGCGACCCGAAGTTCTTCAAGTCGATGAGCGTCACCCTGATGTACGTGTGCCTGGCCGTGCCTCTGCAGCTCGGGCTGGCGCTGGGTCTCGCGCTCCTGCTGGAGAAGGGCATCCGCTGGCTCGGGGTCTACCGGGCCGGCTTCTATCTGCCCTCGCTCCTCGGTGCCAGCGTCGCGATCGCGCTGCTCTGGCGGCAGATCTTCAAGACCGACGGGCTGGTCAACGCCGTCCTGTCGATCTTCGGGGTGACGGGCCGGAACTGGCTGTATGACCCCGACACTGCACTGCTGACCCTCGTGCTGCTGCAGGTGTGGACCTTCGGATCCCCGATGATCATCTTCCTTGCGGGACTCAAGGAGATCCCCAAGGAACTGATAGAGGCGGCCACGGTCGACGGCGCGGGGTACGGCCGCAGGCTGAAGAGCATCGTGCTCCCGCTCCTGACGCCGATGATCTTCTTCAACCTCATCCTGCAGACCGTAGGAGCATTCCAGGCTTTCAATCAGGCCTACATCGTCAGTGGCGGTACCGGTGGACCG
This sequence comes from Occultella gossypii, assembly GCF_019947135.1. Classification (GTDB taxonomy): domain Bacteria; phylum Actinomycetota; class Actinomycetes; order Actinomycetales; family Beutenbergiaceae; genus Occultella; species Occultella gossypii. The sequence goes on along the minus strand of NZ_JAGSHT010000016.1, from coordinate 214,643 downwards.
GTCGATTCGACGCTGTTCTACACGCTGTATGTCTACATCGTCGGCTTCATCGAATACCGCATGGGTTATGCGTCGGCCCTGGCGTGGGTGCTGGTCATCTTCATCGGCATCCTGACGGCCGTGCAGTTCATCGTTTCCAGGAAGTGGGTCTATTATGGCGACCAGTAGTCTTGATCGCGTCGTCGCCGATCCGGTAAAGCTGCGAACATCGCGTCTGCGGCGTAATCGGTGGCTACGGCAGATCCTCGTCTCGGTGGCATTGGTGGCGATGATCTATCCACTGCTGTGGATGATTCGCCTCTCGTTCCTTCCCGAGTCGGAGGTCGCGAATGCGGGGCTGTGGCCGGAGGGCATCTGGACCGGCATCAACTACACGGAGGGCTGGTCGACGCTCAGCGTCGATTTCACGACCTTCTTCCTCAACTCCGCCGTGGTCGCGATCCTTGCCCTGATCGGGAATCTGCTGGCCTGCTCGCTCTCGGCCTACGTGCTGGCGCGGCTGCGGTTCAGGCTGCAGCCGGTGTACTTCGGCGTGGTCATCGCCACGCTGCTGATCCCGGTCCACGTGCTGTTGATCCCGCAGTACCTGACCTTCTCCTACATCGGCGCCCTGAACACCTTCATCCCGCTGGTGCTCCCGAAGTTCCTCGCCACCGACGCGTTCTTCGTGTTCCTGATGATCCAGTTCGTGCGGGGCATACCGCGGGAGCTGGATCAGGCGGCCTTCATGGACGGAGCGGGGTACTTCCGGATCTACTGGTCGATCATCCTTCCGCTGATGCGGCCGGCACTCGCGACGACGGCGATCTTCACCGTCATCTGGACCTGGAACGACTTCCTCGGCCCGTTGATCTATCTGACCAGGACCAGCCTCTACACCGTCCCGGTGGCGCTCAACGCGCTGCTCTCGACGGATACGGGCTTCGGCACGGGTCGCCTCCTCGCGATGTCCGTGCTGTCGCTGGTGCCGTTGGTGATCTTCTTCTTCGTCGCACAGAAGCAGATTCTTGAAGGCATCTCGAGCTCGGGTCTCAAGTAGTCCCCGCCGCTCGAACACCGGACCGGCGCGCCTGGCCGACAGGCGCGCCGGTCTACGCGTCGAGCGCCGTGGACAGGTCGGCGGCGGCCGCCTGGGCCGCCTGCACGATCGTGTCCTGGATGGGGTCGAGACGGTAGGACGGGCCATACACGCAGAGGGCGGCGATCGGCGCGCCGGCGCGGTCCCTGATCGCTACCGCGACCCGGCTGACGTCGTCGCCGCGGTCGAGGGTCGCCCAGCCGCGCCGCCGCGCGCGGGAGATCTCCAGGCTCAGGGCTTGGTGGTCCTCCGTGGAAAGCGGCGCCGTACCCACGTTCTCCGAGGCCTCGATGAGTTCCTGGACCCGGTCCTCGTCGTCCAGGGCGGCGAGCACGGCGATGCCCACGGCGACCTCGTGGAGCGGCCGCGGTGTGGTGGACTCCTCGCTGCGCACCACCTTGCTGGTCTGCATGTAGTCGAGGAAGAGCATCTCGCCGCCGTCGGCGATGGCCAGGTGGATCGCCTCGTCCACCTGGCGGTGCAGCTGCTCGAGACGCTCGCGGGCGAGGGCGACCAGATCGCTGCCGCCCGGCCGGCGGACCGCAAGTTTGGCGAGCTTCGACGTGCTGAAGTAGCGCCGGGTCCGGTCCTGCTGGACGTAGCCGATCGCGCGCAGGGTGGAGAGCGTGCGCGACGCCGTCGACTTGTCGAGCTCGAGCCGGGTGGCGACCTCCGTGACCGATGCGCCCTTCGAGCCGGACTGTGCCACCACCTCGAGAACCTGCAGGCCTCGGTGCAGCGACGAGGACGGTCGCGCTTCCGCGGCCTCCGCCGACGTGTCGTCGGACGTTCTCATGATCTGTATCCCATCTGCCGCTTGACACCTGACAAGCCAACAGTACATGCTGACTGCAACGCAGTTGTACAGAGCACAACCACGATGGAGGTGGTGAGACCCGGTACCAGGTGGTCCAGGCGAGCGTGCGGCCAGTGCGCAACTGAAACTGGTCCGCGGTGCCGGCCCCCGGGGTGCCGAACGTGCCTGCCGCACGCGTCCACCGGTGTCACCGGGCGCAACGGTCGGCCGAGACGCTGCCGTCAGACACCCCGACCGCCGCCGTAACTACATCGGCGAACGCACGACGAGGTCGCAAGTTGTCGCCGGCGCACCACGGGCCTCGCGGACGAGACCGCCCTTGCCGCGATACGACCGCGCGAGCGGCGGGCGAGCGAGCCGCGGTCCCGACCCTGGCGTGACCCAGGCCCGGCCCGGCTGACGACCCCGGCGGAACGGCGCCGCCAGCCGACCGGCCGGACGCCGCCGGTTCACCACAGTCCGATCTTCAGACCAACCACCCCCACGACCAGCCCCTCAACCAGGAGAACCACCCACATGAACCGGGTCATGCCCACCACCATGCTCGACGCGCGTGATCGCGACCTGATCGCCGCCCGGGACCGCGAGCTGCCGATCTCGGCCGAGCACGTCAGCCAGGCGTCGCGTCCCTCCGCGCTGCGCATCACCGACCTTCGCGTCGCGTGCCTCGACAAGGTCCCGTTCAAGTCGACGATCATCAGGATCGAGACCAACCAGGGCCTGGTCGGCTGGGGCGAGGTGCGGGACCAGGCGAGCGCGACCTACGCGTTGATGCTGAAGAGCCGGATCATCGGGGAGAACCCCTGCAACCTCGACCGGATCCTGCGCAAGATCCGTCAGTTCGGCGGCCACGGGCGCCTGGGTGGTGGCGTCTCCGGCGTCGAGATGGCCCTGATGGACCTGGCCGGCAAGGCGTACGGCGTCCCGGCCTACGCCCTGATGGGCGGGCAGTTCCGCGACCGGATCAAGTGCTACGCCGACACCCCGGGCGAGCGGGACCCGCACAGGATGGCCGAGCGGCTCAAGGGTCGTCTGGACGCCGGCTACACGATGCTCAAGATGGACGTCGGCGTCGACCTGCTCGACGAGGTCCCCAACGCCCTGGTGGGCCAGTCCGGCGCCATGATCGACCGGTTCACGCCGCACCCGTTCACGGCTCTGCAGATCTCCCAGGCGGGCGTGGACCACCTGGTCGACTACGTCCGCACCGTCCGGGCCGAGGTGGGCTACGACGTCCCGATCGCCGTCGACCACATCGGGCACGTGGACCTGAAGTCCTGCATCCGGATCGCCCAGGCCCTCGAGCCGTTCGGCCTTGCCTGGCTCGAGGACCTCATCCCCTGGCAGTACACCGAGCAGTGGAAGAAGCTGACCGACTCCACGACCACGCCGACCGCCACGGGCGAGGACATCTATCTCGCCGAGGGCTTCCGTCCCCTCCTGGACGCGGGTGCCGTGGACGTGGTGCACCCCGACCCGGCCACCGCCGGCGGTCTGGTCGAGACCAAGCGCATCGGCGATCTCGCGGAGGAGTACGGCGTGCCGATGGCCCTGCACCTGGCCGCGAGCCCGGTCGCGACCATGGCTTGCGTGCAGATCGCCGCGGCGACCTACAACTTCCTGGCGCTCGAGCACCACGGCGCGGACGTCGAGTACTGGAGCGACCTCGTGCTCGGCTTCGACGGCCCGATCATCGCCGGCGGCTACATCCAGGTGCCGGACAAGCCGGGTCTCGGCTTCGACGACGTCAACCTCGACCTCATGCGCGAGTGCCTCGACCAGTCGAACCCCATCTTCTTCGACGACAGCAGCGTCTGGGACTCCGACGTGGCACTCGACCGGACCTGGGGCTGACCTCCACGAGCGACGGCCGCCACCACGCGGCCGCACGAACGAAGGGAACATGATGTTCGTAGGCAAGGGCGCTGACTCCATCGAGGACATGCTCTCGGGGTACGTACACGCGAACGCCGAACTGGTGGCGCTGCGGGAGGGCGCCGTCGTGCGCAGGGAGGGAACCCCGGCCGGGCACGTGGCCGTGGTCGCGGGTGGTGGCGGCGGGCACTATCCCGGCTTCGCCGGCTGGGTCGGCGCGGGCATGCTGGACGCGGCCGTCTCCGGCCAGATCTTCTCCTCGCCCTCGGCGGCGCAGATCCACCGTGCGGCCCTGGCGGTGGAGAACGGTGGCGGCGTCCTGCTCGCCTACCTGAACTACAGCGGCGACCGTATCCACTTCGGCGAAGCCGCCCGCCAGCTCCGGGCGGAGGGCATCGCGGTCGAGGAGGTCGTGATCGCCGACGACATCGCGTCCCGGACGTCGCGGGAGGTGGCGGACGGGCGGGGCATCGCCGGTGCCCTGTTCGTGTGCAAGGTCCTCGGAGCGGCCGCCGCCGAGGGCCGCGGCCTCGAGGAGGTCGCCCACCTCGGCACCCGCGCGGCCGAGCGGACGGTCTCCCTCGGCGCCGCCGTCTCGGGCTGCACCCTGCCCGGAGACTCCGAACCGCTGTTCACGGTCGAGAAGGGGCAGCTCGCGATCGGCCTGGGGATCCACGGTGAGCCGGGACTCGAGACCCAGGAGCAGGGCACGCCGTCCGACCTTGCCCGGCGGCTCGTCGCGGCCACCCTCGACTACGAGCCCGAGGCCGGGCACGGCGGCTACGAGGGCCGCCTCGCGGTCCTGGTGAACAGCCTCGGCGGCTGCAGCCACGAGGAGCTGTTCGTCCTCTACGCACGGGTGCGGGAGGAGCTCGCGACCAGCGGCCAAGAGATCGTGGCCCCGGTGGTCGGGGAGCAGTTGACCAGCCTCGACATGGTCGGCGCCTCGCTCAGCACGATGTTCCTCGACGCGGACCTGGAGGCGCTCTGGAGCGCTCCGGTGCGCACGGCGAGCCTGCGCAGGGAAACACTGCCGACGGCGGACGAGCAGTCCGCGGGGACCGTGGCGGCCGGTGCCGACGCACCGGTGCAGGCCTCGCGCGCCCAGCAGGAGCTGGCCGCGAGGGCACGCGCCGCCATCGGTGCGGCCGCGGAGGCGGTGGCCCAGCACGAGGAACGCCTGGCGCAGCTCGACCGGGTCGGCGGAGACGGTGACCACGGGCGTGGCATGGTGCGCGGCCTGGCGGCGGCCCATGAGGCGGCCACGTCCGCGACGGAGGCGGGCGCCGCCGTCGGCGCCGTGGTCAGAGCCGCGGGCGCGGCCTGGTCGGACAAGGCGGGCGGCACGTCCGGCGCGCTCTGGGGCGCGGCCCTCGAGGCCTTCGCGTCCGCGCTCGGCGACGTCCGTCCGCCCACCGATGCCGAACTGGTGGACGGCCTCACCCGGGCGCGCGACGCCATCGTCGAACTCGGTGGCGCCCGACCGGGTGACAAGACCATGGTCGACGCGATCGAGCCGTTCGTGCAGGTCTTCGAGGCCGAGCCGGACGCCCCGTTCGCCCAGACCCTGGTCCGCGCGACCGCCGTCGCCGAGGCCGCCGCCGAGGCGACCGCGGACCTGGTCGCCACCAAGGGGCGGGCCCGGACACACGGCACCAGGACCATCGGGACGCCCGACGCCGGCGCCGTCTCCTTCGGGATCGTCGCCCGGGCCGTCGCCGAATCCCTCCAGCACGACCCGGCCGCGGCGCCGGCCGGAGAACCGACGTCATGAGCGAAACGGACAAGGTGATGAACGCAGTGAGCGAACGAACCGAACTGCTGGATGGCACGAGCATCCCGAAGGTGGGCCTCGGCTCCCTGCGGCTGGGGCCGGACGAGACCGATGCGACGGTCAAGGCCGCACTGCGGTCCGGCTACCGACTGATCGACACGGCCTCCGTGTACGGCAACGAGGCGGCGATCGGCCGGGCCGTCCGGGAGTCCGGGATCGACCGGGACGAGGTCTTCCTGACCACCAAGGTGTGGAACGGCGACCACGGGTACCAGCCGACGATCGACGCGTTCGAGGCCAGCCGCGCCCGGCTCGGGGTCGACCGCGTGGACCTGTACCTGATCCACTGGCCGGTCGCACCCGTCGAGCGGATGCTGGAGAGCTGGTCCGCGCTGATCGAACTGCGCAAGCGCGGCGACGTACGCGCGATCGGCGTCTCGAACTTCATGGTCAAACACCTGCGGGCCGTCGTCGAGAACTTCGACGAGGTCCCGGTCGTGAACCAGATCGAGTGCCACCCCTTGTTCCAGCAGCCCGAGCTCGAGGCCTACCAGCGCGAGCACGGGATCGTCACCCAGGCCTGGGCGCCGCTAGGCAAGGGACGCGTCCTGGAACACCCGACGGTAGCCGCGCTGAGCGCGAAGCACGGGGTCGGTGCCGCCCAGGTCGTGCTGAACTGGCACCTCGCACGCGGACGGATCGTCATTCCGAAGTCGACCAACGCCGAGCGCATCGCTCAGAACATCGATCTGGACTTCGAGATGCCGGAGGCGGACCTGGCCGCGGTCGACGCGATGAACGAGGACCTCCGGCTCGGCAGCCACCCCGACGCGCCACCCACGAACGCTCTGCCCGAGCAGTGAGCCTGGAGATCGCCGTCACCGGCGCCGCCGGCGTCCTCGGCCGGTACGTGGTCCGCGCGGTCACGGCCGCGGGCCACCGGCCGAGGACGATCGATGTCCGGGCGGATTCCGGCGTCGACGTCCGTGCCGACCTGCGCGACTACGAGGCCGCCGCCCGCGCGCTCGAGCGCGCGGACGCCGTCGTTCATCTGGCGGCCCACCCGAAGCCGGTCGCGGACCGGCCCGGCATGGTCTACGCCGAGAACACCACGATGAGTTTCAACGTGCTGTCCGCGGCCGCCGACCTCGGGATCGCGAAGGTCGTGGTGGCGTCGAGCATCAATGCGATCGGCGGGGAGTTCAGTGAGATCGCCGGCTATGACCGCTTTCCCGTCGACTTCGAGCAGGCGAGCCAGGCCCGCGACGAGTACTCGCTGTCCAAGTGGGTGATGGAGCAGCAGGTCCGCTACTTCGGGCGGATCCACGGCGACGACCGTTCCATGGTGTGCCTGAGGATCCACGCCGTCCAACCGCGCGAGGTCCAGCTCGGGGCCTACGAACGGTCCCCGGACCGGGGCCGCCGCAATCTCTGGGGCTATTCGCCGCCCGAGCAGACGGCCGCCGCCCTCGTGCGGGCCTGTGCCGCACCGCTGCCCGGCGTGCACTTCGGATACCTGGTCGCGACCGACAACGCGATGCACGCAGACCCCCGCGAACTGGTGCGCCGACACTGGCCGGACACTCCCTGCGACGGCCGGCTCACCGGCGTTCGCGGGCTGTTCGACACGTCCTTCGCGGAAGCGGAACTGGGGTGGGGTCCATAGCTCAGCCATGAGGCGGACTCCTCCGCCACCCACTGCGACAACACATTTCGAAAGGTTTGGAAGACTTGATGGTAGCGACGGAGAATGTGCCGGCTCAGAGCGTGGCACCCACGGCGACGACGACGGCGGACACGCCGATCCCGCGTATCACCCAGGAGCAGCGCGAGGCTCTCGCGGCGATCGGATCGGCGACGGTCAGCAGCCAGTTGTCGAAGCTCGGCATCCGCGACGCGCACCTCACCGGCATCGGGCAGCTCACCGACGGCGACGCGGTCGCCGGCACTGCGCTGACCCTGAAGTTCATGCCCAAGCGTGAGGACCTGTACCGGGTCGACGAGTACGCCGACCCGGAGGTGCAGCTGCACCGGCACGTCCTGTACGCGGTGGAGCCGGGGGACATCGTCGTGGTGGACGGACGCGGGAACATGTCCTCGGGACTGTTCGGCGAGATGATGCTCACCTACCTGCTCGGCCGCGGTGGCGTCGGGCTCGTCGTCGACGGTTGCATCCGCGACTGGCCGTCCGTGCGCAACCTCGGCCTGCCGGTCTGGGCGCGGGGAACCACGCCGAACTTCCACACCCAGACCGACCTGATGCCGTTCGACTACAACAGCCCGATCGCCTGCGGCGAGGCCACGGTCATCCCCGGTGATGCCATCGTCGCCGATGCCGACGGCGCCGTCGTGGTGCCGGCCGCCCTGGTGGACGAGGTGATCGCGCGGTCCTCCTCGCACCACGACTGGGAGGAGTTCTCCCGGCTGCGGCTGCTCGAGGGCGGCGACATGCGCCGCTACTACCCACTCTCCGAGGCGGCCCGGCCCGAGTACGAGGAATGGGCCCGGTCGAATGGGCACTGACGCCTCGCTCGGACTGACCGGCGATCCCACGGCCGAAGGCGGCGAAGGCCCATGAAACTGCTGATGCCGACGTCGGTGCCGGACGGGCTGGAACTCGACCCCGACCAGTCGGACGTCCGGGTGGTCTCCTATGACCCCGAGGCGCCGATCCCGGACGAGCACCGGGACGCCGAGGTGGTGGTCGCGTGGATGAACCCGCGGGACAAGCTCGTGGAGATCGCCGGGACGTTGCCGAGCCTGCGGTGGGTCCAGGCACTGGGTTCGGGCCCGGAATCGTTCCTGACCGCCGGCTTCGCGCCGGAGGTCGCCATCACGCGGGGCATCGACCTGCACAACGTGCCGGTCGCCGAGCATTGCGTCGCGCTGCTGCTCGCGGCGGCGCGGCGGCTGGATCTGGCGCGGGACGCTCAGTTGCAGGGCCGCTGGGCCACGGCGGTCACGGGCAACCAGCTGGTCACAAGATCCGGGTTCACGCAGATCCACGGGTCGAGGTTCGTGATCTGGGGTCTGGGGCGCATCGGTGCGACGGTGGCGACGTACCTGCAGGCTCTCGGGGGTTCGGTTCGGGGGATCGGGCGCACCAGCGGCGTCCGTGACGGGATCGAGATCAGTGACGTTGCCGACGCCGCGTCCGTCCTGGCCGACGCGGACGCGCTGATCGCCGTGCTGCCCGACCGGGAGAACACGGTCGGGGTGATCGACCGTCGGATCCTCGAGATGATGCCGGCGGATTCATGGTTCGTGAACGTCGGCAGAGGCCGGACCGTGGTCGAGGCAGACCTGATCGGCGTGCTCGAGGAGGGGGCCATAGCCGGCGCCGCCCTGGACGTGTTCGCGACGGAGCCACTGCCCGAGGACTCGCCGCTCTGGGGCCTGCCGAACGTGATCCTCACCCCACACAGTGCTGGCGGGCGTCCGTACGGCACGAGCGGGCTGATCAATGAGAATCTCAGGAGATATCGCTCAGGTCAGCCGCTGCTCGGGCTGCTTCACTGACACTGCCGACGCGATCCGGGCCTCACGCAAGCAGCGGCGGGCCGTCTCGACGGGTTCGCCCGGTCACGAAGCGCACCGCCTCGTCCGCCATCGCCGCGGGATTCCAGGCGTGATCCTTGCCATCGATCGAAGCGTGGGTCGCGCCAGGGATCGCCGCGACGACGGCGCGCGCCGCGTCGAGCATCATCGGGAAGGTGTGTGTTCCGGTCAGGAACGCCACCGGCACCCGGATGCCGGCGAGGAGGTCCGGCAACGGCTCGGACTCGATCCAGGCGAGCGACTGCGCGTCCGCGACGTAGCTCACGACGCCGGCGACCATCGCCTCCCACATCGGTGATCGCCTGGCGCCATCGAGCCACTCAGGGGGCATGTCCTTCATGTAGTGCGTGAGGGCGCCCTCGAGGTCGCCGCCGTCGATGCGGCGCAGCACCTCAGCGGCCCAGGCCGCGGCGCCGCCCGCCTGCCCGCCGATCGGTGCCTCCCAGAGCATCAGTCCGTCGACCGGGAGTCCGCGCACCGCGGCGGCGAGCGCGATGGTGCACCCGGACGAGTGACCGCAGAGCACGGCGCTTCCCCCGACCTCGTCGATCAGTGCCGCGATCGCCGCGAGCTCCCGATCGAGATCGATCACCCCGGCGGCGACCGACTCGCCGCGTCCGAGGCGGTCGTAGACGATCGTGGTGAGACCCGCGGCGGCGGCGCGTTCCGCGGTCTCGGTCGTCCAGGGGTCGATCGCTCGGAACGGCCCCGCGCCGGCCACGAACACGATGGCCGGTCCATCGCCGCGCCTGTCGAACGCGACCAGGTCGTTGGCACCGCTGGTGAGTGTCGTGGACATGGTCAGCCGACCCGTTCGGTGAGATGGACCGTCACGGGGTCTCCGTCGGTCTTGCCGAGAGCTTCACGCAGGGCGGCCTTGACGGGCACCATGTGGGTGCCGTCGCCCATGGGCAACAGGGTGGCGGCGAACGGATGCCCGTCCATCTCGCCACGGACCTTCACGGGCCTGCGCGTCCCGAAGTACTCGCCCGAGCCGGGCATGACCACGATCGTCCATGCGCCGGGAGTCTCCTCGTCCCTGCTGAGCGGACCCGTGAACGTGGTGTCGATGGGGTCTGGCATTACTCCTCCATGGAACTAGACCGTACAGTTCTTGTTTGGATGAAACTAGACCGTGCAGTACTGTCTGGTCAAGTACCTCCGAGGAGACCCACATGGCCGATACCGAAGAGCGCGCGCAGACCAGCCGCTCCGCGCAGCGTCGCGCGGCGATGCTCGCCGCCGCACAGGAGGCCTTCCTCCGTGACGGCTATCTCGGCACCAACATGGACGAGATCGCCACCGCATCCAAGGTCTCGAAGCAGACGGTCTACAAGCACTTCGGCAGCAAGGAGGCGCTCTTCGTCGAGATCGTCACCTCCATGACCGTGCGCGCGGGCGACGGCGTGCACGATGCCCCGCCGGACGTCCGGGACACCGAACAGCTCACCGACTACCTCCGCGACTACGCCCTCCGGCAGCTGATGTCGGTGCTGACCCCCCAGGTGGTGCAGGTCCGCCGGCTCGTCATCGGCGAGGCCGCCCGCTTCCCGGAGCTCGCCAGGGCGCTCTACGACCACGGCCCCCAACGTGCGTTGGACTCGATGACGGACGTCTTCGCGCGGCTGAGCGCCGACGGGCTGTTGCGCGTCGACGACCCTCGCCTGGCCGCCGAGCAGTTCAACTGGCTCATCATGTCCGGTCCGGTGAACCGGGCGATGCTGCTCGGCGATGACGCCATCCCCGCCAGAGCCGAACTGCGCCGCCATGCCGAGAACACCGCCCGCCTGATCGTCGCTGCCTACCGCCCGGCCTGAACCGCCGTCGAGATGCCCTGCCTTCCGCGGGCGGGTCCGACCGCGGCAGGCGCGCGCACGGGCCCGGCGACCCCACGGGAATGGACAACCGAGGGGCGAAGCGGTTGACTCCTGCGGTGCAGCGCCCCCGCAACCCGATGATCGCCACCCTCCTCAACCTCCGAGGCAACGGTCGTGCCGCCGTCTACACCGAGCCCCTGTGGGGCCTGTCGATGATGCTGGTGCTGCCCTACGCATCGGTGTTCATGCTGGCCCTGGGCGTGAACGACAACCAGATCGGTCTGTTGGCGACCATCTCGATCCTGTCGCAGGTGGTCTTCGGGCTGCTCAGCGGTGTGATCACGGACAAGCTCGGGCGTCGCCGAACCACGGCGCTGTTCGACATCATCGCCTGGGCGATCCCCTGTCTGATCTGGGCGTTCGCGCAGGACTTCTGGTGGTTCCTGATCGCTTCCGTCATCAACGGTGTCTGGCAGGTCACCCAGAACTCGTGGGACTGCCTGCTCGTGGAGGATGTCGACCGGTCCGAGATCCCCAAGGTCTACTCGCTGGTCAAGGTGGCAGGCGAATTCTCGGCACTCTTCGCGCCGATCGCTGCCCTGCTCGTCGTGAACCTCGGCCTGGAACTCGCGGTGCGGATCCTCTACCTCAACGCGTTCGTCATCATCTCGTTGAAGGTCTGGCTCCTGTACCGCTACACCACCGAGACGGCGACCGGACTGGTCCGGATGGAGCAGACGCGCGGGATCAGCATCTGGAGATCGCTCTGGGAGTACCGCACGGTGCTCTCTCTGATCGTCCGCTCGAAGGGCACCATCTTCTCCTTGGTGATCGCGGTGCTCGTGGGCGCCGTCGCCCTCGTGAACGGCATCTTCTGGCAGATCGTGATCAACCAGCGTCTCGGCGTGCCCGACGCGCTCCTGCCGTTCTTCCCCATGGTTCGGTCGCTGCTGTCCGTGCTGTTCTTCTTCACGATCATCCCGCGGCTCACGCGTGCCAGTGCGCTGAAGGTGCCGACTCTCATCGGCTTCTCCGTGTACCTCGCCGGGCAGTTGCTGCTCGTGAGCATCCCCGCCCCTGACGCCGCCGCTGCTGCGTCGACCTACCTCCTCCTCGCCGGCTGCCTGCTGCTCGACGCCTTCGGTGCCGGGATCCTGTTCATGCTGTCGGAGTCGCTGGTGGCACTTCACGTGGATCGAAACGAACGATCCCGCGTGATGGCCATCCAGCGCACCACGGTGATGCTCGCCATCGCCCCCTTCGGATGGATCAGTGGCTGGCTGTCCGGCATGGACCGCAGCTGGCCCTTCCTGCTGACCTCGGTGCTGCTGGTGCTCGGGCTCGTGGCCACTGCCCGGTTCTGGACGACCACGCACGAGGAGACCCACGCCGTCGAGGCCTGACGGCACTGCCGGGCATGAGTCACTCCGGCGTCGGGGTGACGTCCAGGTGCAGGTCGGTGCCGAGCGCGCGCAGGATCCGGCGCAACGACGGGACGGTCGGGCTCACCGTCTCCGCCTCGTACCGCGCGATCATCGCCTGGGAGGTGCCGGCGGCCTTGGCCAGCGCCGCCTGGGTCATGCCGGCCCGTATCCGCGCGTCGCGGATCAACGTGGCCGGGCTCGGCTCTTCATATCTGATCTGGTATGGCACGGCCGGATTGAACGCCGCCGCCGTGCCGAGCGTGCTCGATCGCACGACCAGGCGGTGCTGCACCACGGCTCGACGCGGTGGCGCCTCCGGCTCGGCGATCCGAGCGATGAGCAGCTTCAGGGCCTGGGTGGCGAAGTCGGCCATATCCGGGGCGATCGTGGTCAGCGGCGGCCAGGAGTACTCGCCCTCCGGCGCGTTGTCCCAGCCGAGAACCGCGACGTCGTCGGGCACCCGCAGCCCGAGGGAGGCGAGTGCGTGCAACGCCCCCACGGCAAGCAGGTCGGTGGCGCAGAGCAGTGCGTCGGGCCGGGCATCCGATTCGAACGCCATCCGCGTGCGCGCGAAGCCTTCGGACCGGCTGAACTCACTGGTCTCGATGAGCGTGAGCTCGGGCCGGTCCCGCTCGGCGGCTCGCGCCTGCTCGATGCCCGCGATGCGCAGCGACGAAGCGCGCCGATGGTTGGGGCCGATCTCGGCGCCGAGGAAGGCGAGCCGCCGTCTGCCCAGCATGAGCATGTGCCGCGTGGCCTCCCGGGCCGAGGCGCCGTTGTCGATGCTGACGTGGTCCAGGCCGCCCGACTCGGGCTGCTCGCCGAGCAGCAGCACCGGTGTGTCACTGCGCAGGGCGGCGACCTCGACGCCGGTCAGGCGCGAGGGACTCAGCATGACGCCGTCGGTGAAGCGGACCGCATAGCCTCGGGCCGCCGCCGTCTCGCGTACGACGGAGTGCCCGGTCTCGTCGATGAGCACCGTGTAGTCGTCCTCCCGGGCGCGCTGCACGATCGATCGGGCGAGGTCCGCGAAGTACGGCGTGGCGAGGTCGGGAACGGAGACCGCGAGCAGACCGGTACGGCCGTGCCGGAGCTGACGCCCGGCCAGGTTCGCGCGGTAGCCCAGGTCCTCGATGGCCTGCTCGACGCGGCGCCTCGTCGCCGGCCCGACGTTCGGTCTGCCGTGGATGACGTTCGTGACCGTCTTCCACGAGACGCCGGCCGCGGCGGCGACATCCTTGATGCCGACGGACCGCGCGCTGGACCGTCGTGACTGTGAATATGTCGGATCTGACATGCCGCAGACTCTATCGGGTCGAAATGCTGGTTCTGAGCCCTCTTCGCGGAGCAAATGCTGGCTTGACAGCGTCATCCATGCTCATGCCACACTCGTCTAACGTTGTACTGCTTGTCACCGCAGCCAGGCCTCTAGGAGAACCCGTGAAATCCACTCGGCGCACGCACCGCCGCCACGCCCAGATGACAGTCCTCGCCACCTGCGCCGCTCTCACGCTCGCCGCGTGCGGCGTGGGCGGAGGATCCGACGACGGTGGCGGGGAGCCAGCCGATCCGTCAGCCCCGATCCGCGCCGCCTGGTGGGGAGAGGACAACCAGAACCAGGCACTCGACGCGGCCATCACCGCGTTCACCGAGGCAGGTGGCCCGGACGTCTCCATCGAGGCGCAGCCCTGGGACGGGTACTGGGACAAGCTCGCCACCCAGGTGGCGGGCCGGGACATTCCCGACGTCGTCATGCAGGCGGCCAGCCAGCTGCCCACCTACGCCGGACGCGACGCGCTGCTCGACCTCTCCGAGGTCGACCTCGACCTGAGCGGCCTCGATGAGGGCATCCGCGACTTCGGCGCGGTCGGCGACGAGACCTTCGGCGTGGTCGCCGCGACCAATGCGATGGGCTTCGTCACGAACTCCGACCTCCTCGCCGAACTCGGCGTCGCCGCTCCGGAGGGTGAGTGGACCTGGGACGACCTGAGCACGTTCGCCAACGAGGTCCACACCGCCAGCGGCGGCGAGACCTGGGGCATTCAGGACGGCGGCGGCGACATGATCCTGTTCATCCTGTACGTCCGTGACAGCGGGCGTGAGTTCTACGCCGACGACGGTTCGATCAACGCCACCCCGGACGATCTGCGTGCCTGGTTCCAGCTGTGGGCCGACATGCGTGAGAGCGGCGCCGTCCCGCCGGCGGAAGCCACCGCGGAGGCCAGCGGCAATCTGCCCGGCAGCCCGTTGGCGAGCGGCCGCGCCGCAGCCACGTTCGCCTGGACCCAGGACTATGTCGCGGTCCAGTCGGTGACCGACGCGGCGCTCGACATCGGCCTGCCGCCGTACAACTCCGAGAACCCCAGCCTCTGGATCAACGCGGCCAGCCTCTGGTCGATCTCCGCATGGTCGGAGAACCCGCAGGGGTCCGCCGATCTGATCGACCACCTGGTCAACGACCCCGAGGCGATCGAGACGCTCGGCGTCTCCCTGGGCGTCCCGCCCACGGCGGCCGCCCGCGAGCAGCTGGTGGACCTGGTCAGTGACGAGGAGCGCCCGGCGGTCGAGTACATGGACCTCGTCGCGGACAACTCGCGTCCGCTGAACCGGCTGTGGCCCGATGGCTTCGCAACCTCGCGCACCCTCTTCGACCAGCTCGACGAGTCGGTGGCGTTCGGAGAGATGACGATCGATGAGGCCGTGGATGCGTTCTTCGCAGACGCTGAAGGCTGAGACGACGGCGGCTGCCAGGTCCGCGGCGCCGGTGCGGCCGAGCGGTGGGGCGCTGTCCGGGGGCGCGGCTCGTGGCCGCGCACCCAAGCCCCGGCGCTCGCCGCGGCAGCGCGGTGAGGCCCGGGCCGGCTACCTCTTCCTACTGCCGTGGTTCGTCGGCCTGGTCGGCCTCGTGCTCGGCCCGATGATCGTCTCGGCGTACCTGTCCTTCACCGAGTACGACCTGTTCCACGACCCGGTCTGGGTCGGCCTGGACAACTACCGCACGATGTTCACCGACGACCCGCGCTACCTCCAGTCGCTACGGGTCACGTTCACCTACGTGCTGGCCTCGGTGCCGCTGCGGCTGGCCGTCGCGCTCGGACTGGCGCTGCTGATGAACCGCGCGGTGCGCGGGATGTCCTTCTACCGCGCGGTGCTCTACCTGCCCTCGCTGCTCGGCGGGAGCGTCGCCATCGCGGTGCTGTGGCGCCAGCTCTTCGGCGGTGAGGGGGCGGTGAACCAGATCCTCGCGCTCGTCGGCATCGACGGGCCGAGCTGGATCTCCTCGCCCGACACCTCGCTGCTGACGATCATCGTGCTGGCGGTCTGGCAGTTCGGCTCACCGATGGTGATCTTCCTCGCCGGCCTGCGCCAGATCCCGCAGGAGGTGCTGGAGGCGGCCACCGTCGACGGTGCCGGTGCGGTGCGGCGCTTCTTCTCCGTGGTCCTGCCGCTGCTCACGCCGCTGGTGTTCTTCAACGTGATCATGCAGACGATCGTCGCCTTCCAGGCGTTCACGCCGTCATACATCATCTCGAACGGCACGGGAGGCCCGGTGGACTCGACCCTCTTCTACACGCTCTACCTCTACATCAAGGGGTTCAGCGAGTTCGAGATGGGCTACGCCTCGGCCATGGCGTGGGTGCTCGTCGCGATCATCGCGGTGTTCACCGCCGTCAACTTCCTCGGTGCCCGTCGCTGGGTGTTCTACGGGGACCAGTCGTGACGGCGCCGGCCGCGCTCCGCAGGGCGGACCCTCAGCGTGCCAGGGCCGCGCGGGCACGCCCGAGCAAACCCCCGACGAAGCGCTCGACGCCGTTGCGGACGATCGCCTGGCACGGGCTGATGGTGCTGATCTGCGTCGTCTCCATCTACCCGCTGCTGTGGATGGCGCGCAGCTCGGTGGTGCCGGAGACCGAGATCTTCTCGAGCCCCTCGGTGGTCCCGAGCGGCATCGACCTCTCGAACTTTCCCGCGGGCTGGGTCGCGAACCCGCCGGGATTCGGGCAGTTCATGCTGAACTCGTTCGTCATCTGCGTCGGTGCCGTGCTCGGGAACCTGATCGCCTGCACCCTGGCGGCGTACGCCTTCGCCCGGCTGCGGTTCCCGCTGAAGGGGCTGTGGTTCACGGTCATGCTCGGCACGATGATGCTGCCCGGGCACGTCACCCTGATCCCGCAGTACGCGCTGTTCTCCGCGATCGACTGGGTGGGTACGTATCTGCCGCTCATCGTGCCGAAGTTCCTCGCCACGGACGCGTTCTTCATCTTCCTCCTGGTCCAGTTCATGCGGGGCATCCCTCGTGAGCTCGACGAGGCCGCGGAGATCGACGGCGCCGGGCGCTGGCGCACGTTCCGCTCGGTGATGCTCCCGCTCACAGTGCCCGCTCTGGCCACGACGGCAGTGTTCACCTTCATCTGGACCTACGAGGACTTCCTCGGGCCGCTGATCTACCTCAGCGACCTCAACGACTACCCGGTGCCGCTCGGGCTGCGCATGTTCGTCAACGCGATGGGGAACTCCTCCTACGGTCAGCTCTTCGCGATGTCGCTGGTGTCCCTGCTGCCGGTGTTCATCACCTTCCTGCTCTTCCAACGCAAGCTCATCCAGGGCATCGCCACGACCGGGCTCAAGGGATGAACCCGGTCCGCCCTTCCACCACCACTTCAGTTGAGGAATCCACGTGATCACCCGTCAGGAAACGTTCCAGGTCGTCGTCTGCGGCGGCGGGCTCGCCGGCGTCAGCGCGGCTGTCGCCGCTGCTCGGCTCGGCCTCTCGACAGTGCTCGTCCAGGACCGTCCGGTCCTCGGCGGCAACAGCTCCTCCGAGGTGCGGGTGGTCCCGCGCGGCTCCGCGAACTACCACGGCTACGCCAGGGAGACCGGGATCATCGGGGACCTGCTCGAGCAGGAACGTCTGCTCAACCACGAGGAGATCTTCGAGAACGGCTTCACCAACAGCGTGTGGGACCTGACCATGTACGACCTGGTCGAGCGGACCCCCGGGCTCGAGCTGCGGCTCAACACCGCGGTGCGTGAGGTGAGCGTCGGCGACGACGGCCGCATCGAGGCCGTCGTGGGCTACACGGCCAGCGCCGAGACCGAGACGACCTTCCGCGGCGAGGTGTTCGTGGATTGCACCGGCGACGGCGTGGTCGCCGCGCTCGCCGGCGCCCCGTGGCGGATGGGGACCGAGGCGCGATCGGAGTTCGACGAGCCGCACGCCCCGCTGGAGGCCTCGGACGACGTGATGGGCAACTCCATCCACATCAAGACCAAGGACGTCGGTCACCCGGTGGACTTCACCCTCCCGGAGTGGGCCGTCAGCTACGACGACGCCGCGTTCTTCTACAAGGGAGGTCGCAAGCCGTCGACCCTCAAGGGCGGCTACTGGTGGATCGAGATCGGGGTGCCATGGCACACCATCCATGACGCGGAGACGATCCGGCACGAGCTGACCCGGCACGCCCTCGGCGTCTGGGACTGGGTCAAGAACAAGGATCCGCAACTCCGTGACCGGGCGCGCACCTTCGCCCTGGACTGGATCGGGCAGGTGCCCGGCAAGCGGGAGAGCCGCCGGATCATGGGCCAGCACCTGCTCACCGAGGGCGACCTGACCCGGTCCGAGCCGTTCGAGGACGAGATCGCCTACGGCGGCTGGAACATCGACCTGCACACCCCCGGCGGACTGCTCGCCGCCACGAGCGAGCCGACGGCCGCGGAAGGCCACGAGACCACCGCACCGGCCGCCGTCGCCGCCTACGTCGGCCCGTTCGGGGTCCCGCTGCGCTCACTGATCGCCCTCGAGGTGCCGAACCTGCTGATGGCCGGGCGCAACGTCTCCGCGACGCACGTGGCGCTCGGTTCCGTCCGGGTGCAGGCGACGACGGCGATCATGGGCCAGGCCGCCGGCACCGCGGCCGCCGTCGCGATCCGGGACGGCGTGCCCGTGCACGAGGTCGCCACCCGCTCGATCGAGGTGATCCAGCAGCGACTGCTGCGCGACGGCGCGTTCCTGCCGAGCGTGCGCAACACCGACGCCGAGGACCTGGCCAGGCGGGCCCGGGTCAGTGCCTCCTCCACGGCGCTCACCTACGGGGCCGGACCGGAATCGGTGGGTGTGACCCGCGGGCTCGCCGACCACTCCAAGCGCACCGACGACGTCCTGGCCGAGGTGCGCGGGCAATGGATCGCCGTCGAGGTGGGCCCCGGCGCACCGGGCCTGCGGGAGGTGTCCGTGTGCCTGACGAACACCTCCACCGAGACCCGCACGCTCGCCGCGCGGCTGCGGGCCGTGGACCACATCTGGGACTACCGCATCGACGACGCACCCGTCCTGGCGAAGACGGACCTCGAGGTGCCGTCGGGGGAGCGCGTCTGGGTGTCCTGGGAGGTGGACCTGCCGGCCGAGGACCTCACCGAGGGGGCGGCCGGCGACGTGCGCTACGTCCGGCTCGACCTCGACGCCGACCCGCAGATCTCCTGGCACCGCGCCGGCACGGTGGTGCCGGGATGCCTCTCCGGGGTGCGGATCGGCTCGGGCCGGATGCGCCGCTACCTGGACGCAATCACGCTGTCGCACCGGATCGACCCGCCCCAGTCCACCTACCCGGCGTCCGAGGTGCTCACCGGGGTCACCCGGCCGCACGCCTCGACGAACCTGTGGCGCTCCGACCCCGCGCAGGTCCTGGACCAGTGGCTCGAGCTGGCCTGGGACACCCCGCAGCGGATCGGCCGGGTCGAGCTGACCTTCGCGGGC
Source organism: Occultella gossypii (assembly GCF_019947135.1). Lineage (GTDB taxonomy): Bacteria > Actinomycetota > Actinomycetes > Actinomycetales > Beutenbergiaceae > Occultella > Occultella gossypii. The sequence continues at coordinate 195,546 of NZ_JAGSHT010000016.1, read as the reverse complement.
AGCCTGCTGCGCGAGTACGACCGGTACCCGCCCGGCTACCGCGACCCGCAGGCCGCCAGGTCCTACTCGATCGAGGTCGCGGACGGCGATGGCGACCTACGCCGGGTGCTGACGATCGACGAGAACGCGAGCCGCCGCCGCCAGCACGACTTGCCCGAGCCGGTGCACGCGACGCGGCTGCGGCTCGTCGTGCACGCGACGAACGGCGACCCCTCGGCCGCCGTCGCCGAGGTCCGGTGCTACGCGCAGTAGGAGCCGGCGCGTCGGCGTCGCCAGTGGACCGCATCGGTGCCGGATCGTCGAACGGTGAGTGAGCATGGCGCGTAGATTCGTGCCATGACGTGCACCGTTGAGCGTCTTGGCCTCCTGATCCCCGACTGACCGCCGGGGCACAGGGGAATCGGCCATGGCACCGGAGGCGAGGCGGCCCGGCGCCGTGCGGGTCGCCAGATCGCGTCGGCCGGCCCGCGAGGCCGGCGCGTCCCAGTGGCTGCGCCACGATCGCTCCCGCCGCGCGGCCACGTACGCGGTGGTCGTGCTCGCGGTCCTCGGGCTGCTCTCGGCGGCTTCGGACCCGTTGCGCGGGCGGGTCCGGATCCTGCTGGAGGTCGTCCCGCTCGTCGTGCCGGAGACGGCGACGCTCACGCTCATCTTCGTCTCGTTCGCCTTGCTCCTGACCGCGCGGGGTCTGCGCCGCGGGCACCGGCTCGGCTGGATCGCGGCCGAGGCACTGCTCGTGACCTCCGTGGTGCTGCACCTGACCAAGGGCCTGGACGTCGAGGAAGCCGCGCTCGCTGCGGGCGGCGCGGTGTGGCTCGCGTTCAACCACCGGGCGTTCCCCGTGCTGGCGAGCCGTGCCGCCCTCACCCGGGCGGCGGTGGTCGGGATCGGCGGGGTGGTCCTCACCCTCACCATCTCCCTCGGGCTGGCCGTCCGGTTCGGCACCCTCGATGCCAGCGACCTCGACGAGTCGGCGCGGGCCGTCCTGCTTCGCCTCGGCGGGTGGAGCGACAGCCCGCTCCCGTTCATGGGCGCCTTCGCCGGCCCGATCCTGACCGCCGTCGGCCTTGGCCTGCTCGGCAGCGTGCTGTGGCTCCTGCTCTCTCCAGCGGCGTCGGCGCCGCTGGTGGGTGAGGCCCACCGGCAGGAACGCGAACGCGCCCGTGCCGTGGTCACCCGCTACGGCGGTGGCAGCCTGGACTACTTCGCGTTGCGCGACGACAAGCAGTGGTTCTTCACCGGTCGCAGCGTCGTGGCGCACGCGGTCCGCGGCGGCGTGTGCGTCGTCTCGCCGGACCCGATCGGGCCGCCGGAGGAGCGCGCCGAGGTCTGGGCCGAGCTCACCGCCCACGCCGAGCGGCACGGCTGGTCCGTCACGGTGCTCGGAGCGTCGCAGGAGTGGCTGAGCATCTACGAGACCAGCGGCCTGCGCGCGTTCTACCTCGGTGACGAGGCGATCGTGGACTGTGCCGCGTTCGACCTGACCGACAGCGCATTGAAGAGTGTGCGCCGTGCGCACCGGCGTATGGTCGCCGCCGGGTTCACGGTCGCGTTCCTCGACCCGGCCACGCTCGACGGCGGCACGCGGGCCGAGCTGGTCGAGGTCGCGGTCCGTAGCCGGCAGGGTGAGGCCGAGCACGGGTTCTCGATGACGCTCTCCAGACTGTTCGACCCGGCCGATACCGGGCTGTTGCTCGCGGTCGCGCGAGATGATGCCGGCCGGATCCAGGCGTTCATCCAGTGGGTGCCCGCTCCTCGGCTGCCGGGGTGGTCCGTGGACACCATGCGGCGGAGCCCGGCCGAGGGCATCCCGAACGGTGTGATGGACTTCCTGGTGGTCGAGTCCATCCGCCACATCGCCGCACGCGGCGGTGCGTCGGTGGCACTGAACTTCGCGGTCCTGCACAGCGTGGTCGCCGGGGACAGTGAGGCACCCACGAGCAGGCTCGCCCGGAGCGTCCTGCGCCGCGCCTCGAGCCGGATGCAGATCGAGTCGCTGTGGCGGTTCAACGCGAAGTACCAGCCACGCTGGGTGCCCCGCTACGCCGCCGTCGGGTCCATGGACCTGCTCGCGGCCCAGGGACTGGCGATCGCCGACGTCGAGGGCCTCACCGGGCTGCCGGTGGTCGGTCGCTTCCTCTCTCACCCGCCGCCGTCGTGAGTGGCTCCGAGGCCGGTCCCGTTTCCCCGGGAACCGGCGGGGTGCCGCGCAGATGCGTCGACGCGAACGTGAGCGCGTACGGCAGGCCGTCGCGCACCTCGGCCCAGCTGTGGCCGTGCCCCCGCGCGATGCGGAAGTACACGGTCTGGCCCCGGTCGGCGAGCTGGCGCGCGAGGCCGCGGACGGCACCGACGTCCGCGGTCCGTTCGCCGACGTCGAGGTAGACCGGCAGCCGCAGCGGCAGCGGCAGGGACGGCAGGTAGCTGCTGGGGGTGTGGGCGGCGATCACGTCGGGGTCGTCGCCGAGGGCCGCCGGTCCGGCGCTGCCGGGATCGCCGTAACCCTCGAACACCAGCGAGAGTCCCCAGGTGTCCAGGTGGCGCAGGCCCTGGTCGAGGGCGCAGAACCCGCCCATCGACATGCCACCCAGGCCGCGGGCGGACCGGTCCGCGATGGTGGGCAGCGTGCGGTCGACGAACGGGATGACCTTCCGGTAGAGCCACGACTCGATCTGCGGGCCGTCCCGCCAGTTCAGGCACTCGGTGTCCTTGGACGGTCCGCCGTTGGCGTCGATGGAGACCAGGATCATCGGTCGGACCAGGTGGGCGTGCAGCAGGACGTCCATCGCCCGGTCCACCAGCGCCGCGGCGAACCAGTCCGCCGAGGTTCCGGGCGTCCCGTGGATGAGGTAGATGGCCGGGTAGCGGACCACGGACGCCGCCTCCACGCCCGGGGGCAGGTACACCCAGGCGGTGCTCGGCGGCACCTGGAGGTCGAGGTCGCCGGGGACGGTGACCGTGTACACGGTTCCCCGCGACGGCGGTCCGTGCAGCAGCGCGGTGCGCCGCCCGGTCCGGCTCATCGGGTGCCGGGGCTGGAGCTCGGTGCTCTCGTGCCGGGCTCTGCGGAAGCCATGGGTGCCCAGGCGCAGGCCCGCGGAGGCGGTCGGCACGTAGCCCGCCAGCGCATTGGCCACCAGCGCTACCGCCGCCCCGAGCAGACCGGCTGCGGCACCGATCGGGAGCATGGCGGAGGGCGCCGTCGTACCGGCCGAACCCCGGCGAAACGCCCGGGTGGCCCGCAGGACCAGGGCGCCGGCCGCCGTCGTACAAGCAACGCCGACGGGCGCCACCACGCGCCACGAGCTCAGCCACACCACCTCGTGGAAGCGCCGAATCACGGCGGCCGGGACCTGGACGTCGACGTCGGCCGTGGTGGGAGGGTCGTGGGGGCGCTGCATGGTGGGTCCTCTCCGGGAACCACGATAGATCCGTCGGAACCGCGTCGCCCGGTGCCGTGCCAGACTGCTGCCCGGCGCACGCCACCGAAGAGCCGCACACCACTACGAGAGGCATGTCGATGGTTCCCGAAGATCTCGCCGTTTGGCGCCGCCAGCAGGACGCGGGCAACGCGAACCCCTGGTCGGAGGCCCTGCGCCTGCTCGCCGACGACGAGCAGCCGCCGGCGCTGGATACCAGCTACCTGACCGCCGAGGACCTCGCGAACCCGGACATCGCCGCCAACGTCCGGGCGATCGCGCAGACGGCCGCGCTGATCACGTGGGTCGCCCAGGACGAGGACGAGGGCCAGGCGTTCGGCTACTGGCGTGGCCCGAACGACCTCCCGCTCACCGCGGCAGCCATCGTCCGCTTCGACACCGAGGGCCAGTTCCACCTCCTCCGGGGCACCAACCTCAGCGAAGCCCTGAGCGACGAGTACGGCCAGTGGGCCGACGACGGCTATCCCGGCCTGGTCGCGCAGTGCCGGTCCCAGGGCGTCACGATCAGCACCGACGACCCCGACGAGCTCCCGGAGCCCGCGGTGTCGCCGACCCCCGCGGAGCACCACGAAGCTCGCTACCGCGACCTGCTCGCGGGCAGCTGATCCGGGGCCGAGCAGAGTGAGCGACGAGATCATCGAGGCCACCCCGGAGCAGGTGATCGCCGTGATCGAGCAGATGGTGGACCTGCCGTGGCCGGACGGGGACGAGTGGCTCGAGTGGGAGCTCGACGGGATCGAGGGGCAGACCACCTACTTGATGCACCTGCTCCCGCTGGCGGCCACCTCGGACGCGGCGGCCCAGGCGTCCTTCACCTCGGCCCTCGTGGTGGCGGCGAACCGGCGTTGGGGCGCCCGTCGCTACTTCGACGCGACACGTTTCACCGATGACAAGCACACCGACCCGGCGTCCTACGACCGGCGCAGTGCGCCCGCGAGCCTGGTGCGATCGCTCGGTGCGGACACCGCCGCGTGGTGGCCGCTCGGGAGTGACGCCGTGGTCCTTGCCGACAGCTCCGGGGCCGCGCTCGAGCGGAGCAAGGCGGCGGTATTCGTGCTGCCGGCGCAGTGGCTGGCCGGACCGGGAGCCGAGGAGGACGCGCTGCGGGCACCGCTCGTCGCGGACTTCCTCTCCGGCGAGAAGGCCCGCATCCTCAATGCGGTGTGGGAGGTGTTCGCGACCCGCGATCCCGAGATCCTGGCGCCGCTGGCACTGGCGTTGCCCGCCATCGAGAAGGCGACCGCGGACGCGGACCTCGGCGGCATGCTCGCGTCGAACAGCGCCAACCTCGAGCACGCCCTCGACCGGATCGAGCTCTTCGGCAAGGGAGTTTGCCTCTGCGCCGCCTACCCCTCGCACCAGTTCTACGACCCTGCGAAGGAGGTGCGCCGGGGGCACATCCGCATCGTGGAGACGGTCCCCAGCGACTGGAAAAGGGTGCCCGACCGCATCTGCGAGTGCCGCGACTGCGGCAAGCGGTTCCAGGTCGAGGAGGGGGAGTACCACTACACCTGGTGGAAGTGGACCGAGGCCGGGCGCTCCTAGGCAGTGGTGAACCCGAGCCGCCCGTCGCGGCCCGGGTCCACCGGTTCAGGGGGCCGGTCAGCCCAGCGCCACCTCCACGCCACCCGAAAGGAACGAGTCGTGCAACTCGAGCGTCGTCGGGACGGCGTCGGCCGGGATGTCGAACACGATCGTGCCCTCCACGGTGTTGCCCGGGTTGATCTCGGTGAAGAACGTGTCGTTGCCCTCGATCCAGAGCCCGGCGGTGGAGTTCGGGGAGAACTCACGCCCGGCGGCGTCGAAGAGCTGCTGGTCGCTGTCGGAGAAGTACTGCGGCGCCTCGCCGATGTTCGTCACGGTCAGGTGCACCAGGACGAACTGTCCCTGCGCCTGCTCGTTCAGGTACTCGCTGCCGACCGTATCCACGCCGGTCTCGATGCTCGTCACGACGAACTCGAACTTGCCGTCCCGCACCGCGGCGCCGACGCCGGGCAGCGCCTCCTCGACCGCGGGCTCGACGGCGGCCGGTTCCGTCGCGGCCGGTGCGGCCGGTTCGGAAGCGTCCCCGGCCGGGGCGTCCGGCTCGACGGCGGCCGGCGCCTGGGTGGTCGGCGCGTCGCCCTGGGCGGACGGCTGCGACCCGCCGCCGTTCACGGCGTTGATCACGATGCCGAGCAGCACGACGGCGCCGATCCCGGTCAGGATCTTGTGCCGCGCGAACCAACTGCGCTTCTTCGGCTCGACCGGCGGCGGCACCGGCGCGCCCGGGCCGTAGCCGCCCGAGCCAGGTCCGCCCGGCCCGGCCGGGTTGTACCCGCCCGGCCCCGGACCGGCGGGACCATACCCGCCCGGCTGGGCTCCGCCGTCGGGCGTGGAGTAGGAGACGGCGCCCTGCGGGGCGTAGGGCGGCTGGGGCGGCGTCTGGCCGCCGGGGACGTTGGTGCTCATCGGAACCTCCAGGTTCGGGGAATGACCCCAGCCAACGCCGTCGGGCAGCACCGCCACATCCACCGAACGCCTGGAGCCGGCTGGCCGATCGGGGGAGGGGCGACCGGGCGAACCTGACCGATCGATGGAGCCCGAATGTCCCCGCCGGGCCCTACGGTGCGGAATGTGCAGACAACGCCCGCCCGACGGCGCCGCGCCCCCTGGTGGCGGACGGCGCTGCTCGTCGTGGCGGCGTTCTGCGCCTCGATCATGAGTGTGGCGTTCTCCGACTGGGGTCAGGGCATCTCCGGTGAGAACACCGGGGTGGCCCTCGGGCTGTTCTTCGCGGCGATCGCCGTGCCCGCGCTGCTCGGGTGGCGCCACCGGTGGCCGTTCCTGGTCACGCTGGTCGCTGCGGGCGTCGCGGTGGTGCTACCGGTCGGGACATCGACGGCGTTGTTCGCCCTGGTCTCGCTGGTGGCCCACCGATCCGGGCCGCGCGTGTGGTGGACGGCGGGTGCGGTGGGCGTCGCGACCATGGTGACCGCGATCCGGGACGTGCTTGCCGAGACGATGGCCGAGTCGTTCCCGAAGACGATGCTTGGGCCGACCGGCGCGCCACCGGAGACGCCGGTCGAACTGAGCTGGTGGTTCGTGCCGCTGGCCGTGGCGCTGGCGCTGGGCCCGGCGATCGGGCTCGGCCTCGTGCTGCGGGCACGCCGGCTGTCCCGGGCCGCGGACCGGCGTGCCGACGAGGCCGTCGGCGACAGCGCTCGCCTCGGCGACGAGCTCGCCCGCCAGGTCGAGCGCGAACGGATCGCCCGCGAGGTCCACGACGTGCTCGGCCACCGGCTGTCCCTGCTGAACCTGCACGCCGGGGCCCTCGAGGTGAACGCGCAGGACGACGACGAGCTGGCCCGCAGCGCCGCGCTCGTGCGGGCCAGCGCCGGGCAGTCCGTGGAGGACCTGCGCTCGCTGCTGTCCGTGCTGCGCCAGGACCCGGGCGCCGACCACGCGCTGCCTGAGGCGTCCCTGGTGGACCTACCGGCCGTGATCGACGAGACCGTCCGCACCGGCGTGCCGGTCAGCGCCACCGTCTACCTGGACCAGGCCGAGTCGGCGGACCCGGCCCTGGCCCGCGCCGTCTACCGGATCGTGCAAGAGTTGCTCACGAACGCCCGCAAGCACGCGTCCGGGCAGCAGATCCGCCTCGCCGTGACCGGCGGCCCGAGCAACGGCGTCAGCATCGACGCCCGCAACCCCTACCGGCCCGCACCCGCCGGCGGCGCGCCCGGCCGCGGCCTGCAGGGCATCGCCGAGCGCGTCGAGCTGCTCGGCGGTCGCCTCCAGTACGGAGTGGACGACGGCGGAGCGACGTTCCGCGTCACGGTCACCCTGCCGTGGCGGCAGGTCGGGTAGACGGCGACGGCGGAGGTCGCCTGTGTCCAGCGCCGCGTGCTTCGGGCGCTACTGCTTCGCCTCGCCGCCGAGCATGCCGATCAGTAGTTCACGCACCGCGTCCTGGAGTTCGTCCAGCGCTGGCTCACTGCCGGCCCCGGCGATCGCGTCGAACATGATGCCCTCGCCGAATGCGACCACCTGGCGGCCGTGCCGGACCGGATCGGCCGACCCGGCAGCGGTGAGCAGGGCGACGGCGGCGTCGCGGAACCGGCGGCCGGCCCGGTCGTAGATGCGGCGCAGCTCGGGCCGGCGAGTCGCCTCCAGCGCGAGCTCGAAGCGCGCCAGGGTGCGCCGGCGGTCCTGCAGCTGGACCTGCAGCAACCGCGCCATCAGCTCGGACAGTTCGGCGACGGTCAGGGGCTCGCTCACGAAGGCGTCGGCGAAGACCCGCTCCTCCAACTCGGTCAGCCGGGACATCGTCAGCTCCAGCAGGGCGGCACGGGTGCGGGCCAGGTTGGACGTCGAACCGGGCGGCAGCCCGGCGGCCTCGTCGACCGCCCGGTGGGTGAGGCCGCGCATCCCCCGATCGGCCAGCAGGGTGATGGCTGCCTCTGCCACGGCCTCGGAACGCTTCATGGGTGCATACTATGGCTGTAGTGACACTACAGCCGTAGTGTTCTTGGATGGCGAACGTGGACTTGGAAGGGTCGAAAATGAAGGCAGTGGTGATCGGTGGCGGCATCGGCGGCTTGACGGCAGGCATCGCATTGAGCCGCGCGGGCTGGCATGTGGACGTGCTGGAGCAGGCCCAGGAGCTCGAACCCGTCGGCTCCGGTCTGGTGCTGGCGGCCAATGCGCTGCGCGCCCTGGACGCACTGGGCCTGGGCGACCGGGTCCGCACCCTGTCGCGGCTTGAGGGCCAGGCGGGCCTGCGTCGCCGCGACGGCCGGTGGTTGACGCACACCACCGAAGACAGGGTGCAGGAGCTGTACGGCGACTCCCTCGTCGTCCTCCTGCGCGCGACGCTCGTCGAACTGCTCGCGGACGCGCTCGGGGCGGACCGGTTGCGGCTCGGCACGGCGGTCACCGGCGTCGACGCCACCCGCGGGACGGTACAGACCAGTTCGGGTGAACTCACCGCCGACCTCGTGGTGGCCGCCGACGGCATCCACTCGCCGGTGCGGACAGCGCTCTTTCCCGGGCACCCGGGGCCGTCGTACGCGGGAGTGACGGCGTGGCGAGGGCTGGTGCGCAGGCCCGATTTGTCGATCCGGAGCTCGGAGAGCTGGGGTCGTGGCACCGTGTTCGGGATCCACGCGCTGGATGACGACCTCGTCTACTACTACGCCACCGACCGGTCTCCCGCCGGGGCGGTTCACCAAGACGAACGAGCCGAACTGCTGCGCCGGTTCGGAGACTGGCACGAGCCGATCCCCGCCCTGCTGGACGCCGCCGAGGCCGGCCGCATCCTGCGCAACGACCTGTACTACCTGCGAACGCCGCTACCCGCGATGCATGTGGGCCGGGTGGCCCTGCTGGGCGACGCGGCCCATCCGATGACGCCCAACCTGGGCCAGGGTGCCGGGCAGGCGATCGAGGACGCCGTGGTACTCGGGCACCTCGCGGACGGCGACCTGTCCGCCTACACGGCCGCCCGGCTGGAGCGGACAGCCGACGTCGTGCGCCGCTCGATGTCGATCTGCCGCGTCACCGCGGTGCACAACCCGGTCGCGGTGGCTGTGCGGGACCGGGCGCTCTCGCTGGCGACGCGGCTGCGGCCCGATCTGATGTTGCGCTCGATGGACGAGATCCTGGCATGGCGCCCGCCGGCGACCTGAAGGGCACAAGCCACACCAGCCCCCGCGATGCCGCGAACGTTGTAGCGGAATCGTTCGTCTACGGGACGCCAGACGTGTCCCGCACGACCCGCCGTCACCGGGCACTTTTTCGGGCGGGCTTGCGAACACTCGAACGTGGGTGCGCCCGGTGACCTGCACCGTTCCCTCGAGGGGTTCGGCTAACGGGACGCCTCAGGTTCTCAACGTCGGCGGCACGAGTGTCTTACCCGCGTGCACGCCGGTGTTCCATCGACCCGCTGCTGATGGGCAACCTCCAGACCGGAGCCAAACCGTTGCTTGAGCGAGCAGAACGGCCCGGCAGATGCTGCCGGGCCCCTCTATGCCTGGTGTGGGTCAACTGCGGGCGGAGACCCAGCCGGCCTCCATCTCAGCTGCGACCTCACCGAAAATCGCATCGAAGCGGTTGAACGTCACCGAGGACGAACCGCCGTCGACAGGGATGGTCACGCCACTGATGAACGAGGACAAGTCGGAGGCGAGGAACACCGCGGGGCCGGCGATGTCATTCGGGACACCAGTCCGGCCCAGGGGCTGCTCGTCCTTAGACTTCTCCTCCAGCCGCTCGAGGAACTTCCCGGAGTCCTCCTCGCTCAGCCCCGCGTAGCGGGTGAAGATCGGCGTCACAATGATGCCGGGGGCGATGACGTTGGATCGGATCCCGAACTTGCCGAGCTCGATGGTCGCCACTCGGGCGATGCTTGGTACGGCGGCCTTGGCGGTGGAGTAGCCAACGTCGCCCCACCCGCCTTGCAGACCAGCCAGGCTGGAGGTGGAGATGATGGACCCACCGGTGGCTTGCTTCTTGAACTGGCGTGCGGCGTACTTGTGGCCGAGAACCACAGAGCGGACGAACAGTGCGAGGGCCTTGTCGAGGTACTCAGTGCTGACGTCCACGATGGGCGACGGAGCGGACGGTGCGCCGGCGTTGTTGAACATCACGTCGAGCTTGCCGTAGGACTCCACCGCTGCATCCACGAGGCCGGCGACGTCGTCCTCATTGGTGACGTCAGCGTGGACGTATCGGGCCGAGTCACCCAGCTTCTTCGCAAGCGACTCGCCCAGCTCGTCTTGGATGTCGCCGATGATCACCTTTGCGCCGTGGTCGACGAAGGCCTCGACGCTCGCCTGGCCGATGCCGCTGGCGCCGCCCGTGATGATCGCTACCTTACCGTCAAGTAAATTTGCCATGTTTGTTCTTCCTCTCTCTCAATTTGTTTAACGCCGTCTGGCTGCTCGGTATTCCGTATGTGTAGCCGATCCGCCCGCCCTAGATGGACGGTGAGGCTTTCTGGGGAGCACGTCGAACTCCTGGTGTCGTTTTTGCTGGGCAGGAGGTGGCCGTCGTCGGCTCCCAGAGTGCTTTCTACAGGATCCGAAAGCCCAGGTCATCCGCGAGCCGACTCGGACATCGACCGCAAACTTCATCTCGCACTCCGTCCCCCATGGAGGATCGGTTTACGGAGCGTCAGCCAGCGCAGTGCCCGCCTGCATCGCCGCGAGCGGAGGCCGCCACAGAGCATCGACAGAACCCCGCCACTTAACGGCAAAGGCCGCAGGGCACAATCGGGCGGCCAGATGGGTAGATCGCCCAGCGGAGCCACCTTCCGCGTTGCCTTCACTAAGGGCTCCTTTAGAGACTTTTAGAGTCCGCCGATCAGGTTTCGTCAGCGCGTCGCTTCTTCTGCTCCTCGATCTCTTCGAACGTCGTGAACATGCCCTCGAACCGGCGCCAACTGCCATCGTCCGGACGCTTGCTGTCGAGCACCCGCTCGAGTGGCGCCGCGTGCTGTTCGCAGAGGTCGAATTGGACCGTCGAGCCGCCCTGCGTGATTCCGTAGCGCGCCGTCGACCGATCCAGTTGGCCACACATGTCGCACACGACGACGCTTACCTCAGCCATGGATCAGTCCTCCAAATGTCCGGTCCGACCGCCCAATGTAGCCCGGTCTCTGCTCACCATCTGTCGCACCATCGAAGGGGGCCACGTGGTGGTCGTCGCGGTCCGCGACTGGCGCCGGACCGTAGGCTTGCCGTATGACGACCAATGACGAACTGGACGAGGCAGTCCAGCAGGCACAGGTGGCATTCCTCGCAGCACGTGGGGCCGAACCGGACACCCGAGCAGGCTGGCTGGAGGCCATCGCGGACGGCCTGGACGCCGCCGCCGAGGACCTCGTCCCGCTGGCCCAGGCGGAGACCCACCTGGCCGAAGGGCGCCTGCAGGGGGAGTTGAAGCGGACCACGTTCCAGTTGCGCCTCTTCGCCGAAGAGGTCCGCCGCGGCGAGATCCTCGACGCCACGATCGACCATGCCGACGACTCCTGGGGCATGGGACCTCGGCCGGACCTGCGCCGGATGAACGTCCCCCTCGGCGTCGTCGGGGTCTTCGGCGCCTCCAACTTCCCGTTCGCGTTCTCCGTCATGGGTGGCGACAGCGCCTCGGCGCTGGCTGCCGGCTGCGCCGTGGTCCACAAGATCCACGAGGCCCACCTGCAGCTCGGGCTCCGCACGGCGGAGATCGTCGTGGCCGCGCTCGCGCAAGCGGGTGCGCCCGCGGGCCTCTTCAGCGCCGTCACCGGCCGGGATGCGGGCCAGGCGCTCGTGGACCACCCGCTCACCACGGCGGTGGGTTTCACCGGATCCACCCGGGTGGGCCGCATCCTCGCCGACCGTGCGGCCGCCCGCCCCGAGCCGATCCCGTTCTACGGCGAGCTGGGCAGCATCAACCCCGTGGTCGTCACCCAGCAGGCCTGGGCCGCGCGGCGCGACGAGATCCTCACCGCCTACGTCGGTTCCTACACCCTGGGCATGGGGCAGTTCTGCACGAAGCCCGGGATTCTGTTCGTGCCCCAGCTCGACGAGGACAGCACCCAGGTGCTCCGCGAGACCGTGGCCGGCAGCGACCCGTCGCCCATGCTCACCACAGGCCTGGCCGAGGGATTCCTCCACGCCCGCTCGGCCATGGCCCAGCGCGGCCTGACCGAGATCGTCCCCGGCGGGCAAGGTGACGCACCCGCGCCCGCACTCTTCGCCACCACCGTCGAGGCAGCCGTGCAGGATCCGGCCATCGTGCGCGAGGAGATGTTCGGACCGGCCAGCATCGTCATCTCCTACCGGGACGAGGCCGAGCTCACGCGGGGCGTCGAACTCCTCGAGGGCCAGCTGACCACCACCGTTCATGCCGAACCCGGCGAGCAACTCGACGAGCTGGTGGACGTCCTGGCCGCACGCTCGGGACGCGTGATCTGGAACTCCTGGCCCACCGGCGTCACCGTCAGTTACGCCCAGCAGCACGGCGGCCCCTTCCCGGCCACGACGGCGCCCGGCACCACCTCGGTCGGAACCGCGGCAGCGCGCCGGTTCATGCGCCCGGTGTCCTACCAGGGCTTCCCCGAAGCTTCGTTGCACGCAGCCCTGCGCGAGGACAACCCCTTGGCGATCTCCCGCCGAGTCGACGGCGAATGGCAGATCTCCGAACGAGGAGCGAAATGAGCACCCAGACCGACGCCGTGCACGCGATCCTCCCCACCGACGCCGACGAGGCGATCCTCGTCGGCCGGGTCTGGGACCCCGAGACCGGCGGACCCCGGCCGGTCCGGGTCCTCGGCGAAGCCGTCTACGACCTTTTCGACGTGGCCCCGACCGTCGCCGGCCTGCTCGAGCGCGATGACGCCGCAGCCGTAGTGACCGGCACCACCGGCGACCCGCGCTGGCGGCTCTCCGACCTCGTCGAGGCGTCCCTCGCTCGGGCGCAGGACCGCCCGCACCTGCTCGCCCCGCTGGACCTGCAGGTGGTCAAGGCCTGCGGCGTGACCTTCGTCGACAGCATGATCGAGCGCGTCATCGAGGAACGCAGCGCCGGTGACCCGGCCCGCGCGCGTCAGGTCCGCGAGACCCTCGCCGCCTCCCTGCACGCCGAGATCGACACCATCGAGCCCGGCTCCGAGGCCGCCGCGCGGGTGAAGGAGGTCTTCCTCGCCGAGGGCCTGTGGTCGCAGTACCTGGAGGTCGGCCTCGGCCCGGACCCGGAGGTCTTCACCAAGGCCCCGGTGCTCTCCTCGGTCGGCTACGGCGCCCAGGTCGGCATCCCGGCCTTCTCCTCCTGGAACAACCCGGAGCCGGAGCTGGTGCTCGTCGTCGACTCCCGCGGCCGGGTCCGCGGATGCGCGCTGGGCAACGACGTGAACTTGCGCGACGTGGAGGGCCGCAGCGCCCTGCTTCTCGGCATGGCCAAGGACAACAACGCCTCCAGTGCGATCGGTCCGTTCATCCGGTTGTTCGACAACGCCTTCACCTTGGACACCGTCCGGACTGAGCGGATCACGCTGCGGGTGGAGGGCGCCGAGGACGGCTACGTGCTCGAGGACGAGAACAACGTCGCCCGCCTGAGCCGGTCCTTCGAACGACTGGTCGAGGCCACCAGCGGCGACCACCACCAGTACCCGGACGGCTTCGCCCTCTACACGGGCACCCTGTTCGCCCCCACCCAGGACCGGGGTGTGCCCGGGCTGGGCTTCACCCATAAGATCGGCGACCGCGTCACCATCGCCAGCACCCACCTGGGCACCCTGGCCAACGAGGTCGCGCCGACGGACTCCCTGGCCCGCTGGGAGTTCGGGATCCGATCGCTCGTGGAGTACCTGCACCGCTCGCTTTCAGGCGGGCATTAGCCGGCGACGGCGGAGGTCACCCAAGCCCGTCTGCGCACCGTCTGTCGGTGCGGGCGCCTACGTTGGGGCCATGCCCCGACCGCACCGAGTGCTCCTCGTGGATGACGACGCTCTGGTGCGCACCGGGCTGCGCCTGATCCTGGACAGCGCGGCCGACATCGAGGTGGTCGGCGAGGCCGGCGACGGCGACGAGGTGGTGCAAGCCGTCCAGGCGCACGCCCCGGACGTGGTGCTCATGGACCTGCGGATGACCCGGATGGACGGCATTGCCGCCACCGCGGCCGCCCGTGCCCTGCCCAACCCGCCACACGTCATCGTCCTGACCACCTGGGACGTGGACGACGCCGTGCTGCGCAGCCTCGCCGCTGGCGCCGCTGGGTTCTTGCTCAAGTCCGCCCCGCCGATGGACATCATCCGCGCCGTGCGGGACGTGATGGCCGGCGACGCCGTGCTGTCCCCGCGCAGCACCCGACAGGTGCTCGACCACCTGGCCCGGGATATCGGCGGCGCCGAGCGGCGACGAGCAACGGACGCGATGTCGTCCTTGAGCGAACGGGAACGAGATGTCGCCATCGCCGTGGGACACGGGCACTCGAACGTCCAGATCGCCCGGCAATTGTACGTGTCCGAGGCGACGGTGAAGTCGCACCTGTCCGCGGCGCAGACGAAGTTGGGCGCCAGGAACCGGGTGGACGTGGCGGTGCTGGCGGAGCGTGCGGGCCTGTTGCATTGAACTCCCAGGATGACGGTCCTGTGCCGCTTGCTGATTGTGGTCAAGGTCCTAAACACGACGATCTAGGGGTGTCAGGGTTCAGTGGGACCCTCACGAGCCTCGTCCGCATCGCCAGGGATCCTCGGGTTTGCGGCTCACGCTACGGTTCGTTCGGAGCGCGTGACGTGAGGCTTGACAACGGCGCCGGGCGCGGTGGTGCGCACACGACCCCGACCCCGACCCGGAAGCCCCTAACCTACCCACGAGGCAGACGCGGCCAAGCTGAGACGGCCAGGGTTGCCAACTGCTTTTGGCGCCTATCGATGACGCTCTTCGTCCAATTTGAGTTCGCGGCCGCATCAGCCGTCACGCGAAGACTCGATAGCTTAAGTATCGACTGCTTGGCCGCCCACGGTTTGTTGCCGATTCGCCCGTTCGGGCCCTTCTGCAACAGGCAGAGGTTCCCTAAGCGATGGACGTACGCTCGCTGATCATCCTCTGTGAACGCTGGCCAGTCGTCACGCTTCGCGTTCTTCGGAAGGACATGCTCCAGATTGACGGCTTCGACGTCGTCGTTGACGACTAGCTCCGGCTCCGCATCGCCGCGCTCCTGTAATTCGAGCGCTCGAAGCAGGTATCTTGCGAGTGACCCACGCATGACGCGCCATCCAGCGAACGCTGCTTCGAACGCCCCGTCGGTTGGTATCAGAGTCCCTACGCGAGACTCTGCCAGGATTTGTTCGGTGGTCTTGATCTTGCCCGACCGGATGTCTCGAGCCGCCTCACAGAAAGCAGCCTCGGCGGTGCCTGCGCCGAGCGTTCCCGATGAGAGTCCGCGAATTGCCCATGAGACCATCGTGGGCACGAATCTAACGATCTCGCCGTGATCGAATTCGGACAAGGCTGCAAGCAGGAGCGGGCGGTATTGTTCAAGATTGAGCTCAACCAAGATCTCTGCGGCGCTCGACACATGCGCTGGGTAGTCGCCCCAGAAATCGCTATCAGCAGTAAGCATGGCGTAGTAGAGCCGAGACGAGTCCTTGAGCTCTTGGGAGAACGTCACTGCGGAGGCGGGCGAAGCGACGATGTCCTTCAATCGGCCATAGACCTCACGCTCGCGCGTCCGACCGTACTTAGAGCTGAGAAGGTGGCGCGCAAAGTTCGTAAAGCGCTGGTTGCCGACCCGGTTGATATCGAGGTTCGTCAGTGTTGCCACCCAGTTGTCACGAACCTCGTCGAGTCTCGACGCAGAGCGGCTGAACAGGAAGTTCTTGAGAAGATCGGCGACGGTCAGGTCGGCGCCGCGATCATTTAGCGTTTCGAAGATGAGGAAGGCATCGGCCTCGGTTGCCACATCGATGGCGACGATTTGTGCGCTCGTGTCAAGCCAGTCCACGAGCTCATTCAACTTGTCGCGCCAAGCGGTGCCGTGGCTCGCCGTGAAATTTTCAACCCTCTCGGAGAGATACTCAAATGCCTCGGAGATGAGCCCTTGACTGTAGTTTGCTGGCTCGACGTCGCTCCGACCCAAGACGATTCGACGCTCATAGAAGTCCCGGTCCTCGGTGTTCAATATGAGCTTAGGCTGATCGAGTCCAACTCTGCGATCGAACTTTCCGAGATAGTCCTGTTGGGTCGATTTCGCGAAGTCGTTCGCGCCGCCTGTCTCGAATTTGTCGCGAATCGCAGCCAGCAGGAGCGACGTCGTGGCTAGGCGCTGTTGGCCATCGATCACGAGTTGACGGCCATCGGCCCCGTCGCCCTCTCGTGCAAGGACGACGGTCCCCATGAAGTACGAAAAATTGTTCGCGAAGCTCGAGGTCAGATCACTCCAGAAGTCGATCACCTGAAGCTTGTCTACCTCTGAGTCGGGGGTGTAGGTGCTACCTTCCTTCGTGATCCATGAATAGGAACGCTGGTAGAACGGAACTGCGAGCGTTCGGGTGCGTAGCAGTGCGGCGATCCCTGAGGCTTCGTACTTGAGAAAATCGTCTTGGGGCACGTAGAGTCTCCGTCTCACTCGCTACTCCAGCTCCGGCGAGCCGAGTGCGGACCCCAAGCTTATTCGGTTCTTCCCGTTCGGCTGCCATTTTCCGCGACCCGCCCAGGCTCGTGTGGAGTCGCGTCGGGGAACTCGGTTCGCGCTCAAGCTAGTGGATCAGTCTCGCCAGGGATGCGGCTCGAAACCGCGTGAGTTGCCTCACCGGTTGGCCGCGCGCGTGCCTCGAGGCCCGACCGACATTAATTACCCTCGAAGGAAGGGCCGTGACCACCTACGCGACAGGCCGTCAACCACGAACCGCGTCGTCCTCAAAGCGGGAGA
This sequence comes from Occultella gossypii, assembly GCF_019947135.1. Taxonomy (GTDB): domain Bacteria; phylum Actinomycetota; class Actinomycetes; order Actinomycetales; family Beutenbergiaceae; genus Occultella; species Occultella gossypii. The sequence continues at coordinate 178,711 of NZ_JAGSHT010000016.1, read as the reverse complement.
CCTCGCCGTGTGGCCAGGGCGGGACATCGGCGGAGGAGTGGGTGGCTGGCTACCCGCGAGCCAACGGTGCCCCGGTAGCTTGTCGGAAATTGCCAACGGTGTAGCGGTTCCGGGAAGCTTCGAGGGCGCACAACGATAGGGGTGGCGTCACGGTGCAGCGGCGGTCGTTGACGAAAAGAGTTCGAGGGGCATCGGTGTGTTGAGCCGCCAGGTGATCGCGATGGGCCGTTCGCCCTGATGGGCGACCAGCTCGACCGGGCCGAGGTAGGTGTATGGCTCTGTGCCGACGGGCCCATGACCTCTGACGCGCACGAAGAGCAGGACGGTGCTGCTTCCGGCCACGTAGCGCTGTCCCGTGGGGGACAGCAGGGAGGTGGTTGATTGCGACTCCCAGTGGAAGAGAGTTCGAGAGATCGGGTAGTCGCGGTACATAGTGCTCGGCGAGAAGGCAGCTTCGGACTTCTCGACGGTCACGAAGAGGGCGTCGAGGTTCTGTTCGGATTCGTGGAGGACGCCAGCTTGGAACGACTTCGGGGTGCGCGACAGGTTCGCCCAACCCAGGGCGGCGAGCGCTTCCTCTCGTTGGTAGCGCGCGTGCAGGCGTAGCGGGAGGCCGGCCGTGGACCCCGTGGATGCGACTGTCAGTCGGAGCTGCGTGGCACGAGCGAGGTCGACCACCGTCATCAGTTCTTGGTTCGCTGCGGCCTCATGCGATGCCGCCGTGAGTCCATCGGCATACGACTCGAACCCACCGCCATCGGGGTAGAGCGAGAAGAACAGCATGCGGGCGAACGCTCGTTCCGTTGGGGAAAGTGATTCATAGTCTGCGCCGGACAGGACGGCGAGGTATGCGGCGGTCCGTTCGGAGTCGTCGACGTGGGCCAGCGCTCGGACTCGGCGAAGCAACACGTCCTCAAGTGGCCCACCCACCGGGACCTCTAGTCCCGCCTCACGTCGGAGTCGTGTCCAGGAGCGCTCGGGTCGCTCGATGACCGCACCAAGGTCATTGCCCGTCTCGTGTAGATATGTGCCGAGGGATACGTGGTCGCGTTGCGCACTCAGTGTCCGGAGTTCACTCACGAGCCGAGACCATCGGCGGGAGACCTGGTCTCTGACGTTTGCGAGGATTCGTTGCTGCGACTCGCGCTCCAGGACAATCTGGCATCCGCTCGGCAGGGTCGTGAAGCCCTTCTCGATGCCCTCAATCAGCCCTCGGCGAGACTGTCCGGTGATTGCTCCCAGTTTGAGGTCCCACCGGAACTCCTTGCGCTGGATCCCGACGAAGTCGAGCGCGGTCAGGACGCTCTTGGTTCGGGTGCGCCGCAGGCCTCGTCCGAGCTGCTGAACGAATATGGTCGCGCTCTCCGTAGGGCGCAGGAACAGCACGGTGTTGACGTCCGGTATGTCGACCCCCTCGTTGTAGACGTCTACGGCAAAGATCACTTTGGTGGCGCCGCTGCGGAGGTCCGTCAGGGCCTCGTCTCGGTGCGCGTGGGCAGTCTCTCCGGTGACTGCGCGCGACGGAATCCCAGCCTGGTTGAAGGCTTCAGCCATCGCGTGAGCATGTCCAACATCGACGCAGAATCCGAGTGCCTTCATCGCGTCGAGGTCAGCCACCTTGTCTCGCAACTGGCTAAGGATGATCCGCGACCGGGCGTCGTTGCCTGTGTAGAGGTTGCTGAGCGACCTGGCATCGTAGGCGCCGCGTGCCCAGGCGATCCGAGACAGATCTGTCTCGTCGTTGATGGCGAAGTAGTGGAATGGCGCGAGCAGATCTGAGGCGATTGCATCCCAGAGGCGCAGTTCCGTAGTTGGAGCCCCGCCGAACAATCGCGCAACGTGCACGCCGTCGGCCCGTTCGGGCGTTGCGGTCAGTCCCAGTGTCTCGTCTGGGGTTAGGTGTCGAAGCAGCTTCTGGTACGTGCTGGCGGCGGCGTGGTGGAACTCGTCCACGATGAGGACGCGGAAGCTCGCTGGTGGAATGTTCTCGACGCCATAGGCGGTCAGCGACTGGATGCTGGCGAACACGTGCTTCCAGCGCTCGGGGCGTTTGCCATCGACGTAGAGCTCGCCGAACTCAGGGTCCGTCAGCACTTCGCGGAACGTGCGCAGTGATTGTTGGAGGATTTCCCGGCGGTGGGCAACGAAGAGCAGCCGGGGGTGCTCTCCTGGACCCGCCTCCTCCGAAAGTCGGCGGTAATCCAAAGCTGCGACGACAGTCTTGCCCGTGCCTGTGGCCGCCACGACCAGGTTGCGGTGCCGCCCGTACACCTTGCGTGCGGCCTCGATCTCGTCGAGCATCCGCTGCTGGTATGGGTAGGCCCGCACCTCGAGTCCAGAGATGGAAAACGTGACTCGGGTGTGCTGCGAGCGGCCACTGGCTTCAGCGAGCGCGTCGTCAAGTCGGTCGCGATCTTCGACGTCGTCGGGCTGGTAGTCCTCGAACGTAGGGTCCGCCCAGTAGGTGTCGAACGTCGCCTCGAACTTCGCTAGCAGCGCCCGGTTGGCTCGCTGCGAGAGCCGTACATTCCACTCGACGCCGTCGAGGAGAGCCGAGTGAGACAGGTTCGACGATCCAACGTACGCCGTCGAGAAGCCTGAACGGCGGCGGAACATCCACGCCTTCGCGTGCAGTCGTGTCCGCTGGACGTCGTACTGGATCTTGACCTGCGCGCCGACTTCCCTGACCAGGCGATCCAGTGCCACACGTTCCGTGGCGCCCATGTACGTCGTCGTGGCAATTCGTAGCGGGACACCGCGATCTCGGAGGGAGGCGAGTCCGGGTCGCAAGGTTCGGACACCGGTCCACTTCACGAAGGCGCACAGCAGATCGACCTCATCTGCACTTGGCATCTCCGCGAGGATCTCCGACTGGAGCGATGGTTCACCATGCGCGTTCGTGAGGAGCGCTGCCTCCGAAAGGGGCGCCTGCGGTCGGGTAGCGAAACGAGAGGTCGTCGTGAGTTGCGTCGGGAGTCGCCGCTCGACAGCGAGCAGACGTTCAGCCGACGGGACCGTCTCGCCGTCATCAATGGTATCGAGCAGCTGGTTCACCAATGCGAGGCGCTCGGCGGAGTCTTTGACTCCCCGCAACCGGCGATGGACTGCCTCCGCGACGTGGGCGGCGAGCACGTGGGGTTGGTCCCCGTCAGGTACGGAACCGCTAGCCCAATCATCGGCGGGAAGGTTGCGTAGCGTGGCGGCAAGCCGCTCAGTGATGAGTTCCTCGTAGGCTCCCTCAACGAGCGCACCATCGTCGGGCAAGGGCGATGACGTCACTCGGTCAGTCTCACAGCAATCGGAAGCGCGGGTGGCTCGTCGAGGCCCTTGATTGCCCGCCGACTATGAAAAGTGCACCCCACCGTTGAGGTCCAGCACGGTCCCAGTGACGAACGCCGAGTCATCCCGCGCGAAGTACTCAGCCGCCGCGGCAACGTCTTCCGGATACCCGGGCCGCCCCACCGGGATCGACGCGATCGTCTTCTCCTGGTCCGCTGGTGCCGTGAACGTCTCGTGGAACGGGGTGTCCAGGATCAGTCCGGGGGCGATCGCGTTGACGGTGATGCCCTGCGGTCCGACCTCCTTGGCCAGCGCGCGGGTGAAGCCGTCGACGGCGGCCTTCGCGGTGGCGTACGGGGCAGAGCCGTTGCCGCCGCCGGTGGAGCCGGCCAGGGAGGAGATGTTGATGATGCGCCCGCCCTCGCCGAGGTGGCGCAGGGCGGCGCGGCTGACGTAGAAGGCGGAGGAGACGTTCACTCGCCACACGGCGTCCCAGTGGACGTCGGAGGTCTCGGCGATCGTGTGGCGGGCGAGCAGCCCGCCGGAGTTGTTCAGGACCACATCTAGGCCGCCGAGGCGGTCGGCGAGGACGTCGACGGCGGCGGTGACCTGCTCGCTGTCGGTGGCGTCGAACCGCAGGCCGAGCACGTCGAGGCCCTCGTCGGCGAGCTGCGCGACGACGTCGTCGGCGGACCGGGAGTGCGTGGTGAGCGCGACGCGGGCGCCCGCGGCGGCGAAGCGCCGGACGATGCCGAGCCCGATGCCGACGCCACCGCCGGTGACGATGACCCGGCGTCCCTCGAGGGTGCGGGGCAGGGGCGGGTTGCTGGCGCTGGCGGTCATGGGTCGAAAGTACCGCTGTCGCAACCTGTCAGATATCTGATAGGTTGCGGAACGTGTCGAAGCCGATGCTGTTCGAAACCGTGCAGGCCCAGCTCCTGGAGTACATCACCGAGCAGGGCCTTGGCCCTGATGACCCGATGCCCTCCGAGGGGGAACTCGCCGTCCAGCTGGACGTCAGCCGCGGGTCCCTGCGGGAGGCCACCCGCAGTCTGCAGTCGATGGGGGTGCTCTACGCGAAGGCCGGCAAGGGCCTGTTCCTGCAGGACTTCTCCCTCTCCCCGGTGATCCGGCTGCTGCCGTACCGGATGATCGCGAACGGCGCGAAACTCAACGAGCTGCTGGAGCTGCGGGCGGCGCTTGAGCGTGGCCTGATCCCGAAGGTGGCCGCGCGGATCTCCGAGGAGACCCTGGCCCGCCTGGACGCGATCGTGGACGAGATGGTCGAGCTCGAGGAGCAGGGCCTGGCCTTCCCGGAGCAGGACCGACTGTTCCACCGCACCATGTACGAGGCCATCGGCAATGACCTCATCCTCGACGTCCTGGACATGTTCTGGACGCTCATGTCCCGCATGCAGGCCGAACTCCCGCCGCTGCAGTACCACGACCTCGCGGACCGGCACCGCGCCATCGTGGACGCCCTGCGCCAGGGCGACGACGCCGTCTCCGCGCTCGACCAGCACTTCGTCGACATCGACTACCGGCTCGACCGGCTCATGCGGCCCACCGACTGACGCTCCGCATCACCACCCGCCGGCCGCGTCGAGGCCGGACAGAAATCCCAGGAGGGGATCGCACCACTCATGACTCACCCACTCGAGCGCGCGCACGGCATCGTGCCAGCACTGCTTACGCCCTACCTGGACGACGGCGCACCGAACCTTCCCGAACTGGGTCGCCTCACCGCGGCGCTGCTCGAGCGCGGCGTGGCCGGCTTCTACGTCGGCGGCAGCACCGGCGACGGCGTGATGCAGTCCCCGCAGGAGCGGCTCGCCTGCATCGAGGTTGTCGTCGCCGAGACCGGTGGGCAGGTGCCGGTGATCGCCCACGTCGGGACGAACGCGACCCGGCTCACGCTGGACCTGGCGAACCGGGCCGCGGCCGCCGGGGTCGACGCCGTTTCGGCGATCCTGCCGAGCGTCCCGCTCACCCCGGCCGAGCAGCTGGACTACTTCCGCACCGTCGCCCGCGGCTGCGACGTGCCGTTCGTCGCCTACAACTTCCCCGGCCGCACCGGGGTGAACCTCAGCGTGGAGTTCTTCGCCGCGCTCGCCGAGGAGCCGAACGTGACCGGGGTGAAGTTCACCTCCCTGGACATGTTCGGGCTGCAGCAGCTCGCCCGGATCGGCGACGGCCGGCTGGCCGTCTGGAACGGGCACGACGAGGTGGCCCTCGCCGGCTTCGTCTCCGGCGCCTGCGGCGCGATCGGGTCCACGTTCAACGCCGCCCCGGAACTGTTCGTCCGCCTGCTCGAGCAGTTCCGCCGCGGCGACTACGACTCCGCCCGGGCCACCCAGATCACCGTCTCGAACTACGTCCGCGACCTCGTCGCCACCGGGGTGCTGCCCACGCTGCGCGAGCTGCTGCGCCTCCAAGGGTTCGCCATGGGCCCCTCGCGCCACCCCCTGCACGACCTCGACGCGAACGGTGTGGCGCGCGTGCGCACCCTGTTCGCCGCGCACCCCGAGCTCTTCACCCCATCCGGAAACTGACTCACCGGCGCAGTTCGCTGCCGCCACCATGCAAAGGAGCTGTTGTGAACATCGTCGATCACCTCAACCTCACCCGCCGGCGCCTGCTGATCGGCGGCCTCGGCGCGGCCGGCCTCGGCGCGATCGCCGCCTGCACCCCGGGCGGCGGCAACGCCGGCGAAGAAGCCGAACAGACCGGGGACGGCAGCGCCCTGACCTTCTGGCACTACTACGGTGGCGGCGCCACCGCACCGATCGAGGCGCTGCTCGCCAAGTACACCGAGGAGACCGGTGTCGAGGTCACCCCGCGGCTGATCCCGTTCGGGGACTTCAACCGGACCCTGCTCCAGTCCGCTACGTCCGGCGACCTGCCGGACATCGCGCTCGTGAACGCCTTCGACACCGCCCTGTTCGCCGACTCCGGAATGATCGTCGACCTCAGTGATCGGGTGGAGGAGTGGGGCGAGAGCGACCAGTACTTCTCCGGGCCGATGGCCACCACCGTCTTCGGCGGCGCCACCTACGCCGTCCCGCACGTCGCCGACACCTACTCCCTCTGGGTCAACAACGCCACCCTCGCGGCGGCCGGCCAGCAGGCACCCACCACCTGGACCGAGGTCGAGGCCGTGGCCGCCGCCGTGACCGAGGGCCAGAACTTCGGGCTCGTGTTCTGCGGCATTGAGGGTGTCGAGGGTTCGACGGCCTGGATCCTGCGGTTCCTCGCCGCCGGCGGCGACATCCGCGAACTCGACTCCGATGCCGGGCTCGCCGCGATGGACTCGTTCCTGCGCCTGAAGGATGCCGGCGCGATCTCCGAAGGGGTGCTGACCTGGAACGAGGACGACGTGACCCTCCAGTTCCAGAACGGCACGGCCGCGATGATGATCAACAGTGCGTCCTACCTGTCCTCGCTCGCCGAGTCCGGCGACCTCGACTTCACTGTGGTGCCGATGCCCTCGGACGTCGATCAGTTCTCGTTCCTGTCCGCGGAGAACCTCACCATCACGAAGGACTCCGCGAACGCCGACGCCGCGTGGGAGCTGATCACCTGGATGCAGCAGCCGGACGTGATGAACTCCTACCTGCCCGAGCGCAACAAGCTCCCGGTCCGCTCCGACACCGCCGAGGCCGAGATCTGGGCGGACGAGACCCGGCAGGTCTTCATCTCCCAGCTGGACGTCGCCTGGGCCCCGGACGAGGAGGTCGCCCCGGTCTCCGCGGAGATCTTCACCGGGATCCAGAACGCCCTCCAGGTCAGCCTGTCCGGGTCCGGCACGCCCGCCGACGCGCTCGCGGCCGCGCAGGCCACGGCGGACGAGGCGCTGGCCTGATCGATGAGCACCACCGTTCGCGCGGCGAGCGCGCCCGCCGGGGCGACCACCCGCCGTCGACCTCGACGGCACTGGAGCCGATACGCCTACATAGCCCCCGCCGTCGTCTTCGTGGCCGCGACCACGCTCTACCCGCTGTACTACAACATCTCCCTGAGCCTGTACGACGCACCGATCCAGAAGTTCCTGGCCGGCACCATCGAGTTCGTCGGGCTCGCGAACTACGCCGAGGAACTGCGCAACCCGGAACTGTGGACCGGGCTGCGGGTGTCGCTGATCTACACGGTCGCCACGATCGCGCTGATGTACGTGATCGGGCTCGCGCTCGCGGTCTTCTTCAACCGGAAGTTCGTGGGGCGGAACGCAGTCCGGGCGGCGATCTTCCTGCCCTACATCCTGCCGTCGGTGGTGGCCGCGAACGTGTGGCGGTGGATCCTCGACGGCTCCTACGGGCTGGTCAACCACGCCCTGATGTCCGTCGGGATCATCGACGCCCCGGTGTTTTGGCTCGGCCGGGGCAACTCCGCCCTGGTCGCGGTGGTGCTCGCGACCGCATGGACGATGGCGCCGTTCGCGATGCTGCTCCTGCTCGCAGGGCTGCAGAACATCCCGAAGGGCCTGTACGAGGCGGCGAGCCTGGACGGCGCCGGCCCGGGCACCCGGTTCCGGGCGATCACGCTGCCGCTGCTGCGCCCGGTGTCCCTGGTGGTCGCGCTGCTCGGGTTCATCTACACGTTCCGCACCTTCGACACGATCTTCATCATGACCAAGGGCGGTCCCGGCGATGCCACCACGGTGCTGCCGATCCTCGCCTACAACGAGGCGTTCGTGAACTTCGAGCTCGGCAGCGGCGCGACCATCAACACGTTGATGCTGGTCATCCCGACCGTGCTCGCCCTGTTCTACTTCCGCGCGACCCGGAAGGAGGACGTGCTGTGAGGACCCGCACCGTCGGCCTGTCCGTGACCGGGCTGATCGTCGCCGTGGTCTACCTGATCCCGGTCTACTGGATGGTGGCCACGTCCCTGAAGGAGACCGGCGACGTCTTCAACTCACCGCCGGATCTGGTGCCGTCCCCACCGACCCTGGCCGCGTATCGGGACGCCGTGTTCGGCGACTCCGCGGTGCTGCAGGGCATCTGGTCCTCCACGATCATCACCATCCCGACGCTGCTGCTCACCCTCGCGCTCGCGGTCCCGGCCGCGTACGGGCTGGCCCGGTTCAGCCTGCGCGTCAACGGTGTGGTGATGCTGCTCATGCTCGCCGCGCAGATGCTGCCGACGATCAGCCTCGCGCTGCCCATGTTCGCGATCTTCAGCGACTACGGCCTCGTGGACACCTACGCCGGACTGATCATCGCGAACACCTCCCTGGCGCTGCCGTTCGCGGTGGTGATGCTGCGCCCGTACATGCTCGCGATCCCGCAGGACCTGATGGACGCCGGACTGCTCGACGGGTGCACCGGCTTCCGGGCGTTCTGGAAGATCGGCCTACCCCTGGTCCAGCCCGGCCTGGTCATGGTCGCCACCCTCACGTTCGTGATGACCTGGGGCGAGTTCGTGTTCGGCCTGACCCTGGCCACCAGCGACGCGATCCAGCCGATCACCGTGGTGCTGAACCGGTTCGTGGCGCAGTTCGGCACCCAGTGGACCAACCTGATGGCCGTCTCGACGATCATCGCGATCCCGATCATCGTCATCTTCGTGTTGCTGCAGAAGTACGTGGTGGCCGGGATCTCCGAGGGTGGGATCAAGGACTGATGGCCACCGCGATGAGCGCGAGCGAGCTCCGTGGGGTGTGGGGCACCGTGCTGCTGCCCCTGGACCCCGGCGACGGGATCGACCCCGGCCGGCTCCGCGCCGAGGTGGACCACCTCGCGCGCAGCGACCTGCACGGCGTGTACGCGCACGGCACCGCCGGGGAGTTCCACACGTTGACCGAGGCGGAGTACGACCAGGTCAACGCCGTCCTCGCCACGGCGTGCTCCGCCGTCGGCATGCCGTTCCAGATCGGTGCCAGCCACCCGCTGGCGCACGCGTCCCTGGCGCGGGTGCGCCGCGCCCGCGACCTCGAGCCGGCCGCGATCCAGGTGATCCTGCCCGACTGGATCCCGCTCAGCGAGGCCGAGGTGCTGCGCTTCCTCGACCGGGTCGCGCAGGTGGCCGCGCCCGTCCCGCTCGTGCTCTACAGCCCACCGCACGCCAAGACCCAGGCGAGCCCGGACCTGCTCGCGCGGATCGTGACCGAGGTGCCCGCCGTCATCGGCATCAAGACGCTCGACCGCGACGACGACTGGTTCGCCCGGATGCGGGCTCTGGCAGACCGGTGCGCGCTGTTCGTGCCCGGGCACCGGCTCGCCTCCGGGGTGGCCCGCGGCGCCCACGGCAGCTACTCCAACATCGCCGCGCTCTCGCCGGCGGGCGCGGCCGCCTGGTGGCGGCAGATCCAGACAGACCCCGACGGCGCAGCGGACGTCGAGCGTCGCATCGCTGAGTTCTTCGCGGCGCACGTTGCGCCGCTGGCCGAGTGCGGCTTTGGTGACCCGGCGCTCGACAAGTTCCTGGCCGCCGTCGGTGGCTGGGCCGACGTCGGCACCCGGGTGCGGTGGCCGTGGTTCGGGGCGCCGGAGTCGGCGGTGGTGCCGGCCCGGGAGCACGCGCGGGCGCGGCTGCCGGAGTTGCTGATCGGCTGAGTCGCGCCGCCACGCTATCGGCCAGCGCACACGACTATTCCTATTGTCACTCAGTGGTGAAAACTGTAATATTGGGTGGTGGAATGAGGAGGCCACCATGCTGATCGATGACGAGACGTTCACCCGACTCGCGCTCGAGCACGGAATCGAACTGTCCGACCCATCATCCCCGGACGCCGACATCGCGCTCCTCGTACCGGGCTGGCCGGCTGCGACCGAGTACAAGGTCAAGGTGTTCCCCACTCGGCTCACCCCCAGCGCACTGACGAAGGTCCTCGAACGCAGTTCGCCCAGGCCGCCGACGAGACTCCTTCTCGTCGTCCCGTCTGCCTCGAAGGCGTTCATCGACGGGGCGCGCAGGCGTGGTGTGTCCGTCGTGATCAGGCCGCCCGACGGTCGGACTCCGGCCCGCTCGGGTTACCTCATCGGAGACGGCGGCCGCATCCTGGCTCTTGAGAGCGCCCTGGAGCCCGACGCGCAGCCGACCCGGCGACCGGGCCCGGTGCCGTGGTCGACGTATGCCGTCGCATTCGAGTGCAGCGAGTCTGGACCGCGCACGCAGACCCAGATCGCGCACAAGCTCGGGATCTCCCAAGGCGGTGTCAGCAAGGCTATGCACAACATCAGTGCGACGAAGCTCACCAACGTCCTCACGACCTTCCCCAAGGACGCCGCACATGGCGAACGCAACGTCGAGAAGGATCAGCTGGCCCGACTGCACAACAGGCATAGCCCTGCGCGGGTGGAGACGCTGCTCAGTTGGCTGGCCGCCACCTACCCGCGCAGCTCGCGCGCGACGACCACCTGGTTGACACGCGAGAGCCCGAGCGACACGGCCCGCAGCGCCAGCGCGCTCCTCGCCCAGCGTGGGATCCGGCACGCCGTCTCCGGGCAGGTCGCCGCTGACAAGCTCGCACCCTGGGCGCGGCCCCAGCGAGCCCTGATCTGGGCCGAGAAGCTGACCGACATGTCCGAAGCCAACGCCACCCCCGTGCGAGCCCAGGACGCCAACCTCATCCTGGCCGTTCCCGAGGACCCGCATCTACTGCGCACAATCGACGACGAGCAACAGCCGCCGATCTTGCCGCCGGCACGTGTCTGGCTCGACTTGATCCGAGATGGAGACGACCAGGCAGCAGACGCGCTCAAGGCGCACCTCCTCAGGGGGCGTTCGGCTTGAGCGTCATCCCGGTACGGTCGCCGTCCGCTGCAACTGACGCAGCCTGGCTCGCCGCCGCCGACATCGCAACCATCGCCTCCACGCTCGAGGTCAAGTACCGGCTCGTCGGCGGGATCGCCGTCACGCTCCTCACCCACCGTTACGGCGTCCAGGACCAGGTCGACGCGCGCGAGACCGCCGACGCTGACATGGGTGTGCCCAAGGAGGTGTGTGGTGATGATCGGCTGCCGGCGGCCCTCCTGGGCCTCGGCTACAAGCGCGAAGGCGGCAACCGGTTCGTCCGGTCCGACGGTGACCGTAACCGCACTATCGACGTCCTCGCACCATCGCCCACGGTGCACCTGGAATCCAACCAGCCGGTCGGTGAGCTGTCCGTAGACCTCATCCCGGGCCTGACCACGGCACTGCGCCTCGACCCGGTGCAAGTCAGCATCAACGCCCAACTACAGGACGGTTCCTCGGTCACCATGACCCTGGATCTGCCGCACCTGATCGGCGCGCTGACCCTCAAGGCGTTCGCCTTCAAAGGCCGCCTGCAGACGAGCGACGCCATCGACATCTGGCGGCTCCTGGTGGCCGCTGACGCCGCCGGCATCACCGCCGCCGACTGGCCCAGCACCGGCGACGGGAAGCACGCTGGTGCGCTCCTGCACGAACACTTCGGAAGGACCAATGCGATCGCGGTCCGACGCGCGCTGCCCAGGCCAGCAGACCAGGCCAACCTGCGGCTGCTCCTGCGCGACGTTGTGGCCGACGCGCGAATCTGACGGGCGATCGTCCACGAGCAGCACGGTTGTCTTCCGGGGGACTTCCTCATCGGCCCGTCCCGAGGGCAATGTGCACGCCCCTCCCGGCAACAGCCCAACCTCGGCCTATCGCCGATCGGTGCCCACAGCAACGATCGCCGTCTAGGTAAGCGCTAGAAACTCCTTCCTCGAATCTCTGGACATCAGAATTTACAGCGCTGTAGTGTGCTCGATCAGCAGCAGTCACCGGAGCGAGCACGGCGGGCCCAGAGCCCGGCGGAAAGGAACAGAGACGTTCATGTCAGCGAGGACACGGCCGAACATCGTGCTGTTGATGACCGATCAGCAGCGCGCGGGGCTCACCGCCGGCGAGGGGGGCCCGGACACGATGCCGCGGCTCGACCGGTTGCTGGCCGGCGGCGTCCGGTTCGAACGTGCCTACACCAGCTCCCCGGTCTGCGTGCCCGCCCGGACCAGCCTGCTCACGGGCAGGTTTCCGAGCGCGCACCACGTGCGGCAGAACAGCACCGGACACCTTGCCCAGTACGCCACCGATCTGCTCGACCTGCTCCGGGGCGCCGGATACACGCTGCACTTCACCGGCAAACCCCACATGCATCCCGGACCGGAAGACTTCGACACGTTCCACGGCCCGTTCCTGCACGACGGCGGTCCGCAGGCCGGGGCGGAGCACGCCGCCTTCGACGAGTGGTTGCGCGAGCTCGACCACGCGGTCGCGGAGGAGCCGACGCCCTTCCCGGTCGAGTGCCAGCTCCCGCACCGGATCGTCGACGGCGCGATCGACGCGGTCGGCCAGGACGGCGACGCTCCGTTCTTCCTCTGGCTCTCGTTCCCGGAGCCGCACAATCCCTACCAGGTGCCCGAGCCGTATTTCAGCATGTTCGACGAGGCAGACGTGCCCGACCGGCTCGCCGGGCCGGAGGCCATCGAGCAGCTGGGCTGGCGCTACCGCTGGCTGCACCGGCTGATCGAGGAGAAGCGGCCGGGCTTCGACGAGCAGTGGCGCCGGTATCGAGCGAACTACCTGGGCATGCTGCGGCTGATCGATGACCAGATCGGGCGACTCCTGGATCGGCTCGGGGACCGTGCGCAGGACACCGTCTTCCTCTTCGTCAGCGACCATGGCGACTTCTTCGGGGACTACGGTCTGCAGCGCAAGGGCGCCGGGATGTCCGATGCCCTGATGCGAATCCCGCTGGCCATCGCCGGGCCGGGTATCGCCCCGCAGCGCCGTCGTGAGCTGGTCTCCATGGTCGACCTGTTGCCGACGATCGCAGAATGGCTCGACGAACCGATCCCGGCCGGGGTCCAGGGCCGCTCGCTCGCCCCACTGCTGCGCGGTGCGGATGCGCCCGAGACCGAGTTCGGCAGCATCCTCGGCGAGTCAGGGTACGGCGGCGTCTCCTACTGCGAGGACGACCTGCCGCCGCTGCACTTCCCCTATGACGGTCCCACCTTCGACGAGCTGAACAGCGTCACCCAGAGCGGCGAGATGCGGATGGTCGTCGCCGGTCGCTTCAAGCTGATCGTCGACGACAGCGGTGAGGGCGTGCTCTACGACCTCGTCGCCGATCCCGCGGAACTCGAGGACCTCAGCTCCGACCCCGCCCATCGCGACGTGCGCGACGCCCTCTACCGCACCCTCACGCGCTGGCTGCTCCGGGCCGCCGACGATCTGCCCGTCGGGCAGTACAACCCGAACACCCGTCCCCACAACTGGCGTTGGGCGTGAGCCCGACCGAGGGGAGCCGGCCCCGATGAGCGCGCAACAGCCGCACGTGCTGCTGGTGATGACCGATCAGCATCGGTCCGGCTTCACCCGACGATCGGGGTTCGCACTGGACACGATGCCGTTCTGCGATGCCCTCGCGGCGGACGGAGTCTCCTTTCCGAACGCCTACACCACGGCGCCGTCGTGCTCGCCCGCGCGTGCGAGCCTGCTGACCGGCCGGTGGCCGTCCGCTCATCGGGTGACGCAGAACAGCACCGCTCAGCACGCCTGGTACGACCGGGACCTGCTGCAGATCCTTCGTTCGGCGGGATACCGGCTGAGCTTCGCGGGCAAGCCGCACATGCACGCCGGCCCGGACGACTTCGATCACTACGCGGGGCCGTACTTCCATGTCGATGGGCCTCAACGCGAACCGGAACACGGTGCGTTCGACGCGTGGCTCGAGGAACTGGACCACGGCGTCGCAGCCGAGCCGACCCCCTTCCCGCTGGAGTGCCAGCTGCCCTATCGCATCGTCAGCGACGCGATCGCCGACGTGGACGCGGCCGCGGACCACGCGGGGCCGCAGTTCTTCTGGGTCTCGTTCCCGGAACCGCACAACCCGTACCAGGTGCCGGATCCGTACTTCAGCCTCTTCGCCGAGAGCGAGGTGCCCGAGCGTGCCCATGGCCCCCAGGCGGCTCGGGACAAGGGTGGCCACTGGCTGTGGCTGCAGGAGCTCCTCGAACGCAAGCGACCCGGCTACGACGCCGACTGGCGGCGCTACGTCGCGAACTACTGCGGCATGCTGCGGCTGATCGACGATCAGGTGCGCCGGTTCGTGGAGCACGCGCGAGCCACGCTCGACGGCGAGATCCTGGTCGTCTTCGTCAGCGATCATGGCGACTACACCGGTGAATTCGGCCTTCAACGCAAGGGCGCCGGGTTGCCCGAGTGCCTCGTGCGAATACCGCTGTTCTTCTCCGGCGCCGGGGTGTCCGGCGGCCAGGTGCGGGAAGAACTGGTCTCGATCGCCGATGTGCTGCCAACCCTGTGCGCGCTGGTGGGCCAGCCCTTCCCGGACGGGCTCCAAGGTCGCAGTCTGCTGCCCCTCCTGCGTGGGGCGCCCAGGCCGCGGGGTGAGTTCGACTCGATCTACGCCGAACGCGGGTTCGGCGGCCTGACGTACCGCTCGGACGAGCACCCGCCGTTGCACTTCTCTTACGACGGCCGCTCGCTCGACTCACTGAACTCCGTCACCCAGAGCGGCAGGTCCCGGATGGTGGTCCGCGACGGTCGGAAGCTCGTGGTGCACAGCGACGGCACCGGCGAGCTCTACGACCTGACGACCGACGCCGGCGAGGTCACCAACCTGATCGACGACCCGTCCCATGCCGCCGTTCGGCACGACCTGCTGTGGTGCCTGACGCAATGGATGCTCCGCGTCCAGGACGAGCTTCCGCGCGGCACCTACGTACCCAAGACGACCGAGCACAACTGGATGAAGTCCACGGGCTGACCCCGTGTTCACCGAGACGAAGGAGTCCTCATGCGCACCAACATCCCCCTCGAGCGCACCCCCGCCGGGATGCCGTCCCTCGACCGCCGCCGGTTCCTCGGCGTCTCCGGTGCGGGGCTGATGACCGCGGTCCTGGCCAGCTGCACCGGAGGTGGTCAGAGTTCCGAGGAGAGCGGCGGCAGTTCCGGCGCCGAGGGCACGATCAGGTGGTGGGACCAGTTCCGCCCGCTGACCGAGATGCTCGAGCAGGACCTGTTCACTCCCTACACCGAGGCGCATCCCGGCATCACGATCGAACGGCGCCAGCTCGCCGCCGCGGACCTCGGCCAGGCGCTGCAGGTCGCACGGCGCAGCAATCAGCTGCCCGACGTGCACACCCTCGTCGGTCTGGACTCGGCGCCCGCCGCGCTGGTCAGCGAGGACTGGTTCCAGCCGATCAGCGAATTCGCCGACTTCGACTCCAGCCCCGTGGCGGACCAGATCTTCGACGGACTCCACCGGTTCGACGGTGAGATCTACTCCGTCCCGCTCTTCTCCGCGCGCCAGCACCAGACCATCCCCTGGTACAACACCGAGCTGCTCACGCAGGCGGGCGTCGACCCCGAGGACGAGCCGACCACCTGGGACGACCTGCGCGCCGTCGCACGCCAGGTCACCGACAACACCGAGGCCTCCGGCATCTTCCTGCCCGCCCAGAACCCGAACTACCTCACCGCGATCGTGACCCAGCTCGCGATGGCGGCGGGTGCGCCGGGCGCCATCGACTGGAGCACCGGTGAGTACGTCTACGACTCGCAACCCTTCATCGACGCCGTCGAGTTCCTGCTCTCGCTCCAGCGGGACGGGCTGGTGCACCCGGCCTCGGCGGCGATGATCCCGCGGGACGCCCTCGCCCGGTGGGCCGCCGGCGAAGGCGCGATCTTCCCCTGGGGCCCATGGTTCATCGGCGACCTGATCACCGAGTCGCCGGAGGTCGTCGAGCGCGGGCTCGGCTGCTGGTCGATCCCGCGACCGGGTGCCGAGCGTCACTCGGTGCGGTCCGGGCCCGCGGGCGGCGTGTTCTGGGTCTCTACGGACTCCGGCCAGCCGGCGGTCGCGGCCGACCTGCTCCTGCAGATGACGGGCGAGGACTTCCAGGCCGCGCTGGCCAGCGCGATGGACCAACCACCGGCGCTGCTGGAGACGGTCGAGACCGCCGACGTGCACCCCGCCTACCGGGACTGCGTCAGCCGGTTCGCCGAGGACGTGCGGATCGCCCCGGCACCGGAGATCGGTCACCCGGAGGCGTGGCGCGTGGTCGCGGAGATGCGCGCGGTTCAGCCGGACCTCGGCATCATCGTGCAGTCCGCGCTCAGCGGCGAGGACATCGACGTCGCCGCCCAGCTCCGCACGTTCCGGGAGGCGGCCAGCGCCGAGCGTGACCGTGCCCTGGCGACGGTGCAGCAGGAGGGCATCGAGGTCGGGCTGGACGCGTGGGTGTTCTCGAACTGGGAGCCCGAGTCCGACTACATGATCGAGGACTACGAAGGACGATGACGGCAGAACTGGAACAACTGCGCACCACCCACCCGCCGGCGCCGCCGGCGCAGCCGAGGGCCGGTGTGCTGCGACGGCTGCGCAAGGACTGGTGGATCTACCTGTTCCTGCTGCCGACCGTCCTGGGGTACGGCGCCTATACCGTCTACCCGTTGCTGGCCTCGTGGTGGTTCGCCCTCCTGGACTGGCCCGGCTTCGCCGATCAGGGCACCTTCGTGGGGCTGGAGAACTTCGAGCGTCTGCTCGCCGACGACCTGTTCTGGAACTCCTTCCGCAACTCCCTGGTGTTCCTGGTGTGCGCCGTCCCCCTGCGGGTCGGACTCGCACTGTTCCTCGCGATCCTGCTCAACCGCAAGAAGACACCGTTCAAGGGCTTCCTGCGCACCCTGTACTTCCTGCCCGTCGTGACCACCGGCGCGATCATCGGCGTCTCCTTCACGCTGCTCCTCGACGCCGGTGGGCCGATCAGCCTGGCCCTGGTCCAGTCCGGCCTGTTGGACTCGCCCGTGAACTTCGTCGCCGACACCGGGACCTCGCTGTTCGCGGGGGCGGCCGTGTGGGTCTGGAAGTGGCTCGGGATCACGATGATCTACTGGCTCGCCGCCCTCCAGACCATCCCGGAGGAGGTCCACGAGGCTGCGATGCTCGACGGCGCTGGACCGGGGCGGGAGTTCCTGCACGTCACGCTGCCGCTGCTGGTGCCGTTCCTGGTGATCATCACGCTGATCGACACGGTCGGGGCGCTGAACGTGTTCGACCTGATGTACACGCTGACCGCAGGGGGGCCGGCGTTCTCGTCCGAGGTCATCGAGATCTTCATCTTCCGGACGGCGTTCGGTGCGAGCGTGCCGCAGTTGGGATATGCCTCGGCGGCGGCGGTGCTGTTCGGGTTGATCACGATGGGGCTGGCCGTCGCGCAGGCGGTCGGCGTGGGCTGGGCCCGGCGGTCGATCGGAGGCATGAAGTGACGGCCGCCGTGGAGTCGGACCGCACGCAGCCGCGGTGGCGAAGGATCCTGACCCGGCCCGGCAACGCGTTGATCTTCCTCGGATTGTTGCTCCTCGGCGTGCTGTGGATCTACCCGTTCATCTGGTTGCTTTCGGCATCGCTGAAGACCCAGCCGGAGATCTTCGGATCGGGCCTCGGGCTGCTGCCGCAGGAGCCGATCTGGGAGAACTACGCGCGGGCGTGGAACGTCGTCGGATTCGACCGGTACTTCCTCAACACGGTGCTGATCACCGGCGGCACGGTCCTGCTCATCGTCGTGCGCAGTGCGCTGGCCGGCTACGTGCTCGGCCGGTACAAGTTCATCGGCAAGAAGGTCCTCATCGCCGTCTTCGTGGTGACGTTCTTCCTGCCGGAGGGCTACACGATCATCCCGGTGGTCCAGCTGACCGACCAGCTCGGCCTGCTGAACACCTTCCTCGGCGTGATCCTCGGCCTCGGCGCCGGCGGACAGGTCGCCGCGACCCTGCTCTACGCCGGCTACTTCAGCGGCCTGCCCAAGGAACTCGAGGAGTCCGCGCGGCTCGACGGCGCCGGGCCGCTGCGGATCTTCACTCAGATCATGCTGCCGCTGTCGTGGCCGATCACCGCCACGGTCGTGATCCTGAGTTTCCTGTTCGCCTGGAACACCTACCTGCTGCCCTTGGTGTTCACCCTCAGCGAGCCGGAGATGCGGACCCTCGCGGTCGGCATGACCGCCTTCGTCGGCGAGAACAGCACCGACTGGCCCGGTCTGGCGGCCGCCGCGATCATCGCGCTGGTCCCCGTCATGGCGGTGTTCATCGCGTTGCAACGCAAGTTCGTGGACAGCATCGCCGGAGCAGTCAAGCAATGAGCGGCGCTCCCGCGAACCCCAGCGGCCCCCGGCCGCGCGATCCAAGGAGACCCATGTTCGGCAAGTCTGGACGTTCTCGCTTCCATGTCGGTGCCACGCTGATCACCGCGTGCGCGCTGTTGCTGCCGATGGCCCTGGCCAATGCCGCTCCCGGCGAGCAGGAGCCACCCGAGGCAAGCCCACCCTCTGGCCCCACGGTGACCGTGCGCGGCCAGGTCGTGGAGGCCGGCAGCGGTGAGCCGATCGAAGGGGCGTCCGTGCACGCCTCCCGCACGGAGGTCGTCGCCACCTCGGGCCCCGACGGCACGTTCGTGCTTCGCGACGTGCCCCGAGCGGCGGCGTTGGTGATCGCCGCCCGCGAGGGCTATGCCTTCGCGTCGGCCGCTGTCGGCAGCTCGGTTCGCCTCGAGCTCGAGCCTGACAGCGAACCCGCCCGAGGCGAGTACCCCCGTCCGGACGCCGACCGGCGGCCGTTCACCGACGACGCCTGGCTGTCCCTGAACGGGACGTGGTCGTTCGCGTTCGACCCTGAGGACGTCGGCGAGGCGGAGCGGTGGTACGACCCCGGCCATCGCCTGGACCGGGCGATCAGGGTGCCGTTCGGCTACCAGTCGCTGGCGGCGTGGGGCGAGGAGGAACTCGCGACCACCGAGGTGTTCCAGAGCGCCTTCGCCGACTACCGCGGCACGGTCTGGTACCAGCGGTCCTTCACCGTGCCGGCCGACTTCCCCCACGGCGCCCAGGTGCGGTTGCGCATCGGTGCCGCCGACTACGGCGCGGCGGTGTGGCTCGACGGCGCGCCGGTGCTGCCCTATTCGGGCGATGGGTACACCGAGATCAGCACGGACCTGGGGATGCTGGCGCCGGGGTCGACGCACACGCTGGCGATCCGGGTGGTGGCCCCCGCCACCGACGCGCAGACCCCGTATCCGCAGGGCAAGCAGACCGGAGAAGCCCCCGGCGGTGGCGGAGCGAGCGAGGGCTGGTTCAGCGACATCGGCGGCATCTGGCAGTCGGTATGGATCGAGCCCTATCGCGGGGCGCGCCTGACGCAGACGCACGTCACGCCCGAACTGACCTTCGAGGGAGACTCGCGGACGCCGTCGGAAGCCTTCGTGACGATCGACGTGACCGCCGAAGGCGTGCGCGGACGTCCGGCGGTGACCGTGGCGATCACGGATCCGGAGGGCCGCACCGTCCTCGGACGGGTACGGGTCCCACTGACCGACGGGCGCGGCAGTGTCCGGGTGCCGATCGAGGACCCCCACCTGTGGGACCCGGACGATCCCGCCCTGTACACCGCGGACTTCCGGCTGCTCAACGACGACGGCGTGCGAATCTTCTTCGGCATGCGCAGCATCGAACGGGACTGGGCCGCCGGGCACGAGGGGGAGTACCAGTACATCTACTTGAACAACCGCCCCATCTATGTCCGGGGCGTGCTCGATCAGGGGTACAACCCGTGGGGCATCTACACCTACACCGGGGTGACGGCCGGGCCCGATCTGCGGACCGGCACCGTGCAGGACCCGGGCCGCGGCTCGATGGTGCTGGACCTGCAGAATGCCCGCGACCTGGGCTTCAACCTGGTCCGCCACCACCTCAAGGTGAACGAGCCCGCCTACTACCACTGGGCCGACAAGCTCGGGCTGCTGATCTGGTACGACATGCCCAACGCGGGCTGGGGCTCGCAGGGCGACCCACAGGCCGAGCAGTTGTACGAGGAACTGCTGACCAACTCCCTGCAACGGGACCACAACCACCCGTCGATCGTGATCTGGACCGCGTTCAATGAGTCATGGGGGCTGACCGACCGTCCGTTCCAGGACCCGATCCCGCCCGGGGCCTTCGGCTACGTGCGCCGGATGGTGGACCTGATCCGAGAAGTCGACCCGTCACGGCTGGTGGTCGACAACTCCCCGTGCTGCCAGAACGGGCATCTCGAGGGGAGCACCGATCTCAACGACTTCCACTTCTACCTCGATACCTACGACGCCTGGAAGAACCTGCTGGACGGCTTCGTCGGTCAGCTCGAACCGGGCTCGAGCCGGAACTTCAACGACGGTGTCCAGGAGGGACAACCGTGGCTGAACTCCGAGTTCGCCGTGAAGGGCGGTCAGTTCCAGCACAGCGTCAGCCTGTTCCGGAGCTACCCCGAGATGACCGGCTACGTGGGTGTGCAGATCGCGGAGACGGAACAGGAGGTGCAGAGCCCGTTCCGCTACGACCGGCAGCCCAACTCGGCTGAGTTCCTCGACCACGAGGGCCGGGCCCGGACGATCGAGATGTTCCAGGCCGATGACGCGGTCGTGCTGATGACGCGCACCTCGCACACCCTTGAGCGCGGGGAGACGATCGACGTCCCGGTCCGGATCAGTCACTTCAGCGACCTGGACCTGTCCGGGGCGCAGCTGCGGTGGCGGATCGGCGGCTATGACGACGACGGCCGGTGGGTCGGTGACGCCGGCGGCGGGTCCCGGGCGATCGCCCCCGAGCGGTACACGGTGACAGACACCGGCACGGTCGCGGTGACGACGCCGGAGGACCTTCGGGTCGGGTATGTCTGGTTCTGGATCGAGGTCGACGGCGAGACCGTCGCCGAGCAGTACCTCACCTTCGACACCCCGTCGGGCGACGGCGAGGCAGGCTTCTCCCCGACCGACGTCGCCGGCCAGGAGTGGACCGGCGGGGCCGCCGCCCACGGTGACTCGGACTGGGTGGCCGGCTACGGCAGTGGCTACTTCGAGTACGAGGTGCCCGTGCCGGCGGAGATCCGCACCGGGGCGGAGGACGAGGCGACGCTGGTGCTGGAGGTGGCCTCGGCGCAGACCCCCGGCGTCTACGACCGGAACCACGTGACCAGCGCGCGCCGGTATCCGACGAATCTCACGGTCTCGGTCGGCGGGCAGGAGCTGCCATCGGTCCTGCTGCCCGACGACCCGAACGGGCCGCTCGCGGTGGCCGGCCGCTCGCGGGGCACCCCCACCGGTGACTTCGGCAACCGCTACGGCTACCGGATCGCGGTGCCGGTCACCGCGTCCCAGGTCGGCGACGGCGACACGGTCACGGTTCGGCTCGCCAGCGATGGTGGCGGCCTGGCGGTCTTCGGTGCACGGTCAGGCCGTCATGGCCACCCGCCGGTGCTGGTGGGCGGGACTATCACGGTCCCTGAGGAGCGGCCCGGCTACGACGCGGTCGACACCCGGCTGTCCGTCCATCAGGCCGCTGCCGAGATCTCACCCGCGACCGGGGCCGGGACGGTGATCGTCTCGGTCGTCAACGACACCGCCGAGCGGGTCGAGGACATCGAGGTCGGTCTCGCGACGCCGGAGGGCTGGACGACCGGCAGCCAGAGCCCGTCGCCGATCGCGTCGCTGGAGCCGGGCGAGGCGCGGCACGTCGCGTTCGCCGTCGAGGCGGCCGCCGAGACGGCTCCCGGCCAGACGGTGGAGTTCACCGCCACCGCCGGCTGGGACGGTCGCGCCATCCAGGCGACGAGTGTCTCGACGGTCGCCTTCGACCCTGCCGCCTACGGCACGGTCGGGGTTGCCGACGACTTCACGACCGACAGCAGCGACGAGTACACAGTCCTACAGCCGCCGGCGAGCACTCTCGTCCCGGAGGTGACGTTCGGAGCAGGCGCCCTCCAGGCACAGGCGGACGCGCCCTACTTCGGGATGGTCGCCCACCGCTCCGGTCCGGTGGGATCGCAGGTGGCGGTCGTGGTCGAGCACGGCTCCTTCGCAAGCAACGGCATCACGCCGGACGCCCAGTTCAACGGGCTCCTGAGGGACGAGAACAACTACGTGATGGCCTGGACCGGCATCGGGGGGAACTTCGGTGTCGACATCATGGTCGACGGGGTGCTCACGAACGCGTGCTGCACCCCCTACCGACTGCAACCCGGAGACCGGTGGGCCTTCGTGCTGGACGGGAACTCGATCGCGATCTGGATCAACGCGGGGCTCGGCTGGTCACGGCTGCGGACCGCGACCACCCAGGGGCGGATCGATTTCACCGAGCCGGGTGCCCTGGAGGGCTGGCACTACGCCGTCGGCATGCGCAGCGGCGGCGTCCAGACGATCACCTCGCTGGAAGGGCGAAGCCGGGAGAGCCATGGGTAGCCATGATCCCGCGCAGCTCGTGGGTGAGCGGCTGGTCGCGGTCGAACCGACCTCGCTCCGGGTCCGCTACCCGCGCACCGTGGGTCGCAACGCCCGGCTCGGCAGCCATGGGTCCGGCTTCCCCACCACGGCCGTGACGCTGCGCACGAGCTCCGGACACAGCGGATGGGGGCTGGTGGAGGGCAGGATCCACGACCTTCAGCAATGGGTGGGCCGTTCGGTGACGGAGTTGTTCCACCCGGACGTCGGCGTGCTCGAGAAGACGGCCGCACCGCTCGACTTCGCGCTGCACGACCTGGTGGCCCGGATCTTCGAGGTGCCCGTGCACGAGTTGCTGGGTGGTCAGGGCACGAGGAGCGTTCCCTGCTACTCCGGTGCCATCTACTTCGACGATCTCGACCCCGAGGATGCGCCGCGGGGGATCTCCGCGGTGTTGGAGAACTGCGCGTCCGACTGGGCCGCGGGCTTTCGCGCCTTCAAGCTCAAGATCGGTCGCGGTTTCCGGTGGATGGATCACGATGCCGGGTTCGCCCGCGACATCGAGGTGACCCGGGCCGTCCGCGAGGCCTACCCGGCCGCACGGATCCTCGTCGACGCCAACAACGGATACACCCCCGCCGAGACGGTCGACTATCTGCGGGCGGTCCAGGACTGCGCCCTCTACTGGATCGAGGAGCCCTTCCACGAGGAATCGTCCGGCCTCGGCATGGTGCGCGACCACCTGCGCGAATCCGGTTCGGACGTGCTGATCGCGGATGGCGAGTTCGAGCCGGACGAGCAGCACGTCCTCGAACTCGCCCGCCGCGGGTTGGTCGACGTGTTGCTCATGGACGTGTGTTCCTTCGGCCCGACGGCGTGGCGGCGCCTCATGCCGACGCTCGCCGAGATCGGGGTGCTGGCCTCGCCCCACGCGTGGGGCCAGCCGCTGAAGACCGCCTACGCCGCACAGTTGGCTGCCGGCTTGGGCAACATCGCGACCGTCGAAGGTGTGCCGGGCAGCACCGACGGGGTGACGGGTGAGGCGTTCGTGCTGCGCGACGGAGCCGTCGCCGTCCCCGACGCCTCAGGATTCGGCCTCAGGCTGACCGCGTCGCGTGGGGTAGCGTGATCGCCGTGGCACGCGATCGGAGGTCACCGCAGCCTCGTCTCGCCGACGTCGCCAGCATCGCCGGCGTGTCGATGAAGACCGTGTCCAATGTGATCAACGGCTACGCCCACGTCGCCGAAGGCACCAAGGAACGGGTCCTTGCCGCCGTCGAGACGGTCGGGTACCGACCGAACCTGTCGGCGCGCAACCTGGCGCGCGGCCGCTCGGGGGTGATCGCTCTCGTGGTGCCACGCCTGGAGATGCCGTACTTCGCCGGTCTGGCCGGTCAGCTCATCGAGCAGGCCGAGGCCAGGGGATGGTTCGTCCTCATCCACGAGACCGGTTGGGATCGCATGGCCGAGCGCGCTGCCATCGAGGGCCAGTTCCCGCAGCGCATCGACGGGCTGATCGTCAGTGCTCAACAGCTGGAGCGTGCGGACCTCGACCAGCGCACCGCCACCACGCCGCTGGTGCTGCTCGGCGAGCGTTCCTTCGGTGACGCGGTACACCACGTGGCCATCGACAACACCGCGGCTGCCCGCACCGCCGTCGAGCACCTCATCGAGCGCGGCTGTCGCCGGATCGCGATGGTCGGTGCCTCCGACGCCGCCGCGGACGACCCGCGGCGGCGCGGCTACCTCGAGGCCCTCGAGGCGGCCGGCCTGGAGCTCCAGCCGGACCTGATGCTGCCGATCCGGGCGAACTCCGGTGAGGAGGGCGAACGCGTCGTCCGTGAACTGTTGGAGTCCGATGTTGCGCTGCCGGACGGGGTCTTCGCGGTCACCGACTGGGTGGCGCTCGGTGCGATGCGTGCGCTGCACCTGCACGGGTTACGGGTACCCGACGACGCCGCAGTCGTCGGGTTCGACGACATCCCGTACGCACGGGCGGTGACGCCGTCGCTGACCACGATCGCCCCGGACCGGGCCGCGCTCGCCGAGGTGGCGCTACGGATGCTCGAGACGCAGTTGAACCCTGCCGGTGGACTCGCGGAACCAGTGCACCAGACCGTGCCGTTCGAACTGGTCGTGCGCGAGAGCACCACGAGTTTCGGTCCGCCGCAATCCCGGGCGCACTGAGCCGTACCCGACGCCGGGGCGAGCGAACCACCCAGAGGCGCCATCCGCCGTCGGGCCGGGCCTTGAGGACCTTGCTCGTCCGGTCACCGGCAACGCATCAGGCCCGGTCCCTACCGACGAGCCCGAACTCGTAGGCAGCGATCACGGCCTGCACCCGGTCGCGCACGCCGAGCTTGGCCAGGATCCGTCCGACGTGCGTCTTCACCGTGGTGGTCGACAGCTCGAACCGCTCGGCGATCTCGGCGTTGGACAGTCCTTCCGCCACGCAGCCCAGCACGTCGAGCTCGCGTGGGGTGAGTTCGCGCAGGCGCGGATCGAGCTCGCCGTCGGCAGGCTTCGCGGCAGCGCCGGCCGGCAGGTGCGCGGCGAACAGGTCGAGCATGCGACGCAGCACCCGCGGGGCGATGACCGAGCTCCCCGCCGCCACGGTGCGGATCCCCTCGACGAGTTCGTCCGGCCGGGCGTTCTTCAGCAGGAAGCCGCTGGCGCCCGAGCGCAGCGCCGCGAACGCCAACTCGTCGACGTCGAACGTGGTCAGCACGAGCACCCGCGTCGACGGGTGCTCCGCGGTGAGCCGCCGGGTGGCCTCGATGCCGTCCATGCCGGGCATGCGGATGTCCATGAGCGCGACGTCGGGTGCGAGGGCCGCGACCTGCTCAAGGGCAGCCAGGCCGTCCGATGCCTCACCGACGACCTCGAGGTCGGGCTCGGTCTCGATCACGAGGCGGAAGCCCATCCGCAGCAGGGCCTGGTCGTCGACGAGCAGCACGGTCGTCATCGGGTGATCGCCTGATCGGCCCGGTCCAACGGCAGGAGGACGTGCACACGCCATCCGCCGTCCGGCAGCGGGCCGACGTCGGCCCGGCCGCCGAGGAGCGCGGCGCGTTCTCGGATGCCGACGATGCCACGGCCGGTCCCACCGCCGGTCCCCGGCCGGGTGCCGCCGGAGTCGAGCACCTCCACCTCGACCGCCGAGCCGCTGGGCCGCACGGAGACCCGTACCGACGAAGCCCCCGGAGCGTGCCGGAGCACGTTCGTCAGGCTCTCGGTGACGATGCGCACCACCGCCAGCCGCACCGACGTGTCCTCGGGCAGCGGGCTGTCGAGACCGGTCGCGGTCACCGGCAGGCCGGCCACGCGGAAGCGTTCGACGGCGGTGGCCAGGTCGGTCTCGACGGGTGCTGGTCGGTCGTCGCTGACGTCGGCGTCGTCGGGGTCGAGTGCGCCGAGGACACGCTGCATGTCCGACAGTGCCGTGCGGCCGGTGTTCGAGAGCTCACGCAGGGCCTCCCGCGAGCTGGCCGGCGCACGGTCGAGGGCCGCGCCCGCGCCGTCGGACAACGCGACCATGACCGAGACGCTGTGCGCGACGACGTCGTGCATCTCCCGTGCGATGCGGGCGCGTTCGGAGGCTCGGGCGAGCGCGGCGCTGTTGTCCCGGTCCCGGGCCATCGCCTCATACCGCTCGACCAGACCCTGGGCGTGCGCGCGACGTGCTCGGGCTGCCGAGCCGGTCGCGACTCCGAGCAGCAGGAGTGCGAGCAGGAGTGACATGGACGCCGACCGCCGGCCCGGGGAGAACGGCGGTTCGGTGAGCTGGCGACCCGGGTCGCCGTCCGGTATCACGATCGGGTCGCTCCAGAGGAGGATCTCGGCCAGGCCGATGTCCTGCCACCACCAGATGGCCGCCAGGACCACGACGAACACGGCCGCGCAGGTGAGCCAGGTGGTTCGAGCCGAGTGTCTCAGGGCGACGTTGTGGAGCGCGGACGCGAGGCACACGCCCAGGACTCCCAGGACACCAACCGTGACCAGAGAGACGACGGCCAGGAGCGTGAGCGCCACCGTGATCGCCAGCGGCCACGCTCGCCGGGCGGTCAGGAGGGTGGCGCCAAGAAGGGCGCCGGCGAGCGTGCCCGCCGGGGACAGCCAGGCCGTGGGCGCGTCCGGTAGGTACATGCCCAGGCCGGTCGCCCCGTCGATGGTCAGCGCAACGAGGAGCGCCGTCGCGGCCCCGAGCAGGAGCACCGAGGCGACGAGGAAGACGTCGGCGATCCGGGGGTGCGCGGTGAACAGACGTCCGACCGGCCCGCGTCGCTGAACCTGCGTCTCGGTCAGCGGCGGGGCTGAGCCCGCTGCCCGCGCACGCTCGGGGCGTGGGTCGACCCGCGATGTCCTCACGTGGTCACTCTCCCATCGTTTCGCCGGTGCCTCCGGTCCGGCCGGCCCACCCGTCGACGCTCAGGCAAGGTCGTGGCGGCGCAGCCGGTAGCCCGCGGCGATGAGCAGACCGACGGCCCACAGGCCGAGCACGACCCCGCCGCCCCATGGGCCGAGCTGCGGCCCCAGGGTGGTCGCGTCCAGAGCGGTGAGCGTGGCGTCGTCCATGGTCAGCCGTGCGCCGCTACCCGGCAGCAGGGCGCGGACGGTGTCGGTCACCCGTCCGGGGTTCACCGCGAGCAGGTGGTCGAACACGACGAGCACCAGCACCCCCGTGACGAGCGCCGCGGTCGGACGGCGCAGCAGTGCCCCGATGCCGAGCCCGACCACGGCAACACCGACCAGGAAGCACACGTAGTCCACCAGGACGCGAACGGTCGCACCGTCGGTGAGGTCGACCGTGAGTCCACCGGCGCCCCGCTGACCGACCGTCACGAGGAACGAGGCGAGGAGCGCGCCGACCGCGGTCGCCAACGCGACCACCGCCGTGATGAGCGCCTGCGCCAGGAGCACCGGCAGGCGCCGGGGGACGGCGGTGAAGGTGACCCGGAACGTGCCGACGCTGTACTCACCTGTTCCCACCATCACGCCCAGGACCAGGGTCCCGAGTTGGGCGAGCAGGTAGCCGGAGACGATGAGCGAGGACCCGGACTGGCCGGAGTCCGGCCGGACGAACATGCCCAGCGCGAAGGCGAGCGACGCCGCCGCCAGGATCGTGCCGACCACGGTCCACAGGGTCGAACGCACACTGAGGAGCTTGGTCCACTCCGCGGCCAGGACCCGGGAGAAGGTGACCCCGGGCCGCGTCGGCGCCGCCACCGTCATGTCACATCCCGGGCGCGCAGCCTGACCGCGGCCCCGGCGAGTGGGACCAGGATCCAGGCGCCGAGGACGG
Organism: Occultella gossypii; assembly: GCF_019947135.1. Taxonomy (GTDB): domain Bacteria; phylum Actinomycetota; class Actinomycetes; order Actinomycetales; family Beutenbergiaceae; genus Occultella; species Occultella gossypii. Next base: position 150,920 of record NZ_JAGSHT010000016.1, on the reverse strand, counting down.
CACCCCCGCCCCACGGACCCAGGTCCGGAGCGCCTTCGATGCCGCTGATGTCCGGCGTGGTCATCAGCGATCCCGCGCCGCTGGGTAGCAGCGTGACGATGGTGTTGACGACGGCTTCGGCGGGCGGCGGGCCCGACTCTGCCGGAGCCATCGGGTCGGTCGAGAGGTCGGAGGCGAGCATCAGCACGATCGGCAGCACCAGAGTCACGGTGACGGCGGTGACGACGGCACGGGCCGAGTGGCGCAGGAGCGCCCCGACGGCCAGACCGAACAGCGCCATGCCGGCGAGGTAGAGCGTCATCCCGGCGAGGACCAGCGGGGTCCCATCGCCGGTCAGGTCCAGGTTGATCTCCCGCGAGCCGGCGGCAGGCACGATCCCGAGCACGGCAGCGCCGACGGCGAGGAGGGCGACGACGAGCGCGAACGCTGCTGTGACGACGACCTGGGCGGCGAGGACCGGCAACCGCCGCGGGACGGCCGTGAAGGTGGAGCGGAAGGTGCCGGTGCTGAACTCTCCCGTCCCGACGAGGACCCCAAGGATCATGAGCCCGAGCGGGGAGAGCACCAGGCCGGAGGTGAGGGAGCTGAGCGGGTCGAATCCCGGGTCCACCGACGACGCGTTCGCCGACACGTAGGTGAGGGCCCAGGAGACCGCGACCGTGGCGGCCGCGAGCAGGAACGAGGACCGCAGGCTGGTGAGCTTGGTCCACTCCGAGGCGACGACGCGCGCGAAGGTTGCCCCGCGGCCGGCGGTGCGGCCGCGAGCCGGCACCTGCGTGGCAGAGGACGCGGCGGGCGCGCTCATCGGGTGCTCCCGGCGGTCGGGGTTGTCGCGGAGTCGTCGGCACTGCGGCCCCGATACTGCACGGAGTCGGCGGTGAGCTGCAGGTAGGCGTCCTCGAGGGAGGCCGCACCAGTGGAACGGTCGATGATCTCCTGGACCGGGGCGTCGGCGAGCAGCCGGCCCTTACCGATGATGACGACCCGGTCCGCGCACAGGGCGAGCTCGTGCATGAGGTGGGAGGAGAGCAGGACGGTTCGCCCCTCGTCCGCGAGCTCACGCACGAGCCGGCGGACCCAGAGGACGCCGTCGGGGTCGAGCCCGTTCACAGGCTCATCGAGGATCAGCGTCCCCGGGTCACCGAGGAGCGCACCGGCGATCCCGAGCCGCTGGCCCATGCCGAGCGAGAAGGTCCCGGCCCGCCGGCCCGCCACGGACTCCAGGCCGGTCATGCCGATCACCTCGTCGACGCGCTTGCGGGAGATGCCGTGGGTCCGGGCCTGCGCCAGCAGGTGGCGAAAGGCCGTCCGACCCGGATGCACCGAGCGGGCATCGAGCATGACACCGACCGCGTGCAGCGGTGCGGCCAGGTCGGCATAGCGCCGGCCGTCGACCGTCGCGGTGCCCGAGGTGGGGCGCTCGAGCCCCACGACGACCCGCATGGTCGTCGACTTCCCGGCCCCGTTCGGGCCGAGGAAGCCGGTCACGGCCCCCGAATGCGCTGTGAAACTCAGCTCGTCCACGGCCCTGACGGTCCCGTAGCGCTTCGTCAGCGACTCCACCTCGATCATGTGCTCTCCTGTCGTTGACGGATCGGACCCGCTTGGCCCCTCCGTCAACGACGCTACGGACACCGCTGCACATGCCTCGACCTCCCCGCAGCCGATATCGGCGACGGCGACGCGTCGTCCCTCAGGATGACGGCGTCCACCGGCGGTAGGGAGCCGCGTCCGCTGCAGGACCCGGCTGCACCAACGGCGGTGGGCGACCTGAACTACCCAGGCCGCCCACCGCCGTCGTCCGGTCTTCGTTAGTAGACGTAGTCCTCACCGGTGGCGCGGACGGTGATGTCGCTGATGTTCACGCCCCACGGCTGGTTGATCACGTAGACCACGTTCTGCGCGAGCTCCTCGGGGGTGACCGTCCAGTACTTCACGCTGTTCGGGTCGCTCTGCTCCGGGGCCAGCTCACCGTTGGCGTACTTGGTCATGTTCTCGCCGAACCTGGCGTGGTTGTGCGCGGCCAGGCCGACTCCCGCCTGCTCGTTGACGATGGCGCTGGCCAGGTTCGTTCCCTGGATCCCGGTGGGCTTGAGGGTGGTGACCTTGATCTTGCCCTGGGCCTCGGCGCGCAGGGAGTCGGAGATGATCTTCACCGCCGCCTTCGTGGCGCTGTAGACGCCCGAGCCCGCGACGCCGTAGTTGCCGTAGATCGAGGAGATGTTCACGACCTGGCCCTCGCCCTGCGTGATCATCTGGTCGTAGACGGCGGTGATGCCGTTGACGACGCCCTTGATGTTGATGTCGATCGCCTTGTCCCAGCCCTGCCACGCGGCCTTGTGGTCGGCGAAGAAGGCCAGCGGCATGATGCCGGCGTTGTTCAGGAGCACGTCGACGCGCCCGAACTTCTCGACGGCGAACGCGGCCACCGCGTCCATCTGCTCCTTGCTCGTCACGTCCGCGACCTGGTACTCGGCGCTCTGGCCCTTGGCCCGGATGCCGTCGACGACGGACTTGAGGTTCGCCTCGTTGATGTCGGCACCGATCACCTTCGCGCCGAGGTCGGCGGTCATCTGCGCGACGAGCTTGCCGAAGCCGTTGCCCGCGCCGGTGATGATGATGACCTTGCCATCCACATGGTTCGTCATGACGTGAATCCTCCTTGGGTAGAAAATGCGTTTGCATCTACTATGTCCAAGGTAGTTGAGCGCTCAACTATTCCCCGTCGTTGGCGGTCGGCTCGGTCCGGACCTGGGCACTCGGTGCCGTTCGGGGTCCGTTCACCCCCGCATCGCCGAACCGCTCCCGCCCGTTCATGCGTGCTCGAAAGGCTCGTCGACGGACCGGACCTGGGGGTCCGCTCGAGCCCCGAAAACTGGAGAACAGATGAATAGGCAGAGAACCCGGCGCCTTCCGCGCGCAGGTCGGTTGGCGGCCGCCACGGTTGCGTTGACGGTCGCCGCGGCCATGGGTGCGATGGCGCCCGCCGCGGCCGCGGCACCGGTGCTGACACCCCAGGACGGCGCCGGGGTCAGCGGCTCCCAGGCGGTCGGGGCGGGGGGGGCGCCGCGCGCCCGCCCGCGCCGGGGGAGGGTGTCACCGGGCTCAGCTTCGACGGCGCCGCGCTCGAGACGGTCGGCCTGCTGCCCCCGGGCACATCGGCTCTCGTGTTCAGCATCGACGGCAACAAGCTCGACGGGCGGGGGATGAGCATCGACCCGTTCTACCTGGTCAACGGCACCCGGCTGCCTATCACCGCGGACGTCCCGGTCGGTGCGACCGGCCGCCTCGAGATCCCCAACGACCTGCTCGTGCTCGGCGAGAACGTGGTCGAGGTGGTCCCGGGCCAGAACCTCGTCGAGTGCGGCTACAACGTGGACGACTACATCGTGCTCGACCCCACGCTCGAGGTTGCCGGTGGCAGCGCGGACGGATCCACGAACCTCGCCCGGTACCCGGTCGGCGACGGCACCTGCGGCTCGAACCCGAACAAGCACCCCACGCTGCTCCTCAACTTTGTCATCGCCAGCGACTCCGACCCGGCCGGCGTCCGCGCGACCGTGGACACGACGCTGGTCCCCGACGGCGCCCACACGGTCGCCGCGACCTCGGCGGATGGGACCACCGAGCACACCGTCACCGTGGACAACACCGCGCCCGACCTGGTGCTCAGCACCCCGTCGGCCGGGTCGGAGGTGAGCGCCCCCGTCACGGTGGACGCCGTGCTCCGCGACGCCACCGGCGTCGTCGACTCCGCGACCGCGCTCACCGTCGACGGCGCCCCGATCGCCCGCGGTGCCGTGCTGGACCCGGCGAGCCTCGCCCCAGGCGACCACGTGCTCGGCGTGAGCGCCCTCGACACCCTGGGCAACGCCGTCGTCCACGAGGTCTCCTTCACCACCGCCCTGGTCACCGCCACGCTCGGCGAACAACTGCCGGCCGACGGCGCAACGGAGGTCGGCGAGAGCGTCGCCCTCTCGGTGACCGTCGGAGGCGACGGCGGCCCGGTGGAGGTCACGTTCGCCGAGGCGGCCGAGTTCGGACCGGACGAGGTCGTGACCGGCGAGACCCTCGCCGTCGACCTCGCCTCGTTCACCCAGGCCGGCGACGGTCCGGCCACCGCCATCGCCCCGGACGTGCAGACCGGCGCCGAGCCGAGCGCGACCGTGCCCTACCAGCGGTTCAGCGTGCCCGTCGAGGGTGACGCCACGGACCTGCGGATCCGCTGGTCCGGCGAGATCGACCCGGGCCGGATCGTGACCCTGTTGGTGTGGAACACCGCCACCGGGACGTGGGACCAGGTCGGCGCCTCGCGCGGCGTGGCGGACGCCCTGACCCACCTGTCGGGCCCAATCGCGGCCGACCACCTCCTCGACGATGAGGTGCATGCCCTCGTGTACGGCACGGACCCGTTCGACGAGCCGACCGACGACGCTCCCGACGGTGCGTTCATGGACCCCGAGGACTACGACTTCTCGCTGGCCTGGACCACGGATACCCAGTTCCTCGCGCAGGGGGCCACCACCGCCACCGACCCGGCGGTGCAGCAGCTCTGGGAGGCCGGCTACCGCGACCAGATCGACTGGATCATCGAGAACGCCGACGAGCGCAAGATCGCCTACGTGGCCCACACCGGTGACGTGAACCAGAACTGGCACGGCAACCCGAACTACGAACAGGCGGTGCGGGAGTACGAGTTCACCAGCGCGATGCAGGCGATCCTCGACGATTCCGGCATCCCCAACGGGGTGCTCGCCGGCAACCACGACAACCTCGTCGGCGCGGAGACCGGCCCGGATTCGCTGTTCAACACCTACTTCGGGCCGGAGCGGTACGAGGCCACCTCCGCAGCCTGGGAGAACGCCTCCTACGGTGGCCCCTGGCGTCCGGACGACAACCTCAACCACTACGACCTGTTCACCGCCGGCGGCGTGGACTTCGTGGTGGTCCAGCTCTCCTACGGGGTGGACGCCGAGGAGATCGCCTGGGCGAACGAGGTGCTGGCCAGTTACGCCGACCGCAACGCCATCGTGCTCACCCACGCCTACCTCGGCACCGGGGCGAACGCGGACGGTACCGCCGCCGGCTACTCGGTCGACGGTCAGGCGGTGTTCAGCGGGATCATCGAGCCGAACTCGAACGTGGTGCTGGCCTTCGGCGGCCACGTGCATGGCATCGGCACGAACGTGCTGGCTCGCGTTGGCGAGCAGTCCGGCGGCGTGGTCGAGATGCTCGCCGACTACCAGGCCTATCAGGTGCCTGCCGAGCTGCTCGGCGTGCCCGGGCAGGGCGACCAGAACGGCGGCGAGACGTTCCGTGGCATCGGCGGGTTCCTGCGCCTGCTCCAGTTCGATGTGGCCGAGGGTCTGATGACGGTGGACACCTACTCGCCGTTCCTCGATAACCACGGCGCGTCGGAGTTCCACCCGGACGGGCGGTTCAACGAGGCCGCCGACGAGTTCACCGTGCCGGTCGACCTGGCCACCCGCCTCACGCGCGTGAACACGGAATCCATCGCCGTGCTGGCCACCGGTGGCGAGCCGATCGGTGCCGCGACGGTGGCGCCCGGCGAGACGGCCACGGTCGCCTGGTCCGGGCTCACGCCGGACACGACGTACTCCTGGTATGCCATCGCCCGCCCCACCTCCGGGCCGGAGGTGACCACGTTCGCGGTCACCGCGGCGCCGGGTGACGCCGCGACGGTCTCGCCGTTGCAGACCTTCACGACGGCGGCGCTCGTGGTGCCGCCGGGGGACGGTGGCGACGATGGGGGCGACGGCGGAGGTTCCGACGGCGGGGACGGTTCCGCGGGCGGTGGCTCGGGCGGGGGCGACGGCGGAGGTTCCGTTGATCCGGGCGGCTCCGGTTCGAGCTCGGGTCCGGGCACGACGGACGCCGGCCCGACCGGCGTCGGCACCCGCGGGGGTGCGCTCGCCAGCACCGGGGCGGACGTGGCCATCGTGGGGCTGGTCGCGGCCGGCCTGCTCGTGGCCGGTCTGGCCCTGGTGGTGGTGCGTCGACGGCGTGCCTGAGGCTTGACGACTGAAGCAGGGAGCCTCCCGGTCGGGGAGGCTCCCTGCTTCGGATCCGACGGGTCCGTTCCGGGACCGCCGCGTCGATCCGAGCGGTCGCGCCTGACCTGATCGTCAACGCGGCATTTCGACAGAGCGACTGGGCGACGACCGCCGACGGTGCGGCCAACGCCGCGTTGGCTGCTGCCGAGGTGGGCGCCCGCCTGGTGTTCGTCTCGAGCGACGCGGTGTTCTCCGGGGACAGTTCGCCCTATTGCGGAGAGCGCCACGCCGGACCCGATCACGCCGTATGGCGCTGCCAAGGCTGCTGCCGAGACGGCGGTCGGTGCGGTCACGCCTACGGCGGTCATCGTCCGGACCTCGCTGATCATCGGCCGCGACGGCAGTTCCGCGCATGAACGTCGTGCGTATGCGGCCGCACGCGGGCAGGGGCGCTTGTTCACCGACGAAGTCCGCTGTCCGGTGGATGTGGTGGACCTCGCGGCAGCGGTGCTTGAGCTGGCGGCGACCGACGCGAGCGGTGTGCACCACCTGGCTGGGCCGGAACCGGTCAGCAGATATGACCTTGGCCGGTTGATCGCACGCCGTGACGGACTGGACCCGGACGGGATCAGAACGGGAAAGCGGTCCGACCGTGCCGTGCCGGGTCCGCTCGACGTGCGCCTTGACTCCGCCGCCACTCAACGGCTGGTGGGTACGAGACTCCGCGCGCCCTCGGAGTTCCTCGCGACGCGCGGCGACCGCCCATAGGGCGGTACCCCGCTCACCAGGCACGGCCCCGACGGCGGGCGTATGTTCGAGTTTCGGATTGGGAGCCCCATGCGCGCACACGAGAACGTGACCATCAGCTCAACGCTCGAGGACCTGTACAAGGACCTGCATCGCCATCCCGAGCTCGGTTTCCAGGAACATCGCACGGCCGGGATCGTCAAGGAGAAGCTCGAGGGACTCGGCTTCGAGCTCTCGTCCGGGGTCGGCCGGACCGGAGTCGTCGGCGTGCTCCGGAACGGGCCGGGGCCGACCGCCCTCCTGCGGGCCGACATGGATGCGCTCCCCGTCAAGGAGGAGACCGGTCTGGACTATGCCAGCACCGATACCGCGACGGACGAGGGTGGCAAGGTGGTGCCGCTGGCCCACGCGTGTGGGCATGACCTGCAGACGACGTGCCTGCTCGGTGCGGCTGAGGTCCTCGCCCGCGAGCCGGCCACCTGGTCCGGCACGTTGCTGCTGGTGTTCCAGCCCGCCGAGGAACTCGGTGCCGGGGCACAGGCGATGGTCGACGACGGGTTGTTCGACGGGTTCCCGCGGCCTGACGTGGTGCTGGGCCAGCATGTGGCGCCGTTGCCGGCCGGCCGGATCGCCGGGCACGCCGGCCCGGCGTATGCCGGATCGGACTCGCTCCGGGTGCGCCTCGTCGGAAAGGGTGCGCACGGGTCGATGCCGGAGGCCTCGGTCGATCCGATCGTGCTGGCTGCCGCGACGGTGCTGCGGCTGCAGACGATTATCTCGCGCGAGGTTCCGAGCACGGCGACGGCGGTGCTCACCGTCGGTTCCATCCATGGTGGCGACGCTGCGAACGTCATTCCCGGCGAGGTCGAGCTACAGCTCAATATCCGCAGCTACGACGAGAAGGTGCGAAGTCGCATCCTCGCAGCGGTCGATCGGATCGCGAAGGGTGAAGCCGCGTCGGCCGGCGCCCCGCAGGAGCCGACGATCACCGAGATCGAACGGTTCCCCGTCGTGGTGAACGACGCCGGTGCGCTGCGCAAGACGTTCGACGCGTTCGGGGCCTGGTTGGGGCCGGACAAGCTCCTCGACCCTGGTGCCGGTGCCGGCAGCGAGGACGTCGGCGTGCTGGCCACAAGTTCGGGTGCGCCGCTGTCCTACTGGCTGCTGGGTGGAACGGATCCTTCGTTGTTCACGACGGGGGACCTCTCGGACCCGGCGTTGCTGACGGTGCCCTCGAACCACTCGCCCCGGTACGCGCCGGTCATCGAGCCGACGCTTCGGCTCGGTGTGACCGCGTTGGTGACGGCGGCGCGCACCTGGTTGCCGGCCGCGTAGGCACGGACCACGAGACCGGGCAGGCCGGCTGATGCCGACCTGCCCGGTTCGCTCCTTCCAGCAGGCTGCGGTCTCCTGCTGCCCGCCGGCGCGTCACACCACCGCGGGTGCCTCGCGCACCGGGCGGCTCGCGCTGAGCCAGCCCAGCAGCCGGTCCGGGCGGTCGGTGATGATGCCGTCCACGCCCCACTCCAGGGCCTGCGCCCACGCCTGGACGTCGTTCAACGTCCACGCGAACACGCTCATCCCGGCGTCGTGGATCCGGCCAACCAGGCCGGGGTCGGCGAGCAGCACCTCATAGCTCGGGTTGCACCCGGCCACCCCCAGCTCGGCGCAGAAGGACAGGAGTTCTGGGTTCGAGGCCGCCTCCTTCGAGATGAGCAGGTCCCGGCGCAGGTCCGGGGCCGCCTCGGCGAGCGAGCGCAGCGTCTGCGGCCAGAAGGTCTGCGCGATCGTGCGATCGGCGATCCCGGCGTCGGTGAGCGCGCCGACGATCCCGGCGGCCTGCGCCGGGGTGTAGTCGCCCTTGAGTTCCATGAGCAGGTCGGTGCCGGGATGGGCGGCCACGAACGCGGCCACGTCGGCGAGCAGCGGAACCCGATGGGAGGCGAACGTCGGCGAGAACCACGCTCCGCCGTCGAGCGCCGCGGCCTGCTCGGCGAGCAGGCCGGCCACCGGGCCGCTGGCGTTCGTGGTCGCGTCCACGGTCTCGTCATGGATCACCACACCGACCTCGTCGCGGCTGAGCCGCACGTCGATCTCGACGAGGTCGGCCCCGGCGCGCCAGGCACCCTCCACCGCGGGCAGGGTGTTCGGCGGCGCCATCGCGGTGTTGCCGCGGTGGGCGATCACGAGCGGTCCGTGACCGCCGAGGGGACTCACAGGTACGGCTCCACGTTGTCCTCGAAGGCCACGTCCAGCTTGGAGGAGACGTCCGGGAACACGTCCTCGGGGTTGGCGCCGGCCAGGACGAGCTCCTCGATGCCGTCGGTGATGATCTGGTCACCGCCCGGGGTGAACACCCGGACCCAGTCCTGGACCCGCGTCTTCTGCTGCAGCTGGTCGACGGACGTGCGGAACTGCGGGGTCTCCTCGTACACGGCGGCCATGATCTCGCCCTCGACCGCGGAGGTGCGCACCGGCATATACCCGGTGGACTGCGAGAACAGGGCGGTGTTGTCCCTCTCGGTGAGGAACTTCAGGAACATCGCCGCGGCGAGCTGCTGCTCGGGGGTCCGCGAGGACGGAATGGCCAGCCCGGTGCCGCCGGTGGGCACGTTCGGGGCGTCCACCGGACCGTTCGGAAGGAACGCGGTGCCGAGCTCGAACGGGGCCGCGTCCAGGTGGCCCTTCAGGGAACCGGTGGACCCCAGCAGACAGGCGAAGATGCCCGCCTGGAAGTCCGCGTTCGTGTCCGAGCCGAGGCCGGCGAACGCGGCCTCGCCGTTGTACATGTCCCGCACGAACGCTCCTGCGGCCAGCGCCTCCTCGGTGTCCAGGGTGACCGTCCACTCGTCGCTCATGTTGCCGCCGAGACCCCAGATCACGTTGGAGAACCACCAGCCGGCCCAGGACGGGCCGATGCCGAGGCCGAGCGCCTGGCCGTCCGCCGGCACCTGGGCCTGCAGCGCGGGTGCCCACTCCTGGAGCTCCGCCCAGGTCTCGGGGCCGCGGTCCGGCAGGCCCGCGGCGGCCCAGATGTCCTTGTTGTAGTAGAAGAGCGGGGTGGAGCGGGCGTACGGGGCGGCGTAGTGCTTGCCCTCGTACTCGTAGTCGCTGTAGAGCGTCTCGACGTAGTCGTCGGTGTCCACCTCGAGGTGGTCGAACACGTCATCGATGGCCATGATCTGACCGTTGATGAAGTACCGGAACCACCACACGTCGGAGGCGATGACCAGGTCCGGCAGGTCGTCGGTGCCGGAGGCCGCCTGGAACCGCTGGGCGATCTCGTCGTAGTTGGCGCCCGCGGTGACGTGGTTGATCTTGATGTCCGGGTATTCCTCATTGAAGGCCGCGATGTAGGACTCCTCGAGCTCCTTCGTGTTCCCCGGGTGGTTGGACCACCAGGTGATCTCCGTGGCCGGCTCGATGGAGGCCCAGTCGGTCGCTTCGCCCTCCTCCTCTTCGCCGCCCCCTCCTCCGACGGACGGGCCGCTGCAGGCGGCGAGCAGCCCGCCGGCGGCGCCGAGGCCGCTCAGCTGGAGCAGGCTGCGGCGGGAGGGGGTCCACAGCGGTGTGGTGCGACGTGACGTCGTCATGGTGCGCTTCCTTCTTCTTATGGGGGGATGAACAGGCGTAGTTCCTGGGGTGCGGGCGGATCAGCCGGTGACGGCGCCCGCGGTGAGGCCGGAGACGAGGCGACGCTGCAGGACCAGGAAGATGAGCAGCATCGGAGTGGTCACCACCACCGTGGCGGCCATCAGGACGCCCCAGTTCTGGAGGCCGTCGAGGCTCTGCAGCAGGGTCAGCCCGACCGGGAGGGTCATCGTGTCCGTGTTGTCCGTGACGAGCATCGGCCACAGGTAGTCGTTCCACTCCGCGACCAGGGAGATGAGCCCCACGGCGGCGATCGTGGGCATCGACATCGGCACCACGAACCGCCAGAGCCGGCGCCAGTGCCCGGCGCCGTCCATCTGCGCCGCCTCGAGCACCGAGATCGGCAGGGACCGGAAGTGCTGACGGAACAGGAACGTGCCGAACGCACTCGCCAGTCCAGGCACCAGGATGCCCTGGTAGGTGTTCAGCCAGCCGAGCGAGGCGATCAGGGTGTAGTTGGGGATGATCGTGATCTGGGACGGGATCAGCAGCGCGAAGATCACCACCACGAAGGCGACCCTCTTGAACGGGACGTCGATGAACACGAGCGCGTACGCACAGGTCAGGCCGAGGAAGACCTTCAGCCCGGCACCGGCGATGGTCAGGAACACGCTGTTGGCGAACATCCGCCCGATCGGGATGGACGTGGCGACCTGCTCGTAGTTGGCCCACTCGAACGCCTCCGGCAGCCATTGCAGCGGCACCGAGTAGATCTCGCCGGACTCCTTGAAACTGGCCAGGAACATCCAGATCAGCGGCACCGACATGACCAGGATCGCGGCGATCAGGGTCAGGTACAGACCGGCGTCCAGGTGCGCACGGAATGGTCGACGGCGGCCCTTGGGCTGGTCCGTTCCGGCCGGCGTGGGTGCATCGACGCGTTCGTCCACTGTGGTGCTCATGCGTAGTGGACCTTTCGTTCCATGAACTTCAGCTGGACGGCCGTGATCACCAGCAGGATCACGAACAGGATGGTTGCGGCGGCGGAGGCGAAGCCGGCGCGGCCGGTCTGGAAGCCCTCGACGTAGATCTGGTACATGAGCGTCGTCGTCGAGCCGAGCGGTCCGCCGTCGGTCATCGCCTTGATCAGGTCGAAGGACTGCAGCGAGCTCAGGATCGTGGTGATCAGCAGGAAGAACGTCACCGGGCCGAGCAGCGGCAGCACGATTGACCAGAACGTGCGCGTCTTGCCGGCCCCGTCGATCGCCGCGGCGTCATGCAGGTCCTGCGGCACGCCCTGCAGCCCGGCCAGATAGATCAGCGCGACGTACCCGACGTGCTTCCACAGGTAGACGATGATGATCATGATCAGGGCCCACGGCGAGGTGGTGTACCACTGCGGGGAGCTGAGCCCGATCGCCTCCAGCAGCGTGGAGAGCAGGCCGTACCGCGGGTCGAAGATGTACAGCCAGAGCATGCCGACCGCGATCCCGGACAGCACGTACGGCGCGAACGCCACGGTGCGGGCGATGCCCCGTCCGAAGATCTTCTTGTTCAGCAGCAGCGCCAGGCCCAGGCCGAGCACCAGGGAGCCGCCCACGGTGGTCACCGCGAAGATCGCGGTGGTTCCCATCACCTGCGGGGTGTCCGGGTCGGTGAACCAGCGGACGTAGTTCTCGAAGCCGATGAACCGGGCCACGCTCGAGCCCATGTTCCACTGCAGCATCGAGTAGTAGAAGCTCAGCAGCAGCGGCCGGTACACGAAGATCAGCAGCAGGGCGATGTTCGGTCCGGCCAGCAGGGCGAAGAAGCCCAGGTTGCGCAGCCGTTTGCGGCGCTGCGCCGCGCGGCGTTGTGCCGAATGGGGCTGGCTCGGCGCCGTTGCCGTCGGGGTGGCGGTCTGCGCCGTCATCGCCGGGACACCGTGGGGTCGTAGCGTCGGGGCGCCACGGGGTCGGTCATGCTCATAGTCGCTCCTTTGGGACATGCAAGGAGACCGCCACTGGCGGTCCGTTAAAGCCTTTGCACGATAGCGCCGCAAGCAGGTCGTGTCGAGTGAATCTGCGCGACATGCGCGCTAAACGTCATAATCGATCATTCGTCGCGCGTTCAACCATTGTTCACCTGCGGGCCCGTTCGGGTCCCTACGCTGGAGATCAGCAGGGTGCACTGGGGTGCCCGAAGGGAATGACGTGAGACAGCAGCAGCGCCTCGACCAGATCCTGGCGACGATCAGCACGCAGGATCGAATCAGCGTCGAGGAGATCGCGGAACTGTTCGGGACCTCACTGGCGACCGCTCGCCGTGACCTCTCGGTGCTCACCGACCAGGGTCTGGTGACGCGCACCCACGGCGGTGCCATCGCCATCGCGAGTGCGTACGAGCTCCCGATGGCGTACCGGATCGCGAGGAACGCCCACGCCAAGCGCGCGATCGCTGCGACGGCCGCGGCACTCGTGAGCCCCGGCGACGTCGTGGGACTGACCGGCGGCACCACCACGTCCGAGCTGGGCCGGGCGCTGGCGGCACGGGGGGATCTGGTGCCGAAGGTGGGCTCCGGCGTGACGGTCATGACGAACGCCCTGAACATCGCCTACGAGCTGGCCATCCGGCCCCATGTGAAGCTGGTGCTGACCGGGGGAGTGGCTCGGTCCCAGACCTTCGAGCTGGTCGGGCCGATCGCCGCTGCCACCCTGTCCGAAGTCGTCATCGACGTCGCGTTCATCGGCGTGGACGGGCTCGATGCCGAGCGTGGCGCGACCACCGCCGACGACGCGGAGGCGCACGTGAACCACCGCATGCTGAGCAGCGCGCGGCGCGTGGTGGTGGTGGCGGACTCCACCAAGTTCGACCACGCCGCGTTCGCGCGGACCTGCTCGCTCGAGGAGATGCACACACTGGTCACCGACGCCGAGCCCGGCGCCGCGCTGGCGCAGGCGCTGGCGCGCGCGGACGTCGAGGTGATCGTCAGCCCGCAGCGGGATCGGGGCTGACCGCGGCGAGCGTGCGGTCCTGCGGCGCGTGCGCCGGATGGGCCGCACGATGGCACGGTCGGCCTCCGGGTGCCGGGCTGAGCGTGCGATTCTGCGGTGCATCCGGCGGGTGCGCCGCACGATGACACGCTCGGCCTCGACATCGAGGTGATAGTCAGTCCGCAGCGGAGCCACGGCTGACTCGACGCACGCTCAAGCGTGATGGTCCATCTCATCCTCGATGACGGCTTCGAGTTCGGCCGCAGCTGGGAGTACTTCGCGAGCGTCGGCCGGCAACCCTTGATAGTCCGCGACCGCCACGGGCGCACTGGTGCTGGCCAAGGCGTTCCGGACGGCCGGTCCGGACTCACCGGTGCCCGATAAATGGATCTGGCGCCCGATGAAGGCCATCCCGCGCCCGAGCGAGCATCGTGTCCTGAAGCGGACGATGAGAGCCTGTTCGACTTCGCGTTCGGCCACCTTCTCCACCAGGCCAAGGTGTTCAAGCACCTACGAGTCCTTGACCAGCTGCTGCGCGAGGTCGGAGTCGGCTGCCTCAAGGGGTGGTCGTGAAGTTCGTCGGGCCGACCCCACCGCGGCGCGTGAGCCAGCCCTGATCTGATGCTCAAGCACCGCACGTGACCAGCCTCCGTAGTGCGAGCGGCGTACCAGTCGCGATCGGCACGCGTGCCGAGTCGCTCGAGTAACACGACGACGTTGCCCCAGGGCAATCGGCCAACAGGCTGTTGGCCGAACTACTCAAGCATGGGCCAGGGTTCCGTGATGCGGCGCATGTTCTTCAGGTTCGACGGTGACCAGCCTCGCTGATCCGGAAACTCGCGCTTGAGGTCCGCTGCCAGGCGGTCGATCACCTTGTGTCCCCAGCCCGCCGTTCGCTGCCGCTCGAGGATGTTGCGCCCGACCGACCAGCACAGACGCAACATTTCGGTGCGGCGCCCGGCGCTCGCCGGCTGCGGAACGATCACCTCGACCACGAAGCAGCCAGTCCCGGCCCGTTCCGCCCGCGAACTCCAGTGCCCGGCCACCCGCGGCCAGGTCAACGAGGACGTCCCACGATCGGGTCCTAAGGATGATCCAGCCACGAGGCTGGCCCAGGCGCCCGTGGCGTGCGGCGATGTCGGCTAGCTCGCCTGTTCCGCATCCGAGATCCGGCCGGACACGAACCCTCCCTGAGACATGCTGCATTCATTCCATGCGATTCGCCTAGCCTTGCCGAGCAGGCGATGACGCCGTGCGAGGTCAAGGGAGCGGTGCGTGTCAGGATCGTGTCGAGGCAGCCGTCGTGCTCCGCGGTGGCGGGATGGCCAGGCTGAGCAATGAGCCGACCGGTGTCGAGGTCGCCGCGGTGACGGGCAGCCGCCGACGGCGGAGGTCGCACCGGCTCGACCGGCGCCGCGTGTGGCTGCGCCTTCGGAACACCAAACGGTCGGCGTGGGCGCATTTCGCACAGCGGCCCACCCACCGCGCGGAGCAGTGCCGGTGACCGTCTCTGACGGGGCCTTGGTGGACCCTCGCGATGGCGGTGCGCGCACGCTCAAGTTCCAGACCGTCGCAGACAATCTCCGCCGCGGCATCCTCGCCGGAACCTGGGCGCTCGGTGACCGCCTGCCCACCGAGCAGCAGCTCATGACCAGCACGGGCTACTCCTTGAACACCGTTCGGCGCGCGGTCGAGGAACTGGAAGCCGAAGGGCTGGTCGAACGCCGGCAGGGCGCCGGTACATTCGTGGTGCTGCAGCGGCGCACGCGCCCGCGGAGCCGGGCGAACATCGGCGTGCTCCTGCCGGACACCAGGCTGTACTACCCGCGAGTGCTCCAGGGAATCGAGTCCGCGCTCACCGCGGAGGGTGCCTCCCTGCAACTCGCGACCTACAACTACGACCCCCGTCGCGAGGACGACTGCATCGAGCGGCTGCTCTCGGCCGAGGTGGACGGACTCCTGCTGGTGCCGACGTTCGTGCAGTTGACCAGTCCACAGGACCGTGCGGAACAGCTCATGGCATTACCGGTGCCCGTGGTGCTTCTGGAACGGAGCCTGATGGACCTGGGCCCGGGCGACGAGACCGAGCACGTTTGCTCCGACCATCAGGCCGGTGCCCACGACGCCGTGAGATATCTGAACAGGTTGGGGCACCGGCGCATCGCACTGCTGTTGCGTGGCCGGTCGAACACCGGATTCGCCGTCCAGCACGGGTACTCCCGGGCGATCAGCAGCCTGCAGCTGCCCGAGATTCCCATCTTCAAGGCCGAGTACGAGGAATGGGAGGCGCGACGTGCGGAGGACGCGCTGGACGCGCTGCAGACCGCGCGGGCGACGGCGGCACTCGTGTTCGGAGATCGGGAGGCGACGCTGCTCGAGGGCGCGGCCCGCAGGCGCGGACTGCGCGTGCCGGAGGACCTCGCCTTGGTCTCCTACGACGACGAGACGGCGGACATCGCCGAGGTGCCACTGACGGCTGTCGCCCCACCGAAGCATCGCATCGGACGAATGGCGGCGCAGATCCTGCTCCAAAGACTGGCCGAGGGCGAGGCCTGTCCCATTCATCAGATCCGCATCAGGCCGCGGATCGTCGTCCGGGAGTCTTGCGGGGCCAAACGCGGGCCGAACCCGTCCGCGGCGACTTAGGCCATCACTCCTTCTGTATTCGTCCCGTTGTGGCCGGTTCGACTACTCGCATGTCCCGGGCAGCCGGGCACCAACAGACGAAAGGCATCACTCATGTCAGCACGAACGCTGGGCAGAGCCGCCCACGTTGTCCTCACGGCCGGTCTGGTGACGGCGATGGTGGCCGCCTGCGGCACCCAGTTCCAGGAGGACGAGACCGGTGACGATGCGGCCACCGCGCAGGACGTGACCCTCACCTACTGGTCCGCCTGGAACATCGGCGAACCACAACAGGAGATCTTCGAACGGCTCGCCGCCGACTACACGGATGAGACCGGGATCGAGATCGACGTGCGCTACCTCGGGCGTGACGTCACCACCAACCTGATCAACGCGCTGGGCACCGGGACGGGCCCAGATCTCTTCGACGCCGGCACCCGCAACATCCTGGATCTGCACGAGCGAGGCTTCGTCGCCAATCTCGACGGGCTGCTCGATCAGGAGGTTCCTGGTGACGGTGGCACCGTCGGCGAGACGCTCGCCCCGAGCATCGTCGCGGCCGGGTCGAGCGAGGACGGCCTCGCCATCCTGCCCACCTACATCACGTCGAGCGGGATCTGGTTCAACGCCGCCCGGTTCCCCGAACTGCAGGAGCAACCGCCGGCCACCTGGGAGGACTTCATCGCGCTCCTTGACGAACTGAAGGCGAATGGCGAGGTGCCGCTGGGGGCTGACGGATCCGTCTCCGGCTACAACATGTTCTGGTTCCTTCAGGCGATGATGCGCAACGGTGGACCCGGCTCGCTACGGGCGCTCGGAGAGGACGCCGAGAACTGGAACTCCGACCACGTACTGGCGTCCGCGCAGATGGTGCAGCAACTGGTCGACGGCGGCTACTTCCAGCAGGACTACATGGGCACCCAGTTCCCGGCGGCCCAGGTCGCGTGGGCGAACGACGAGTACGCCTTCATGCTCAACGGCAGTTACATGGGCGGGGAGACGGCGGAACTGCAGGCCGAGGGCTTCGAGGCCTCGACCTTCGTGTTCCCGATGGTCGACGGCGGATACCCCACCATCGATGTCACGGCCAGTGGTCTCGCGGTGAACGCCGCCAGCGAGAACTCCGAGGCGGCCACGGACTTCCTCGCCTTCGCGGCGCAGGAGGAATACCAGGCCCTCTACTCCACGGAGGCAGGCTTCATGGCAGCTCACACGGCCGTCGAGGTGCCGCCTGCCCTCGGCCCACTCGCCGAGGCGATCGCCGCAGCCGAGGTCACGACCGGTTCCAACGACCTGGCCCCCGCGACGAACCCCGGTTGGTGGAGCGACGTCATGAACCCGTTGGACGATGCCCTCTTCTCCGGCTCGATCAGCGCCGAGGAATTTGTCGCCCAGGGATACGAGCAGACCGCCACGTACCTCGAGAACAACTGATCGCGCGCGGCCGACCCATGACCGAGACTCTGACGCCGCGCCCGGCGAGCGTGAGTTCCAGACGTGCCATCCGGCGACGCCGTCGGGGGGTGGACCGCATCCTCGTGGTGTTCGCAGCCCCGGCCATCGTTCTGATGACCGTGGTCCTCCTGGTGCCCTCGGTATTCACCGTGATCATCTCCCTGACCAAGTGGCGCGGGTTCGGTACCGACGTGGCATGGGTCGGCCTGCGCAACTACGTGAGCCTGTGGCAGTCGGAGATCTTCCGAACGGCGATGCTGAACACCCTAATCCTGGTATTCGTGGGTGGCGCGATGATCTTCGCCGTCGTGTTCTTCATGCTCATCGGCCTACGCCACATGCGGGGCGCCGGCTTCGCCCGATCGGTCGTGTTCGTGCCGATGATCATCTCCCCGATCGCGATCGGGGCCGCCCTGGGCTTCCTCCTGAACCCCAACGGCGGCGTGAACGCGATCCTCGCGGCGATCAATCTGGAGGGACTCCGGCAGGCGTGGCTCGCGCCCGACTTCGTGTTCCGGATGATCGTTCTCGGTCTGGTCTGGAGCGTGAGCGGCTACTACCTGGCGATCGTCGCCACCGGCGCCGACCAGATCCCGATCGACCTGTACGAGGAGGCCGATCTCGCCGGCGCCAGCAAGTGGCAGCAGTTCTGGCTCGTCACCCTGCCGCTGAGTTGGGAATCGACGAGCGTCGCCGTGGTCCTCTGGCTCATCAGTGGCATGAAGACGTTCGAGATCGTCATTGCCTTCATCGGCACCCAGGGCACGCCGCCGGTGCAAGCCCGAACCGCCGCGGTCCAACAGTTTCTCGCCACAACCGGCGGGCCCGACGGGACGCCACAACTGGGACAGGCCAGCGCCATCGGCATCGCCATCTTCGCGCTGACGTCGGTCTTCGTGATCCTGGCCCGCCGGATCCTGTCCCGCGACCGAGTGGAGCTGTCATGACAACGACCGTGACGCCGTCGCCCGGTCGCACCCGGGCCAACGCCGCAGGTCCGGCCGAACAGCGCGGTGGGCGCACTCGAGGGTCGAAGCCCATCGGCAATCATGTGATCCCGACGTTCGTCCGGGTGATGCTGTGGCTCTGGGTCGCCTTCAACCTGTTCATGGCGATCTGGGTGGGGATCTCTTCGCTGAAGACGGGCCGGGAGATCTTCAACTCCCCGTTCGGGCTGCCGAGTACCCCGGTGTGGGAGAACTTCGTTTCCGCCTGGTCCGTCTCCGGCTTCGGTGGCGCCGCCGTGAACTCGTTCACCATCGTCGCCGTCTCAGGTGTGGCGACGGTCGCCCTGGCCGCGCCGGCCGCGTATGTGATCTCGCGCAGCTCCCGCCGGCTCGCACGCGGTCTGAACACCTACGTCGCACTGTGCTTGGCGTTGCCCGTGCAGGCGATCCTCGTCCCCCTGTTCGTCGCGAGGACCGAGGTGCACCGGTTCGCCGTCGAATTCCTGTTCGGCTGGTGGGACGACCGACTCACCCTGGTGTTCGTGTACATCGCGGTCTCGTTGCCGTTCAGCGTCTTCCTGCTCACCGCCGCGTTCGCGAGCCTGCCGGTGTCGCTCACCGAGGCGGCCGAGCTGGACGGCGCTTCCCCGGCCCGGGCGTTCTGGTCGGTGGTGGTTCCGGTGGCCTGGCCGGGCATCAAGTCCGCTCTTGTCCTGAACCTGCTGAACATGTGGAGCGAGACCTTGCTCGTGCTGGTGCTGCTGGATGACCCCGCGCTGCAGACGCTTCCGGCCGCCTTGCTCCGCCTTTACGGAACGATGCAGTACAACGCGAACTGGGGCGGCCTGTTCGCGGGCATCGTGATTCTGGTCTACCCGATGATCGTGCTCTACCTCTGGGCCGGCAGTCGGATCATGGAAGGGATGACTGCCGGTGCCGTCAAGTAAGCGGCCCGCGCCCGAGCAGATCTGGTCGGTCGCGGTGGCGATGCCCGAACACCTGCGCCAACAGTTCTTCGCCCCCGGCAGCTGGGAGCGGCTGACGCAGTGCGCGGATACCTGGGTGATCGCCGATCACGCCGACATCCTCTCCGAGCCCAGGCTCGAGCGCTTGGCCGCCACGGACGCCCTGATCACGGGCTGGGGGACGCAACTGGTGAGTACTCAGGTGCTGGCCCGCATGCCCCGGCTGCGAGCCGTGGTCCACACCGGGGGTAGCGTGCGCAAGATCGTCGCGCCCGAGGCGTACCGACACGGCATCCGCGTCTCCTCCCAGGCGGTCAACAACGCCGTGCCGGTGGCGGAGTACACCCTGGCCATGATCATCCTTGCGCTCAAGGGTGTCCCGACGGCGGCTCGGACGTACCTGGCGAGCCGGAGCCGGCCGGATGTGTACCGGCAGATGGCGGGGGTCGGTGTGTACCGCCGCACGGTGGGCATCGTCGGGGCCTCGAGGGTGGGCAGGCGGGTGATCCACCTGCTGCGCAGCCTCGACGTGGACGTCGTGGTCTACGACCCCTACCTCGACGCTGCTGCGGCGGTCGAGCTCGGTGTGCGGATCGTGTCGCTCGTCGACCTGGCCAGTTGCAGCGACGTCGTCTCGATCCACGCCCCGGCTTTGCCGGAGACACACGCGATGATCGACGCCGACTTCCTGGCGGCGATGAGAGATGACGCGACGATCATCAACACCGCCCGGGGAATCGTCATCGACGAGGCGGCGCTGGTGGACGAGGTCTCCCGTGGCCGTATCCACGCCGTCCTGGACGTCACCTACCCCGAGGTGCCACATCCGTCGTCGCCCCTGTGGACGATGCCGAACGTGGTCCTGACGCCACACGTGGCAGGTGCGCTCGGCGTGGAGCTACAGCGCTTGGGCGACTCGGCCATAGAGGAGGTGTGGCGCCTCACCGTCGGCGAGTCGTTGCGTCACGAGGTGTTCCCTGACCAGCTCGGTGCGATGGCCTGATCGGGCCCGACGACCGAGCTGAACGGAACGAATCCACCGTGGCGGGTCCGCAGCCACGGCGCGTAGGGGGATGAGGTCAACCTTGATTCATGCTACCTACGCAGGGTTCGCTCGTGCTTGAATTCTGAGACAACTACAGGGAGCAGGAACGCGAGATGCCGATCGTACGCACCGAGGCCACCGGAGACCCGCTGCTCTCACCCTCGACGGTGTACCGCCGTCTGGCCGCCGAGATGGATCCCAGACTCAGCTTCTCCGGCCAGGATCTCGAGACGTGGCAGGCGGCCCTCCGCAGCGAGTTGCACAACCTCGTCTCGATCCCGTCCAGCACGGTGCCGCTGAGCCCCACCTCGGAAGGGCACATCGACGCGGACTGGGCAACGATCGAGAAGATCCGGTACCGCGTGGAGGAGGGAGCAGACGTCGTTGGCTACCTGTGCCTGCCGCGGGACGTCGAACCTCCCTACCCGGTCGTCATCTGCCTGCAGGGCCACACCAGCGGTGCCCACGTCTCGATCGGGCGGGACTACGACGACGAGGCTCTCCCGATCGAGGTCGACGGCGATCGAGACTTCGCGGTGCGAGCGGTCCAGCGAGGATATGCGGCACTGTGTATCGAACAGCGAAGCTTCGGCAGGCGCGCCGAGCGTCGCCAACTCCACATCTCGGACTACATGTGCTTGGACGCCGCGCTCAAGGCGCTGCTGGTCGGCAGGACGCTCACTGGGGAGCGCCTGCTCGATGTCGACCGCGGCATCGACTACCTCGCAGGCCGGGGCGACATCGACCTGGAGCGGGTCGGCCTGATGGGCAACTCAGGTGGCGGCGTGATCACCATGTATGGCGCCGCCCTACTGGACCGTGTCTCGTTCGCGATGCCGTCCTGCGCCTTCTGCTCCTTCGAGTCGTCGCTCATGCACATCTATCACTGCGCTGACAACTACATCCCCGGGCTGTTACAGGTTGCCGAGGCGGCGGACATCCTGGGTCTGTTCGCGCCGAAGCCGGTCGTGGTCGTGGCCGGCAGGGAAGACCCGGTCTTCCCTGTCGAAGGTGTCGGAACGGCGTTCGAGGGCCTGCGCCGCATCTACTCCGCCGCTGGTGCAGCGGACAACTGCGTGCTGGTCGTGGGCGACGAGGGGCACCGCTTCTACGCGGACGCCGGGTGGGACGCGCTCGATCGGCTCCTCGCTGCCCGTTCGTCGACGGCCGAGAGCGCGAGACGCCATGTGGGTGTTTGTGTGGCGGTCCCGGCGGACGGGCAGGGCTCACGGACCTGCCCGTCCGCCGAGTGGTCAGTTTCCCAGCACCACCGTGAACTGCTGGGGGACCGTCGTGCGCGGGACGGTGATCCGCAGCGATGGCCCGTCCAGTTGCACGTCCGCCCCGCCGTTGTCGATGACCTGAGGCCAGCCGGCACTCATCAACGAGACCACCAGGGTGCCCTCGGCGCCTCCGTGGGGGGTTACCGCGATGGTGCGCACGCGGGTTTCGTCCTTGACCACCACGGTGCCTGGCCCGTCCGCACTGGTTCCGTGGGCACGGGTTCCCTCCGCATCGATGGTGTGGGCCCGCCAGAAGGCGAATCCTTGCGACACATCGCGGCCACTGGGTCGGATCTCCACCGCCTGGACCAGTTCGTCATTGGCCAGCACTGTGTACCGCGGCTCGGCCGCCTCCGCCGCGGTCTCCTCCGGCGTAGCCCCGGGCAGCAGGACATAGCCATAGGTCTTGCTGTTCGGGTTTGCGCTGTGCCACAGCCAAAGCGTGAGCCAGCGGCGGGTGATGACGTCTGGCGGGCCGGCCACATTGATGTCCGACCAGGCGCCGCTGCGCTCCTCACGCTTCATCTTCAGCACGGAACTCGGTTCAAGCAGATACCCGCCGACGCCCTCCAGGTGCGCCCAGCGCGGATTGTGGACAGTGCGGGAGGTCCCCATCCCAGGAATCTGCTCTTGCCCGTCCACGAGCAGCCGGTTCTCGCCCGTCGCGTGCAGGTTGCGGTTCTCCAGGATGGTCTCGACGAGGCTGCCGCTGCCGGACCGGATCTCGGAGCCCAGTGCTACGACCATTCCGTCGAAGCTGAACCACGCCTTGCGGGCGCGAAGCCGAGTCGTGCCAAGTCCGTGCATGTGCTGGGCGAAGACGACGCTGCTCCCGGGTCTGTCGCCATGCACGACGCTCCCTCCGGTCCATTCGCCGTGGTTCAACGCCCGGCCGAACGTGCCACCGGTCTCGTCTGGCAGCCGCAACTGGTCGCTGGTGGTTCCGGGCAGTCGGTACCAGTCCACCGTGGGCCAGAAGTTGTCGTCGTACTGATCGATGTCGTCGTTGTAGAGAGTGGTCATCCCGGCGCCGGTATAGAAGCCACGCGGGTTCTCGCCGTTTCCGGGCTCGTAGTAGGCGATCCGGTTGCTCGCCCCGGCGATGGCCAGGCCCCAGCCCGGCTCACGGATCACCACGCGATCCATGGAGCCGAACAGGTTTGCTCCGGGAGACTCGGGCACCGGCGGTGCGGAGTGTGCCTCCAGGCGACGCAGGGCGGAGACGAGGGCCACGCTGTACAGCGGAACTTCCCCGTCGTGGTCGGCGATCCAGGACTTGCACGCCCCGAGCCAGCGGTCAGCCGTTTCGTCGTCGACAGCAGAGCTCATGGTCACCATCGCCTCGATGAGAGCCGTGGTCGCGTCCCAGCTGCGGATGTTCTCCCGGCTGATGGCTCGGCCACGGGTGGAATCGAGCATCTGACCGCGGTAGACGACGGGCAGGAAACTGCGCTCGATGAGTTCATAGAACTCGTCATAGCCGTCCTCGGGCTGGACCACGGGTTCCAACAACGCGAACAGTCGGAACAGCGCCTTGGGAACTTCGAGACCGTAGGAGCCGGTGTAGGCGACCGCGTCGTGGGTGATGAATGACCCGTCGGGGTAGAAGCCGTCGCCGCTGGTGACTTCCTCCCAGGAGACGGACAGGCCGGTGCGGGCGCGGTCGAGTTTGGCGGTGTGCCCTTCGCAGATGGCACGCAGGATGACCACTTGACTCATATTGGAGCGACCGGGGCCGACAGCCAGCTTGGTGCCCTGGAGTTTGTACCAGGGGTCGGGTACGTAGAAGTCGATGGTCGCGCAGTAGTCGGCGACGTCGGCGCTGTCCAGGTGATCCCAGAGCAGCACCATGGTGGTGCCCAGGGCCGTGGATGCCCCGACCTCCCAGGTCCACCAGTTGCCGTATTCGGCGATGCTCGGGTTGTAGCCGTTGTCGTGCCCGGTGCGCAGTCCGATGACGATCTGGGACAGTAGCTCGTCGTCCTCGAACAGCGCGGTACCGGGCGTCGCCCAGGTGGTGGCCATGTCGCGAAGGCGCCGGTAGGTCAGCAGGACTCCGGCGTTGGTGTCGATGGGGGCATCGGTGAACACGTCGGTCCGGTCGGAACTGTGATCAAGGAGGCTCTGGGCGTCGACAGCGCCCGTGGTCAGCCGCGCCAGCACCTCCGTGAAGCGTGGGTCTGAGGTGTCGACATCCTTGCGGCCGGTGACGATGTCGCCCCAGCTCTCTCGTAGAGCGGGGTAATCAATGGTGGTGTCGGCTCTGGCCGGTAGTACGCCGAAGAGAGACGTCAGCGCTCCCGCGGTTGGGAGAGCGCCTGCAGCCATGAGGAAAGTGCGTCGGGACGGGGTGAGATGCGACATTTCTGCTCCTAGGGTCCGCGTCGATGGGGACACGCACATCAGAACTCACGCCGGAGGCAGGATTCCAGCCTCATTGCCGGGCCCGACCGAAGGAGGGTGAGCTTTGGGACAGCGAGCGATGCGTCGTGCCTGGAAGGAGCCGGGCGCGATACTGGGGCGCGTGAGCCGGCCGTCGAGGCCGGCGGGGGAGGGAATCGTGACCATCATCCGCAATGTCCGCCCATGGGACGGACCGTCCAGCGACGTCCACATCACCGACACCCAGATCACGGCGATCACCGCGCACGACCCGGCCACCGCCGTCGGGCAGGAGACCGGGACCACCGCCGGCGGTGACGTCATCGACGGCGGCGGCCGGCTCGCCCTGCCGAGCATCGTGAACACGCACGCCCATGTGGACAAGTCGTGGCAGGGCCTGCCGTGGCAGTCCTACGGCGGCGAGGGCGGCACGGACGGCCGGATCCGACACGAGCGCGCGCGCCGGGGCGAGCTCGGCATCCCGGGTGTGGAGATCACCACCGCGGTGCTGCGGGAGTTCGTGCGGCACGGCACCACCGTGATGCGCACGCACGTGGACGTGGACCTCGGCGTCGCGCAGCGGGGCATCGACGTGGTCCGGGAGGCCGTCGCCTCCTTCGACGGCGCCGTCGAGGCGCAGATCGTCGCCTTCCCGCAGGACGGGGTGCTGCGGCGCGAGGGCGTGCTGGACCTGCTCGCCGAGTCGGCGCGGGCGGGCGCGGAGTACATCGGCGGCCTCGACCCGGCCACCATCGACCGGGACCCGGTCGGTCAGCTCGACGGCATCTTCGCGATCGCCGCCGAGCACGGCTGCGGCATCGACATCCACCTGCACGACCCGGCCGAGCTCGGCGCGTTCCAGTTCGAGCTGATCCTGGAGCGGACCGCGCGCTACGGGCTGGCCGGCCGGGTCAACGTGGCGCACGGGTTCGCGATCGCGCAGCTGCCGGCCTCCCGGCGCGCGGACCTGCTCGCGGCCATGGCCGAGCTCGACGTCACCATGACCACGGTCGCGCCGCTGCGGGTGCCGCAACTGCCGCTGCACGAGTTCGACGACGCCGGCGTCGCGTTCGGCTTCGGCACCGACGGCATCCGGGACCTGTGGTCGCCCTACGGGACCGGGGACACCCTCGGGATCGCATGGCAGTACGGCCGTGCCGCCGGGATCGTGCGCGACGAGGACCTGCTCCGGGTGATGCGGATCGCGACGTCGGCCGCCGCTCGGTTCGTGGGACGTGACGTCCACGATCTGGTCCCCGGCTCGCGCGCGGACCTGATCCTGCTGGACGCGGAGAACCCGATGGACGCACTCGTGCGCACCCCGCCGCGGGACCTGGTCATCGGTGGCGGGCGGGTGCTGCACAGCACGCTCTGAGCGCGCTGCGATCAGCGGGCGGGGTCGGAGTGGGCTGCGATGAGCCGGGTCAGGGCGAGGGCGATCGCGGTCATACCCGCGTCGTTGGGGTGGAACGACGCGCCGGTGCGGGTCAGGTCCGTGTGGAACGGCTGCACCCAGGGGTCCGAGGAGTCCCACGCGTGTGCGGCGCTGAGGGTGGAGGCGCGGACCAAGTCGGCGCCGGTGCGGTCCGCGGCATCCGTGAACGCCCGGGCGAGGGCCGCCTGGATGACGAGGAAGTCTCGGACCTCGTCCTCGGAGAACAGGGCGGACCGGCTCGAAACCGGGTCGAGCACGGTGAGGTAGTCGACCAGGATGACGCGCGCTCGGGAGGCCTTGCTGCGGGCGGCATCGACCACCCGCACCAGGCCGGCGGTCGCCCGTTCGACGTCCTCATCGCTCGGGAACGGGACGCCGTCGGGGAACACGCCATCCATGAGTTGCTGCGGGTCCGTGTGGGCCCAGGCGGTGTGCAGCAGCGCCGCCGAGAACTGGAGGTCGTTACCGCCGGCGGTGATCGTCACGATGTCGGTGTCCGCCGGCACCCGGTCGAGCTGAGGTCGCAGCGCCTGTCCCGGACCGGCCTCCTGCGGGGTGTCGAGGAGGTTCGCCGTGGTCGCACCCGACGTGGTGACGTCCACGAGGTCGGCGCCGATGCGGTCCGCGAGCTGATGGGCATAGTTCCGACCGGACCGCATGGCGATCGGGTCGATGAGGGGGTCGATGCCGGGTCCTGACGCGAACGAGCTGCCGAGGGCAGCGATCGACAAGGGGCGCCGGGTTCGCTCGCCCGGGGTGGGTTGGTCCGCCGACATGCCCGGGCTCCTCATCGGTGTGGTCTCGCGGGTGGCCGCTCGATGCCGCCTGCCGGTACCCCGAGCACGCGACGTCATTCTTCCCCACGCCCGGCTGCGATCAGTCTCGGGCGAGCTCCTCGAGGCCCCGCACCAGCATGATCACGAGCGCGTCGAAGCTGATGTCGAGATCGCGCGGGAGCCCGAAGCCGCCCTCCAGCTCGAGCAGCACGAACCCGTGGATCGCCGAACGGAACACGCGGATGGCGTCGATCGCCCGGTCCGGCGTGAAGTCGTAGCCGCGCAGGGCGCTCGTCGTGACCTCGAAGGTCTCTGCGCTCGCCTCGATGATCGCGGCATCCGCGGGCTCGTCCGGATCGCCGGCGTGCTGGGCGGCAAGGTACCGGGCGGGCGTTCCTTCCGCGAAGGCGCGCATACCTTCCGCGAGGGAGACGACGGCGTCCGCTCCGGCGCGCCCGACGGTCGCCCGGCTGAGCGCTCGGGTGAAGGCGCGGACCGACTCCAGAGCGACGTCCCGCCGCAGGTCCGCCAGCGAACCGACGTGCTTGTACAGGCTCGGCGTCGAGACGCCGTGCTTGGCGGCGACCGCGGCCAGGGTGAGGTTGTCGAAGGCCCGGGGCCCGCCCTCGTCGATGATGGCGAGGGCGGTCTCGGTCAGGGCCTTCCTGCTCAGGCCGGCCCTAGGCAACGGTGCCGCCAGTCGTCTGGGAGCCCGGGTTCTGGGCGGTCGGACGGACCTTGGACAGGAAGGACAGCGTCGCAGGTGCCACGAGGTCGGGGCGCTGGGCGTGCGGATAGTGGCCCGCGTCGGCGATCAGCGTGCCCTCGGCGTCGATCGCGGCAGTGGCCCAGGCGAGTTCGTCGGCGGGGGAGCGGAAGTCCGGGTCGTGGTCGCCGATGAGGACCAGTGCGGGCGCGGAGACCTCGGGCAGCCGCACCTCGACCTCCGAGTGGTTCAGTTGCACGGCCAGGTGGCGCAGCGAGCGCAGCCGGCCCGGCTCGCGGAGGCTGCTGCGGATGGCGCGCACGTGCTCGTCGAGCCACGGCGCCTTCGTCACCCTGTTGAGGCCGGCGTAGTAGGCGCCCCAGAACGCGGCACCCCACGGACGCGCGAACATCACGCGGTAGAGCACCCGCATGGCGGCCTGGGCGAACCGGTTGCTGATCGGCTCGCGCAGGAGCGGGCTGACCAGGACCATGCCGGCGACGGCGTCCGGACGCTCGGCGGCGGCCCACGCCGCCGCGGAGGCGCTCATCGAGTTGCCGATCACGATCGCCGGCTCGCCGAGCTCGTCGGCGAGGGCGAGGATGTCGGCGCCGGTCACGGCGTCGCCGTGCGTGGTGAACGTGGTGTCACTATCGCCGTGACCGCGCAGGTCCATGACGGCGAGGCGGTAGCCGGCCTCGGTGAGCGGCCCCGCGAGGTCGCGGTAGGCGGAGCGCAGGTCGCCCATCCCGGGGACGGCGATGACGAGCGGCCCGGTACCGGTCACGGTGTAGGCGAGCCTGCCCTCTGGTCGGGCGAGGTGGTGGATCTCGGCTTGGTTAATGTCCATACCCGTAAAGCTAATGGCATTAGCCGAGATGCGCAAGGGGTGGCGCGATGGCAGTGAGCGTTGACCGCAACAGATGCGCGCGCTATCTTCGTGCAAGAAGAACTACGCATGAATAGATATGCAAGACACCAAGGAAGGTGCCAGTGTGACCGAGGCAGACGGGGCCGTCGCCGTGTGGCGGGAGGTCGAGCTCGAGTTGCGTCTCGATGGTCGATGGACGAATGCCTACACCGATGTCGACGTGTTCGCCGAGTTCCGCCACGAGAGCGGCGAGCTCCTCATCCGGCCCGCGTTCTGGGACGGCGGCAACTCGTGGCGTGTTCGGTTCGCCGCCCCCGGCACCACCGGAACATGGACGTGGCGGGCCGTGGCCCCGAAGGGGATCTCGGTCGAACCGGCGTCGGGGTCGTTCGATGTCACCGGCCATCCTGCCGACGAGCCGCTCGAGTTCTACCGGAGCGGCTTCTGGCGGATGTCGGAGGGTGGACGGAACGTGGTCCACCCGAACGGGGCTCCGGATCTCATCGCCGCCGACACCGCATGGGCGTTGCCTTGGCGCGCGACCCTGCCGGATGTCGAGACCTACGCACGCGACCGCAGTGGTAAGGGCTTCAATGCCGTGCTGCTGATGAGCGTGCAGCCGGACATGGATGCCCGAGGTCCACGTGAGCGCACGTTGCCCGGCGGATTCGACGTCGGCTTCGAGGACCTGAGGGAGGGTCGCTTGGAGCAGGTGAACATCGACTACTTCCGGACCCTCGATGCCATCGTCGCCACCCTGCGTCGGCACGGCATCGTGCCGGTGTTGCAACCGGTCTTCCACGGGTTCGGCTGGAAGGGTCTGCGGGCGGCCGGGCCGCTGGTGCCCCCGGCCGACTACGCCCGCTACTGCCGGTTTCTCGTGGCCCGGTACGGTGCCGGGCCGGCGATCTACCTCGTGGGTGCGGACGGTGCCGGCACAGAGCCCCAGATCGAGGCGGGAGGCCGCGAGGTCGAGGAGTGGGACGCCTACGGGCAGCCGTGCGGCATCCACTACCGTCCGCACGCACGCAACGACGCGCACCAGGACGCGCACTGGTTGGACTTCCAGTGGAGCCAGACCGGGCACGGTGGTGAGCACGTGCCGGAGCGGGTCGCGGACCAGTGGCGCAACCTACCGGCGAAGGGCGTCGCCAACGGCGAGCCCAGCTATGAGAACACCGGCCGTACCGGACTGGCCTCGGGCTGGTGGCAGGGGCACGAGGCCTGGTCCAACCTCTGTGCCGGCGGCACGATGGGCGTCTTCTACGGCGCCGGAAGTCTGTGGCAGTGGAAGTTGGCGGCCGACGAGGCTGGTCACAGCGACTTCTTCAGCGCTCCCGGCGCGGGCTGGCGCGAGGCTCTCGACTTCGAGGGCTCGGCGTACGTGGGACTGGTCCGCACGGTGCTCGCCGGGCTGCCCTTCACGGACATGGCACCTGACTGGACCCAGGCTATCCAGCGGCGGGCGCTCACTGTCCCGGGCCGGCTGGCGATCTTCTACAACGAGATGGGTGGCCCGGTACTGCTCGCCGAGGACAACGACATCCCACTGCCCTACCGGGTGGTGGACCCGCGAACCGGCGCACAGCTCGCCGAGGGCCACCGCCGACCCGAGGACCGTGTCATACCCCACGACGGCGAGGGCCCGGCCGTCTTCATCTGTCAGGTGGCGTCCTGAGAGCAACCACCTCCCCCCGTTCGGCCGAACAGGGACAACACCCCCAACCCATCCCCAACACAGATTGGACTTCGAGGATGAAGTTTCGACAAGCACGCCCATTGGTCATCGGCGCCACCGCTGCGGCGCTACTCCTGGCCGGTTGCTCCGGATCTTCCGGCGGGGGTTCTGACGACTCCGTCGAGATCACGTGGTGGATGCTCACTCCGGAGGAGAGCGAGGTTGCCGCGTTCGACGCGCTGATCGAGGAGTTCGAGAGTGCCAACGAGGGCGTCACGATCAATCTCGAGACTCGCGCCACCGATCAGCACAAGGAAGCACTGCGAACCAGCGTCGGCACGTCCGGGGCGCCGGACATCTACTTCATGTGGACCGGGTACGGCCTCGGCGGGGAGTTCGTCGGGCTCGGAGCGAGCATGGACCTGACCGACGCGTACGCGGAGTACGGCTGGGAGGAACGCTTCGACGGGGCCACGATGGGTGCGATCACTCAGTACGGACAGTACGACGGGGTGCCCTGGACCTCTGCCGGTGAGTTCATCTACTACCACAAGGACCTGTTCGAGCAGGCCGGCCTCGAGGTGCCCGAGACCTACGACGCCTTCGTCGAGGTGGCCGAGACGCTCAGCGCGCAGGGCGTGACGCCGATCGAGTTCGGTGGCACCGTCAACTGGCATGTCATGCGCTTCCTGGACTCCCTGCTCGAGACGTCGTGCGGCGCGGACACCATGGACACGTTGCTCGCACTCGAGGGTGACTGGGGAGCCGAGGCCTGCGTGGAGGAAGCGTTCGCCGAGCTGAAGACGTGGGGCGACAACTACTTCAACGAGGGCTACCTCGGGATCGACAACCTCCAGTCCTCCCAACTCTTCTACACCGGTGACGCTGCCATGGCCTACGAGGGGGACTGGTTCAACGCCCAGATGGTCGACAACGGCGTGGACGTGGAGGAGATCGGGATCTTCGCCTTCCCCACGGACACGGGCCGGCTCTACGGGCTCAGCGAGGCCCTGTACGTCAGCCCGAACACCGAGCACCCGGACGAGGTCATGGCGTTCCTCGACTTCGTCAGTTCGGAGGAGTCCCAGAGCGAGATCGCCGGAGTCTTCGGCGCCCGGTCCGTCAACGTCAACGTGCCCGTCTCCGCGGACAACCCGCTGAACGCCGTGGTCGCCGAGCTTGCCGGTGAGGCCACCGGCAGCTATGTCAACAACGACCAGGCGCTCCCGCTGGACGTCACCACGGAGTACTGGCGGGTGCAGAACTCGGTGCTCACCGGCGACATCGACCCGGCCGACGCCGGGTCGACCCTCCAGGACTTCATTGACGCTCGTTGATCGTCCGAAGCGGGCGGGCTCGGCCTGCCGGGCCCGCCCGCAGGACTGGAGGTGACTCACGCATGACCACAGTCGTTCGAGAAGCGCGAGCGGGCAAGCGGATGAAACGGGGTGGATTCCGCTCGGCGCTGCCCTATCTCGCCCCTGCGCTCGTGCTGTACGGGGCGTTCCTGGTCTATCCGATCCTGGATGCGATCCGCCTCAGTTTCTTCTCCTGGGACGGGTTCAAGCTCTCGGAGCAGATCTTCGTCGGTCTGGACAACTACATCCGGGTGTTCACGAAGGACCCGGTCTTCGGCACGGCCTTCACGAACACCATCATCTGGACCGCTCTGTCGGTGGTGGTGCCGACGACCCTCGGCCTCGGACTGGCGATCGCGCTCAATCGTCCGATGCGCGGCCGCGGTGTGCTGCGCTCCATCTTCTACGTGTCCAACGTGCTCGCGCCGATCGCCGTGGCCACCGTGTGGAAGTGGATCTACAACCCCACGGTCGGCCTTCTCAACCAGGTACTCGAGGCGGTGGGCCTCGGGTCGTGGGCGCAGAACTGGCTCGGTACCCCGAGCTTCGCCCTCTACTCGGTGTTCGTGGCGTTCGTGTGGCAGGTGGCCGGCTTCAACATGGTCCTGTATCTGGCGGGGCTGCAGTCGGTACCGACCGAACTCGTCGACGCGGCCCGCGTCGACGGGGCCAACAGGTGGCAGGTCTTTCGCGCCGTCACGCTGCCGTCACTGCGCCCCACCACTCTCGTGGTCCTGGTCCTGACGATCATCCACGCCCTGAAGGTGTTCGACCTCATCGTCGGCATGACCGGCGGTGGCCCGGCCCAGTCGACACAGGTCTTGGCCCTGTGGTCCTACACGCAATCCTTCGGCAACCACAACTTCGGGCAGGGCAACGCGCTCGCCACGATCCTGCTCCTGGTGACCCTGCTGATCGTCGTGCCCTACATGCTCTGGAACATGCGGAGCCTGCGGGGAGGTGGACGATGACCACCTCGCAACTGCCTGGTTCGGCGCAACGATCCCGGGTGCAGTCGTCCTGGGGACGCCGCGACCCGTTGCCCGGCAACGCTTCGACGACCGGCCGGCGCGGTGGATTCCATCTCGGCCGTGCCCTGCTCACGCTCGGCCTCCTCCTCGGTGCGCTGATCTGGGTGGCGCCGTTCCTGTTCGTCTTCCTGACCTCTGTGAAGTCTCCGGCGGACATCAACGCGAACCCGGCCTGGGCGCTCCCGGCGATCTGGGAGTGGGGCAACTACGCGGATGCCATCGACCGGGGGAACCTGGTCACCACCGGGTTGAACTCGGCACTGATCACCGTGGTCAAGGTGCCTCTGGGGTTGGCCGTCTCCGCGCTGGCCGCCTACGCGCTCGCCCGCATCCGGTTCCGGTTCAACCTCGTCGTCACCGGGATCATCGCGCTCGGGGCCATGATCCCCGTGCAGATCGCCCTGGGCCCGCTGTTCGCCCTGATGCTCGAACTGGACCTGCTCAACAGCTGGCTCGGTCTCCTGTTCCCATATCTGGCATTCGGGCTCCCGTACCAGACGTTCGTTCTGTTCGGGTTCTTCTCAGCCATCCCGGACGATCTGGAGGAGGCCGCGCGCATCGACGGCGCGAGCACCTTTCGGATCTTCCGCAGCGTCATCCTCCCACTGGCCCGCGCTCCGCTCGCGGCCCTGCTCATCCTGGACTTCGTGGCGACCTGGAACGAATACCCGATGGCGACCACGCTCCTGCAACGGCAGGACTCGTGGACCGTGCCACTGGCCATCCAGAGCTTCAACTCGCAGTTCTCGAGTGACTACGGCGAACTCAACGCGTTCATCGTGATCACCATCATCCCGGTGCTGGTCGTCTACCTGACGTTCCAGCGCTACTTCGTCAACGGCGCCCTGGCCGGAGCGGTCAAGGGCTAGAGATCAAAGGAAACGTGACACATGGCGCAGACCCGACCCATCGGATCGCCCCGACGGCACCGCGCGATCATCAACACCGACGCGAAGAACGAGGCGGATGATCAGTTCGCGATCGTGCATGCCCTGCTCTCGCCGACCATCGACGTCCGTGGCCTGGTGGCCGCGCACTTCGGCACGGTGAGATCGCCGCGCAGCATGGAGGACTCCCGGGACGAGATCGACCTGATCCTCGAGCTGCTCGCGCTCGATCACGAGGTGCCGGTGGCGAACGGCGCTGGCCGGGCCATCCCGGACGTGAGCACGGCGGTCGATTCCCCGGGTGCTCGGATGATCATCGAGGAGGCGCACGCCGGGGGAGATGGGCCGCTCTACGTGGCGTTCCTCGGGCCGTTGACGGACATGGCGAGCGCGCTGCTGCTGGATCCCAGCATCCAGGACACCGACACGGTTGTGATCTGGATCGGCGGACACCACTACTACGACCCGATCTATCCCCTGGAGCCGAAGGTCGAGTTCAACCTCTCCAATGACATCGAGTCAGCCAATGTGGTGATGGCGTCGCGGCTGCCGGTGTGGCAGGTGCCGAGCTCGATCTACCGGCAGGTGTCCGTCGGCTACGCCGAGCTGGAGGAACGGGTCGCGCCGCACGGCCGGCTCGGGCGATACCTGGTGGACCAGCTGCATGAGTGGAACGCGACTCACCACGCGACCCCGATCGAGCACCGCTCGCTCGGAGACTCCCCGGCGATCGGCTTGATCCTGAACCCGAACAGCGCGCACTTCTCGTCCCGGCCCGCCCCGGTGTTCGCCGATGACGGGTCGACCGACGTCAGTCATGGGGGAGCCCGGAACGTCCTGGTAGCGGAGTCCTATGACACCCGCTGGCTGCTGGAGGACATGTTCCACAAGATCGCGCGGCACGCCCGCATGGGCTCGTCCTGACCGCACCCAGGCGGAGATCCGGCCGCCGTCCGGCCAAGCCCGGTGGACGCCGCAGGGATCGGCGTGCCATGCTTGAGCAGATTCATTCTTGTATGAATAGATATGCGAGGTAGCGCAGTGTTGGTGACCGACTCCCAGCAGGTGAGTGCTTGGCGTGTGGTGCGCGACGTCGTCGAGACGGGTTCGCCGGCTGAACGTGCCGCGGTCCTGGCAGAGCAGTCCCGACTGATCCGGCGATCCGTTCTCGCCATGATCGGTAGGGCGCAGGCCGGCCACATCGGCGGCGACTTCTCCGTCACGGACGTCCTCGCCACGCTCTATTTCGGGGTCCTCCGGATCGACCCGGCCCGGCCCGACGCCCCGGTCCGCGACCGGTTCATCCTGAGCAAGGGCCACTGCGCCGCGTCCCTGTACTCCACGCTCGCGTTCTCGGGCTATTTCGACCCCGCCGCGCTGGACACGTTCATGGGTCCCCACTCGCCGCTGAACGGACACCCGAACCGCGTCAAGGTGCCCGGCGTCGAGACGAACACCGGCCCCCTCGGGCACGGGCTACCCGTGGCTGTCGGGGAGGCCCTCGGCGCCCGTCTGCTCGGCCACGACAGCCGGGTCTTCGTGGTGTGCGGGGACGGGGAGATGCAGGAGGGCAGCAACTGGGAGGCGCTCATGTCCGCGGCCCACTACCGCCTGGCGAACCTGACCCTGGTGATCGACCGCAACCGGCTCCAACAGGGCGACCGCACCGAGGAGACCAACGCGCTCGACCCCCTGGCGGACAAGCTCGCCGCGTTCGGCTGGGAGGTGCGCGAGGTGGACGGCCACGACCACACCGCGCTCCTCGCCGCGTTCGCCCCCGCGGCGGGCACCCGACCCGTCGCGGTCATCGCCAACACCATCAAAGGCAGGGGCGTCTCCTTCATCGAGGACCGCGTGGAGTGGCACCACAAGGTGCCCAGCCCTGATCAGATCGCGCTCGCCCTGAAGGAGTTGGCATGACCCTCGCCGAGGCCGCTACAGCCGCCACCTACGACAACCGCGCCGCGTTCGCCGATGAACTGATCGAGAGGGCCCGCGCTGACGAGCGGGTGGTCGCCGTATGCAACGACTCGGTGGGCTCCTCGAACCTGGTCGCGTTCCGGCAGGAGTTCCCCGACCGCCTCATCAACGTCGGCATCGCCGAGCAGAACATGGTGGGCGTGGGTGCGGGACTCGCTGCCGCGGGCCTGATCCCATTCGTCTGCGCCGCGGGCCCTTTCCTCACCGGCCGTGCCCTCGAGCAGGTCAAGGCCGACGTCGTCTACAGCGCCCACAACGTGATCCTCTGCGGGATGAGTCCCGGTATGGCCTACGGCGAGCTCGGCCCCACGCACCACTCGGTCGAGGACCTGTCCTGGCTGCGTGCCCTGCCGGGCCTGGACATCGTGGTCCCAGCGGACCGGCACCAGACCCGCCAGGCCGTGCGCCAGGCCGCCGCGGATCCACGCCCGACCTATATCCGGGTCGGTCGCTACAAGGTCCCGGACGTCACCGCGCCCGGCGACCGTCTCGAGCGCGGTCGGTTCCAGCTCGCGCGTGAGGGCGCCGACGTCACCCTGATCGGCGCCGGCACCCTGGTCTCCCGGACCTTAGCCGCAGCCGACCTGCTGGCCGCCGACGGGATCGAGGCGCGTGTGCTCAACGCTGCCTACATCGCCCCGCTGGACGTCGAGGCCATCCGTGCCGCCGCACAGACGGGGGCGATCGTCACCGCCGAGGAGGCGAACATCTCCGGCGGCCTGGGCGCTGCCGTCGCGCTCACCGTGGCCGCACAGGGTGGCGGCCCGGTGGTGAGAACCTTGGGCCTGTCCGACTTCGCGCCGACGGGAAGCACCGACATGCTGCTCGAGTACTTCGGCCTCACCGCGCCCGCGATCGCAGCCGCCGCGCGGGAGGCGCTCGCGGTATGAGCAATGGGCCGATGCCCGACGGCGGAGCCGGGCCGGGCGTGATCGTCGCCATCGATCAGGGCACGTCCGCGACGAAGGCGATCGCGCTCGACGGCGCAGGTCGCCTGATCGCGTCCGTCACCACCTCGGTGGGTCAGTCGCACCCGCGGCCGGGCTGGGTGGAGCAGGACGCCGCCGAGATCCTCGCCGGGGTGCGCTCGGCCGTGGCCGAGCTGCTCGACCGGGTCGACGCGCCCGTGCTCGGCCTCGGGTTGAGCAGCCAGCGCGAGTCCGCGCTGCTGTGGGACACCCGGACCGGGGCGCCGCTCGGTCCGATGCTCGGCTGGCAGGACCGGCGCACCGCAACCGCGGCCGCCGGTCTCGCCGGGCACGAGGAACAGGTGCGCGAACGCAGCGGGCTGCCCATCGACCCGATGTTCTCCGCGCTCAAGCTCGCCTGGCTGCTCGACCGGGTGGACCCGGATCGCTCCCGCAGTGCCCGTGGCGAGATCGCCGCCGGCACCGTGGACTCCTGGCTCGTCCACGCCCTCACCGGCGAGCACCGGATCGAGATCGGCAACGCCAGCCGCACCCAGCTGCTGAACCTGGCCACCGGCGGCTGGGACGAGCACCTGCTGGAGATCTTCGGCGTGCCCGCCGCCGTGCTGCCGCGCGTGGTCGCCTCCACCGAGCCGACCCGCCCGATCGCCGAGTTCGGCGGCGCCCGGATCCACGCCGTGCTCGGCGACTCCCACTCCGCCCTCTACGCCCACGGCGTGCGTGAACCCGGCGCGGTGAAGGTCACCTACGGGACCGGGTCCTCGGTGATGGGGCTGCTGGCCGGTGACGGGCAGATCCCGCCCGGGCTCGTCGGCACGATCGCGTGGCAGTTGGGCGATGCTCCGCACCGACTCGCGTTCGAGGGCAACATCCTCGCCACCGGGGCCACCATGGCCTGGCTCTCGCGACTGCTCGGACGGCCGGTCCCGGACCTGGCGGCACTGGCCCGGACCGCCCCGGCCGACCACGGCGTGCACCTGGTACCCGCGTTCGCCGGCCTCGGCGCGCCGTACTGGGATCCGGGCGCCGGTGCGATCCTGACCGGGTTCGATCTCGGCACCGACGCCGCCGTCCTCGCCCGGGCGGGTGCCGAGTCGATCGCGCACCAGGTGGAGGACGTGCTCGCCGCCGCGGACACCGCCGGCCCGGTCACCGACGTGCTCGTGGACGGCGGCCCGTCCTCCGACGACTGGCTGATGCAGCTCCAGGCGGACGTCAGCCG
This sequence comes from Occultella gossypii, assembly GCF_019947135.1. Classification (GTDB taxonomy): domain Bacteria; phylum Actinomycetota; class Actinomycetes; order Actinomycetales; family Beutenbergiaceae; genus Occultella; species Occultella gossypii. The sequence continues at coordinate 114,021 of NZ_JAGSHT010000016.1, read as the reverse complement.
CCGCCGGGTGCACCGCGGCGCCCGGGACTCGCTCTCGGCGTGCGGAGCCGGTCTGCTGGCGGCCGAGACCCTCGGCCTGAGGGTCCCGCCGGACGCGCCCGCGACCACCTTCACCCCGGCCATCCCGGCCGACCGGGCCGGCCCGCGCCGCGAGGCGTGGCGGCGAGCCGTCCGCCTGGCTCGCGCTACGCCGTCGGGCATCACCGCAGTCCCCACCACCACCTGAGGAGACCCATGAGCAACCAACGCTACGGCGCGGGCATCTGGCACTTCGCCACCTACGTGGACCGTTACGCCACCGACGGCTACGGCGAACCACGCACCATCCTGGACGCGATCGACCTCGCCGGGCAGGTGCGGGACCTGTCCGTCGTGGACCTGAACTACCCGTTCTTCGGCGGCGACTTCAGCAACGAGCAGGTGGGCACCGCACTGACGACGGCCGGGCTGGACGTCATCGGCATCACGCCGGAGATCTACACCCGGGCGTTCGCGAAGGGGTCGTTCACGAACCCGGACCCGGGCGTGCGTCGGCTGACCCACGAACTCGTCACCGAGGCCGCGGACGTGGTGCGCCACTTCGGCGCCGACTACGTCAAGCTCTGGCCGGGCCAGGACGGCTGGGACTACCCGTTCCAGGTGGACCACGGCGCGCTCTGGAAGGCCTCGCTCGACGGCGTCGGCGCGCTCGCGAGCGAGAACCCGGACCTGAAGTTCGTGATCGAGTACAAGCCGCGGGAGCCGCGCGTGCACATGAGCTTCGACTCGGTCTCGCGCACTCTGCTCGGCATCGAGCGGATCGGACTGCCGAACGTGGGCATCCTGCTGGACTTCGGGCACGCCCTGTTCGGCGGCGAGTCCCCGGCGGACTCGGCGCAGCTCGCGATCGACTACGGGCGCCTGTTCGGGATGGACGTCAACGACAACCTGCGGGGCTGGGACGACGACATGATCGCCGGCACGGTGCATCCGATCGAGCTGTTCGAGTTCTTCTACACGCTGCGCCGCAACAACTGGGCGGGCGTGTGGCAGCTCGACCAGTTCCCGTTCCGGGAGGACTCCGTGGCCGCCGCTGACCTGGCCATCGACTTCCTCAAGGCGGTGGAACGGGGCCTGGACAAGCTCGACGTGGCCGGTGTGGTCGAGGCACAGTCGCGGCACGACTCGATCACCGCGCTGCGGCTCGTTCAGCAGGCCCTGTTCACGTCCTACTGAGCGCCGATGACCACGGGCAGTAGTGTTCACGCCATGTCTTCCGGACCCGGCGGCGCGGGCCGCGTCTCGAGCGATCGGATGTCCCTGCTCGTCAAGATCGCGCGGATGTACCACGAGCAGGGGCTGCGCCAGCCGGAGATCGCCGACCGGCTGCACATCTCCCAGTCGAGGGTGTCCCGGTTCCTGAAGGAGGCCGTCTCGATCGGCATCGTGCGCACCGTCGTGGTGCCCCCACCCGGGGTGTTCTCCGAGCTGGAGGAGGCCGTCCGCGACCAGTACGGCCTGAGCGACGTGGTGGTGGCCGGGCCGTCCACCGACGACGACTCCGCGGTGCTCGCGGCCATCGGCGGCGCCGGCGCGGCCTACCTGGAGACCACCCTGATCGGGGCCGAGCGGGTGGGCATCTCGTCCTGGTCCGCGTCCCTGCTGGCCGTGGTCGAGGCGATGTCGCCGCGGGCCACCCGCACCGCCGACGTGGTGGTGCAGGTGCTCGGCGGGGTGGGGAACCCACGGGTGCAGGTGCAGGCCACCCGGCTCACCGACAGGCTCGCCCAGGTCACCGGCGGGACCGGCCTGTACTTCCCGGCACCCGGCGTGGTCTCCTCCTCGGCGGTGCGGGACGCGCTGCTCGCCGACCCCTACATCTCCGACGTCGCCGCCGCCTGGTCCTCGCTGAGCGTCGTCCTGGTGGGCATCGGGTCCGTGCAGCCCTCGCCGCTGCTGGTGTCCTCCGGGAACGCACTGCCCACCGCGGACCTGGACGCGCTGCGGACCGCCGGTGCCGTCGGGGATGTCTGCCTGCGCTTCTTCGACGCGGACGGCGCCCTCGTGGAGACCGACCTGCACGATCGGATCCTCGGTATCAGCGCCGACGCATTGCGGGCCATACCCCGCAAGATCGGGGTGGCCGGGGGGCCGCGCAAGTTCGAGGCCATCCGGGCAGCGGCGCGCGGCGGATGGATCGACGTGCTCATCACGGACAGCTTCACCGCCCGCCGCCTGGTGGACTGAGGCCTGGACCGGTGCGGGCCGCCGCTCGACGGCCTCGTGTCGCGGGCGCGTGCGGACCTCGCAGCCTGCGAGGTTGGCGGAAGTCCTGGTGAGTCAGAGTTCCACGGCGGTGCGCCAGCGCTGCCAGGTGGCGGCGAGAGCATCCTCGGCCAGGTGAGCCTCGCTCGCGATCGCCCGCACCAGTGCGCCGGGGCCGGCGAGCGTGGTCGTATGCCGATCCGTGACCTCATCGGGCGTCAGCCCCAGCACTGCCAGGGTGGCGAGCACGCGCGCTTCGCCGAGCACACCGGGGGCCGTGCGCAGCCCGTGGTCACCGCCGTGCAGGTCCAGGTCCTCGACGAGGAGCGGGGTGCCGTCGTAACTCGCGCGCAGGGCCGCGCGCAGCGCTCCGCCGACCTCGCCGCTGCGTCCGAACACCAGCACCTCCCGCAGCAGTGCCCGCGCACCCAGGGCCAGGTCGAGGTCGGTGTGCCGGTGCACGTGCGCGCCCTGCGCCAGCACGAACGGCGCCGCTGCCCAGGTGAGGCGGGCGCCGTCGGCCAACCGGACCTGGGCGCTCCAGTGCGCGTCGCCACCGCGGGCGTTGTAGGCCACGGTCCCGGAGGGCTCGACCAGCACCAGGTGGGCGCCGGGGCCGACGTCGATGTCGATCCGCAGGTCGTCGCCGGCCAGCAGCATCGCGCACGCTCCGATCAGCGCGACCTCCGCCCGGCGGCCCCGCACGCCGAGCAGCCGGGGCCGGAGGAACTGGCTGGCATCGAGCCGGCCGATGCGTGCCCTCCCGTCAGCGACGTCGACGGCGATCCGCGCCGGTGCCGGTCGGCTCACCCGTGCACGTGCTCATGTTCGTCATGGGCGTGTGTGTGCTCGTCCTCGGCGTGGAAGTGCGGGGCCATCGGGCCGGGATCACGGGCGACGTGGCCGCCCTGCCGGTACTCGGCCACCACCGCCTCCACCCACGCGCAGAGCCGGTCCACCGAGGCGGGATCGTGGTGGCTGAGTGCCAGCACGGGCAGGCCGTCCCGCACGGCGCCGGCATCGCTGACCATCTGCTCCACATCGACCTCGACGTACGGGGCGAGATCGGTCTTGTTGATGATCAGCAGATCAGCCCGCTCGATGCCCGGGCCGCCCTTTCGAGCCACGTCCCCGCCGCCGGCGACGTCCAGGCAGAAGATCTGGGCATCCACGAGCGCGGGGCTGAACGTGGCGGTCAGGTTGTCCCCGCCACTCTCCACGATGACCAGGTCCAGCGGTGCGAACTCCCGTTCCAGGTCCTCGACGGCGATCAGGTTCGGCGTCACGTCGTCCCGGATGGCCGTGTGTGGGCAGGCCCCGGTCTCCACCGCCCGGATCCGCTCGACGGGCAGCACCCCGGCCGCGCGGAGCAGGCGGGCGTCCTCGTCGGTGTAGATGTCGTTGGTGACCACGGCGATCTGCAGCCGGCCGGACAACTGCCGGCACAGCGTGGCGATCAGCGTGCTCTTGCCGGTGCCGACCGGGCCGGCCACGCCGAGCCGCAGGGGCCGGGTGTCCCGGGCCCGGCCGTGCGGGGTGTGCTCCGGGGACTCATGGGTGTGGGTGTGCTCAGGCAACGAAAATCCTCCTGGTTCGTCCATGGTGCTCGAGTGACCACTGTTCGATCAGTGGCGCGGTGACGGCGGGGAGATCGTCCGGGCAGGTGACCCTGATCGCCCTGGTGATGATGTCGGTCATGGTGGGCTCGGCCCGCAACAGCCACCGGGTCGCCTCGGTGGGGTCCACCGGCAGCAGCTTGAGGGCCGCGGCCGCCACCGTCTGCGCGTCGTCGTACAGGCTGGCGCGGGCCACCTGCACTTCGTCCATCCCGACGGCGGCCGCCACCACACCGAGCACAACCGGGCGCAGTGGGGCCAGACCCAGGCCGCCGAGCGCCCGTACCGCCGGGTTCTCCGGCCAGAGGCGCTCCGCCAGCCGGACCAGACCCCGGCCCAACAGGCCGGACGCGTGGCGCTGCGGGGCGCTCGGGGTCCGCGCCGTGAGCGCCTCCTGCACGGCACCGAGGCGGTCCGGGTCGGTCCGAGCCGACCGCAGCGCCAGGACCGCGGCGGCGGCCTCGACCAGGCCCACCGTGCGCAGCCGGGTGGTGATGTAGTCGGGCACCTGGGCGGCGGTCAGTCCCGCGGCCAGGGCCGGTTCCAGGCCACCGGAATGCGCGTGCCCGCCGGTCGGCAACCGTGCGTCGGCGAGCAGCAGGACTCCCAGCTCAGCGGTCATCGCGCGCTCAGAACATCAGGTAGCGCTGCGCGAGCGGCACCACGTCCACCGGGTTCGGCCGGACCAGGTCACCGTCGATCGTGATCGCGAACGTCTCCGGGTCCACCTCCAGCGCCGGCAGTGCCTGGTTGTTGGGCATGTCCGCCTTCGTCACGTCGCGGGTGGGGCGCACCGCCGTCAGGCGACGGCGCAGGCCCAGGCGGTCGGCGAGGCCGTCCTCGATCGCCGCCGGTGACACGAAGCTGGTGGCCAGGTGCGGCGCCGAACCGGGCGCACCGGGCAGGGTGGGTCGCAGGAACACCGGTTGCGGCATCGGGACCGCCCCGTTGGGGTCACCGAGCGGGGCGGAGACGATGGCACCGCCCTTGATCACCGCCGACGGCCGGATGCCGAAGAAGGCCGGGTCCCACAACACCAGGTCGGCCAGCTTGCCGGCCTCGATCGACCCGACCTCGTGATCGATGCCGTGCGCCACGGCCGGGCAGATCGTGTACTTCGCGACGTACCGGCGGGCGCGCTCGTTGTCGGCCGGTAGGGACGAGCTCAACGGACCCCGCTGCGCCTTCATCACGTGCGCCACCTGCCAGGTACGGCACACCAGTTCGCCGATGCGGCCCATGGCCTGGGCATCCGAGGACGTGATCGAGATGGCACCCATGTCCTGCAGGATGTCCTCGGCCGCCATCGTGGTCCCGCGGATCCGCGACTCGGCGAATGCCAGGTCCTCAGGCACTCGGGGGTTCAGGTGGTGGACCACCATCAGCATGTCCAGGTGCTCCGCGACCGTGTTGACGGTGTGCGGCAACGTCGGATTCGTCGAGGCCGGCAGCACGTTCGGCTCACTCGCCACCACGATGATGTCGGGAGCGTGCCCGCCGCCTGCGCCCTCGGAGTGGAACACGTGGATCCCGCGCCCCGCGATGGCGTCCATCGTGTGCTGGACGTAGCCGGTCTCGTTCAGGCTGTCGGCGTGCAACGCCACCTGCAGTCCGAACTCGTCGGCAGCACGCAGGGCAGCATCGATCGCGGCCGGGGTGGCACCCCAGTCCTCGTGGACCTTGTAGCCGCCGGCCCCGGCCAGCGCTTCCTGCCGGAGCGCCTCCGCGCTCACGGTGCTGCCCTTGCCGAACAGGATGACGTTCAGCGGGATGTGGTCGAGCGCGCGGTGCATCATCGCCAGGGACCAGGCGCCCGGGGTGACGGTGGTGGCCTTGGACCCCTCGGTCGGTCCCGTGCCGCCCCCCATCACCGTGGTGGTGCCGGTTGCGAGCGCCTCGAGCATCTCGATCTCGCTGAGGAAGTGCACGTGGGTGTCGATGGCGCCCGCGGTCAGGATCTTGCCCTCGCCCGCGATCACGTCGGTGCTCGGGCCGATCTGCAGGTCCGGGTGCACGCCGTCCATCACGTCCGGGTTGCCGGACTTGCCGACGGCGACGATGCGACCGTCTCTGACGCCGACGTCCGCGCGCACGATGCCCCAGTGGTCCAGCACCACGACGTTCGTGATGACGAGGTCGAGGGCGCCCTGGTCGCGGGTGGTGGTGCCCTGCCCCATCGACTCGCGGATGGTCTTCCCACCACCGAAGGTCGACTCGTCGCCGCCACCACTGAGATCCTGCTCGATCTCCAGCCAGAGGTCGGTGTCGCCGAGGCGCACCTGGTCCCCCACGGACGGTCCGTACATCTGGACGTACTCACGGCGGTCGACCCGGCTCACGGTGTCTCCTGCTCGGGTGTCGGCTCGTGTTCCACCGCTCCAGGTGGTGCCGTTGACCGGTCGGCCGGTTCGCCGCTGACCCGGGCGCGCACCGCCCCCGCCCGGTGTGGATCCTCGACGTGCGTGCCGGGTGTGCCGAACGGCACCACCCGCTTGGGTTCGCGCCGGTGGGTGGGCAGATCACTGTCGATGCCACGTACTTGCAGGCCGGGGACGTGGCCCCGGCCCCCGAGTGCGACGATGTCGACGGTTCGGCTCACGCCGGGTTCCAGCCGCACCGACGTCCCCGCCGGGATGTCCAGGCGGAAGCCCTGCGTGAGCTCCCGGTCGAAACTCAGCGCGGGGTTCGCATCGGGTAGGTGCAGGTGCGAGCCGATCTGGATCGGCCGGCCGCCGTCATTGACCACGACCATGGAACGGCGGGCTCGTCCGGCGTTGCACTCGACCGGCGCGCCCCCGATGCGGACCTCCCCGGGGATCATTGGATCGGCTCCGTGATCGTGACCAGCTTGCGCCCGTCCGGAAAGGTGGCCTCGACCTGGACGTCGGAGATCATCTCGGCGACCCCCTCCATGACCTCGTCCCGGCTGAGTACGTGCCGGCCGTCGTTCATGAGGTCGGCCACCATTGCGCCCTCGCGGGCCCGCTCGAGGACCCAGCAAGACAGCAGCGCCACCGACTCGGGGTAGTTCAGACGGACGCCACGCTCCCGGCGGTCCCGGGCGATCATGCCCGCGACGCTCAGCAGCAGCTTCTCCGTGTCGGAGGGGGTTAGATACACAGCGTCACCTCTCCTTCGAAGTTCGCCCCGAACCTAACACTGGCGCCGATCACACGCACCCGGGCCGTCAGGCGACCGTAGCGCGAGTCCGACCACCCGGCGCACGCCGAGTTCGGGGGTGCTGGTGAGCACCAGCCCCGCCGCGTGCCCGGAGACCGTCGAGTAGGTGGTGGACCTCGATGCCGGGGGTGCGTGGCGTGACAACCACGAACGTCGAGCGACTTCCGGCCGGCGTCGGCCTGGGCCTGACGGTGCCGCCAACGCGGCATCTGCCAGGATGTGGCGATGGCCGAGACGGGCGAGCGCCAGGAGCAACAACGACCTGTTCGTCGCCGCTGGTGGCGATGGCCGGTGCGGGTGCTGGCGGCCCTGCTCGCACTCGTGCTGGCGGTGTTCCTCTGGTTCCAGGTGAGCCCTTGGCCGGGTGCGATGCTGATCCGGCACTCCGGAAGCGACGGGCTGGACGGCGCCGAGCTGATCGCGGACTACCTGCCGGAGGACGTGGAGCAGCACCTCGACGTCGTCTACGACGCTTCCAGCCCGGACGGCAGGCTCGACGTGCTCTACCCGTCCGGCACCACCGAACCGTTGCCGACGGTGGTCTGGGTCCATGGTGGCGCGTTCGTCGCGGGCACGAAGGACGCGCTGGTCGGCTACCTCTCGGTGCTGGCCTCACACGGCTACACGGTGGTGAGCATCGAGTACACGAAGGCGCCGGAGGCGACCTACCCGCGTCCGGTCGAGCAGGTCAACCTCGCGCTGGAGTACCTGGTCGCCAACGCCGAGGAACTCCATGTGGACCCCGACCAGTTCGTCCTGGCCGGCGACTCGGCCGGGGCGCACATCGCCGCGCAGTCGGCATTGGCGATCTCCGATCCCTCCTACGCAGCCGAGGCCGGCCTGCCCGCCGTGATCGGCGCCGACCAGCTGCGCGGCACGATCCTGTGCAGCGGGGCGTTCGACCCGAGCCTGGTGGATACCTCGAACCCGACCTGGGGCTTCCTGCTGCGCACGGTCCTGTGGGCGTACTCGGGGACGAAGGACTTCGAGAACTCACCGGTGTTCGACTTCGCGGCGCTGCCCCGGCACGTCGGTGCCACCTATCCGCCAACGTTCCTGACCACTGGACCCTATGACCCGCTGCTCTCGCACACCGAGGCCATGGCGGGGCCCTCGAGGACGCGGGCGGCGACGTCGATCTGCTCCTGTTCGACTCGACCACGACGGAGGAGGCGATCGGGCACGAGTACCAGCTCGATCTCAACACTCCCGAGGCACGCACCGCGATGGAGCACATGGTCGCGCTGCTGCGGGACGTGACGCAGACACCGCAGCCGCACGAGGGTGTCAGCGACGGCTGGTGATCACCACCGGCGCCGCGCCCTGAGCCGAGCGCTCAGGCCGGCAGTCCCGCCGTGGTCGTCGCCCCGCTCTGTGGCGCGCGGCGGCTACCGCCCCGGCGAAGCGGGTCGAAGTGCGCCATGACGGCCGGGGTCGGTTCGCCCGTCATCTGGTCGGCGAGCAGCCGCCCGGTCAACGGGCCGAGGGCGATGCCCCACATCCCGTGCCCGCCGGCGACGTGCACCCGCGGGGACCGGGTGCCACCGACCAGCGGCAGCCCGTCGGCGGTGCACGGGCGTGAGCCGACCCATTCCTCCTCGCGCACGTCCCAGTCGATGCCGGTGAGCATCGGCCGGGCGGCGTCGATGATCGCCCTGATCCGGCGGTCATCGCGCGGCGCGTCCGGCCTGCGGAACTCCATCATCCCGGCCACCCGGAACCGGTCCTGCAAGGGCGTACAGGCCACGCGCTGGGTGGGCAGGTACACCGGGTTCTCCGGCAGCCGGTCGGGCCGCACCGTGAAGCTGTACCCACGGCCGGCCTGGACGATGGTCCGCACCCCGAACCGGCGGGCCAGGGCGTTCAGCCGGGCACCGGAGGCGAGGACGACGGCGTCGGCCGACTGGGTGGCGCCGTTGCGGTCGAGTACTTCGACGCCCGTGCGCCCGTGGTCGAGGATCTCGTCGACCTCGAACCCGGAGATGATCGCGCCGCCGCGGGCGCGGACCGCGTCGGCGAGCGAGTTCACGAACCGGGGCGGGTCGATGAACCGCTGCCCCTCGATGGTGATCGCGGCGCGGACACCCTCGCCGAGGACCGGCTCGACGGCGCGGGCCTGGTCCCCGGTCAGGAACGCGTGGTCGACCGGGGCGCCGTGCTCGCCGGCGTAGCGGAACTCCTCGGCGAGGACCTGGCGGTCCGCCTCGTTGGCGAAAGCAGCAAGGAACGGCTCGGCGGTGCGGACCGGCTCGGCCACACCGCCGTCGGACAGTTCGTCGTAGGCGCCCAGGGCGAGCTTGTTCAGCTCGGCGAACACGGCCATCGACGACTCCCACCGCTGCTTGGTGCAGTGCGCGGCGAACGTGACGAGGAACTGCAGCAGCCGGGGGTCGGCCGACGGCGGCACGTACACCGGGGAAGCCGGGTCGAAGACGGCGCGAATCCCATACCTGAGGACGGCCGGCTCCGGGAGCGGGAGGGTCAGCGCGGGGGCGAGCCAGCCGGCGTTGCCCCACGAGGAGTCCGCGGCCACGCCGGCCCGGTCGAGAACGGTCACACCGATGCCGTGCCTCTGAAGGTGCCAGGCCGTCGACAGCCCGACGGCGCCAGCTCCGATGACGATCACGTGCTCGGGGTGCCTGCTGGTCACGGTCACCGACCTCCTCGACTGGGCTGTGGCTTTCCACACTGCCTGGTACCGCGGCAACCCGGACTGGCCGATCGGCCAGGGTTCCCGGCCGGCGGCGGTGCGATCGGACAGGTCGCCGCGCGCGCCGCTCAGTCCTGGGACGCCGGCCGCAGGGCCGTCAGCGCGAACTGGAGCATGAGCACCAGCCGCGCGTCGGGATCGGCCACGTCCACGTCGCAGCTGTCCGCGGCGCGCCGGAGCCGGTTCCGCAACGTGTTCGGGTGCACGTGCAGCTCGGCCGCGGCCACGGCGACGTCCCCGCCATGGTCGAGGAACGCTCGCACCGTGGGCACCAGCTCGCTCCCGTTCGCCTCGTCGTACCCGACCAGCCTCGCCAGCGGCGTGACCCCGTCCAGGTCGTCGAGCAGCCCTTCGGTTCGCAGCGCGACGAGGTCGGCGAGCGCGTCGCTCGTGGTCGCCACCGCGCCGGGCCGGCGCCGGCGGCGCAGCACGCGCAGGATCCGGACGGCGTCGGCGTGGGAACTGTGCGCCTGGCCGGGGGAGGGAGCCTCGCGCCCGACGGCGATGATCACGTGGTCGCGGACCCGCGCCGTGCTCGTGAACGCGCGCAGGACCCGGGTCGCGGTCTCCTCGCCGGCGGCGAGGACCGCGCACACGGTCGCATCCAGCTCCGCGGTCAGGGCGCGAACGCCGCGGGCGTCGAGGTGGATCGCCAGCGCACCGGCGAGCCCGGTGGGCACCTCCGGGCCGTCGACGGGCGCCGCCAGGGCAACCGTGATCTGGCCGGTCAGGCCGAGCTCGGTGGCGATGTCGAAGCCCTCCGGGCCGCCGTCGAGGATGGTGCGCGCCTGCCGGCTCCGCAGCCGCCGGTGCCGGTCCGCCCGCGCCCGGTGGGCGACGATCAGGCGGGCCACCCCCGGCGCGGCGGCCAGCAGGGTCTCCTCCTCGGGGGGGGCGAGCCGGCCGGATCGGGCGGCCCAGATCGAGCCGATGAGGGCGCCGTCACCGGTGCGCACGGCCACCACGGCCCGCGTGACGCTGCCGGCGCCGAGGTCCGCGTAGACGACGCCGGGCTCGCGCCGGAGCCGGTCGAAGACCCCCGCCTCGGCGAGCATCGTGCGGTATCGGCCGGGCACCTGACGGCCGAGGATCGTGTCGATCCGGACGTCGTCGACCGTCTGGGCGTCGGCGGAGTAGGCGAGCACCGTGGAGTGCTCGTCCTCGATGGTCACGGGTGCGTCGATCGACCCGGCCAGCGACTCGGCGACCTCGAACAGGTCTTCTCCGAGGGCGTCCATTCCGTGACTCTAGGGCAACCCGCTCGGTTCCAGCGTCCCCGCATGGTGCCGCCCGATCGGGAGCATCAGCGGCTTGCCGGAGACCGGGTCCGGGATGACCCTGGACTCCAGACCGAACACCGTACGCACGGTCTCGTCGGTGAGCACCGCACCCGGTTCCCCGACGGCGTGCACCTGCCCCTCGGCCATGGCGATCAGGTGGTCGGAGTACCGGGCGGCCAGGTTGAGGTCGTGCAGGACCATGACGATGGTGGTGCCGCGGTCGGCGTTCAGGTCGGTGAGCAGGTCGAGCACCTCGATCTGGTGGCTCACGTCGAGGAACGTGGTCGGCTCGTCCAGGAGCAGCACGTCGGTCTGCTGCGCCAGGGCCATCGCGATCCAGACCCGCTGGCGCTGACCACCGGAGAGCTCGTCCACGGCGCGGTCGGCGAGGTCCGCCGTCGCCGTGGCGTCCAGGGCGGCCGCGACCGCGGCGTCGTCGGCGGCGGACCAGCGCGAGAGCAGTCCCTGGTGCGGGTGCCGGCCGCGGCCGACCAGGTCCGCCACCGTGATGCCCTCCGGGGCGATCGGCGCCTGCGGCAGCAGGCCGAGGGTGCGCGCGAGCTCCTTCGCCGGCATCTTGTGCACATGGCGCCCGTCGAGCAGCACCTGCCCGCCGCGCGGGGCGAGCAGGCGGGACATCGCGCGCAGCAGGGTGGACTTGCCGCACGCGTTCGCGCCGACGATCGCGGTGATCGCGCCCGGTGGGACGAGCAGGTCCAGCGAGGTCAGCACAGTGCGGTCGCCGTAGCCGGCCGTCAGGGCCTCGACGGTCAGCGAATGGTCCGTGGTCACAGGGAGCCTCCCACGCGGTTGGTGCGGATGATCAGGTAGATCAGGTACGGCGCCCCGAGCACGCCGGTGATCACGCCGACCGGGAACCGGGTGCCGAACGCGAACTGGCCGGCCAGGTCGGCCACGAGCACCAGCAGCGCGCCGACGCACGCCGACGGCACCAGCAGCGAACCGCCCGGGCCGACCAGCCGGGCCGCGATCGGACCCGAGAGGAAGGCGACGAACGCGATCGGCCCGGCGGCCGCCGTCGCGAAGGAGATGAGCAGCACGGCGGCGACGATCAGTACCAGCCGGGTGCGCTCCGGGCGGGCGCCGAGCGCCGCGGCCGTGTCCTCGCCCAGCTGCAGCGCGGAGAGGTTGCGCGACTGTGCGAGCAGGACCGGCACGAGCACCGCGGCGGCGATCAGCACGGTGACCGTCTCCGGCCACGTCGTGCCGTTCAGGCTGCCGGTGAGCCAGCGCGTCGCCTCCTGCAGGTCCCACTGCGCGGCCTGGGAGAGCACGTAGGCGGTGACGCTGTCCAGCATCGCGGAGATCCCGATGCCGATCAGGATCAGCCTCGTCCCGGCCACCCCGTCCTTGAACGCGAGCACGTACACGATCAGTGCGACGGCCAGGCCGGCGACGATCGCGAACACGGACACCCCGGTGCTACCGAGGGAGAGCATCACGATCGCGAACGCCGCGGCCGCGCTCGCGCCGGAGGAGATCCCGATGATGTCCGGGCTGGCCAGCGGGTTGCGCAGCATCGTCTGGAACGTGACGCCGGAGAGGCCGAAGCAGGCGCCCGCGGCGACGGCGAGCACCGCGCGCGGCAGCCGCAGGGTGCCGACCGTGAACGAGGCGCCCGGTACGTCCTGCCCGAGGATCACCGCGATCACGTCCGCGGGCGGGTAGAAGGTCCGCCCGACCATCAGGGTCACCGCGAAGACCACGGCGACCGCCACCGCGAGCACCACGATGATGGTCCGACGGCGGGACGTGCGTCGCGTACGGCCGCTGCGGACCGCGACCAGGGTGTCGAGCGTCGACGGCGGCGGTCGGTGCGTCTGCGTCGTCATAGTTCGCGCACCTTCTGGCGGCGCACGATCGCGATGAAGAACGGCGCCCCGATCAGGGCGGTCACGATCCCGACGGCGACCTCGCTCGGCCGGGCCGCGATGCGGCCGACGATGTCCGCGGCGGTCAGCAGGGCGGCGCCGGTGACGGCGGAGAACGGGAGCAGCCAGCGGTGGTCCACGCCGACCAGCAGGCGGCACGCGTGCGGCACGACCAAGCCGACGAACCCGATCGGCCCGGTCACCGCCGTCGCCGCCCCACACAGCACCACGGCACCGAGCGAGGACGCCCCGCGCGCGACGGCGACCCGTTCACCGAGCCCGGCGGCCAGGTCGTCCCCGAGCGCGAGGGAGTTCAGGCCGCGGGCGCACAGCAGGCAGATCGCGAACCCGCCGATCAGGAACGGCGCGACCTGCCCGATGGAGGCGAACGTGGCCCCGCCGACGCCGCCGATCTGCCAGGACAGGGCACTGTCGGAGATGTCGCCGCGGATGAGCCGGATCCCGCTGATGAACGAGGCGAGCGCCGCTGCCGTCGCGGCGCCGGCGAGGGCGAGTTTGAGCGGGGTGGCGCCGCCGCGGCCGAGCGAGCCGATCACGTAGACGGCGACGGCGGTGATCGCCGCACCGGTGATGGCCACCCAGATGTAGCTGGTCGCCGCGGTGAGCCCGAAGTACCCGATGCCGACCACCACGGCGAGCGAGGCGCCCATGTTGATGCCGAGGATGCCCGGATCGGCGAGCGGGTTGCGCGTGACCCCCTGCATCACCGCACCGGAGACTCCCAGGGCCGCGCCGGTGATGACGGCGAGCAGGGTGCGCGGGATCCGCTTGGCCACCGAACCCTGACCGAAACCGTCGGTGCCACCACCGAGGGCCGCGATCACGTCGGCGAGGTCGACGTCCCGGGAGCCGATCAGGATCGAGGCCACCATCAGGGCCGCGAGCACGGCGAGGACCGCCAGCAGCCACAGACCGCGGGCGCGCCGCGGGCGCCGCCGCCGAACTTCGGCGACGGCGCCCGGAGCGTCGGTGGTGGTCGTGTTCACTGCGAGGCGTCGGCCGCCTCACCCAACAGGGCCAGGTAGTCGTCGAGGATCCAGGAGATGGACAGCGGGGTCGGGTTCGCGGCGGTACCCAGCGGGCTGGTGCCCGGGAGGTTCACGATCGCCCCGTTCTCGACGGCGGGCATCTGGGACAGCAGCGGGTCCGCCTCGAGGGCGGTGACGAGCTCGTCGCCGCCGTAGGTGACGATGATGTCGACGTCGTTGAACGCGTCGGCCTGCTCGGCGCTCTGGGTGAGGGCGAACTGGTCGGTCTCGGCGGACGCCGTCGCGATCGACTCCGGCGTGCTCAGGCCGAGATCCTCGAAGAACAGGGCCCGGGTGTCATGGGTGGTGTAGAAGCTGACCTCGCTGAGGTCGGTGGTGTCCACGTGGGTCAGGAACATCGCCGACCGCCCCTCGAGCTGCGGGTAGGCCGCCGCGGCCTCGGCGATCTCGGCCTCGAGGGAGGCGACGAGCTCCTCGCCCTCCGCGGCCATGCCCATCGCGGTCGCGTTCACCTCGATGATCTCGCGCCACGGGGTCGCCCACGGGGCCTCGGGGTAGGGCACCACCGGCGCGATCACGCTGAGGGTGTCGTAGTCCTCCTGGGTCAGACCCGAGTAGGCGGCCAGGATGACGTCCGGGGCGGTGTCGCCGACAGCCTCGAAGTCGATGCCGTCGGTCTCGTCGAACAGCACCGGAGGCTCGCCGCCGAGCTCTTCCAGCTTCTCCTCGACCCACGGCAGCAGGCCGTCACCGTCGTCATCGCCGAAGTTCGCAGCGGCCATGCCGACCGGGACCACGCCGAGGGCCAGCGGCACCTCGTGGTTGGCCCAGTTCACCGTGGCGACCCGCTCCGGCTGGGACTCGATCACGGTGGTGCCGAGCGCGTGCTCGATGGTGATCGGGTACTCGGCGCCCGCGTCGGCCGTGGTGGCGGCATCGTCGGCGCCGTCGGAACTGTCGGCGCCAGTGGCGGTGGAGCCGCACGCGGCGAGGGTCAGGGCGGCCGCCGCGGCAACGGCCACGGCCAGGGGTCGATAGGAACGCACGGGAAACGGACTCCACTCTCGGTGTGGGGATGCAGCAGGGGGGCGCGCAGACAAGCCCCGGGCGGCCGGAGAGGTCCCCGCTCGCTAAGGTATGGCGACCCTAACACTGGCGACCGGCCGCCGACAATGTCGGAGGGCTGGCACACGGCTCGGGCCTCCTCGCAGGCCTCCTCGCGGGCCGCCTGCTGGAGCGGCCTCAGGTACCGCGAGTCAGTCGCGGCGCCATCGAATCAGCCGGTTGGAAACGACTGATTCGAGGGCTGGTCGACTGAGTCGAGTGCTGGCTGGTTCCTCGCCAACTTCCTCGACCTGGGTGCGGGCCTCAGTGCCGCCGGGGCGCCTTCCAATATCCCGAGAACGTGACGTCGTCCTTTCCGACGCCGCCCCGGACCAGATGCCGGCGCAGCGCGACGGGCAGCGCCTGCTCGCCCGCCACCCACGCGTAGGTGTCCGCGGCCGGGGTCGGCAGTGCCTGCGCCGCGGCGAGCACCGTGCGGCCCGGGGTGTCGTGGACGTCGGCCCGGACCACCCAGGTGACGGCGACGCCGTCGGGCCCGTCGAGCACTTGCTGGTCGCCCTCGGCGGGGATCTCGATCAGAGCCCGGCCGGTGGTCGCCCGGGGTAGGGAGGCGAGGATCCCGGCGACGGCGGGCAGCGCCGTCTCGTCCCCGACGAGCAGCACCCGCTCCGGCTCCGGCTCGGCGCGGAAGGCGATGCCCTCGTCGAGGATGGCCACCACGTCGCCCGGCGCGCAGGTCTGCGCCCACGAGGCGGCCGGCCCGGCCGTGCCTGCCGCGGGGCTGCCGTGCAGCACGAAGTCGATGTCGAGTTCCGGACCCAGCGGGCCGTCGGGCCGGTAGGCGCGCACCGTGTAGTTGCGCAGCACCGGCCGCTCGGTCTTGGCGTGGGTCAGGTACTTCAGGTAGCTGAGCGTGTCCAGCTTGCTCGGCACCCAGCCCAGCGACTCGGGGTCCGTGATCGGGATGAACAGCCGGAACCACTGGTCGTAGCCCATCGGGACGAACCGCTCGATGTCGCGCCCGCCGAGGCTCACGCGGGCGAAGCTCGGCGAGATCCGCTCGGCACGCAGCACCTCGAGGGTGACGAGCGTCGTGGTCTCGGGCTTCGACCGCACCGCCGTCATGTTCGTGCGAACCACCGTGGACTCCTGATCGATCGGGACTGAGGCGAGCCTTACCTTACATGCGCTCGCTCGGACCCGTCGTCTCGACGTCCACCCACTCGTGGCCGAGCGGCACCACCTCGCCCGCGCCGGCGGTGGCCGCCGCCACGAGCGACTCCAACTCGCCGCCGTCCCCGGCCAGGCGCAGCACGGCCCGCTCGGCGTACGTCGTGTCCAGGACCACCACGCCGGCATGACGGCGCAGCTCGGCCTCCACCCGGCCGGCGTCGGCGTGCGGCAACGCGACCGAGAACAGGTCCCGGCGCTCGCGGGCCACCAGCAGAGCGTCCGCCGCAGCGGCGTCGACGGCGGCCAGGACCGCATCGGAGTACGCCCGCACCAGGCCTCCCGCCCCCAGCAGAACGCCCCCGAAGTACCGGGTCACCACCGCGACGCAGTCGATCAGGCCACGCCCGGTCAGGGCCTCGAGCATCGGTGCACCGGCCGTGCCGGACGGCTCGCCGTCGTCGTTCGAACGGCGAACCTGCCCCGGCTCACCCGAACCGCCGAGCACGAACGCCGAGCAATGGTGCCGGGCACTGTGGTGCTCCTTGCGAGCCTGCTCGACGGCGGCCCTCGCCTCCTCCTCGTCGCTCACCCTGACGAGTCGGCACAGGAAGCGTGAGCGCTTGACCTCGGTCTCGGCGTCCACGCGCGCGCCGGGCCCGCCGCGAAGGGTCAGATCGGTCATCGGCCCATCCTCCCGCAGCCGCCTCGTGCGCAGGCCCGTCCGCCGTCCAGGTGCTGCCTGCGGGCGAGATAGGGTCGCCGGACGTGAGCGCGGCAGCGGAGGTCAGCACCATCCCCAGCACACCCGAGGAGTCCCAGGGGGCCCGCCCGTGATCGTCGCGTTGGCGCTGCTCGCCGTGGTGGCGGGGGCCGCCCTGCAGCGGATCACCGGCCTGGGCTTCGCCCTGGTCTCGGCGCCGTTCCTGGTCCTGCTGCTCGGACCGTTCGACGGCGTCGTGGTCGCCAACGCGGGTGGCGCGCTGTCGTCGCTGCTCCTGCTGGTGCGGTTGCGCGACATGATCGACTGGCACCGGTTCCGCTACCTCACGGCAGGTGCACTCGTGGGCACGATCCCCGGGGCGTGGGTGGCGCTGACCGTCGCCGACCGCGTCCTGGACATCGGCATCGGCCTTGCCGTGGTGCTCGGGATGTCCGCGTCGTTCCTGGCCGCCCGGCTCGGCACCATGTCCGGCCGGGCGCCGATGCTGGCCTTCGGCGGCGCCTCCGGCTTCATGAACGTCACCGCCGGGGTGGGCGGACCTGCGCTCAGCGTGTACGGCGTGGCCTCGCGCTGGTCGCAGCTGTCCTTCGCCGCCACCCTGCAACCCGTCTTCCTCGTGATGGGTCTGGTCTCCCTCGCGGTCAAGGGCGTCGGCGCGCCCGAGGCCTTCGCGGCGCTCGGCTGGTCGGTCTGGTTGGGCGTGGCGGTCGCCGTGCTGCTCGGACTCGCGGTCGGGACGGTCCTCGCGCGGCGGGTGGGCCCTGCGAAGGCCCGGGTGGTCGTGATCGTGATGGCGTACGCAGGCGGCGCGGCGACCCTGCTGCGAGGCCTGCTCGCCGGGGCCTGAGCCCGGCGCCCGAGCCACCGAGGGTGCTCAGCCAAAACCTCCCGGTTGCGGCATCTGCAACGGTGCGCGCTGTGCGCCACGTCACAAGGCGGCCTGGTCGGGGTGGCTGACCTGCGGGTTCGTCGGCTCGTTCACCGGTGTTCACCGGGGCGTCGACTACGGACGCGCTGGTATTCACCCTCGGCTCGTACCTTTCCCAACGGCCCGCGGAACACGTTCCGGGCCCTCAGGAGGTACCGGTGCTCCATTCAACCCAGTGTCTCGGCAGGCGTCCGTGAGCGCGCTGACCAAGGCGCCGATCGCCGTCGGGAAGTCGAAGGCGGCGAAGCCGCCGCAGCGACCCGTGACGCCCGAGCGTCGCCGCTCGAACCGGCGCGAGGCCATCCTCTTCCTGGTCCTGATCCTGCCGAACATCGCGGCGATCGTCGTGTTCTCGTACTACCCGACGGCCTACAACTTCATCCTCAGCTTCATGGACTGGGACCTCGTGGCCCCGTTCCCGGAGTGGGTCGGCCTGGAGAACTACCAGCGCATGTTCGCCAGCCCTCGGTTCGTCGAGGTGCTCGCCAACACGCTCCTGTTCACCCTGGTGGCGGTCGGCGGGACCCTCGTACTCGGACTCGGCGTCGGGCAGTTGCTCGCCCAGCGGCTGAAGTTCTCCGGGTTCGCCCGCACCATGGCGTTCGCCCCGCACATGCTGCCCGGCGCGGCCGTGGGGGTGCTGTGGCTGTTCATGTTCGACCCGACCTACGGCCTGAGCCGGTGGCTCTTCAACATGATCGGCCTGGACTCACCGAGCTGGACCACCACGTCCGACTGGTCGCTGTGGGCGGTGATCATCGCGTACTCGTGGCAGCGTCTCGGCTTCGTCACGATCATCTACTACACGGCCATCCAGGACCTGCCGCAGGACGTCTACGAGGCCGCCGAGCTCGACGGCGCGCGCGGGTCGAAGCTGTTCTGGTACATCACCCGGCCGCTGCTCTCGCCGGTGACGTTCTTCCTGTCCGTCACCGGGATCATCAGCGCCGCGCAGGCGTTCGACATCATCGCCACGCTCACCGACGGGGGGCCCGGCTCCTCCTCCACGACCCTGAACTGGATGGTCTACGAGGAGGCGTTCAAGAAGTTCGACGTCGGGACCTCGGCGGCGGCGGCCACGGTGCTGTTCCTGATCCTGCTCGTCGTCACCCTCATCCAGGCCCGTGCGCAGGGCAGGCAGGTGCACTACTCATGAGCCTCGACGTCAAGCCGCCCATCACCGCGCCGGTGGCCACTTCGAACCCGGTGGAGCCGACCGATGCGGTCGTGAACGACGCCCCACGCGCGCCGAACCGCAAGGTGGTCCACAACCCGGTGCTGCGGGTGCTGCAGTACCTCGCCCTCGCGCTCGTGGTCGCGGTGTTCGTGCTGCCGCTGTACTGGCTGTTCAGTTCGGCGCTGAAGGCCGAGAACGAGATCTACTCCTACCCGCTGCAGTGGATCCCGACGATGCTCGAGCCGGAGAACTTCGCCGAGGCGTGGCGCTCGGCCCCGTTCGACCGGTTCTTCATCAACTCGATCATCACGACGTTCTTCGGCACCACGCTGGAGATCGGGCTCGCGATTCTGTCCGCCTACGCGTTCGCGTTCGTGCGGTTCCGGTTCAAGACGCCGCTGTTCCTGGTGATGATCGGCTCGCTGATGCTGCCCGGGCACGTCACGTTGCTGGTCAACTACATCACCGTCGGCCACCTCGGCTGGCTGAACAGCTACGCCGGCCTGATCCTGCCCGGCATCGGCAGCGCGTTCGCGATGTTCCTCATCTACCAGCAGATGCGGGTGGTGCCGACGGAGATCGTCGACGCCGCGAAGATCGACGGCGCCGCGCACCTGCGGCGGATGTGGTCGGTGGTGCTGCCGATGTGCCGCCCGATGATCCTCACCGGAACCCTGATCGTGATGTTCGGCAAGTGGAACGACTTCGTCTGGCCGTTGATCGTGACGTCCACGGCGGACATGCGGACGCTGCCGATCGGGCTGATGTTCCTGCGCAGCCAGGAGGGCTACTCGAACTGGGGCTCGATCATGGCGGGCACCGTGATGGTCGCCCTGCCGATGCTCCTCGTCTTCTTCTTCGCCCAGAAGCGCATCATCGGCGGCATCGCCGCCGGCGCGCTCAAGGGCTGAGTTCCGCACCCGCACCACCAGACCTCAATCCCCAAGCAACCCACAGGAGATCCGCATGTCCTCGTCCCGTCTGGACACCTCGCTGATGCTGAACCGTCGAACCCTGCTGACGGCGTTCGGCGCCTCCGCGGCGGGCCTCGGCCTGGCCGCCTGCGGCGCCCCTGGTGGCGGCGCCGCGGCGGACGACGGTGAGGCAGGCTCCAACCTGCGTCCCGAGTTCTCCCAGGCACCGGTCACGGAGATCCCGTCGCAGTACGCCGACCGCACCAACATCCTGTTCTGGGCGCCGTTCACCGGCGTGAACTTCGAAGCCCTGCAGGAGTTGTTCACCGCATTCAACGACTCCCAGGAGGAGATCTACGCGGCGCTGGAGTCGCAGGGCAGCTACGCGGACCTGAACACCAAGTTCACCGCGGCCCTGCAGGCCCGTCAGGTGCCGGACATCGTCTGCTTCCCCGAGATGCAGTGGATCCAGTTCTACTTCTCGGACGCTCTCGCCCCGCTCGACGACTACTTCGACGACGAGTGGTCCCTGGACGTGTACCTCCAGAACTACGTCAACGAGGGCGTCGCGGCCGGCAAGACCTACGTGGTGCCGTTCGCCCGCTCGACGCCGCTGTTCTACTACAACAAGACCCAGTACCAGGCGGTCGGCCTGCCCGAGGAGGGCCCCACCCGCTGGTCCGACCTGGCCGAGTTCGCACCCGCGCTCAAGAGCGTGAGCGTCGCGGGACAGCCGCTGATGCCGTTCGCGTTCGGCGCCGGTGACAACTGGTACGGCCAGGCGCACACCTGGGCCTGGGGCGGTCAGCTCTCCGACGAGCTCACGGTGACCGTGACCGACGGCCCGATGCAGGAGTGGCTGGAGTGGAAGGCGAAGTTCATCCACGACGACGGCTTCGGCTACATGGCCCAGTCCGCGATGACCGACTTCACCACGGGCCTGTCCGCAGGCACGCACGGCTCCACCGCCTCCCTGCGCGGAGCCACCGAGTCCGCCGAGTTCGAGATCGGCACCGCGTTCATGCTCGGCGGCATCGAGGACGAGACGAAGGTGCCCACCGGCGGCTCCGGCCTGTCCATCGTGAAGGCGGAGTCCCAGGAGCGTCAGGACGCCTGCGCCGTGCTGTTCCGGTTCCTCGCCCAGCCGGAGAACGCCGCCTTCTGGCACGCCGGCACCGGCTACCTGCCGATCGTCACCGAGTCCCTCGAGACCGCGACGGTCACGGACCTCGTGGCGGAGAACCCGAACTTCGGCGTGGCCCTGGCGCAGCTGCCGAACGCCCAGACCGCGGACGAGCCCACCTGGTACCAGGCCGGCGCCACCGAGTTCGGTACGGCCATGGCGCAGGTCTACGGTGACAACGCGGATGTCGCAGGCGTCCTCGAGGGTCTGCAGGCCGCCTTCGAGGAGGTCATCGAGGACAACCGCGAAGACCTTGAGGAGGTCAAGGGTTCATGACTGCCGGCTCGATCCCACGGATCGTCGGGCACCGGGGCGCGTGCGCCCTGGCGCCGGAGAACACGCTCACCTCGTTCGCCCGTGGCGTCGCCGACGGCGCGGACCAGATCGAGCTGGACGTGCACCTGACCGCGGACGGGCGCGTGGTGGTCCACCACGACCCGACCGTCGACCGCACCGCCGTGGGATCGGGCCGCACCACCGGCGCGATCGCCGAGCTCACCTGGGCCGAGCTCCAGGAGGTCGAGCTCGCCGGGAGCGAGCGGATCCCGACCATCGAGGCCGCGCTCGACGCGATCGACGTGCCGGTCCTGATCGAGATCAAGGCGCTCGAGGCCGCCGGCCCGGTCGCCCGCCTGGTGGCCGAGGGCGGGTACGTGGAGAAGTCGATCTTCATCAGCTTCAAGCCCGAGGCACTCGCCGAGGTGCTCCGGGTCGACCCCGGTTACCGCACCGGCCTCATCGCGAGCGAGACCACCGACGTCCAGCGCACCGCCCTGGCGGAGCTGGGCTGCGGGAACTACTCGCTGCGCTACTCCGGGCTGACCCGGGACGAGGTGGCGCACTGGCAGGCGCAGGGCCTCACCGTGACCGGCTGGCCAACGCTGGTCGACGCCGACGTGGCCGCCGGCCTGGCCGCCGGCGCCGACTTCATGACGGCGGACGACCCGGCCTGGGCACGCCGCACCGCCGAGGCGGCGGTCGCGGCGCAACAGACCGGCTGAGCCGGGAGGCCGCGCGGGCGAACCGAACCCGCCCGACGGCGCCCGCACAGCCCGCGCCCGACGGCGTCCGCACGCCCCCGCCCGACGGCACCCCCGCCGTCGCCGGCTTGACGAACCTTCATGGAAGGCACACCCATGGCACGCAACCGCCTGCTGGTCATCTCCGTCGACGCGATGGTGGGGGAGGACCTCGAGTACGCGCGCACCCTGCCCACGTTCTCCCGGCTGATCGAGCGGTCCGCGATCGCTGAGATCGAGTCCGTGTTCCCGACCGTCACCTACCCGAACCACACGGCGCAGACGACCGGGTGCCCGCCGGCGACGTCCGGGATCTTCAACAACCTGACCTTCGACCCGTACGCCACGGTCCCGGCCTGGTTCTGGGAGTCCCGGCACATCCGGGTGCCCACCCTGTTCGCCGTCGCGAAGGCGGCCGGCCTGCGCACCGCGGCCGTGCAGTGGCCGGTGACCGCGCACGATCCGAACATCGACGTACTCGTGCCCGAGGTGTGGCAGATCGAGCAGTGGGGCGGCATCGAGGAGCTGTACCGGGGCACCGCGTCGCCCGGAGCGTGGGAGACCTATGTGGCCCCGCACGTGCACAAGGTCGTCTGGTCCCCGAGGCGGGACTTCAACGACTTCGCCTCCGGCGTCGCCCAGGACATCCTGCGCGTGGAACGCCCGGACGTGATGTTCCTGCACCTGGTCGCCGTCGACGCCGCCCGGCACGCCACCGGGCCACACAGCCCGCAGGTGGACGCGGCCCTTCGCCGTATCGACGCGATCCTCGGCGAGATCGTCGCGACCATGGAGGAGGTCGGCACGTTCGAGTCCACGAACATCGTCCTGGTCAGCGACCACGGGCACCTCGCCACCACCCAGCACACGAACCTCAACGCCCTGTTCGCCGAACGGGGGCTGCTGCGCCTGGATGACGCCGGAGCGCTCGTCGACTACGACGTGTACTGCCACGGGGCCGGGTTGTCCGCACAGCTCTTCCTCGCCGAGGACCTGGACGACGCCCGGCGCGCGCAGGTCGAGGCGGTGCTCGCCGAGATCGTCGAGGAACCCGCCTACCGGATCGAGGAGATCATCTCGGCGGCGGCCGCCCGGGAGTGCTTCGGGCTGGACGGCCCGTTCTCCTACGTGGTGATCTCCGAGCCGGGGGTGCTGGTGGCGCCGCACCTGGACCGCGCGGTCATCGCCGTGCCGGGCGACGCGGACTTCATCGGCTACGTCGGCAACCACGGGCACGACCCCAAGCACGGCGGGCAGCCCGTGTTCATCGCGTCCGGCCCGGACTTCACACCGGGCGTGCACGCGGGACGGCGCTCCATCCTGGACGAGGCACCCACGTTCGCGGCCGTGCTCGGCCTCGACCTGCCCACCGCCGAGGGCACCGTCATCGCCGAGGTGCTCGCCGCGGAACTCGCCGAGCGCTAGCCGCGGGGCGCCGGCGGGTCGGAGCGGCGGCTCAGCCGGGCAGGTGGCGGGCCATGAGCACGTCGTCCACCTCGGCACCCTCGAGCAGGAACTCCCCGCGCAGCACGCCCTCCTCCACGAACGAGCAACGGGTGTACAGCCGGCGTGCGGCGGGGTTGGTGGAGAGCACCCGCAGGCTCACCTTCCGCACGCCGCGCCGGCCGAGCTCGGCGACCGCCGCCTCCACCAGGGCGGTGCCGATCCCGCGCCCGGCGTGGGCCGGGTCCACGGCGAGCCCGTTGATCTCGAGCACGTGGGCGTGGGAGTCGATGCCGAAGACGTTGTGCCACTGGACGTATCCGGCCACCCGGTCCTCGGCCGTGACGGCCACGAGCACATCGGTTGTGGGCAGGTCCGTGAACGCCGAACGCGGCCCCTCGGGCGCCGGTACCGGAGAGTTCGCGGGAGACCAGGTCGCCTCATCGATGGCCACGATGGCGGCGTCGTCGGCCGGGGTGGCGGTGCGGATCGAGATCATGGCTCCCATCGTGGCGCATGGCCGGTTCAGGTCCCGGGGCGGGTGGCTCGTCCCGTTCGCCCGGGGGCGGACCGGCGGCGGTACCGTCGTGGCCATGACCTCGATGGAGCGGGCCCGCCCCGAGGCGCAGCCGGCCCCGGCCCGCGAGGTGGGACCAGCCCGCCGGCTGGTGCCGGCACTGGCCGTGGCATTCGCGCTGCTCGCCGTGATCGCGGACGCCGGCGACTGGCGCAACGGACTCTTCCTGCTGATCCCGGTCGTGGCGTTCGGGGCCTGGTACCGCTCGGCCCTGCCGATCCCGGTGCTGGCCGCCCTGGTCATCGTCGGCGTGACGGGCGCGCTCTGGGGTGGGGATTTCGAGCCGGGCCTGTTCCTGCTCGCCCTGCTCGCGCTGGTGAGTGTGGCCTGGTGCGAGCACCGCCCGACGGCGTGGGCGCTCGCCGTGATGTCGGTCGCCGCAGTCCTGGGACTGGCGCTGGGGCGGCCGGAGGCCGAGGTCGCGTGGGCGCCGTGGGTCGTCGGCATCTCGTTCCCGGCGGTCCTCGGTTGGGTGGTACGCCGCCAGGAGCAGACCACCGCCCAGTTGACCCGGGCCCGGCGTGAGCTCGCCGAACGGGCCGTGCAGGACGAGCGACGCCGGATCGCCCGGGATCTGCACGACCTGGTCGGCCACGGGCTGGCGGCCGTGCTGTTGCAGGTCACCAGCGCTCGGCACGTGCTGCGCCGCGACATCGACTCCGCCGACGAGGCCCTGGCCACTGCCGAGCAGGTCGGCCGGGCGAGCATGCAGGATCTGCGAGCGACCATGGACCTGCTCCGCGCCGACGGCGAACCATCCGGGAACGCCCCGCTGCCGGGCCTGGCGCAACTGCCCGCGCTCGTGGCCGGCTACGCCGAGCGCGGGCTGGATGTGGAGCTGGAGCGCAGCCCGGGCGGGACCGGCGTACCCGGCGGGACCGGCGTACCCGGTACGCCCGGTGCGCCCGGGGCGCCCGACGGGACCGGCGGACCAGCCGCCACCGGCGCTGCCGAACCGGGCTCCGCCGTCGGGCTCACGCTCTACCGGATCGCGCAGGAGGCGCTCGCCAACGCGGCCACCCACGCGCCCGACGCGCGCACCCGGGTGCGTACCGCCGTCGGGCCGGGCTCCCTCACGTTGGAGGTTGTCACCGAGGGGCCGCTCCGACCCGTCCCGTCGCGGCCGGTGCACGGCCACTACGGCCTGCTCGGGATGCGCGAGCGGGCCGAGGTGATCGGTGCGGAGTTCCACGCCGGCCCCACGCCGGCGGGGTGGACGGTGCGGTGCGACGTGCCGATCGACGGTGCGCCGTGATCCGGGTCGTCCTCGCCGACGACCAGGCGATCGTGCGCGCCGGGATCGCCCGCATCCTCGCCCCGGCGGACGGGTTCGAGGTGGTCGCCGAGTGTGCCGACGGCACCGAGGTCGCGGCCGCGGTTGCCCGGTCCCGGCCCGACGTGGTGGTGATGGACGTGCGGATGCCGCGCCGGGACGGGCTCGCCGCGACGCGGGAGGTGCGGGCGCTGCCACAGCCGCCGCCGGTGCTGATCCTGACCACGTTCGACGAGGACGAGGTGCTCTGGAGCGCCCTCGAGGCGGGCGCCGCCGGGTTCCTGCTCAAGGACGCCGGCGCCACCGACCTGATCCACGCCGTCCGGGCCGTGGCCGGCGGCGCGGCCTGGTTCGACCCGGCGGTCAGCCCCCGGGTGCTGGCCGCGTATCGGCGCTCCGTGGTGCCGGACCAGCGGCAGCGCCGGCGCCTCGAGGAGCTCACCGAGCGGGAGGCCGAGGTGCTGCGGTGGATGGCCCGGGGCGCCACGAACGCCGAGATCGCCGCGGGCCTGCACGTCAGCGACGGCACGGTGAAATCCCACGTCGGGGCCGTGTTCGGCAAGCTCGGCGTGCGGGACCGGGCCGCCGCCATCGTGTACGCGTTCGACCACGGCGTCGTCAGTCCGGGGGAGGGCCCGCCCGCGGCCTAGGACCACGGTGGCAGGGCGGGTTCTGGACCGGGGGCCGATGTGGCGGCCGTGCCGTGCGGCGCAGGATCGCGGGTATGACCGACCAGCTCACCCGGCCCGTGAACCCCGACCGGCGCGACGCGATCGTCGCCGCCATGTCCAAGCCGCCGGCCGCGGGGAAGAACCGCTACCGGGTGGTGGTGGTGACGTTCCTGTCCCTCGGTGTGGTCGCCTACGCGGCGGTCATCTACGGGGGCTTCGACGTGTCCACCTCGATGGTCGACACCCGGGACGAGCTGTCCTGGCACTACCCGGTGCTGTGGACGCACATCGCCACCGGCGCCATCGCGCTCACGCTCGGGCCGCTGCAGTTCGTGCGGCGGATCCGACGGGTGCCGCGTGTGCACCGCTACATCGGGCGGGTGTATCTGTTCGCGGGGGTGGTCCCGTCCTCGATCGTCGGGATCGTGGTGGCGCTGCTGACCACGTCCGGTCCGGTGGCCGCGGCCGGCCTCGTGGTGGGGGACGTGCTCTGGATCTCGACGGCGGCCCTCGCCTATCGGCATGCGCGCGCCGGCCGCTATCGGCAGCACGGCCAGTGGATGATCCGCAACTTCGCGGTGACGTTCGCCGCGGTCACCTTCCGGGCCTGGCTCGGCCTGACGATCGTCGGGCAGTTGCCGATCCTGGAGTCGGTGTACGGCGGGGACTTCGACGCCCTGTTCGACGTCGCCTACGCCATGACGTGCTGGCTCGCGTTCATCCCGAACCTGTTGTTCGTCAACCTCTTCCTGCGGCGTCGGCGCGCCGCTGCGCACCCACGGCGATGAGCGCGATCACGAGCCCACCGACGGCCAGCACGGACCCGGCCCACGCGGGCGCCAGGTAGCCGAGGCCGGCCGCGAGGACCAGGCCACCGACCCACGCGCCCACGGCGTTGCCGATGTTCAGCGCGGAGTGGTGCAGGGCGGCGGCCAGCGACGGTGCGTCCGGGGAGGAGTCCAGCAGCCGGGTCTGCAACGAGGGACCGAGGAACTGCGAGATCGTGGCGATCGCGAACAGCCCGATGATCCCGACGACGGCCCAGTGCGCGGTGAGCGCGAAGCCGGCGAGCAGCACGGCCATCCCGGCCAGGCCCGCGATCGCGGTGCCCATCACCGACCGGTCGGCCAGGCGCCCGGCGATCATGGTGCCGACGGTCATCCCGGTGCCGAACACGGCGAGGATCAGGGGCACGGCGCCGATCGACAGGCCCAGGACCTCCGGCACGATCTCGCCGATGTAGCTGTACACGGCGAACATGCCGCCGAACCCGACGGCCGCGATGCCGAGGGTGAACCAGACCTGTGCGTGCCGGAACGCGCGCAACTCCCCGCGGGCGCTCGCGCGCTGGCCGGCCGGGCGTGGCAACGCCGGCACGAACCGCCAGATCGCGGCCACGGCTGCGAGCGCCACGATGACGACCACCGCATAGGCCGAGCGCCAGCCCGCCCACTGGCCGAGCGCCGTCGAGAGGGGCACGCCGATCATGGTCGCGATGGTGAGCCCGAGCATCACCTGCGACACCGCCCGCGCTCGCCGTCCGGCCGGGGCGAGCGTCGCCGCGATCAGCGAGGCGACGCCGAAGTACGCCCCATGGGGCAGACCGGCCACGAACCGGGACACCGCCATCGAGCCGAACTCCGGCGCGAGCGCGGAGAACGCGTTGCCGAGGGCGATCGCTACGGCGAGCAGGACCAGGAGCTGCTTGCGCTCGAGCCGGGCCGCGACCACGACGATCAGCGGCGCGCCGATCACGACGCCGAGCGCGTAGGCGGAGATGAGCTGGCCGGCGGCCGGCACCGAGACGCCGAGGGTCGTCGCCATCTGCGGCAGCAGACCCATGGTGGCGAACTCGGTGGTGCCGATCGCGAAGCCGCCGATCGCCATCGCGATGATCGCGGCCCGCAGCCGCCGGGGCGGGAGGGGCGACGGCGTGGGCCGGGCTGGTGCGTGTGCGTCGGCCCCGGTCAGGTACGGCGAGCCGGACGACGGCGTGGGCGCGGGTCGCGCGGGCGGGTTCGGCCCGGCGTGGGGCACGGCGGTCACGACGGCGTCGGTCCGGCTGGTCATCGGGCGCTCCTGGGGCTGGTGGGGAGGTGCTGCCGACGCTGGGAGCCGTGGGGTCGAAACGATTCTAGTGGGCGGGTCGCCGATATGGGGCCGGTGTGCGCAGACTCACCCGGCGGCGCTGTCCACAGGTCGATGCCGACCGGGCGCGGCAACCGTGCAGACTGGGATTCATGGAACCTGGCGACGCGCTCCTGGAGTGGCTCGGCGGCCTCGGGCAGGAGGAGGTCGACGATCTCGTCGCGCGGCGCCCGGACGTGACCCTCACGTCCAAGCCGCGAGATCTGGGCGATCTCGCCCGGCGGCTGATGCACCCGTACGGCGTGGTGGGGGCGTTCGTGGGGTTGCCCCAGCCCGGCCGCGACCTGATCGAGGCGGCGATGGGACTCGGGTCCGGGCTCGATCTGGACCGGCTGGCGGAGTTCCTCGAACCGGCCGGCAACGACGCTCCGACCCATCGCCGGGTGGTGCAGTCGTGGTGGGAGCACGCGCGCTCGGCGGCTCTGTGCTGGGGTGCCGGGAGGCGCCTGTACGTCAACCCCGGCCTGTACGAGACGATCGGCTCGCCACTGTGGCTCGGGCGCCCGGCGTCGATGCTCGCTGAGGCCGTCACCGTGCCGGTACTGCAGCGAGCCATGCGCGGCTGGGCCGACCGTGCCGTGCAGGTGCCGAGCCGCCGGCCCGAGGTGATCGCCGCCGTCTGTGCCTACCTCGCCGAGCCGGACCATGTGCGCCGCATCGTCGCGAGGGCGCCGGAGCCCGTCCTCGCCTGGATCACCGGGCATGCCGACTCCGTGGCGCACCTGATCCGCACCGTGCCCGCGATCAGCTTCCATGAGGCACCCGAGGAGGAGGAGTTCGAGCCATCCCACTTCGACCGGGCCACCTACCTCGCCGGGCGCCGGGCGCTGGATTGGCTCACGGAGAACGGGCTGATCCTCTCGGAGTCGACCTACTCCAGGTCCGCGACCCACATCCCGGCCGAGGTGACGCGCGCGATGCTGCCGCCGACGCTGCGGGCCCCGTTCCGGGTGCACCCGCCGATGCCGGTCACCACCCCGGTGGATCCGGGCCAGGCCGAGTCGGCCGCGGCAGCCTCGGTCTCGGACTTCCTCGCAGCGGTGATGGCGACGCTCGAGTCGGTGGCCCGGACCCCGCTCACGCAACTCAAGGCCGGCGGTGTCGGAGCGCGCGAACTGGCCCGCCTCGCCAAGGCCGCCGCCGTCGAGCCCACCGAGGCCCGGATGGCCGTGGAGCTCGGCTACCGGATCGGGCTGTTCGACGTCACCGCGGACGGCTCGATCGGCACCGCGCCCCGGTTCGAGCAGTGGCGCCGCCTCGAGCCGGCCGAACGCGCCGCCGAACTCCTGCACCAGTGGTTCCACGTGGACGTGGCCACCAGCGTCGACTCCGATCGCGGGCGCCCGCTCCCGGCGCTCACCCGGCAGGGCCCGGGGTGGTTGCCGAACCCGGCGCTCCTACTGGACACTCTCGCCGGCCTCGATCGGGACGTGGCCGTGGTCTCGGCAGAGGAGGTGTTCGCGCTCGCGGCCTGGGGCAGCGGGGAGTACGAACGACCCCGCGGGGACGCCGAGGTCACCTGGGCCGAGGCACATCGCCTCGGTGCCCTCGCGCACCGACGGCTCAGCCGCATCGGCCGGGCACTCAGCGAGCACCGGTCCGAGGACATCCCGGACCTGCTCGCCGCGCTCACGGACATGCTGCCCGCAATCGAGGCGCACATCCTGTTCGGCTCGGACCTGACCGTGGTGGTGCCTGGCAGCCCGGCCGCCGGGGTCGTGGACCTGCTCGACGCGATGGCGACGCGGGAGGCCCGCGGGGCGGCCAGTACGTGGCGGATCTCCGCGGACACCATCCGCGGCGCGCTCGACGCCGGCCACGATGTCGACACCCTCCTGGAGGACCTCGCCGCGCTCTCGGACAAGCCGCTGCCGCAGGCCGTCACCTACCTGCTCCACGACGTCGGCCGCAGGTACGGGCATCTGGAGGTGCAGCCGGCCGGCGCCGTGCTGGTCAGCGAGGACGAGGCCCTGCTCGCCGAGGTCGCGGCCACCCGGTCCCTGCACGCGCTCGGCCTGCGTCAGGTCGCTCCGACGGTGCTCGCGGCCGCCGCACCGCGGCATGAGGTGCTGGCGAAGCTGCGGTCGGCGGGCTTCCTGCCGCGCGAGCTCGACGAGCACGGACAACCGGCGGTGCGGCTGAGCCGGTCAGCCGTCACGGATGGATAGTTCTGCCACCCGGTGGCTATGGCGGTCCGCAGAACCCGAGCCCCTACGGCGCACCCGGTGGCTACGGCGCTCCCGAGACGCCGAGCCCCTACGGTGCACCGGCGGCCGGCGGTTACGGCGTGCCCGCCGGAGGCTACGCCGCGGCCGGAGGGTACGGGGCGCCGGGTGCCTATGGGGGCTACCCGCCGCCGAAGAGGTCGAACACCGGCCTCATCGTCGGCCTCGCGGTCGGCGGTGCCGTGCTCGTTCTCATCATCGTCGTGGTGCTCGGCAACGTCCTCGGCAACCGCGGGAGCTACGGGTCCGATCCCGAGCTCGACCGCCTCTACGACCAGTGCGAGGCCGGTGACAACCAGGCCTGCGACGACCTGTACAACGAGTCCCCGGCCAACTCCGAGTACGAGGAGTTCGGCGACACCTGCGGCGGCCGAACCAGCGGCGGCACTTGGTGCGTGAACGAGGACTTCTGACCGCACCGGTCTCAGCGGGCGAGGTCGAGGCCGAGCCAGTCGGCCAGATCGGCGAGCTCGGCATCGACCGCGGTCATCATCGTGGCGCTGAACGGGACGTCCTGATGCAGCGCGTGCACGCGGAACACGCCGGCCTTGCGGTCCGCCGTCGCGTCGAGCTTCCCGACCAGCCGGTCCTGGTACAGGATCGGCAGCGCGAAGTAGCCCCAACGGCGCTTGGCGGCCGGCTTGTACATCTCGAGCAGGTACTCGAAATCGAACAGCTCGACGGCGCGGGTCCGGTCGTGCACGAGCCGGTCGAACGGGGAGAGCAGGGCCGCCCGGCCCGTGAACGGCTGCCCGAGCAGGGTCGGATCCACCCGCCAGGTGCCCTTCACACCGTCGACGACGGCTTCCTCCCCGGCTTCGCCGACGTCCCAGGCCTCGACCGGGGACTGCGTGGTCCTGGCGCGCGCGATCCCGAGCGAGCGCAGCCTGCGCTCGTCGCGGATCCGGCGGGCATCCTCGGCCGGCACCACCGGGACGTCGGGGTAGACCCGGTCCGCCAGATCCCACAGGCGCTGCCGCCCGGTTCGGCCGGCGACGGCGACCTCGCCGCGCGCCGTCATGCAGTCCAGCATCATCGTGACGTTGCGGTTGTTCGTCCACCCGGTCGAACCCCACGGCACCGCGCAGGTGTCCGGCAGGTCCCGGGACAGCATCGGGCCGCCGGCCTCCAGGCGCGCCAGGATGTCCCGTCGGCAGGCGTCGTTCGCCGTGACCCACTCCTGGGTCGGGCCGTCGCGGCCCACCCGGGCGATCATGTCCGCCCGGTACAGCGCGATGTCCTCGGCCGGCCGGATCACCGCGAGCACCTCGATGAGGGTGTGCTCGGCGAGCGCGCGCTGCAGGTCCGCGCGCTCGTACGCCGAACCCAGCCGGCTCCACAGCACCAGATCGGCGTTCGGGGCGACGGCCGCCGTCGGGTCGACCTGCAGCATGGCGAGGTGCCGCACCACCTCGCGGGCGTCCGTGGGTCGACGGCGGTCCAACAGCTGGGCGCGCACGGCGATCCGTCGGGCGTCGGCGCGGGAGAGGTGGTGCGTCACTCGCGGCCCGCCATGGTTGCCACGTCCACTTCGTTGCCCTCGGCGTCGGCCAGTGTCCACCACGTCGGCGCGTGCGACGAGACGAGCCGGCCACCGGCGGCCAGGGCGGCGGCCACCCGCTGCTCGCCCTGGTCCGGCGGCACGCAGACATCCACGTGGATCCGGTTGCGGCCGGCCCGGGGCGGGTCCATCTGCTGGAACCAGATCGACGGGCCACGGCCGAGCGGGTCGTCCAGGTCCTCCTCGCCGCGGGGTTCGTAGCCGAGCACGGCCCGCCAGAACGGCATCACGGCCGCGTGCACGTGGGCGTCGATGGCGAGCTGCACGGCCTGCACGGAGTCGGGCCGGGCCACGATGCCGAGTTCGGCCGCCGCGAGTGAGATCTGCCGTGCCAGGTCCGCATCCCGGCGGCTGATCGTGCCGACGTCGTGGGAGATGAGCCGGACCGTGACGCTGCCGTAGCGCAGGTCGACGTCGGGATGGTGGTTCACCGCGTCGGCCAGGTCACCGATCCTGGCGACCAGGGCCACCCCGGTCGCGAACGAACGGGTCTCGAAGTTGGCGGTGGCCCCGCCGAACAGTACCCGCCAGTCGGCCACGCCCTCGCTGGCGTCGAAGGCCGACGGCGTGATCGCGTCGGACATGATCGTCACCTTCCCGCGAGGAACGCGTGCACCCGCTCGGTCAGCAGCGCTGCGGCCTCGGGCTGGTAGGAGGGCAGGCTCGAGTCCGCGAAGTAGTGCTGGTCGCCGGGGTAGAGGAACAGCTCGGCATCGTCGGTGGCCTCGACGAGTTCGCGGGCGGCGTCCACATCACCCTCGTCCATGAAGTACGGGTCCTCCTGTGCGCCGTGGATCTGCACCGGAACCCCGGCCGGCCATGCCTGCCCGAACTCGGTGTACGGCACGCACGAGTACATGAGCAGGGCGCCGCGTGCGCCCGGCCGGGTCTGGGCGAGCTGCTGCGCGGGCACCACCCCGAGGGAGAAGCCGGCGTAGACCAGCTCGGTGGGCAGGTCCTCGGCGCTCTTCGCGCCACGGGCCAGCACCTCCTCGAACCCGATCTCCCCGACATGGGCCATGCCGTCGGGAATGGAGGCGAAGGTGCGGCCGGAGAACAGGTCCGGTGTGTGCACGGTGTGCCCGGCGGCCCGCAGGTCGTCGGCGAAGGCGTGGAAGCCCGGGGTCTGGCCCTGGGCGTGGTGGAACAGCAGAACCTCAGCCATGACGCTTCCTTCCGTGGTGATCATCCGGCGGGTCTGGATGACGCCGAATGATCCATGAGTCTAGAATGATCCAACAGTTTGGATCAATAGGGAGCGGAGAATCGATGGACGCAGCCGAGTCAGGCTCGCCGGTCTCACCCGACTACGACCTCCTCGAGACGGTCGCCGTCACCGAGCCCACGAAGCTGCGGGCGATCTTCGACCCGTTGCGCGGGCAGCTCATGGACCTGGTCCTGGAACGGGCCGCGACGGTCAGCGAGCTCGCCGCGGCCGTCGGCCGGCCGAAGAGCACCATCGCCCACCACGTGAAGGTGCTCGTCGAGAACGACATCTTCAAGGTGGTCCGGACCCGGAAGGTCCGGGCCATCGAGGAACGGTTCTACGGGCGGGTGGCCCGCACCTTCTACGTCGGAGCGGTGCCGCTGGAGGACGTCACGCCGCTGCCGTGGACGAACTATCTCGCGGATGCTGCCGCCGAGTCGATGCCCGCCTATCACGCGGACACGATGTGGGCGCAGCACATGCACGCCCGGATCCCCAGGCAGCGGGCGAACGAGTTCTGGAAGCGTGTCGACGAGGTGATCGGGGAGTTCGCCCGGCTGCCTCGCGAAGGGGACACCGTCTACGGGTTCGCGGTGGGCCTGTACCCGACCGAGCACCCCACGCTGCCCGAGCCGCGCTGACGAGCGGGCCGGTCAGCTGTGCCGCCCGGTCAGCCGTGCCGGCCGGTGCAGGCCGATCGGTTCGGCCGGTCAGCGCGGGTCGATCAGGAACTTCATCACGTCCGCGTCGCCGTTCCGGGCGATGGCCTGTGCCAGCTCGTCCAGACCGAACGTGCCGGACACGAGCCCATCCAGGTCGATCGCCCCGGACGCGGCGAGCTTGATCGCGGTCGGCCAGGTGTCGACGTACCGGAACAGGCCCTCGATCTTCAGCTCCCGGCTCTGCAGCAGGAACAGGTCCACGTCGATCCGCTCCACGCCCATGCCCACGAGCACGGCCCGCCCATCCGGGGCCAGCGCCCGCAGGCCCGCGTCGATCGCGCGGGCGTTACCGGACGCGTCGATGAACGAGGTGACCACGCCGTCGAGGGGCGCGTCGGAGACCGGGTCCAGGACCGCCGTCGCCCCGTGTGCCAGCGCGATGTCGCGGCGGGTCGGCAGCGGGTCGGAGACGATCACCTCGGTCGCACCGAAGGCGCGCGCCGCCACCGCGGTCAGGATCCCGATCGGCCCCGCCCCGGCGATCAGCACGCTGGAACCCGGCACCACGCCCGCCTTCCGGACGGCCGCGATCCCCACCGAGAGTGGCTCGACGAGCGCCGCGGCGGCGTCGGAGACCTCGTCGGGGACCGGGTGGGCGAAGTCGGCCGGGGCCACCAGGTACTGGGCGAACGCACCGTCGACCGGGGGAGCGGAGGGGAACTCCATGTCCGGGCAGAGGTTGTAGCGGCCGGTGCGGCAGTAGTGACAGCGCCGGCACGGGCGTTGTGGCTCCACGGCGACCCGCTCGCCGATCCGCTCCGGGGGCACCCCGGCGCCGACGGCGGCGATCACGCCGGTGGCCTCGTGGCCCAGGATCAGCGGCCCTTCGACGACGAGGTCGCCGACCCGGCCGTGGTCGTAGAAGTGCACGTCCGAGCCGCACAGCCCGACGGCGGTGATCGCCACGAGCACGTCGAGGTCACCCGGGGTGGGCACGGGGGTCTCGCGGACCACGATCGTGCGCGGGCCGTCGAGGAAGGCGGCCCGCATGGTGCTCGGGACATGGGTGGGCAGATGGTTCGGCGCAGCGGGCAGGGCGTGATTCATCTCCGGGTCAGCGTCCGTTCGAGTGTCGTCGTTTGGGGGCCCGCCGCGCGGGTTGCTGGACCGGTTCGACGTCCGGTGCCGCGGGTACGGGCAGGGTGACCGGCTGGTCGGGGCGCACGTCGACCGGCTCGCCGTGGTGCCAGGTCCGCAGACCCGGGCCGGCCTCGACCTCGTAGGTCGCATCCTCGGCGCCCGTGTCGGCATCGCGGCGGATGCTCACCCGCAGCACGTTGCCGCCATAGGTGAGCTGGAACGCGATCCGCTGCAGGGCCAGCGGCAGGCGGGGCGCGAACGTCACCCGGCCGCCGTGATCGCGCATCCCGCCGAAGCCGGCCACCGCGACCATCCAGGAACCGCCCATGGCGGCGATGTGCAGGCCGTCGTCGACGTTGCCGTGCAGGTCGCCCAGATCCACGAACGCGACCTCGGCCCAGTAGTCGTAGGCGAGCTCGAGGTGTCCGGTCTCGGCCGCCATGACCGCCTGCGTGGCCGCGGACAGGGACGAGTCCCGGACCGTGCGGGCCTCGTAGTAGGCGAAGTTGCGTTCCTTCTGCTCGGGCGTGAACAGGTCCCCGCGCAGGTGCATCGCGAGGGTCAGGTCCGCCTGCTTGATCACCTGGCGCCGGTACAGCTGGAAGTACGGGTAGTGCAGCAGCAGCGGGTAGAACTTCTTCTTCGTGGTAGCGAAGTCCCACTCGGCGTGCCGGGTGAAGCCGAGCGACTGCTCGTGCACCCCGAGGTCGTCGTTGTAGGGCATCGCGACACCGGCCGCGGCCCGCCGCCAGAGGGCGATCTCGTCGGCGTCCACGCCGAGGGTCGCGGCGACCTCCGGACGGCGTTCGCAGGCATCCGCCGCGTCGGTGAGGTTCTCCGCCGCCATGACGTTCGTGTAGAGGTTGTCGTCGACGATCGCCGTGTACTCGTCGGGGCCGGTGATCCCGTCGATGTGGAACTCGTCGCCGTTGAAGTGCCCGATCGAGGCCCACAGCCGGGCGGTCTCGGTGAGCAGCTCCACGCCGGCCCCGATCTCGAAGTCCTTGTCACCGGTCACCGCCAGGTATCGCGCCGTGGCCGCCGCGACGGCCGAGTTCACGTGGAAGGCAGCGGTCCCGGCGGGCCAGTACCCGGAGTTCTCCTTGCCGGAGATCGTCCGCCACGGGAAGGCCGCCCCGCGCAGCCCGAGCTCCTTGGCCCGGGCGCGCGCCTCGCCGAGGGTGGCGTGGCGCCAGACCAGGTGGTCACGCGCGGCGGCGGGCATCGTGTAGGTGAGCATGGGCAGCGCGAAGACCTCGGCGTCCCAGAACGTGTGCCCGTCGTAGCCGACCCCGGACAGACCCTTCGCGCTGATCGCCTGCCCCTCGGCCCGGGCCGCGGACTGCAGGATGTGGAACATCGAGACGCGCACCGCCTGCTGCAGGGCCGGGTCGCCGTCGATCTCGACATCGGCCCGGCTCCAGAACTCGTCAAGGAAGTTGCGCTGCTGCTCGATGAGTCCGTCCCAGCCGGTCAGCCTCGCGACGGACAGGGCCGCCTCCACCTGGTCACGCAGCGCCGGTGCCGAGCGTCGGTGCGACCAGCCGTAGGCGACCAGCTTGATCAGCCGCAGCCGGGAGCCGCGCGGGACCTTCGCCGTCACCGTGTAGCGGGCCAGATCCCCGGCGGCCTCGATGGTGGTCTCGACCTCGTCCGGGACCTCGAGCAGGTGCGTCATGCCGGCGGCCACCCGGAGCTTGCTGCGGCGGGTCCGGTGCACCAGGACGGCCCGGCTGTCCCGGGCGGCGGCGAACTCCGCACGCAGTGGCCGGTCCAGGTGGGCGGCATCGCGCGGGTCGCTGGAGGGCGTGGAGCCGGACTCGTTCGCGAGCAGGTCGGACTGCAGCGCGACGTAGGCGTCGCCGTCGAGCGGCTCCACGTCGTAACAGATCGCCGCGAGCGAGCGCTGGGCGAAGGACACCAGCCGGCGCGAGGTGACCCGCACCGGGGTGCCGCTGGGGGAGGTCCACTCCGTGTGCCGGTCCAGGGTGCCGGACCGCAGGTCAAGGGCCCGCTCGTGATGCTCGATCGAGCCGTACCGCATGTCGAACGGGGAGTCGCCCACGAACAACCGGATGATCTTGCCGTCGGTGACGTTGACGGCGGTCTCCCCGGACTCCGGGAAGCCGTAGCCGGACTCGGCGTGCGGAAGCGGGCGCTCCTCGTAGAACCCGTTCACGTAGGTGCCCGGCACCGCGCGCGGCTCACCCTCCTCGAGGGAGCCGCGCAGCCCGATGTGGCCGTTCGCGAGGGAGTACAGCGACTCGCTCGCGGCGAGCGTGTGCAGGTCCAGGCCGGTGCGGCTAAGCGTCCACGGGTCCACCCGGTACGCGCTGTCCCGCTCGTACTCGGTCGCGTCCGCGTCCTTGCTGCCCCGGTCCGCGGGGTTCACGCCGGTGAAGTCGGTCATGATGCCTCCTCGTCGAGGAGCTGGGCCAGGTCGGAGACGACGACGTCGGCCCCGTTCGCGGCGAGCTCGGCGGCCTGGTCGAGGCGATCGACCCCGACGACGTAGCCGAAGTTCCCGGCCCGGCCCGCCTGGACGCCGGCGATCGCGTCCTCGATCACCGCGGCCTGCGCCGGGTCCACACCGAGGGCGCGGGCGCCGGCCAGGAACGTGTCCGGGGCGGGCTTGCCCGGGAGGTTGTCCCGGGCCGCGATCACGCCGTCGATGCGGGCCTCGAGCAGGTCGCTCAGGCCGGCCGCGGCGAGCACGTCCGCGCCGTTCGCGGACGCGGTCACCACCGCGGTGCGCAGCCCCGCGGCACGCACGGCGTGCAGATAGGCGACCGATCCCGGGTAGCTCGCGACGCCGTCGGCCGCCAACCGGCGACCGACCTCCTCGTTCTTGCGGTTGCCGATGCCGCAGACCGTGTCGGCCTCCGGCCCGTCCTCGGGGGTGCCCTCCGGAGGGTGGATCCCGCGGGAGGCGAGGAAGGCACGCACGCCGTCGTACCGGCGGCGGCCGTCCACGTGGGCGGCATACTCCGCCTCGGTGAACTCGCCCTGACCATGCGCGGCCAGGATCGGATCGAAGGTCTGCTTCCACGCGGTGCGGTGCAGCACCGAGGTCTGGGTCAGTACGCCGTCGAGGTCGAACAGGACGGCGAGGATGGTGGGCGGGAGACCGAGCCGGCCGAGGCCGGTCGATGATGCGTGGGGCATGACAACGACGCTAGCCCTCGCCGCGCAGATATGGCCAAACGCGCTCGGCAGGTCGCGAGATGGCGAAATCGGCTTGTTCCTGCGCGTTGCGTCACTGACCCGCCACCCGGGTCAGTGACGCATCCCACGGACAAGGTGGCCGCGAGAGGGCCGCTACCCGGTCGCCCGGTGGCGGCGCCGGATCGCCTTCGGCGGGCGCGGGCCGAGGTAGGAGCGGCCGGGGTCGACCAGGAAGCCCTGGCGCAGCGCCTCACGCCCGATCAGCATTCGGAAGCCCATCCGGTCCCGGTTGCTCAGGGTCACCTCGGCGGTGATCGGGCGGGCGGCGACCACCAGGTCCAGGAGCACCACGATCCGGCGCTGGG
The DNA here is from genome assembly GCF_019947135.1 of Occultella gossypii. Classification (GTDB taxonomy): domain Bacteria; phylum Actinomycetota; class Actinomycetes; order Actinomycetales; family Beutenbergiaceae; genus Occultella; species Occultella gossypii. The sequence goes on along the minus strand of NZ_JAGSHT010000016.1, from coordinate 75,472 downwards.
CGTGGCCCGAGGAACTGCGCACGAGCCGGCGGTCGTGCACGGGGAGGGTGACCTCCACCTCGTCCCGGGCCGAGTTCTGCAAAGGGTGCACGATGAACGAGACCCACGGGCCGCCGTCGCGCTCGAACTCGGTCACGCCGAAGGCGTGCAGGGCGCTCGAGCGGGCCCCGGTGTCGATCTTCGCCTTGACCCACGGCACGCCGATCCCGGGCATCGCGACCCACTCCCGCCACCCCGTCGGGGTGCTTAGATGGGTCGGCCCGGTCACCTCCTCATCCTCGCAGGCGAACAGCATGAAACTGGCGATCCTCTCGCGCGCGCCCCGTGCGTACTCCACCCAACGGCTGCGGACCGCTGCGGCTGACCGTGGGCACCAGGTCAAGGTCCTGGACACCCTCCGGTTCGCCATCGACCTGTCCGGCCCGGAGCCGGACCTGCAGTTCCGTGGCAAGCCGATCTCGGACTACGACGCGATCCTGCCCAGGATCGGCAACTCGATCACCTACTTCGGCACCGCCGTCGTCCGGCAGTTCGAGCAGATGGATGTGTACACGCCGAACACGGCGAACGGGATCTCGAACGCGCGGGACAAGCTCCGGGCGAGCCAGATCCTCGCGCGGCACCAGATCGGCATGCCGGCGACGGCGTTCGTGCGCAACCGCGCGGACGTGCGGCCCGCGATCGAGCGGGTCGGCGGGGCGCCCGTGGTGATCAAGCTGCTCGAGGGCACCCAGGGCATCGGCGTGATCCTCGCTCCCGGGGTCAAGGTCGCCGAGGCGATCATCGAGACCCTGCACAGCACCAAGCAGAACGTGCTCATCCAGAGCTTCGTGGTGGAGAGCAAGGGTCGGGACGTGCGGGCCCTCGTGGTCGGCGACCGCGTGGTCGCCGCGATGCGCCGGATCGCGCACGGGGACGAGTTCCGTTCGAACGTGCACCGCGGCGGCTCGGTCGAGCCCGTCACGCTAGACAAGGAGTTCGAGGAGCTGGCGGTCCGTTCGGCGCAGATCATGGGGCTGCGGGTCGCCGGTGTCGACATGCTCGAAGGGGCCGACGGGCCGCTCGTGATGGAGGTGAACTCCTCCCCGGGCCTTGAGGGCATCGAGACCGCCACGAACCTGGACGTGGCCGGCGCGATCATCGACCACATCGCCGACCAGGTCGCGTTCCCGGAGATCGACGTGCGGCAGCGGCTGACCGTCTCCACCGGGTACGGCGTCGCGGAGCTGCTCGTGCATACCGGCGCCGACCTGGTGGGACGCACCATCGGCGACTCCGGCCTCGAGGAACGTGACATCACCGTGCTGACGCTGCACCGCGGGACCTCGGTGATCCCGAACCCGCGGCGCAGCACCGAGCTCGAGGCCGAGGACCGGCTGCTGTGCTTCGGCAGGCTGGAGGAGATGCGTTCGATGATCCCCGCCCGGCGCAGCCGACGGCGCAAGGTGCGCAAGCTGCCGCCGGGGCCGTTGGTCGAGGGCTGAGCCGGCGAGGGGGCCGCCCAGGCGCGCTGTCCATCATCTGAGACTCACGGGGACCACATTGAGAGTCGGTCGGACGAGCGCGACTCTGGAGCGACCCACAGTCCCGCAGGTGACACCCGTGATTCGGGTGCACTGCCCCTGCCCAGGCAGGCCACGAGAGGAACCCCCCGATGAGCAGAACCCACCGCGGATGGCAGGGCGCAGCGGCGTTCGGCGCCACACTCGCTCTGGTTCTCACCGCGTGCGGATCCAACGGCGGGGACAGCAGCGGGAACGGCGAGCCCAGCGGCGACCCGGTCACGGGCGGGACCCTCGTCTACCTCGAGCACCAGCCGCATGACACCCTCTACCCGCCGGCAGCGGGCTTCTACCCGAACGGCGGGCTGGTCAACAACATCACCGACCGGCTCGTGTACCAGAACCCGGAGACGCTCGAGTTCGAACCGTGGATCGCCACCGACTGGGAGGTCAACGAGGACGCGACGCAGTACACGTTCGACCTGCGCAGCGATGTCACGTTCTCCGACGGCTCAGCGCTGGACGCCGAGGTGGTCGCCGCGAACTTCGACCTCTACGGCCTGGGCGACCCTGACCGGGCGCTAACCGTCTCCGAGGCGGTGAACAACTACGCCTCCAGCGAGGTGGTGGACGCGGACACGGTGGTCTTCAACTTCTCCGCCCCGGCCCCGGGTTTCCTGCAGGCCACGTCCACGATCAACTCCGGCCTGGTCTCGGCGAGCACACTGGAGGGAGCGTTCGAGGACTTCGGGCCCGGCAACGGCCAGAACGTGATCGGCTCGGGACCGTTCGTGATCACCGCCGAGGAGATCGGCACGAGTGTCACGCTCGGTGCTCGCGAGGACTACGCCTGGGCGCCGGCTTCTCGCGAGAACCAGGGCCGTGCGTACGTGGACGAGGTGCAGGTCACGGTCACCCCGGAGGACAGCGTCCGGGTGGGCGCCCTGACGTCCGGACAGGCCGACGTGATCCGGTACGTCGAGGCGCAGGACGAGGCCCAGGTCGCGGGCGCCGGACTGGAGATCTACGCGCCGCAGACCCGCGGCGTGAACAACTCCCTGAGCCTGCGGTTCACGAACCCGATCCTGTCCGACATCCGGGTGCGGCAGGCGCTCATCGCCGGCATCGACCGCCAGGAGGTGGTGGACACCATCTACACCGAGAACTACCCGCTGGCCACCTCCTCGCTGAGCAGCACCGCGCTCGGCTACGAGAACCTCGAGGACTACTACGCATTCGACCCCGAGCGGGCCGCCGACCTCCTCGATGAGGCCGGCTGGACGCTCGGCGCCGACGGGATCCGTGAGAAGGACGGCCAGAGCCTGACCCTCGTGGTCAACGAGGCCGCCCCGCAGCCACGCTCGTTCGAGGCGCTCACGCTGATCAGTCAGCAGCTCGCCGAGATCGGCGTGGACCTGCAGATCCTGCGGGCGGACGCCGGCACCTACACCGAGGCCATCCAGGACGCCGGCCAGGTGCAGATCTACCACTCGATGGTGGGCCGGGCCGACCTCGACGTCATCAAGAGCCAGTACTACTCCACGAACCGCAACACCCTGCTGAACCGGGACCCGGCCACGGACACGATCGCCGACCCGGAGCTGGAGGCCCTGCTCGAGGCGGTCGCCTCAGAGGCCGACGGCGACACCCGGATCGCGAACTCCCAGGCGGTGCAGACCTACCTGGCCGAGAACGCCTACGTGATCCCGCTGTTCGAGGAGCCGCAGGTGTTCGGCTCCCAGACCGACGTGGCGGGATTCTCCTTCGAGTCGGTCGGCCGCCCGAGTTTCTACGAGGTGTGGCTTGACCGCTGAGGCCCCCACCGACGTCCGGGTGCCCGACGGCGCACCCACCCCGGGTGCGCCGCGCACCCGGGGCAGTGGCGCCGTCGGGCGTTCCACGCCGCCCACGGGCGGCGGTCGCGTGGTCGCGCTGCTCACCGGCTACGTGCCGCGCCGGCTCGGGCAGGCCCTGATCGTCCTGTGGATCGCGTTCACCGCGGCGTTCGTGCTGCTCCAGGCGCTGCCCGGGGACGCGATCATGATCCGGTTCGAGAACCCCGAGCTCGGGCTGTCCCCGGAACAGATCGCCGACATCCGGGCCTCCTACGGCGTGGACGACCCGGTGCTGATCCAGTACCTGCACACCTTCGCCGGCTTCGTCCGGGGCGACTTCGGGTACTCGGTGCAGTCCGGCACCCCGGTGCAGCAGCTGATCGCCGAGGCGTTCCCGCAGACGCTCGTGCTGGCGGCGGCGGGGTTCGTCCTGGCCGTACTGCTCGCGTTCGCCATCGCGTTCCTGAGCGCCTCCGCCTCCTTCGCTTGGATCCGCACGGCACTGCGCTCGGTGCCGTCGCTGTTCGTCTCGGTGCCGGTGTTCTGGCTCGGCATCGTGCTGATCCAGTCCTTCTCGTTCCGGCTCGGCTGGGTCGCCGTGATCAACCCGGGTCCGGTCGAGGGGCTGATCCTGCCGGTCCTGACCCTCGCGGTGCCGATCGCGGCCCCGATCGCGCAGATCCTCACCCGCAGCATCGACGAGGTCTACACCCAGCCGTTCGTGCGGGTGGTCCAGGCCAAGGGGGCCTCGCCGTCCTGGGTGCTCTGGCGAAACGTGCTCAAGAACGCGACCCTGCCGACCCTGACCATGGCGGGCATCCTCTTCGGTGAACTGATCGGAGGGGCGGTGGTCACCGAGACCGTGTTCGGGCGCTCGGGCATCGGCCGGATCACCGAGCAGGCGGTGGCCCACCAGGACACCCCGGTGCTGCAGGCGGTGGTGCTGCTCGCCGCTACCGCGTTCGTCCTGATCAATCTCGCCGTGGACCTGATCTACCCGAAGCTCGATCCGCGGCTGGCGCGCCAGGTAGGGGCATCCCGATGACCGAGTCCCGACTCCTCGAGGCGACCCCGATGTTGCCGCAGGTGGCCGAGCCCGTGCCGGGTACGCCCGCGCTGCCGGGTTCGGCGACGCCGCACGCTCAGCCCCGCCGGCGCCGCGGCGGCCGGATCCGCGTCACCGAGGTGATCCCGTGGCTGGTCATCGCGATCGTGGTGGCCTGGGCCGCGCTGCCGGGCCTGTTCACCTCCTACGGCCCGACCGCCGGCGACGCCGCGGCCGCGCTGCAGGGCCCCAGCGGCGAGCATCTGTTCGGCACCGACGCCACCGGCCGGGACATGTTCACCCGGGTGGTGTACGGCTCCGTGCACTCCCTGTCCGGCGCCCTGGTCGCGGTGAGCGTCGGCCTGGTGCTGGGCACCGGGATCGGAGTGATCGCGGGTTCGGTCGGCGGATTCGTCGACGACGTGCTGATGCGGGTGGTCGACGTGCTGCTGGCCGTGCCCACCCTGTTGCTCTCGCTGAGCGTGATCATCCTGCTCGGCTTCGGCACCGTCCAGGCCGCGGTCGCGGTCGGGATAGCCTCGGTGGCCGCGTTCGCCCGGCTGTCCCGGTCGGAGGTGGTCCGGGTACGGCGCAGCGACTACGTGGAGGCCGCGTTCGCCTCCGGTGGAACCTTCTTCAACGTGGTCCGCAGGCACGTGCTGCCGAACTCCCTGACCGCCGTGATCGCTCTCGCCGCGCTGCAGTTCGGGACCGCGATCCTGGCCATCTCCACCCTCGGCTTCCTCGGCTACGGCGCACCGCCGCCCACCCCCGAGTGGGGACTGATGATCGCCGAGGGTCGCAACTACGTGGCGACCGCCTGGTGGCTGACCACCCTGCCCGGCCTCGTCGTCGTGGCTGTGGTGCTCTCCGCGAACCGGATCTCCGCCGACATCGCGCGACGGGGTCGGGCATGAGCGGCGCGAGCGCACCGGTGCGCGCCCTCGCCGGGGCGCGTTCCGCCGTCGGGCAGGACGGGCCCGACGGCGCAGCGCCCGTCCTGGAGGTCCGTGACCTCTCGGTGGCCTACTCCAGCGGCCACGAGTCGACCACCGTCGTGCACGAGGTGTCGTTGCGCATCCACCCCGGTGAGGTCGTGGCCGTGGTGGGGGAGTCCGGCTCCGGCAAGACCACCACCGCGCAGGCCGTGATCGGGTTGCTGGCCGAGAACGGATCGGTCACCGCCGGGCAGATCCTGCTCAACGGGACGGACATCACCGCGTGGTCGCCCAAACAGCTGCAGGCGGTCCGGGGGAGCCGGATCGGGCTGGTGCCACAGGACCCGAACAACTCCCTGAACCCGGTCAAGCGCATCGGGGACAGCCTCGGCGAGGTGCTCCGGATCCACCGGTGGGGTGACAAGCGGGCTATCCGGGCCCGGGTCGTCGAGCTCCTCGAGCGGGTCGGCATCCCCGACCCGCAACTGCGCGCGCGCCAGTACCCGCACGAACTGTCCGGGGGCATGAAGCAGCGGGTTCTGATCGCTTCCGCGATCGCGCTCGACCCGGAACTGATCATCGCCGACGAGGCCACCTCCGCCCTGGACGTGACCGTGCAGCGCAACATCCTCGACCTGCTGGATGAACTGCGCGCCGAACTCGGCACCGCGATCCTGCTGGTCACCCACGACCTGGCGGTCGCAGCGGACCGGGCGACGTCCGTCGTGGTCCTCAAGGATGGCCGGGTCCAGGAGCAGGGTCCGAAGGACGAGGTGCTCACCGCGCCCACGTCGGCCTACACCCGGCAGCTGCTCGCCGACGCCCCGGCCCTGGCCACCGCGGGCCGGCGGACCTTGGCCGAGGCCGAACGGATCGTCGCCCACGGCGCGGGCGCCCGGCCCACCCTCGTCGTGCGTGACCTGGTGCAGGAGTTCTCCCTGGGCCGTGGCCGGGACCCGCTGCGTGCCGTCGACGGTGTCTCGTTCTCGGTGCAGCCGGGCACCACGCACGCCATCGTGGGCGAATCCGGCTCGGGCAAGACCACGATCGCGCGGGCGGTGCTCGGGTTCCACACACCGACGTCGGGGTCGATCGCCGTCGGCGGGCAGGAGCTCACCGGGCTCCGCGGGGAGCAGTTGCGCCAGTTACGGCGGGTGCTGCAGATGGTCTACCAGAACCCGTTCAGTTCCCTCGACCCGCGTCAGGACGTGGCGACCATCATCGCCGAGCCGCTGACGAACTTCGGTCTCGGTGACCGGGCCGGCCGGGCGGCGAAGGTGACCGCCCTGCTGGATCAGGTGTCGCTGCCGGCCGGGCTCGCCACGCGCCGGCCCGCGGAACTCTCCGGTGGCCAGCGGCAACGGGTCGCGATCGCCCGGGCGCTGGTGCTCGAGCCGCAGCTGCTGGTCCTGGACGAGGCGGTCTCCGCGCTGGACGTGAGTGTGCAGGCGCAGATCCTGCGGCTGCTCGAACAGCTCCAGGACGACCTCGGCCTGACCTACCTGTTCATCTCCCACGACCTGGCGGTGGTGCGGCACATCTCGCACACCGTGACCGTCCTGAACCAGGGCCGGGTGGTGGAGAGCGGGCTGACCGAGTCGGTGTTCACGGATCCGGCCGAGCCCTACACCCGCGCGCTCCTGGCGGCCATCCCGGGGCGGCTCGCCCCGGCCGGGCTGCCGCAGGAGCCATCCGCATGAGTATCGAAGACACGAGGTTGGACATGACACGCAAGCAGCTCGGGTTCTTCACCCGGGTCCTGGACCAGGTTCCGGCCGCGCAGCGCTACGAGCTCGCCCTGGAGCAGATCACCACCGCCGAGACGGAGGGCTTCGACGCGGTCGCCGTGGCGCAGCACCACTTCGACGGCGACGAGGGCGGTCTGCCCTCGCCATTGGTGTTCCTGGCCCAGGCGGCCGCACGCACCAGCCGGGTGCGGCTGACCACCGGCGTGATCACCCTCGCCCTGGAGTCCCCGGTGCGGGTGGCCGAGGACGCCGTCGTGCTCGACGTACTCAGCGGCGGGCGCCTCGAGCTCGGGTTCGCCTCCGGCGGGTCGCCGACGGCGTTCGCCACCTTCGGTCTCGACTTCGCCGAGCGCCGGGAGATCTTCGCCGCGAACCTCGCGACCGTCGAGGCCGCGCTGGGCGGCGAGGAGGTTGGCCAGGGCGCGGTTCTCTACCCCGGCGCGCAGTCCCTGGCGCAGCGGCTCTGGATCGCCACGTTCTCCGCACCCTGGGCGATCGAGGCGGGCCGGCGCGGGCACGGCCTGATGCTCTCGCGTACCCAGCCGCGCGAGGACGGACGGTCCCTGGCTGACGTGCAGAACGAACTGATCGACGCCTACCTCGAGCACCTGCCCAGCGGCGTGGCCCCGCGGATCAGCGTGGCCCGCTCGCTGTTCGTGGCCGACGACCACGACCAGGCCCGGGCGTTCGCCGAGACCGGCCTGCGCGGCGCCGGCTTCGTCCGGACCATCACCGGCCAGGACCCGGCCGCCCTCTCGGTCGACGAGCTGATCGCAGCCACGGACGCCCATGTCGGCGACCCGGCCGCCGTCATCGCCACGCTCGGCGCGGACTCCGCGCTCGCCCGGGCCACGCACCTGTCGTTCCAGGTGCACTCCATCGACCCGCCGCACGCCTACATCCTGCGGTCCATCCAACTGACGGCCCGGGAGGTTGCCCCGGCGCTGGGCTGGGCGCCTGCCCCCGGCCATGGGCGCGACCATGCAGCCGCGGCCCGGTGAGGGCGAGCCGCACCACCCTCTCGACCATGAAGGAGAACGATGCCTGACGTCATCAACACGGTGCTGGACGTGGCACCCGGGGACCACCTGGACCGGATCCGCGACTCCCGCCCTGCGGCGAAGGAGAACAGCCAACGCACCTACGACGCGCTGTTCACCCCGGTGGACACCGCGGACGTCACCAGGGTCGAGCGCCTGGCGGTCGCGGCGTTCGTGAGCCGCCTGCACCGGCAGGAGGAGCTCGCGGACCACTACGCGGTGGCGCTGGGCGCCGTCGACGCGAACCTGCTCGCCCTGGTCGTGACGCAGGCGGACGCAGGACTGACGACCGGGCCCTATGGCACCTACGCCGAGACCGGCCTGGCCGCGGAGTCGAGCGACGGCCCCCGGTTCGCCGTGTCCGAGGAGGGTGCGCTGGAGCTCGGCAGTCGCCTGAGCGCGGCGCTGGAACACGCCCACCTGCTCGTGTTCCGTCCACGGGAGGCCAGCCCGGAGGCGCTGCAGCGGTTGCTGGACGCCGGCTGGTCCACCACCGGCGTGGTCACCCTGTCCCAGCTGGTGGCGTTCCTGTCCTACCAGATCCGCGAAGTCCACGGCCTGCGCGTGCTGGCCACCACGGAGGCCTGAGCCATGACCGAGACGACGCAGACCGCCGAGACGACCGAGACCGCCGGAGTCGCCGAGCGGGCCGCGGAGCGCGTCACCATCCACCACGACGTGGCGCACCCCGAGGCCTTCACCCGCGAGCCGCTCGGCTGGCTGCCGTGGCTCACCCCGTTGCGCGAGGACGAACTCACCGAGCGGCACTACGAGGGGCTCGTGGAGCCCGCCCGCGCGAAGAACGACTACTTCGCGCTGCTCGCCCGCGACCCCGAGGTGCTCGGCGCCCGCACCCGCACCGACCTCGACATCTTCTACAACACCGACGGCGGACTGCCGCGGGCCGAGCGCGAACTCGCGGCCGCGGCGACCTCCCGGGTCAACGGCTGCGTCTTCTGCGCCTCCGTGCACGCGCGGCTCGCCGTCAAGGAATCCGGCCGCGACGCGGACGTGGATCGCCTCCTCGCCGACGGTGTGACCACCGATCTCGATCCTCGCTGGAACGCGATCGTGGCCGCCTCCGTCGCGCTCACCGCGACGCCGCCGACCTTCGACGGCAGTCACGTGCGGGCCCTGCGCGAGGCGGGCCTGGCGGACGAGGAGATCGTCGACGTGATCAACGGTTCCGCGTTCTTCAACTGGGCGAACCGGCTGATGCTCTCTCTCGGCGAGCCCAGGCTGCCCAGGCGCCGGGCGAGCGCGTGAGCGTCCCCGCGATCCTGGACCATCTGGTCCTGGCTGGGCCGTCCCTGGCTGAGCTGGTGTCGTGGTTCACCGAGGCCACCGGCGTGGAGCCCGTGCCCGGCGGGACGCACCCCACTGGCACCGCCAATGCGCTCGTCGCGTTCACGGTCGCCGGGCGGCGCGGCCCGCACTACCTGGAACTGATCGGCCCCGACCCGGACCGCACCACCACCGGGCCCGTCACCACGTTCGGCATCGACGAGCGCGACGCACCCGGGCTGGCCACGTTCGCCGTCCACCCCGACGACATCGAGGAGACGGTGGCGCGAGCGGCCAGCGGCGGTCACGACACCGGAGCGATCCGGCCGCTCTCGCGCACCAAGCCCGACGGTGAGGTGCTGTCCTGGCGATTGACCCGGGTGCTCGAGGGCCGACCCGACCCGGTGCTGCCGTTCCTCATCGACTGGGGCACCACCCGCAACCCCGGACAGGGGGACCTGCCCACGGTGGAACTGGAGGCCATGCGCGGCCGGCACCCCGATGCCGCCCGGGCTCGGCAGGTGCTCGATCTGCTTGGCGTGGACCTCGCTGTCGACGCCGGGGAGGAACCCGCCCTGACCGCCGTCGTACGTGGCGCCCACGGGGACCTGGAACTGAGCTGATCGTTCGGCCGCGGGTGGCCCGGATCCCGGGCGCCACGGGCAGAGGTTCGCGGCGCTGGGGGCCGGGGACCCCCCGCGCGGTGCGGGGGGAACCCCCCCGCCCGCAGCCCCCCCGGGGCGGGGGGGGGCGGGGCCGCCCCCCCCCCCCCGCGGCGGGTGCGGGGCCCCCCACGCCCGGACGCGCTCCCCGCCTATGCTCGGGTCGGACCCGGCGTGGCGTCGGGCGTGAACCGAGCGGGAGTGGTGGCACGTGAGGGACCTGAGGATCGGCGTGATCGGGTACGGGGCCCGGGGGCCGCTGGCACGGGAGGCGCACCGGCAGGGGGCCGGCGCGGAAGTAGTGGCGGTGTGCGACCCGAGTGCACGGGCCCGGGATGAAGCCGGCACGGCGTTCCCGGACGCCCTGATCACCGCGGACCTGGGCGAGTTGCTCGACCACGGCGTGGACGCCGTCATGGTGCTCACCCCCGACGATCGGCACGCCGGCCCGGTCCTCGCCGCGCTCGAGGCGGGCGTGGCCGTGTTCTGCGAGAAGCCGCTCGCGGTCCGCATCGAGGACACCGACCGGATCCTGGCCACCGCCCGCCGCACCGGTGCCCGCCTGTACGTCGGCCACAACATGCGGCACATGCCCGTGATCACGGTGATGAAGGAGTTGATCGACGACGGCCGGATCGGCGAGGTCAAGGCCATCTGGTGCCGGCACTTCGTGGGCCACGGCGGCGACTACTACTTCAAGGACTGGCACGCCGACCGTAGCCGCAGCACGAGCCTGCTGCTGCAGAAGGGCGCGCACGACATCGACGTCATCCACTGGTTGGCCGGTGGCTACTCCCGCCGGGTCGCTGCTGTCGGGGCGCTGAGCGTCTACGGCGACGTCACCGACCGCGCCGACCGGTCCGACGAGCGCATGACGGATTGGTTCAGCCTCGACAACTGGCCGCCGAGCGCCCAGCGTGGCCTGCACCCGATCATCGACGTCGAGGACCTGTCGATGATGAACATGGTGCTCGACGGCGGGGTGCTGGCCTCGTACCAGCAGTGTCACTTCACGCCGGACTACTGGCGCAACTACACCGTGATCGGCACGCAGGGACGGATCGAGAACACCGGGGACGCCGCGGGCGCCCGGGTGCACCTGTGGAACCGCCGGCACAACGGCACCGGCGAACCGGACGAGAGCGTCGAGGTCCCCGCCGGTATCGGCGGGCACGGCGGCGCGGACTCAATGCTGATCAGCGAGTTCCTGCGGTTCGTGCGGGACGGCGGTCGAACCGAGACGTCCCCGGTCGCGGCGCGTGAGGCCGTGGCCGCCGGGATCGTGGCCACCGCGTCGCTGCGCGGCGACGGCTCCGCGTTGCCGGTGCCCCCGTTGGAGGAGGACCTCGTCGCCTACTTCGACGCCGGGCAGCCCGGCTCGGGACAGGCGCACTGACCGGGCGACCCCTTGGAGTCACCTACCCTTGGAGGCCTGAACCCACCAAAGGGCATGCATGGCACAGATGGCGTTGGGCTTCCCTCGTCAGGTGGCCGAAGCCAGGGACTGGCGCGAGGAGACTGACGAGAGCCTCCTCGACGAGGTCCGGGCCGGGCACGTGGCGGTCTTTGCCGTGCTCTACGACCGGTATCGCGACCAGGCGGTGCGGTCGGCCAAGCGCAACGGCGCCGGCGAGCACGCTGAGGACGTCGTGCAGGACGCGTTCGTCGGGGTGCTCCGCGCGATCCGATCCGGAGGCGGGCCCACGCAGGGTTTCGCCCCGTATCTCTTCGGTGCCCTGCGCAACGTGGCGATCGACCGGTCCCGGCGGGTCGGTGAGATCCCGGTCGACGATCTGGACGACGTCGCTGGAGCAGTCGAACCGATGGTGGTCGCCGACGCCAGCGACGACGTCCTGGAACGGGGCATCGTCACCGACGCGTTCAGGTCCCTGCCGGCCCGCTGGCAGCAGGTCCTCTGGCTGACCGAGGTCGAGGGCTACGGTCCCGCGGCGCTGTCCGAGGAGATGGGGATCAAGCCGACGGCGGTGGCCGTGCTGGCCTCCCGGGCGCGCAGCGGGTTCCGGTCGGCCTGGTTGCAGGCACACGTCGGTGCCGGACGGCGCACCGACCTGCCCGCGGAGTGCGCCAAGGTCGTCCCGCAACTGGGGGACTACGAGACCGGGCGTCTCACGGCGCGACGCCGACTCGCCGTGCAGAACCACCTCCAGGGGTGCGTGGACTGCAGCGCTGTCGCGCTCGAGCTGACGGCGGTCTCGGAGAAGCTCGGCGCCGTGCTCGTGCCGGTGGTCGTCACACTGCCGCTGTTCTTCCTGACCTCGGCCGTGGTCAAGGCCGGCATCGTGCTCGGGGGCGCCGCCGGTGCCGGCGCCGCGACGAAGGCCGCTGGCGCGGCCGGGACAACAGTCGCGAAGACGGGCGCCGCGTCAGGTGGGTTCGCCGCGGCACGCACGGTCGGACGCGTGGTGAAGGCGAACCCGATCGTCGCGGGCACGTCCGTTGCGATGGTCGCGCTCGTCGTCGTTGCGGCGGTGGCCTGGTCGAACCCGCCCGCGCCGCCCGGCGCAGGGACCGACCCGGGGGCGATCGTCGCCACCGCCACCGCCACCGCCACCGCCGACCCGGACCCGAGCGCGACGCCGACGGACGCGCCGACAACTACATTGCCGACCCCGAACCCGACAGCCACCCCGACGTCGCCGACGAGTCCGCCGGTGAGGACGGCGCCCGTCCCCACGAGGCCCGTCGTCCGAACGAACCCCACGCCGCCGGCCACGGATCAGACGCCCACCCCGGTCGATCCCACCCCTGTCGACCCGACTCCCGTCGATCCCACGCCGGTCGACCCCGACCCCACGGACGAGCCCACTGACCCGGGCCCGGTCGAGCCCGACCCACCAGTGGCCGTGACCCTCGTCGGCACGGACACTGGTCCTGTGCTCGTCTCGCCGGAGCTTTCCGGTGTGGGGGAGCCGGGTGCGACCATCACGATCCTCGACGATGCCGACGTCACGGTGGCGACGGCAGTCGTGGCCGACGACGAGTCATGGTCAGCGATCCCGGCCCCGGCCACGGACGGGGAAGAGACCTGGTACCGCGCGACCCAGACGCTGCCTGATGCGGGCGCTGATGCCGGCCCGGGCGTCGACTCCGCCGCCGCCAACCGCGCTCTGGATGACGTCAGTGATGCCTCGACCCCCACGGCGCCGGTGGGACCGTACCTCTTCCAAGCCCCCGTCCTGGATCTGGAGGACGGCGACGAGATCCGGTACCAGCCGCTGCTGCAGTGCGGCGATGTGCTCGGTGGCATCAACATCACCGTGGCGGGGGAGTATCTCGAGCATGTGAGGTTCATCCTCGACACCGAAGTCCGCGAGTCGGAGCACGCGATCGAGGACGACCTCGGTGACGGCTGGGGTCAGGTGACGCGGTGCTGGCCGGAGCAGGGTGCCCCAAGGCTCAACGCGGGTCAACACACCGTAGGCGTGCAGTACGTCGACCCCGACACCGGGGCCGCCGGACGGGTCGATCAGGTCACCTTCAACCTCGTCCGCGCGACCAACTCCTGATCCGAAGAAACTTCCATCGATTCTTGCGTTATATCCGTCCGTCCCCTGCGTCTTGCTAGGTACGGGCAGCTTCTGGCCGCCCGTGCAGGACGTACATCCGGACGGGAGCGAGAACGATCGTGATCGAGCGTGGGCAGACCGCAGTGCCGCAGGGGGGCACTGGGTGGCGCGCGCCTGATCCGGATCACTCGCTCTCGGGCCGGGGTACCCGCCAAACAGGGCGGAACTCACAACGTCACCGTCTCCCGCGTTCGAGGCGTTCCCGGCTCGGGGGCCGTGGTTCGAAAAAGGACGGTTGCGGCGTGAGCGTGGAGGGCTGACCTTCCGCACCTTCGGGGGTGTCTGCGGTGGCGGGGTGCCTGACGGATCCCGCCACCGCCGGCCACGAGGCTCGGTTGTGGCGAGAGCCGGTTCGTCCGGTCGAGGCTCAGTCCGTGTGGGCCGCGAGGTACTGGCCGCGTTCGGTGAGCAGCCCGAGCGTCAGCGCTGCACCGAGGGCGCGTTCGAGGCGCGTCCGGATACCGTCTGTCAGGCGCGAACCACCGAACACGGAAGTCGTCGCCCGGAGAAGTTCCTCGCTGGTAATGCCAGCGGACGCCCGCGCCAGGTCCGCCATCGCGTTCGCGATCTCCCGGCTGGAGACATGGTCCAACGGCCGCACGGAGGAGCTCGTCTGGGTCCGGTAGCCGCGCCAGTCGTCAGGGTCCAGTCCCCTGGGCCAGACGAACTGGTCCTGGACCGGCAGGTCCGTGGGGACCTGTCCGAGGATCGCCTGGGCACGGGTCTCGGCGACCTTGGTCAGTCCGAAGCTGTTCGCGACCAGACGTGTGAGCCGGGCGGTGTGGACGGGACCCTCCTGGGCCACGATCGACTCGATCGCCTGCTGGACCTTGTGCGCGGCTCGCGCTGCCGGCAGGGCATCCAGCACGGACCGCACGCCGAGGGGTTGCGGATCCCAGGGCTGGAACGGGACCGCGAGGCCGACCGAGGCCGTCACCGGTTCGGAGCGTTCGTCGGCCGTGGACAGCCCGGTCAGGATCGGCTGCTCCGGCTCGTCCGCCGCCAGTGCCGTAGCCGCCTGCTCGGCGGCTGCCGTACGGGCCAGGTGTTCCGTCTCGCGCTCGGCCTCCTCCCGGTCAGCTGCCGCGCGCTCGGCGGCGTGGGTTGCCTCGAGGAGCCGCCGCGCCTCGCCGTCGGGATCCTTCAACCACGCGGGCAGCCACAACCGCTCCACGGCCGGCCACCGCATCATCGCCGAGAGCACCTCGACCGGCAGGCCGTCGCGGTCGCCGACGGTACCCCGGCCCGCCCAGCCCGGCCCGTCCAGCAGCACGGCCACGACGGGGTGGTCGGGGCGCTCGGGCAGCGCGAGCGAGAGGTCCACCTTGAAGTCCGAGAGGCCGACGTCGGTGTGCGCCACAAGGCCCAGGTCCCGCAGGGACGCGGCGACCTGTTCCCGGTGCCGGTCGGCGATGATCGTGCGCCGAGGCGCGGACGCGATGGTGCCGAGCACCTGGGGTCCGTGCGCGGCCATGTCCAGGTAGTTGCGCAGGTGCTTGATGCCCACGGATGACGTCTGTTCCGAGCGCAGCTGGTCGGGGTCGAAGGAGGAGAACACCACGACCTGGCGCCGGGCCCGCGTCACCGCGACGTTCAGGCGACGCTCCCCACCGGCCCGGTTCAGCGGACCGAAGTTCAGCGGCAGGACTCCGCGGTCGTTCACGCCGAACGCGGTGGAGAACAGGATCACGTCCCGCTCGTCGCCCTGGACGTTCTCCAGGTTCTTCACGAAGAGGCCCTCACTGTTGTCATCGAGGGCGGCCCGCAGCCGGTCGTCGCCGGCGTCCCGGAGCAGCGACTCGATGTGGTTGCGCTGCTGCACGTTGAACGTGACCACCCCGATCGACGGCGTCCCGTACGGGTGGGCGTCGAAGCGGCGGATGATCTCCGCGACGATCGCGTCCGCCTCCACCGGGTTGGTCCGGAGCAGCCGACCCTTCCCGGTGCGGTGGAACTGCCCGTCCACACGCACCAGCGAGACGCCGACGCCGTCGATGTCCGGGGAGGCCGCCCCGTTGTTCGGCGCCGGGAACGAGGAGAGCCGGTTCTCGTAGTAGTGGGTGTTGCTGAACGCGATGAGCGACTCGTCCTTGCTGCGGTAGTGCCAGGATAGCCAGCGTTGCGGCACTCGCGACTGGATGCACTCGGTGAGGATGGACTCCTCGTCGTCGATGACGTCCTCGGCTTCGACGGCGAACTCGTCGTCGCCACCCTCGAAGAGCGGCTCGCCGAAGGACGTCGGCGGCATCTGCTTGCTGTCCCCGACCACGATGACCCCGTTGGCGCGACCCATGGCCCCCACGGCGTCGGCGACCCTGATCTGGGAGGCCTCGTCGAAGACCACCAGATCGAACTGGTCGGCCCGGGCCGGGAAGAACCGGGCCAGGGAATCAGGGCTCACCAGGACGCACGGCATGACCTGCGTGATGAGATCGCCGTAGGCCCGCAGCAACGCGCGGACCGCCAGCCCGCCACGCTGCCGGCCGAGCTCGCGGCGCAGGGCGCCGACCCTGCCACCGGCCTCAGGGTCGAACCGGCGGGAGGCGAGGACCTCCCGCGGAACGATCGTGGTGAGGTGATCGCGAACCTCACGCGCCGACGTCGTGAAGCGGCTGATCGTGCGGCCGTGCCCGAGCGGGTCGAAGCCGGCCAGACCGGTGGCACCGGACCGTTCGCTGACGGACGACTCCGCCACGCCGAGGTCCAGGGCCCGGACGGCGTCGTCGGCGTGGACGACACCCTCGCGGAGCTGGTCGCGGGCGCGCGCCAGCCCGGCGGAACGTAGCGGTTCGAGCCCGCCGAGGAAGGCGGCCCAGCGCCGGGCGGGGAGCAGTTGCGGATCGGTGAGGTCTCGACCGGTCGTGGTCCGGGTCCAGGTGCGAAGCAGTCCGTGCCGGCCCGCCCAGGGGGCGAACGGGTCCTCCGGGGCACCCGGAGCGGCCGCGCCGACGAGTGAGTCCAGTTCGGTGAACGCGGCCAGGAGTTCCGCGACGACCCCGGTGGCGGCAGGGTCGACCTCGCCGACCCGACCAGTGGCACGTGCGTCCAGGTAGCCCCGCAGCGCCGTGACGGCGGTCGCGGGACTCTCGTCGGGCCCGGGATCCTGCGCGGGCCTGCTTGAGGCGACCGGGTCCGGGGTCAGTGCGCGGGCGGCCCACTGCGACCAGGCGAGCTGGCTGTCGAGGTGTTCACGGTGCTCTGGCAGGAGGGGGTTCCAGTCCGGGGAGAGGTGTACCCCGGGCGCCCGGACGGCTAGGTCGCGGACCTGTCCAGCGGCGTGCGCGGCGCCGGCGAGCATGGTCGTGACCTCGACGACCTCCTTGTGGCTGACGTCGACGTCGGTCCGCAGGCCCGGTCGGAGGGTCTCCAGGACCGCTCTCAGTCGCCGCCGACGGCCGAAGAAGCCGGAAGCGGCCGCCGACTGCGCGGCGGCGTGGATGTCCGACACCGGCAGGTCCAGCACGTTCGGGAGAGCAACCCGGGCGACGGCGTCGCCGTGGTCGCGGACGAACGTCACCAGGGCGGTGCGTAGGTCGGTCCGCGCGCGCTCACCCGCCGCGGATCGCACCGCGTCGAGGTCCGCGAGGACCGCGGGCGACGTGGCGATGGTGACCACCGCATGCAGTTCCCGGACGGACCGCGCCGCGGACACCGCCCCGGCGAACCCGTCCGACGGGACGAGTGCCTGGCCGGCGGCGTCGACCGCCACGTCCACCCGTCGGACTGCACCGAGCAGGGCGGCCGCGGGCACCGCGTGCGGGTCCACGAGCCCGACGAAGCCCCACGGGTGGTGGGGTCGCGGCTGAGCCGGGTCGGCGACGTCGGGCAACACCTCCAGGGCGCGTCGCACACCGGCGAGCACCGCGGGGTCCGCGGCCGCGACCAGTCGGGTCGGCACCGGCAGGGCGCGCGGCTCGTCACGCAACGTGAGTCGTTGGGTGTGCGCCGAGTACAAGGAGAGCCCGGCGCCGTTCGGCTCGTGCAACTCGGCCGCATACCGGGCGAGGCGTCGACGGGTCGAGCGAAGTGTCTCCGTGGCCGCCGCGAAGCCCTGCGTGTCGGTGTCGATGGCCAGCTCGAGGGCCCGGGAGATCTGGGCCCGCACCGCGTTCGGTCGGCTGGCCCGATCGTGCAGGTCGATCGAGAACGGCCCCATCCCCACGTCCTCGAGCCTGCGGCGGACCACGTCCAGTGCGGCGCGCTTCTCCGCGACGAACAGGACCCGCTTGCCCGCGGCGACGGAGCGGGTTAGCAGGTTGGTGATGGTCTGGGACTTCCCGGTGCCCGGTGGGCCCTCGAGGACGAACGTCCGACCGGCCACCGCCTCGGCGATCGCGGCGAGCTGGGAGGAGTCCGCCGGCACCGGGCAGCCGCTCGCGAGCTCGTCGAGATCCACCTCGGCGGGCGGGGGAGCGGGGTCGGCGAACGCGTCCGTCGGGGTGTGGATCAGGTGGTGCACCAGCGGGTTGTGGTCGAACTGCTCCCAGTTCTCGTCGAGGTCCTTCCAGAGGCGGAACTTGGCGAACTGCAGGATGGCCAGGTCCGCAGTGGCCTCGACCCGGAAGTTCAGACCAGCCTTGACCAGGGCCATGCGGGTCGCCGCGAGTGTGGCGTCGAGGTCCACCCCGGCGTGGTCATCGGTCGGTTCGGTCAGCCCGGGGATCTCGAGGTCGAAGAGTTGCTTCAACTTCTCGAGCAGGCAGAAGTTCGGTGTGGACGAACCCGACTCGTCCAGGGTGAGGGTGTACGCGCCGGCTTTGGACCGGGTCCGCAGCGTGACCGGGACCAGCACCAGGGGTGAGCGCAGCTGCTCGGTTCCAACGGACCAGATCAGGGACCCGAGTGCCAGGTAGAGATTGTTGGCGCCGGTGTCCTCCACGATCGTGCGGGCCCGGTGCGCGAGGCCGCGCATTCGCCCCTGATACGCGGCGCCGGGGACGTCGGAGTAGACGGCCCGTCGCTCGTGCAACAGGGAGGTGCGCATCTCCTCGTCCAGCTCGGCCCCGACGCTGATCCCGCGCTGGGTATGGACGGCGTCCACCGAGTCCGCCGGCAACAGGCTGATCGACGTGCCGGCGTTGATCGTGTCCTCGAGGCGAGCGAGCTCACCCGGCGGTACGGCCAGGTGGATCGCGTTGCGTTCGGAGAACTTGATCAGCTTGTTGCCCAGGCTCAGGTCGAGCAGGGAGTTCTTCCACTGCTGGACCCGCGGCGGGGCCTTGGCGCGGCTCGGCTCCTCGCCGTCCGGGCTCTCCCGTGACCCGCTGGCCGATGGCGCCCCACCGGGCGGCGTGTAGGTCGGTGGCCGGTACTCGACCACGGTGACGTTGCCGTCATCGGTGCGGACCCGGGCCGGCAGCGGCAGGATCCGGTTGCGGCGGGCCTCGTGGACGTCCAGCACTCCGTACACGTCCCGTAGATCGCCGGTGAGGAATCGGGAGTACGGCTGCCGTGCCACGGTCGCCCGATCCGGCAACTCGGCCGCGGTGACGAGCGTGGTCTCGATCAGGCCGATGACCCCGACGTCGATCAGGTTGACCACGCGCGAGGTGTCGACGTCGTAGACCACTCCGAGGGACGTCGGCTGGCGCCAGTAGCCCAGGAAAGCGTGCCCGGCGACGATCCACACCAATGGCCGGATCCCGGCCTGCTCGAGGGCCGCCGCGAGCACGACGACGGTGTCCAGACAGGTTCCGATCCGCCCGTCCAGTACCTCCCCCGGCGTGCGCACCTTCTGGCCGTGGGCGGACCAGCTCGACGGCGCCTCGGCGTAGCGGATGCCACGAGCGTGTGCTGCGGTGAAGATGGCGCGGGCGAGTTCGTCGACCCGCTCCGGTCCGGACTGGTAGCCCTCGAGCGAGGCGCTGCCGGTCTCGGTGCGCAGGATCTCGCCGGCCTCGCCGAGCAACTGCGAGATCGCGGGATGGTTCGGCATCACGAACGAGGCGAGCACCTCGGTGGTCACGGGGTGTTCCGAGCGGAGCCAGTGCTGCGCTGCCAGGAGCCGGACCGGGAGCGCGATCCGTGCGAGTGGCTCGGAGACCACGTCGGTCTCGTCGCGGTTCGTGCCGTCCACGGGCGGGAGCACATCCACGACGATCTCGGCGGGACGGTCCTCCTCGACCTGCGCCATCGCCGACGGGTCGAGAACCAGCGGCACGTCCCGCACGACCGTCTCCTGTCCGCGGGCGAGGTCCACGGCCACCACGCAAGGGCGGGCGAGGTCGCCCTGGACGTCGAGCACCCGCACGCGCATCCGTGCCCCGAGCAGGTCGACGTCGTGGCTCGCGATCCGCACCTGCCCCACCACGGCGAGTCCGTTGTGCGCCATGGCGTAACTGAGCACGTCGAGGGCATCGACCTCGAGCGAGATCGGAGTCGTCATCTGGGTGAACCTGCTGGCTTCCTGAGCGGCGGGACTGCTGCGTTAGCAGAGTGCCATGGATCACCCACATGGGCCGCGTCGCGCCGCCGCGCGCCGGTGTGTGTCCGGACGTTGCGCCACTGACCCACCCCACGGGTCAGTGACGCAACGTTCCGGAGGGCCTCGTGTGGTCGGGCCGCTCGGCGCAATGTCCGTGGTGGATGGCATGGTCGGTGCAGTGGATGTTCGGAGGGTGTTCGAACCGAGGAGGCGACGATGGTGTCGGTGCAGGAGCGAGCCGCGTGGGTGGCTGAAGTGGTCGAGGTCTGGACGGCGCGGTCGCGCCTGGCCGCGATCGACTGGGAGGTGGTCGAGGCGGGTGGGGCCGGTCCAGCCGGGTGGGCGGAGCGGCCTGAGGGCGACGGCGGAGCGGAGCGGCTTGAGTCCGACGGCTCGGCTGGGCGGACGGCTGAGTTCGACGTGGCAGGGCACGTGCTCCGGGCGCGGCGTCGTGGGGACCTGAGTCAGCGCGAACTCGCGGCGCTGCTCGGTGTCTCGCAGTCGACGGTGAACCGGTACGAGCAGCCGGGCGCCGAGATCGGGGTTCGGCACCTCGCGCAGGCGCTGGCCGAGGGTGGCCTCCGGTTGGCCGTCGTCGACGAGTCGGGGCAGGAGGTGGTGCCGGTGCGTGCCGACGAGGTCAGGGACAACGCGGGCCGGCGGTTCCCCGCCCACCTGGAGGTGTTGCCGCCCGATCAGGTGCCTTCGCAACGGACGTCCCGGCCGCGGTACGACCGGAGTCCGGCCACGGCCTGGTACCACCACCGGGTGATGCGTGACTGCTATCGGGCGGTCCGGGCGGGCGAGGTCGACCATCCCACCGTGACCGACCTCGCGCAGCGCGGCTGGGTGCTCAGGTGTCGCCCGCGAGAGGCTCGCTCGATCCGGTTGGCGGAGCGCAGGCTGCGCGCCTTGGCCGCCAAGGTGCACGCGGCGGAACCTGGGTGGGTGATCGGGCACCTGGGGGAGGTCCGGACCCCGCGTGAGGGTGGTGGGGAAGCCATCACGCCCCCGTAGCGGGCCGCGTCGACACAGGTCAACGCTCTCGAGGACTCCATGAGCGACCTCACGGACGTTTCCCAGGGGGTATGGCTCGAGGACGTTTCTCAACGGTATGGGCGACGCGACGCCGGGAGTCAGGCGGGCGGTGGCAGCGGGTCGTATCGCAACCCGTGGGCGTGGGCGACCGGCTCGCTCGTGAGGAGCCCGCCGGTGGTGCTGACACCGGGCCGCAGCTCGGGGTGCCGGCCGAGTGCGACCTCCCAACCGTGCGTGGCGATCGTGGCGATGTAGGGCAGTGTCACGTTCGTCAGGGCGATCGTCGACGTGATCGGGACCGCGCCGGGCATGTTCGCCACGCAGTAGAACGTGGAGTCATGCACGCGGAACGTCGGGTCCGCGTAGGTGGTCGGCCGGGTCCCCTCGAAGCAGCCGCCCTGGTCCACGGCGATGTCCACCAGCACCGTGCCCGGGTTCATCCGCGCGATCATCTCGTCGGTGACCAGCTTCGGTGCCCGCGCGCCGGGTACGAGGACCGCGCCGATCACCAGGTCCGCGGCGGACGTCTCCTCGGCCACCGTGTACGGGTTCGAGCGAAGGGTGTGCACCCGCGGCCCGAAGCGGGCCTCGAGGGCACGCAACCTCGGCACCGATACGTCGAGCACGGTCACGTCGGCCAGCATGCCGATGGCGATCTCCGCTGCGTGCTCGCCCGCCACTCCGCCGCCGATGATGACCACCTTCGCTCGCGGGGTGCCGGGCACCCCGCCGAGCAGCACCCCACGGCCGCCCTCGTCCTTCATCAACTGGTAGGCGCCGACCTGGACCGACAACCGGCCGGCGACCTCGCTCATCGGGGCCAACAGGGGCAGCGAACGATCCGGAAGCTGCACGGTCTCGTAGGCGATCGCCGTGGTGCCGGCCGCCAGCAGCGCGCGGGTGAGGTCCTCGTCGGCCGCCAGGTGAAGGTACGTGAAGAGCACGAGGTCGGCGCGCAGCATGGGGTACTCCTGCCGGACGGGCTCCTTGACCTTGAGCAGGAGCTCCGACGATGCCCATACATCGGCCGCGTCTGCAACGATCCGGGCGCCGACCGCTGCGTAGGCGTCGTCGGCGAAGCTCGAGCCCACCCCGGCGCCCTCCTGAACCGAGACGTCGTGTCCGGCGAGAATCAGTTCGTGGGCACCCGCCGGGGTGAGGGCGACCCGAAACTCGGAGTTCTTGACCTCGGTCACCACGCCGATCCGCATCGTTGCTCCTCGCCTCGTCCGGGCATCAGCCCTCGTCCGGGCACCAGCGTCCCTTGTTCTCCGCGACCGCGCGACCGATTCGCCGCGACCCGGTTGGCACTCATACCCCCTAGGGGTATAGTCGGATCATGTCGTGGAAGGGAACATCATGCAGGCGCCCGTGAAGTTGACGATCTTCGCCGCCGGACTGGCGGTCCTCTTCGGTGGTGCGTTCGCCGTCGGATCGGCCTCAGGGGTCCAGGTCGAGACGCAGCCGCCGGCCCATCCCGAGGAGGAGGCGTCCGGCGAAGGTGACTCCGGCCACGCCGGGACCGACGAGAGCGCGGGCGACGACGGGGCCGACGAGAGTGCGGGCCACGACGGGGCCGAAGGCTCCGGACACGACTCCGGACCCGACGCAGCCGCTGCCGCCGAGGAGCTTCCCGTCGGGGTCCTGTCCGCGGCCGGAGGGTACCGGCTCGACTCGCTGACCGTACCGGGCGCCGTCGGCGTGGCCGGCACGCTCAGCTTCCGGGTGCTGGACGCCCACGGCGACCCGGTCACCGAGTACACGACGCAGCACGAACGCGACCTGCACCTGATCGTCGCCTCCCAGGACACCAGCCAGTTCCGTCACGTCCACCCGACCCTCGGCGCGGACGGCACCTGGAGCATCGACTGGACCTGGCCCACGGCGGGCAGCCACCGCGTCTACGCAGACTTCCTGCCGGCTGCGGCTGAGGACGGGCTGACCCTCGCCCAGGACGTCACAGTGCCCGGCATCGTGACCACGGTGCCGCTCCCCGCGGCGGGCAGCACCGCCGTCGTCGACGAGTACACCGTCACCCTCTCCGGCGACCTGACCACCGAGGGCGGCCCGCTCGCCTTCGAGATCAGCCGCGACGGGGACCCGGTCACGGACCTCGACCCCTACCTCGGCGCGTACGGGCATCTCGTCGCCCTCCGGGTCGGGGACCTCGCCTATCTGCACACGCACCCCGAGGGCGAGGCCGGTGTGAGCGAGCCCGGTCCGCTCGTCGAGTTCATGAGCACCGCACCGAGCCCGGGGACGTACCGGCTCTTCCTCGACTTCTCCCACCAGGGCGTGGTGCACACCGCCGACTTCACCGTGGAGGTGACCCGATGACCGACGTGAGCGCGGCCCGGCCCGCGACCGGAGATCTGCAGCGGATCGAGCTCGGGATCGGCGGCATGACCTGCGCGTCGTGCGCCGCTCGCGTGGAGAAGCGCCTGAACAAGCTCGACGGCGCCACCGCCACCGTGAACTACGCGACCGAGAAGGCGCGTGTCTTCGTGCCGCCCACGATCAGCACCGCCGCGCTCATCGAGGCCGTCGAGAAGGCCGGCTACACCGCCCACGAGTTGAACGTGCCCACGCCCTCGAGCGACGCCGTCGACCCCGCGGACGTCGAGCGGGAGCGGGACCTGAAGATCCTGCGCAACCGGGTCATCATCTCCGCGCTGCTGAGCCTGCCGGTGATCGTCCTCGCCATGGTCCCGGCTTGGCAGTTCACGTACTGGCAGTGGGCCAGCCTCGTGCTCGCCACGCCCGTCGTGGTCTGGGGTGCGTGGCCGTTCCACCGGGCCGCCTGGGTGAACCTGCGTCACGGCGCCGCCACGATGGACACGCTGATCTCGCTCGGCACGCTCGCGGCGTTCGGCTGGTCCCTGTACGCGCTGTTCCTCGGCACGGCCGGGATGCCCGGCATGACCCACGAGTTCGAGTTCACGATCGCGCGTGGCGACGGTGCGGCCAACATCTACCTCGAGGTCGCCGCCGGCGTCACCACGTTCGTGCTCGCCGGCCGCTACTTCGAGTTGCGTGCCCGCCGTCGGGCCGGGGACGCCCTACGCGCGCTGCTCGACCTCGGGGCCAAGGAGGTCACCCTGCTCCAGGGCGGGGTGGAGCTGCGGGTCCCGGCCGGCGATCTTCGGGTCGGTGACGAGTTCGTGGTCCGCCCGGGCGAGAAGATCGCGACCGACGGCGTGGTGACCGGCGGACGCTCCGCCGTCGACAACTCCATGCTCACCGGGGAGTCGGTGCCCGTCGAGGTGGCCGAGGGCGACGATGTCGCCGGCGCCACGATCAACTCCGGGGGGCGGCTCGTGGTACGGGCCACCCGGGTCGGCGCGGACACCCAGCTCGCGCAGATGGCCGCGCTCGTCGAGGATGCCCAGAACGGCAAGGCGCAGGTGCAGCGGCTCGCAGATCAGATCTCCGGGGTGTTCGTGCCGGTGGTGCTCGGGATCGCCGTCGCCACGCTCGGCTTCTGGCTCGGAACCGGCAGTGCGCCGCAGGTTGCGTTCACGGCCGCGGTGGCCGTGCTGATCATCGCCTGCCCGTGTGCGCTCGGGCTCGCGACTCCCACCGCCCTGCTCGTCGGGACCGGGCGCGGCGCCCAGCTCGGCATCCTGATCAAGGGGCCGGAGGTGCTGGAGTCGACCCGACGGATCGACACGGTGGTCCTCGACAAGACCGGCACCGTCACGACCGGGCGAATGACGCTGCTGGAGACGGTCCCGGCCGCCGGCGAGAGTGCCGACGACGTGCTGCGCATGACGGGCGCGGTGGAGCACGCCTCGGAGCACCCGATCGCACGTGCCGTGGCGCGCTCCGCCGCGGAGGCCGGTGCGCTGCCGCAGGCCCACGACTTCGAGAATCTCGAGGGCCGGGGCGTGCGGGCCACCGTCGACGGTGAGCTCGTCGCGGTGGGACGACCCGGCTGGGTCGCCGACGAGCTCGGCGCACTGCCCGCCGAACTGACCGACGCCATCGACGCCGCCCACGAGGCGGGCCGGACCGCGGTCGTGGCCGCCTGGGACGGGAGGGCCCGCGGCGTCCTCGTGATCGGCGACACGGTCAAGGACACCTCCGCGGAGGCGGTCCGGCTGTTCAAGCGGCTCGGTCTCACGCCGGTGCTGCTCACCGGGGACAACCAGCGCGCCGCGGAGCAGATCGCGGCGCAGGTCGGCATCGACCGGGTCGTCGCCGAGGTGCTGCCCGCGGACAAGGTCGACGTCGTCACCTCGCTGCGCGCCGAGGGCAAGGTCGTGGCGATGGTGGGCGACGGCGTGAACGACGCCGCCGCGCTCGCGGCCGCCGACCTGGGCATGGCGATGGGCACCGGCACCGACGTGGCCATCGAGGCCAGCGAGATCACGCTCGTGCGCGGCGACCTACGGGCCGCAGCGGACGCCGTCGCCCTGTCCCGGCGCACTCTGCGCACGATCAAGGGCAACCTGTTCTGGGCGTTCGGCTACAACGTGGCCGCCATCCCGCTGGCCGCGGCCGGGCTGCTGAACCCGATGCTGGCCGGTGCCGCGATGGCGTTCTCGTCGGTGTTCGTCGTCGGCAACAGCCTGCGGCTGCGGCGGTTCCGCTCGCTCCGGTGACGGGCCTCAGGCGTCCGTCGCGGTGGTATCCGGTGCCAGTGCGCCTCTCGCCGTGGAGTCCCGGGCGACGAACGTCGGGGCGATCCGCCGCTTGACGGGCTCGTCGGTCGGCTCCTCCCCGCGCGCGAGGAGGAGGTCGACGGCCGCCGCCCCGATCTGCGACCCGGGCAGCCGGACCGAGCTCAGCGACGGCCTGACGAACCCGGCATAGGGGTGGTCGCCGTAGCCGGTGACCAGCACGTCGTCGGGCACACGGTGGCCGAGTTCGGCCAGGGCGCGCATCAGCCCGAGGGCGAAGTAGTCGTTCCCGGTGATCACGGCGTCCGGCGCCCCGCGTTCGGCGATGAGTTCGCGGCACAGCGTGTAGGCGCCCTCCGCCTGCCACGGCAGTGCGCTCGACTCGTAGCGGCGGGTCGGGACCGGGACCACGTCGCGCGCGGCGCTCGGCAGCCCGCCCTCGTCCATGGCCCGGTGGAAGCCGTCGATCCGCTCGGCGATGGTGGTGATCGGCAGGTCCTCCTCGAGCGCCCACACCGTGCGGGCGCCCTGGGCGATCACGTGCCGGGTGGCGTCGTACGCGCCGCGCCCGTTGTCCACGCCGACGAAGTCGGTGTCGAGGTCGGGGATGTCGCGGTTGACCAGCACGAGCGGGATCCCGGCGCGGTTCACCCGGCGCCAGTGCTCGTGCTCGCTCTGCACCGGCACCGCGATCGCGCCGTCGACGGCGGCGCGTAGCAGTGCCTCGACGGCGGCCCGTTCGTTCTCCGTCGACTCGTCGGTGACGAGGAGCAGGAGCGAGTAGCCGTGCTGCCGCGCACGTACCTCGACCCCGGAGATGAGCTCCGCGTACAACGGGTTGGACGGGTTCGTGATCACCAGGGCGAGGGTCTGGTTGGAGCCGAGGACGAGTGATCGGGCCAGGGTGTTCGGGACGTAGCCGAGGCGATCGGCCTCGTCCTGGATCCGTTGCCGCGTCACGGGACTGACCTCGGCCTTGCCGGCGAGCGCCCGGGACACGGTGTTCACGGACAGGCCGAGGGAGTCGGCGACGTCCTTGAGGCGGACACGCTGGGTCATGGTGGCCCCCCTCCTGTACGTCCCTCTCGGCCCGGCCGTGAACCCCATGGCTATCCCTTGCAGACCAGGTAGATCCGCAGCCGCGCCAGTCCCGAAACGGTTCCGCTCACCCGCAGCCAGCCTCCGAACTCACGGACCGACCAGGTCACCATTGTGCCGTCAAGGCGCACCGTCGGCGTGTTTTCGGCATCGACCCAGGTGATTCCGTCCGGAGAGATCTGCGTACGCAGTTCCACCTCCCCCGTGGTGTCCTCGAGGCGCTGCACGAAGAACCTGGCCTCGCCGGCCCAGGCCACCTCGTACGGCTCCGTCGCGAAGTCCGAGCTGAAGTCCTCGCCGCGTTCCAGCACGGCGGTCTGAGTGTGTCGCATCGCCGTCACCAATCCACCGAGATGAGGACCGAGTCCAGGAACAGGAAGTTGCGCACGTTCGAGTGGGTGCGCACGCTGAAGTAGAAGTTCAGGAGCGTCTCGAGCGACTCGTACTTCTCCTCGTAGACCGGCACGGGCACATCGCGCATGTCGATGATGCGGTCGTTGATCTGCAGTTCCACGTTCTTGCGAGCATCGGTGTCGATCAGCCAGCGCAGGTAGTGCCAGTTCACCTTCGTGGGGACCTCGTTGTAGCAGAGCTCCATCGGGTCGCTGAACGGCTTCCAGTCGTCCGGGTCCGGCGCCGTGAAGTCCGCCAGGTACGCCAGGCTCGCCTTGCCCTGGACGTGTTCACGGGGGGTCGGCTCCGGAACCGCCGGATAGACCCAGCGTCGGTCGAGGGCGTTGTCCAGCGTGGTGTTCCGGTACCGGGCGACCGTGTGATACCTGGTGCCGCCGTCCCCGCAGATGTCGGTGGCAACCGTCAACGCGCCGAACTGTGCCTCGCTCGGGTGCAGGTTCCCGTCCCACTCGACGCCACCGAAACTGTTGTTGGCGGGGTCCTTCCCCAAGGTGGCCTCCGACTTGTACGTGAAGTACGTCTCGAGCTGGACCAGCCCCTTGCCCGCCATCGTCAGCCGGCGAATCCCGACGGCGGTGTGACCGGCGATCGGACGCGTCGCCAACTTCAGGGCGTACGTGCCGCTCAGGGCGCCGTGGGTGCCGGTGTCGAAGAAGGTGCAGCTGCTGAGCTGCGGCGGTCGGAAGTCCCGCATGTGGTCGTCGACCGTGCGCAGGTTGCCGTTGCCGTCGAAGTTGCCGATCAGCTCGGTCCAGCCGTGCGTCCCCGTCTGGAAATCATCGTGGGCGAGGATCCGGGGCAGCGGGTTGAACCTCGACAGCTTGGGATCGGCGTCGAGGAGCGCGCGGCGCAGGTCGGTGGCGGGTGTGGGTGAGGTGCTCACGTGGCGCTCCACGTCGTGAACATCGGGTGTCCTTTCCATCAGGATTCAGGTATTCGCATCTTCAGCGGATCCGGACCGACGCAAGGCGCAGTCGACCGAATGTCGTCGACGCTATTGAAAGGGCCAGAAAGGCGTCAATCGGCGCGTTGCAGGATGAGCAACGTCCCGCGGGTGCCCTGCCTGGCCCATCAGCGGCAGGATTCTGCCCGTTTCGGTCAACCCTTGACAGGCTCGCCCAGCCGGTCGTAGGGTCGCCGTGAACGTTACCGGGAACGCTAATGGGACATCGAGGCACACGTCCGAGCGGTGGTCCCGCTCGCCGCTTTGCCATGGTCATTCTGGCGCGCATTCATCCTTATTCTCCGCGACCATTGGAGCCAGATTGCAATCGCTTTCTCGAGCCCTCGGGCTGCTCGACAGCCTGGCTCGCCAGGGGCAGCCGTCCACCCTCGCGGAACTCGCGGAGCGGACCGGGCTGCACAAGAGCACGGTGCACCGCATGCTCGCCGCGTTCCTCGCGCACGACCTGGTGCGCCACGACGACGCGCACCGCTACACGATCGGCGTCGGGGCGTTCGAACTGGCCCGGGCGGCGAACTGCGACGTCGGCCCGGACCCCGCCATCACGCGAGCCCTCGAGGCCGTCAGCGCCCGGTCCGGCGCGGTGGTCACCTACTTCCGGGGCCGGCCGGAGCACCTGGAGCCGGTGGTCGCCGTCCGCGACCGCGACGTCGTGGCCGTACGCGAGGGGCCGGTGCACTGGCACGCCAGCGCGATCGGCAAGGCGTTCCTCTCGATGCGGCCCAAGGCCGAGCTGGACCGGCTGTTGGTGCACGCCAGCCTGCCGGCGCTGACCACTCGCACCCTCACCGACCCGTTCCGGGTCCGGCAGGCGGTCACCCGGGCGCGGATGCGCGGCTACGCCGTCGAGGACCGTGAGGTCACCGCGGACCGGCGGGCGATCGCGGCGCCGGTGGTGGCGCAGGGTGGCATGGCCGTCGGTGTGATCGAGGCCGTGCTCCCCGCGGGACAGCTGGGCCCGGACCGGCTCCGGACCCTGGCGGTCGCCCTGATCGGGTGCGCCGAGGAGCTCGCGTCGACGTTCGTGGACCGTCGGAGCACGGCACCCCTGGTCGCGCTGTCCACACCGGGTGTCGGCGCCTGATGGTCGCCTACATCGTCCGTCGGCTCCTCTTCGCGGCCTTCGTCATGTGGGGCGCCGTGACCATCGTCTTCATCGTGCTGCGCATGGTGCCGGGCGACCCCGCCCTGGTCATGCTCGGCCCGGACGCGAGCCCGGACGAGATCGCCGCGCTCCGGGAGTCCCTCGGCCTGACGGAGCCGATCCCGCAGCAGTACCTGCACTACTTGGCCTCCTCGGTCCGGCTCGACTTCGGGGACTCGATCCGGCTGGGCGGGGACGCCATGGGCCACGTGCTCGAGCGGATGCCGATGACGATCCAGCTCTCCGTCGCGGCGCTCATGTTCGCGGTGGTGTTCGGGATCGGATTCGGCATCGTGGCCGCGCTCCGGGTGAACACCTGGGCGGATCGCGTGATCACCGTGACGTCCCTGGTGACCCACTCGCTGCCCTCGTTCTGGGTGGGTCTGGTGCTCATCCTGATGCTCGCCCGCGGCCTGCAGCTGCTGCCCAGCGGCGGCGCCGGCTCCTTCGCCCACCTGCTCCTGCCGGCGTTCGCGCTGGCGCTGCCGTTCACGGCGATGGTCATGCGGCTGACCCGCTCCGGGCTGCTCGAGGTCATCAACGAGGGCTACATCGCCACGGCCCGCTCGAAAGGCCTGTCCGAGCGCGTCGTGATCTTCCCGCATGCCATCCGCAACGCCCTGATCCCGATCGTGACGGTGGTGGGCCTCTACTTCGGCGCCATCCTCGGCGGCACGGTCGTGATCGAGACCGTGTTCGCCTGGCCGGGCGTGGGCCGCCTGATCGTCGACTCGATCGGGTTCCGTGACTACGGCGTCGTGCAGTCGGGGATCCTCGTGATCGCCGCCATCTTCGTGATGATCAACCTGATCGTGGACATCCTCTACGGATACCTCGATCCCCGAGTTCGGCTGGCGAGGTGACGTCGATGACAGGCGGTACGGAACTGATCGAGACGGTGGCGGCGCCGATGGCGGACGCCGTGCCGGAGCGGGTGCGTCGCGGACGCGGGTGGGGGCCGCGGATCTGGATCCCACTGGTGGTGGTGGCGTTCTACGTGCTCGCCGCGATCTTCGGGCCGATGATCGTGACCTTCGACCCGGTCGCCACGGACACCGCGAACCGGCTGCTACCGCCGTTGTCGCACCGTGACGACGGCTCCCTCGTCCTGTTCGGGACCGACCAGGTGGGCCAGGACCTGCTGGCCCAGACCATGCAGGGGGCCAGGGTCTCGATGCTGGTCGGGGTCGCGACCCTGCTCCTGGCGGGGTTCATCGGGGTGGTCGTGGGGGTGGTCTCCGGGTACTTCGGGCGCTGGGCCGACGCCGTGCTCATGCGGGTCGCGGACATCCAGCTCACGTTCCCCGGGATCCTGCTGGCGATCCTGATCGCGGCGGTGATCGGGCAGAGCGTCCTGAACGTGGTCCTGATCCTCGCCATCAGCGGCTGGGTGACGTTCGCGCGGGTCACCCGTGGCCAGGTCCTGGCCACGAAGAACCGCGAGTACGTGGACGCCACCCGTACCCTCGGCGCGAGCAACTGGCACATCATCCGGACCTGCATCCTGCCGGCCTGTACGGCACCGATCCTGGTGATCGCGACCCTGGACATCGGCAGCGTCATCCTCGCCGAGGCGGCGCTGTCCTTCCTCGGCCTCGGCACCCCGGCGTCCACGCCGAGCTGGGGCGTCACGATCGCGAACGGACGCAACCTGCTCAGCAGTGCCTGGTGGGTCTCCACGATCCCCGGCATCTGCCTGGCCATCCTCGTGGTCTCCTTCGGCATCCTCGGGGACGCGCTGCGGGACCGCTTCGACCCGAAGATGAAGGGCATCTGACGATGAGACTCGCCGAGCGACCCACGGGCACCGCCGCCCCCGGGACTCGAACCGGACCGCTGCTTCGGGTGCAGGACCTGAGCGTCTCGTTCGCAACCGGCTCGGGGCGGCTCCGGGCCGTCGACGGCGTCTCCTTCGACGTCGGCGCAGGCGAGACCGTGGCCGTCCTCGGGGAGTCCGGATCCGGCAAGAGCGTCACGGCCCAGACCGTCATGGGCCTGCTGCCGCGGCCGGCCGGGCGGATCGACGGGGGCAGCGTCTCCTTCGACGGTGTCGACCTGCTGGACCGGCCCGACTCCTACACCCGGGCCCTGTGCGGCACGGACATCGCGATGATCTTCCAGGACCCGCTCTCGTCGCTGAACCCGGTGTTCCGGGTGGGCACCCAGATCGGGGAGACGCTCCGGCGGCGCCGCGGCGTCTCCCGCCGCAAGGCCCGCGAGCACGCCATCGAGATGATGCACCGGGTCGGCATCCCGGCACCCGAGAAGCGGGTGGACGACTACCCGCACCAGTTCTCCGGCGGCATGCGCCAGCGCGTCATGATCGCCATGGCGCTGTCGATGAACCCCCGCCTGGTCATCGCGGACGAACCCACCACCGCCCTCGACGTGACCGTCCAGGCGCAGATCATGAGTCTGCTCGCGGACCTGCAGCGCGAGGAGGGGATGGCGTTGGTCCTGATCACGCACGACCTCGGCGTGGTCGCGGACGTGGCCGACCGCGCGATCCTCATGTACGCTGGGCGCGTCGTCGAGACGGGACCGATCCGCGAGGTCTACGACCACGGCGCCCACCCCTACTCGGTGGGCCTGATGGGCTCGCTGCCCACGGGCGACCAGGATCGGCTCACTCCGATCACCGGGGCGCCGCCGGACCTGCGGCAACTGCCGACGGGCTGCTCGTTCCACCCGCGGTGCGCCTTCGCGACAGACCGATGCCGCACCGAGGAGCCGGTGCTGAGACCGGCACCGGACCGGCCGCAGGCGCACCTGACCGCCTGCCACCACGCCGAGGAGGTGCTCGCCGATGGCATCCGCTGAACCGTTGCTGAGCGTCCGTGACCTGCACACCACGTTCCCGATCCGGTCGGCGCTGCTGCGGCGGCGGGTCGGGGGCATCCAGGCGGTCGCCGGGGTGAGCTTCGACCTGCAGGCCGGGCAGACCCTCGGCCTGGTCGGGGAGTCCGGCTCCGGCAAGTCCACCGTGGCCCGGACGATCATCGGCCTCGAGCAGGCGGCCTCCGGCCAGGTGCTCTTCCAGGGCCAGGACTTCGCGGCCGCCGGCCGGGCGCAGACCCGTCGGCTGCGCCGGGACGTCCAGATGATCTTCCAGGACCCCTACTCCTCGCTGAACCCGCGGCGCACGGTCGCCGAGTTGGTGTCGGAGGGGTGGCAGGTGCAGCCGGGTTTCGGCCCTCGCGGCACCTGGCGCGCGAGCGTGCAGGAACTGCTCGAACGCGTCGGCCTGAATCCCGACCACCTCGACCGGTACCCGCACCAGTTCTCCGGCGGCCAGCGCCAGCGCATCGGGATCGCCCGGGCCCTGGCGATGTCCCCGAAGCTGATCATCTGCGACGAGGCGGTCTCCGCGCTGGACGTGTCCATCCAGGCCCAGGTGATCAACCTGCTCCAGGACCTGCAGCGCGACCTCGGCCTGACCTACCTGTTCATCGCCCACGACCTGTCCGTGGTCCGGCACATCTCCGACCGGATCGCCGTCATGTACCTCGGCCGGATCGTCGAGGAAGGGACGCGCGACGAGGTGTTCGACCGGCCGACGCACCCGTACACCCAGGCGCTGCTGTCGGCGATCCCGGTGTCGCACCCGTGGCGGATGCCCAGCCGGGAACGGATCGTGCTGGCCGGTGACGTGCCCTCCCCGGCCGACCCGCCGAGCGGCTGCCGGTTCCGGACCCGGTGCCCCAAGGCGCGGGACCGCTGCGCCGTGGAGGTGCCCGCACTCGAGGTGCGCCTCGGCGAGCACGCCAGCGCATGCCACTTCGCCGCCGTCGAACCCGCCGTGGCGCCGACCGCCTGACGCGACCCGCCGCGCGACCCGTCAGGTTCGTCGGGGTGGCGCCGCGCGTGGGCGGGCGTGGCGCGCGCCGACCAGGACCCGCGCACTCCGAAGGGGCGGGCGGCCGCGCCGCCCGCCCCTTCGGCGCGCTCACTCCCGCGTGCGCAGCACGGCCGGCTCGGACAGGACCGTCTCGGCCCCGGCGGCGTCCGTGCTCGCCACCCACCACACGTACGCCGCGCCCGGGGTGAGGCCGGACCAGGTGGCGGTGACGCCGTCGGCCCCGGTCGCCGTCCCGATGACCGCGGTGTCCCGGGCCAGGACCAGCCCGGTGGACGTCACCTGCCGGTCCGTCCCCGTGATCGTGATCGGGGCGAGGAACTCGTCGTGCTCCGGGGTCCACGTCGGCGAGGACGCGTACCGCCACGAGTTGTGCTCGTCCAGGGACGGCGAGTAGGTGTTCACCGAGATCGTCCCGGAGTCGATGTCGACCTGCAGCAGGCGCAGGAAGTCGGCCCGCTTCTCGCCGTCGACGATCTGGTAGCCCTGGTAGTTCGAGAGCATCTGCGGCACGATCCGGCCGGGCACCCCGCCGACGTCCCGGGCCACCGTGTAGGCCTGCCCGTTGACGTGCCCGCCCATCACGAAGGCGACGTTGGCGTACGGGACCACCAGGTCCTCCCAGATCCGGTACCCGACGGCGTTCCACCGGTCCGTGGCATCGCCCGGCTCGCCGTCCCGCTGCAGGTAGTCGTGGGTGAAGATGAGCACGTTGTGGTCCTGATGGTCCTCGATCACCTGCGCCGCCCAGGCGAGCGTGGCGTCGTGGTTGAACCAGCCCGGGTAGCCGATGTTCAGCGCGAGGAACCGCGCGCCCTGGACCTCGAAGAGGTCGTAGTGGCTGGACGCGTCGTCGGCCCCGATCGCGCCGCCGAACCAGGGCGTGCCGCCGATCTGCGCGGGCCCGAAGTACTCGTTGTAGAGGGCGTTGTCCCGGCCCCACTTGTTGTCATGGTTGCCCGGCACCGTCCCGTTCGGGATGCCCGCGTCGGTGAGGTAGTCACCGAACGCCTGCGCGGTCTCGAACTGCTCCCGCGCCTGGTTCTCCAGGTGGGTGCCCCACATCCACCACTCGGTCACGTCGCCGATGGTCGAGACGTAGGCCATCTTGCGGGCGTCGGCGTTGGAGACGAGCCAGGCGATCTCGTTCGCATAGCCCCACCGGTACCCGTAGGTGAGTTCCTGGGGGTCGGGGATGTACCCGATCGAGAAGTCGTAGTCGCCCGGGTCCTCGAAAGTCTCGTCGGCCCCGACGTCGAACGCGGGCGTGGTCGCCGGGCCGTCCTGGACGAGGATCTCCACGCGCGCGCCGAGCCGGTGCACGGCCTCCTCGATCCGGCCGACCATGGTGAAGGTGCCGCCGTCACGACCCGAGCCCACGGTGAGCAGGTCCCACGCCGACGTGGTGAAGTTCCATGCGTACATCTGCAGCTCGTGGCCGCCGAGGCTGGAGCCGGTCCACGCCACGTCCGCCACATCCTCGGCGCGGCCCGGCAGCACCAGCTCGAAGCGCTGGTACGGGTAGCCGTCGACACCGGTGACGGTGATCTGGTCCGCGAGGTCGGCCAGCCGGTGCCGGGTCTCGCCGGTACCGATCCGCTCGGCCGGCGGCGCCTGCGGGCTGGTGCCGGAGAACACCCGGCTCGCCGCGCTGTTCACCTGGACCTGGGTCCCGCCGGCGAACGTCGCCGTCACCTGCGCGCCGCTCGTATGCCCGACGGCGGCGCCCAGGTCCGCCGTGGTGGTCGCCTCCGTGGCGGTCAGGTCGGTGGCCGCGAGCGGCCGCGGGTCCGGCGCCACGGTCACAGGTTCCAGCCGGGAGGCCTCGATGTCGGTCGCCGCCCGCAGGTCCCGCGCCCACACCCCCGGGGTGCGTTCGCCATGCACGAAGTCGCGGCGGTTGTCGCCGGTGTCGGCGAACCGCTGGTAGCTCAGACCGAGGGAGTAGGCGATGATCTCGTCCAGGGTGACCCCGTCGATGCACGGGCTGTACCGGTCCCGGAGCATCCCGAACCGGTCCACCACGGCGCCGTCCGCGGCGCGCACCAGCAGGCCGTAGCCCGCGGCGGTGAGCGGGGCGTCGAAGACCGCCGCGGCGGCGCTCGCCCACGGGCTGCCGGCCTGCGCCAGGACGATGGCCGCGCCGGGCTCGAGGGTGCCGGACAGCGGTGCCACCCACGGGTCGGACTCCAGGCGCCCGTCCACCCCACAGCGCTGGACGGACCAGCCCTCGATCGAGACGGCCGCCGTCGTCGTGTTCGTCAGCTCGACGAAGCTCGCCGGGTCGGAGTCGGCGTCGAGGGTGTGGGCCACCTCGGTGATCCGCACCCCCAGGCCGGGCTCGAAGCGCAGCCCGCTGGTCAGGGGGGCGGCCTCGAGGTCGCCCGGCGCGGCGTCGCCGACGGCGAAGTCGGCCGCGTTGTCACCGGTGTTCGCCACGCGCTGGTAGGACTGTCCGGAGGCGAGGTCGAGGCGGTTCGGCAGGGCCGTGCCGCGCACGCAGGCGCTGTCCACCGCCGGTGCGAACTCGGCGTCCTGCTCGTAGATGCCGACGCCGTCCCGGACGGCCCCGCTGTCGTCCCGCAGGATCACGCCGGCGCCCTCGGGCGGGAGCCGGGGTTCGGAATAGGGCAGGTCGCCGCCGGCCGGGGCGAGCACGAGGGTGGCGCCCGCGCCGAGGACGGTGCCGGCGGGCAGCGTCACCGGCGCGGGGATGGTCGTCGAGCCGTCCGCCGCGCAGAAGGACAGGACCCACCCGGTGACATCCACGGGTGCGGCGGAGACGTTCCCGAGCTCGACGAGCTCACCGGCCGGCCCGGCGGGCCCGCCGTTGGCCAGTTCGGTCACCAGCACCGGGGAGTCGACCGGACCGGGCGCCGGTTCGACGGCGTTCGGCGCCCCGGGCGTGGCGGTCGCCGCGATGAAGTCGGCCGCCGGGTCGCCGGTGGCGCCCACCCGCTGATAGGTCTCGTCCGCGGCCGCGTCGAGCGTCGCAGGCAGGCCGGGGCCGCAGGCGGAGTCGCGGGAGGCGGGGGAGATGGACAACCGGTCCTGCACCACGGACCCGGCGCTCTCCACCCAGGCCCCGGTCGCGACCTGGGCGCCGCCGCTGACGAAGGTGGCATCGGCGTCGCCGGCGTGCGGGGATCCGGTACTGGCGAGCAGGAACACCTCGCCCGGGGCGAGGGTCACGTCCGGCAGCGTCGCCCACAGGCTGCCCCGGCTCCCGGAGGCCCCGCACGGGTAGACCCGCCAGCCGTCCAGCGGGACCGGATCCTCGCTGTGGTTCGCGAGCTCGAGGATGCTGTCCTTCGGGCCGGCGGGCCCGCCGAGCGAGAACTCCTCGATCAGGACGCCGCTCGGTTCGCCGGAGCCGGGTCCGGGAGTGAACCCGGTTGGCTCGGCGGCGGCTCCGAGGGGCACCGCCAGCGTCATGGTCAGGGCCGCGGCCAGGGTGGCGCGGCGGATCGGACGGGTCGGTGAACGCATGATGGGCCCCTTCTCGGCGACGATCGCGGTAGCGACGCTGCCCCGGTCCGGGGCGTGGGGCAACGGTGTTGCAGGCCGCGAAACGTCCTTGCGCCGACACCCGGCCGTGCCGGACCGTGAACGTTGAGGGCGGCCCGACCGGGCACCCACGGGAAGGACACGCGTGGTCACGGGCTGGGCGATCGACGAACCGCTACTGGAGCAGGATGCGCTTCGGCTGCGCGTGCTGCTGGTCCGGCACGGCGAGTCGGACTGGAACGGCGAGGGCCGGATCCAGGGCCACCTCGGCGGCGGGCTGACCGCTCGTGGCAAGGACCAGGCCGTGACCACCGCCGGCTTCCTGGCCCGGGCCCACCGGGTGCCGGACGTCGTGCTCGCCAGCGACCTGCCGCGGGTGCTCCAGACGGCCGCGCCGTATGTCGACATGCTCCCCGGCGCCGTCGCGCTGCGCCTGGACCCGCGGTTGCGGGAGGTGGACAACGGCACCTGGAGCGGCCGGCTCATCGCCGACGTCGCGAGCGCCGAGGCCGACACGATCGAGAGGATCCGCGCCGGGCAGGACCTGCCCCGGGGCGGCGGCGAGCGGATGGCCGAGCTGTCCGCGCGCGTGGAGTCAGTGATCGCCGACCTCGCCGCCGAGACGGCGCGGGAGGACCCGGCAGGGGAGCGGCTCGTCGTCGCCTTCAGCCACGGTGGCCCGATCCGGATGGCGACGGTCGCCGCGGTCGGACTCCCGCCATCGGGCTACCGGGCCGTCCGAGGCGCCGGGAACTGCTCGCTCACCGAGCTCGAGTACTGGGTCGGCACCGACGGCGCGGTGCTCGCCGGCAGGCTCGTCAGCGCCAACTCCGCCCACCACCTCGGCGCCGGCGCCGGCGCCGCACCCACGGACTGAGGCAGACCATGCGACACACGTTCACGGCCATGACCTACAACCTGTGGGGCGACTGGGATCTGCCCCGTCGCACCCCCGCGCTGAGCGGGCTCCTGACCGGCCGGAGCCCGGACCTGCTCGGCGTCCAGGAGCTGAGCCCGGCCGCCGTCGACCTCATCGACGCCGCGCTGCCGGGGCACGCCCGGGTCGTCGACGACGCACCGGGCTGGCAAGAGCACGCGAACCTGTGGTGGGACCGCGAGCTGTTCGCCGAGGTCGACCACGGCCTCGCCGACATCGGGATGCCCACACCCGGCCGGGGCCTGTCCTGGGTGCGGCTGCGCCACGTCGAGGCGCCCGGCCTGGCGCCAGTGGTCCTCGCGTCGGCGCACCTGACCTTCCCGGGCAACGCCGAGGAGGTGCGCACCGAACGCAGCCCCCGTACCGAGCAGGCCCGATCCGCGGCGCGGGAGCTGAACCGGCTCGCCGGGGGAGACCCGGTGATCCTGTGCATCGACATCAACGACTACGCCCGCCCGCTGTGGGCGTTCTACGACGGCGGCTTCCGGGAGCCGTTCGGCACCCTCGGCCGGACCAGCCCGATCACGCATCCGGTCACCCCACGGCTGGACAAGCCGATGCGCTGGGAGGGTGTCCAGGTCGTGGAGAAGGCACTCGACTGGCTGTTCTTCAACGGGGCCCTGCGGCCCCGCACCGCCGAGGTCGTCGACTACTTCCTCGACGGAGTCGCCCCGAGCGACCACAAACCGGTCACGGCGACCTTCACCCAGGGTGCCGTGACCTGACGCCATCGGACGACGGCACGGTCGCCGTCGCCAGAACCCTGAACACGTCCTCATCGAGCCCGCAGAAAGGGGCCCATCATGTTCACTCGCACGCGGTTCAACCGCCTGCTCGCCGGCGCCGCCGCCGTCGCCACCGGTCTGAGTCTCGCCGCCTGCTCCGCCGGTGGTGGTGACGACGGCGGCGATGGCAGCGAGGGCGGCGCACCGACGGCGGAGCAGACCCTCACCGTCGCTCCCGGCACGTTCCCGGTCGCGCTCGACCCGCACCAGTGGTCCGCGGAGGCCGCCGTCATCGGCCCGATCCAGCACGTGATGGAGACGCTGGTGGCCCGGGACGGAGACGGCTTCGCACCGTTGCTCGCGAGCTCCTGGGAGAACCCGGACGAGACCACCTGGGTGTTCCACATGAACCCGGACGCCACGTTCTCCGACGGCAGCCCGGTCACGGCCGAAGACGCCCGCGCCTCGGTCCAGCGGCTCGTGGACATCGGCGGCTCGATGGCACCCCTGTTCGCGCTCGTGGAGACCATCGAGGCGACCGACGAGGCCACCCTCACGCTGACCACGAGCCAGCCCCTTGGCACGATGCTGAACACGATGTCGCTGGTGTTCGTCGGCCAAGCCGCGGCGATGGACTCCGAGGACTACTGGCGGGCCCCGGTGGGCAGCGGCCAGTTCACGGTCTCGGAGTACCTGCCGGACGAGCGGCTCACCCTCACCCGCGACGACGACTACTGGGGTGCTGCCCTGCCCACGCTGGACACGCTCACGTTCACGAACATCCCGGAGGAGGCGGCCCGGATCTCGGCACTGTCCACCGGTGAGGTCGACCTGATGACCGGAATCGGGGCGGACTCCGTGCCCGAGCTCCAGGGCATGGACGGCATCGTCTACGACGAGGTGCCGAGCTTCACCTACCAGCTGCTGTGGTTCAACTCCTCCCGTGAGCCCTTCACCGACCCCCGGGTCCGGCAGGCGATGTGGCACGCCGTCGACATCGAGCAGATCGTCTCCGACCTGTTCGGCACGCAGGCCACGGTGGCCCAGGCGCCGATCCCGCAGCCCGTGTTCGGTGCCCCGCAGCTCGAGCCCTACGGCTACGACCCGGACCTGGCCCGGGACCTGCTCGCCGAGGCGGGCTACCCGGACGGGTTCTCCACCTCCTTGCAGTGGTCCGACGCCGGCGGTGAGGGCAGCAGGAGCCTGGCCCAGGCGTTCATCTCGGCGTGGGCGGAGATCGGCGTCACCGTCGAGCCGCAGGCGAAGGAGCGGGCTGTCTGGCTCGAGGACCTCAACAACCTCAACTGGGACATGAACCTCCAGGGCAACACCGTCGCGACCGGGGACGCCGACTACACGCTCGGGCGGCTGTACCTGTGCGAGGCGAACCGGATGGGCTACTGCAACCCGGAGCTGGACGCCCTCCTCAACGAGGCGAAGGCCAGCCTCGACCAGGATGTCCGGGCCGACCTGTACGCACAGGCGGCGCAGATCATCTGGGACGACGCCGTCGGGATCTTCCCGATGGACATGACCAGCACGTCGGCCTACTCCGAGCGCGTCGAAGGTGTCACGATCGACCCGGGCGGGCGCACCAGCTACGCCGACGTCGTCATCACCGAGTGAGGCCCGGGGCGGGATCGCCCGCAGGGCCGGATAGGACCACCGTGCCCGAGCGCGCCCCCGCGCCAGCAAGTACCCCCGCGACCAGCGCACCCGCGGCCGCCCGCCTGGCGGCCGCGATGCGGGATGCGACCGACACCCGGGACCTGCGCTTCGGACCCGGTGCCGTGAGCCAGACCGGCGCGATGTTCGCCGGGCTGTTCCCGGGCCGGGCCGCGGTCGTCGTGGCCGACGAGCACACCTGGGCGGTGGCCGGAGCCGCGGTCACCGCCGCGCTCACCGGGGCGGGCGTCGAGGTGCTCGCCCCGGTGCTCCTCGCCGGACGGCCAGTGGTGCACGCCGACTACGACACGGTGACCAGGTTGCGGATCGCGCTCGAGCCGCTCGACGCCGTCGCCGTGGCGGTCGGGTCGGGGACGTTGAACGACGTGACCAAGCGGGCCAGCGCCGAACTCGACCGGCCCTACGCCTGCGTGGGCACGGCGGCGTCGATGGACGGCTACACGGCGTTCGGTTCGGCGATCACCAAGGACGCGTTCAAGCAGACCCTGGCGGGCCCGGCGCCCCGCGGCGTGGTCGCGGACCTGAGTGTGATGGCGGGCGCGCCGGCCCGGATGAGCGCGTACGGGTACGGCGACCTGATCGAGAAGATCCCCGCCGGCGCCGACTGGATCCTCGCGGACGAGCTCGGCATCGAGCCGATCGACGAGCACGTCTGGACGCTCGTGCAGGGGCCGTTGCGGGAGGCGCTGGGACCGGCCGCACGGATCCGGGGCGGGGACGAGGCGGCGCTCACCGGGCTGGTCGAGGGGTTGCTGATGTCCGGTCTCGCGATGCAGGTCCACAAGTCGTCCCGGCCGGCGTCGGGCGCCGGGCACCACTTCTCGCACCTGTGGGAGATGGAGGGCCTCGGTGCCGACGACGACCCGCCGCTGTCGCACGGCTTCAAAGTCGGCCTCGGGGCCGTCTCGATCGCGGCACTGTACGAGCGGGTGCTCGAGGAGGACCTGACCACGCTCGACGTCGACGAGTGCGTGGCCCGCTGGCCCTCCCGCGAGGCGATGGCCGACCGGGTCCGGGCCGACTTCACCGAGCCCCTGCTCACACCGGCCCTGGCGGCGGTCCTGAAGAAGTACGTCACGTCGGACGAGCTCCGGGAGCGGCTCACCCGGCTGCGGGACCGGTGGCCCGTGATCGTCGAGCGCTGCCGGGCCCAACTCCTGCCCGCGGCGGACCTGGCCCGGCTGCTGGACGAGGTCGGTGCCGTGTCCCACCCGGCGCAGATCGGGCTCAGCCCTGGGACGTTCCGGGCCACGTATCGACGGGCCCAGATGATCCGCGACCGGTACACGGTCCTGGACCTGCTCACCGAGACCGGACGTCTCGGGCCGGTGGTGGACCGGCTGTTCGAACCAGACGGCCACTGGGGCCGCGAGGCCACCACGACGGGAGAGTGAGGACACACGATGGAGGACAAGTCCTACGTGATCGGGATCGACTTCGGCACCCTGTCCGGGCGGGCCAGCGTGATCCGCACGGCCGACGGGGCCGAGCTCGGCGCGCACGTCGTCGACTACCCGCACGGAGTGCTCGAGTCGGACCTGGACGGCGTCCGGCTCCCGCCGGACACCGCGCTGCAGGTGCCGGCCGACTACCTGCGGGTGCTCGCCGACGCCGTCCCCCGCGCACTCGCCGGCGCCGGCGTCGACCCCGGATCCGTGGTGGGGCTGGGGCTCGACGTGACCTCCGCGACGGTCATCCCGACCACCTCCGACGGCACCCCGCTGTGCGAGCTCGGGGACCTGGCCGGACGGCCGCACGCGTACGCCAAGCTCTGGAAGCACCACGGTGCCCACGCACAGACCCGCCGGCTCGTCGACGCCGCCCAGCAGCGCGGCGAGCCCTGGCTGGCCCGGTACGGCGGCACCCTGTCCGTGGAGCTGGCCGTGCCGAAGCTCCTCGAGGTCGCCGAGGCGGATCCGGAAGTGTATGCGCGCACCGCGCATTTCGTGGAGGCGCTGGACTGGATCGTCTGGCAGCTCACCGGCGAGCACGTGCGCTCGGCAGCGGCCGCCGGCTACAAGAGCCTGCGCCAGGACGGCGCCCACCCCAGCGCGGAGTTCCTGGAGGCGGCGGGCTTCCCGAGCGGGCCGGAGGCACTGGCGAAGCTGACCGCGTCCACGATGGCGCCGCTCGGGGCGCGGGCCGGGGTGCTGAGTGCACGTGGCGCCGAGCTCACCGGACTGACGTCGGGCATCGCCGTCGCGGTCGGCAACATCGATGCCCATGTCACCGCGCCGGCCGCGGCGGCCGTGGAACCGGGCCAGCTGACCATGATCCTGGGCACGTCGACCTGCTTCATCGTCTCCGCCGAGGAGTTCCACGAGGTGCCGGGCATGTTCGGCGCGGTGGACGGCGGCATCGTGGCGGGCCTGTGGGGGTACGAGGCCGGACAGTCCGGCGTCGGCGACATCTTCGCGTGGTTCGTCGAGACCTGCGTCCCGCCGGAGTACCACGAGCGAGCACGGGCCCAGGGAATCGGCCTGCACGACCTGCTCAGTGGGCTGGCCGCCGACCAGGCCGTCGGTGCGCACGGGCTGATCGCGCTCGACTGGCACAACGGGAACCGGTCGGTCCTGGTCGACCCGCGCCTGTCCGGGCTGGTCCTCGGCCAGACCCTCGCGACCCGGCCCGAGGACACCTACCGCGCCCTGGTCGAGGCCACCGCGTTCGGCGCGCGCACCATCGTGGAGTCGTTCGAGCGCGCCGGCGTCGCCGTCACCGAGATCGTCGCGGCCGGTGGGCTGATCCGGAACAGGTTCCTGATGCAGGTCTACGCCGACGTGCTCGGCCGCCCGCTCGCCGTGGTGGGCAGCAGCCAGGCCGGTGCCCTCGGCTCAGGGATCCACGCCGCCGTGGCCGCCGGGGTGTTCCCGGACGTGCGCGCGGCCGCCGCCGTGATGGGACGACGTGCGGACCAGGTGTTCACGCCGGACCCGGCTTCGGTGACCGCGTACGAGGCGCTGTTCGCGCTCTACACCCGGCTGCATGACGCCTTCGGCCGGGAGCAGACGATCATGCACGAGCTGAAGGACCTGCGCGACGCCGCGTCGAAGGGCTGACCGGCCGGCCGCGGCTCAGTGGCGCAGGTCCGCCAGCTCCCGCGCGAGGTCGCACGGGTCGATGCCGTTGACCGTGCGCACGGTCGCCACGGAGTCGGGCGGCAGTACCGAGAGCCCGTTGATCGCGCCGGCCATCGCCGTCGCCAGGGCACCGATCGCGGTGCACGCACCGCCCAGGTTCGCGGCGAGCGTGGCCACCCGGAACGGGACGCCCTCGCCGCGTACGAGCAGCCCGACGGCGGCCGGGACCACCTCGGTGGCCGCGGGCGTGGTGCCGATGACGTCGTAGAGGTGCTGCAGGAAGCTCACGTCGCTCTCGGCGTTCATGGCGATCTCCCGCGCCAGCAGGGACCGCTGGATCACCGACGGCGCCGCCACCGGGGAGCCCTGGCCGAGGCCGATCTCCGCGGCCCGGAACCCGATCTCCAGGTGCGCGGGCAGGAACACCGCCCCGGTCGCCCCGATGGGCGCATCCAGGGCGGACGTGACCACCCCGGCGACCAGCGCGGCAGCCGCCACCGTCGCGTTCGAGAGGTGGTGCGGGGCGGCGCTGATCAGGATGTCGCCGACCAGGGCATCGAGGTCGAGGCCGGTGTGCACGATCCCCAACGGCACGAACCGGGAGACGTGCACCGGCCGCCGGGGCCGGTCGCCCAGCGCATCCATCCGCTCGGCGATCCGATCCTCTGCGGCCCGCCCACCGCCGTCGCGCAGGGCCTCGGCCACCGCGATCGCCTCGAAGGTGCCGGCGCTGACGTGCCCGGCCCGGCGGGTTCGGTCCCCGGTGCGGGCGGGCAGGAGCTGGTCGATCCAGCCGTAGTGGGACCGCAGCCGCGCGTGCGGCCAGCGGTCGCCGGGCAGACCCATCGCGTCGCCCACGGCGAGGCCGGTGAGGGCGCCCTGGGCGCGGTCCATGAGGAGGTCACGCGCCTGTAGCGTCGACGTCACAGCGATCCTTCCGGCAGGCGGCAGGGGCGCACCTGGCCGTGGGGCAGCGTCGGGGGAGTTCGAGATTTTCCGCAGCCGGCCGGTGAGGTGTCTGTCGGACATCGTAGGCGCCATCGCGCTGCATGGTGAATCGATTCGTGGATGACCTCGAACCGAGGTTCGGCGAACCGACGTCCGCGCCGATCGGTCAGGTGCGCGGCACCACGGCGTGCTCGGCGTGGACCGTCGGCACCCGGATCCGGAGCGCGGCCGGCTGCACCACCGCCCGCAGTGCCACCACCTTGCCGAGGTACTCGCCGTCGATCTGGAAGTCCTCCCCGTGACGCACGGTCAGGCGCACCTCGCGGGTGCGCGTCATCAGCACCGACTCGCCCTGGGGGACGTCGCTGCGGTGCCCGTTCGTGCGCCGGACCCGCTGGACGAGTCCGTTCTCGGTGAAGAACCACCGCGCCAGGTCGCGCCACCCGCGGGCCCCCTCCGGCCGCAGCAGCAGCACGTCGA
This sequence comes from Occultella gossypii, assembly GCF_019947135.1. Taxonomy (GTDB): domain Bacteria; phylum Actinomycetota; class Actinomycetes; order Actinomycetales; family Beutenbergiaceae; genus Occultella; species Occultella gossypii. Next base: position 30,908 of record NZ_JAGSHT010000016.1, on the reverse strand, counting down.
GCTCTCCGTCGTCGATCACCGCGTCCGGGAGCAGGGTCAGCCCGGCCGGGAGCGACCCGCCGTTGCCGATCGCGAACGTGTGGGCGCGGACGGACCGCGGCTCGGCGCGATCGAGGCTGTAGGTGAGGTCGAACCGGTCGGCACGGGTGACCCCGCGTCGTACTCCGTCCACGTAGGCGAGCCACCCGAACTGCCGCTTCGCCGCGGGAGAGGTGTGCACCACCATCTGGGCGTCGACGCCGAACCCGGCGAGCACCACGAACACCTTCTGCAGCCGTCGCCCGTCGGCGAGGTCCGCCGTCAGCCTCCCGACGTCGACGACCCGCTCGACGTCACCGAACGCCGCCCGCAGGGCCGCGCCGGGGTCGAGCATGCTCAGGCCGAGGTTCCGGGCGGCGAGGTTCGTGGTGCCGACCGGCCAGAGCCCGAGCGGCAGCGACTGATCGACGAGCGCCTCCACCGTGGCGCGCACCGTGCCGTCCCCACCGACGGCGATCACCACGTCCGCGGGCTCGGCGAGGATCTGTGCCCGGAGCGAGTCGGTGCTCTCGTCCTCCTCGGTCGCGACCAGCCGGCTCGGCGCCCAGCCGGCCCGTGACTCCTCCCGGGCGAGGGCACGGTCCAGCCGGGCGCGGCTCATCTTCACCGGATTGTGCACGACGACGGCACGCGGCTCGGTCATGTCGCTCACCTTCTCGTCGGGCGGACTGAGGTGCTCAGATTACGGGCACACTGGGGTGCATGGTGAGCGCGGCGGGTGTTCGGGTCGGTCCGACGCTGACCATCCCCGAGGGAGAACTGTCCTGGCGGTTCTCCCGCTCGTCCGGTCCCGGCGGGCAGGGCGTGAACACAGCCGACTCCCGGGTCGAGCTCAGCTGGGACGTCGGCGCCTCGGCGGTCCTGACCAGTCACCAGCGGGATCGGATCCTGACCAGGCTCGCGCCGCGGATCAGTGACGGCGTGCTGACCATCGCCGCGTCCGAGTACCGCGCCCAGCTGCGCAACCGGGACGCCGCCCGGGCCCGGCTCGCCGCCCTGCTCATGGACGCCCTCGCCCCGCCGCCGCGGGCCCGGCGAGCCACGAAGCCGACCCGCGGTTCGAAGGAGCGTCGGCTCACCGCGAAGAAGCAGCACGGGCAGACGAAGGCGCTGCGCCGCCGCCCGGCGGATTAGGCGCCTGCTCTCTCGGACCGGTCCGGCCTCAGGCGTGATGTAAGCGCCATGTAAGCGCGCGCGGTCACGGTGGTCGGCATGTCAGATGGAACGAGCGTGGCCACGACACCCCTGAGCGCATTTCGCACCGGGGTGATCTGCCTGGCGTTGCTGCTGGAGGGGATGAGCTCGTCGAGTATCAACGTGCAGATCCACGCCATGGCGTCGGACCTTGGGCTCAGGGGAGCTTCGGTGCCGATCGTGGTGGGGGCCTTCCTCCTGGCCTACGCGGGATGCCTCCCGGTGGCCGGACGGATCACGGACGTCTGGAGCCGCCGCGAGGTGTTCCGGCTCGGGGTCGTGCTGTTCGGTGTCGGCTGCATCCTCTGCGCCGTCGCCCCGGGGGCGTTCCTGCTGGTGGCCGGCCGGCTGATCCAGGGTGCGGGGGCCGCACTGAGCGCACCGGCAGCGCTCGCGCTGATCACCGCGGGCCTCGGCGAGGGGGCCGCCCGGAACCGCGCCGTGGCGATCTATGGCGCGATGGGCGCGGCCGGGTTCTCACTCGGTCTGGTGCTGCCCGGATTCGTGGTGGCGCAGGTCGGATGGCGGCGGAGCTTCGTGCTGCTCGTGCCGATCGTGGTCGCGGTGCTGGCCGTGACGGCCCGCCTTGCCACGAACACCCCGGCCGGCGGCCGGGTGGACGTGCCCGGCGCCATGGGCCTGACGGCGATCCTCATCCTGACCATGCACGCGCTCGGCGGCCTCGGGAGCACCCGCGTGGGGTTCCTCGCGATCGAGCTCGGCCTCGCCGCCGTGGTTCTGGCGTGGCTGGTCCGCCGCGGGGGCGTGGGTGACTACCCGACGGCGGTGCTCGCCTCGCGCCGGATCCGCGCCGCCTGCCTGGGGCTCGCTGGGGTGTACGCGGCGGTGCTGTCCTCGATGCTCGCGCTCAGCCTCGGGCTGCAGGGGCAGGGCGACCTGGACGCGTTCGCGCTCGGCCTGCTGATCCTGCCGCAGCCCGTCGCGTTCACCCTGACCGCAGGTCTCGGCTCCCGGCTCGTCTCCCGGTTCGGACCGGCGCGGGTCATGACGGCCGGCGCCGTGGTGCTCGCCGCGAGCCTGGGGTACCTGGCCGTGGTCGGTGTGCAGCCCCCGTGGGTGGCGACCATGCTGCCCGCCATGGCCGGCATCGGGGTGGCCCTCGGGCTGGCGTTCCCGGCCGCGTCCATCGCGGTGGTGGACGCCGCCGCGGAGGTGGACCGGGGCACCGCCTCGAGCCTGCTGACCACGGCGCAGAACGTCGGCGGTGCCCTCGGGGTCGCGGCGCTGACCGCGCTGGCGCTGCTCCCGGGTACCGAGAGCGCGGGCGCTGGTGACGCGGCGGTGGCCCCGGGTGGACCGGAGGTCGGCCCCGCGCTGGTCGCGGGTATCGCGATGCTGGGGCTGGCGGTCGCCGTGGCCGCGGCGATCCTGGGCCGGTCCCCGCGGGCTGCACGGGACGGGCGGGCCGCGGGGCCCGCGCGCGATGGGCGGGCGGTGGGGGGAGCGCGCGGCCGGCGGGCAGCGCACGACCTGCGGGCAGCGCGCGACCGGTGGGCAGCGCGGGTACGCAGGCGGGGCGCGCAGGTGTCGGGCCGTCGGGCAGCGCCGCAGGCCGCGAGTGTGGAGCTGATCGGCACGCGGGTCGCACGTGTGGATGCGACGGGCGAGTGGGTCGCCGCCGCGGAGGAGAGCGGCGCGCGAGTGCCCGGCGTGGGGTTCACGGGTGAGCTGCTCGCCCGTGAGTGGGCCGAGCGTGAGCGTGCTGCGCGAGACCTGCTCGCAGCCCAACGTGCCTCGAGGGCGAGCGCCCGGTCCGGCGGCCGGCGATGAGGACGATCGTCACCGACCTGGACGGCACCATCGCGTTCGGCGGTCGCCGCCCGGCCCGGTCGATCCGGTCCACGCTGTTCGCCCTCGCGACCGCCCCGGACACCCGGGTGGTGCTGGCCACCTCCCGCACCCCACGGTGCATCGGCGACTGGTTCGGTCCCCGCGCCCACCGGTTCGACCTGGTCTGCTGCAACGGCGCGCTCGTCGTGCCCCGCGCGGGTACCGCGGCGGTGACCCGCACCGCGATCCCGGCCACCGCCGTCGGGCAGATCGTGGCGGCGCTGGGCGCCGCCGGCGCCGCCTACTGCCTGGAGTACGGGCACGAGTTCGTCGCCACCGACCACGACTCGCTGCCCTGGTGGGGGACCCGGCACCGCCGGGTCCTTGACCAAGGGCGAGTGCCGGACCTGGGCGGCGTGGTCAAGGTGACCGTGGCCCGCGCGGAAGGTTGGGCGCAGACGTTCGGCGCGCTCGGGGGCGTGGACGTCTTTCCCCACGAGACCGGGGACCTGGACGTCGTCGCCCGCGGCGTGGACAAGGCGGCCGCGCTCGCGGGCCTGCTCAAGGGCACCCGCACGGCCGTGCTGGCATTCGGCAACGATCGCAACGACCTGGCCATGCTGCGGGCGGCGGACCGGGCGGTCGTGGTCGGCGCCGGGCTCGCCGGGCTGCCGGCCGTGCGTCGCGTGGCTGCGAACCCGGAGGCGGTGCTGGCCGCGCTGCGGGCCGAGGCGCGTCAGATCGTGGACGTCGTCCCAGTCGGCCCGGCGGTCACCTCCACCGTGACGGCGTCCCCGGCCACCGCCATCCCCGCGGTCAGGGCCGCGAGCCGCGCTGCGGCCAGATCGGGGTAGCGCCCCACCCGTTCGTAGGCCGCGTACTGCTGCACCGCGCGAGCGTAGTGGCGGGCCGCCGCACGCAGGTCGCCAAGTGCCTCATAGGTGCGGCCCAGGTGGCGGTGCCCATGGGCGTGCTCCGGCAGGGCACGAGCCCGGGCGGCCAGCGCGAGGGCCTCCTGGTGGCGTGCCAGGGCGGTGCCGTGGTCCCCACGGCGGGCATCCACCATGCCGCGGACGTTGATCATCCGCGGTACCAGCCCGCTCTCCCGGATCTGGTGGGCGAGCCGGAGCCCTTCATCGGCCAGAGCCGCGGCGCGGTCCAGGTCGTCGTCCTCGGCGGCGAGGACTGCCTGCCAGCACAACGCCGCGGGTTCGCTCCGACGCAGCTGACGCTCCCGGACCAGAGTGGACAGCTCATCGGCGTACCGGCGCGCGGCGGGCAGGTCCAGCCACTCGACGGCGTAGGAGGTGACCCGGTCGAGGATCATGGCCCGCTCGTCGTCGTCGCGCTCGGCCCGGGCGATCACGAGCGCCTCCTGCATGAGGTCCTGCCCCTCGGCGCTCCGGCCGAGACCGATGATCGTGGAACCGAGCTCGCAGAGGGCACGCGAGCGGTGCAGGGTGTGCCCGGACTCCGCGAACAGCCCCAGCGCATCGCGGAAGAACTCCTCGGCGCGGGTGCGGTGCCCGAGGTCGTACTGGTAGCAGCCCAGGTTGAACACCGCGACCGACTCCCGGTCCCGGTGCCCGGCTGCGCGCAGCGACTCGCGCGCCTTCTCGGTCCGCCGGATGGCACTGTCGCGCTCCCCGAGGTTGCTCAGGACCGCCGCCAGTGACACCTCCATGGCGGGCACGGACTCGGCGTCCTCGGCCTCGGACTCCACGGCCTGGGTGAGCAGATCGGCGCACTCGTCGAGGTAGCCCTGGGCGTACAGAAGGGGGACCGCGGCCTGGGCCATCGGGATCAGCCCAGCGACCCCGGCGGCCCGGGCCGCGAACGCCACCTGGACCAGGTCCGCGCGCCGCTGCTCGGCCCAGTTCGCGGCCAGGCTCGCGGACTCGAAGGGCGAGCGGACGCCGTCGGTGTACTCGGCCCGGTGTGGCGCCCGGGGCGGATCCCAGGTGTCGTGGGCCAGGAACGCCGTGGTGGTGAGGCACCGCACGAGCCGGGCCAGGGCCTCCTGCCGTGGCACCGTGCCGAGGCTGTGCTCGGCCAGTTCGCGGGTGTAGGCCGCGAGCACGTCATGCTGGGTGAAGGCGCCGGTCTCGGTCGGCTCCACGAGATGCATCCGGACCAGGGTGTCGAGGCCGCGCCGGGCAGCGGCGAGGTCGATGTCCGCCAGAGCGGCCAGTTCGGCGGTCTCCAGGCTCGTGCCCGGGAACACGCCAAGGTACTGCAGCAGCGACCGGTCCGGCTCGGTCAGGTTCTCGTAGGACCAGCTCAGCACCGAGCGGATACCCGCATCCGGATCCCCGGCGGCGTCGAGGAGGTCCAGGCGGGTGCGGTGGTCGTCGAGCTCCGCGAGCAGGTCCGCCGTGGGTTGGGTCCCGGTGCCGATCCGCTCGACGAGCAGGCGTAGCGCGAGCGGCAGGTAGCCGCACCGTTTGGCCAGCGCGGGCAGGAACTCATGGTCCTGCGTGTACGCCGCGAGCAGGCTGACGGCGTCCGCCTCGGTGAGCCCGCCCAGGTCCACCCGCGGCACGCCGTCGCGTCCGACGAGCCCGGGCAGGGCGTGGCGACTGGTCACGAGCAGCACCGAAGCGCCACCGCCGGGCAGCAACGGTCGCACCTGGTCCGGTTCGCCGGCGTTGTCCGCGACGAGCAACAGCCGGCGCTCGGCGGTCAGTGAGCGCAGCACCGCGGACCGGCCGTCGAGATCCCTCGGGATCAGGTCGCTGTTGACCCCGAGGGCGAGCAGCCAGGAGGCGATCACGGTGCTCGCCGTGAGCGGTTGCCTGGCGCTGAACCCGCTCAGGTCGGCGTACAGCTGGCCGTCCGGGTACTCCTCGAGGTGCTCGTGCGCCCACTGCACGGCGAGGGAGGTCTTGCCGACGCCCGCCGGCCCGGCGATCAGCGCGGCCCGGGCGCCCGAGCCGAGGGCGCGATGGACGGCCGCCAGGTCGGCCTGCCGGCCGATGAAGCCGGCGACGGCGGGGAGGAGTTGGTTCGGACGCTGCCGCACCGTGGTGGGTGCGACAGCCTCGCCGGAGAGCACGAGGGCGTGTACCCCACGAAGTTCCGGCCCGGGCTCGACGCCGAGTTCGTCGGTGAGTGCGCGATGGGTGCGGCGGTAGTGCTCGAGTGCGTCGGCCTGCCGTCCCGCGCGGTACAGGCCGGTGATGAGCAGGCCCTGGAGTCGTTCCCGGAGCGGGTGCCGGGCGGCCAGCGTGGCGAGGTCGCCGAGCACCGCGGCGTGGTTGTGGTGGCCGAGTTCCACCGTGTACCGGACCTCGAGGAGCTCAAGGCTCAGTTCGGTCAACCGCCACGCCTCGGCGCGTACCGCATCGCCGTCGAGGCCCTCGTACGCCTCGCCCCGCCAGAGCGCCTGCGCCGCGTCCGCGAGCGGGAGCATCCGGGTGTGGTCGAGGCCGGGCGCGAGGGCGCGGCTGCGCAGCGACTCGAAGCGGGTCGCGTCGACCTCGTCGGTGTCGGCGTGCAGGACGTAGCCGTCGGGGCCATGGCTGAGGCGGTCGGGGTTGTCGAGGAGCTTGCGGAGGCGGTGCAGGTGGACCTGGAGGCGGCCGGGGCCGCCTTCGGGTTCGCCGGGCCAGGCTGCTTCGGCGAGCACGCCTGGGGTGACGGGCCGGTTGACGTGGGCGAGCAGGTGCGCGAGCAGGGTGCGCTGCAGGCGACCCGCGGGCGTCACGTCGGTGTCGCCGTCGAGGACCTGCAATGGGCCCAGTACCCCGAAACGCATGCCGCGCGGTTCACCCCCGGTCGGTGCGCCCCCGGCGCGTGTCGCTTCGATCATGCTCCTGCGCGGCCGGGAAGGGAAGGAGCGTCCACTCGGCATGCGCGGATGTGTCAGCGCGCGACGGCCTCGGTCGGCCGCAGCCCGGTGCTGAGCGTGCCGAGCCGGATCCGGGCGTGAGCGCGCCACAGATTGACGGTCTCGATCCGTGCGTAGCGAACCTCTGCCCGGGCGTAGTGGCGCTGGGCGGCGGCCACATCGCCGAGGTCCTCGTAGGCCTCGCCGAGGTGGACGTGGGCACGGGCGCGAGTCTCGGGCGCGCGGATCGGCGCCGTCATGGCGAGCACCGCGTGGTGGCGAGCCAGCGCGGTACCCGGATCTCCCTCCGATCGGTCCAGCACCCCGAGCGCGTTGAGCGCGTCCGGAAGGTGCCCGGCGACCTCGCCGGAGCGGGCCAGCTCCAGAGCCTCGAGCAGGTGCCGCCGCGCTCCGGTGTGGTCGCCGTCGAGGCACAGCGCCTGGCCCACGCGAGTCAGGGCGATCGGGACCACGGACGCGATGTGCAACGTCCGAGCGAGGCTGAGGAAGGACCGGGCATGCTCGAGTGCACGGCCGTTCCGCAGGCAGTGCAGTTCGGCGCTGGCCAGGTACCACAGGCCCAGGCACTCAGCCTCCTCGGAAGCGCAGGCCCGGGCGCGCGTGATGGCCTCCTCGAGGATGTCGATCCCCTCCTGGGCCCGGCCCCGGTCGACGACGGTATTCCCGAGCGAGCCGAGCACGCGCGCCTCCAGCGGGGCGGTTCCGAGCTCCCGGTACCGGCCGAGGGCGTCGCGCAACAACTCCTCCGCGCGGGCAAGGTGGCCACGGTTGGACTCGTAGACGCCCAGGTTCGCCGTCGCGAGCGCGATGCGTGTGGTGGTGAGGGCGTCGCGATCGGCCGGGGCGCCGGCGAGCCGGGTGATCGCGGCGCCGGTGTGGTGGATGGCCTCGTCGGTCCGGCCCTGCTCGTCCAGCAGGAGCGACAGGCTCAGTTCCATCCGGGCCTGCACGCGATCGGAGCCCGCTAGCGGCAGCGCGGCACGCATCGCTCGCTCGCCGGCGGCGAGGTTGCCGATCCAGGCCGAGGCCGGCCCGTACGCCCGGGCCAGGCCTACGGCGCCCGGCAGACCCTGGGCGGCGGCGGCCTCGACGAGATCCGCGATCGGTTCCGCCTCGATCTCGAACCAGGCTGCACAGTCCTCGGGGCTGCCCGGTTCCTCGATGGGCGTGGGCGGGACGTCGAGTTCGACGGTGACCGGTTCGAGGTTCGGATCCCAGCGTTCGAGCATCGCCGCCGCGGTGTAGGCGGTGTGGTCCACCAAGCGTTCCAGGGCGCGGACCTGCTCTGCGGGCGAGACCTTCTCCTGCGCGAGCTCGCGTGCATAGGCTCCGAGCAGGTCGTGCTGGGCGAATCTGGCCTGTGCGGTTCGTTCCACGAGGTGTGCGCGGACCAGGGCGTCGAGCGCGCGGCCGGCCGTGCGCATGTCGGTCCCGGCCAGAGCGGCGAGGGAGTGCACGCCGGCCCGCGGGCCGGGCAACAGTCCGAGGTGGTGCAGCACGTGCCGGGCGTCGGCGTCGAGCCGTTCGTAGGACCAGGAGAACACCGCGCGCACGTCGGTGTCACCGTCCCCGCCGGCGTCGAGCGCGTCCAGGAGTGCGTGGGCGTCGGTGAGCTGGCCGGCAAGGTCATCCAGGGAGCGGTCCGGTTCCGTGGGGATCCGTTCCGCGAGCATCCGCAGCGCGAGGGGCAGATGCCCACAGAGCGAGGCAAGCCGTGCCAGGGCGTCCGATCCCGCGCTCGGGCGGACCGGGAGCAGCGAGGTGAGTACGTCGAGGGAGTCGTCCGGCGCCAGCCCACGCAGAGCGACCCGGTGGGCGCCGTCCCGGGCCACCAGGCCTGGCATCGCATGCCGGCTCGTGACGAGCAGCAGCGAGCCGTCAGTGCCCGGAAGCAACGGCCGCACCTGCTCGGCGTCAGCCGCGTTGTCCGCGATCAGGAGCATCCGGCGTCGAGCCAGCACGGAGCGCATCAGGGCGGACCGGTCCTCCAGGCGCTCGGGGACCTCGGCCGCGCCGACGCCGCTCGCGCGGAGCCACGCTCCGAGCACCGACTCGGGATCCCGGGGCGACTGCGCGCTGAACCCGCGCAGGTCGGCGTACAGCTGGCCGTCCGGGAACTGTGCCGACCGCCGATGCGCCCAGTGGACGGCGAGGCTGGTCTTGCCCACGCCGGCGGTCCCGGCCAGCAGGATCACCCGGGCGCCGTCGCCCGACGCGGAGTCGAGGTCGGCGAGTTCCGCCGTCCGGCCGTGGAACTCGTCGACTGCGGGTGGCAACTGGGCGGGAATGCGGCGCCCCGAGCCCTCGCCCGGTGCCGGCGCCCCGGAGAGCACCGCCGCGTGTACGCCACGCAGTTCCGGCCCGGGCTCGACGCCGAGAGTCTCCACGAGCGCGTTCCGGGTGTCCCGGTACGGCGCCAGCGCCTCTGCCTGCCTACCAACCCGCGCGAGCGCGGCGATGAGCAGCCCCTGGATCCGCTCGCGCAACGGGTGCCCGGCCGCCAGTGTGGCGAGGTCGCTGAGTACAGCGGCGTGCCGGCCGATGTCCAGTTCGACCGTGTAACGCACCTCGAGCAGGCCCAGGCGGCGTTCGGTGAGCCGGTGCGCCTCGGCCCGAACGGCTATGCCCTCGAGGTCGGCGTACGCGTCCCCGCGCCAGAGGTTCTCGGCGGCGATGGCGGCATCGAGCAGCTTCTCGTGGCCGTTGCCGGGGGCAAGCGCACGTGCGGCGAGGTCGTCGAACCGGGTTGCGTCGACCTCGTCGGTGTCGGCGTGCAGGACGTAGCCGTCGGGGCCGTGGCTGAGGCGGTCGGGGTTGTCGAGGAGTTTGCGGAGGCGGTGCAGGTGGACCTGGAGGCGGCCGGGGCCGCCTTCGGGTTCGCCGGGCCAGGCTGCTTCGGCGAGCACGCCTGCGGTGACGGGCCGGTTGACGTGGGCGAGCAGGTGCGCGAGCAGGGTGCGCTGCAGGCGACCCGACGGCGTCACGTCGGTGTCGCCGTCGAGGACCAGCAGCGGTCCCAATACCCCGAAGCGCATGCCGCGTGATTCACCCCCGGTTGGTGCGCCCCAAGCGCGCGTTCGCCTCGATCATGCCGTTGTGCGGCGGGCAGGGGAAGGGCATTTCCTGAGGGCGCTACTCCCCGGCTGTTCCGGTCGCGGGGGCGCAGACGGACCCACCCTCCACCAGGGTGACCGGGACAACCACCTTGTCGATCGAACCGGGCTCGGCGATCTGGGTCAGCGCCAGGTCGACGGCCGTGGCCCCGATCCGCTCCTGATCCTGGCGGATGTGCGTGAACGCGATCCTCGGATCCGCGCTCGGGTCCGGAGCGTCGAAGCAGACGATCGAGAGATCCTCCGGGACGCTGCGGCCGAGGTCGGCTGCCGCGCGGGCGAGGAGGACGGCCGCGCGGTACTCCGCAACTACGTATCCGGTCAGGCCCGGATGGCTGGCCACGAACGCTCTGAGTGCGATCACGTCCTGAGCGGCGTCGGCCTTGGGCTCCGGGGACATCGAGTGCACCTCGGCGAGGTCCGCGGCCGGATCCGGCCGGATGCCCTCCGCGGCGTGGGCCCGAATGTAGCCCGCCTGCCGCTCGTCCACGGTTGAGACGGGACTTGCCGAATGCACCAACCCGACCCGCCGATGGCCGTGCTGGAACAGGTACTCGGTCGCCATCCGCCCGCCGGCCACGTTGTCCGAAGTCACCGTGCTCACCGGCAGGCCTGCCAGTGTGCGGTCGACGATGACCGTGGGAAAGTGCCGGGCAGCGAGGCCGAGCACCGCTGGCGCGATCCAGCGCGAGGTCGTGGGGAGCAGGATCAGCGCACCGACGCCATGGGCGATCTGCTGTTCGATGGCCTCCTCCTCACGATCCCGCACACCCGCCGAGAGGCTGAACGTGAGGTTGGCCCGACCCTGTGTGGCCTGGGCGAGTCCGACCAGGAGCGGTGTTCCGAACACGTCGTCCATTGACGGGGTCACGTAGCCGATCGTCGGCAGATCGACGGCCGGGCGAGGCCGGGTGGCCCGGGGCAGCACCACGGTGCCGCGTCTGGGCCGCGCCGTCACATAGCCCTCGTCCCGGAGCATGCCCATCGCTCGCTTCAGCGTGATCGCGCTGATGCCGAGGTCGGCCGTGAGTTCCGCCTGGGTCGGCAGCCGGTCACCCTCGGCCCAGAGGCCGTCCTCGATTCGCTCCTTCAGGGACGCGTACGCCCTGAGATACAGCGGATCCGCCATCTGTGCTGCCTCCGAGTCGCGTCCATGATGCCCACCCTGATCCTGCCACCACGGTGTCGCGGCGTCCTTTCAACCTATTACATATATTGACAGCATCGAATTAGACTGATTAGTCTCAGCGGGCATCCGAACGACCCATCCAACGAAGGGTGACCGCGTGGTCGCAGACCTGAGGGAGCGGGCCGCACCAGCGGCTGACCCGCCTCGACCAGCCTTCCAACAACGCCACATCCCGTGGCGCACGCGCCTGCGTCGAGATCGCTCGCTCCTGGCGATCGCCATCCCTGGGATGGCGCTGCTCCTGCTCTTCCACTACGTGCCGATCCTCGGCAATGTCATCGCGTTCAAGGACTACCAGCCCTACATCGGCATCACCGAGAGCGCATGGGTCGGCTTCGACAACTTCGCGGTCATCTTCAACGGCGACCCCGAGTTCCTGAATGCCCTCAAGAACACGCTGATCCTGACCGGGATCCAAGCCGTGTTCGTCTTCCCCGTCCCGATCGCGTTGGCGCTGCTGCTGAACAGCCTCCTCTCGGAGCGCCTCAAGCGCCTGGTCCAGAGCGTGCTCTACCTGCCCCACTTCCTGTCCTGGGTGATCGTGGTGGCGGTCTTCCAGTCGATGCTCGGCGGCGCGGGGATGTTGAACAACTACCTGCGTAGCAACGGGCTGGAGACGTTCGACATCATCGGCAACACCGAGCTGTTCCGGGTGCTGCTGACCTCCCAGGTGATCTGGAAGGACGCCGGCTGGGCCACGATCATCTTCCTGGCCGTGCTGTCCCAGATCGATGCCCAGCTCTATGAGGCGGCCAGTGTGGACGGGGCGGGGCGCACCCGGCAGCTCTGGCACATCACGCTGCCGGGCATGAAGGGCATCATCATCCTGCTCTTCATCCTCCAGCTGGGCAGCTCCCTGACCGTGGGCTTCGAGCAGATCGTGCTGCAGCAGGGTCCGGTCGGAACCTCGACGAGTGAGGTCCTGGATACCTACGTGTACAACCACGGCATCCTCGGCGGGAACTGGGGGGTCGGTGCCGCCGTCGGCCTCGTCAAGGGCGTCGTAGGCGTGGTGTTGGTACTCGGCGCCAACAAGGTGGCGCATCTCTTCGGCGAGGACGGGGTCTACCGATCATGAGCAGAGCCACAACGGCCGGAGTGCCGCCACCCACCATCCCGGTGCGGACCCTCAAGTGCATCGTGCTGCTGGGGGCGTGCCTGCTCGTCCTGGTGCCGTTCCTCGGGATCGTCTCCACCTCCCTGGCCAGCCGCGAGGCCGTCACCGGGGCGGGCGGGTTCCTACTGATCCCCGACGGGGTGCACTGGGACGCGTACACGGCGGTGCTCTCCGGAGGGGTCGTCACCAGGGCCCTGATGGTCAGCATCGGAGTCACGCTCGTCGGCACCGCGGTGAGCCTTGCTTTCACGTCGATGCTTGCGTACACGCTGAGCGCTCGGACCGGCACCTTCGGCCAGCGTCCGATGCTGATGCTGGTGCTGCTGGCTCTCCTCTTCGGCCCGGGCATGATCCCGAGCTACCTGGTGGTGCGCGAGCTCGGCCTGACCGACAACTACCTGGCTCTGATCCTGCCGGGCGCGGTCGCTGCCTTCAACGTCATCATCGTCAGGTCGTTCTTCCTGGGTCTGCCCGCGGAACTCCTGGACAGCGCCCGGATCGACGGCGCGAGCGAGTTCGCGATCTTCCGCAAGATCGTTCTCCCGTTGTCGAAGGCGGCGCTCGCCGTCATCGGCCTGTTCTACGCCGTCGGCTACTGGAACTCGTTCTTCAACGCGCTGCTCTACATCAACGACAACGCGATGTGGCCGTTGCAGTTGGTGCTGCGCAGCTACGTGGTCGACGGCGCGAGCCTCGGCTCGGGCGAGCTGAGTTCGATGGGCGACGTCTTCCCGCCGCAACAGTCGATCCAGATGGCGATCCTCGTCATCTCCATCGTGCCGATCCTCATCGTCTACCCGTTCCTGCAGAAGCACTTCGCCAAGGGCGTGCTCACCGGGGCCGTCAAGGGCTGACGCGCACCATCCGCAACCCCTCCCGCTGTTGTGAAAGGACCCAAACCATGACCTTCAAAACCTCCCGCCGCGCATTCCTCCAGGGCACGCTCGGAGCCGCACTCGGCGGCAGTGCTCTCGCCGCCTGTTCCTCCGGCTCCTCCGGTGCCCCCGGGGGCGGCGCCGAGGAGAACGCCAGCGTGACGCTGCCCGACTACCTGCCCTACGAGGGTGTGACCCCCGACCTGCAGGGCAACGCCGAGGGCCTCGCCAACGCCTTCTTCACCTATCCGGAGGAACGGCCGCGCGCCAGCGCCACACCGCCGGGGGACGGCTCGGCGATCAGCGCGCTGGTGGAGAGCCCACTGCCGACGCCGCCGGGCAAATCCGCCAACGAGTTCTGGCAGCACATCAACGAGATCGCGAACGTGGATCTCAACCTGACCATCGTGCCCACCGCGGACTGGGGGACGAAGTTCGCGACCTCGATCGCCGGGGGCGACCTGCCGGACCTGACCGAGGTCTGGACGCCGCCGCAGCGCTCGGACATGATGCCCGCCTTGTTCGCCGAGCTCAGCGACTACGTCGCGGGCGACAAGATCGCTGCCTACCCGAACCTCGCCAACATCGAGACCGCCTCGTGGGAGCAGTGCGTCTTCGAGGGCGGCATCTACGGCACGCCGGTCCCGCGCGGGGCAATGAGCAGCGAGATCATGTTCCGCCGGGACGACCTGGTCGCGGCGCTCGGACTGAACCCGGACCCGGGGAACTTCGAGGAGTTCGTCACCCTCTGCCAGGACCTCACCGACCCACGCGCGAACTCGTGGGCACTCGGCGGGATGCCCCACTCGATCCTCCAGCAGATGCTCGGTATGCCCAACGGCTGGTCGCTGGAGGGCGGGAAACTCGCCAACGCCATCGAGTTGCCGGAGATGAAGGAGGCCATCGCGGCCGCCACCCGCCTGTGGGAACTCGAGGTGGTCCACCCGGACAGCTTCTCGGCGAACGTGGGCCCGTTGCGCAAGCAATGGTTCAACGCCGGCACGGTCACGCTCGTCACGGACACCTACCCGGCGTGGCCGGGGTACTACCGGGAGAACGTGGCCGGGGACTCCTTCGACGTCGGCGCGATGATCCTGCCGGGCTTCGACGGCCACGAGGTGGTCACCTGGCGGGGCAACCCGACCCACAACATCACCGCGATCCGTAAGGACGCCGACCCCGAGCGCGTCGACCTGCTGTTGCGGTTCATCGACTGGCTCTCGGCGCCGTTCGGGACCGAGGAGCACCTGGCCATCAACAACGGCATCGAAGGCACCCACTTCGACTTCGTGGACGGCGAACCGATCCGCACCGCCCAGGGCAACTCGGAGATCGCACTCGCCCTCGGCTACCTCGGCGCCGGACCGCAGGCCTTCTACCAGGCCGGTCTGCCGACCGTCAGCCAGAAGCAGTACGACCACCAGAGCTGGATGATCGAGCGCGCTGCCTCCAACCCCACGCTGGGCCTCATCTCGGACACCGACGCGAGCAAGGGAGAGCAGCTCTGGAAGGCGCTCTACGACGCCCGGGACGCGATCGTCCAGGGCCGTGAGCCCATCGACTCCTGGGACGAGGCAGTCGCCCGGTTCAAGAGCAGCGGCGGCGACACTATCCGGGACGAGTACCAGGCGGCGTACGAGGCCTCCGGGCGATGACCGTCGGGGCACGGCCCGGCGCGGTCGAGGGTGGGGGGACGTCGGCCGCGAAGGATGCCGTGCCCACCGCGGACGCCGCGGGCCGTGCCGTGCCGGACGGATACGACGAGCGTCGTGACGAGCTCCTCCGGCTCGCCGCGGCTGCCGGCGGCGCGCGTGGGCTGACCGCGATCATGACCCGGGTGGCCCGGCTGCGGCTAGGACGGCGGGCCGGCGAGCCGGGTGGTGCGGCCGGCGAGCCGGGTGGTGCGGCCGGTGTCGAGCGGGGTGGTGCGGCCGGCGTAGAGCGGGGTGGTGCGGCCGGCGTCGACCCGGCCATCGCGGAGGCAGTGGGCTTCCTCGAGGCACGCCGGGATTGTGCGGACTTCACGTTGTCCGGCATCCTGCGACTCCTCGCGCTGGATCGTCAGCGCCCCGGGCTGAGCCTCGCCGAGCGGACCGCACTGACCCGCGCGGTACTGGACTTCACCTACTGGTGGGATCAGCCGGGCGGTCGGGGCATGTGCTTCCACACCGAGAACCACCAGATCCTGTTCCACTCCTGCGAGCTCCTCGCCTCGGAGGCCTTCGGTGACGAGACGTTCACCGCAGCCGCCGGCACCGGCCGGGACAGCGCGGCCCGGGCCACGGGCCTGGTCGAGCGGTGGCTCGACCTGCGCGAGCGGACCGGATGGAGTGAGTGGCTCTCGAACACCTACGTGGAACACGACGTGCTCGCCCTGGCGAACCTGCACGACCTGGCCGCGGACGGGAGCCTGCGCCGCCGGGCGGGGGCGCTGCTGGACGTGCTCTGCGTCGAGCTGGCCAGCCACTCCCACCGCGGTGTGCTCGGCTCGACCCATGGCCGCGCCTACGCGCCCGGCCTGCGGGACGGTGCGCGCTCCGGCACCGCCACGCTCAGCTGGCTCCTGTTCGGAAGTGGCGCACCCGCGGACGTGACCTCCGTCGGGGCGCTGGCCATGGCCTCGGGCGGCTACCGTCCGCCGCGGTTGATAGAGCGACTACACGCCGGCCGCCCCGCACCGTTCACCGTGCATGAGCGGCAGAGCTTCGACGTGGCCCACGCGCCCGAGCTCGGCCTCGGCTACACCTCCGAGCTCGACGGTCATGCCTACTGGTCCATGCAGGAGTTCGGCCACCCCCTCGTGCTGCCCCTCACCCGCCGGCTGATGGACCGCTACGGCCTGGGCCTGGACTCCGATCCGGCGGACTACGAGCGCGAGTACGCCGACCAGATCGCCGCCCACGGCCAGATCGTGGACCCTCACCGGGACCGGCACGCGCTCTCCGCCGTCGACATCGCGACCTACCGCTCGCCGGGCGCAATGCTCAGCTGTGCGCAGGCCTACCGGCCGGGGTCACCCGGGTACCAGCAGCACATCTGGCAGGCCACCCTCGGTCCCCGTGCGGTCGCGTTCAGCACTCACCCCGGCAGTACCGATGAGACGTCCCGTCCGAACTTCTGGGCCGGCAACGGGGTGTTGCCGAAGGCCGTCCTGCACGACGACGTGGTGATGAGTCTGCACCGGATCCCACCCGAGGGGGCGTTGCCGTTCTCGCATGCCTACCTACCCCGCGCCGAGTTCGACGAGGTCATCCGGGTCGGGCCCTGGTGGGTGGCCCGGTTCGAGGACGGCTACCTGGCGCTGTGGTGCTCGACGGGCGCGGACGAGATCGACGGCGAGGAACTGCGCGCCCGGGCACCGGACGCGGCCTGGGTGTGCCTGGTCGGCGACGGTACGACCCACCGGGCCGGCTTCGCCGAGTTCACCGCGGACGTTGCCGCCACCATGATCGACGTCGACGGGTTGTTCGTGCGGGTGCACCGGCCCTCCCGGGCCGGACGCAGTGGGGCCGTGGTGCCCGCCCGAACGCTCGCCGTCGGGTGGGACGAACCGCTGTGGGTCGACGGCCGGATCGTCGAGGTGTCCGGCCACCCTCGCTACCGTTCGCCGTTCGGTGAGGTGCCAGCGGGGGCGCGTCACTGGAGACTGGACGACGGCGACCTTGGCCTCACCATCGACCTCGGCCCTCAGGATGAGCCGCCGAACCCCGTGTCGGACCCTTGATCCGATCGCTGCCCATGCATGTGCCGACTCACCTGGAGCCATCCGAATGACCGCCGATCCGCGTCCGTCCGCCACCCACCGAGTCCTTCCGCTCCCGCACCCTGCCGAGCCGGTCGCCGTGTTCGTCCAACGCCTGCCCGGTGAACCGCTCACGGCCGCTTGCCCGGCGGGACCCGACCGCTGGGCGGCCGGCGGCGTCGAGGTCACACTGACGGAGGACGGCGGTGGTGCCGCCAAGGTCACCGTCGACTCGGCCACCACCGTCTCCCGGGTGGCGGTGCGCTGGTCGTACGCGCTCGCGGAGGACGCCCTGATCCTCGGGGACGCCTGGGAGCGCGGCTACGGCGACCTGCAGTGGCGGCATCATCAGAGCGAGCGGCTGCTGCCCTGGTACTGGCTCGCGCACACCCCGCACGACGGCGTGACCACCGGCTTCGGCGTTGACGTCGCCGCCGGCGCGTTCTGTTCCTGGTCGGTGGACGAGAGCGGGTTCACGCTCTGGCTGGACGCCCGCAGCGGCGGCGGGCCGACGACCCTCGCCGGCCGCACCCTCGAGGCGGCGACGGTACGGAGGTTCGGTGGGCCGGACGCGAACGGCCCGGGCACCGACACCACCGGCTCGCCGTGGCGAGCCGCCAACCTCGCCGTGGCCAAGATGGCGAGCCGACTGACCCGGGCGAGCTCCGCCGTCGGGCCGGTTGTCGGTGCGAACAACTGGTACTACGCCTACGGCACCGACTTCGACGAGGCGGCCGTGCTGACCGACGCCCGCACCGTCGTCGAACTTGCGGACGGGCACCCGGTCCGGCCGTTCAGCGTCATCGACGCCGGCTGGAGCCCGGGCGGGGTGGCACCGGGCGGACCGTGGGACGCCGGGTTGCCGGGTGTCTTCGACGACATGGCGGCGACGGCGGCCCGGATCACCGAGATCGGCGCGCGCCCGGGCCTGTGGACCCGGCCCCTGCTCGAGCGCGGCGCCGAGCCCGTGCACACCGCTCTCGGACCGGGTGGCCCAGGGGAGTGGGCGCTCGACCCGTCGGCGTCGGACGTGCTGGCCGGCATCGACGAGGACTTCGCGCGTTTTCGCGACTGGGGCTACGAACTCGTCAAGCACGACTTCTCGACCTATGACACGTTCGGCCGGTTCGGCCCGGCGATGGGCGCGAGCCTGACCGACCCAGGGCGGCGCCTGGCCGACTCGAGCCGCACCACCGCCGAGGTGCTGGTGGCCTTCTACCGCCGGATCCGGGAGGCGGCCGGTGACATGGTGGTGATCGGCTGCAACACGGTCGGGCACCTGGCCGCCGGGCTGGAGGACGTGCACCGCACCGGGGACGACACGTCCGGTCACGACTGGGAGCGGACCCGGCGGATGGGCGTGAACACCCTCGCGTTCCGGATGCCGCAGCACGGGCGGTTCTTCACGGCCGACGCGGACTGCGTGCCGTCCACGCCGCAGACGCCGTGGGAGCACAACCGGGTGTTCCTGAACCTGATCGCCCGGTCCGGCACCGCGCTGTTCTGCTCCATCGACCCGGCCACCCGGACCGACGCGGTGGACGCGGACCTGCGCGCGGCCCTACGTCTGGCCCTCGACGGCGGCGAGAGCGGCGGCATCGAGCCGCTGGACTGGCTGAGCACCACCGCCCCGCGGCGCTGGCGCACCGCCGACGGGGACCTCGAGGTGGACTGGACCTCGCCCTGGGGGTTGGAGCCCGGCGCCGGCTGAGCCGTTCGGGCAGCCGGGTCGGTTCCCGATCGTGAGGGGTCGAGACGTAGCCACCCGAGACGTCCCCGCTGACCGCGGCCGGGCTCCGTGATCGGGCCGCCCGCGCCGAGTCACTCCTCCTGCTCGGTGGCGGTCACCTCGTCCGTCCCCGGGGCCGTCCCCGGATTCGCCGCCGGATGACCCTCCACCCGGATCGCCGTCGGCCCCGAACCCGGTCGTCTCGACCGGGTGGTTCGCCGTAGGGGACCCAGGATCGTGCTTCGCCGCCGGTTGAACATGGTCGCTCGCCTTCTCGTGATCGGTGCGCCTGGAGCGCTCGACGGTGAGTGTGGGGACGCCGGCTGGCCCGGTCCTGGGCGGATCCTGAGAGGTCGCTGAGGGCGGCGCGAGGCGAGTCGGCGAGGCTCGGGCACGGCGATCGCGCCGGCCCCGACCTGGTTCCGCTGACCCGAGTTGCGGGTGGCGCGGGGTTCCATCGACGGTTCGCGTCAGCGGAGTCCCGGGGGTGCCGGCCCCGACCTGGTTCCACTGACCCGAGTTGCGGGTGGCGCGGGGTTCCATCGACAGTTCGCGTCGGTGGAGTCCCGGGGGTGCCGGCACGGGCGATCGCGCCGAGGGTGCCGGCACGGGCGATCGCGTATCAACGGGGCCCGGCCGTGCCTCTTCCTGCTACCCGGCCCCCACCGGATCCCCCGACTCCCCGAGAGGACCGACGTCGATGAGTGACGCCTCCTTCGCCTTCCTCGTCCACCCGCGCACCCGCCTCGCCCCGGACATGGGCCTGATCTGGGCGCCGCTGGCCCGCGTGCCGGAGCGCTACTACGACCTGGCACTGCGCCGGCTGCCGCTACGGCCGTTCACGATGGCCGGGGTCCAGATCGACAGCCGGCGGGTGGGGCGCATCGTGATGGTGCCCTACGGCGCGCGGCACCTGCTCGAAGAGCCCGTCGCGGGCCGCGCCCGGGTGCACCGGGCCGTCGACGTGGCCGCCCGCACCGGTGCCGACATAGTGGGCCTCGGGGCGCTCACCGCGACCGTGACCCGCGGCGGGTCGAGCCTGTCCGGGCGCGCCGACGTCGGCGTCACCAACGGCAACGCCTTCACCGCCGCCATCGTGGACACCCAGGCCCGCCAACTCCTGGACGACCGACCCGGCGCACCCGGCCGGCGCGTGGCGGTGGTCGGGGCGAGCGGCAGCGTCGGCAGCGCGGTCAGCGAACTCCTCGCCGCGGACGCCGCGGTCGACCACCTCAGCCTCATCGCCCGGTCCCGCCCCCGGCTCGAGGCGCTCGCGGACCGGATCGGCGGACGGGTGCCGACCTCGATCGGCACGGACCTGACCGGCCTGGCCGACGCGGACCTGATCATCCTGCTCACTGCCTCCGCCGACGCACTGGTGCGGCCCGAGCACCTGGCACCGGGCGCCGTCGTCCTGGACGCCACGCAACCACGCAACACCGCACCCGACCTCCTTGTCGCCCGCCCGGACGTGACCATCGTCGACGGCGGGATCGTGAGCATCCCCAGCCTGCGCCTGACCGGCGGGGACATCGGGTTGCCGAACGGCCGCGCGTACGCCTGCTTCGCCGAGACCGCGCTGCTGTCCCTGACCGGTCACACCGGGCACTTCTGCCTCGGCGTGCCGACGCTCGAGCAGGTCGCCCACACCCGGGCCCTCGCCGCGGACCTGGCCCACCTCGGCTTCACCCCCGCCGTCCCCACCTCCTTCGGCAGACCCCTGGCCGCGACCGGAACGAAGGTGGCGGCATGAACGCCCGGGTGGTGCTTCTCGGCGGTGGCTACGTGACCCTGTTCGCCTACCGCGCCCTGATGCGCCGGCTCGGCGGCCAGGTCCGCAGCGGCCGGGTCGAGATCGTCGTGGTCAGCCCCGACGACGCGCACAGCTTCCATGGCTTCACCGGCGAGGTGATCGCGGGGATCCTGCCGTTCGCGCGCACCCGGACGCCGCTGGCCGAGGTCATGCCGCACGCGCGGATCCTGTCCGCGCGAGCGGTGCACATCGAAGCACGGCAGCGCCTCGTCGAGATCGAACGCGTCGACGACGGCGTCCGCTCCGATCTCTCCTACACGGCGCTCGTGGTGGGTACCGGTGGGCGCGAGCCCGTTGGCCGGGTTCCGGGGATGGCCCACCACGGGCGCACGCTGCGCGGCCCGGGGGACATCCGGGCCCTCGCGGACCGCGTCGCGGCGGCCGTCGACGCACCACCCGGCAGCGCGGACCGGCGGATCCTCGTGGTCGGGGGCGGCCTGGCCGGCGTGGAGCTCGCCGCGGCCGCCGCCGACCGCGGCGCCGGCGATCTGCAGGTCACCCTGGTCCACTCCGGGCCACGGCTGCTGCCCGAGCTCGACGACCAACCCCGGCTCCGCGCCCGCGCCCGCGTCGAGCTGATCCGGCTCGGGGTCGCGGTGCGCACGGGGGCGCGGGTGGCCGCCGTCGACGACGGCGGCGCGCGCCTGGCCGACGGCACCTACCTGCGCGCGGGGACGGTCATCGCCACGGTCGGGCAGGCTCCGGTGCCTGTGCCCGGTCTCGAGGAGTTCCGGGACGAGCGTGGGCGGCTCGCCACCGGGCCGGACCTGTCCGTGAGCACGGGGATCTGGGCGGCGGGGGACGCCGCCCGGGTGGTCCGCCCGGGCACCCGCGAGCCCGTCCCCGCGAACGCGCTCTGGGCGATCAAGGCCGGCGCGCACGCGGGCGCGAACGTGGCCGCGTACCTGCACACCGAGCTCGGGCTGCCGGGCTACGCAGGCCGGGCGCGGCGGCCGTTCACCTATCGCGGGCTCGGCCGCGCGGCATCCTTCGGGCTCGGCCGCTCGATCAGCGAGCTCTACGGGATCCCGTTCACCGGTGCCTTGGCCTGGGTGTTGCGGATGGTGTTCTTCCTGCGCTTCATGCCGTCCCGACGGCGGGCGCTCGCCGTCGTGGGCGACCTGTTCTCCGTCCGTGGCCGGGTCCGTGGCGCCGAACGGCGCGGGGTGCTGCAGGTCGGGCCGAGGGCCGGTCAGGTGCAGTCCTCGGTGGGCCGGCGCGGCTCACGACCGGAGCCGGTGGCCTCTCGCCTGCCGGTTCGGCAGGCGTAGCGCACCGGTCCGGCTGACCACGGACCCTCGCCTCGATCCGGTTGGCGGGCCGCACTCCAGCGGTGGTCAGGGGCGTGGGATGTTCCGCAGGTTCGACCGGGCCATGGACATCACCTCGGCGCCGCCTCCGCCGAGGACGGCCTTGGTCATCGCGGTCGCGAAGCCCTTGATCTGCTTGCCGGTGATGCTCGGTGGGATGGACAGCGCGTTCGGGTTGGTGACGATGTCGATCAGCGCCGGGCCGGACCGCTCGAAGCCGCCGGCCAGGGCCTTGCGCAGATCCTTGGGGTGCTCCACCCGGACGGCCGGGATGCCGATCGCCGTCGCGATGGCCGCGTAGTCCACCGGGGGCGAGTCGGTGAACGCGGCCGGGAGTCCCTCGACGAGCATCTCCAGCTTCACCATGCCCAGACTCGCGTTGTTGAACACGACGACCTTCACCGGCAGGTCGTAGTGCCTGATCGTGATCAGGTCCCCGAGCAGCATGGACAGGCCACCGTCGCCGCACATCGCGACCACCTCGCGGCCGGGTTCGGCGAACGCCGCCCCGATCGCGTGCGGCATCGCGTTGGCCATGGAGCCGTGCAGGAACGAACCGATCACCCGGCGGCGGCCGTTCGGGGTCAGGTAGCGCGCCGCCCACACGTTGCACATGCCGGTGTCGACGGTGAACACGGTGTCCTCGCCCGCGGTCTCGTCCAGCTGTACTGCCGCGTACTCGGGGTGGATCGGGGTGGTCCGCTCCACATTCTTCGTGTAGGCCCCCACCACCTTGTCCATGAGGGTCTCCTGCTTCTTGAGCATGGAGGTCAGGAACCGGCGGTTCGACTTGCGTCGCACCAGCGGGGCAAGGGCGAGCATCGTCTCGCGGACGTCGCCGACCACGCTCAGGTCGAGCCGGGTCCGACGGCCCAGGTGGGCCGGCTCGATGTCGATCTGGGCGGTGCGCACGTCGTCGGGCAGGAACTGGTCGTAGGGGAAGTCGGTGCCGATGAGGACCAGCAGGTCGGCGGAGTTCATCGCCTCGAAGCAGGCACCGTAGCCGAGCAGGCCGGACATGCCGACGTCGAACGGGTTGTCGTACTGGATGACCTCCTTGCCGCGCAGGGAGTGCCCGATCGGGGCCGCGGCCGCATCCGCCAGCGCGATCACCTCGTCGTGGGCGTCACGGGCGCCGGCACCGACGAAGAGCGTCACCTTCTTCGCGCTGTTGATGGCGTCCGCCAGGGCAGCCACGTCCTCATCGCGCGGCACGACCCGTGGGCTCCTGCTCGTGACGCAGACCGTCGGAGCCGTCTCGGAGACCTCCGCGTCCGCGATGTCGCCGGGCAGGGTCAGCACCGCGACGCCGGGCGCGCCGATTGCGTGCGCGATCGCGGTGTTCGCGATCCGTGGCATCTGCGAGGCACTGGAGATCATCTCGGAGTAGACCGAGCACTCGGTGAACAGTCGGTCCGGGTGGGTCTCCTGGAAGAACTGCGTACCGATCTGGTTGGTCGGGATGTGCGAGGCGATCGCGATGACCGGGACCCGGGACCTGTTCGCGTCGTAGAGGCCGTTGATCAGGTGCAGGTTGCCGGGGCCGCAGGAGCCCGCGCACGCCGTGAGCTCCCCGGTCACCGTGGCCTCCGCGGCGGCGGCGAACGCGGCCACCTCCTCGTGGCGCACGGACACCCAGTCGATCCCGGCGGTGCGTCGGACGGCGTCGACCACCGGGTTCAGGCTGTCCCCGACGATCCCGTAGATCCGTTTCACCCCAGCGGACACGAGTTGGTTCACGAGTTGTTCGGCGACCGTGACGGCCATGGTGGAGTTCCCCTCCGAGCGGTGGTGGTGGTCCTCGTCCATTCTCCCGGGATCCGCCACCGGCGCCACCCGCGGGAGGGACGTGGCTCGGCCCGGACGCTGGTCCCGGAACGCTACACGGACCCTCCGCCGTGGCTTCCGCCGCCGCCGGCCAGCTCCTCGAGAGTGTCGGCGAGCTCGGCCACCGGGCGCCGACCGTCCAGCTCCACGCTCGCGCCGGCGCGCAGGAGCGGCTCGACTGTCTCGGTGTAGTGGGCGATCTCGGCCCGTTGCTCCGGGGTGCTGCCGTACGGGTTCTCGGTGCGGCGCCGGACCCGCTCGAGCATGACGTCGAGCGGTGCGCTGAGCAGGACCACGTGGTCGAACCGGTCGTAGAATCGGCCCTGGTTCTCGACCGTGCCGGACAGGAACAGGTCCGGATGCTCGTCCAGCAGCGCCGTGATGAGTGGCTCGTCCCAGGTGGCGTCCGGGAGCACCCAGCCGCCCTCGTCGGTCTCGACCGTGAGGTGCCCGCGACGGCGCAACTCGGCCAGGACGGTCGTCTTGCCGGTCCCGGACATGCCCGTGATGAGGATGCGCGCCATGGGGGCATTGTTGCCCGCTCCATGTCGGAAGCGACCTCTGCCACGCTCGGGGTGCATGTCGCCCGCCGGCCGTGCCCCGAACGGCGAGCCGGGTTGCCCGAGGGGTGGACCCGGGGTCCAAGATGTGACCCATGAGGATCGACGCCCATCACCACGTATGGGACCTGGCCGTGCACCCGCAGGACTGGATCGGCCCGGAGCTGGCACCGGTCATCGGCCGGGACTTCGACGTGGAGCAGTGGTTGGCCGCCGCCGAACCCACCGGGGTGAGCCACGCCGTCATCGTGCAGACCGTGCCGCAGGACTCCGAGACGCCGTACCTGCTCGACCTCGCCGCGCAGCATGAGCACGTGCTCGGCGTGGTCGGCTGGGTGCCGTTCGGTGCCCCGGACCTGATGGAGCGGCTCGACGCGCTGGCCGACCACCCGGCGTCGGATCTGCTCGTTGGGCTGCGGGACCTGAGCGAGCAGCGCGCCGACCCGGCCTGGCTGGCCGGACCGGAGGCGGCGCGGACGTTCGCGGCCGCCGGTGAGCGCGACCTGACCATCGATCTGCTCGTGCGCGGCGAGCACCTGGCTGCGGCGGCCGAGGCGGTCCGGGCGCATCCGGACACCTCGTTCGTGGTCGACCACCTCGCCAAGCCGGACCTGGACCAGAGCACGCCTGGGGAGTGGGCCGCCTTGATCGAGCCGCTCGCCTCGGCTCCGAACGTTGCGCTGAAGTTCTCCGGCTACGCCACCCAGACGGCGGACCTGGGTGCCGCCGACCTGACCCTGGCCGGTTATCTCAACGCGGCCCTCGAGGCGTTCGGTCCGCGACGGATCATGTTCGGCAGCGACTGGCCGGTCTGCCTGATCGGCGGCTCCTACGCCCAGGTGGTCGCGGCGGCCGAGGCGGCGCTGGAGGTGGTCGACGCCGACGACGCCCTGCGTGGGGAGTTCTTCACCGGCGCCGCGACCCGGTGGTACGGACTGGACCCGTTGGAGGCTGCCTGACCGCCGGGTCGGGGAACCCGCGCCGGGCGCCACGCGTTGAACAGAGGGAGACATCTCCCAGCCCGGAAGGATTCATCATGGGCCTGCTCGACCGGATCCTCGGCCGCGAGCCGAACGACTACGACCCCTATCGTGCCAACCAGCAGCCCGGGCGCCAGGCGTACGGGCATCCCCAGGCCGCGTACGGCCAGCCCTCCTCGGCCGGGCAGAACCACGCCCGACGGACCCCAGACCAGGTGGCGATCGACCGGTACCGGTACCTCGTGAGCACCGCACCACCCGAAGCCGTGGAACAGGCCCACGCCGAGGCGTTCTCCCGGCTCACGCCGGAGCAGCGGCGGCAGGTGCTCGACGACCTCGGTGCCGTCGTCCCGCCGGCGGAACGGGCGCCGTCGGACTCTCCGCAGGACCTCGCGCGGATGGCGACCCGCGCCGAGGTGCGCGAGCCGGGCACCCTTGAGCGCACCTTCGGCGGCCAGCGCGGCGGTCCCGGCTTCGGCGCCATGATGGGTTCCAGCCTGCTCGGCACGATCGCCGGGGTGGTGATCGGCTCGGCGGTGGCGAATGCCCTGTTCGGCCCCGCGTTCGCCGACCCCACCCAGGCCGTGCCGCAGGATGCGGCCGCCGATGGTGGCACCGAGGCAGGGGCCGACGGCGGCGCTGACGCGGGTGCGGACGGTGGCGTCAGTGATGCGGCGGCCGACGCAGGCGGGGGCGACGCCGGCGGGCTGGGTGACTTCGGTGGCGGCTTCGAGGACTTCGGCGGCTTCGGCGACTTCTGAGCAATGCTGCACGCAGCCTGCGGTGGGAGCGGCGTGGTCCGGTCCCTGTCGCCCGAGCTGCCGTGGGCTCGGGCACCTCAGACCCAGTTCGGCTCCTCACCGACCGGGTAGCCGTGCCGTTCCCAGGTGCGCCACCACGATGCGGCCCCCGGCGGGAGCGTGGCCGGGTGCTCCTCCAGGAGTTCGCGCAGCCGCAGCTTGAGCTCGACGAGTTCGGCCATCGGCGGACGGGCCAGGGCCGGGTCGCGGGCCGGATTGAACATCTCGTCCTCGGTGGTCCAGATGAGGCGGCGCAGGTTGATCACGTTGCGGGTGTGCTCGTGCACCTCCGCTGACGCGTCCGAGTAGACATCACGGGCGCGCAGGTACCCGTAGTCCATCGCGATCGAGACCAGGCCCGGCTCCACGGTGAGCAGGTCATGGATGTCGAGCTCGGGCTGGATGACCATGGCCCCGGCGGTCTGCGCTCGTCGGATCTCGTCGAGCTGGATCTCGTCGGTCATGATGCCGAAGCCGCTGCGCATCACGATCTCCAGCATGTCCTTGTCCGCGTAACCACCGTCCCACGGCAGCCCGGCGGGGGAGGCGACCACCGCGAAACAGCGGGTCACGCCCAACTCGGACACCGCGATCTCGACGGGCAGGGACTCCCGTGCTCCGCCGTCGACGTAGTGCTGGTCGTTCAGCCGGACCGGCGCGAAGACGGCCGGGATCGCACACGAGGCCCGGATCGCCTCGATGAGGTCGACCGGGTCCTCCTCGGGCAGCAGCGCGTCGACGCGGTCGCGCAGGCGCCCGAGCTCGTCGACGTAGCGCAGCTCGCCGGACTCCAGCGCCACCACCGCGGCTCGGAACCGAACCCCGGAGGCCGCCAACAGGCTGGGGTCGAACAGCCGTGGGTCGGAGACCCGGTCGACCAGCGGACCAGGGCGGAAGGCGGCGCGCTCGGTCTGTGCCCCGGTCAGGATCGTCTGCACGTCCGTGCTGGTGCGGCTGGCCTCCCAGATCGTGGCGAGCGTGTCCAGGACGTTGCCCGAGGACCACAACGGCGTGTGCTCGGGTGGTGTCTGGTCATGCTCTGCCGTCACCAACGCGACGTCGGCCGGCGCGGGCCTCGTCGCCTCCTCGTGGTGCTCGGCCTGCCGTGCGGTCAGTCGCTCCACCGCCTTGATCGGGCCCTGCAGCACGGACGCGAGGTTGGTGGTCAAGGCGGTGCGGTTGCCCGGCCGGTGCCGCAGCGCCATCACCTTGCGCCAGGTCGGCATGTGCTCGCGGAGCTTGGTGAACCAGGGCAGCTCCTCGAACAGGTCCGAGCTGCTGCGCATCCCGAGCCAGAGCCGGCGCAGATCCGCGACCGCCTCCCGCTGCCCGGCCTGGTCGGAGTACTGGGCGATCACGGCCGTCAGGATGGATCCGGCCGACGTGCCGGTCATGACCTGTGGGGCGAACCCGTCCTGCTCGTAGAGGTAGGTCAGCGCACCGATCTGGAAGCTCGAGCGCGCGCCGCCGCCGGAGACGACGAGACCGACGACCTCTTCCGGCGCTGCCGGTTCGACGGGCTCGGCGGGACTGGGATCGGGACCGGGGGCGGCGGCCCGCCCATCCGGCACGGGTTCGCCTCCGAGCATACGGATGAGCCGATGCCGCAGACTCGTGGTCACGTCCGGTGCACCGGTCATGACTCAAGGGTAGGAGAGGATGCCGGGTCCGTGTCGAGCCAGTCGGGCGTGGCGGTGATCGGGGTGGTGTGCCTCTCCCACGTGCGCCACCAGTCGCGGGCACCGGGTGGCAGGCGCTCTGGTGGGACCTGCGCGACCAGGTCGCGCAGCCCGTACTTCAGTTCGGCGAGCGCCGGTTCGAGCTGTGCGGGCTCGCCGGAACCCGGGTCGACGGCGGTGCCGAGGCTCGCGGTCGGCGCACCCGGGGCCGTGGCTGGCTTGGGCCCGGCGAACATGTCGTCCTCCACGCTCCAGATCAGGCGGCGGAGGTTGATGACGTCCCGGGTGCGGGCGTGCTCGGCCTCGGTGGCGTCGGCGCACACGTCCGCGGCCCGCAGGTACCCGTAGTCCATCGCGATGGCGATCAGGCCCGGCTCGATGGTGATGATGTCGTGGATGTCCAGCTCGGGGTCGATCACCGTGGCGCCGAGAGCGCGGGCCTGCTCGACCTCGTTGGCCTGGATCTCGTCCGGCATGATCTCGGCGGCCGCGCGCATCACGATCTCAAGCAGTGGCTTTCCGTGGAAGTCCTCGGCCGGGGGAAGCCCGACGGGGTTCGCGGTCACGACGTAGCAGCGCTCCACCCCGAGGTGGGAGTAGGCGATCTCGACCGGCACATTCTCGCGGACGCCGCCGTCGACGTAGGTGCCCTCGTTCAGCCGAACCGGGGGCAGGCCGGCGGGGATCGCACAGGAGGCGAGGATCGCCTGATCGAGGGCGACCGGGTTCTCGTCGAGGAGCTGGTCGGCGGCATCACGAAGGCGTCCGGCGCCGTCGACGTAGCGCAGCTCGCCGGACTCCAGGTGCACGGTGGCCAGGCGCAGCTCGACGCCGGAGGTCGCCGGCAGACCCGTATCGAACACCGCTGGGTCCAGCAACTGGTCGATGATCGGGCCCACCACGAACGCGGACCGCTCCCGTGCTGCGCCCCGGAGGACGACGTTCACGTCCGGCCCGGTCCGGCCGACGTCCCAGAGCGCGGAGAGGAGTTCGAGCGGGCTGGACCCGGCGGACGCCGGGTCGTGCTCCGGCGGAACGTACTCGGTTGCGCCCGGCACCGCCGTGGTCGCGGCGTCACCGTCTGCGGCCCGGTCCACGCCCGGCCGGTCGGTCGCAGCCGCTACCTGGCCCGCGCCTGCCCGGTCGGTCGCAGCCGTTACCTGGCCCGCGCCTGCCCGGTTCTCTGCCGCCATCCGGGCACGTTCGGTGAGCCGGTCCACCGCGCGACGTGGGCCGGCGAGGACCGTGCTGAGGTTCTCGACGAGCGAGACCCGGTTCGCCGCCCGCTCCTGGATCGCGGCAAGTCTGCGCCAGGTGGGCATGTCCTCGCGAAGCGCGGTGAACCACGGCAGCTCGGCGAACATGTCCGAACTGGTGGTCATGCCGAGCCAGATCCGGCGTAGTTCGGCGACCGTGCGCTGCTGCCCGGCCAGGTCGCCATGCTGGGCCAGGATGCCCGCCAGGACCGACCCGGCGGATGTGCCCGTGATGACCGACGGCGTGATCCGCTCCACCTCGTAGAGGTAGGACAGTGCCCCGATCTCGAACGACGACCGGGCGCCACCGCCGCCGAGGACGAGGCCGACCAGTGGCTCGACCTCGGCTTCCGCCGTGCCCGGCCCGGGCCTCGGGGCGTTCGCGGCCTCGCTCAGTGGGCCGCTCGCGCGGTCGGGCCCGATGCCGGCGGTCGGGGACGCGGGGACGCCTCCGAGCAACCTGATCAGTCCGTGGCGTGCTGATCGCAGCAGAGCGGCTGGGGTGCCCATACCCGCACTGTAGGGGTAGGGACGGACGTGGGTGCCGGGGTCGCAACGCCGCAGCGGCTCCCGCGGGCACGCGAGTTCTCGACGCAAGCACCGGAATGTTCCACCCCCGTCGCGCTGGCCCCGGGGTCTGGGCGCGGTGACGATGGAGGTCCGGTCGACGCGACTACTCCTCCGTTTTGGCGTCGCGAACCGACACCCGACCTGTTCTGCGAGGACCCGATGAGCACTGTCACCCACGGCGGCGACGTCGATGCCCTGATCGCGACCGCGAAGGCCTACGCCGCCGGCGCGGAGCAGCTCCGTACGATCTGCGTGCGCATCACGGTCGGCCTGTGCCACACGATGATCTGGAACGGTCCGGACGCCCTCGCCGCGCGAGCCACTTGGGAACAGGAGTGGTCGCCGGCCCTCATGCGAGCGTCGACCGCGCTGATCGACGCCGGTCTGGAGCTCGTCGAGCAGGCCGAGGACCAGCTTCGCGCGAGCGGCGCGGACACGGCCGGATCGGGGCACGCAGGTGTGGGCGCGAGTGCCGCGGGAACCACGGCGGCCGGCACGGCGGCCGGGAGCGTGGGCGGGGAGACTCCGAGCCGGTTCGGCGATCTACGGACCAACCTCGAACGGTTGCGCTCGTTCGCGATGAACCTGCCGGAACTGGCTGTGCAGGCACGCACGCTCCGGGTATTCGGGGACGTGGCGAACAACCTGGCCACGGCCGAGGTCGCCCGGGAGTTCATCGAGGCAGGCTTCACCAACGCAGAGCGTGTGGGGCTGGCTGGACTGTCCGGCCTCGGCACCGTCTTCGACGCTCACGGATTGGTGACCGGCATCGAGGACGGCGACGCGACTGCGATCGTTCAGAACGGCACCTCTCTCGGCATCACCGCGGCGGCGCCTTGGATCGGCTCGGCGGTGTCCGGTGGGGTGGGGGCCGCGTGGGGCGTCGGGAGCGTGGCCGGCGGCCTGATCTATGACGGCATCCAGGGCACCCGGTACAACGAGATCCTCACGGACATGACGGACGAGGCGTTCAAGGAGAACGG
The DNA here is from genome assembly GCF_019947135.1 of Occultella gossypii. Lineage (GTDB taxonomy): Bacteria > Actinomycetota > Actinomycetes > Actinomycetales > Beutenbergiaceae > Occultella > Occultella gossypii. The sequence goes on along the minus strand of NZ_JAGSHT010000016.1, from coordinate 491 downwards.
CGTCCTCGGCATCGCCCAGGTGCCCGGACTGCTCGCGTTCGCGGCATGGGAAGCGCTCACCGAGGACGACGCTGGCGAGTAGCCGCTGGCGGAGGACGACGCTGGTGAGGAGCCGCTGACCGAGACTCCCGCCGACCGAGACTCCCGCCGACCGAGACTCCGGGCCGACTGGTGGCTCCGGCCGGCTCGGTTAGAAGGGTGGGGGTTCGTCGGGGTCGATGGGTCTGGGGTCGGGGGTGTGGTAGCGGGTTTTGCCGTTGCTGCCGGGGTGGTGGAGGTCGCGACTGAGTTTGGTCAGCGTGCCGTTGGGGTCGCGTTGGTAGGTGTGGCCGGTGGGGGTGTGCCAGGTGATGGTGCCGTCGGGGGCGCGTTCGTAGGAGAACTTGCCGTGGGTGACCAGGACGTGGTCGCGGCGGCACATCGGGTCGAGGTTGTCGTCGCTGGTGGGTCCGATGGGGTACGGGACGCGGTGGTTGAGTTCGGTCTGGCGT
>NZ_JAGSHT010000015.1 GCF_019947135.1 Occultella gossypii | reverse complement strand
AGCTAGACTACTGGGTTGATAGGCCGGATGTGGAAGTGAGGACTCAAAGACTCATGGAGCTGACCGGTACTAATATGCCGATAACTTGACCACACGAAAAAGTCAATACCTGTGTGTTACGCGTCCACTGTGCGGTTCCCGAGATACGGTCGGGAAACCGATGACATCTCCATAGAGTTACGGCGGTCATAGCGAGGGGGAAACGCCCGGACCCATTCCGAACCCGGAAGCTAAGCCCCTCTGCGCCGATGGTACTGCGTGGGAGACTACGTGGGAGAGTAGGACGCCGCCGGACAACACTTAGACAAGGGCCACCCCACACCGGGGTGGCCCTTGTCGTGTTCCCGCACCGTCCCGAGCCGCGATGGTGCTTTGCCCTGTTCCTGGGCCACCCCTGACGGGGGTGGCCCTTTTCGTGTTCCCGGGCCGCACTGAACCGCGATGGTGGTTGGCGGTATCGCTGGCCACCCTGGACCGGGGTGGCCTTTGCTGGTTCCCGGGCGGGTCCGCGGGCGCGCGTTGCCTTTCGCGGCTTGTGCCGTTGGTCGTTGCCATGGCGAGACCTGGTTTGGTCGCCCGGCACATTGGTGGCGGCGCGGCGCACCTCCCATGGGATCGTTGACTGATGAGCACCGTCAGAGTGGTCCGCCCGGTGCGGACCGCGGAACTCGGCCGGGTCGCTGACCTCTACCTGATCGCACGGCGAGCGGCAGGGCCGGCGATGCCGCTCGGCGTGCACTCCGACGCCGAGGTTCGGGCCTGGGTCCGTGCGTGGGACCTGAGCCAGGACGACGTGCTTGGGCTCTTCGACGGCGATCACGGGCTGCGGGGCTTCGCCAGGCTGGCCGGAGCACACCTCGAGGCCCTCTACGTGGACCCGGCTGCCCAGGGCAACGGGGTCGGCGGCACCCTCCTCGATGAGGTGAAGCGGCTACGCCCCGATGGTTTCGACCTTTGGGTGTTCGTCGCGAACTCACCGGCTCAGGACTTCTACCGGCGGCGTGGCCTGGTCGAGGTCGAGCGGACGGATGGTGCCGGGAACGAGGAGCGAGCGCCGGACATCAGGATGGCCTGGATTCCCCGACAGCCGTCGAGGTGATCTCGTGGGCGGCGAGTCGGCGCGCGGGAGGCACTCGGCATCGTGCCCCTCAGTCAGGTGGGCGGTATTTCGCTGCGATGAAGCGACCTTCGCGACCTATCCTTGATCTCCACGTGGATCTCGGCTCGGCGAGGGGGAACGGCGTCGCCGTCCATCATTCCGTGGGATGAGTCGGTCGCGGTGGGAATCACACGACCGGGGGAGTTTGTTGTCCTAGGTCCGGGGCATGATCAGGGTGGTCACCCATTCCGCGTTCAACCCCGATCCGCTTAGCGTGGAGGCAGCCGCGCGGCGCGGTTGGGCACGGCATGTTGCGTAGGAACTACACGGAGGAACTGATGGTCGAGACGGTCCTGGCGATGGCGGCGTCGCACTGGGTCCTGCTTGCCCTGTTCCTGTTCTGCACGATCGACGGGTTCTTCCCCCCGGTGCCCAGCGAGTCGGTGGTCATCGCGTTGGCGAGCCTCGCGATCACCGGAAACGCCCCGAGCATCTGGCTGATCCTGCCCGTCGCAGCGCTCGGTGCCTTCTGCGGTGACGTGATCGCGTACTTGATCGGCACCCGGGTGCCGATCAGACGGCTGCGGTTGTTCCGCACCCGACGGGGCGCTCGGGCACTGATGTGGGCGGAGACGGCCCTGCAGCGACGCGGCGGCGCCTTCATCCTCTCGGCGCGGTACATCCCGATCGGGCGCGTCGCGGTGAACATGACTGCGGGCGCCGTCGGCTTCGGGTTCCGCCGATTCGTCGGGTTCGCGGCGCTCGCGGCGGTGACCTGGTCGATCTACTCCGTGTTGCTCGGCGTCGGCGCCGGTGCGGTGCTGCACGACCACCCGGTCATCGCGGTCGTGGTGGGCGTCCTCGTGGGGCTGCTGATGGGCACGATCATCGATCTCGTCATGCGTCGGCTCTTCCGGCGTTCCGGGATCGAGCCACAGGATCCTCCGGACCTGGGCGCGAACGAGGTGGACGAGGATCCGGTGCCGGACTCCGGGTCCGGGATACTCGAGCGCACCCCATGATCCACGCCGCGCATCACTCCTCGACGACGACCTGCAGCGCAAGTCGTTCGAAGCGGTAGGGGTCACGCCCAGTGACGGACTCGGTGTCGAAGATGTGAGCGGTCGGCGCCGTCGGCCGGAACCGGTCCCAACCGACGGAGCCCTCGGTGATGAACCGAACGATCTCGCCGTGCATGTGCTCGGCGAGGTGCGCTGGCGGATCGTCACCGGCGAGACGGGCGACCCGCTCGGCATCGAGGGCGTTCCAGGCGAACGGTAGGTCGAGACAGTGCACCGAGCGACCCGTGACGGTGGAGCGCCACCGGAAGTCCCACAGCCAGGTCGGGGCCGGGAGCTCGAAGCCCTCCGGTGCCTCCTCGGCCGCGGTGGTCCGGGCGAGCGCGACCTGCACGGCCGGGATCCGGAACACCCGGTTCGTGACCGCCTGGCCCAGGAGCTCGGCGGGGGAGAGGTCGGGATAGGCGCGTGGGTAGGCACGGGCCAGCATCGTCGGCACCCCGAGACCGACCATCAGCGCGCCGGCGAAACCCTGGGCAAGGAACCGGTCCACGTGCGCGGTCACCCGGTTGAACTCGTGGCTGGTCGTGCCGATCAGCAGCGGCTTCGTGGCACCGATCCCGGCAGCGAAGGCCGCCGCTGGCTCCGTCGGGACGAGGTCGCCATCGATCACCGGACCGAAGTCCGTGAGCGGGTCCGACGTGCCAAGGATCCGGTGCAGGTCGCGGACGGCCGACCAGAGGTCCGCACGGTCAAGGGAGCGCTCGGCGGCCACGATCGTGGCCCGCGGTATGTCACGCCAGGCGTCCCACGTGTTCTCCACCTCGCACAGCCGGGCCATCACGGCGCCCTGCGCGAGTGCGTCCGAGGCACCGATGTCCGGCAACGGGGCGGAGTGCACGACGGCCGCCCCGAAGAGGTCCTGTGCGGAAGGCGCCGCGAGCAGGGCCAGCGTGGCAGCGCCGCCCGCGCTCTGCCCGCCGAGGGTGACCCGGTCGGGATCACCACCGAACGCTTGGATGTTCTCCCGGACCCACTCCAGGGCGCTGATGCAGTCCAGGAGTGCCCGGTTCTCCGGCGCGCCCGGGACGTGGCCGTAGCCCTCGAAGCCCAGCCGGTAGGTGATCGCGACGGTAACGACGCCGTGTGCGTTGAAGGCGGCACCGTCGAACCAGGGCCCACCGGGGGACCCGCCGACGAAACCGCCGCCATGGATCCAGACGTAGACCGGGAGGCGGGCGGCGGGGTCGAGGTCCGGGGTGAAGATGTTCAGGTTGAGGATCTCGTCGCCGGCCACGACCGGTTCCGGGATCGAGTACGTGTCCGTGGTGGGGCCGAGGCTGGGCGTGGGTCCGTTGCTGGTGGCGTCGCGCACCCCGGACCAGCCCGGGTGCGCCGCCGGCCGCCCGAACCGCAACGCCCCTACCGGGGCCGCCGCATACGGGACTCCCCGGAAGGCGAGCGAACCAGGTCGCCGGGTCCCGCGGACCTGCCCGGACCGCGTGGTCGCGACCGGCCCGCTGCCGTACTCGTCGAAGGGCGCCGTCATCTCTAGATCTTCCGCAGCCGGAACCGGCTGAGCCGATGGTCTGCGTCCTTGCTCAGCACCAGGGTCGCGCGCCCGCGCGTGGGCAGGACGTTCTCGACGAGGTTCGGACCGTTGATGCTCTCCCAGATCTGTCCGGCCCGCCGACGCGCCTGGTCGTCGTCGAGGTCGGCGTAGCGGTGGAAGTAGGAGTCCGGGTTCGAGAAGGACGTCTGCCGCAGGTCCAGGAAGCGCTCGACGTACCAACGGCGGATGTCCTCGGTGGCTGCGTCGATGTAGATCGAGAAGTCGAAGAAGTCGCTGACGGCGAGGGACGACTCACCGTCGGCGCTGACCCGGGCCGGAGCGAGCACGTTCAGTCCTTCGACGATCAGCACCTCGGGGCTTCGCACCACCACGCGACGGTCCTGCACGATGTCATAGCGCACGTGGTCGTAGACGGGTGCGGTGACCTGTTCGGTACCGGCCTTCACCTCGATCAGGAAGTCCAGGAGCCCACGCCGGTCGTAGGACTCGGGGAAGCCCTTGCGCTCCATCAGGCCGCGTCGTTCGAGCTCGGCATTCGGGTACAGGAAGCCGTCGGTGGTGACGAGCTCCACGCGCGGCGTCTCCGGCCACCGGCGCAACATCTCGCGCAGCACGCGGGCCGCCGTGGACTTGCCGACGGCGACGGACCCGGCCACCCCGATCACGAACGGGGTGCGGTGGGCGGGCTCACCGAGGAACGTGGACGTGGTGGCACGCAGCCGCTGGGAGGCGGCCACATACAGGGTGAGGAGCCGGGACAGCGGTCGATACCCGGTGTCGACCTCGGCCAGGTCGATCGGGTCACCGAGCCCGCGGAGGTTCTCGATGTCGGCCGCGGTCAGCGGCAGCGGTGTGGATGCGGACAGCCGGCTCCAGGCGGCCCGGTCGAACTCCACGAACGGAGAACCGGAGGCGCTCGGCAACGGCTGGAACCGTGTGACGTCGGGAAGGACCACGTCCATACTCTCCCACTCCACAGTGATCCACGCCGCACCCGGGCGGGCCGGGAACCGGCCCAGCGACGGATACTCTGGACCACATGTGTGGAATCGTCGGATACGTGGGCCCCGCCGCGCCCAGTCAGCGGCCGCTCGAAGTCATCGTCGAGGGGCTGCGTCGCCTGGAGTACCGGGGCTACGACTCGGCCGGCGTCGCCGTGACGACCCCGGAGGGTATGGCCTCGGCGAAGAAGGCCGGAAAGCTCGCGAATCTGCTCGCCGAGCTCGAGCGCCGCGACCTGCCCGCGGGAACCGCGGCCATCGGGCACACCCGGTGGGCCACCCACGGTGGGCCCACGGACGTCAACGCCCACCCGCACCTCGCCGGTGGCGGCAGGCTTGCACTGATCCACAACGGCATCATCGAGAATTTCGCCCAGCTCAAGGCCGAACTGGGCGAGACAGGCGTCGAATTCCTGTCCGAGACGGACACGGAGGTGGTGGCCCACCTCCTCGCGCGCTACCACGACGAGACCCAGAACCTCACCGAGGCGATGCGACTGACCGTCGGCCGGCTGGAGGGTGCGTTCACCCTGCTGGCCACGCACGCGGACGAGCCGGACACGGTCGTCGGCGCCCGGCGCAACTCGCCGCTCGTCATCGGGCTCGGTGACGGCGAGAACTTCCTCGGCAGCGACGTCTCGGCGTTCATCTCCTCCACCCGTGAGGCGATGGAGATGGGCCAGGACCAGATCGTGACGATCACCGCGGACCAGGTCCGTGTCATCGACACCGACGGCAACCCCGTCGAGGCCCGCCGGTACACCGTGGACTGGGATGCGGAGGCGGCCGTCAAGGGCGGCTTCGCGACGTTCATGGACAAGGAGATCCACGACCAGCCGCAGGCCGTCGCCGATACGCTCCTCGGGCGCGCCGGTACCGACGGCAGGCTCCAGCTCGACGAGATGCGCATCCGCGAGTCCGTCCTGCGCACCGTCGACAAGATCGTCGTGATCGCGTGCGGCACCGCCGCCTACGCCGGCCACGTGGCCAAGTACGCGATCGAGCACTGGTGCCGGATCCCCGTGGAGGTCGAACTCGCACACGAGTTCCGGTACCGCGACCCGGTCGTGAGTGAGAAGACCCTGGTGGTCGCCGTCTCCCAGTCCGGGGAGACGATGGACACGATCATGGCGGTCCGGCACGCCCGTGAACAGGGCGCCAAGGTGCTGGCCATCGTGAACACCCACGGCTCCACCATCGCGCGGGAGTCCGACGCGGTGCTGTACACGCACGCCGGCCCCGAGGTCGCCGTCGCCTCCACCAAGGCGTTCCTCGCCCAGATCACGGCCTGCTACCTGCTCGGGCTCTACCTCGCCCAGCTGCGCGGCAACAAGTTCGCGGACGAGATCGCAGAGGACCTGGCCCAGCTGCGCGCGATGCCGGAGAAGATCCAGCGCGTCGTGGACAACGAGGAGCAGGTCCGCGCCGTGGCCCGGAGCATGAAGGACGAGCCGACCGTGCTCTTCCTCGGCCGGCACGTCGGGTTCCCGGTCGCCCTCGAGGGCGCTCTCAAGCTCAAGGAGCTCGCCTACATCCACGCCGAGGGCTTCGCCGCCGGGGAGCTCAAGCATGGCCCCATCGCCCTGATCGAGGAGGGACAGCCGGTGTTCGTGATCGTGCCCTCCCCGCGGGGCCGGGACGCACTGCACTCCAAGGTCATCTCCAACATCCAGGAGATCCGCGCCCGCGGCGCGCACACCATGGTGATCGCCGAGGACGGCGACGAGGCGGTCGTTCCGTACGCCGACGAGATCTTCCGGATCCCGCAGACCCCCACGCTGCTCGCCCCGCTGGTCTCGGTGGTCCCGCTGCAGATCTTCGCCGCCGCGCTCGCCACCGCGAAGGGACTGGACGTCGATCAGCCCCGGAACCTGGCCAAGTCCGTCACGGTGGAGTAGGGGCCCGCGGTGATCGTCGGGGTGGGCATCGACGTGGTGGACGTGGCCCGCTTCCTTGCCACGCTCGAGCGCACGCCACGGCTGCGCGAGCGACTGTTCACCCCGTCCGAACGCGACCTCCCACCCGCCTCACTCGCGGCCCGGTTCGCGGCGAAGGAGGCGATCGCCAAGGCTCTCGGCGCCCCCGGCGGCATGAGCTGGCAGGACGCCACCGTGCACCGGGTCACCGGCGGCGCCCCGGTCGTCGACCTGACCGGATCGGTCGCAGCCGTCGCGGACCGCCTGGGCATCACCTCCTGGCACCTGTCGATCTCCCACGACGCCGGGATCGCCTCGGCGGTCGCCGTCGCCGAACGATGACGACCCCGCACGCCGGCCCGGACCCCACGTCGGCGCCGGATCCTCGTGGGGACCGGGCCGCCGCCCGCCCGACGATCCGGGTCGCGACGCGAGAGGACCTGCCGGCCGCCGCCGCGATCCTCGAGCCGTACGTCACCGGCACCGCCGTGACGTTCGACGAGGACCCGCCGTCCCCCGATGCGTGGGCCGCACGCCTCGCGGATATCGCGGCCCGCGGACTGCCGTTCCTCGTGGCGGAGGATGCCGGCACCGTTGTCGGGTATGCCTACGCCACTCCCTGGCGCCCCAAGGACTCCTACCGGCACACGGTCGAGGACACCATCTATATCGCTCCCGAAGCCCAGGGCCGCGGGGTGGGGACCCGGCTCCTGTCCGCACTGCTCGACGCCTGCGCCCTCGCCGGCGTGCGGCAGGTCATCGCCGTGGTCGCCGACGACCCCGCCGCGGCCGGTTCGCTGCCCCTGCACCAACGCCTCGGCTTCGAGGTGGTCGGCGTGCTGCGCGACGTCGGCGTCAAGCACGGCCACACTGTGAGCACGATGCTGCTGCAGCGCTCGCTCTGAGCGCGACGGCACGACAGGCCCGGGGACGCCGACCGCTCGAGGCGGCTCCGCCACGCCGTCGGGCCCGCGGGCACCGGCGCCCGAGCGCGACCGCGCGGTCCTGGCACACTGAGACGGTGGATCCAGGCATGAACTGCCCGGCCGGCCAAGTTGGCACCGGCCGCGACACGGAGCGGCCCCGGACGGTGGTGGCCCGGCGATGAGACGCGCGTACCCGGCCGCGGCGATCCGGGCCGCGGAGGCTCCGGCGCTCGCGGCCGGTGAGCCGCTCATGGAACGGGCCGCGTACGCCATCGCGAACGCGGTCGTCGCCGAGGCCCGACGGCGTGGCCTCGCTCTGGTCGGTGCCCGCGCCCTGGTCCTCGCGGGAGGTGGGAACAACGGCGGCGACGGCCTGTTCGCCGCCGCCCACCTCGCCCGCCGTGGCCTCGTGGTTACCGCCGCACTGCTGCGCGAGCGGGTGCATCCCGACGGACTCGCCGCCGCGCGGCGGGCCGGGGTGCGGCTCCTGCCGGTGTCCGAGGAGAGCGCCCGGGGCCACACCGGCGGGCCGGCGACCGGCCTCGCGCCGGTGCTCGCCGCCGCGGACGAGGCGGACATCTGGATCGACGCGATCGCAGGCATCGGGCTGACCGGTGGCCTGCGCGGGGTGTCGAGCGCCCTCGTCACGGCCCTGAACGAGCGCCGCGAACGGTCCGCCGTTGATCCCCTCGTCGTGGCCGTCGACGTGCCCAGCGGCCTCGAGTCCGACGCCGGCGCGGTGCCGGGCGTGGCGGTCCGGGCCGACGTCACGGTCACGATGATCGGGCTCAAGCCCGCGCTGCTGCTGCCGCCCGCCGCGGCCCGCGCAGGCCGGGTCGAACTCGTCGATCTGGGTCTGGCCGATGTTCTCGCCGCCCGGCCGGCACCGGTGCGCCGGCTCCTCGAGGCCGACGTCGCCGATCTGTGGCCGGTGCCCGGTCCGGACGACCACAAGTACACCCGGGGCGTGGTCGGGCTGATGGCTGGTTCGGACGCCTACCCCGGGGCCGCCGTGCTCGCCAGCAGCGGCGCCTTGCGGACCGGCTGCGGGATGGTCCGCTACCTGGGCCCGGAGGGTGCGGCCCGGATGGTGCTGGCCCGGCATCCCGAGGTGGTCACCGCGGCGGGCCGGGTCCAAGCCATGGTCCTCGGCCCCGGGATCGCCGTCGGCGCGTCCGTCCCCGAGGTCGCAGCCCGGGCGCTGGTGGACCCGGACATCGCCCTGGTCGCGGACGCCGGGGGACTGGACTGGCTCCCGAGGGACTCGACGGCGCTCGCCGACCGCCGGGTGGTGCTCACCCCGCACGCGGGCGAGCTCGCACGCCTCCTGACGGCGCGTGGCGGCGCCCCGGTCGAGCGGGCCACGGTCGAGGCGGACCCGGCCCGATGGGCGCAGCGGGCGACGGAGCTCACCGGGGCGACGGTGCTGCTCAAGGGCGCCGTCACCGTCGTGGCGCAGCCCGGTGGGCCGGTGTTCAGCCAGGCCGACGGCACCGGCTGGCTGGCGACCGCAGGGTCCGGGGACGTCCTCGCCGGCATCCTCGGCGCACTGCTGGCGGGATCGGGCGCACCCGCGGCCGAACTGGCCGCGGCCGCCGCGCTGGTGCACGGGCGTGCCGGGGTGTGGGCCGCCCGGAACCGGAGCCGCTCGGCAGGGGACCCGACCCCGGTCGGTGGCCCGATCTCGGCGTCCGGTCGGGGTCCGCTCGACGACCGGGATCCTGGCGCCCCGATCACGGCTTCGGACATCGCCGCGGCCGTGCCCGAGGTCGTCCGCGGAATCCTGGCACACTGAGCCGGTGGATTCTGGAGTGGATGTGCCTCCCGGCGACGCGGGCAGCGGGTACTACCCGGCCCGGGTGATCGTCGATCTCGACGCGATCCGGGCGAACGTGCGCCGACTGGCGCAGGGTGCGCCGTCGGCCGCCGTGATGGCCGTGGTCAAGGCGGACGGCTACGGGCACGGCATGCTGCCGGTGGCCGTGGCGGCCCTCGAGGCCGGCGCGACCTGGCTCGGCACAGCGCAGCTCGATGGCGCGTTCGCGCTCCGCGCAGCCGGCCACGAGGTGCCCGTGCTCGCCTGGATATACGCACCCGGTGCGCCGTTCGCCGCGGCCATCGGCGCCGACATCGACCTCTCCGTGCCGGCACCGTGGGCCCTGATCGAGGTGATCCGAGCGGCCCGCGAGGCCGGCCGGCCCGCTCGGGTGCACCTGAAGGTGGACACCGGGCTCGGCCGCGGCGGCTCGTTCCTCGAACCCTGGACGGACCTGCTGCACGCCGCCCTGGCCGCGGAGCAGCGGGGCGAGGTGCGGGTCGTCGGCGTCTGGTCCCACCTGGCTCGGGCCGACGAGCAGGGCCACCCCGGCGTGCACGCGCAGATCGAGGTCTTCGAGGAGGCACTGCGCCGTGCCGACGCCGCCGGTGCCCGCCTCGAAGTGCGCCATCTCGCGAACTCGGCGGCCACGCTGGCCGTGCCCGAGGCCCATTACGACCTGGTCCGCCCGGGACTGGCCATCTACGGGCTGTCCCCGTTCGCTCACCGCGGCGCTGCCGAGATCGGCCTGCGCCCGGCGATGCGGCTCGAGGCGGACCTCGCGCTCGTGAAGGCCGCACCTGCGGGCCAGGGCGTCTCCTACGGCCACACCTACACCACCACCCGGGAGACGATGCTCGGGGTGGTGCCGCTCGGCTACGGCGACGGGATCCCGAGGCACGCCTCGAACGTCGGCCCCGTCCAGGTCGCCGGGCGGCGGCACACGATCGCCGGGCGCGTCTGCATGGACCAGTTCGTCCTCGACCTGGGCCCGGGGGGCGCACCCGTGGCGGCAGGGGAGCGGGCCGTGCTCTTCGGTGCCGGGGACGACGGCGAGCCGACCGCGCGCGACTGGGCTGACGTCGTCGGCACGATCGACTACGAGATCGTCACCCGGATCGGCTCGCGCATCCCGCGGGTCCACGTCGGGTCTGCGGATGGGTTCGGCGGCACCGGCGTCAGCGATGTCACGGCCGCGGTCGAGGTGCCGCTGCCCGACCAGGAGGCGACCGAGGCGCTCGGCCGGCGGCTGGCCGGCCTGCTGCGCGCCGGTGACCTGGTGGTGCTCACCGGTGACCTCGGCGCCGGCAAGACCACGCTCACGAGGGGCATCGGCGCCGGCCTCGACGTCCGCGGCCCCGTCGCCTCGCCGACGTTCATCATCGCCAGGGTCCACCCGAGCCTCGTCGGCGGACCTGACCTCGTGCATGTGGACGCCTACCGCCTCGAGTCGCTCGACGAGGTCGACGCGCTCGACCTGGACGCGTCGCTGGCGGATTCGGTGACCGTCGTGGAGTGGGGTGAAGGCGTGGTCGAGTCGCTCTCCGAGGATCGCCTGGAGGTCAGCCTGGATCGGCCCCGCGGCACCGGGACCGACCCCGGGGCGCCCGATCCTGGTCGGGTCGCGCGACTGCGCGGGACCGGCCCGCGATGGTCCGGGATCGACCTGACCGGTACCGGCGTAGCCGTCGGGCGGGTCGGCGAGCAGGCGGACCCCCCAGCCGATGTCCGCTGACGATCTGGGCCGCTCGCGGTCCGCCTCCTACAGTGGGTCCGTGCGTGAACCCCTGATCCTGTGCATCGACACCTCGGACGGCGCCGCCGTCGGGCTGCTCTGTGGCGACGACCCGCTCGGCACCGAACGCAGCGCCGACGCCCGGCGGCACACCGAGACCCTGACCCCGATGGTGAAGTCCGTGCTGCACACCGCCGGGGTCACCACCCGGGATCTCACCGGTATCGCCGTCGGTACCGGACCGGCGCCGTTCACCGGGCTGCGGGTCGGCCTGGTCACCGCGACGACGATGGGCCGGGCCCTGGGGATCGCGGTCCACGGGGTCTGCTCGCTCGATGCACTCGGCTACGCGGCGCTGTCCGGCGCCGGACCGGCCGCCGAGGTGCTGGTGCTCACCGACGCCCGCCGCCGGGAGGTCTACTGGGCCCATTATCGGGACGCGGCCCTGGACGATGGCCCGGCGCCGTTCGACGTGCACACCCTCGGCGGTCCCGGGGTGGACACCCCGGCGGCAGTGGCAGCCCGGTTCGCCGATCTGATCGGCGACGGCGGGGTGGTCGGTCGCGGCGCGGCGATGTACCCGGACCTGTTCGGCGCGGCCGCGGCCCCAGCCGCACTCGAAGCGGTCCTCGATCCGATCGTCCTTGGCCGGATCGCCACCGCCCGGCTGACCACCGGGGGCGACCTCTCCACCGCACCGCGCTACCTGCGCCGCCCGGACATCCACACCGCTCCCGGTCGCAAACGGGCATCGTGACCGATTCGCCCGGGGCGGCACCCGGCGGACTGCGCCCGATGACCGGGGCGGACCTGGACCGGGTGACCGAGCTGGAGCCGGTCCTCTTCGGCGCCGGCGCGTGGTCGCGCGACGCTTACGACTCGGAACTGACCAGGTCGGACCGGCACTACGTCGTCGTCGAGGCCCAGGACCGGCGCGTGGTCGCCTACGCCGGGATCGCCCTCGCCCCCGAGAGCACGATCATGACCATCGGGGTGGATCCACAGTTCCGCCGTCGCGGCCTGGCGCGGCTCATGCTCGCCGAGCTGATCGCGCGGGCTCGGTCCGTCTCGGCCGAGGCCGTGTTCCTCGAGGTGCGCCTGCATGACGAGGGCGCCCAGGCGCTGTACACCTCGTTCGGCTTCGTCCCACTCGGGGTCCGACGCCGCTATTACCAGCCCGAGGGCGCCGACGCGCTCGTCATGCGGCTACCGTTGGACGGCCCCCACCGTCGGCGGCCCGGCCCGGTGGGATCGGAAGCGATCGAGGAGTGAGCACGTGAGCACGTTCGACAGTGACGCCGGCAGCAACAGTGCCAGTGGTGCCAGCAGGGCCACGGTGCTGATCACGGCCCCGCAGTTGCAGGACCTGCTCGGCACCGACGACGACAAGCACCTCGTGGTGCTCGACGTGCGCTGGTCGCTCGCCGAACCCGACGGGCGCCGGTTCTACATCGCCGGCCATATCCCGGGCGCTCAGTACGTCGACCTCGACGCGGACCTCTCGGGCCCGCCCGCGCCCGAGTCCGGGCGACACCCGCTCCCGGACCTGGCGGACCTGCAGGCCGCCGCGCGCCGCTGGGGCATCAGTGACGGCGACACGGTGGTGGTCTATGACGACTCCGGCGGCACGGCCGCCGCGCGGGCGTGGTGGCTGCTGCGTTGGGGCGGCGTCGCCGACGTGCGGATCCTCGACGGTGGGCTGGCCGCCTGGCACACCATCGGGGGGATCCTCGAGGACGGTGCCGTCGGGGTCACGTCCGGCGACGTGACCCTGACCGCCGGTGGGATGCCTGTCGCCGACGCGGCCCGCGTGGCCGAGCTGGCCGGCCGGCCCGACGGCGGCCCGACGGTGCTCCTGGACGCCCGTGCCCCGGAACGGTACTCCGGCGAGAACGAGCCGATCGACCCGCGCGCCGGGCACATCCCCGGCGCCCACAGCGCGCCGACGGACGCGAACCTGTCCGAGGACCTGACCTTCCGCCCCGCGGAGCAGCTCCAGGAGCGGTTCGCCGACGCCGGGGTCGGTCCGGACGTCGAGGTCGTCGTCTATTGCGGGTCCGGGGTGACGGCCGCCCACGAGGTGGCCGCACTGGCCAGCATCGGCGTGTCGGCCACGCTGTACCCGGGCTCGTGGTCGCAGTGGTCCGCCGACGCGGCCAGGCCGGTGGCCACCGGCTTCGATCCCCGGCCTCCGTCCGAGGGGTCACCGGACCGGCCCGAGTAGCCGCGGCCGAGCGCCCGGACCGCGGTGCGGGCCGGTGACGAACCGATGCGAGCCACTCGTGGGACGGTCGTAAGGTTGAGTCATGGCCCAACCGCTCGTCCTCGGCATCGAGACCTCCTGCGACGAGACCGGGATCGCCCTGGTTCGCGGCCTGGACCTGCTCACCGACGTCACCGCCTCCTCGATGGACGATCACGCCCGGTTCGGCGGGATCGTCCCCGAGGTGGCCAGCCGCGCGCACCTGGAGTCCTTCGTCCCGACCCTGGACGCGGCCCTGGAGCGCGCCGAGGTGAGCCTTGCCGACGTCGACGCGATCGCGGTGACGGCGGGACCGGGCCTGGTCGGCTCGCTCACCGTCGGGGTGTCCGCGGCCAAGGCGCTCGCGCTCGCGATCGACCGCCCCCTGTACGGCGTGAACCACGTGCTCGGGCACGTGGCCGTCGACGCGCTCGTGCACGGTGCGTTCCCCGAGGAGTTCCTCGGCCTCGTGGTCTCCGGCGGCCACTCCAGCCTGCTCCTGGTCCGGGACATCGCGACCGACGTGACCGAGCTCGGCCAGACCCTCGATGACGCCGCCGGCGAGGCCTTCGACAAGGTCGGCCGCCTCCTCGGGCTGCCCTACCCCGGTGGCCCGCACGTGGACCGCCTCTCGAAGACCGGCGACCGGTCGGCGATCGCGTTCCCGCGGGGACTGAGCCGGGCCAAGGACCTCGCCCGGCACCCGTACGACTTCTCCTTCTCCGGGCTGAAGACCGCCGTCGCGCGGGTCGTGGAGGGCTACGAGGACGCCGGTCAGGAGGTGCCCGCGGCGGACATCGCGGCGTCGTTCTCCGAGGCGGTCGCGGACGTCCTGGTCACCAAGACCCTCAACGCATGCGCCGCACACGGGGTGAGCACGGTGGTGATCGGCGGCGGCTTCTCCGCGAACTCCCGGCTGCGCGAGCTGGCCGCCGAGCGGCTCGACGCGGCCGGGATCACCCTGCGGATCCCACCGATCCGGTACTGCACGGACAACGGCGCCATGATCGCCGCCCTCGGCTCCGCCGTCCTCGCCGCCGGACTACCGCCATCGACCCTGGACATCACGATCGACTCGGGCATGCCGCTGACCGACGTGCTGGCCCACGCATGAGGCGCCGGACACCGGTCCGCACCCTCGCACTCGCGGCGATGCTCGCGGTCGTGGCGACCGCCTGCACCCCGACCGGACCGCCCGAACCGAGCCCCACCCCGTCCCCTTCCTCGACCGGGGATCCGGCGCCGACCACCGCCGAACCCACCGAGGAACCTCTCGCCTGGGGGCCGACCCCCACCGACGTCGCCGACGCCATCGGCACGGCCGCTGCGATGACGCCGGAGGAGGTGGCCGGGCAGGTCCTGCTCGCGCGTTATCCCGGCACCGACCCCGCGGCCGCCGCGAGCACCCTCAGCGAGAACCACCTCGCCGGTCTGGTGCTGTTCTCCGAGAACGTCGCGTCCGTGGATCAGGTCGCAGCCACCGGAGACGCGGTGCAGGCGGCCCAGGCGGCCGCCGGCCGGGACTGGCCGGCGATCTTCGCAGTGGACAACGAGGGCGGCCTGGTCCAACGGCTCGGTGCCGAGGCGGGGGACTGGACCTCGTTCCCGTCGTTCATGTCCGCGGGCGCCGCGGACGACCCGGACATCGTGGCGGCCGCGGCACAGGCGATGGCGCTCGAACTGCGCGCCTCGGGACTGAACTACGACTTCGCGCCGGACGCCGATGTCACCGTGGGCCTGGCCGACGTGACCATCGGGCTGCGCTCGGCGAGCTCCGATCCCGACCGGGCGGCCCGCGCCGTCGTCGCCGCGACGCAGGGGTTCACCGCCGGCGGCGTGGTCTCCAGCGTCAAGCACTTCCCGGGGCACGGGTCGCTCACCGTGGACTCCCACCAGGGGCTACCGGTGCAGGACGCCAGCGCCGAAGAACTCGCCGCACGTGACCTGGTGCCGTTCGCGCAGGCCATCGACGCCGGCACACCGACCGTCATGCTGGGCCACATCGCCGTCGAGGCCTGGGACCCGAGCCTGCCCGCGTCGCTCTCACCCGAGGCCTACCGGGTCCTGCGCGAGGACCTCGGATTCACCGGGGTGGCGATCACCGACGGACTGGACATGGGCGCGCTCACCCAGACCTGGGACTCGGCCCAGATCGCGGTCATGGCGCTGCAGGCGGGCGCGGACCTGCTCCTCGGTCCGACCGACGTCCCCGCGGCGCACGCCGGCATCGTCGCCGCGCTCGCGGATGGCAGCCTGAGCCGGGAACGCGTGGACGAGGCCGCGGGTCGGGTGATCGCCCTGATGCGCTGGCAGGCCGCCATCGCCGCCGCCGGCCGGCCGGTGACGACGGCGGAGGTGGGCTCCGCAGCCCCCGCGTCACTCGCACTCTCGGCGGCCGCGATCACGCAGGTGGCCGGCGAGTGCGGCGGCGCCCTGGTCGGTCAGTCGATCCACGCGCGGGGTGGCAGCACCGCCGACTGGGACGCATTCGTCGCCGCGGCCGAGGCCGCCGGCCTCGACGTGGTTCCCCTTGAGCAGCCCGCGGACAGCGAGGTGCGCCTGCTCACGGGCGCGACGCCGTCGGGCAGCGCCGACGTGGCGATCGTCCTGGACGAGCCCTGGCTGCTCACCGAGACCGACGCGCCCGTCCGGCTCGCCACCTACGGGCGCACCGCCCAGGCGTTCGCGGCCGTGGCCGCCGTCCTCACCGGCGCGGCGCCCGCACCGGGGAGCCTGCCGGTGGAGGTCTCCGACCTACCCGCCACGGTCTGCTGACCGGGTGGGCTCGGGCCGTTCAGGACTGTCAGTTCGAGCTCGGCAGGAGCCGCCACACCCGGGAGAACACCGCGAACACCACGACCATGGCCGCTACCGCGGGCCACGCGATCCCGCGGAACTGCGCGCCGAGGGCCTCCGGGCCGGCCTCGACGAGGATCCGGACGCCGAAGAAGCTCCCCTCGGCGGTGGCGGTCGCCGGCGACTGGGCGAGGAGCGCGTCCAGCATCCCGAACGTGTAGACCACGGTGCCGAGCAGCCAGACCGCGAACATGATCGACGCGGCGAGTGTGCCGATGTGCCAGGTGGGCCGGTCCTGCGGCTCGGACTCGAGGTAGCGGGCGGCGAGCTCGCGCGGCCCACCGAGGTCCGCAAGGGCGGCCGCCAGGCCGACGTCGGCCGTGGCGGCGTCGATGTTCTCGCGCAGTTCGGCGAGCACGGCGCGCCGGCGCCGGCGGGGCATCGCATCGAGGAACAGCTCGACGGTCTCCAGGTAGACGAAGCGCCGCCAGCGCTCGGCCAGTCTCAGGGTGGTGGTGGTCATCGTTCCTCCTCGGGGGTGGCGAGCACGTGATCGACGACGGTGGCGAGCGAGTGCCAGCTCGCACCCGCGACGGCGAGTGCTTCGCGGCCGGTGTCGGTGGGTCGGTAGTACTTGCGGGCCGGGCCCGCGTCGGATGCGACCAGACGCGAGGCCAGGTTGCCCTCGCGCTCCAGCCGGGTCAGGACGGGGTAGACGGTGCCGGGGGCGACCCCGGCCAGACCGGCCTCGTGCAGGCGGGTCACGAGTTCGTACCCGTAGGACTCGTCCTCGTCGAGCAGGGCGAGGACCAGCATCGGCAGCACCCCCTTGAGGAGCTGCGGGTCGCGCACCTGCGGTGGCTCGTTCTCCATGTCTAGGAGGTTACGCCTGCTATTCGGTAATGGCAACTAGTGGACGACATCGACTAGTGAGTCCGCCGAGGCAGTAGCGTGAACCTCCGATATGCGAAGCGAACCGCCACCGGGCCGACCTCCGAGGCTGGCCGGCGCCTGGGTGCCCCCGGTCGCCCTGCTGTCGATCGCCGCAGGCGCCCTGCTGGCCGTGTTCGTCTACCCGCTGGTACTGCTCGTCGTCGGGATCGTGCTCGTCGGAGCATCGCCGCTGTGGACCGCTGCGGAGCGATCTCTCGCAGTACTCGGTCTGCCCCTGATCATCGGTGCGCCGCTGTGGGTGAGCCTGCTCGTGGACCGCTTCGGCGCCGGCGAGGTCACCGGTGGGGTCTGGGGCTTCGTGGTGCCCGCCTGCGTCGGTCTGGGCTTCGTGATCGTGGCCACGCTCTGGATCCGTGGCCGGGCCGCCCGCGTGCGGCTGCGCACGAGCGGCTGACTCAGCCGCCCGAGGGTGGGGCGACTCAGCCGGGAGGGAGCGGCCGGCCGGCCCGGAACTCGGCCACCAGGTGCGCCACCACCGCGTCGAGTGCGCCGCCGTTGCCGGCGGCCACGGCGCGCTGGCGCTGATAGGAGCCTCCGGTGGCGATGATCTCGCGGATCCCGTCGAGCTCCGCCACGCAGCCCAGGTCCGCGGCCACGGGCGTGAGGAGCTCCAGCAGCTGGATGAGGTGGTCGGTGACGAGTTCCTCGGTACCGGCCTCATCGAGGATCACGATCGCCTCGAGTCCGTACCTGGCCGAACGCCACTTGTTCTCGGCGAGGAACCAGGGGGAGATGCTCGGCAGTTGCTCGCCCGCATCGATGAGGCGGGACAGGTGCTCCACGAGGCAGTGGGTCAGCGCCGCGACCGCGCCGAGCTCGAGCGCGTTCGAAATCCCGTCGCAGATGCGCATCTCGAGGGTGCCGAACTTGGGGGAGGGGCGCAGGTCCCAGCGGATCTCGTCGAAATCGTCGATCACGCCGGTGTGCAGCATGTCGCCGACGTAGTGCTCGAGGTCAGCCCAGGTGCCGATCGTCGTGAACGGGAGTCCCGCCGTCGGGAGCTGTTGGAACAGCAGTGCCCGGTTGGAGGCGTAGCCGGTGTCCCGGCCGTCCCAGAACGGCGACGACGCCGAGAGTGCGAGCAGGTGCGGGTAGTAGGCCAGCAGCGCGTTCAGGATCGGCAGGACCTTGTCCCGGTCCTCGATGCCGACGTGCACGTGGACGCCGTAGATGAGCATCTGCCGGCCCCACCACTGGGTGCGGTCGATCAAGGTGGCGTACCGGGCCTTGTCGGTCACCTTCTGGTTGCCCCAGTGCGCGAACGGGTGGGTGCCGGCGCTCATCAGCTCCACCCGGAGCGGGTCCGTGACCTCGCGCACGAGGGCCGTGCCGGCGGCGAGATCTGCCATCGCGTCCGGCACGCCCGCGCACACCCCGGACACGATCTCGACCGTGTTCAGGAGGAGTTCCTGGCGGATCACCGGGTGCTGTGAACCGTCCGCCGGCGCGACGGCGTCGAGCACGGTCTGCGCCACCTGGCGTAGGTCCCCGCTGTCAGTGTCCACCAGGGCCAGTTCCCACTCCACGCCAAGGCTGGAGCGGGCGGAACTCGCGAACTCGATCGTCACCGGCTCATCTTGGCACCTGCGATCGCGGCGTGTCGTCCGGCACGGGAGCGGCTCGCCGGTCGGACTCCTCAGACGGGCTCGACCACGAGCACGCTCTGCTTGCCGCGCAGGCGGGTGAGCACGATCGTCGCCTCCTGCGCCCCCTTCAGTCCCAGTTGCTGCCGCAACTGCTCGGGGACGACGGCGGTGCCTCGCTTCTTGATGGTCAGTCGTCCCACATCGCGGGTGCGCAGGTAGGTCCGCAGTCGCTTGAGCCCGAAGTCGAAGCTGTCCAGGACGCGGTAGCCCGTCGCGAACGGGGTTGACCTCAGACTCCCGGTGGTGACGTACGCGATCGACTCGTCCACCAGCGTGCCGTCGAGATCGGCGGCGACCCGGGCGACCAGCCCGGCGCGGATCACGGCGCCGTCCGGTTCGTACAGATAGGCACCGAGTGCACCGGCCGGGGCCTGCTCCGGGCGGGCGTCCGCGTCACCGGGCCAGGACAACAGGTGCTGTTCCTTGCCGTTGACCAGGAGTGCGCTGCGTCCCGACCCCTCCGGGGCGAGCCGACCGAACCAGAGGCCGGCCTCCACCACGGAACCGCCCACGGAGACCCACTGCGCCTGGGTCTGGGAGGGGAGGGCGTGATGGGGGATCCCGGGCCCCACCTTGAGACCGAGGTCGGCGACCTGCTCGCGCAGCGCCAGCAACGAGTCGAGGTCCGGGGAGTACGCGCTCGGGTCGAACACCCGGTTCCCACGCCGGGTGCGCCGGGCCGGGTCGGCGAACAGCGCATCGACGCCCTCGGCCGCCAGGTCCAGGGACATGGCGTCGGCGTGGCGCACGGTCGCCTCCGGGAAGGCGCGCAGGTTCACGGTGGCGAGGGCCGCCGTCGCCTCGTCCTGCTCCACGGCCAGGACCTGCACGCCCAGCCCGGCCAGGGCCATCGCGTCGCCACCCAGCCCACAGCCGAGATCGGCCACCCGCCGTGAGCCCGCGCGGGCATACCGGGCGGCGTGCAGTGCCGCCACCGGTAGTCGGGTGGCCTGCTCGAGACCGTCCGGAGTGAACAGCATGTCCTGGGCGAACTCGCCGAACTTGGACTCGGCTCGCGCCCGCAGCCTGCTCTGCGTCAGTGCGGCCGCGACCAGGTCCGGGTCGAGGCCACGGGCGCGCAGGCCCTCGGACAGTCGCAGAGCCTGCTCCTCGTCGTAGCGAGGCAGCCGGGAGAGCAGCGCCCACCCGTCGGGCGAGAGCAACAGGCTCAGATGACGGGGGTCCACGGTTCGATCCTGCCACCGATGGCCGGGTAGTTCTCCCCGCGCGTTCGGACGCGGGCGCACCGGAGAGCCGCTACGGTGAGGGCGCGTGAGCAATCAACAGTTCCCGCCGTCCGGGCAGGGGTATCCGCAGCAGCCCCCTCAAGGCCAGCAGCCGTTCCACGGGCACCAGCAGCCGCCTCCGGGACAGCAGCAGTTCCAAGGGCAACAGCAGCATTTCCACGGGCAGCAGGGTTACGGCTATGGCGCCGCACCCCCACAGCCGGCCGTGGCCGCGCCAGCGGCCCAGTACGCCCCGATGCCGCAGAGCCAGTTCATGCCGGTGCGCCCGCCGGCGCCGGTGCGCCGGCGACGGATCGCGGCGGAGGTGGTCCTGCTCTCGGTCGGCGTGGCGGCACTACTGTTCGTCGTGTTCCTCTTCACGCTCTCGTTCGGTACCGGCTCCACGCTCCAAGCATTCATACTCGCCCTGATCCCACTGTTGATCGTCGGCAGCGCGGTGCTGCTCGTGGACCGGTGGGAACCCGAGCCGCGGCTGCTGCTCATCGTCGCGTTCGTGTGGGGCGGTGGGGTCGCCGTGTTCATGTCGAGCCTCCTGAACTCCGTCGTCGGCCCGGCGCTCGCCGACGCGCTCGGCACCGGGCTCGACCCTGACGCGGCGAGCGCGATCCTCGGGGCGCCGGTCGTGGAGGAGTTCTGGAAGGGCCTCGGCCTGCTGCTCATCTTCCTGCTCCGTCGGCGCCAGTTCAACGGTCCGGTGGATGGGATCGTGTACGCGTCGGTGATCGCGGCCGCGTTCGCGTTCGTGGAGAACATCCAGTACTTCGCGGTCTACGAGGAGACCGTCACCGGCACGTTCATCATCCGCGGCCTGGTCTCGCCGTTCGGGCACCTCATCTACACCGCCTGCATGGGGCTCGCCCTCGGTCTCGCCTCGCGGAGCCGGAACAAGGCGGCCTGGGTGTGGATGATGCCGCTCGGGTATGTGGCTGCGGCGCTGCTGCACGGCCTGTGGAACGGCCTGGCGACCTTCCTCGGCGGCGGCATCGGCGCCCTGGTCATCCTGGTGGTGTTCGTGAACTGGCTGCCGCTGGCGGTCTGGGCGTTCATCGTGGTCTGGCTGCGCCGCAAGGAGATCGAGGTGCTGCGGTCGCGGCTCTCGGACTACGTCCCGTCCGGGTGGATCGCCCCGCACGAGGTGGACATGCTCTCCTCGCTCCGGGCCCGCAAGCAGGCCCGGGACTGGGCGTCCCGCGGTGGGCCGACCGGCGCCAAGGCCATGAAGGAGTTCCAGCGCGCGGCGGTTGCGCTCGCGTACGCGCGCCAGGACCTGTACACCGGCCACACCGGGATCCGGGCCCGTCAGGACGAACTCGCGCTCCTCGAGGACGTCGGGCGCTCGCGCGCCCAGTTCCGGGCCGCTGTCGGCGCGTGAGCGGGCCCGAACGTGCCCAGCCGACTCGACATCGTTCGGCGATTGCGCTCACGGCTTAGCACTCACCTTGACCGAGTGCTAATCGACGCCTAGATTCTGACACGAAGGCTGCATCGCAAGATGCAGCGTTCCCCATGCAGGCTCAGGTGGCGTCCGACCCCCGCGACGGCGGACTCGGCCAGGGGCTGCGGGAAGCTCTGTCCTGTTCAACACACTCACGCGAAGGGGAGGTCCGCAGTGTCGGTCTCCATCAAGCCGCTCGAGGACCGGATCGTCGTCAAGACGCTCGAGGCCGAGCAGACCACCGCGTCCGGACTTGTCATCCCGGACACCGCCAAGGAGAAGCCCCAGGAGGGCGAGGTCCTGGCCATCGGCCCGGGCCGCGTCGACGACAACGGCAACCGCGTCCCGCTGGACGTCGCCGTTGGTGACACGGTGATCTACAGCAAGTACGGCGGCACCGAGGTCAAGTACGCGGGCGAGGAGTTCCTCATCCTGTCCGCGCGCGACATCCTCGCAGTCGTCGAGAAGTAAGTCAGCGCCTGACGCACACGAAGGCTCGGCCCCCGCACGGGGGCCGAGCCTTCGTCGGTCGTGGAGGCGCCAGGGTCAGGCGCCGGCCGGGGCGTCAGCTCGCGGCGGGCACGTGCTCATTGGCCAGGATTGCGGCGCGGTCGTCCTCGGAGAGACCGCCCCAGACGCCGTACGGCTCGCGCACCCGCAGGGCGTGCTCGCGGCACTGTTGAATCACGGGGCAGGTGGCGCAGACGGCCTTGGCGCCCGCGTCCCTGCGGCGCCTCGACGACCCGCGCTCGCCCTCGGGATGGAAGAACTGCTCGGTTCCGACGTCCCGGCAGGCCCCCTCGTACTGCCACTCCCAGAGATCCATCACAGGTCCGGGAAGCCGCGATAGCTCAGCCACGGTGTGTCCTTCCGTTGAAGCGTTTGATCGTTCATGCCAGTGCGAACCAACGTACAACCGCTTCAGAAGTTATTCAAGACCCTTTCAGAACTGATTCACGCCGCGTGGCAAAAGTTGTTCGATCCCATCCGTCCGTTTACCCTCGAGACAGTGGCCGATCTACGGCCGAGCCAGAGGAAGGAGCGCCGGTGGTGGCGGCCCGTTCACGAACCGATGCTCCGAGTGCTGATGACGGGATCCGTCTGACGGTCGCCGCGGTCGCGGCGCGCCTGGGCGTCGCCGCGCCGACGCTGCGGACCTGGGACCGCCGCTACGGCCTGGGTCCCTCCGGCCACGCCGCGGGCAGTCACCGCCGGTACAACGCCAGCGACATCAGCCGGCTGGAGACGATGCGCCGGCTGACCCTGGAGGGGATGGCCCCCGCGGACGCCGCGCGACTCGCCACCCGCGGTGGGTTGTCCGCGGTGGAATCGGCCATCGAGGTGCGCGACGGGAGCGGCCCCCGTGGGCGCCGTGCCGCACCCGAGGCGGATCGGCTCCCGGGCTCGGACCTCGACGACGGCCCGACCCTCGAGATCGTCGACCCGCTCTCCCTGGCCGCCGCCGCCGTCGAGTCCGACGAGGGCCGAGTGCGGCGCCTGGTCCGCAGAGCGGCGTTCGGGACCTCCATCCTCGGGGCATGGCGCACGCTGGTGCTGCCCGCCCTCGAACTCCTGGCCGGGCGCGACCACGCCGACCGGCCCGGACACGATCCCGAGTTCGTGCTGCGGGGGGCGATGCTGGCCGCGGTACGCGAGTTCGGGAGCACGACGAGCGGCTCCAGCGGTGACGTACTGGTCCTCGCCGAGCCCGCCATGCACGTGGAGGCGCACGTCCTGGCCGGCGAGCTCAGCCACCGCGGCCTGCCCGCTCGGGTCGTCCGCCCGCGCGCGCGGACCGTTGCCGACGCGGTCGCGGTGGTGCACCAGCGCGGCATGCGCCTGGTCGTGCTGCTGGGCGAACCCGACGGCGCGGGCGAGGTCGCCGCGGACGTGACCGCCTCGGGGGAGCACGTCTTCGTCATCGCCCACACCCGCACCGCGGCCGACCTCCCGGACGTGCACCGAGCCCGCACCCTGGCCGGCGCGGTCCACGAGATCGAGAGCCTTCTGAGCGAGGTACCTCACACCGGGAATCAGGCTGGGGACGGTTAGACTCGTGGAGTGACTGAGCCTCTCGCCGTATCCACCGCCTCAGACCCGTTCGGCTTCGTCGGCCTCACCTACGACGACGTCCTCCTCCTGCCCGGAGAGACGGATGTCATCCCGAGCGATGCGGTCACCAGGACCCGCCTGACCCGTGGCATCGAGTTGGCCATCCCGCTCGTCTCCGCAGCGATGGACACCGTCACGGAGGCGCGGATGGCGATCGCCATGGCCCGCCAGGGGGGCATCGGGATCCTGCACCGCAACCTGCCGATCGAGGCCCAGGCGGCCCAGGTGGACCTGGTCAAGCGGTCCGAGTCGGGCATGGTCACCAACCCGCTCACGATCGGGCCGGACGCCAGCCTTGCCGAGATGGACGCGCTCTGCGGCAAGTACCGCGTCTCCGGCCTGCCCGTGGTGGACGAGGCCGGAGTGCTGCTCGGCATCATCACGAACCGGGACATCCGCTTCGTCGAGTCCGCCGCGTTCACCGGCACCCCGGTGCGCGAGGTGATGACGCCGATGCCGCTGGTCACCGGGCACGTCGGGATCTCCTCCGACGACGCCGTCGCGCTGCTCGGCAAGCACAAGATCGAGAAGCTGCCGCTGGTGGACGACGCCGGGGTGTTGCAGGGCCTGATCACCGTGAAGGACTTCGTCAAGTCCGAGCAGTACCCGCTCGCCACCAAGGACGCGGAGGGTCGACTGATGGTCGGCGCCGCGGTCGGGTTCTTCGGGGACGCCTGGGAGCGCGTCGTCGCGCTGGTCGAGGCCGGTGTGGACGTGCTCGTGGTGGACACCGCGAACGGGCACGCCCGCCTCATGCTGGACATGGTCCGCCGGCTCAAGTCGGACCCGGCCACCGCGCACGTCCAGGTGATCGGCGGCAACGTCGCCACCCGGGAGGGCGCCCAGGCGCTCGTCGACGCGGGGGTCGACGCCGTGAAGGTGGGCGTCGGCCCGGGCTCGATCTGTACCACCCGGGTGGTCGCCGGTGTCGGTGTGCCGCAGGTGACGGCGATCTACCAGGCCTCCCTCGCGTGCAAGCCGGCCGGGGTCCCGGTGATCGGCGACGGCGGACTGCAGTTCTCGGGCGACATCGCCAAGGCGTTGGTCGCCGGAGCGGACAGCGTGATGATCGGTGGGCTGCTCGCCGGCTGCGACGAGTCACCGGGCGACCTGGTGTTCGTGAACGGCAAGCAGTACAAGCGCTACCGGGGGATGGCGTCCCTCGGTGCGATGCAGTCCCGCGGGGACCGGCGGTCCTTCTCCAAGGACCGCTACTTCCAGGGCGACGTCTCCGACGATGACGTCATCACCGAGGGCATCGAGGGCCAGGTGCCCTACCGCGGCCCGCTCGCTCAGGTGGCGCACCAGCTGACCGGTGGGCTGCACCAGTCGATGTTCTACGTCGGCGCCCGCACCATCCCCGAGCTGCAGGCGCGTGGGAAGTTCGTGCGGATCACGTCCGCAGGGCTGAAGGAGTCGCACCCGCACGACGTGCAGATGGTTGCCGAGGCACCGAACTACTACACCAGCAACTGAGCTCGTCGCGTCCGGCCGCCACGGTCTGGCCGGTGCGCGCTCAGGCCGAGAGTGTCTCCGGGACGGTGCACAACGGCCACTCCACGGTGAGCGCCCCGGGCAGGCCCCGCCCGGCGCGGTCGGCGTTGAAGTCCTCGGCCCAGGACCGATGCTGCTCGGTCTGCCAGCGTTGCAGTTCCGGGAGTGTGCGGGCCGCCAACTCGGGGTGGCGCCGGGCCTGCTCCGCGAGCACGTCCAGGGTGGCGGCCACGTCGACATCGGCGGTGTGCAGCTCGCCCTGTTCCTGAACGCCGTAGTGCCCGCAGAGGTCGACGAGCTTGCGTTTGCCGAGACGATGCCGCTCGAGCCCGCGGTCCAGCACGAGCGGGTCGAGGACCGGGGCGAGCGGACTGCCCAGGCGCTCTCCGATCGTGAGCATGCCGTGCCGTTCGAGTTCCCGCTCGACGATGGTCAGGTCGAACGAGGCGTTGAAGGCCACCACGGGCACCCCGTGCCGGAACGCGGCGACGAGCTCGGCGGAGATCTGCGCGAGAGCCACCGCGGGAGCCATGCCGTGGGCGTGCGCGTACGCGGTGGAGATCCCATGGATCGCCGCCGCCTCCTCGGGGATCTCCACGCCAGGATCGATCAGCCACGTGCGCTGCTGGGTGCCGCCCGGTCCGCGACCGACCAGCGCCGCGCTGACGATCCGGTCCTTGAAGGGGTTCACGCCGGTGGTCTCGGTGTCGAAGCCGAGGAACGGGCCGTCGATCCACGTGCGCTCGTGCCTGGTGGGCGCCTGGTCCGTCGGCTTCGTGGTCATCGATGTGCTCCTCGCGATCTGATGACGAGACTGCCACGGCCCGCCGACATCGTCGACGAGGCTCGCGCTGGAGTGCCCAGGTGGGCCCGCGTCCGGCGGAGGGCAGCCGTCCGGAACGAGTAGCCTGCTGGGTGTGAGCAACGAGATCGAGATCGGCCGAGGCAAGCGGGGACGCCGTGCCTATTCCTTCGACGACATCGCGGTGGTGCCGTCCCGGCGCACCCGTGACCCGGAGGAGGTCTCGGTCTCCTGGCAGATCGACGCCTATCAGGTCGAGCTCCCGGTGCTCGCGGCGCCGATGGACTCCGTGATGAGTCCGGCGACGGCGATCGGGCTCGGGAACCTCGGCGGGATCGGGGTGCTCGACCTGGAGGGCCTGTGGACCCGGTACGAGGATCCGGAGCCGCTGCTCGCCGAGATCGCGGAGCTGCCGGTGGACGGGGCGACCGGGCGGATGCAGGAGCTGTACTCGGCGCCGATCATCCCCGAGCTGATCACCGGCCGGCTCAAGGAGATCCGTGCTGCCGGAGTCACGGTCGCCGGCGCGCTCTCCCCGCAGCGCACCCAGGAGCACTGGCGCACGGTCGTCGACGCCGGCGTGGACCTGTTCGTGATCCGGGGCACCACCGTGTCGGCCGAACACGTCTCCGGCAACGCTGAGCCCCTGAACCTCAAGCGATTCATCTACGAACTGGACGTGCCGGTCATCGTCGGCGGCGCGTCCACCTACACGGCTGCGTTGCACCTGATGCGCACGGGTGCCGCAGGCGTGCTCGTCGGCTTCGGGGGCGGCGCCGCGCACACCACCCGGCAGACCCTCGGCATCCACGCGCCGATGGCGAGTGCGGTCGCGGACGTCGCCGCGGCCCGCCGGGACTACCTCGACGAGTCCGGCGGCCGGTACGTGCACGTGATCGCCGACGGTGGCGTGGGCCGCAGCGGCGACCTCGTCAAGGCGATCGGCTGCGGCGCGGACGCCGTGATGCTCGGTGCGGCGCTGGCCCGGGCGAGCGAGGCGCCCGGCGGCGGCTGGCACTGGGGCCCGGAGGCCCATCACCCGCACCTGCCCCGTGGTGAGCGCGTCCGAGTGGGCACCGTGGGAACCCTGGAGGAGATCCTGCTCGGCCCCGGCACCAGGGCCGACGGCACCCTGAACCTGTTCGGCGCGCTCCGCCGGGCGATGGCCACCACCGGATACTCCGACCTCAAGGAGTTCCAGCGCGTCGAGGTCGTCGTCTCCCCGTACAGCCCACGCTGACGTCGGTGAGTGCCTCCGACGCGTCGGCCGACGCTCGGCAGCCGGGTCCGCAGCCGGCGGTCCGGGAGGCGCTCGACGCGGACTCCGAGCGCATCATCGAACTCTGGCACGCGTGCGGGCTGACCCGCCCGTGGAACGATCCGGCGACGGATCTGGGCCAGGCGCGGGTGGGTGAGACGTCGACCGTGCTGGTGCTCGAGACGCCCGACGGCGTGGCCGGGACGGTGATGGTCGGGCTCGACGGGCACCGGGGCTGGGTCTACTACCTCGCCGTCGACCCGGTGCAGCGAGGGCTTGGCCACGGCCGCCGCCTGATGGTCGCCGCGGAGGCGTGGCTGCTCGGCGAGGGGGCTCGGAAGGTGCAACTGATGGTCCGAGAGGGCAACGACGTCAACGGGTTCTACGAGGCCCTCGGCTACGCCGATCAGGGCACCCAGGTGCTCGGACGTTGGCTCGAGGAGCCGGCGGAGCGACCACAGAACTGACGCCGAACCGCTCGACCGGTGCTGCGCCGTCGGGCAGGTGTCAGCCGACCAGCGCGACCGTGAGCGCGACGATCGCGATCAGCGGAGCTACGCCCTGCACGGCTGCGGCGCGGGCCATAGCCCGGTTGCGGGTCACCAGCACGACGGCGGCCAGCACCATGGAGCCCGCGCCGGCGAACACCAGCGCGGCGCCCGGGCCGGTGACCCCGACGGCGAGCATCACGATGCCGGTCGCGCTCATCACCGCGAGGAAGAGGTTGTAGAAGCCCTGGTTGTAGGCGAGGTCCGCGGACGAGGCGGCCTGCTCGGGGGTGGTGGCGAACGTGGCGCGTCCACGCGGGGTGTTCCACGCGAACGACTCGAGCACGAAGATGTAGACGTGCACCAGGGCGGCCAGCCCGGCGAATACCTGCGCGAGCACCAGCATGAGGCTCCCGTCTCCGCCTACCGGCGCCGATCGCCGATGTCGCACAGCCTTGCAGCCCGGCCGCGGCGACCCGCACCGACACGCGGTGCGATCAGGTGCGGACCCGCCAGCTCGCCACGGCGGCGGCCGCCGCGCCGAGTGCCTCGTCGAGCGGCTCGACCTGCGGGTACCAGGTGCGTTCCCACTCCAACGAGACCGGGCCGCGGTAGCCACCCTCCGCCAAGAGGTCGAGGACCTCGCCCATGGGAACGACGCCCGACCCCTGCAGGACGGGCGTGGTGTCGGCGGCGCTGACGGTGTCCTTGATCTGGACGTAGCCGCGGCCGTCGCGCAGGTGGGGGAGCAGGGCGCCGGCGGTGTCCTTCGGGAGCTCGCCGACGCGCCACGGGTGCAGCGCGTCCCAGATGGCGCCGACCCGGTGGTCCGGGTACTCGGCGCCGAGGAGGTCGAGCACCCTCGCGAGGTCGACGCCACGCGGGTGGGAGTCGTGGGTCTCGAGCAACGGCCGGACACCCAGGTCGGACGCGACCGGGAGCGCGGCCGCCAGCCGGCGGACGATCCGGGCGTCGGCTGCGGCCGTGTCCTCGAGCAGCCGCGGCAACTCGTCCTTGGCTGCCGGGTGGGCCGGGGCGCCCGGGAACACCCGGACGAAGGCGGCACCGAGCTCGTCGGCCAGGTGCAGATGGGCGATGAGGGCGGCGACCACCGACTCGTCGTCGGTGTCCGCACCCGCGCGGATGCCGCTCGCCACCGCGAGGACCTCGATGCCCGCGGCCTCCAGGTCCTCGCGGATGCGTGCTCGCTCGGCCGTGCTCAGACCGGTGTGGATCAGTGCGTCCGGGGCTGCGCGCAACTCGATCACGTCGACGTCGTGACGGGTGACCACGTCGATCACGGTCGCGAGGTCGTCACCCGGGGCACCGAGCGTGGAAGCACCGAGGCGCCAGTGTCCACCGGTCACGCCATCACTCCCATCGTGTCGGACGTGACCTCTTCCTCGGCGGGCAGACCCTCGGTGTACCGGGCCAGTTCGGTGAGTGCGCGGCGACTCATCAGCCGTGTCTCCGCCCCGAGCGATCCAGCGATGTGGGGCGTGATCATCACGTTCGGGAGGTCGTAGAGGATGGATCCAGCAGGTAGCGGCTCGGGATCGGTCACGTCGAGGATCGCGTCGAGCCGCCCCGAGGAGCACTCCGCCTCGAGCGCCGTGGTGTCCACCAGGGAGCCCCGTGAGGTATTGATCAGGGTCGCGCCGTCGCGCATCAGTGCGAGCTGGGGTGCCGCGAGCATGTGGCGCGTGCTCGGCAACTGCGGGGCGTGGACGCTCACCACGTCCGAACTGGTCAGTAGCTCATCGAGCTCGACGCGTCGAGCCCCGGCCGCCGCGATCCGATCCGCGTCGACGAACGGGTCGTAGACGAGCGTCTGGACCTGAAGGCTGAGCAGCCGCTGCGCCACCCGTGCGCCGATCCGGGAGAACCCGATCAGGCCGATCGTGCGGTCGACGTTACCGAGCTGCGCGCGGTTGCGGTGCTTGTAGGCCCAGTCCTCGCGGTGGCTGCGGGCGGCCTGCGCGAGGAACGGGGCCTTCTTGCCGGCGAACACGATGGCCGCGAAGGTGAACTGCGCGACCGGCTCGGCGTTCTCCTCGGCGGCCGTCGTCACGCGGATCCCGCGGGCCCAGAGTTCGTCGGAGACGAGGGATCGCACGGTGCCCGCACAGTGGAAGACCGCCTGCAGTCGCGGCGCGGCGGCCAGGCGATCGCCGTCCAGCCTCGGGCAGCCCCACGACGTGATCAGTACCTCGGCGTCGGCGAGGCGGGCCCGCGCAGCGGGCGAGTCGAGTTCGGACAGGGGGCTCGGGTCGGGACCGACGTCGGCCAGCGTGTGCAGGCGCTCGAGCTCGGCAGGGCCGAACTGCTCCGGGAAGACCCGGTCCTGCATCACGATTAGGGCCTTGGGCCGGTGGCGCGGTGACATGGTTCCTCGTATCCCATCGTCGGGGTGAGTGAGCGCATCCCAGCATCGGGGACGTGCGTGAGTCTGACTCGATTAGATCAAGTACGATCATGAACGTTACATGACGATCCGCATGGTAGCGGACTGATCATCGGTTCGTGCCGTGGCGCGGATCTGCACCGTTCGTGGACTGGAGCATCGAAGATGGACGACGACTCAGCGGACGGCCCGTCCGTCCTCCTGCCTGAAGAGCGGCGTGAGCGGCTCATCGCACTGCTCCAGGACGGTGCCACGCATCGCATCAATACGCTTGCCGTGAGGCTCGGCGTCACCGCCGTGACGGTGCGCCGGGACGTGGGGCTGCTTGCGGACGAGGGTCAGGTGCACCGGGTCCGTGGCGGGGTACGGCAGGTGCGGATGGCGGCGGAGGCCGGCCGGCGGCCAGCCGATCCGTCGGGCCTCGTGCTCGGCATGGTGGTGCCGACCCTGCGTCACAACTACTGGCCGGAGGTGGCCAGGGGAGCGACTGCGGCGGCCGAGGAGCATGGTGCGACCATCGCGTTGCGGGGCTCGACCTATGAGCAGGCCGAGTACCGCAAGGATGTCGAGGGTCTGCTTGAGACCACGCATGTGGACGGGCTGGTCCTGGCTCCGGACCCGCGGGTGGCCCAGCCGGATCTGGGGGAGTGGCTCGCGTCGCTCGGCGTGCCGGTGGTGCTGGCGGAGCGGCAGTTCGAGGTCGGGCGGTACGCACAGCCGATCGAGGCGGCGTCGACCGACCACGAACTCGGTGGGGTGCTGGCAGCCCGCTACCTGCACGCCCGCGGACACCGGAGGATCGCGCTCATGGTCTCCGACTCGGTCACCGCGAGCCCGCTGCGGCAGGGCTGGCAGGCGGCCTGCGAGGAACTCGGACTGTCGATCGAGGACGCGCCCGACGCCACGATCAGGGTCTACGCCGACGCCGGCTGGCGGCCGGCTCTCGACGAGTTCATCGAGCAGATGCGGACGTGCGCTACCACCGCGGTGCTCGTGCATCCGGACGACGATGCTCTCGAGCTCGTCGGCCGCTGCGCCGAACTGGGCATTCGGGTGCCCGACGACCTCTCGGTGATCAGCTACAACGATGAGGTCGCCAACCTGGCCTCGCCCGCGATCACCGCCATGAGCCCACCGAAGGCGATGATCGGGCGGTACGCCGTCGAACTGATGCTCTCCAGGCTCGCGCCCGGGGGCTCCGACCTGCCCGTCCGGCGGGTCATGCTCACTCCGGTACTCAACGAGCGTGCCTCCACGGCGCGGGTATGACGTCTCGCCGTGCGAGATTGCCGCGCACGACTGAACACGCGTGAACAGCGATGCTCAGGAGTGAGCAACCTGAGGCAACAAACGGCAACAAGGCCGGGTCAGACCCGCGGCGTGGCTAGCGTCACGGTTGAAGCCCTCCGCGTCCATCGTCGGACCCGGACCCCGACAAGTACACAGACCTCCGCACACGTGGAATCCGCAGGTCCTCCGGCGGCACGATCGGTGCCAGCGGTTCACCCTCACATGGGTTGGGTCAGAGCACCCTCCCAGATCCGAAAGGACAAGCAATGACGCTTCGCAGACGAGACTTCCTGGCCGCATCCGGTGTGTCCCTCTCCGCGCTCGCCCTGGCCGCCTGCTCCGGTGGCGGTAGCGGTAGTGGCGGCGGCAACGGTGGTGGTGGTGGTGAGATCTCACTTCTCACCCCTGAGTTCGCGGGCACCACGGGGAAGGCCGCCCTCGAGGAGGGCATCCTCGACGGCTTCTTCGAGGGCACCGACTTCTCCTACAAGGTGGACTACACCGACTGGACGAAGCTGAACGAGAAGTTGTCCACCTCGGTGGCCGGCGGCCTGGTGGCCGACATGATCATGCCGGGTGCGGGCTGGGTCGAGCCGTTCGCGCACAAGGGTGTCCTGGCCGAACTGCCCGAGTCACTGCTGGATGGGCTCCCGGTCAACGAGAACCTGCTGAGCCAGTGCCGCTACGAGGGCGCGCTGCATGCGCTGCCGTTCTTCGTCGACGGGCGGATCTGCATCTACAACAAGGAGATGTTCGACAACGCCGGCATCACCGAAGTCCCCACGAACCTGGACGACCTGCGTGAGGTCCTGAAGGAGGTCACGCCGGCCGGGGGAGTGGGCATCGATCTGTTCTCCTCGAACATCCGCCAGACCTGGAGCCACCTCCTCGGCTGCTACGGCGGGACGCTGTTCAACGAGGACGGCACCGAGGTGGCGTTCACCGATGGCACCGGTCTGGCCGCGCTGCAGTACATGCTCGACCTCGTCGCCGACGGCACCGCTAACTTCGACGTCAAGGGCGCCGAGGGCCAGCCCCGCCCCTGGCAGCAGGGACAGGCGGCCGTCGACCTGCTCAACTCGAGCCTCTGGCCGTCCTTCACCGAGCAGAGTCCGGACCTGGTGACGGAGGACGCGATGGGCATGTTCCTCCTGCCGTCCGCGGAGGCCGGCGGCGACCCGGTGATGTGGACCGGAGGAACCCTGCTGACGATGTCCTCCCGGACCGAGAACCCGGAGAAGGTCCAGGAGCTGCTGAGCTACATGCTCGAGGCCGAGCCCTTGCTGACCGCGGTCACCGAGAGCGGGAAGGTGCCGGCTCGGACCGACATCGACGACCCCGTCGTGACCGAGAACCTCATGGCGCAGTACACCGTCGAGAACTTCGGCTACGCCACCGCGTTCGAGGGGGGCAGCCCCGCCTGGATGGAGATCCGTGGCCTGGTTGCACCCGAGCTCGAGGCGGCCGTGACCGGACAGAAGACCGCGGAGCAGGCCCTCGACGCCCTTGCCGCGGCCGCCCAGGACGCGCTCTCGCGCGTCTGAGCAGGACGATCGTCAGGAGTACCCGAATGAGTACCAACACGGTCGACAGGCAGGCCTTGTCCAAGCCGCCCGCACGGCGGCGAGGCGCCACGTTGACACAGCGGCAGGGGCGTTGGGGGTTGTTGTTCGCTGCCCCGGCGACGGTTCATATCGCCTTGTGGACCGGGCTGCCTGTCATCGTGTCGATCATCCTGAGCTTCACGAACTACGACATGTTGAACCCGCCGGAGTTCTCGGGGATCGAGAACTACGTGACGTTGGCGAACGATCCGGTGTTCTGGAAGGCGCTGGGGAACAACTTCATCATGGCGATCGTCGGGATTCCGATCTCGATGCTGATCTCCTTGGCGTTGGCCGTGATGCTGAACCAGGGCCTGCGCGGCAACTCGATCTTCCGAACTGCCGTGTTCCTACCGCACGTCACAGCGACCGTGGCGATCGCGATGATCTGGCTGTGGATCTACTCGCCAGGCGGTAACGGGCTGTTCAACATCGTCCTGAGCTTCTTCGGGCTGCCCAACCAGGCGTTCCTCGCCAGTCCGTCGCAGGCGCTGGCGTCGGTCATCCTGGTGACGATCTGGCAGGGCATCGGGTTGAAGATGATGATCTACCTGGCCTCGCTGCAGGGGATCGATCAGCAGCTGTACGAGGCTGCGGATATCGATGGTGCGTCCGCGGTGCAGAAGTTCTTCCGCATCACGATCCCGATGCTCAAGCCCGTGACGTTCTTCATCCTGGTGACCTCGATCGTGGGGAACTTCCAGACCTTCGACCTGATCTACAACCTGACCAATGGTGGTCCGGCGAACTCAACGACAGTCATCACATATCAGATCTATCAGACGGCGTTCCAGCAGTTCCGGATGGGGCTGGCCACCGCGCAGTCGGTCGTGCTCCTGGTGGTGCTGGTCGTCCTGACCATCGTCTCGAGAAAGGTCACGGGTGGTAAGGATGACTGACACCGCCTTCCCCGGCACCATCGATGCGCCCGCCGGCACCGAGCAGCAGTCAGCGGAACTCAAGGCCGATCGACGGCAGGCGCGGCGCGCCAAGCAGGCCTCGGCGAGCAAGCAGCGCCGGATCTCCCGGTTCGCCCTGGCCATCTTCCTGATCGTCGTCTCGGTCGTGATGGCGATGCCGTTCGTCTGGATGTTCCTCACCTCGGTGCGTTCGTCGACGGAGATCTACTCGGCGGACATGCCGCTGTGGCCCTCGGAGTGGCACTGGGAGAACTTCACGGTGGCCCTGGAGAGGGCACCGTTCGGGATCTACGCCCGGAACTCCTTCATCATCGCTG
Source organism: Occultella gossypii (assembly GCF_019947135.1). Classification (GTDB taxonomy): domain Bacteria; phylum Actinomycetota; class Actinomycetes; order Actinomycetales; family Beutenbergiaceae; genus Occultella; species Occultella gossypii. Next base: position 133,648 of record NZ_JAGSHT010000015.1, on the reverse strand, counting down.
CGGTGCATACCGTCTCGAACCTGGTGCTCGGGTCGATGGCAGGCTACGCGCTGGCCAAGATCAGGTTCCGTGGGGCGACACCGATCTTCGGCTTCATCCTGGCCTCGATGATGATCCCGTTCTATGCGATCGTCATTCCCGAGTTCCTGATGATCCGGTTCGTGCCGTTCGCCGGTGGCAACGACCTGTTCGGGCAGGGTGGCACGGGTTGGTATGACACCTGGTGGGCGTTGTTGATCCCGGCGCTGGTCTCACCGTTCAATATCTTCCTGTTCCGTCAGTTCTTCATCTCCACCCCAACGGAGTTGATGGAGGCCGCCCGGATCGACGGTGCCTCCGAGGTCCGCACGTTCGTGCAGATCATGGCGCCGCTGATCCGGCCCGGGATGCTCACGGTGGCGCTGCTCGCGTTCGAGGCCGGGTGGAACAACTTCCTTTGGCCGTTGCTGGTGACCTCGAGCACGAACCTGCGCACGATCCAGCTCGGGTTGTCGGTGTTCCGGCAGGAAGCGGGCACCGAGTTCAACCTCCTCATGGCCGGCACCACGATGGCCGCGGTCCCGATGATCGTCATGTTCTTCTTCTTCCAGAAGCAGTTCGTGAACGGGTTCGTCGGCTCTGGGATCAAATAGGGAACCCACCATGGATCTGAACAGGTTCCTACGGGTCCCGGCGGCGTTGATCGCGGCGAACTGGGCCGGGCTGCTCGGCGTGGTCAGCGTGGTCGGGGTGATCCCGGCGTTCGCCGGGAACGCCCGGGTGATGGCGGATCTGGATGAGCACGCCGATGTCTCCGGCCGCGTCGTGTTCGCCCAGATCCGTCGCACCACCCGGCGTGACCTGCCCGTCTCGCTGGCCTGGTGGGCCTACGTCCTGCTCGGCGCGGCGACGGCATGGCTCATGGTCACCGCGTTCGAGGGCGGCACCCGGGTCTTCTTCGTCGGCGTCCTGGTCCCGGTCTACTGGATCGTCGGCGCGCTGATCGGTGCCTACATCCGAGCCGCCGGCACCCTTGGTCTCGGCGCCAGCCGCGCCGCGGTCACCGCCGAAGCCGGACGGCTCGTCTTCACCGCCCCGGTCCGCACGCTCATGACGGTCCCGGTCGTGCTCGCCATGACCCCCGTCTGGGCACTCCCACCGATCACCATCGCGTGCGGACTCAGCCTGCCCGCCTGGGCACTCAGCAAGATCTGGGGGCCCACCACCACCGCCGCGCAACGCCGCGCCGAAACCGACACCAACCCCGACACCTGGAACCTCACACCCGCATGACGGTAGAAGGGCGCCCCTTCCGCTCAATTCGGTGGGCCGAGCCTCTCGAGCCAGGTGACGATGCTCTGGTGATGGGTGTCCGCCGCCGCGGCGGCGGCGGCCGAGTCCTCGGTCGCCTTGCGTAGTTGTTCCTGTGCGTCCTGGATCTGACGCTCGGCACGCTGCCGTTGGGACTGGGCTTCGGCACTCAGCCTGGCAGCCTCCTGCCGGTCCTGGAAGAAGACCACCCCGGCACCGATGGCGGCGATCACCGCGAGGGCGATCAGGCCGGGGCTCTGGATCCCGAGCAGCACGAACGCGATCGCGGCCACGCCGAGCCCGATCGCCGTCGGTCGTCGCCAGGCCGGACGTGGCGGGGTTGTCATGACCTGCTTCTGCCACGTCGACGACGTCGGCCCGGTCGGCGTCACGGTGACCGTGACGCCATGCCCGACGCGCACGTCCGCGCTCTCGGGCGGCGCCGTCCTGGTCTGACCCGCCAGGCGGCCGGCGAGTTGCTCGACGGCGGGTGCGACGATCCGTAGCGCGACTCGCCGATGTTCCGGGTTCGGTGGGGCGTCGGCGTCGCCGCCGTCTCCGCCCAGCATCCGGAGCCTCCACTTCGGCCCGCTCGGCTGCAGATCGAGGTCGCCGAGAACCGTCTGACGGACAGAGCCGACGGCCGTGTGATCGGGCGTCGGCGGCAGTGCCGGTCCATCGGAGACCCCGATCGCCGCCAGCGCGCCGCGGATCTGCACCATTCGGCGCAGGATGGCCTCCTCCCCGGGCGCGCCCCTGGTGATCAGCAGGGCCAGCTGGTCGGCCAAGGCATCGTCGGTGGACGCCGACTCACCCGGCGCCTGCGTGGCCGGCGCGGTCACGATCGATTCGACCCAGCCGTGGAGCTTCTCGAGCCTGCGGCCCCCGTCCACGGCCGGCGGCCCACTGTCGCGCTGCGTGCCGATGGCGATCTGCTCGATCTCACCCACGAGAGCCTCGTCGACCCGGACCACCTGGCGCAGTGCGTCGACCAGGCCCGCGCGGGCGGGCTCGCCGAAACGTCCGGTCGCCACCGCGCGCCAGATCAGGAGTTCATCGTCGGTCACCTGATCGGTCGAGGGATACATGCTGGGAAGCAGCGGGTACGCACGCTCGGGTCGACCGGTCATGGCCGCAAGGCAGACGATGGTCTGGTCCGTCTGGAAGGTGTCCCGACGACGGGCCTCGGCGAGCAGGGCCTGCGGGTCACCCACACCCGGATCGAGTTCGGCGGATAGGGCGCGGCTGGCCGGATGGAGCCAGTATCCCGGGACGTCGGGCGGCGGCACCGCGGCAACCCGATCCACGCCGCCGGGGCCACCGAGAGCCGGCAGCGCCGCGACGACCTCCCGAGCGAACCGCCGGGTCGCCGCGGCATCCGCGTGCTCGGTCAATTGCTCGCGGGTGTCCTCGAGATCGACGACGGCCACCAGGGCGTTCTCCAACTGGTTCACGCGCGTCGCGAGATCGGTCGTCGTGCGTTGCATCTGACGTCGCATCGCGGACTGGGAGGCATGGTGCGCGACTTCCAGGTCCTCGATGCGGCGCCGTTGCTGCAGGTCGTACCAGTCTCCGCCGCCGAGCCACCAGGCGAACAGGTCACCCATCAGATCTTCCCCTCCGTGTCCGGACCATGACTGCCGATGATGACAGACCGGTACGTGCGAGGGGCTGCCCGGTGTGGGCAGTGGTCACCATCGGCGGGCGAGCGTCGAGACACGCGTCGACAACCGACATCGAACCCACTGAGCAGGCGACCGTGAGCCCGAAGAAGGGAGCCGGTGGCCCGGACCGAACGTATCGCGGGTCCACCGGTCGGGTCCTCGGCTGAGATACTTGCTCCGACCCCGACATCGACCACGGAGCAGTGATGACGCAGGACGCGACCGAATACCGGATCGAGCACGACACGATGGGGGAGGTGCGGGTTCCCAAGGACGCCAAGTACCGCGCCCAGACCCAACGCGCGGTGGAGAACTTCGCGATCTCCGGCACCGGAATCTCGCGTCACCACATCGCCGCGCTGGCCCAGATCAAGCGCGCGGCGGCGACGGCGAACGCCGAGCTCGGAGTCCTCGACCGGGCGCGGGCGGAAGCGATCCGCTCCGCCGCGGACCGGGTCATCGCCGGCGAGTTCGACGAGCACTTCCCGATCGACGTCTTCCAGACCGGTTCCGGGACGTCGTCGAACATGAACGCCAACGAGGTCATCGCCACCCTTGCCACCGAGGCCGGCACCGACGTGCACCCGAACGACCATGTGAACGCGTCGCAGTCCTCCAACGACGTGTTCCCCGCCTCGATCCACATCGCCGCCACCGAGGCCGTGATCACCGAACTCCTGCCCGGCCTGGAGGTCCTCGCGACCTCCCTCGAGGCAAAGGCGACCGAGTTCGCCGACGTCGTCAAGGCGGGCCGCACGCACCTGATGGACGCCACCCCCGTGATGCTCGGCCAGGAGTTCGGCGGCTACGCCCAACAGATCCGCAACGGGATCGCCCGGGTGACCTCCGCCCTGCCCAGGCTGGCCGAACTGCCCCTCGGAGGCACCGCTGTCGGCACCGGCATCAACACCCCGGCCGGCTTCGGCCAGCGCGTGATCGCGCTGGTCGCGGAGAACACCGGGCTGCCGCTGACCGAGGCGCCGAACCACTTCGAGGCGCAGAGCGCACAGGACTCCCTGGTGGAGACCTCCGGCCAACTGCGCACGGTCGCGGTCTCGCTCGTGAAGATCTGCAACGACCTGCGGTGGATGGGTTCCGGCCCGCGCGCCGGTATCGGCGAGATCGCTCTGCCGGACCTGCAGCCAGGGTCCTCGATCATGCCGGGCAAGGTGAACCCGGTGATCCCGGAGGCCACCCTGATGGTCGCCGCCCAGGTGATCGGCAACGACGCAGCCATCGCGTTCGCTGGTGCCAGTGGCAGTTTCGAGCTGAACGTGATGCTGCCGGTGCTGGCCAGGAACCTGCTCGAGTCGATCAACCTGCTGGCGAATGCCTCCCGCGCCCTGGCCACGAAATGCGTTGACGGGATCACCGCGAACGTCGAGCGGGCCCGCGAGCTGGCCGAGTCCTCGCCGTCGATCGTGACCCCGTTGAATCGGATCATCGGCTACGAGGCGGCGGCGAAGATCGCCAAGCACTCGGTGGCGCAGGGCCTGACGATCCGCCAGGCCGTGGAGGACCTCGGCTATGTGGAGCGCGGTGAGGTGACGCCGGAGCAGCTCGACGCGGCGCTGGACGTCGCCTCGATGACCCACCCGTAGCTCGAACAGGCGAGCGGCCCGGGACGAGTGATCGTCCGGGGCCGCTCGCCTGTTTCGGGCCGGCTGGATCTCAGAAGAGGTCGGCGAAGCCGAGGTCGACGAGGTTGTCGTGGGAGATCTTCAGGGCGTCGAGGACGTCCCGGCCGTACAATTGGTCCTGCTCCACGAACATGTACTTCACGCCGTTGGCGACCGACTGGTCAACGATCGCCTTGAAGTCCAGGGTGCCTTCGCCCACCTCGGCGAACTGCACGACCTCGCTGAAGGCCTTCATGAACGTGCCGCGGTCGCCCTCGGCGAGGGCCTTGAACGCTTCCGGTGCGAGCGCGCCGATGCGGTAGTCCTTGAGGTGCACCAGGTCCGCGCGGTCCGCGTACTTGCGCAGCGTGCGGACCGGGTCGTTGCCGCCGCGCTGGACCCAGTGCACGTCGAGTTCGAGGCGCATGTTCGGGGCGGTCTCGTTGATGATGTCCAGCAGGCTCCGGCCGTCGAACTTCATGAACTCGATGTGGTGGTTGTGGTAGTAGAGGGTGATGCCGTGCTCGGCCAGCCTGAGCGCCTGCTCGTCGGAGCGGCGGCAGAAGTCGAGCACCTGGTCCAACGACTCCAGCAGGGCCAACGGCAGCATCCCGATGCGCAGGTTGGACGCGCCGAGGGTCTTGGCGTCGGCGACGATCTTGTCGAAGTCCGAGGTGAGTGCGTCCGCGGAGCCCTCCGGTCCGGCGTCGAGGGACGTGGAGAGCGCGCCGAAGTCGACACCCAGCTCCGTGCGGGCGCGAGCCATCTCGGCCACATTCGCCTCGTTCATCGGGATCTGGGACACCTCGACGGCGTGGTAGCCGATGTCACTGATCCGCGCGAGCGTGTCGTACGCGCCGAGCTCACTGACCTTGTCCTTGAGCATCATCGCCTGGACGCCGATCTTGGCCATCTGTCCGCACTCTCCTTCATTGTGATCGGGTGCGCTGGGTTGACCCAGCTGGAACAGGGACGGACGTCTTCGGCCATCCCCTCCGGGCGAGGCTAGGCGAGGTTCGTGTCCCGTGGGCACCGGTTGCCGGGGTTTGCCGCCCGATGCAGTCAGTGCCCGACCACGGCGACCGACTCGCGGGCGATCTCGAACTCCTCATTGGTGGGCACCACGAGCACGGCCACGGGGGAACCCTCGGCACTGATGCGCCGGATGCCGCCGGAGCGTGCCGCGTTCGCGGCCTCGTCCAGCCGGATGCCGAACCGCTCCAGGCCCGTGAGCGCCCCGGTCCGGACGATGTCGCTGTTCTCCCCGATCCCGGCGGTGAAGACGATCGCGTCGACCCGTCCGAGGACCGCCGTGTAGGCGCCGATGTACTTGCGCAGCCGGTAGCAGTACACCTCCATCGCGAGCGTGGCGGCTTCGTCCCCGGCGGCCACGGCGTCGCCGATGTCGCGCATGTCCACCATGCCGGTGAGCCCGAGCATCCCGGACCGGCGGTTCATCAGGTTGTCGATCTCGTCGATGCTCATCCCGGCGGTCCGGGACAGGTGGAACACCACGGCCGGGTCGATGTCACCGGTGCGGGTCCCCATCACGAGACCTTCGAGGGGCGTGAGCCCCATCGAGGTGTCCACCGAGATCCCGTCCTTCACGGCGGTGACCGATGCCCCGTTGCCCAGGTGCAGCACGATCAGGTTCGACTCCTCGCGGGCGATGCCGAGGAAGGCCGCCGCCTCGCGGGCCACGTACTGGTGGGACGTGCCGTGCGCACCGTAGCGGCGGATCCGGTGCGCCGCCGCGACCTCCCGGTCGATCGCGTAGGTCGCCGCGTGCTCGGGCATGGTCAGGTGGAACGCGGTGTCGAACACCGCCACGTGCGGCAGGTCCGGGAAGGAGGTCCGGGCGGCCCGGATGCCGTCGAGGTTCGGCGGGTTGTGCAGCGGAGCGAGGTCGGAGAGGTCCTCGATGATGTCGACCACCTCGTCGTCGATCAGCACCGAGCCGCCGAACCTGGCACCGCCCTGGACCACGCGGTGCCCCACCGCGACCAGACCGGCCTCGGCGAGCGAGGGCCCGTGTTCGGCGAACGCATCCGCCATCGCCTCCATCGCGACCGTGTGGTTCGGAACCGGCAGTTCGATGCTGTGCTTGTCCGGCTTGTCCCCGCCCACCGAGTGGGTCAGCACACCGGACTCCTGGCCGATCCGCTCCACCAGCCCGACGGCGCTCGCGGCCCCGGTCTCGGCGTCGACCACCTGGTACTTCAGTGATGACGATCCGGAGTTGACGACGAGGACGTGCGTGCTCACAGGGCGGCTCCTTGGGCCTGGATGGCGGTGATGGCGACCGTGTTGACGATGTCCTGCACCAGGGCGCCGCGGGACAGGTCGTTGACCGGCTTGTTCAGGCCCTGCAGCACCGGGCCGACGGCGACGGCACCGGCGGAGCGCTGCACCGCCTTGTAGGTGTTGTTGCCGGTGTTCAGGTCCGGGAAGATGAACACCGTCGCCCGGCCCGCGACCTCCGAGTCCGGCATCTTCGTCTTCGCGACGGAGGCGTCCACGGCGGCGTCGTACTGGATCGGACCCTCCACCACGAGGTCGCCGGCGCGCTCGCGGACGAGTTCGGTGGCGGTGCGCACCTTGTCCACGTCCGCGCCGGAGCCGGACTCCCCGGTCGAGTAGGACAGCATCGCCACCCGCGGGTCCACCCCGAACTGCGCGGCCGTGGCCGCGGAGGAGACGGCGATGTCCGCGAGCTGTTCCGCGGTGGGGTCAGGGTTCACGGCGCAGTCGCCGTACACGAGCACCTTGTCCTCCAGGCACATGAAGAACACGGAGGACACCACGGACACCCCGGGCACCGTCTTGATGATCTCGAACGATGGCTTGATCGTGTGTGCGGTGGTGTGCTGCGCGCCGGAGACCATGCCGTCCGCCAGGCCGAGGTGCACCATCAGGGTGCCGAAGTAGGAGACGTCGGTGACGATCTCCCGGGCTCGCTCCGCCGTCATGCCCTTGTGGGCCCGCAGCCGGGCGTACTCCTGCGCGAACCGCTCCCGCAGGTCGGGGTCCTGGGGGGACAGGACCGCGGCGCCGGTGAGATCCAGGCCGAGCTCGCTCGCGCGGGCCCGCACCGCCTGCTCGTCGCCGAGCAGGGTCAGCTGGGCCACGTCCCGGGCGAGCAGGGTGCTGGCGGCCCGCAGGATCCGGTCGTCGGCGCCCTCCGGGAGCACCACGTGCTTGCGGGCGGACCGGGCCCGTTCGATCAGGTCGTACTCGAACATCAGCGGGGTGACGACCTCGCTGCGCGGCACGTCGACCGCGTCGAGCAGGCGGTCACCGTCGACGGCGGACTCGAACGTCGCGCGGGCGACATCGAGTTTGCGCTGGGAACCGGTGGACAACAGCCCGCGGGTCTTCGCGACCCGGCTCGCGGTCCCGAACGTGCCGTACTGCGTGGTCACGATCGGCAGCCGTTGGCCGAGGCCGGCCACCAGGCGGGCGATCTGGGCGGTGGGCTCGTAGCCGCCGTTGAGGATCAGCCCGGCCAGGGACGGGAAGCTCTCGGCGGCGTGCGCGGCGACCATGGCCAGCACCACCTCGGAGCGGTCGCCGGGCACGATGACCACGGCTCCGTCGGTGATCCGGTCCAGGATGTGCTCCATCGTCATCCCGCCGACGATGAGCTCCTCGGCCTCTCGGTCGAGCAGTTCGTCGTCGCCGGCGGCGAGGGTCCCGTCCACCGCGATCAGCAGGTCACGCACGCTCGGCGCGGACAGCAGCGGCACGTCCGGCATCACCCAGGCGGGCAGCGGCAGATCCGCCAGGGTCGCCTCGATCGCGGCGAGCTGCGCCGGGTCGGCGCGGTTGGCGACCACGGCGACCACCCGCGCGTGCGCGGCGTTCAGCTCGGCGATGGACAGGTCCACCATCGAGCGCACGTCCTCCGGGGTGCGGTCCACGGCCGAGGTGACGAGCACGACGGCGGAGCCAAGGTTCGCGGCGATGCGGGCGTTGAACGCGAGCTCGGTGGGCCCGGCGACATCGGTGTAGTCCGAGCCGACGATCACCACCACCTCGCACTGGCGCTCCACCTCGCGGTACTTGTGCACGATGGTGGTCAGCGCGGCGTCCGCGTCGGCGTGCACGTCCTCGTACGTGACCCCGACCGCCTCCTCATACGTGAGGTCGACGCCGTCGTGCGCGAGCAGCAGCTCGAGCACCGAGTCCCGCCCCTCGTCCCCACGGGCCACCGGCCGGAACACCCCGACCCGTTTGACCCGGCGAACGAACAGTTCGACCAGCCCGAGGGCCACCGAGGACTTCCCGGTGTGCCCCTCGGGCGAGGTCACGTAGACATTGGTCACCATTACTCGTTGTCTCCAGCGGTGGTCGCGGCGGCGCTGCGGGCCGGGCCACCCTCGGCGGTGCCGGTGTCCCCGGCGTCCGGCCACACCCAGTCCCGCACCTCGGGGATGTCGTCGCCGTGCTCGCGGGTGTACCGCCGGGCGCGCAGGCGCGCGTCGGACATCTCCTGACGCAGCCCGGCTGCCTTCGACCCGAGGCCCGGCACCCGGTCGATGACGTCCATCACCAGGTGGTAGCGGTCCAGGTCGTTGAGCATCACCATGTCGAACGGCGTGGTGGTGGTGCCCTCCTCCTTGTAGCCGCGCACGTGCAGGTTCGCGTGGGCGGTGCGGCGGTAGGTGAGCCGGTGCAGCAGCCACGGGTAGCCGTGGTAGGCGAAGATGACGGGCTTGGTGTCGGTGAAGTAGGTGCTGAAGTCCCGGTCGGACAGGCCGTGCGGGTGCTCGCGCTCGTCCTGCAGGCGCATCAGATCCACCACGTTGACGACGCGGACCTTGAGGTCGGGCAGGTGCGTGCGGAGCAGGTCCGCCGCGGCCAGCACCTCGAGGGTCGGGATGTCCCCGGCGCAGCCGAGCACCACGTCCGGGTCCTCGCCGATCACCTCGGTGCCGGCCCACTCCCAGATGCCGAGGCCGCGGGTGCAGTGCGCGATGGCCTCGTCCATGGTGAGGAACTGTGGTCCGGGCTGCTTGCCGGAGACCACGACGTTCACGTAGTCGCGGCTGCGCAGGCAGTGGTCGTAGGTGGACAGCAGCGTGTTGGCGTCCGGCGGCAGGTAGACCCGGACGATCTCGGACTTCTTGTTCATCACGTGGTCGATGAAGCCCGGGTCCTGGTGGGAGAACCCGTTGTGGTCCTGCCGCCACACGTGCGAGGAGAGCAGGTAGTTCAGGCTCGCGATCGGGCGCCGCCACGGGATGTCCCGGGTGACGTCCAGCCACTTGGCGTGCTGGTTGAACATCGAGTCGACGATGTGGATGAACGCCTCGTAGCAGTTGAACAGGCCGTGCCGCCCGGTGAGCAGGTAGCCCTCGAGCCAACCCTGGCATTGGTGCTCGGAGAGCATCTCCATGACGCGCCCGGCCCGGGCGAGGTGGTCGTCGGAGTCGGTCTCGAGGTAGCCGGCGTTCCACTGCTTGTCCGTGACCTCGTAGACCGCCTGCAGTCGGTTCGAGGCGGTCTCGTCCGGGCCGAAGATCCGGAAGTTGTCCGGGTTGCGCCGGATCACCTCGGTCAGCCATTGCCCGAGCACCTTCGTGGGCTCGGCGATCGCGGCGCCGGGGGCGGGCACGTCGACGGCGAACTCGGTGTAGTCGGGCATGCGCAGGTCGCGGAGCAGCAGACCGCCGTTGGCGTGTGGGTTCGCGCTCATCCGGAGGTCGCCGGCCGGGGCGAGCGCGGCGATGTCGGAGGCCAGCACGCCGTCCGAGTCGAAGAGCTCCTCGGCGCCGTAGGAGGTGAGCCAGTCGTGCAGGACCTCGAGGTGCTCGGGGGTGTCCCGGGCACTGGCCAGCGGCACCTGGTGGGAGCGCCAGGAGTCCTCCACCTGCTTGCCGTCGATCACCGGCGGGCAGGTCCAGCCCTTCGGGGTGCGCAGGATGATCATCGGCCAGGTGGGGCGGTCGGTGTTGCCCGCGGCAGCCGAGGCCTTGATCTCGGCGATCTCGTTGAACACCTCGTCGAGCAGCGTGGCGAACCGGGCGTGCGCGGCCGCCGGGTCCTCGCCGTCGAAGCCGCCGACGAACAGGTGGGGCTTGTGGCCGTACCCGCGCATCAGGCTGAGCAGCTCGTCGTCGGGGATGCGGGCCAGCACCGTCGGGTTGGCGATCTTGTACCCGTTCAGGTGCAGGATCGGCAGGACCACACCGTCCAGGGCGGGGTTGACGAACTTGTTCGAGTGCCAACTGGTGGCCAGCGGCCCCGTCTCCGCCTCGCCGTCGCCCACGACGGCCGCGACCAGTAGGTCCGGGTTGTCGAACGCGGCCCCGTAGGCGTGCGAGAGCACGTAGCCCAGCTCGCCGCCCTCGTGGATGGAACCGGGGGTCTCCGGTGCCACGTGCGAGGGGATGCCACCGGGGAAGGAGAACTGCCGGAACAGCCGGCGCATGCCCTCCGCGTCGGCGGTGATGTCCGGGTAGGTCTCGGTGTAGGAGCCCTCCAGGTAGGAGTTCGCGACCAGGCCCGGCCCGCCGTGACCGGGGCCGGTGAGGTAGATGGTGGACTGACCGCGCTCGGCGATCACCCGGTTCAGGTGGGCGTAGACGAAGTTCAGCCCTGGGGTGGTGCCCCAGTGGCCGAGCAGCCGCGGTTTGACGTCATCGCGTGACAGCGGGGTCCGCAGCAGCGGGTTCGCGAGCAGGTAGATCTGCCCGACGGACAGGTAGTTCGCAGCCCGCCACCACCGGTCCAGCGTGTTCAGCGTGGCGGCGTCGAGATCGGCGACCGGTCGGTGTTGCCATGGGCCCGTCGGCGTCGACGGTGGGCGGGATTCTGCATCGGAAGTGACGGATGACGTGACGGACATGGTCCAACCCCTCGGTGAGCGACAGCACAGCCGTGCCCTAGCCTGCCCGTTCCGGGGCCGTTGCGCGAGTGACTTCGGTCCCAGGTGAGGACCGCCGGGGTGTGCACCGGCCGGGACAACCCGGCGCGACGCGTAACCTGGATGGGTGCACGCGTCCGCTGGGTTCTCCGACTGGCTGCGGGCGGCCACCCGCCCCCGCCTGATCGGCATCTTCGTGCTGCTCGTGGCCGGCGCGCTGCTATGCATCCGGCTCGGCGCCTGGCAGCTGGACCGCGCCCAGATCCGTGGTGACCAGGCCGCCGCCGTCGAGGCCGCCGAACGCGAGAGTGCGCCCCCGGTGCCGATGGAGACCGTGGTCGCCCCGCAGGCGCCGTTCACCCAGACGATGGTGGGCCAGCGGGTCACGGTCACCGGCACCTACCTCCCCGAGGACCAGTTCCTCGTCCCCGATCGCGAGCTCGACGGGCAGAGCGGCTACCTGGTGGTCACCGCGCTCCGGGTCGAACCCGGCGACGGGGCCGGCGAGCCCGCGATCCTGCCGGTGGTACGCGGCTGGGTGAGCGAGCCCGACGCCGCCCACCTCGACGTGCCCAACGGGCCGGTCGAGCTGACCGGCTACCTGGGTGGACCGGACCCGGCCCAGGCGGGCATCGCCGTCGGGGCTGCGACCGGCGAGGAGATCGAGGCGGTCAGTCCAGCGGCGCTGGCGAACGTGTGGGGCACGCCGATCTACTCCGGGCAGTTCGTCCTGGAGGTCCAGGAGCCCGCCGCCGACGCGGACCTGCGGCCGTACGGCGCCCCGGTGATCGAGGGTGGCGGACTGAACATCCAGAACCTGGCCTACGCGGCCGAGTGGTGGATCTTCGGCGGCTTCGCCCTGGTGCTCTGGTGGCGGATGGTCCGCGACGAGGTGCGCCACACCCGCGCTGAACGCGGCGAGAGCCCCACCGGCACCGAGTCCGAGGTCGTCGGAACCACCTGACCCCCCACCCACGGTGGGTCGGCGCGGGCGGGGCGCCCCTACTCCTGCTGCCAGGAGTGCCAGAGCGCGGCGTACTCGCCGTCGGCCGCGACCAGTTCCTCGTGCGGGCCGATCTCGGAGATCCGGCCACCGTCGACCACGGCCACGCGGTCGGCGTCATGCGCCGTGTGCAGACGGTGCGCGATCGCCACCACGGTGCGGCCGGCCAGGACCGCGTTCAGCGACTGCTCCAGGTGCCTGGCCGCGCGCGGGTCGAGCAGCGACGTCGCCTCGTCGAGCACCAGCGTGTGCGGATCCAGGAGGACCAGGCGGGCGAGCGCGATCTGCTGGGCCTGCGCCGGGGTCAGTTTCGCCCCACCCGAACCGACCTCGGTATCCAGACCCTCCGGCAGCGCCCGCACCCAGCCCAGCGCGTCGACGGCGTCGAGCGCCCTGGCGAGTTCGCCGTCGTCCGCCTCGATCTTGGCCAGGCGCAGGTTCTGGGCGAGCGTCCCCACGAACACGTGGTGTTCCTGGGTCACGAGGGCCACCTGCGAACGCAGCTCCTCCAGCGGCAGGTCGACGAGCGGGACCTGCCCGACCGTGACCGTCCCGGCGGTGGGCGGGTGGATCCCGGCGAGCATCCGCCCGAGCGTGGACTTGCCGGCACCCGACGGGCCGACCACCGCCAGGCGTTCGCCGACCTTCAGGTCCAGGTCGATGCCGTGCAGCACGTTGTGACCCTCGCGGTAGGCGTAGTGCAGGTCCCGTGCCTCGATGTCCTCGCCGCTCGGACGCGCACCGCCGGCCTCCCGGTCCGCCTTCACCAGGGAGACCCCGAAGATCCGGGACAGGGACGTGGCACCCACCTGGATCTCGTCGATCCAGAAGATCAGCTCGTCGACCGGGCCCATCACCTGCACCGCGTACAAGGCGATCGTGGTCACCGCACCGACCCCGGCCTGACCGGTCGAGATCAGGTACGCGCCCCAGAGCAGCACGGCGATGATCGGCAGGATGAAGGCCGCGTCCAGACCGGGGAACAACACCGTGCGCAGGTACAGCGTGTACTTCTCTGCGCCGAACGCCTCGGCGATGTCGGCGTCGATCCGCTTGCGGCGTCGCCGGCCCAGGGACAACGCATCCACCGTGCTGGCACCCTCCACCGACTCGGTGATGGTGCCGTTGATCCGGGCGTAGGACGCGGACTCGCGCAGGTACCCCTTCGTGGCCCGGCGCAGGTACCACCGGGTCACCACGATCAGGATCGGGGCGCCGGCGAACATCGCCAGGGCGACGAGCCAGTTCGCCATGACCGCAGCGACCACCGTGAGCACGATCGTGATGATGCAGACGAGCACGCGGGGCACGCCGAACCGCACCGTGTGCTGGACGCGGTCGATGTCGTTCGTGGTGCGCGCCACCAGGTCCCCGGTCCCGGCCCGTTCCACGGTGGACAGCGGGAGCGTCGTGACGTGGGAGATGAACTCCTCGCGCAGCCCGGCGAACACCTTCTCGCCGAGCAGCATCGAGGAGCGCTGGGCGAACTTGGTGAGCACGGTCTGGGCGAGGACCGCCGCCACGAGGATCGCGACCATGGTGTTCAGCGCACCGGCGGTGGTGCCGCCGATCACGCCGTCGACCATCATCCCGAGCAGCCACGGCCCGAGCAGGCCGGCGACGGCGGACAGGGTGTGCAGCCCGACGACGCCGGTCAGCTCGCCGCGGTAGCGGCGCAGCAGGTCGCCGGTCATGGCGCGCATGGTTGCGGTATCCGCGATGGGCAGTTTCATCGGGCCACCTCCTGTTCTGCCGTGGCGCGGCTGACGACGTTCCGGTAGGCGAGCGCGCCGGGGTGCCCGGCGTCGGCCATCTCGAGCAGAGCGCGGTGTCCGCCGCGGACCTCGACCCGGCCGTCGGAGACGAAGGCGACCTCGTCGACCTGGTCGAGCACGAGCGGGCTGGCCGAAACCACCACGGTGGTGCGGCCGGCGCGGGCGCGGGTCAGGTTCGCCGCGATCCGCGCCTCCGTGTGCGCGTCCACGGCGCTGGTGGGCTCCACCAGGAGCAGGATCTCGGCTTCCGTGAGCAGGGCCCGAGCCAGCGCGACCCGCTGGCGCTGGCCGCCGGACAGGGACCGGCCCTTCTCCGTCATCGTGCCGTCGAGGCCATCGGGGATGGAGTCGAGGACGTCGCCGGCGTCGGACGTCGCGAGCGCGGACTCGAGGTCGGCGCGGTCCGCGCGCTCGCGGGTGTCGAGCTCCTCGGTCAGCGGACCGGTGAACAGGGCCGGGGTGGCCTCACTGAGCACGATCCGCTCGCGCACCTGCGCCAGCGGCACGTCGGTGAGGAGCCGTTCGCCCCAGCGCACGTCGCCGGCCTTCTCGGCCCCGTCGGCGGTGTCGTGCTGCCGGGCCATCCGGGCCAGGATCTCGGCGGAGGCGTCCGGGTCCGCGCTCACCACGGCGAGGAACTGCCCCGGGTGGGCAACCAGGCCGGAGTCGGAGTCGGACAGTTCGGACCCGGCGGGCGGCGCCGCTTCGGTGCCGGTGTCGGGGACGTCGTGGGTGACCTGGAGGACCTTGATGATCTTGCGGCTCGCGACCACGGCCCGGGTCCCGGACTGGACGGCCTGGGTGGCGGCGCGCAGCGGCTGGGTCAGGTACGCGGCGTAGCCGTAGAACGTGACGAGCTGGCCGGGTGTGATCTCCCCGGCGAGCGCCAGGTGAGCGCCGTACCAGACCACCCCGGCGAGGAACAGCCCAGGCAGCAGGGTCTGCAGGGCGTCCAGCGTGGACTGCGTCTGCGCGACGGCGGTACCCGCGGCCCGGACCTTCTGGGACTGCTCGCGGTACCGGCCCGCGAAGACCTCTTCGCCGCCGATGCCACGCAGGATCCGCAGCCCGGACACCGTGTCCGCGCCCAACGTGGTCAGCCGCCCGGCGGCCTCACGCTGGATCGCCTGGCGCCGCTGTAGGGGGCGGACCAGGAGTGCGAGGACTGCTGCGACCACGGGCAGGCCGATGAGCACGGCCACCCCGAGCGAGACCGAGCTCTGCAGCAGCACGACGGCGACCAGGATGTAGGTGACGAGCCCGCCGAGCAGGCGGGCCGCCTGGGCGTAGATCTCACCGAGGCGCAGCGCGTCCGAGGCGACGGTGGCGACGACCTCACCGGTGGGCAGCTCCCGGGTGATCGCCGAGCCGGTGCTGGCCACGTGGTGGCCGATGAGCTGGCTCGTGTTCAGGGATGCGCGCAGCCAGTTGACCACGTCGAGCCGGTGCCCGAACGCCCCGGTGAACAGTGAGACCACGCCGATGCCGGCGAGGATCAGGCACCACCGCAGCAGCGACGGCGACAGGCCGTGCTCGAGGCCGCCGTCGATGGCGCGGCCGAGCACGAACGGCACCGCAGCCTGGCAGACGGCGCCGATGATGCCGACGATGACGGCGCCGACGAGCACGCCCCATTGACGCTTCGTCTGCCACCACATGAAGGCGGCAGGGGAGGTCAGGGGAGGGCGGCCGGGATCGGCCTCGGGGAGGGGACGCACGAGAGGCAACGGTATGCCTCGCACCCGCGCCGATCCAACTGATTTCAGTGGTGTGCGCCACTGCGGCACCGCGGCCGCCGTTCAGTCGCCGAGCGCGTCCGTGAACGCCGTGAGCGCGGCGCTCGTATCGGAGTCCCAGGTGGCCAGTATCGCAACCAGCGCAGCCGCCGTACCGGTGCGGTCGGAACCGAGTCCGACGGCGGTCGTGGCCTGCGCGTGGGCGGCGTCGGCTGCCGCCGCGGCTGCGTCGGTCGCGGCCGCGTCGCCACCCGCCTGGGCGGTGGCCACGTCCCGCGCCGAGTCGGCGCCGGCCGCACACACCGGCTCCCAACCGGACAGGTAGCACTGGGTCGCGAGCGCATCCGCGAGCTGGAGGTTCGCCTCAGCCGGACCGGTCGTGGCCGCGTTCGCATGCGCGGCGACCAGCACCGGGTACGTACCGCAGAACTGCCGCACCTGCGGCTCGTCCGTGCCGACGGCGCCAACGAACGCGGCCAGGGCCGCCCGGTCCGCATCGAACCGGGCCACGACCGTCTCCGTGTCGGGGTGCTCAAGGTCCAGACCGGCCGGTGCGGCCGGGGGTGCGGGCACACCCCGCACCACCTCCGGGAAGGACGCCTGCGCCGTGCAGGCCCCGTTCACCGCGTCGAGCGACTCGCCGGGCTTCGCACCAGCCAGCACCGGGGCGTCCGCGGACCCGAGCACCACGGCACTGAGCGGCTGCGGCGTCGGCACCAGGACGCCGTCGGGCCCGAACTGCGCGAGCCGCTCCTGTTCCCACGACCGCAGGTCGGCGTCCCACTGCGTGATCGACTCGGACCGCTCGGCGGACGCACCACCGCCACGGGTCGCGAGCACCACGATCACGACCACCACGGCGAGCACCGCCGCCACGAGCAGCCACCGCCGTCGGGTCATCGCCCACCCCTCTCCGCGCACAGGCTACCGACCGGTGCCGGCGCCGACCGCCGTCGGGCACGGCCCGCGGGTTTCCCCGCACCCGGCGGGACGGGCGACAATGGCCCCATGACGGACACGAATGCGACCAACGCCGACGCCCGGGACATGAAGGACCGCGGCGCGTTCACCCGCTACCGGATCATGGCGTTCGTCACCGGCGGCATGCTTCTGCTGCTCTGCCTGGAGATGGTGCTCAAGTACATCGTGCAGGTGAACGGCGTCGATGCGACGGGCAGCGCGAACCCGGTGATCGGGTCCTGGATCGCGTTCGTGCACGGCTGGATCTACGTGGTGTACGCGGTGACCGTGTTCGATCTGTGGAGCCGGATGCGCTGGAGCTTCGGCCGGATCGCCGCCCTGATCGCCGGTGGCGTGGTGCCGGTGCTGTCGTTCGTGATGGAGGGCAAGGCCCGCGACTGGGTGGACCAGACGCTGGCCGCGCGCGCCGAGACGCCGTGACCGGGCCGTATCCTTGGGTGCTGTGAGCGCCCCCACCCCGCACCGGCCCGTCCTCGTCGTCGACTTCGGGGCCCAGTACGCCCAACTCATCGCCCGCCGGGTGCGCGAGGCGAAGGTCTACTCCGAGATCGTCCCGCACACCATGAGCGTGGAAGCGATCCTGGCCAAGGATCCGGCGGCGATCGTGCTCTCCGGCGGACCCGCGTCCGTCTACGCCGACGGCGCCCCGGCGGTGGACCCCGCGCTGTTCGACGCCGGCGTACCCGTGTTCGGGATCTGCTACGGCTTCCAGGCGATGGCCGCCGCGCTCGGCGGCACCGTCGCCCACACCGGGGCGCGCGAGTACGGCGGCACCCCGGTGCAGGTGAGATCCGAGGGCACCCTGCTGGCCGGGTCGCCCACCGAACAGACCACGTGGATGTCGCACGGGGACGCGGTGCACGCGGCGCCGGCCGGCTTCGACGTGCTCGCGACATCTTCGGGTTCTCCGGTCGCCGCGTTCGAGGACCGCACCCGCCGGCTCTACGGGGTGCAGTGGCACCCTGAGGTCAAGCACTCCGAGTTCGGCCAGAAGGCGCTGGAGAACTTCCTGTACGACGGCGCGGGCCTGGCCGGGGACTGGACGCCCGGCAACGTGATCGCGGACCAGGTGGCAGCGATCCGCGAGCAGGTCGGCGGCGCCCGGGTGATCTGCGGGCTCTCCGGGGGGGTGGACTCCTCGGTGGCCGCGGCGCTCGTGCAGCGCGCGATCGGTGACCAGCTCACCTGTGTGTTCGTCGACCACGGGCTGCTGCGCGCCGGTGAGGCCGAGCAGGTCGAGACCGACTTCGTGGCCTCGACCGGGGTGCGGCTCAAGGTCGTCGACTCCAAGCAGCGGTTCCTGGACGCGCTCGCGGGCGTCAGCGACCCGGAGACCAAGCGCAAGATCATCGGCCGGGAGTTCATCCGGGTGTTCGAGGACGCCGCCCGCGAGGTGGTCGCCGAGGCCGGCGCGCACGGCGAGGACGTGAAGTTCCTCGTGCAGGGCACCCTCTACCCGGACGTGGTCGAGTCCGGTGGCGGTGAGGGCGCCGCGAACATCAAGTCCCACCACAACGTCGGCGGGCTGCCCGATGACCTGCAGTTCGAGCTGATCGAGCCGCTACGGGCCCTGTTCAAGGACGAGGTGCGCGCGGTCGGCCTGGAGCTCGGGGTGCCGGAGACGATCGTCTGGCGCCAGCCGTTCCCCGGTCCCGGCCTGGGCATCCGGATCGTCGGGGACATCACTGCCGAACGCCTCGAGACGCTGCGCGCGGCGGACTCCATCGCCCGCGAGGAACTGACGGCCGCGGGGCTCGACCGCGAGATCTGGCAGTGCCCCGTGGTGCTCCTGGCGGACGTGCGCTCGGTGGGCGTGCAGGGCGACGGCCGTACCTACGGCCACCCGATCGTGCTCCGGCCGGTGTCCTCCGAGGACGCCATGACCGCGGACTGGACCCGCCTCCCGTACGACGTGCTGGCGAAGATCTCGACCCGGATCACGAACGAGGTGGCCGAGGTCAACCGGGTGGTGCTGGACGTGACCAGCAAGCCGCCGGGCACCATCGAGTGGGAGTGACGGCCCGGCCGGCTCAGGTGCGGGTGGCAACCACGAACACGCGCCGGAACGGCAGCACCGTGCCGTGCGGGCGGGTCGGGTAGGCCGGGCGCAACAGCGCCCCGTACTCGGCGGTGAACTGCTCGCGCAGGTCGTCGGGCAGCGCCTGGACCACCGGGCGTGCACCGGTGCCGAGGATCCACCGCAGCACCGGATCCTCGCCGTCGAGCACGTGCAGGTAGGTGGTCTCCCAGGCGTCCACGCGCCACCCGGCCGCCGCCAGCGCGGCCAGGTAGGTGGCGCCGTCGTGCGACGAGGGATGGACGACGGCGGCCGTGTGTGCCGCGTAGGGCGCTCGCCGTGCGAGGTCGCGCAGCAGCACGTGGCTGGGCTCGTCGAAGTTGCCCGGCACCGAGAACGCGAGCGTGCCGCCGGGCGCGACGGCGCCCGCGAGCCGGGGGAGGACGTCGAGGTGCCCCGGCACCCATTGCAGCGTCGCGTTCGAGACGAGCAGGTCCACCGGCGCGGCCGGCTCCCACGAGGTGAGGTCGGCGCACACGTAGGTGACGCCGTCGGCGGCGTGCTCGGCGCGTGCCCGCTCGATCATCTCGGGACTGGAGTCCACGCCCACGATCGCCGCGTGCGGCCAGCGCGCCCGAAGCGGGGCCGTCAGGTGACCCGGGCCGCAGCCGAGGTCGGCGATGCTGGCCACGTCACCGTCCACCCGGGCGAGGAGGTCGAGGAACGGGCGCGAGCGCTCGTCGGCGTAGGCGAGGTAGGTGGCCGGGTCCCAGGTGGTCATCGGTGTCCGATCTCTCGATGTCAAGATAGTTATCTCGATGTCAAGATATCTCGCATCGGTCCCGATGACCAGCCCCGGCGCGCGGGTCGTGTCTCCAAGCATCGGGGTCGGGGCCGTCAGTGCTGGTTACAGTGGGGCGTGCGGATCGTCCACGTCTCCGATTGCTATGCGCCGCGCGTCGGCGGCATCGAGTCACAGGTCGAGGACCTCGCCACCCACCAGGGCGCCGCGGGGCACGCGGTGCACGTGCTGACCGCGACCGCGTTGGCCGCGGACGCCGTCGAGGCGGGCCGCAGCCGCTACCGGACCACCACCACCGAGGCCGCCGGGGTGCGGGTTCACCGGATCGCCTCCCCGGTCACGTTCGGGCTGCCCGTCCACCCGAACGGGCGCGCTCTGGTGCGGCGGGCGCTGGAGATCCTGCAGCCGGACGTGGTGCACGTGCACGCGGGGGTGGTCAGCCCGTTCGCGTTCGACGGCGCCCGCGCCGCCCGCGACCTCGGCCTGCCACTGGCCATCACCTGGCACTGCATGCTCGACGGCGTGGAGCCGGCGGTCCGCCTCGGCGCCCGGGCCGGCGGCTGGCACGAGGCACGGCTCGCGCCGAGCGCCGTCAGCACGGTGGCAGCCGAGCGGGTGGCGCACGCGCTGCGCCGCGACGACGTCACCGTGCTTCCGAACGGCCTGGACCTCGCGCCCTGGCGGGCCGCCGCGGCCGCGCCGCTCGCCGGGGCCGAGCCGGGGGTGCTCCGGGTCGTGGCGACCCAGCGGCTCGCACCGCGCAAGCGCGCCGTTCCGCTGGTGCAGCTCGTCGGCGCCGCGGCCGAGCGGCTGGGACGCGACGAGCATGGGCGGCCGAGGATCCGGCTGAGCATCGCCGGCAGCGGACCGGCGGAGGCGGCGGTGCGGGCCGAGATCGCCGCCAGCGGGCTCGAGGACGTGGTCACGCTGCTGGGCCGGGTGCCACGGGACGTGCTCCCGACGCTCTACCGGGACCAGGACGTGTTCGTCGCCCCGGCCCGGCTCGAGGCGTTCGGGATCGCGCCACTGGAGGCCCGCGCCGCCGGGCTCGCGGTGGTCGCGAACGCCGGCACCGGCATCGGTGAGTTCGTCACGGACGGCCTTGACGGATTCCTCCGGACCGGGGACGCCGGCCTCACCGATGCCCTCGTGGAACTGGCCACGGACCCGCGCCTGCTGGCGCGGATCCGTGAGCACAACGCGAGGGTGGCACCGGCGGTGGGCTGGACCGAGGTGCTGGCCCGCGCGGACGAGCTCTACGCCCGAGCGAGGCGGCTGATCTGAACGAGTCACCTCCGGACGTGTTCTGGGGCGATTCCGAGGCATCCGGTGCCTCGGAATCGCCCCGTTGACGTTCAGACCAGCGCGTCAGCGACCGCGCAGCGCCGAGATCGCGGTGCCGACCAGCAGCCCGACGCCGGCGATGCCGAGCAGGCCGATGAGGAAGACTTCGAGGTCCAGCTCGAACCCGAGTCCGATCGCGACCACCGCGACGCCGAGCAGGACCAGCACGAGCCCCCACACGATGGTGCCCACCCGGGTCCGCTCCCGCGGCGCCGGGGTACCCGGTGAGTACCCGACGGCCGGCGGCTGCGACGCAACGGATGGCGCCGGCACCGCGGTCGGCTCGGACCTCAGCGCGGCCTCGTCCCGAAGGGACTCCTCGTACCAGGACGGTGACCCGGCCTCGGTCGGCTCCGGCGCCGCCTTCGCCTCGGTCTCCAGCATGTTCGCGGCCTCCATGATGCTCGGGCGGTTGTGGTCGCCGGTGTCCGATCCGGTCGATCCGAGCGCCTCGGTGGGCGACCCGGACTCGGCCGGGGACTCGGCGTGGTTGGGGTTCTCGGTCATGCGGACTCCTCGATGATCCGGATCTCGCCGACACCGGCGTCGATCACGATGGTCAGGTCGGGCTCGCCGACCTGACCGGCGGGCGAGATCAGGACGACCCCGCGGCTCGGGCTGGTTCGCCACTGGTTGTTCTCGATGGGCCTGGCTGGGTCGTCGGCGAAGCCGCCCTCCCAGCCATCGCTGGTCCGGGCGACGACCTCGCCGAGGACCTGCGCCTGGATCTGTACCGACATCCCCTCGGGAACGCGGAGGTTGAGCTGGCCGGCGCCGAGGCCGAGCTGCACCGGTTCGCCGAGCCGGACACTGCCCTCCAACTCGGTGAGGTCGACGGTCACCTCGCCACCCGCGATGTCGTCGAAGCCGCCCTCGAGCTCGGCCGCGTCCTGGGGGACCCAGCGTGCATCACCGTAGCTACCTGACTCCGTCCAGTTGAAGTCGCCGAAGTTCGTCGATCCCTCGACCGCGGCCCAGGGCACCCCGACCAGCGCGATCAGGACCGCGAGGCCGCCGATCACACCGGACCGGCGCCCGAGCAGACCCGCGACCAGGACGCCGATCCCGAACAGGACCAGCACGACGCCGACGCCGGTCAGCCAGCCACCGACGGCCACGCCACCCACGTAGTCGAGCAGCCACAACCCCGCGATCGTCACGAGCGACAGGCCGAACACGATGCGGGTCAGAGCCTTGCCCGGACCGGGTGTCGAGGGCCTGGCGGGCACCGGGGCGCGCCGGGGCGCGGGAGTCGGGGTCCACGCGGCCGCAGGGACGGCCGGGTACTCAGGGCCCGACGGCGACCCGTAGGTCGCGGAGTTCCCTCCGTTGGCCGCGGTGTACGTCGGCTCGACGCGGCCGGACCAGCCGGCCGTGCTCGCACCGGCGACTGAGACCGGGTCGGTCCCGCCGGTGCCGTGCTCGCCCGCTCCGAACGCGGGGCCGGTGTCACCGAGCGCCGGGTCGTTCTCGCCGGCCGGTGTGGTCCCGGTGGCGGGCTGCACCTCGGACGGCGCGGCGGCGTTCGCCCAGGTGGCCGGGCCGTGGTCCGCGCTCTGACCAGGTGCTCCGTTGACAGGGTTCGCCGGCCCGGTCGTCGAGGGCCAGCTCGTCGTCGGGGCCCCGGTCGGGCCGGTCGAGGGCCCGGGCGCCGCAGGCACCGGCGGCACGGCCCCGGCCGGCTGGCTCGGCGGCTGCGACGTGCGGCCCTTGCCGCTGCGCTGCGCGACGACGATCAGCCAGATCACCAGGGCGATCGCCCCGAGCACCAGGATGGTGCCGAAGAACTCGCCGCCCCACCACATGTTGTCCCACCAGAACCCGAGCCGGGACGCACCCACCAGCGCGAACGCGATCGCCCCGGCGAGGGCCGCGTCGAACCGGCCCCGGATCGCCTCCTGGAGGTGGATCCGGCCGTCGGTCTCCTCCGGGAGCAGCGCCCAGCCGATCCCGTACAGGAACAGGCCCAGGCCACCGAACAGGGTCATGACGACCAGCACGCCACGCACGATCAGCGGGTCGATGTTCAGGCGCCGCGCGACGCCGGCGGCCACACCGCCGATCCACCGGTCCGTGGTCCGGGGCATCCGGGTGCGCCGGAGCGAGTCGAAGAAGGCATCGGTGCTCGACTGCCCCGGTGCCGGTGGTGCCGGCGGGGGGCCGGCGGAGTTGTCTGTGCTCATGGCCCCAAGTCAACTCCCGCCCGCCGTCGCCGACCATCGGGTATGACCCTGAACCGCCCCTGATCCGCCTGCGCGTCCGGGATGCGCATGCCGATCGGGGGATCCCCTGATATCGGCCTCAGCGGCCCCTGATTCCCGCCGGGATCGGGCCTCCGGCCGCCCTATCGCCGCCACGGCATGCCACGATGGCGAGGTGAGTCAACCCGACGTCCGCATGAGCCGGCCCTGGACCCCGCCCTGGCGGTCCACGGGCTACGTTCCGCTGCGCCGGATCCGGGAGGGCCGCGTCTTCGGTGGGGTCTGCGCCGGCCTGGCCGCGCACCTGGGCGTCGACGTGCGATGGGTGCGGATCGCGTTCGTCGTGCTCAGCCTGTTCCTCGGCGCCGGGGTCGCGCTCTACGTCTGGTTCCTGCTCACCGTCCCGACCGGGGACCCGCAGGAGGAAGCCGCACAGGCCCGGCCCACCCGGCTCAGCCGGCTCGTGCCAAGGCTCCGCTCGCGCACCGCCGCCCGTCCCATCGGGGACGTGGTGCTCGCCGTCGTCCTCATCGTCGTCGCGGGCTCCCTGCTCGCCACCCGCGCGGACCTCGACGTCGCGTCGACCTGGATCCTGCCGGTCCTGGTCCTGCTCGGTGGCGCCGCGCTCGCGTGGAGCCAGCTCGGCGCCGTCGAGCGGCAGCGCCAGGCGGGGGAGCCGGCCCGCAAGTCCACGGTGGTGCTGCGCGTCGGCGGCGGCCTCGCGCTGGCCCTGGTCGGTGTTCTGATGCTGGTCGGTCAGGGGCAGACGTTCCCCGAGGTGCTCCGCGGTGCGGTCGCGGGCCTCGCCATCCTGGCCGGGGCCGCCGTCGTGCTCGCGCCGCTGGGGCTGCGCCTGTGGCGCGAGCTCGTCGCTGAACGGGCCGCGCGTGCCCGCGAGGCCGAGCGGGCGGACATCGCCGCCCACCTGCACGACTCCGTCCTGCAGACCCTGTCCCTGATCCGTTCCCGCGCCGACGACCCGCAGTACGTGCGGCGCCTGGCCCGGGCGCAGGAGCGCGAGCTGCGGGACTGGCTGTACTCCGACCGGCCCGAGGTCGGCGACTCGGTCGCCGCGATGGTGCGTCAGGTCGCGGCGGAGGTGGAGGACGCCCGTGGCGTCCCGATCGACGTGGTCACGGCCGGCGATGCCCGGCCCGACGACGGCACCACACCGTTGGCCGCTGCCGCCCGCGAAGCCCTCGCCAACGCCGTCGAGCATGGCCGGCCACCGATCTCGCTGTACGTGGAGATCGGCGCCGAGAGCGTGGACGTGTTCGTCCGGGACCGCGGCGACGGCTTCGACCTGGCCGCCGTGCCCGACGACCGGCACGGGGTGCGGGACTCGATCCTGGACCGGATGCGCCGGCACGGCGGCAGCGCGACGATCCGAAGTGATGCCACGCGGGGCACCGAGATTCATCTGAGGATGCCCCGCAGCGATGGAGGCGAAGAGACATGACCCTGCGACTGGTACTCGTCGACGACCACCGGATGATCCGGGCGGGTGTTCGGTCCGAGCTCGCCGACGACCTCGAGGTCGTCGGCGAGGCGGACGACGTGCCCTCCGCGATCTCCGTGGTGCACACGCTCAGGCCCGACGTCGTACTGCTGGACGTGCATCTGCCCGGTGGGCAGGGCGGGGGCGGGGCGGAGGTGCTGGCCGGTTGCGCTGACGTGCTGGGCGATGTCACGTTCCTCGCGCTGTCGGTCTCGGACGCCAGCGAGGACGTGGTCTCGGTGATCCGGGCCGGTGCGCGCGGGTACGTGACCAAGGCGATCAACGGAGCAGACCTGTCCGATGCGGTGCGTCGGGTGGCCTCCGGTGATGCGGTGTTCTCGCCGCGCCTGGCCGGGTTCGTGCTGGACGCGTTCGGCACCGCCGCTGCGGACGTCGCCGTCACCGACGACGAGCTGGACCGGTTGTCCGCACGCGAGCAGGAGGTGATGCGCCTGATCGCTCGCGGATACACCTACCGCGAGGTCGCCAGCGAGCTGTTCATCTCCATCAAGACCGTCGAGACGCACGTCTCCGCCGTCCTGCGCAAACTGCAGCTCTCGTCCCGGCACGAGTTGACCCGCTGGGCCGCCGTGCGAAGGTTGTTGTAGCGGGCGCACGTCACCGCGCCCGGCCAGAACCCCAGACGAAGGCAGGAACATGTCCCTCATCGCGATCATCGGCGGCCACGGCAAGGTCGCACTGCACCTGAGCCGGATCCTGGCCCAGAACGGGCACCGGGTGAGCTCGCTGATCCGCAACCCCGACCACGCGGCGGACGTCGAGGCCACCGGGGCGACGGCGGTGATCGCGGACGTGGAGAACCTGTCCGCCACGCAGATCTCCGAGTACCTCGCCGGTCACGACGCCGTGGTGTGGTCCGCCGGAGCCGGCGGCGGCGACCCGGCCCGCACCTACGCCGTCGACCGTGATGCGGCGATCCGCTCGATGGACGCGGCGCAGCTGGTCGGCGTGCTGCGCTACGTGATGGTCTCCTACCAGGGCGCGCGCACCGATCACGGCGTGCCAGAGGACTCCGGCTTCTTCGCCTACGCCGAGGCGAAGGCCGCCGCCGACGAGCACCTGCGCAGCACCGCTCTGGACTGGACGATCGTCGCGCCGGGTGCGCTCACCGACGATCCTGGAACCGGGAACATCGCCGTGGACACCGACACCGGCGGGGTCGCGCGTGAGGACGTCGCCCGCGTGATCGCCGTCGCCCTCGACGAGTCCCGCACGATCGGCCGGTTCGTCGGTTTCACCGGCGGCAGCACGCCGATCCCGGAGGCGCTCGCGGACCTGGCCTGAGCCGGAAGCGATTGGCTCGGCGGCACCATTCTGACGTAGTGTCAGGATCATGGACATCGTCTACGGGATCCTGCTCGTCCTGCACCTCATCGGCTGGGCCATCGTGCTCGGCGGCAGCCTCGCCGGCCTGAAGTCGGCGACGTTGTACAAGGGCACGGTGCACGGCATCCTCACCGCCCTGATCACCGGCATCCTGATGGTCGGCCTGGCCTCCGCCGGCGTGGCCGGAAACGACCCGAACAACATCAAGATCGGCGTGAAGCTCGTCATCGCCCTCGTGGTGACCGGGCTCGTGATCTACGGCTCCCGGAACTCCGAGAAGGTCACCAAGGGTTACCTCGGCGGGATCGCCGGCCTCACCGTCGTCAACATCGCGATCGCGGTGCTCTGGAGCTGAGCCGCACGCTGCCCGGCGGTGCGCCGCGGTCTGGCGTGCGGCGGACCTGCTCATCTGGCAGCCGGTCGTGACCGTTCGGTTCGTCCACCACCGGCTCGGCGTCGGCTGCTGCGGCTGACCCGCTACGAGGGTGTCCATGAGCAGGCGCCGCCCGGACCCGGCACACTGACCGGGTGAGTGCACTCGAAGTCATCTGCGCCCTGATCATGGTGGTCGGCCTGTTCGGAGTCGTCGTCCAGGTCCTGCCGGGCTCCCTGATCGTGCTCGGCGCCGTTCTCATCTGGGCGATCGCGACCGGCGGCGGCGCCTGGTGGGTGTTCGTGATCGGAGCGCTCGCGGTCGTGGCCGCCGGCGTGGGCAAGTACCTGCTCGCCGGGCGCGGGCTGAAACGGGCCGGCGTGCCGAACTCGACGCTGATCTGGGGTGGGGTCGCCGGCGTGATCGGCTTCTTCGTGGTGCCGGTGATCGGCCTCCCGCTGTTCTTCGTGCTTGCGGTGTTCCTCGCCGAGTGGATCCGTCTGCGCGACCTGGCACCTGCCTGGACCTCCACGAAGTCGGCCCTGAAGGCCACCGGCGTGACGATCCTCGTGGAGCTCGCCGGCGCGATGGTCGCGATCGGCGCCTGGGTCGTGGGCCTGATCCTGACCTGAGCGTGTGGATGGACGTTCACCGGTGTCGGCGGTGACGCCTAGTCTTGAGGTGCCATGACCTCACTGTTCGACAACCTCCCGCTGCCCGGTCTGTCCGCGTCCGCCGACGCCCACCTGCCCCGGGTGATGCCACCACGTGACCCGGACGCGCAGGCGTCCCCCGACGGCCGAGACAGCAACGGCGAGAACGGGCCGGGCTCGCTCGCCGCCGAGGCCCTGCTCGACGGCCTGAACCCGCAGCAACGTGCGGCCGTGGTGCATGAGGGCGGGCAGCTGCTGATCATCGCCGGTGCCGGCTCCGGCAAGACCCGGGTGCTGACCCACCGGATCGCCTACCTGCTCGCGACCGGCCGTGCGCGCACCGGCGAGATCCTCGCGATCACGTTCACCAACAAGGCCGCCGCCGAGATGCGCGAGCGGGTCAGCGAGCTCGTGGGACCCCGCGCCCGGAACATGTGGGTCTCCACGTTCCACTCCGCGTGTGTCCGGATCCTGCGCCGTGAGGCCAAGACCCTGGGACTGCGCTCCAACTTCTCCATCTACGACGCCGCGGACTCCCAGCGCCTGATGCTCCTGGTCTGCCGGGAGCTCGACCTGGACCCGAAGCGGTTCCCCCCGAAGGCGTTCTCGAATCGGGTCTCCGACCTCAAGAACGAGCTCGTCGACCCGGACGACTACGCGAAGACGGTCGGGGACTCCAACCCGTTCGAGCAGAACCTGGCCGCCGCGTACCGGCTCTACAACGAGCGGCTGCGGCAGGCGCACGCCCTCGACTTCGACGACCTGATCATGACGACGGTGAACCTGCTCCAGGCGTTCCCGGCCGTCGCCGAGCACTACCGGCGCCGGTTCCGGCACATCCTCGTCGATGAGTACCAGGACACGAACCAGGCCCAGTACATGCTGGTGCGCGAACTGGCCGGGGTCCCGCTGGACCCGTCCGCCGCCGCCGGGAGCACCGATGAGAACGACAACGAGCTGCCGACGGCGGAACTCACCGTCGTCGGTGACGCGGACCAGTCCATCTACGCGTTCCGGGGCGCGACGATCCGCAACATCGTCGAGTTCGAGAGCGACTACCCGGACGCGACGACCATCCTGCTCGAGCAGAACTACCGCTCCACCCAGACCATCCTGAGCGCTGCCAACGCCGTCATCTCCCGCAATCCCGACCGCCGGGCGAAGAACCTCTGGACGGACAGCGGCTCCGGCCCGCAGATCGTCGGGTACGTCGCGGACAGCGAGCACGAGGAGGCCCGGTTCATCGCCGAGGAGATCGACCGCCTCGGTGACTCCGACGGGGTCCGACCCGGCGATGTGGCGATCTTCTACCGGACCAACGCCCAGTCCCGGGCTCTGGAGGAGGTCCTGATCCGCGTCGGACTGCCGTACAAGGTGGTCGGTGGTACCAGGTTCTACGAGCGCCGTGAGGTCAAGGACGCGATCGCCTACCTGCGGGCGATCGCCAACCCGGACGATGCGATCAACCTCCGACGGATCCTGAACGTCCCCAAGCGCGGCGTGGGGGACCGGGCCGAGGCGATGATCACAGCGCACTCCGAGCGGGAGCGGATCTCGTTCGGGGCCGCGATCGCGGACGCCGAGAACGTGATCGGCCTCGCCACCAGGTCCCTGACGGCGGTCCGCGGCTTCGCGACCCTGATGACCGGCCTGCGGGACCTCGCCGCCGGCGGCGCCTCCCCGGCGGAGGTGCTCGACGCGGCCCTGGACCGGTCGGGCTACCTCGCCGAGCTGCGCGCGAGCGACGATCCGCAGGACGCCTCCCGCGTGGAGAACCTCGCGGAGCTGCACGCCGTCGCCACGGAGTTCTCCGAGAGTGACCCGGAGGGTGACCTGGGCGACTTCCTCGAGCGGGTCGCGCTGGTCGCGGACACCGACCAGATCCCCGACGACGACGACGATCGCGGCGTCGTCACCCTGATGACGGTCCACACGGCGAAAGGGCTGGAGTTCCCGGTCGTCTTCGTCACCGGTCTCGAGGACGGCACGTTCCCGCACCAGCGTTCCCTCGCGGACGAGACGGAGCTCGCCGAGGAGCGCCGGCTCGCCTACGTCGCGCTGACCCGGGCGCGGCAGCGGCTGTACCTGTCCCGGGCCGCGGTCCGGACGGCGTGGGGGATGCCCAACGAGCTGCCCGCCAGCCGGTTCATCGCGGACATCCCTGAGGAACTGATGGACTGGAAGCGCCGCGAGTCGTCGATGGCTGCCCTGCGGGGCGGATCCTTCACCGGCGGCTACCGGAACCACGGGGACGGTGGCCGCAGCGGGTCCCGCGGGCCGTCCGCGCCACCTGTCCGCACCACCCGCGCAGGCGCGGACGCGCCGTCATTCGGCTCGGCGAAGCCCCGTGCCGACGCGCCGTCGGTGGACGTCGGTGACCGGGTGACCCACGACGCCTACGGCATGGGCCGCGTGATCGCCGTCGAGAGCACCGGCGCCAACGCCGTCGCGAAGATCGATTTCGGATCCAGCGGCACGAAGCGGCTGCTGCTGCGGTACTCCCCGGTGACCAAGCTCTGAGTCGGTCACGATCCGGTCACGGTTGCGACGTTCCGTGATGCAGGTGGCCCAGCCCTGACACAGTCGGAACGAGTCGTGCGACAACGCCGACCACAAGGGGCGATGGCGGTGGGGACCGTCGGACAAGGGGCAGGAGTCGTGGACGCCACGACGAGGGGACCGGCGCGGCCGGGGACGTTCTGGGCGCGGCCGCTGGCCGTGGGACTGGCAGCTGCGGTGGCGTTGCTGGGTGGCTGCACGGGGGAGGGCCCGGTACCGGACCCGACGGCGGCGCCGAGTGAGCCGACGAGTTCGGATCCGCCGAGTACGGACCCGCCGGCGCCGGCCTGGGTCCTGGCCGACTGGGTCGAGTTGCCCGGTGGCCTCTGGGCGATCGCCTCCGATGACGCGGGCCGGGCGGCCTTCAGTCCAGGCGGTGCCATGGAGATCGACGGTGATTTCTACGCCGACCTGATCGCCTACGACGTCCCCACCGGGCAGCAACTCTGGGCACTCGAGAACGTTCGGGCAGAGGTCATGAACGCGAGCGCCGAGAGCGCCGGTGAGGTGGTCGTCTCGGTCGTCCACGACGGTGACGGTGATCTGCTCGTCGGGACGGACTGGGAGACCGGCGAACCCCGCTGGCAGGTTCCGGTCGCGGAGCTGGGCATCTGCCGGGAGTTCGTGATCTCGCCGCTCACCGACGCCGATGTCGTGGCGTTGCGTTCGTCGGCGCCCGACTGTGCGGACGACTCGGGTCCATCGGTGCTCACCCTCGATCCGCTCACCGGCCAGGTCCGTGAGCCGCGACTCGACCTTCCGGGAGCCGCCTGGGTCTCGGAGGTGGGCGGCGAGTTCTGGGCGGTCGCGACCGACGACACCGGCCTGACGGCGGCCACGTTCGATCCGGTCACGGGGGACGGCGAGACCGTGTCACTGCCGTGGTCGCAGGAGACCGTTTCCGAGGTGCGGGGGGATCCGGCGGCGTGGTACTGGATCTGGCCGTTCGACGTCGACACGGCGGTCATCGTCGTCTCGACCGACGAGGGCATGGCGAGGGTCCTGATGGACTGGGGCTCGGGCACGGTGTCCGAGTTCACCGGGGCGCCGGAGTGCTTCGGAGACCGGCAGTCGCTCAACGACCCGGACGGGCGGACCTGCCTGGCCGACGCCACCTTCGACGGCACCGAGGGCATCTCCTCGTTCTCCTTCGACGGTGAGCAGTACTGGGAGCTGCCGTCCGGCGCCTATTCGGGGTTCTCGGTCGACGGCGACTCGAGGATGGCGGTCTTCGAGCGGCCGATGGAGGTCTCGGGGTGGCTGGTCTCGACCGGCGACGACCTGCTCACCCTCGTGGCCAGACCCCAGGATCGGCCCGTCTGGGTGGTGGGCGAGGGGGAGGGCTCGGGCGCCGTGGGCTACGGCTACCTCGCGGGCGTGGACACACTGGTCGCCCTGGTCGAGGGTGGGCCGGACACAACGGTCATCCTGACCGTCGACGCGTCGACCGGCGAGGAGCTCGACCGCAGGGTCGAGGATCCGATGTGGTTCACGAGCACCGACACGGCGGTCGTGGCCACCAACGAGGAACGCACGTTGGTCCGGATGGTGCAGGTGGCGGAGCGCTGAGGCGTTATCCGGCCGCCGTGATACCCAGGTTCGCCATGTCGACGACGCGTCGGTAGCCGACTGCCTCGTAGATCTTGTTCGAGGTGGGGTTGGCCTGGTCGGTGAACAGGCACGTCCGCAGCCCATCGGCGAGGCCGCGGGAGGTCAGCTCGGCGACGACGTGCGAGGCGATCCCGCGGCCGCGGTTGCCCTTCGGGGTGTAGACCGGGGCGATCCGCACGACCCCGAACGCGGGCGGGCTCGTCCCGGTCAGGTGCACGGGCCTACCGTCCGGATCGGTGAACAGCCAGACCCCGCCGGCGGCGACGGCGCGGCGGACACGGTCCGGGTCGGGACGAAAGCCACGGCCCGGATCCCGGCCGGCCTGCTCGTCGGCGTCACGATGGAACGCCTCGAACCAGTCCAGCACCAGATCGGCGTCCGACGGCTCGGCCCGCCGCAGCAGCCCCGGGACCTCCCCGGGCCGGACCACCTCGCGGCACTCGAACAGCCGGGTGTGTTGGGCGATCGTCGAGGCCCCACCCCACAGTCGCACGGTCTCGTCGGCCAAGGCCCGGGCCGCCGGAAGCGCCCCGTTGCAGCCGCCCGGGTGTTCGCCGCGTTCCCGCAGCGATCCCGCAAGACGGCGAGCAGCCTCGTCGGGCATCGGCAGCACGAATATCGGGTACGGCGGCCGTGGAGCGGTGCGCATGGCCAGCCCGATCACCACGTCGCCGTCGGTCACCGTTGCCCACCAGCACGGGCCGCCCGGGTCCGGAACGCCGGTGGCACGCTCACGGGCGGCGCGTTCGGTGGTGGTGGCGACCACACTGCCGACCACCGGGTCGGCAGCCAGCGTCGGGTGGGCGACCGCGAGGAACTCGGCAGGGTCGTCGTAGAACGTGACCTTCACAGGACCGACTGTAGGACGGGCGGCAAGACCTGCGGCAGCGGAGCCCGTCGATCGGCGCCGGCGTCACGATCCGGTATCGCTTCCATGGATGCCCGGCGCAACCGCCGGCGGCCTGACATTCTCACGGTAGACGGCGTGATCGCGCCGACTACAGGGGCTAGGGCGGTGGGGACCGCCAGATGAGGGGGCGCCGACGTGGGCGCATTGACAAGGGGATCGACGCGGCGACGGGGCGTGCGGGGACGCCTCGGGGCGGCCGTGGCAGGGACGGCCGCCGCAGCACTGCTCGTGGCCGGTTGCGGTGCCGGCGCCGAAGGACAGGATCCGGGCGACGAGCCGTCGAGCAGTGCCGAGCAGACGCCGACGACCACCGAACCGAGCCCGGAGCCGACCGAACCGACGCAGCCGCCGGAGCCCGACGCCGTGCTCGGCGACTGGGTCGAACTGCCTCCGAACATGTGGCTGGTCGCCTCCGACGATGAGGGCAGGGCGGCCTTCAGCGTGGGCGAGACCTGGTTCGCCGGCGACTCGCACTACGGCGACCTGGCGGCCTATGACGTGACGACCGGTGAGCAGCTCTGGGACCTGGCCGGCGTGCGTCAGAACGCGCTGCTCGCCCGGGTCGAGAGCACCGGGACCGCGGTCGTGTCGGTGGTGGCCGGCACCGGCGGCGACCTGCTCGTCGCGACGGAATGGGCGACGGGTGAGCCCCGCTGGCAGGTGCCGATCGCGGATCTGGACATCTGCTCGTCGTTCGACATCTCCGCGCTCACCGGTGCCGAGGTCGTCGTGCTGACCGCGTCGGCCTCCGAGTGCGACCAGGACGAGGGCGTCGTGACACTGGACGCGGCCACCGGTGCGCCCCGAGATACTCTCGACCTACCGGGCTCGGTGTGGCCGACCGAGGTCGGCGACGAGATCTGGGCGGTCGGCTCGGATGATGCCGACCTCACCGCGGTCCGGTTCGACCCGGTCACCGGGGACAGCACGAGCGTGTCGATCCCGTGGTCGGACGGGTCCGTCGAAGCCATCCGCACGGGCTATGACCGGCCGACGTACTGGATCGAGCCGTTCGACGACGACGTCGCCGTGATCGGGGTCTGGAACGACTCGTACGCAGCCGCGGGCCGGATCGTGCTGGACTGGGTCGCGGGCGTTGCGTCCGAGTTCACCGGGGCTGCGGACTGCTTCCACGAGTGGGTCGCGCTGAACGATGCGGCCGGCCGGACGTGCCTCGCCGGCGTCGTCTATGACGACGGCATCTCCGGCGGCGTCGCCTCGTTCTCCTACGACGGGCAGAAGTACTGGGAACTGCCCGGTGCTCAGGCCGGTTTCGTCGTCGACGGCTTTCCCGCGATGGACGTGTTCGACCGGCCGATGGAGTCCTCCGGGTGGCTGGTCTCGACGGGCGGCGACCTGCTGACGCTCATGGCCCGGACGAGCGAGGAGCCGCTCTGGGTGGCCGGGGCGGGCGAGGGGTCCGGGGCGATCGGGTACGGCTACCTCGCCGCGGTGGACGTCGTCGTGGCGAGTCTGCAGACCGGACCCGGTCCGGAGAAGATCGTGATCACGGTCGACGCGGCCACGGGCGCCGAGATCGACCGCCTGACGGTCGGGCCGCTGCTGCTCCGCGCGACCGACACCGCGGTGGGCCTGGCCGGCGACGACCGCACCCTGGTGCGGGTGGTCCGGCCGGGCTGACCCACCGCCGCCGGCTGGGCGGTGCACCCGGGTGCACCGCCCCGCCGTCGGGCAGTTTCTTGTTCCTCCGGTCAGCCGACCGGGATGGTCGCCGGCACCTGCTCCTGCGCCGCCGCCGTGAACGGGGCGAGGTCCTGCTCGCAGGTCGCTCCGTCGGTGGCCTCGAGGTCAATCAGGTAGTTCGTGATCGCCGCGTCGGCGCACGCGCTCGGGGTGACCAGGGTGGTGTGGCCGTAGCCCTCGACCGTGAGCATCCGCGCGTCCTGCCACAGGTCCGCGTACGGCTGCGTGAACGCGTACGGCGTCGCCGGGTCGTAGCGGGTGCCGATGACCAGCACCGGGGCGTCGGTACCCTGCTCCCAGGGGCCCGTGTACCGGTCCTCGTCGGCCACCGGGGTGAACTCGCACTGGATGCCGACCCAGGCCCTGGCCGTGCCGAAGTGCGGTGCCTGCGCCTCCGCCGCGGCCGCCTGCGACGGGTAGTCGTACGCGGTGCCGGGGTGCTCGCCGTCGACGCACATGCTCGCCAGCGCGCCGCCCATCGAGGGGTAGTCCTCGAGGATCCCGACCCGGCGGAGCAGGTCCTGGATCGAGTCGTTGCCGAGCGAGTCCTGCTGGGCGGACAGGGTGCCCGCCTGTTCGGGGACCCGCACCAGCGAGGCCAACGCGGCGGCCAGGTCGGCCCAGCCGGCCGGGGCGTACAGCGACGAGAAGATCGTGGTGACGGCGTCGTCGTAGCCGATCGGGATGGTGGTCCCGTCGCCCAGCGGCACCTCGACCGGCTCGGCCTGCAACTGCGCGAACAGGTCATCCATCACCCGCGCCGGGTCCCCGAGCGCGGCCAGCGCGCAGCCCTGCGGTCCGGCCTCGGCGCACAGGCGCAGGAACTGCGCGTACGTCTCGCTCGCGGCGACCGCCTGGCCGCTCCGGCGCCCGATGGTCCGGTCGTCATCCAGGCCCGTGTAGGACTCCGGGTCCATCGTGCCGTCGAGCACCAGGGCACGGATCCGGTCCGGGAACAGCGCCCCGTAGGTGACGCCGAGGTACGTGCCGTAGGAGTAGCCGAGGTAGTTCAGCTCGGCGTCGCCCACGGCCTGGCGCAACAGATCCATGTCGCGCGCCACGTTCGCCGTCGAGGAGGTGGCGATCCGGTCACCGGAGATCGCCGTGCAGGAGGCACCGGCCACGGCCCAGGAACCGATGAACCGGGCCTGTTCGAGCGGGCCGACCGGGAACGCCGCCAGGTTCGAGGCCCATCGAGCCTCGGCGTCGGCGTTGCGGAAGCAGGTCACCGGGTCCGAGAGCCCGACGCCGCGCGGATCGAAGCCGATGATGTCGAACCGGGCGCGCAGCTCGGGGCCGTACGCCTGCGGGCCGAGCGCCTGGAGGTTCGCCACCCCGGGGCCGCCCGGGCCGCCGAAGTTCAGGAACAGTGAGCCGATCCGCTGCTCCGGGTCGGTGGCCGGAAGCCGGGTCAGCGCGATCGTCGTGGTCGGGCCGTACGGTTCGTCGTAGTCGCTGGGCACCTCGGCGCTCGCGCACTCGAAGTCCTCCAGTCCGTCGCCGCAGGCCTCCCAGACGAGGTCCGGGATCGGTGCTTCCACCTGCGTGGCGTCGGCCGGCGGTGGGGTGGGTTCGGCGCCCGCGGACGGGGCCGCGCCGGCGGCCGTGGCGCCGCCGAGCAGGAGCCCGGCGGCCGCCAGTGCGGCGAACGCAGCGCTGCGTGATCGTGATGGTCTGAGGTCCCCCGTGATCTGTGTCATGTCCTCTTTGCTAACAGCGGAGCCGGGCCTCGGCAATGGCTGACGGCGTCTCGGGGCCGAGGTTCGCCCGCGCGACGGAGGCACCGCGCGTGCGGTCTCCCCCGTGCGGAGGAGGGCACTCCGCCTCAGGGACCGGATCGAGGTTCCGGTGCTGCGGGAGCGGGCGAGGTCTGCGAGGGTGGGCGGCGAGGAGACATCGACGAGGGGGACACCATGTCGACCAAGCGGGTCGGCTTCCACGGTCCGGGCACGGTCACCGGGCGCCTGCTCACCGCCATCGGAGCGGGACTGCTGCTCGTGGCCGCCGGCTGCGCGGACTCCGATCCGCAGGGACCGGAGAGCCCCGGCGGTTCCGGTTCCACCGGCCCGACGAGCGGCGCGGAGACCACCGATCCCGAACCTGCCGACCCGACCACGGGGGACTGGGTCGAGGTGCCGTCAGGGTCGGTCCTGCTGGCCTCGACCGTCGGAACGGCGGTGCTGGCGGTCGGCGAGGCGGTGTCGAGCGAGGCGGGTGGCGAGAGCGTGGACGGTGAGGTCACCACGACCCGTGATGTCGCCGCCTATGACGCCGCGGGGGCGGTCCTCTGGGAGTTCCCCGGTGTGGTCGAGGACTACTACGACCCGACGGTGCTGGCCACCGCGTCCGGAGTGGCACTGCTCTCACCGGAGGGTGCGAGCACCCGGCTGACCCTGGTCGACTGGACCACCGGCGAGGAGGTCTGGAGCCTGGCCCCGGACGACCTCGGCGGGTGCCGGCAGTGGCGGTTCACGGAACTGCCCGAATCGGACGTGATCGCGCTGTCCTCGGACGGTCCGCCCTGTCCGGGCACCGAACCCGACCGCGCCGGGGTGGTCACGATCGACGCCGCGACCGGAGCCATCCGGGACCCCTACCTACCCAGCGCCGGCACGATCACCACGGTCCTGGCGCCCGCGACGGCGGAGGTGTGGAGCGTCGAGCTCACCGACGTCGCGCTCACCGTGCAACGGTTCGACCCCGCGAGCGGCGCTGTGGACGCCCGCGAGTTCGGGTGGGGCGCCGAACACGCGGAGGAATTGCGCGCCGTGAACACCCACGAGCACAACCACATCGAACAGGTCGGACCCGACCTGGCCGTCGTCCAGCGCTGGGGCGAGCAGGGCCTCATCGCCTCCTACCTGATGGACTGGACCACGGAGATCCCCGAGTTCACCTCCGGCGACCCCGCCGGCCCGTGCTTCGGTGAGGCGCTCGCAGCACGGGACGTCGCGATCGCCGGGTGCCTCGCCCAGGACCTGGCCGCCGACGATCCGCCGCTCGCCTCGGTCGGCTTCGATGGCTCCACCCGCTGGGAGCAACCCGGGAGCGCCGGACTGACGATGGAGGTGCCGGCCCGGGTGACCCCGGTGCACGTGGGGCAGGACCGGGCGTGGGCCATCTCCACCGGATCGGATCTGCTCACCGCGATCGACGTCGAGACCGGTGAGCCGCTGTGGGTGGTCGGCGCCGGGGAAGGCGCCGGGGAGATCAGCCAGGGCTACCTCGCCGCGGGCGGCGTGCTCGTGGCGGCGGTCGCCGGCGCCGAAGGCGGTCCCGGCGAGGTGGTCCGCGTCGACGTCGCGACCGGCGTCGAACTGGACCGGCACGACTATCCCGGCGGCTGGGTCTCGAGCACCGACACCGCGGCCGTGGTGACCGGCGCCGAAGCCGCCCTGCTCACGATCGTCACCGAGTCCGTCGGCTGAGACCCTCGATCCGCCCGGGCCTGCGCCGTCATCATTGATGAGAGCCCATCACCGACCGAGAGGCCAACCCGATGAAATTCCTGGTGCTGATGACCGAGCCGGAGCATTTCGACCGCTGGGACGCCAGTGACGACACCGAGCAACAGGCCGTACTGGACGCCTATGCACGCTTCACCGATGCCGTCCGGGCCCGCGGCGCGGTCCTCTACGGCGATGCCCTCGCCCGCCCCGAGCGGGCCCGAACGCTGCAGCCGGGGGCCGGCCCGGATCGGCCGGTCACCGAGGGGCCGTACGCGGAGTCCGTCGAGCAGCTGGGTGGCTTCTACGTCGTCGAGGCGCCGACCATGGCGGACGTGATCGAGGCCACGCGGCTGCTGCCGCGCGAGTACACGATCGAGATCCGGCCCCTGCTGGACGTGTACCAGGGGGTGACCTGGCCGCTTCGGGGGCGGTGAGCAACGGCCGGCCCGATTCGGCGCATCGCCGGGAACGGTCATGCCACAAACGTGCGCCGCGCCCTAGGCTCGGTCCGAGGGAAGTGGCGAGTCGGACCGGAGGAGATCGTGAGCGTTGACGCGCCCAGCGCGCAGGGCCGTGAGCAGGCCGACCCCGGCGACCCCGCGCAGGCTCTGCGCACCGGCAGGATCGACGGGCTCGACGGCGTGCGTGCCCTGGCGATCATCGCCGTCCTGATCTTTCACCTGCGCCCGCTGAGCCTGCCCGGCGGGTACCTCGGCGTCGACATCTTCTTCGTGATCTCCGGGTTCCTGATCACCACCCTGCTCGTGCGGGAACTGCGCGGGAACCGGCGGATCGACCTGCGCCGGTTCTGGACCCGGCGCGCGCGGCGGCTGCTGCCCGCGCTCGTGGTCGTGGTGTTCGCGACGGTCTCGCTGGCGGTGTTCGCGGGTGGGGACCTGCTGGTCAACGTCGGCCGACAGGTTGCCGGTGCGCTCACGTTCTCCAACAACTGGTTGGAGATCGGAGCCGGCTCCAGCTACTTCAACGCCACCTCGCCGCAGCTGTTCGTGAACTTCTGGTCCTTGGCCGTGGAGGAGCAGTTCTACCTGTTCTGGCCCCTGTTGTTCACGGTGATCATGGCGATCACCCGGACCGGTCGGCAGCGCGTGGGACTCCTGCTCGTCCTCGCGGCCGCATCCGCGATCGCCATGGCCGTGCTGTACACACCGGGCCAGGACGCCACCCGCGTCTACTACGGCACCGACACCCACGCGTTCGGCCTGATGATCGGGGCGGCGCTCGCCGTCAGCGCCGCCGGGCAGTCCTGGAACCTGCTCGCCACGCGGTTCTGGCGACGGGGCCGCGTGTTCATCGCGCTCGCGGCTCTGGCCGGCCTGATCGCGCTGATGCTCTGGATGGACCCGAGCCGCCCGATCGCCTACCGGGGCGGCATTCTGGCGGCGTCCCTGCTCACGGCGGCTATCGTCGGAGCCCTGCCCGGCCCGGGCACGCTGCTCACCGCAGTGTTCTCGCTGCGACCGCTCGCCTGGATCGGGGAGCGCTCGTACGGCATCTACCTGTGGCACTGGCCCGTGATCCTGCTGATCGCCGCGTTCGCTCCCCGCGTCGGCATGGACACCCCCGGACACTGGGTGCAGCGCGGCCTGGCCGTGCTGGCGACCCTCGTGATCGCGGCGGCCTGCTACCGGTGGATCGAGAACCCGATCCGGGAACTGGGCTTCCGGGAGGCGAGCCGCCGTGCTCTGGACGCGATCGCGGCTCCGGGGCGCCTGACCGCCCCGCGCCTCGGCGTCGTCGCAAGCGTGGCCTGCGTGTCCCTGTTCACCGCGGCGCTCGCGACCGCACCGGACCGTTCCCAGGTGGAGATCGCCATCGCGGACGCGGCCGCGGTCGTCGAGGACACCGGGGCCGTCGCCGACGAGGTCGTCGCGGACGACGGGGCGACGGCGGAGGGTGAGTCGGCCACCGACGGCACCGACGAGGCCGCCACGGCGGCGCCGGCCACCGAGGCCCCGGCGACCGAGGAGCCGGCCACCGACGCCCCGACGGCCGGTGCGGCCGATGACGAGGATCCCGCTGCGCCGCCCGTGCCGCTCGGGGAGCAGATCTCCGGCTTCGGTGACTCGATGCTGTACGTGGCCGCACCCGGCCTGACCGCAGACCTGCCGGGCATCAGCATCGACGCACAGTCGAACCGGCAGTGGCCGGATGTCCTGGCCGCGATCCAGGCCGCCGTCGAGGCCGGCTCCGTACGTGAGTATGTGGTGATCGCCGCAGGCACGAACGCCGGCGTGCGGGATCCGGACCTCGTCCGGGCGGCACTCGACCTGCTCGGCCCGGACCGGTTCGTGGTGCTCGTGAACATCTACGGGTCGAGCAGCTGGGTGCCGGAGTCCAACCAGAATCTGGCCGACCTCGCCGCCGAGTACCCGAACGTCGCGGTGGCGGACTGGAACGCAGCGGCGACCGCGCATCCCGAGCAGCTCCAGCCGGACCTGATCCACCCGAACATGGACGGCATGTACCTGTTCTCGGACGTGGTCCGGGCCGCTCTGGCGACGCTGACGGCCTGAGGGTGCGGTAGGGGGCCTCGTCGGGCGCCTGCCCCGGTGCGCGGTACAGTTCGAGGGAAAGTCTCGATGTCGAGGCATCCGATGACAGCGGGCAATAGAAGGGCGCGACGCAGGTGGACCTGTTCGAATACCAGGCACGAGATCTGTTCGAGAAGCACGGCGTACCCGTGCTGGGCGGCATCGTCGCCACCACACCCGAGGAGGCCAGGGCCGCGGCGGAGCAGTTGCTCGGTGACTCCGGCGGGGTCGTGGTCGTCAAGGCGCAGGTGAAGATCGGTGGCCGCGGCAAGGCCGGCGGTGTCAAGGTGGCGAAGTCCGCGCAGGAGGCGGCCGACCGTGCGTCGGAGATCCTCGGCATGGACATCAAGGGCCACACCGTGCACCGGGTCATGATCGCCGCCGGCGCCGACATCGCCGAGGAGTACTACTTCTCCGTGCTGCTGGACCGCTCCGAGCGCCGCTACCTGGCCATGGCCAGCGTCGAGGGCGGCATGGAGATCGAGGAACTCGCGGTCGAGCGTCCCGAGGCGCTGGCCCGGGTGCCCGTCGACCCGCAGGTCGGGATCGACCAGGCCAAGGCCGACGAGATCGTCGCGGCTGCCGGTTTCGCCGCCGACGTCGCTCCGAAGGTCGCCGCCGCCATCCAGAAGCTGTGGACCGTCTACCGCGACGAGGACGCCACGCTGGTCGAGGTGAACCCGCTGGTCAAGACGGGTGCCGGGGAGATCGTGGCGCTTGACGGCAAGGTCACCCTGGACACGAACGCCGACTTCCGGCACCCCGACCACGCCGAGCTCGAGGACAAGGCCGCCGCGGACCCGCTTGAGGCCAAGGCCAAGGCCGCGGACCTCAACTACGTCAAGCTCGACGGCGAGGTCGGCATCATCGGCAACGGCGCGGGCCTCGTGATGAGCACCCTGGACGTCGTCGCCTACGCCGGAGAGGCCCACGGCGGCGTCAAGCCCGCCAACTTCCTCGACATCGGGGGCGGCGCGTCCGCCGCGGTGATGTCCGCGGGGCTCGACGTCATCCTGAACGACCCGCAGGTCAAGAGCGTGTTCGTGAACGTCTTCGGCGGCATCACCGCCTGCGACGAGGTTGCGAACGGCATCGTGCAGGCCCTCGAGATCCTCGGCGACGAGGCGAACAAGCCGCTCGTGGTGCGCCTCGACGGCAATGCGGTCGAGGAGGGCCGGGCGATCCTCGCCCAGGCAGCCCACCCGCTGGTCACTGTCGTGGACACCATGGACGGCGCCGCCGACAAGGCCGCCGAACTGGCGAACAGCTGAGCACCCGAGAACCTACGAGACGCAGAAGAGACAACTGAGAACATGGCGATCTTCCTCAACGAGACCTCGAAGGTCATCGTCCAGGGCATGACCGGGTCCGAGGGCCAGAAGCACACCACCCGGATGCTGGCTTCCGGCACCACCATCGTCGGCGGCGTGAACCCCCGCAAGGCCGGCACCGCCGTCGACTTCGACGTGGACGGCACCACCACCTCGGTGCCCGTGTTCGGCACGGTGGCCGACGCCGTCGCCACCACCGGCGCCGACGTGTCGGTGATCTTCGTCCCGCCCGCGTTCACCAAGGACGCGGTCATCGAGGCCATCGACGCCGGCGTGCCCCTCGTGGTCATCATCACCGAGGGTGTGCCGGTCGACGACACGGCGGTCTTCTACAACTACGCAGCCAGCAAGGGCGTGCGACTGGTCGGCCCGAACTGCCCCGGCCTGATCAGCCCCGGACGCTCCAACGTCGGCATCATCCCGGCGAACATCGCCGGCGCCGGCCCGATCGGACTGGTCTCCAAGTCCGGCACGCTCACCTATCAGATGATGTACGAGCTGCGGGAGTTCGGATTCTCCACGGCCATCGGCATCGGCGGCGACCCGATCATCGGGACCACCCACATCGACGCCCTCGAGGCGTTCGAGGCGGACCCGGAGACCAAGGTCATCGTCATGATCGGTGAGATCGGCGGCGACGCCGAGGAGCGCGCCGCGGCCTTCATCGCCGAGCACGTCACGAAGCCCGTCGTCGGCTACGTCGCCGGCTTCACCGCCCCGGAGGGCAAGACGATGGGCCACGCCGGCGCGATCGTGTCGGGCTCGTCCGGCACCGCCGAGGCCAAGAAGGTGGCCCTCGAGGCTGCAGGCGTGAAGGTCGGCAAGACCCCGAGCGAGACCGCCGCGCTCGCGCGCGACCTGCTCGGCGGCTGAGGCTACGGTCCGCGTGGGTGGTGCAGCATCCATGCTGCTCACGCGGACCATCGCATGTTCCCCGCCCTTTCATTTATAACAGAATTCGCGCGGCCTCATGAGGTGCGAATTTCCGATCTAAGGTGACCAACCTCAGATTGGAGTGACGGGCATGCATCCCCTGCGAACCAGCGCATTCGACCTCCCCGACCACCTCACCGCCAAGGCCGACGAGGCCCTCATCGGTGTCGACGAACACCACTTCGCAGCGATCGAGGCGACCCTCGCCGAACAGATCGCCGACCTCTCCGACCGGCTCGAGGTGACCCGGCGGTCCCCGGGCCGCAGCGGCCAGGCCGCCCTCGAGCGGGACCAGGAGATCCACCGGCTCACCGCCCGGCTGCGTCTGCTCCGGCGGTTCGGGCTCGACCTGTGCCTCGGGCGCATGGTCGCCGGCGACGACCCCGCGGGCCTGGCCACAACCCCCGTGTACGTGGGCCGGCTCGGCCTTACCGACAGCGACGGCCGGCGCCTGCTGGTCGACTGGCGCTCACCGGCTGCCGAACCGTTCTTCGGCGCCACCCACGCCAACCCGATGGGCCTGGCGAGCCGTCGCCGCTACCGCTGGACCGGCGGCCGGATCACCGACTACTGGGACGAGGTGTTCACCAGCGAGGGCCTGGCGGGGCTCGACGGCAATCCCGCCCTCGATGACCAGTCCGCCTTCATCGCCAGCCTCGGCAGCAGCCGGTCGCCCCGGATGCGGGACGTGCTCGGCACCATCGCGGCCGACCAGGACGCGATCATCCGGGCCGGCTCGGACGGCGCCCTCGTCGTCGACGGCGGCCCCGGCACCGGCAAGACGGTGGTCGCCCTGCACCGCACCGCCTATCTGCTCTACTCCGACCCCCGGCTCGGCCACCGCCGCGGTGGCGTGCTCTTCGTCGGCCCGCACCAGCCCTACCTCGCCTACGTGTCCGACGTCCTGCCGAGCCTCGGCGAGGAGGGCGTGCAGACCGCCACGATCCGCGACCTCGTGCCCGAAGGGCCCGCGGCGGGCGCCGAGACGGACCCGGACGTCGCCGGCCTGAAGTCATCGGCCGAGATGGTCGGCGCGATCGAGCGGGCCGTCGCGTTCTACGAGCAGCCCCCGGCCGACGCCGTGGCGGTGACCACCGAATCGGCCGACTTCCGGGTGAGCCCGGACGCTTGGGCGGAGGCGTTCTCCGCGCGTGACGCGACCACCCCGCACAACGAGGCCCGCGAGGACATCTTCGAGGAACTGCTCACCATCCTGCTCGACTCCTATGACGGTGAGGAGGACGTCGAGGCGGTGCGCACCGCGCTGCGCCGCAGCGCCGACCTGCGCGGCGCCCTGACCAGCGCCTGGCCCACGCTCGAGGCGACGGACGTCGTCGGCGACCTCTGGTCCGTCCCCGCGTACCTGCGCCTGAGCGCCCCGTGGCTGAGCAGGGACGAGATCCGGAGCCTGCAGCGCGACGAGCCCCAGGCGTGGACCGAGGCCGACCTCCCGCTCCTGGACGCCGCCCGCCAGCGGCTCGGCGACCCGGCGGCCTCGCGCCGCCGCCGCCTGCGCGAGGCAGCGCTGGCCGAGCAACGCGCGCACATGGACGACGTCGTCGAGGACCTCATCGCCACCGACGACAGCGAGATGGGCGTCATGCAGATGCTGCGCGTGGACGACATGCGGGACAAGCTCATCGACTCCAGCGCCGTGGGTGGCGACGTGGTCGCCGATCCGCTCGCCGGGCCGTTCGCGCACATCGTGGTGGACGAGGCACAGGAACTGACCGATGCTCAGTGGCAGATGTTGCTGCTGCGGTGCCCCTCCCGCAGCTTCACCGTGGTCGGGGACCGGGCCCAGGCCCGGCATGGGTTCCGCGAGTCCTGGCGGGACCGCCTGGAGCGGATCGGGCTCGAGCGGATGGACCTTGCCTCGCTGACCATCAACTACCGCACCCCCGAGGAGGTCATGGCGCAGGCCGAACCGGTGATCCGCGCGGTACTCCCGGACGCGAACGTGCCGACCTCGATCCGCAGCACCGGCACACCCGTGCGGCACGGCGACACAGACGAGCTCGAGGAGATCCTGGACCGCTGGCTCGCCGACAACGCGGAGGGGATCGCCTGCGTGATCGGTACCCGGCCGCTGGGCGAGGCCGGCCGGGACCGGGTCCGGGCGCTGACCCCGGAGCTGGCGAAAGGCCTCGAGTTCGACCTCGTGGTCCTCATCGACCCGGAGTCGTTCGGCACCGGGATCGAGGGCGCGGTCGACCGCTACGTGGCGATGACCCGCGCCACCCAGGAACTCGTGATCCTCACCAGTTCCTGACTCACCCGCGCGCCGAACGGCCCGCGCGGGCCGATCCGGGTGACCATGGGAGGCGATGAGTACCACCACCCGCCCGCCGACGATCCCACCGCGCGTCATCGAGCACGAGGCCTATGGCAGCGGCGGCGGTCGCCCGACGTTCCGGTTGCCGGAGCACTCCGTGCGCGGACTGCTCGCCGGCGCGGAGGCGGTTCTGTTCGGGTGGCTGGTGCTGGTGATCCCGGCCGTGGCCGCGTACGTGGCCACGGCCGCTGCGCCGGCGCTCGGGGAGGCCGGCTGGCTGGAGGCGGCCCGGGTGGGCACCGCGGCGTGGCTGCTCGGCCACGGGGCGTCGCTCTCCCTCGGCGGCCTCCAAATCACGCTGGTGCCGATCGGGGTCACGGCGCT
Source organism: Occultella gossypii (assembly GCF_019947135.1). Taxonomy (GTDB): domain Bacteria; phylum Actinomycetota; class Actinomycetes; order Actinomycetales; family Beutenbergiaceae; genus Occultella; species Occultella gossypii. The sequence continues at coordinate 88,769 of NZ_JAGSHT010000015.1, read as the reverse complement.
GTCGGTGTTCCTGATGTCGGCCGCGGTGCGCCGTGCCCAGCTCGCCGGATGGGCGTCGCTGCTGATCGCATCGGCGACGTACGTCGCCGTCACCGGTCTGCTCGTCGCGTTCGCGGGGGTCGACGGCGGAGCCCGGGCTCTCGCCGGTGCGCTCGCGGTGGCTGTGGCCGGGTCGCTGCTCGGTCAGCGCGGCCGGTACCCGCGGCTGCCCGGTGCCGTGACCCGCCTCGCCGAGTCGGTCCCGGACTGGTTCGTCCTGGGTCTGCGGGCCGGGGTGCGGATCCTGGTGGCACTGGCGATCGTGTCGCTGGCGGCCGTGGTGGCCGCGGTGGTCGTCTCGTTCGACCAGATCCTCGACCTCCATGAGGGCCTGCACACCGACGGGGTGAGCACGGTGATCGCCGTGTTCGCGCAGTTGCTGCTCGTACCGACGCTGATGATGTGGGCGCTCGCCTTCGTGGCCGGCCCGGGATTCTCGGTGGGGGACGGGACGGCGTTCACACCCACCGGGATCGACGCCGGACCGCTCCCCGTGGTGCCGGCGCTCGGCGCGCTGCCGGAGCCCGGCAGCCTGCTCGGCGAACTCGGCATCGTGGTGGTGCTCGGGGTTCTCGCTGGCGCGGCCGCCGGGTGGTGGCTGCACCGGGCATCGGCGAAGGAGGACCTACTCCGCTCGGTCGCGGCGGTCGTGGTGGCCGTGGCTCTGACCGCAGCCGTCGTCGCCGTCGCGGTCGGGGCCGGCTCGGGCGGGATCGGCCCCGGCCGGATGGCGGTCGTCGGGGCCGACGCGGGCGCGGTGGCCTTCGCCGTCGGCTGGCAGGTGCTGCTCGGAGCGTCGGTGGTCGTGATCCTCGGACACCCGACCACGGCCCGCGCCTTCCGTGCCCTGCGTGGTGTGGTGCGGTCCTGGTGGGGCGAGGTCCGGCCCGACGAACGGTCCTGACCCGCGACCTCCTCAGCCGCCGGATCCGCCGGTGCCGTACCGCTCGGCCACGGCTTCGCTGAACTGCTGTTCGCACCGGTCCTGGGCCGCGATCGTCAGTGCCGAGTCGAGACACTGCTGGCGCTCCACCTGGGCCGGCCACAGCGAGAGCAACGTGACCGAAGAGAACAGCATCAGGGCGGACAGCACCATGCCGCCGGTGAGGAACACCGAGATCATGCCGCGCACGCCGGCCCGGCGGATCCGGCCCATCGTCCGCAGGCCCACCACGATGGCGCCGGCCGCGAACACCGGAGCAGCGACCTGCCAGGGGATCGGCAGACCGGAGGTGAGCACCGCGGCGAGCAGCAGCAGGCCGAAGAACATGACGGAGCGGCTGATCTCGATGAGCTGCTCGGGTGTCGGCGCCGGCCGGGGCGGCTCGGCCCTTCGATCCGTCCCGATGCGGGCTCCCGACGGGAGACCGGGTCGCCGGGCGCTGTGCCGATCCGGGTCGGGCTTGGGCCGCGACGGGTCCGGCGGGGCATAAGGATTGCTCATCCGACCCTCCTCCGGCGTCCAGCGGCCACGACCAGTGTCCATTCTCCCAGATCCGAGGCCCGCGCTCGCCACCCATACATCCGCACGGACTACAGTCGGACGCTGTGTCCACTCCCACGCCCGCCCACGCCGGATCAGACGTCCAAGCAGGCCGTGGCCCCACCCGGGTCGTGGTCCTCATCTCCGGCGGCGGGTCGAACCTCGCCGCGCTGCTCGAGGCGGCGGCCGACTCGGCCTACGGCGCGGTCGTGGTGGCCGTCGGCGCGGACCGCCCCGGCTGCGCCGGACTCGACGTCGCCCGCGCAGCGGGAATCCCGACGTTCGTCGAGCGCCTCGGCGACCACCCCGATCGGGACACCTGGGACGCGGCCCTGACCCACGCCGTCGCCGAGTACGCACCCGACCTGGTGATCTCCGCGGGTTTCCTGAAGCTGGTCGGCGCCCGGTTCCTCGCCGAGTTCGGCGGGCGGTACCTGAACACCCACAACGCCCTGCTGCCGTCGTTCCCGGGCATCCACGGCCCACGGGAGGCACTTGCCTACGGGGTGAAGCTGGCCGGTGCGACCCTGTTCGTCGTCGATGAGGGCGTGGACACCGGCGTGATCATCGCCCAGTGCGCGGTCCCGGTGCTCGACGACGACACCGAGGAGTCCCTGACCGAGCGGATCAAGGTCGCCGAGCGGGCCCAGCTCGTGGAGTACACCGGCAGACTGGCCCGCCAGTCCTGGCGGGTCGAGGGCCGGCACTTCATCATCGACGGCTGAGGTTCATCGACGGCCGACGCGGCCTTCGACGACCGACGGCCCCGCGTCAGCCGAGCGTGGGGGTGAGCAGCGGCGGGCCGCCGGCTCCGACCGTCCGAATGAGCAGGTCGGTCGGTTCGGCCGGATCGTCCATCCAGTCGATGCGTTTCCACCAGCGGAATCCGACCTTGTCGGCCACACGCCGCGATGCCGCGTTCCTGGGATCGATGAGGCAGAGCAGTTCGCCGTCGGTGAACCGGTCGGCAACGGCGAGCAATGCCGTCGTCGCCTCGGTGGCATACCCGCGGCCGCGCGCCTCGGGCACGAACCGCCAGCCCCACTCGAGCCGGTCGAGTCCGTCGACCACGGCCGTGCCGACGCCGGTGTACCCGACGATCGCGGCGGTCGCCCGCTCGATCACCGGTTGCTTGGCGTACGGGACTGCGTCGGCCAGGAGCAGCATCCCGTCGAACCGCGCATTGGCCGATGCCACGTCGTGCACGCCGTCGGAGAAGACGGTGAACGCCTCGTCGGTGAACATTGCGACGAAACTGTCGCGATCCTCCTCGACCGGAGGCCGGATCGTGAGCCGGCCGGTCTCGATCGTCGACATGACCGAGATGGTACTTCGCAGGTCGGAAGGACGCCGGGTGGGCGGCTCGTGGTTACGGCCCCCAACCACCGTTCATCGTCCTGCCGCGCAGCGTCACGCGCGGATGCATCTTCGCCTGGTTCGTGCCGATCGTGTCGGTCGCTTCGCTCGGTGCGAACATCTCGGCGACGAATCCGCGGACGGCTCGCCATGCCCGCACGTACCACGCGGATGGTGTCTTTCCCATGTCCGTACCCCTTTGTCCGGCCAGCCCTGAACGAGACTTGACCAATATTTTACCAGGGAACGGCAGTCCCGCGACACGGATCGGCGACCCGACGCGCCCGGGCCGGCCACCGCCGTCGGGCGCTAGACTGGCCGCGGTCGTGACTGGCGTCAGAGGTGGAGCACCACCTGGGAGCGGCCGAAGGATCGAATCTGTAGCGCACCGATCGCCTGGGTGCCGCGGTGGTGCACGTCGTCGTCGAGCGACTCGTCTCGGGTCGCACCATTCGGACCATCGAACCAGGAGTTCACGCCCATGACCGATCTCATTCCTCTGCGCCGCGCCCTCGTCTCGGTCTACGACAAGGCCGGCCTGCCCGAACTGGCGACCGCGCTGCACGCCGCCGGTGTCGCGCTCGTCTCCACCGGGTCCACCGCCGGCGTGATCGAGGGCGCCGGGGTCCCCGTGACGCGGGTCGAGGAGCTGACCGGCTTCCCCGAGTGCCTCGAGGGCCGCGTCAAGACACTGCACCCGCGGGTGCACGCCGGGATCCTCGCCGACCGGCGCAAGGCCGACCACGTCCAGCAGCTGGCCGACCTCGAGATCGAGCCGTTCGACCTGGTCATCGTGAACCTGTACCCGTTCACGGAGACCGTCTCCTCCGGCGCCAGCCCGGACGAGTGCATCGAGCAGATCGACATCGGCGGTCCGTCCATGGTGCGCGCCGCCGCGAAGAACCACCCGAGCGTCGCTGTGGTGGTGGACCCGGCCCGCTACGACGAGGTCATCGCCGCCGCGCAGGGCGGTGGGTTCAGCCTCGCCCAGCGGCAGCGTCTCGCCGCGGACGCGTTCCGGCACACCGCCACCTACGACGTGCACGTCGCGTCCTGGATCGGCAACGTCGTGGCCCCGGACGACGAGGGCTCCGGCTTCCCCGGCTGGGTCGGCGCCACCTGGGACCGCACCGCGGTGCTGCGCTACGGGGAGAACCCGCACCAGCGCGCCGCGCTGTACACCGACGGGTTCGGTGAGCCCGGCCTCGCCGGCGCGACGCAGCTGCACGGCAAGGAGATGAGCTACAACAACTACGTGGACGCCGACGCCGCGTGGCGTGCCGCCCACGACCACGGCGACGCCCCGACCGTCGCGATCATCAAGCACGCCAACCCGTGCGGGATCGCCGTCGGCACCGACATCGCCGACGCCCACGCCAAGGCGCACGCGTGCGACCCGGTCTCCGCGTACGGCGGTGTGATCGCCTCGAACCAGGTCATCACCGAGGCGATGGCGAACCAGGTCAAGGACGTCTTCACCGAGGTCGTGCTGGCGCCGGGATACGACGATGCGGCCCTGGAGATCCTGACCCGGAAGAAGAACATCCGTCTGCTCACGGTGGCCTCCGCGCCCTCCGGCGGCGGCCTGCGGGACATCTCCGGCGGCATGCTGCTGCAGAACGCGGACCTCATCGACGCCGACGGCGACGCCCCGGCCAACTGGACCCTGGCGACCGGCGAAGCGGCCGACGAGGCCACCCTCGCGGACCTGGAGTTCGCGTGGCGCTCGGTGCGGGCCGTGAAGTCCAACGCCATCCTGCTCGCGAACGCCGGCGCGTCCGTGGGCATCGGCATGGGCCAGGTGAACCGGGTCGACTCCTGCCGCCTCGCCGTGGAGCGTGCGAACGCCGACCTCGACGGGGCCGACGGGGCCGATCGCGCTCGCGGAGCGGTGGCCGCCTCGGACGCGTTCTTCCCGTTCGCCGACGGCCTGCAGGTGCTGCTCGACGCCGGTGTGCGCGCCGTGGTCCAGCCGGGCGGCTCGGTGCGCGACGAGGAGGTCATCGCCGCGGCCAGGGCCGCCGGCGTCACCCTCTACCTCACCGGGACGCGCCACTTCGCGCACTGACCCTGGCGCGGCGCCGCCGTCGCAGGCGGTGCCCGCCGAGGTCAGGGCACGACGGCGGAGCGGAGTTTCGCGGTCCGGTCCGCCGCGAGCACGGGGTCGAGCCGGGCGAGGTCGGTGCCGCTGAGCAGTCTTCGGACGGCGGCCACCTCGCGGGGGGCGTCGGCGATGACCGCGCCGACGAGCGTGTCATCCTCCAGGGCGAGGGTGGTCCACGGGCCCGCGCCGACGTCTCCGCGGTCGACGAGGTGCACCGGCGCGCCGTCCGTGCCGTGGAGGCGCCCGAACACGGTCAGGTGGTGCCCCAGCTGCGTCGAGTACACGTACGGTGCGGGCTCCGCGAGCACGGCGTCGTCCAAGCCGAGCAGAGCCCGCGCCAACGGCGCGGGGTCGCTCAGCGCGGCGGACCAGTGCCCGCCGGGCACCCGGCCGAGGGTGGGGTGCGGCCGTGCCGCCACGTCCCCGACCGCCCATACCCCGGGCGTGACCGTGGCGCCGCCTGCGTCGACGCGCAGGTGCCCGGAGGCCTCCCGGGGCACGGCATCACCGAGCCAGTCGGTGGCCGGGCGCGCGCCGATGGCGCACAGCACCACGTCGGCGGTGAAGGCGCGGCCGTCGGCCAGGTGCACGCCGTTCGCCTCCACCCGGGCGACCGTGGCGTCGGTGTGCAGGTCCACCCCGGCCTCGGCGTACCACGGCGTGGTGCGCCCGCCCAGGTCGCGACCCAGCTGCCGGCCCAGGGGAGTGGGCCCGGCCTCGAGCACGGTCACCGCGGTGCCCGCGGCCGCGGCGACGCCCGCCAGCTCGGCACCGATCCACCCGGCGCCGACCACGACGAGCCGCGCGCCGGGCGTGATCGTGGCGCGCAGCACGTCGGCGTCGGTCGCCGAGTGCAGGACCAGGGCGTGGTCCCAGCCATGCGGGCGCAATGGCCGGGACCCGGTGGCCACCACCACGGCGTCCGCGGTGAGTTCGGCGCCGTCGGACAGCTGCACGGCCAGCCCGTCACCGGTCCGGCGCAGCCCGGCGGCCGGGGCAGCGAGGCGGGTCTCGTCGACGAGGGAGCTCAGGTCGTAGCCGAGGTCGCCCGCCAGCCACAGTGGGCTCGCGCGGGTGAGGAGTTCCTTGGACAGCGGCGGGCGGTCGTAGGGGGGCACCCCCTCGTCGCCCAGGAGGGTCAGGTGCCCGGCGTAACCCTGCTCGCGCAACTCGGCGATGGTGCGCAGCCCGGCCAGCCCGGCACCCACCACCACGATCCGGTTCGGACGCCGGCTGGTGGTGTGACTCACGCCTCCCACGGTACCGCCGCCGTCGGCGAGTGGGCTCAACGGGAATGTCCGGTCCAGGTGGCACGATCGACGGATGGCGATCGAGATCCGTCCCGCGGCTTCCTTCGACGACGTCCGGACCCTGGTCGGCCCCAAGAGGCCCGACGCGAACGTCTGCTGGTGCCTGAGCTACCGGATCCCGTCGAAGCAGAACCTCGCGCTGGTCGGCCCCGACCGTGGTGAGCGGGTTGCGCAGCTCGTGCGGCAGGACCCGCCGCCCGGGGTTCTCGCCTACGACGCCGGCGACGTCGTCGGCTGGGCGGCGGTCCACCCGCGGGCAGACACGAGTTTCGCCCGCAACCGCAGGATCCCGCACGTCGACGAGGTGGACGTGTGGTCCGTGTGGTGCATCCGGGTCCGGCCCGGGCACCGCGGGCGGGGGATCTCGCACGACCTGCTCCGCGGCGCCGTCGAGTTCGCCCGCAGCCACGGTGCACCGGCGATCGAGGGCTACCCGGTGGACAACGACGGGAAGAAGGTGAACCTGACGATGGCGTACGTCGGCACCCGCACGCTCTTCGAGCGAGCCGGCTTCGTCAAGGCCGCGGACACGACGTCCGTGATCAACGGGTTTCCCCGCGTGCTCATGCGGCTCGACCTGCGCTGACCGGTGCGCCGGTCAGGGCGCCGGTCGGACGAGGTCCGCCGGGACGACGTCGACGCCGAACGGCCGGCGAACGGCAGCGCGCTCGCCGACCGTCTGGCGTTGCCCACCACGACCCGTGCATGGCATCGCCGTCATGACACCGATGATGCTCCTCCCGCCTGGGCCTGTCATCGGTCGCCATGACCCGATCATGCAGGGCAGACATCTCACGGCCGGGGCGCTGTCCACAGGCGGCATCTCCCGCCAGCGACCGGGTGTTCGAGGGCTGGCGGGTACGCTCGCTTCTGTGACCGTTCCGACGAGCGCGCCGGCCGACGTGCCGATCCCGGCGCAGCCACGCAGCCACGCCGTCATGTGGGTGGCACTGCTCGCGATGGTCCTGATCGTGGCGTCGTCGTTCCTGATCGGTGCGCGAGCGGCGTCCGTCATGTTCGCCGCCGAGCTGGCGGTGCTGGCGCTCGTTCGCGCCGTCGCGCCCCGGCCCGGCCCCTACGGCATTTCCGCGCGCTCACGCGGGTTCGACGCGGCGTTCCTGCTGGTGACGGCCCTGGCGATGGCGGTGTTCGCCGTCACCGCGCCGGTCGGGGCCATCTGACCTGACGCCCACGCAGGCCGCGCCGGCCGGAGCGCCGGACGCACGCCCCCGGTGGTGCGTGCGTCCGGCGGTCGAGGCGATCAGGGGCGAGTGGTGCCCTCGGGCGCCGGCGACTCGTCGTCGTCCTGGTCGTCCTCGCGCTCGGCGTCCGCGGTGTCGCCGGCCTGGTCGTCCTCAGCCTCGGCCTGGTCGGTCTTGTCCTCGTCGACCTCGGACCAGTTGACCACCTCGTCGGGGCCGTCGGTCGTCTCGTCCAGGGTGATCGACGCGGCGCCGTGCGTGACGGCCTCGTCGTCGGTGTCCTCGTCCCCGTCGAAGTCGTCGTCCTCGTCCTCTTCGTAATCTTCGTCGTCGTACTCGGCGACAGGAAGGGGCTCGGGTGCGAACACCGTGAACAGCAGTGCGGTGATGGCCCCGCCGAGCAGCGGTGCCACCCAGAACAGCCACACCTGACCGAGGGCCCAGCTCTCGGAGAAGACCGCGATCGCGGTGGCGCGGGCGGGGTTCATCGCGCCGCCGGCCACGAAGGCGGTGGCCACCGAGAGCAGACCGTAGAAGAGGCCGGTCACGATCGCCGCCGAGTAGCCGCGGCGGATCGAGGTCGTGGTCCGGGTGACGGCGAGCGCCACCCCCACGAACAGGGCGGTGGCGACGACCTCGACGATCAGGACCTGCAGCATCGTGGTGCTGATCGCCCCGGTCGAGGCGCGGGCGAAGGTCGAGTTCTCGCCGAAGCCGCTCGCGGACTGCGCGAATAGCGCCCGCACCGACTCCAGCTGCAGCTGCGTCGGCAGTTCGGCGGGAGTCGTGATGAACAGCAACGCGGCGGCGGCGACGGCACCGGCGACCTGCGCCACCCAGTACGGCAGGACCGCGGACCAGGGCAGACGGCCCGTGATCGCGGCTCCGAGCGTCAGAGCCGGGTTGAAATGGCCGCCCGAGATGTACACGAACATGGCCATCGCGGCCATCAGTGCCACACCCCACGCGAGCGCCTCGGCCACCTGGTCGGCGTTGAAGAGGATCCCCCCATATACCGCGAGACCGAGCCCGAGGAACATGAGGATGAACGTGCCGACGAACTCGGCACCGAGGCGTTCGCCCAGTGAGCGTGGCCGCTCGACGACGTACGCGTCCTCCGCCTCGTCGTGGTCGGTGTCGTCAACGATGGTGGTGCTGGTCATGAGTATCCCGTCGAGAGAGGGCGTGATCGGTGCCTAGCCTCTCACCCCGGGCTGGGAGTCCGCTGAACGTGGACGCCGACGGCGCCGGGTATCTCGATGTCGAGTAATCTGGTGGCGCATACCGGCCGCCCCGCTCCGTTGCGGGTCGGCGCGGCCGGTGGCAGACCGCCCAGGAGTTCCCCGACGCGCTCATCCTCGAATGCCCGCGCTCCGCGCTCCTGGTCACCAGACCAAGACAGGAGTTCGACCATGACTCAGCCCGTCAACGTGACGGTCACGGGGGCCGCCGGCCAGATCGGCTATGCCCTGTTGTTCCGCATCGCCTCCGGGCAGCTGCTCGGCGCGGACACCCCGGTGAAGCTCCGCCTGCTGGAGATTCCGCAGGGGGTCAAGGCGGCCGAGGGCACCGCGATGGAGCTGGACGACTGCGCATTCGACCTGCTCGCGGGCATCGACATCTTCGACGACCCGACGGCGGGCTTCGAGGGAACGAACGTGGCGCTGCTCGTCGGTGCGCGCCCGCGCGGCCCAGGTATGGAGCGCGGCGACCTGCTCGAGGCGAACGGTGGCATCTTCGGGCCGCAGGGCAAGGCTCTGAACGCGGGCGCGGCGGAGGACATCCGCGTCCTCGTCGTGGGCAACCCGGCGAACACCAACGCCCTGATCGCACAGGCGAACGCCCCGGACATCCCGGCCGAGCGGTTCACCGCGATGACCCGTCTGGACCACAACCGCGCCCTGAGCCAGCTCGCCGCGAAGACCGGCGCCGCCGTCGGCGACATCAGGAACCTGACCATCTGGGGCAACCACTCCGCGACCCAGTACCCGGACATCTTCCACGCGCAGATCGGGGGCCGCCCGGCCGTCGAGGTCGTGGACGACCAGGCTTGGCTCGAGGACACGTTCATCCCGACCGTCGCCAAGCGCGGCGCCGCGATCATCGAGGCACGCGGTGCGTCCTCCGCGGCCTCCGCTGCCAACGCCGCCATCGACCACGTCCACGACTGGGTCAACGGCACCCCCGAGGGCTCCTGGACCTCCGCGGCGATCCCCTCGGACGGCTCCTACGGCGTCCCCGAGGGCCTGATCTCCTCGTTCCCGGTGACCTCCACCGGCGGCACCTGGGAGATCGTCCAGGGCCTGGACGTCAACGAGTTCTCCCGCGCCAGGATCGACGCCTCGGTGGCCGAGCTCACCGAGGAGCGCGACGCCGTCAAGGGTCTGGGTCTGATCTGAGTCGGGCCTGACCCGCGTACGCCCGACGGCGCCCGTCCACCTCGCGTGTGGACGGGCGCCGTCGTCGTTGCTGCAGGACGGGCGCCCCTACTGGACGGGTTCGGCTGGTTACTGAGCGGGCGTCTCGACCGCGCGGCCGACGGCGCGCACGCTCAGGCCGATCAGCACCAGCACGATCCCGGCCAGCAGGGCGTAGATGCCGAGCAGGATCCCGAAGGTGGTGGCGGCGACGTCCGGTGCCGCGACCAGGAAGATGCCGAACGCCAGGGTGATCACGCCGAGGGCGAGCCCGAGCGTCCACGCCGCACCGAGGCTCCGACGGCCACGCACCGCGGAGACGATGAGCAGCAGACCACCGAGGATGGCCCAGACACCGGCGACGATGAGCAGGATCGTGGCTCCCACGTCCGGCTGCACGATCAGGAACACGCCGGCGACCGCGCCGAGGATCCCGAAGAAGATCTCGGTGCCGGCTCCGGGTGTACCCCGGGTGCGGATGCCGTGGACGATCGCGAGGACGCCGTCGACGGCCCAGAAGATGCCGAGCAGCAGGACGAACGCGGTCAGGACCTTCTCCGGCCAGACCAGGGCCAGGATGCCGAAGACGATCGCGATGGCCCCGCGCAACGCCAGGTAGTACCAGGCCCCCTTGGCGAGGTTGGAGACGAGATTGGTTGGCGACTCGGACACGGTTGCTCCTGCTCTCTCCCCCTGGCGGAAGGTGACGTACGCCATTGATACCACCGGGGCCCGCCCGGCGGTCCGTGCCACGCGGCGGTACGGGCCGGTATGGAGGTATGGGCATCGCCCGGATCGGACTACGGTTGTCCGTGGCCACGTCCCCGCCACCGACATCGGAGTCACAAACCGCCGTGCATGACACCACTGCCCGCACCGAGCACCGCCTTCGCCGCTTCGTCGCCGAGCGCCTCGAGACCGCCGGCTACCGCTCCCGCACCCCGTTGACCGTCACCGCCTGGGAGGTCCCGGACGAACCGGTGCCGTTCGCCGAGGCGCTCAGCCAGACCTACACCCCGTTCGAGATCGGTAGCCCGTGGGGCCGGCCGTGGAGCACGGTCTGGTTCCACCTGCGCGGGCAGGTGCCCGCCGAGTGGGCGCAGGACCTCGCCGCCGACGGCGCCGGTGCCGTCCGGCTGGAACTGCTGGTCGACCTGGGCTTCTCCGGAGCCGGCCCCGGCTTCCAGACCGAGGGCGCGATCTGGTCCTCCGACGGGGTGCTCCTCAAGGGGCTCGAGCCCCGCAACCACTACCTGCCGCTGGACGTGGCACCCGGGGAGTGGGTGGACCTTTACGTGGAGGCGGCCGCCAACCCGGACGTGCCGAACGGACAGTGGATCAAGCCCACGCCCATGGGCGACAAGGCCACGGCCGGCACCGAGGAGATCTACGAGCTGCGGGCCGCGGACCTGGCGCTGCTCGACGTCGACGTCTGGGAACTCAACCAGGACGTCGACGCCCTGCAGGGCCTCATGCTCGAGCTGCCGGCCACCTCACCCAGGCGTGCGCAGATCCTGCGCGCCCTGGAGGACATGCTGGACGCCGTCGACCCCGACGACCTGGCCGGCACGGCCGCGGTCGGCCGCGAGCGCCTGGCCGACGTGCTGGCCGCCCCGGCCCACGCGAGCGCGCACCGGCTGCACGCCGTCGGGCACGCCCACATCGACTCGGCCTGGCTGTGGCCGGTCCGGGAGACCGTGCGCAAGTGCGCCCGGACCTTCTCCAACGTGCTGAACCTGATGGACGCCGACCCGGACGTGACGTTCGCCTGCTCCTCGGCCCAGCAGTACGCGTGGATGAAGGAGTTCTACCCCGAGCTGTACGCGCGCATCGCGCAGCGGGTCCGCGAGGGGCGGTTCATCCCGGTCGGCGGGATGTGGGTCGAGTCGGACACGAACATGCCCGGCGGTGAGGCGCTGGCCCGCCAGTTCGTGGCCGGCACCCAGTTCTTCATCGACGAGTTCGGCGTGGAGCCCAAGGAGGTCTGGCTGCCCGACTCCTTCGGCTACACCGCGGCGCTGCCGCAGATCGCACGCGCGAGCGGCAAGGAGTTCCTGCTCACCCAGAAGATCTCCTGGAACGACACGAACTCCTTCCCTCACCACACCTTCGCCTGGGCCGGCACCGACGGCACCCGGATCTTCACCCACTTCCCGCCCGTGGACACCTACAACTCCATGATCAACGGCGCGGAGCTGGCCAAGGCCGAACGCCAGTACGCCGAGAAGGGCCGGGCGAACTCCTCGCTGCTGCCCTACGGCTACGGCGATGGCGGTGGCGGGCCCACCCGGGAGATGCTCGCCGCGGCCCGGCGCACCGCGGACCTCGAGGGCTCGCCCAAGGTGACGCTGTCCACTCCGGAGGCCTTCTTCACGCAGGCCCGCGCGGAGTACGCCGACCCGCCCACCTGGACCGGCGAGATGTACCTCGAGTACCACCGCGGCACCTACACCTCCCAGCACCGCACGAAGGCCGGCAACCGGCGCAGCGAGCACCTGCTCCGGGAGGCGGAGCTGTGGGCCACGGCGGCCACGGTGCGCGCCGGGGCCGACTATCCGGCCGACGCGCTGCAGCGGATCTGGCGCCTGGTCCTGCTGCAGCAGTTCCACGACATCCTGCCCGGCTCGTCGATCGCCTGGGTGCACCGCGAGGCGGAGCGCAACTACGCCCTCATCGAGGCCGAGCTCGAGGCCCTGATCGGCACCGCCCTCGGTCACCTGGCCGGCTCCGGCGACGACCGGATCGCCCTGAACGCCGGGCCGTTCCCGCGGGCAGGTGTGCCGGCCCTCGGCGGGGCCGCGGTAGGTGGCTCGGTGGAGCCCGGCGGCGCCACCATCGAGCCCGACGGCGAGGGCTGGGTCCTGCGCAACGCCCACCTTCGGGTGGTCGTTGACCCGCGCGGCCTGGTCACCTCGCTGCGCGACCTCACCGCCGACCGCGAGGTGGTGCCCGCCGGGATGGCCGCGAACCTGCTCCAGGTGCACCGGGACATCCCGAACGAGTGGGACGCCTGGGACATCGACGCGCACTACCGCCACGTGGTGCGCGACCTCGACACCGCGGAGGAGATCGTCGCCGAGCCCGCCGGAGATGGGGCGACGACCGCCCGACTGGTGGTTCGCCGTCGGTTCGGTTCCTCGACCATCACCCAGCGGCTCGAGCTGATCGATGGCTCCCTGGAGATCACCACGGAGGTCGACTGGCACGAGCGCCAGAAGCTGCTCAAGCTCGCGTTCCCGATCGACGTCCAGGCCGAGCGGGCCACCTCCGAGATCCAGTTCGGGCACATCCACCGGCCCACCGCGACGAACACCTCCTGGGACGCGGCCCGGTTCGAGACCGTCGCGCACCGCTGGGTGCACGTCGGCGAGGCCGGCTACGGCGTCGCGGTCGCGAACGACCAGACCTACGGCCACGACATCCGTGCCGACCTCGACCCGGCCGGCCGGCCGATCACCGTGGTCCGGCAGTCGTTGCTGCGGGCCCCGCTGTTCCCGGACCCGGACGCGGACCAGGGCGAGCACGTGCTGCGCTCGAGCATCCGCCCCGGCGCGGGCATCGCCGAATCCGTGCGGGAGGGGTACCGGATGAACCTGCACGTGCGCACCGTCACCGGCTCCGGCGCACTCGTCGCGCCCCTGGTGCGCACCGACAACGACGCCGTGGTCATCGAGGCCGTCAAGCTCGCGGAGGACGGCAGCGGGGACGTCATCGTGCGCCTGTACGAGTCCCTCGGCGGGCGGGCCCGCGCAGCGGTCACCGCGGACTTCCCGGTGATATCGGTCACGGAGACCGACCTGCTCGAACGCCCCCGCAACGACGGGTCGGGCGCGCTCACGCAGGCCGACGGCGGGAGCGCCACGGTGGCGTTGCGGCCGTTCCAGATCTGCACGCTCCGGTTCGCCAGGTGAGCGGCCCTCGGGTGGGCGTGGTCATGGGTGCGATGCGGGCACCGAGATGGGCATCTGTCCCCATGGACGCTGACCGGCGTGGCCCTGCGGTTGCCCTAGGCTGCTCCGCATGAGCCAACGATTCAACGCCCCGCCGGGGTGGCAGGTCCCGCCGAACTTCACCCCGCCCGAGGGCTGGCAGCCGGACCCGTCGTGGCCGCCGGCGCCGGCCGGCTGGAACTACTGGGTCGACGATGCCGCCGCCGCAGGCTCGGCAGCGCCCATGGTCGGGCAGAACCCGGGATACGGAGCGTCCTCCGGGCAGAACCCGAGCTACGGTCCGGACTCGGCTGCACCCGGTGCCTCGCCGTACGGCGGGGTTTCAGGGACGGCATCCGCGGCACTCGCGCAGGAGGAGATCAAGAAGGCCCGCAACTCGGCCCTCATCGGCTTCGGCATCCTCGCCGCCGCGGTGCTCGTGTTCGCCGTCAGCTTCGGGATCGCGGCCAGCAGCTCAACCGGGGGTCGGTACTACTTCCCCTGGTACTTCATGTTGGCCGGCCTGATCGTCGGCATCCGCGGGCTGATCGGCTACAACAAGGCCAAGAAGGCAGCGTCGTTCACCGCGGGCGGCAACTTCGACCCGACCGCGTACTCCGGCTCGTCCGGCGGCGCCACGCCGCCCGGCGTCACCCCGCCCGGCGGCTACCCGGCGCCGGGTTCCGACTCCGGCCCGCGCCCGGGAGAGTACCGCCCGTAAAGCGGCGCGACCGGCACGGACGGCGACGACCGCCGTCGACCATGGCTCTTCAGAGACGAACGCCCCGCCGGACCGGCGGGGCGTTCGTGCTGTACCCGACCGGACCGACACGGTGCAGCGGGCGGTGACGATCAGCGGAAGATCACCGTGCGGTGGCCGTCCACCAGCACCCGGTGCTCGGCGTGCCAGCGCACCGCGCGGGCGAGTACCCGTCGCTCCACGTCCTGACCGATCGCGACCAGTTCGGCGGCGTCGTCGGCGTGGGTGACCCGCTCCACGTCCTGCTCGATGATCGGTCCCTCGTCCAGGGACGCGGTCGCGTAGTGGGCGGTCGCACCGATGAGCTTCACGCCGCGGTCGTGCGCCTGTGCGTACGGCCGCGCACCCTTGAAGCTCGGCAGGAACGAGTGGTGGATGTTGATGATCCGGCCCTCGAGCGCGTGGCACAGGTCGTCGGAGAGGATCTGCATGTAGCGGGCCATCACGACGAGCTCCACGTCGAGTTCGTCGACCAGGTCCAGCAGTTCGCGCTCGGCAGCGGGCTTGGTGCCGGAGGTGACCGGGATGTGGTGGAACGGCACCCCGTAGAACTGCGCCATCGGCGCCAACTGGGTGTGGTTGGAGACCACGGCCACCACGTGGATGGGCAGCCGGCCCTCGCGCTCGCGGAACAACAGGTCGTTCAGGCAGTGCGCCGCGGTGGAGACCATCACCACGGTCCGCAGCGGGCGGCCGACGCGGTCCAGGGTCCACGTCATCGAGAACTGCTCGGCGACCTCCGTCACCGCGGCCTCCAGATCCGCCTTCGCGGTCGCGGACTCCACCTGCACACGCATGAAGAACAGCCCCGTGCCCGCGTCGCCGAACTGCTGGGACTCGGTGATGTTGCCCCCGTTGGCGGCGAGCACGCCGGCGACGGCGTGCACGATCCCAGGTCGGTCGGGGCAGGAGAGGGTCAGGACCCAGTGCTCGGGGGAGGTGGCTGCGTTCGTCACACCGCGAGGTTAGCCGTCCCCGGGCGGTTCGGGTTCGCGCGGGCGCGGCGGAGTGGAAGGATGGGGGCATGGACGAGCTGAGGATCGACGTCGTCGAGGACAAGGACGCGGGCGAGCTGCTGACCGTGCGTCGGGCCGCGTTCGTGACCGAGGCGCAGTTGTATGACGACCCGCACATCCCGGCCCTGACGCAGACGTTCGACGAGTTGCGTGAGGACCTGGCGCGGGCGGACGTCGTCACGCTCGGCGCGTGGATCGGTCCTCGGCTGGTCGGCTCGGTGCGGGTCGGCCTCGAGGAGGACCGGGCCCTGCTCGGCCGCCTCGCGGTGGTGCCGGACCTGCAGGGCCAGGGCCTGGGGACCCAGTTGCTCATGTCGGTCCTCGGCTACCTGCCGGAGCAGACCAACGAGGTGTGGGTGTTCACCGGGCAGGACTCCAAGCAGAACCTCTCCCTCTACGCCAAGCACGGCTTCGAGCACCAGTACGACCAGAACGCCGGCGACCTCACCTACGCCTACCTGCGCAAGATCCTCGGTGAGATGGAGACCGGCGAGACCGAGACGGACGAGGCCACCTCGTCGCCCGCGGAGGCCTGACCCCGGCGGGGCCTTCGGCCTTGCTAGGCTGGACCCATCGCGACTGGCGCCGAGGTGGATCACCACCGGGGAGCGATGCAGTAACTCGACTCGAGGTCGCCCGCCTGGGCCTGGAGTGATCCGATGAGACCCATCACTGCATCGCCTGCGGAGGAAGCATGAACCAGCCCACGTCCACCATCCCCGTCAACGAGCAGACGCTCGCGGAGCTCGATCCCGAGATCGCCGCCGTGCTCGAGGGGGAACTCACCCGCCAGCGTGAGACGCTCGAGATGATCGCGAGCGAGAACTTCGTCCCGCGCGCCGTGCTCCAGGCACAGGGGTCGGTACTCACCAACAAGTACGCCGAGGGCTACCCCGGTCGCCGTTACTACGGTGGCTGCGAGCAGGTGGACATCGCCGAGAACCTCGCCATCGCGCGGGCCGCCAGCCTGTTCGGCGCGGAGTACGTGAACGTCCAGCCGCACTCCGGCGCGCAGGCGAACGCGGCCGTGCTGCACGCCCTGATCAAGCCGGGCGACACCATCCTCGGGCTGCAGCTGGCCCACGGTGGTCACCTCACCCACGGCATGAAGATCAACTTCTCCGGCAAGCTCTACAACGTCGCGTCCTACGGCGTGGATGAGCAGACCCACCGGATCGACTACGACGCGTTGCGGGCGAAGGCGCTCGAGGCCCGGCCGCAGGTGATCATCGCCGGCTGGTCGGCCTACCCCCGCCAGCTCGACTTCGAGGCGTTCCGGTCGATCGCCGACGAGGTCGGCGCGTACCTGTGGACGGACATGGCGCACTTCGCAGGCCTCGTTGCCGCGGGGCTGCACCCGAACCCGATTCCGCACTCCGACGTGGTCTCCAGCACCGTGCACAAGACCCTCGGCGGCCCGCGGTCCGGTGTGATCTTCTCGCGCGACTCCGAACAGTTCGGCAAGAAGCTCGACTCGGCCGTGTTCCCCGGCCAGCAGGGCGGCCCGCTGATGCACGTCATCGCGGCCAAGGCCGTCGCGTTCAAGGTGGCGGCCGGCGAGGAGTTCGCCGACCGGCAGCGCCGCACCATCGCCGGCGCCCAGATCCTCGCCGAGCGGCTCACCGCCTCCGACGTCACCGCCGCCGGCGTGTCCGTGCTCACCGGTGGCACGGACGTGCACCTGGTCCTGGTGGACCTGCGGCACTCGGACCTCGACGGTCAGCAGGCCGAGGACCTCCTGCACGCGGCCGGGATCACCGTGAACCGCAACGCGGTGCCGTTCGACCCCCGCCCCCCGCGGGTCACCTCCGGCCTGCGGATCGGCACCCCGGCGCTGGCCTCCCGCGGCTTCGGGGAGACCGAGTTCACCGAGGTGGCCGACATCATCGGCGGAGTCCTCGCGGCCGGCTCCGGCGCCGACCTGGACGCCGCGCGCGCCCGGGTCAAGGCCCTCACCGACGCCTTCCCGCTCTACCCCGGCCTGCAGCAGTGAGCGCGCGACTGCTGCCGGGCAAGCCTGTCGCCGACGCGGTGTTCGCCGAGCTCGGCCCGCGGATCGACGCGCTGATCGCTGCCGGTCACACTCCGGGGCTCGGCACGATCCTGGTCGGGGACGACTCCGCCAGCGCCGGGTACATCCGGATGAAGCAGGAGAAGGCCGCCTCGCTCGGCTTCACCTCCCCGCACATCCACCTCGGCGCCGACGCGACCCAGGCGGACGTGCTCGCCGCCATCGGCGACATGAACGACGCGGCCGACGTCGACGCCGTCCTGGTGCAGCACCCCACACCGCCGCAGATCGACTTCGACGCCGCCCTGCTCGCGCTCGACCCGGACAAGGACGTGGACGGGCTGCACCCGGTCAACATGGGGCGCCTCGCCCTCGGCATGCCGGGACCGGTGCCATGCACCCCGGCCGGGATCGAGGCGCTGCTCGCGCACCACGAGATCCCGATCTCCGGGCGCGAGGTGTGCATCCTGGGCCGCGGCACCACGCTCGGGCGTCCGCTCGCGCTGCTGCTCAGCCAGAAGCGCCCGACGGCGAACGCGGCCGTGACCGTGGTGCACACCGGGGTCCCGAACTGGGCCGACTACACCCGGCGCGCCGAGGTGGTCATCGCGGCCGCCGGCGTGCCCGGCATCCTGCAACCCGAACACCTCACCCCGGGCGTCACCGTGATCGGCGGCGGGGTCCGGTACGAGGGCAAGCGCCTGCTGCCGGACGTGGACGAGTCCTGCGCGGAGGTCGCCGGGGCGATCACTCCGCGTGTGGGCGGTGTCGGCCCGACCACGATCGCGCTGCTGTTCCGCAACGCCGTCGAGGCCGCGGAGCGCCGCGTCGCCTGAGCCTCGGGCGGCGACTGTCAGTCGCCAAGGGGTCGATTCAGGCGGCTCGCCCCGGCTGACTCGACGCCTTGGCGGCTTCCTCGACGGTCCGACGGGATCGGCCCGGCCGGTGGCACCACCGACAGGCCGGGCGCCATATGGACGCCCGGCGCCCGCCGTCGTCGGCTCGTCATAGGGTTGGTGCCATGACTGAGGACGGGCTGCAGGCAGCCATCACGAAGATGCAGGCGCGGGGCATCGATCCACGGGCGATCAACGTATTCGCCCACTACTGGCGCGACCTCGCGGCCGGAGCGCAGGGCCTGATCCCTGAGGAGACCATCGAGCCGCTCGGCGAGGTCCCAGCGCTCGGCGACTTCGCCGCCACCCCGCAGCAGCGCCGTGATGCCCTGGCTCGCACCGCCGTCATCAAGCTGAACGGCGGGCTCGGCACGTCCATGGGGATGACCGGGCCGAAGTCCGCCCTCGAGGTGCGGGACGGGCTCACGTTCCTCGACATCATCGCCCGGCAGGTCCTCGCCCTGCGCGCCCAGCACGACGTGCAGCTCCCGCTGATCCTGATGAACTCGTTCCGGACCCGGTCGGAGTCCCTCGCGATCCTTGAGAAGTACCCGGACCTCGCCGTGGACGGGTTGCCGCTCGACTTCCTGCAGAACGCGGAGCCGAAGCTGGCGGCGGACACCCTCGCGCCCGTCGACTGGCCGGCCGACCCGGAACTCGAGTGGTGCCCGCCGGGACACGGGGACATCTACGTCGCGCTCCAGGGCAGCGGTCTGCTCGGCGCCCTGCGCGCGCACGGGATCAGGTATGTGTTCCTGTCCAACGCGGACAACCTCGGCGCCACCTGCGACCCGGACGTGGCCGCGTGGATGTTCGAGCAGAGCGTGCCGTATGCGGCCGAGGTCTGCCCCCGCACCGCGAACGACCGCAAGGGCGGGCACCTGGCCCGCCGGCGTAGCGACGGCCGGATGATCCTGCGGGACAGCGCTATGGTCGCCGACGGTGAGGACCACCACTTCCAGGACAACGACCGCCACCAGTACTTCCACACGAACAACCTGTGGGTGGACCTGGACGTGCTCGAGCGGCTCCTCGACGAGCGGGACGGAGTGCTCGGCCTGCCGATCGTGGTCAACCGCAAGACCGTGGATCCCTCGGACTCCTCCTCGACGCCCGTGATCCAGATCGAGTCCGCGATGGGCACGGCGGTGGAGGCCTTCGAGGGCTCCCAGGCGTTGCTGGTGCCGCGGCGCCGGTTCCGGCCCGTCAAGACCACCAACGAGCTGCTCCTGCTGCGCTCGGACGTGTTCGAGCTCGATGCGGACTCGGTCGTGAACTCGGTCATCACGCACGACGAACCGGCGATCCGCCTGGACGGTCACTACAAGCTCGTTCCCGACTTCGAGGCCCGGTTCCCGGCCGGACCACCGTCGCTGCGGGAGTGCACCGGCCTGGACGTGACCGGGGACGTGACCTTCGGCGCCGGCATCGTCTGCGTCGGCGACGTGCAAGTGAGCGCCGAGCAGCCCACGACCATCGCCGACGGCACCCGACTGTCCGGATCGGTCACGTGCTGAGCATCGGCTCCGTCAACGTCAACGGCATCCGGGCCGCCTTCCGCCGGGGCATGGGGGAGTGGATCGCCGAGCACGCCCCGGACGTGATGCTGCTCCAGGAGGTCCGGGCCACGGACGAGATCCTCGCCGAGCACCTCGGCCCGGACTGGCACGTGGTGCACACCGAGGGCGCGGCCAAGGGGCGGGCCGGGGTCGCGGTCGCCGCCCGTGAGCCGTTCACCGCCGTCCGGATCGGGCTCTCCGCCGACGAACCGGAGGCGGACGTCGGCCGGTGGGTGGAGGCGGACCTCGAGCTCGGCGGCGAGCCGGTCACCGTGGTCTCCACCTACCTGCACTCCGGGACGGCCGGGACACCGTCGATGGACCTCAAGTACGCGCACCTCGATGCCGTCACCGCGCGGATGGGCGAACTGGCAGCCACCGGCCGGTGCGTCGTCGTCGGCGGCGACCTGAACATCGCCCACCGCGAGGTCGACCTGAAGGCCTGGAAGACGAACCGCCGGTCGGCGGGGTTCCTCCCCGAGGAGCGTGCCTACCTGGACCGGTGGATCGACGAGCAGGACTGGGTGGACCTGGGCCGCCGGTTCGGCGGCGACGGCCCCGGCCCGTACACGTGGTGGTCCTGGCGCGGTCAGGCGTACACGAACGACTCGGGGTGGCGCATCGACTACCAGTTCGCCACGCCGGCCCTCGCCGAGCGCGCGAAAGACGCGGTGATCGACCGTGCGCCCACCTACGAGGCGCGGTTCTCCGACCACGCGCCGGTGCGGGTGCTCTACGACCTCTGACACCGCGGGTGGTGCCGACCAGCGGTGCCGCCGGAGCGTCGTCGGCGGTGTTGGAAGTGTCGTCAGTCGTGTCGGTGCTGTCAGTGCTGTCCGGGCGGACCGTTCGGGTTGCGCCAGGACCGGCCGCGCGTGCTGAGGTACCCCAGGACCGCGCCGGCGACGATGAAGATCAGGCCGATCACGAGCCACGTCGGGTCCCCGGTCATGACGCTGCCGGGCAGGAGGCCCGAGCCCTGGCCCGCCCAGACGATTCCGATCAGGATGGCGATGATGCCGACGACGGCAAGCAGGGGCTTCCTGATCACGTGGGGGTCCTCTGCTCGGATGTCGCTGGGTGATGGTGGACCGAGCCTACTGCGCCCCCGACCGCCGATCTGCCGTGGCGTGATGCCCGCCTCAGCCACTCACGGGTCCACTCTGCTCGGCGAGGAGCGTGAAGCCGGGACGGTCGACCGAGGCCGCGGTGGCCGTCAGGATGACTGCGGCGGTACCCGCGCTGCGGTCGAGCCCGAACCAGGATCGGAAGCCACCGGATCCCCCGTTGTGCCAGGTGATGGGACGTCCGTCAACCGGCGTGGTGACCCAGCCGGCGCCGATCCGGGCGCCCATGCCGAGCGGCGCGACCGGGTCGAGGGCGGCGATGCCGGGCGCCGAGCCGGCGAGCAGTGCCACCGCGAGCCTGGCCAGGTCCCCGATGCAGGAGCGGATGCCACCGGCCGGTCCCAGCGCTTCCCCGGTCCAGGGCTGGCGCGGCCGGCCCCGCACGGTGGCGCCGGTGAGCGCGCCCGGCCGAAGCTGGCCGGTGGTCGCCGGGACGTACACGCGATCGAGCCCGAGGGGCCGGGCAAGGCGCTCGCGGACGAGGTCTGCGAAGGTCATCCCGGCGGCGTTGGCTACGGCATGGCCCAGCAGTTCGAACCCGAAGTTGGAGTAGCGGACCCGTGGCCTGCCCACCCGGACCCCTCGAGCCTGGTCGAGCAGTTGCGCCAGGGTCTCACCGTAGGGATTGGTCCCATGTCGCCACAGGGTGATCGTGCGGCGCCACGGATGCGCGGACCGCGGCAGCCCGGGCAGCCCGGAGCGATGGGTGCTGACCGCCGCCAACGTCACGTCCGCGGCGGGCGTACCACCCAGCGGGAGAAGCGAGCCGAGGGTCGCGTCGCGACGTACCTCCCCACGGTCCATCCCGTCCGCGTAGAGCAGTCCGGTGATCCCTTTCGAGACAGACGCGATCTCGTAGTCGGCGTGCAGATCGGCGCCGCGGGAGGCCACGGTCACCGCATCGGGCATGACCGTCGCGACGGCGAACACCGGATGCCTGGGTCCGAGCAGTGCGTGGACCCTTGCGGCGAGCTGCTCGCCCGATCGGGCCTTCGGGGTCTGCGGGTCCATGCTGGCAACCATAGTTGACGGATCGGCGGACAGTCGCCGGCATCGCGGACGGCGTCGCAGCGGGGGCGTGCGGCTCGCGCATCTGCGCTCGGTGGCGACCCGACCGGTGGTTCGGCAGGTCCAGGTGGCTTAGTCTCGGGGTACGGGCCGGTTTCGGCCCTGTGAACGAGGGAGTTCGTCATGAACGACAAGTCCAACGCCAAGAAGGCTGGGAAGTCCCTCAAGGAGAAACGCGCCGACAAGGCGGACAAGCGGACCCGTGCCGCGGATCATGCAAGCGCGGTGGAGGCCGTGGTCAGCAAGAAGAAGCGGTGAGCGTGACCGACCAATTGCGAGTCGGCCTGCTCGGCACCTCCCGCAAGGCGGACGAACGCCGTCTCGCGATCCACCCCGCCCACGTCGAGCGTATCGATGCGGACCTGCGCGCCCGGATCGTCGTGGAGCACGGGTACGGGGACCGGTTCGGGGTGAGCGACGCCGTCCTGGCGGAGCAGGTCGCCGGCGTGCGCTCACGCACCGACCTGCTCGCCGAGGTGGACGTGGTGGTCCTGCCCAAGCCGCAGCCCAGCGACCTGGCGGAGATGCGCGAGGGGCAGACCCTCTGGGGGTGGCCGCACTGCGTGCAGGACCGGGCGATCACCCAGCTCGCCATCGACCGCAGGCTCACCCTGATCGCGTTCGAGGCGATGAACCACTGGACCAGGGACGGCGGGTTCGGCCTGCACGTGTTCCACAAGAACAATGAGCTGGCAGGCTACTGCTCCGTACTGCATGCCATGCAGCTGCGCGGATTCACCGGCGACTACGGGCGGCGCCGGCGCGCCATCGTGATCGGCTTCGGGGCCACCGCCCGCGGCGCCGTGACTGCGCTGAACGCCCACGGGGTGCACGACGTACACGTCCTCACCAACCGGGAGGTGGCTGCCGTCGGCTCCCCGATCCCGTCCGTTCGGATCCTGCGGCTGGACCACGATGACGATCCGTCCCGGCCGAGCCACGTGATCAGCGAGGCAGGCCGGGTGCCACTGGCGCCGTTCCTCGCGGACGCGGACATCGTCGTGAACTGCACCCTGCAGGATCCGCTGGCGCCGCTGACCTATCTGCACGAGCAGGACCTGGCGCTGTTCCGGCCCGGCAGCCTCATCGTCGACGTCTCCTGCGATGACGGGATGGGCTTCAGCTGGGCCCGTTCGACGAGCTTCGCGGACCCGATCTTCGTGGTGGGCGACCACGTCTACCACTACGCCGTCGACCACAGCCCCTCGTACCTGTGGGACTCCTCGACGTGGGAGAACAGCGAGGCACTGCTGCCGTTCCTGCGCACGGTCATGGCAGGTCCGGCCGGATGGTCGGGGGACGAGACGATCAACCGGGCGATCGAGATCCAGGGCGGACGCATCCGCAATCCGGACGTCCTTCGATTCCAAGGGCGCGCCGACGCCTACCCGCACGCCGTGCTCGAGGGTCAGGGCCGCGGGGCGCCCGCTCAGTAACGGATCGCGTCGATCGGCTTGACCCGAACCGCCACGAGGGCCGGCAGCAGCCCGGCCAGCGCCCCGATCGCCGTGGCGGCCACCAGTCCGGTGACCGCCGCGGAGACCGGGAACGGTGGAACGTCCTGGATCGCGCCCCAGCCGATCAGTGACTCGATCGGGGCATTGCGGACCGCGACCACGGCGATCCCGACCCCGACGACGCCGGCGAGCACCGTCGCGACCAGCGACTCCATCATGATCGAGAAGAAGATCCGCCCCGAGGACGCGCCGAAGGAACGGCGGATGCCGATCTCCCGGATGCGTTGGCGCACCGTGACGAGCGAGATGTTCACGAGACTCAGGGCGCCGAGCATCAGCACAAGCACGCCGATGCCCGTGACCACGAGTTGGAAGACCCGGTCGAACTCCTCGATGCCGAACGCGTCCTGGCGGTAGATCTGCACCTGTGCCCCGGCGCCAAGGGCGGCGGTCAGATCCCGGTTCAGATACTCCTCCGCGACCTCGGCGTCCTCCGGTGGTACCCACACCTCGAGTGCCGGGACGGTGAAGTACTCGGGGTTGGGCGGGATCCAGCGCTCGTACGCCGAGCTCAGGATGTAGGCCTCCGGGTACGCACCGGGCCAGAGGTCGGCGACCACGCCGGTGACCGTTGCCAGGACCGGCTCGCCGGCTCCGATCAGCACGGTCGGGTGCCCGGACAGGTCGGCGACGCCGAGCTCGCGCAGGAACGCCTCGTTCACGACCAGGGCGGGGGAGAACCGGTCCGCGTCGGCCTCGGTGAACCAGGACCCGTGGATCGGGGCGATCCGGTGCATCGTCCCGTACGGCGGGTCGACCGCCTGCACCGTGACGTCCCAGGTGGCCATCGGCATCCGGACCGGCATCGTCGAGTACGTGACCAGGGAGGCCTGCTCGATCTGGTAGCGGTCCACGAACTCGCGGAACGCCGCGGTCGTGGCCGTCGCGTCCAGTGTCGCAGTCTCGGACCAGGCGTCCACGCGGAACGTCGCCGGCCGCCCGCTCTGGGCCTCGGAGAGCTCGGCCTGCGCCTGCCGGGTGATGTCCCCGAGCGCCGTCACCCCGGTCATCGCAGCGACGGCCACGGCCACCCCGATGAGCGAGAGCAGCACCCGCAGGCGGTGGATCCGAAGTTCTCCCCACGCCTCGACCAGGGCACCGACGAACCCGGTCACGCCGGTCCCGCCTCGACCTCTGCGAGGGCCGGGACGGCCTCCGGGTCGACGACGTCCGTCGCGGTCAGGGGATCGCCGAGCTCGGCGAGCGTGCCCGATGTGCGGGGCGCGATCGTGATCGGGGTGAGCACTCCCTCGCCGAGCCGGAAGTGGCGGGTGGCCCGGGCGGCGACGGCGAGGTCGTGGGTGATCGCGATCAGCACGGCGCCGGTATCGGAGGCGATCTCGTCCAGCATGCTCATGATCTCGGCGCCGGTGTCCACGTCCAGGGCGCCGGTGGGCTCGTCGGCGAGGATCACCCGCGGGGTACGGACCAGGGCGCGGGCGATCGCGACCCGTTGCTGCTCGCCGCCGGAGAGTTGCTCGGGCTTGGACTCCAACCGGTCGCCGAGGCCCATCCGTTCCAGCATCGAGGCGGCGATCGAGTGTCGCCGCCAGAACGTGCGGCCGCGTGCGTACAGCAGGGGCGCGATCACGTTCTCCAGGGCCGTCCGCCCGGGCAGCAGGTTGAACTGCTGGAAGACGAAGCCGAAGTCGTCGCCGCGGCGCCGAGCCCGACGGCGGTTGCCGAGTCTGCCGATCGGGGTTCCGTCGAGCAGGTACTCGCCATCCGTAGGGGCGTCCAGCAGGCCGAGGATGTTCAGCAGGGTGGACTTCCCGGTGCCAGACCTGCCCACGATCGAGATGTGCTCACCTGCCCCGACGCTCAGGTCCACCCCGCGCAGGATGTCCAGCCGGGAGTCGTCGGGCAGCCGGACGGTTCGGGTGATCCCGCGCAACTCCAGGAGGCTCATCCGACCCCCGGGTCCATCGCGTAGGGATCGATGGGCTCGATCTCGGCGCCCGGCACGAACTCGAGGACCAGGTCCCCGGCCGCCACCCCGTCGACGATCTGGACGAGCTCCCCGTCCGTGAGGCCCAGGGTCACGGGGCGCTCCTCGGGCTCGTCGTCCGGACCGACCACCCAGACCACCCCGGTCTCGAACAACCCCTGCACCGCGGTCACCGGCAGGACCAGCGCGTCCACTGCCTCGCCGCTCGTGATCACCAGCGAAGCGGTCAGGCCGGGGAACACCGTGACCTCGGCGGGCACGGCGCAGCGGGCCTGCACCGTGGTGCCGTCACCGGCGCCCGGGGCTTCGCCGTCGGGCTGCTGATCGGAGCCGGCGGCGCCGGCGTCCGCGCCGGCGGCGACGCCCGTGGTCAGGCCGGTACAGGTGAACGGGGCGGGCCCGCCGGGCACCTCCACCTGCCCCTCGGCCGGCGCCGAGATCAGGCGGTACTGCTGTTCCGGGGTCAGCGAGCCGAGCACGGAGAACGTGCCGGGTGTGACGGTCGCGACCGCGTCGCCGATCGAGACGGCCTGGTCCTCGAGAACCGAGAACCGGACCACGCCCGAGGCCGGGGCGCGGACCACCGTGGTGGTGACCTCCGGGCTGCGCGGCGTGACGGTGATGTTGCCCTCGTCGTCGGTGCGCTCGACGGGGTCGCGCGGGGTCTCCTGCCGGATGACGAGGAGGCGGTCGCCCTCGGTGACCAGGTCACCCTCGTCCGCCTCGAAGTAGTTGATCGTGCCGTCCAGGTTCGCCCGTGCGGTCACGGCGCCGTCGGCGACGATCGTGGCTGCGAGGGTCACCTGATTCGTGATCGTGGCGGTGGTGACCTCCACCTGTGGGTCCTCGAACACCGCCGAAGGCTCCTCAGGTCCGGCGTCGGGATCCGCGGTGGACGTGGTGCCGCCGAAGGCGAGCTGCAGGAGCGCGACGGCGATCACCGCCCAGATTCCGATCCGCAGCGCGGGAAAGACGATTCGGCGCGTGACACCCATGGCAACAGCCCCCTGCAGTCGTTCGGCATGACCTCGAAGCCGGTACCCACGCCGGTCCGTACCCCCTTGTGCTCGGGTCAGCCTAGCCATAACTGGGCGCCTTGTGTGTGGGCTTGTGCGGCCACTGTCCCGGCAGCGGGAGCCGGCCCGGCGAGCTCCCGGCGGTCAGCTCTGGCGATGATCCACCTGACGCTGATCCTTCCCCGCCGCGCGAACCGGGTCACCGGCCCGGCCCACCTGGAGCAGCATTGAGGTGATCGAGTGGGGCACGAACGGTCGAGAGGTCAGTCGGCCGGGTCGGCTCCCTCCGGGGCGACGGCGGCGGCGCCCCGACCGTCATCCGCAGCCGTCGGCAGCGTCGTCATCGTCCACAGCGGTGAGATCACCACGGGGAGCGCGGCGAGGAGCGTGCCGATCACGGCGAACCACAAGGCCGGGACCACGCCGAAGGAGCTGCCCAACCACCCGCCGAGCAGGCCGCCGAACGGCATCGTGCCCCACACGATGAACCGCACCGACGCGTTCATCCGGCCGAGCAACGGGGGCGGGCACAGTCGTTGGCGGAAACTCACCGTGGCGATGTTGTAGACCACCATCATCGCGTAGCTGAGCCCGAGTCCTGCGATCAGGGTCACCATGGGCGGAATGGGCAGGACCGACGCGAGCGGGACCAGCGCGATCGGGATCCCCATCGCGACCGCGCTGACCGGGACCAGCCGGGCCTCGCCGATCCACTCCGCGGCCTTGCGGCCGAGCAGCGCGCCGACCAGCGCGCCCACGGACGCGGCGGAGAAGATGGTGCCGAGTGCCGCCTCGCCCAGGTCCAGGTCGCGCAGGATGTACAGGGCCTCCAGCGCGGACAGGATGCCCCAGGCCAGGTTGCCGAGCGCGGTGCAGGCGACCATCCGGCGCAGCAGTGGCTCCCGCAGTACGAAGGACAGGCCCTCCCGGATCTCCACCACGAGCGGCCGCCGCGCCTCCCGGGGCGGCAGCGTCTCGCGGTGCGCGATCCGGGACACGAACAGCGCCGAGAACAGGTAGGTGAGCGCGTTGAACCCGATCAGCGCACCCGAGCTGACGAACCGCAGCAGCACCCCGGCCGCCGCGGGCCCCGCGACCTGGGCGACCGACGCCGTCGCCTGCAGCTTGGCGTTGCCCTCCACCACGTGATCCATGCCGACCAGGGTGGGCACGTAGGACTGGTGCGCCACGTCGAAGAAGACCGTGGCGCTACCGAGCAGCAGGCCGGCCACATAGAGCAAAGGCATCGATGCGGTGCCGGTCAGGGCGGCGACGACCACCCCGGCAAGGATGACGGCGCGGAACAGGTCCGCCGTGATGAGGACCGAACGCTTGCGCATCCGGTCCACCCACGCCCCGGCCGGGAGGCCGATCAGCAGGAAGGCAGCCATGTTCGCGGCGGACAGCACGCCCATCTGCCACTCGGTCGCCTGGAGGACACCGACGGCGAGCACCGGCAGGGCGAGGCCGGTGAACTGGGCGCCGAGCTGGCCGAGCGCATCACCGGCCCAGAGGTGGCGGAAGTCCCGATGGTGCCACAGCGCCCGGGGCTTGGGCGTCGGGTCCGCCGGCCCAGCCACGGCAGGCCCTGCGGGTGGATCTGGGGTGGTGGTTCCGGCCATGCGAACCAGTGTGAGCAAGTGATTGAGAAATGTCAATCACTAATGATCGGGAAGCCTCAATCACTTTGGCGAGGTTGCAGCATGGGTCGTCGGTACCATCGGGCCATGACCGATGAGGCCATCCCCGGTGCCGCCGCGGATGCAGACGCCCGGGCCCTGAGTTCGGCCCTGCGGATGCGGATCCTGCGGTTGTGCCTTGACGAGGCGCTGACGAACAAGGAGATCGCGGGCCGCCTCAAGATGGCGCCGGCGACCACGTACCACCATGTGCGGCTGCTCGCCGAGCGGGGGTTCCTCGCCGCCCAGCCGGAGCGGCAGGGCAAGCGGGGTGCCCGGGAGGTTCCCTATCTGGCGACCCGCAAGTCGCTGCGCACGCCGATGGGACCGGGCGCGGGCCAGATCCTGATCCAGGCGTTCCTGGACGAGTTCGCGCTGTCAGATCCTGCGCGGGCCGAGGTGGTGCGGCTCGGGCTGCGGCTCAACGAGGAGGATCGCCACGAGTTCCTGCGCCGAATCTCGGACCTGTTCGGTGAGTATGCCGACCGGGAGCCGGACCTCGGCGGTGAACCGCTGTCGCTGTTCTTCGCA
Source organism: Occultella gossypii (assembly GCF_019947135.1). GTDB lineage: Bacteria > Actinomycetota > Actinomycetes > Actinomycetales > Beutenbergiaceae > Occultella > Occultella gossypii. The sequence goes on along the minus strand of NZ_JAGSHT010000015.1, from coordinate 59,801 downwards.
TTGCACGAGGACGTCGCCCGTCGGCGCCAGACCTGACTGCCGCTAGCCCTGTGACCCTCCCGCGGAGCCGATGGCGTGGGTCTGGCTGTACCCGGAGTCCAGATCGGTGATCCGGACCTCGATCATCCCGTGCCGGTCGATCACGTACCGCTCCTCGACGAGCGGCCCGTCGTCGCGGCGGTGCACCTCGGCGGCCGCGACCGCCGCGCTCCGGTCCGGGCCCTGGAGGGCGGGGTCGAACGGGAAGGTCACCTGGGCGAACGGGACGATGTTGCCACGCGGTTCACCGGTGGCATCGATGGCCGTGCACTCCACGAACCGGAACCGTCCCACGTTGTGGGCCGCGCGGTACCGGCGGACGATGACGGCGTCCTCGTCGGCATCGGTCGGCAGCGGTGCGTCCGGGCGCAGGAGGGCGTCGAAGCTCAGCCCGGCGCCGCCGTCGCGCTCGCGGAACACCCCGAAGCCCCGGGAGAGGCGGTCCGAGAGGGTGAACTCGGCGTCCGGGTCCGCGGCGATCGCCAGCCCGATCGCGGTGGAGGCCGCCGGCAGCGGCGACCGGTGCACGCGGCGGCCGTACTGCTCACGGAGCAGGCGCGGTACCAGCGGCAGACCGCTGCCGCCGCCGACGAGGTAGATGCCCGCGATCTCGGTCAGATCCTCGGCGGACTCGGGGTCCGCCGAGTCTCCGCCGGTCTCGGCCGGGTCGGGCTCGCCGTCGGCGGGGAGCCCGGCGAGGAGCGGGCGCATCGCGTCGATCGTCTGCTGCAGGAGGGGCGTCGCGGCCTCGTAGTAGTCGTCGACCCCCACGGTGACCTCGGTGGCACCCACGTCGAGGGCGATCCGCCGCGACTGCGGGGTGAGTCGTTCCTTGGCCTCGCGGGCCTGGTCCCGCAGGCTCGAGGAGCTCGGGATACCGCGTGCCGGAGGCACCGGCAGCGGCGAGCGCGCACTGCACCAGGGCCTCGTCGAAGTCGTCGCCGCCGAGCCGGTTGAGGCCGGCGGTGGCGAGGACGTCGTGGTCGGTGTCCCGCACGTCCACGAGCGAGGCGTCGAAGGTGCCGCCGCCGAGGTCGTAGACGACCACGCGGGTACGTCGGGAGCTCACGGTCGTACCGCGGCGGTGGGTGTACTCGAAGCCGGCGGCGGATGGCTCGTTGACCATTGCGGTCACCGTGAACCCGGCGCGCCGGAAGGCCTCCAGGGTGAGATAACGCTGCGCCCCGTGGGCGTGCGCCGGGACCCCGACCACGGTCCGGGCGGCCTCACGTGCCCGGGCGTTGCGGGCCGCGCGGGGCAGGTTGGAGCGTTCGTACAGGGCGGTCCGGAGCGCCGTCAGGAAGCCGGTCAGGACGTCCAGGATCGGCTCGGTGCGTGTCCCGATGGCCACCGGCGTCGCCCCGGTGACATCGGGTGCGGCGAGCGCCCGCTTGAAGGAGCGAAGCGTCGCCGCACCGGCGTGGCCGGCCACCACCGCGTCGAAGCCGTAGACGAGTTCGCCGGCGTCGTCGGCCACCACGGACGGGAAGTGGTCGTGCGCGTCGCCATCACCGTCGAGGAAACTCACCACCGGGTAATTGCCCCGGTCGGTGGCGGCGACGATGGTCCGGGTGGTGCCGAGATCGACGCCCAGGTGCATGGCCTCAGCCTAACAACGCAGCCCTCAGGCGGCCGTGCCGTATCGCGGAGATCCGGGACCTGCCGTCGAGCGGCTGCGGCCGTCGGCGACCTGCCCGTCCGCGAGGTCGCTGTCGGGCTCCAGGGTGGCGCCGGGCGCCACCCTGGCCTGAGCGCCGATCCGGCTCCGGCTGCCGATCCGGGCACGCGCGCCGACGTGGGCGCCCGGCCCGATCCGGACGTTGGACGCGATCCGCGCCCCGGCGTCGATCCGGGCTCCGGGTTCGATCCACCCGCCGGAGCTGATGTGTGCCCCAGCGCCGATCACGGCACCTGGGTCCACCCACACGCTCTGCGCGAGGTAGGCACGCTCATCCACGGTGGCGCCGGTCGCAACCAGGCCACCACCGTTCTCGTGACGGCGATAGCGCACGGACCGGCCGTCATCGTGGTCGAGGACTTCATACTTCTTGATTCGCATGGTTCTGACATAACGCGCGACGACCGGTAGATGTTCCCGGGGGAGCGTGCGGTACGCCAACGCGGCATCGGTGGACGAAATGGCACCAAGCCGCCAAGAGTCGGGGCGTTCGAGGGAGCGTTCGCCTCGGTGGGCCCGGTCAGATGTCCCGGTGGGCCGGACCGGACGGCGTCGCGATCAGGAACTCCGGTGCGGTGAAGCCGGCATCGGCGAACGCCGCGGAGACGGCCTCGGCCACGGGCTGCGCGGTGCCCGCCTCGATCAGGGCGATGGCGGAACCGCCGAAGCCGCCACCGGTCATCCGGGCTCCGAGGGCGCCCGCGGCCCGGGCCGTGGCGACGGCGACGTCCAGTTCCGCGGAGGTCACCTCGTAGTCGACGCGCAGCGACTCGTGCGAGGCGTCCATCAGGGGCCCGACCTCCCGGACCCGGCCGGTGTCCAGCAGCGCCACGAACTCGGTGACCCTGGCGATTTCGGTGACCACGTGCCGGACCCGGCGGCGGCTGACGTCGTCGCCGAGGGCGGCCAGCGCGTCCGAGAGTCCGGTGGGGTCGATCTCGCGCAGGGTCGGTACTCCGAGTGCCCGCGCGGCCGCCTCGCAGGTGGCGCGACGCTGGGCGTACTGGCCGTCCACCAGGGCGTGCTCGGCCCGGGTGTCGATGACGAGCAGGTCGAGTCCGGCCGCAGCCAGGTCGAACGGCACCTGTCGGGTGGAGCCGTCGCGGCAGTCCAGGAGCAGGGCGTGGCCCGCCGCGCACCGAAGCGAGGCGGCCTGGTCCATGCCGCCGGTCGGCGCCCCCGCCACCTCGTTCTCGGCCCGCACGCACGCCTGCGCGAGGAACGCCCGGCCCGCGTCGCTCGACGGGTCGGGACCCGTCCACGCCGCGCCCACGGAGTCGGCGATCGCGACGGCGAACGCGGACTCCAGCGCTGCCGAGGAGGACAGCCCCGCCCCGTACGGAACGCAGGAGGCGACCGCGGCGTCGAACCCGGGCACGCTGACCCCCGCCTGGGCCAGCGCCCAGGCGACGCCGGCCGGGTACGCGGGCCAACCCTCGACGGTGCCCGGGCCGACTGCGGTCAGCTCCGACGACCACGCGCCCGACTCACGGCCCGAGACCAGGCCCAGTCCGCCGTCGTCCCGGGTGCGCAACGCCACGAACGTACGGTGCGGCAGCGCGACCGGCAGGCACAGACCGCCGTTGTAGTCGGTGTGTTCGCCGATCAGGTTCACGCGGCCGGGGGCGGACCAGACGCCGTCGGGCTCCCCGCCGAAGACCTCGGCGAACTGTGCGCGGGCGGAGGCGGCGCCCTCGGTCGGGTTCCAGGGGTCGATCATCGCGGGTCCTCGTGGTCGGGTGCGGTGTGCGGATGCTGCGGGCGCGGCACGGCGGGCGCCGCGCCCATCCTGCCCCATGGGCCGGCCGTGCGCGGCCACCGTCGCGGGTGCGGCACACTAGGAGAATGGATCGGGGGACAGTGCCGGTGATCGGCGGATGAGCGCTCCGGAGCGGATGGGGGCGCAGGTTCGCATCGGGGTGTCCATTCCGATCCCGGAGCCGTACAGCGCGACCCTGACCCGTGCCCGCATCGAGGCCGGCGATCCGTTGGCCCACTCGGTGCCGCCGCACATCACCCTGATGCCGCCGGCGGTCGTCGAACCCGATGATCTCGCCGAAGTGACCGAACACCTACGTACGGTCGCCGCCGAGCATCCGCCGTTCGTGGTGGAACTGGGGGGCACGGACTCGTTCCGACCGATCTCTCCGGTGGTGTTCGTGCGCCTCGCCGCCGGAACGCAGGCATGTGAGCGGCTGCAGCGGGCCATCAACGCCGGGCCGTTGCGACAGGAACTCCGGTTCCCCTACCACCCGCACGTGACCATCGCACACGAGATCGACGACGCCGGCCTGGACGCCGCGAACGCGGCCATGGAGGCCTTCGATGCGGTGTTCCCGGTGGCTCACTTCTCGCTCTACGAGTACGGCGACGACGGCGTCTGGCGGGGTGTCCGCAACTTCGTGCTGACCTCCTGATCGTCACGCCCGCGCCGCGCGTGGGCGGCCCGGTCCGGTGCTCGTCGAAGTGCGGTGCACCCCCGGAGCCGGGAAACTGGCCCACATGGCTGCCATCACAACCCGGCTCAAGGCAATCCTGGAGTGGTGGAAGCAGACCAGGGTCGCCCGTGGCCTCGCGCGCTACGGCGCGGCCAACGGCGCGCTGCTCTCCGGCGGCATCGCGTACTCCGCGCTGTTCTCGATCTTCGCCGGGCTCACCATCGGCTACACGATCTTCATGGCCGTGCTCGGCTCGAACACCGAACTGCGCGACGCCGTCCTGGACTCGATCAGCGACGCGCTGCCCGGCATCATCGAGACCGATGACAACCCGAACGGCCTGATCAGTCCCGAGGACCTCCAGTTGTCCACCGGCGCCGGGATCGCGGGCATCATCGCCGTGGTCGTTCTCGTGAACGCGGCCACCACCGTGATGGCCGCCCTGCGCACCGCGATCCGGGCCATGTTCGGCATCATCGCGCCGAAGGAGAACGTGGTGGTCGGCAAGCTGCGCGACCTCGGCGGGTACTTCGGACTCGCCATCGCCGTCCTGCTCACCTCGGCTCTGGGCATCGCGGTGGGCGCTGCCGGTGAGTACCTGCTCGGCCTGATCGGTGCCGACGGCAGCACCGCGGGCCGCTGGGTGCTCCGGATCGTCGGGCTCGTCGTGGTGCTCGGTATGGACCTGCTCGTGTTCGTGATGCTCTACCGGGTCCTCGCCGGGGTGCACCCGCCACGCCGCGACCTGTGGCTCGGGGCGCTCGTCGCCGCCGTGGGCGCGGGCGTGATCCGCTACCTCGGCACGAGCATCGTCGGCAGCGTCGACAACAACCCGCTGCTGCAGACCTTCGCTGCCCTGATCACGTTGCTGCTCTGGGTGAACCTCGTGGTGCGCGTCACGCTGATGGTCGCGGCCTGGACGGTGAACCCACCCTCGGCGCCGGAGGTCACCGAGGAGATGATCACCCACCTCGAGGAGCACCCGAACTACGTCACGGTCTCCGAGCCCGCCACCCTCGACTGGGACCACGATCCGGTGACCGGCAAGATCCGGCCCGAGCAGCCGCCACCCGAGCCCGAGTACTGGGGCGGCCTGATCGGGTGGGTGCGGCGCAAGTGGCGCGCGGTTCGCGAGGAGTCCCGAACCCATCGCGAGGCGCTCGAGCGCCACCGGGAGCACGCCGAGCGGGACTGACGGCACCGGCACCGTGTGTCATCAGCCGTGGACATCTCGAACCAGTCGGCACCGGCCGGCTGACTCGCCGGCTTCGGGACCGACTCGCAGCGCCGGGCCCTAGGCTGACCCGATGAGCCAGACCTTCTACGCGGTGATCCCCGCGGGTGGCGCGGGAACCCGGCTCTGGCCGCTGTCACGCGCGGGGCATCCGAAGTTCCTGCACGATCTCACCGGGTCCGGTCGCACCCTGATCCAAGCGACGGCGGACCGGCTCGCACCGCTGGTCGACGCCACTCTGGTGGTGACCGGAACGGCGCACGCGGAGGCGATCGGTGCGCAACTGCCGGGCCTGTCCCAGGACGACATCCTGTGCGAGCCCAGCCCGCGTGACTCGATGGCCGCGATCGGACTCGCTGCCGCCGTGCTGCTGCAGCGCCATCCGGACGAGGACGTGGTGCTCGGCTCGTTCGCGGCCGATCACGTGATCGATGGCCGGGCGGCGTTCGAGCGTGCGGTGCGCACCGCCGTCGCCACCGCCCGCCGGGACTTCGTGGTGACGATCGGCATCGCCGCCGATCATCCGTCCACGGCGTTCGGCTACATCGAGGTGGGCAAGGCGGTCGACGGCGGGGGAGCGGCTCGCGAGGAGGGCGGCGCCCGGCATGTGGTCGCCTTCACGGAGAAACCCGACGCCGAGACCGCGGCCGCATACCTGGCGACCGGCTCCTACCGGTGGAACGCCGGGATGTTCGTGGTCCGGGCGACGGTGCTCCTCGAGCATCTGCGCCGGCTGCAGCCCGCGCTCGCCGACGGTCTCACCGCGATCGCCGCGGACTGGGACACCGACCGCCGGAACGAGACCCTGGCGCGGCACTGGCCCGCACTCACCCGGATCGCGATCGACCATGCGATCGCCGAACCGGTCGCGGCGGCCGGCGGTGTCGCCGTGGTGCCTGGTGACTTCGGCTGGGACGACGTGGGGGACTGGGCCGCGCTCGCCGACCTGCTTCCGGCGGCCGCCGGCGGTGTGCTCGGGTCCGCTGCCGACGTGGTCGTGCGGGACTCGGCCGGGTCGATCGTGGTGCCCGCGGCCGGGCGGACCGTGGTGCTGCTCGGCATCGACGATGCCGTGGTGGTGGACACCGCTGACGCGCTCCTGGTGACCACGAGGGAGCACGCGCAACGGGTCAAGGACGTCGTGGGCCTGCTGAAGGAGTCCGGGCGGGGCGACCTGACCTGATCCGGGTCGGCGTTCGACACTCCGCCCGCTGCTTCGCACGTGGGCGGCTGAAGTCGCACCCGGGTGGCTGACTTCGCACCGGCGCCCGGTGCGATGTCGGCGCCGCGTGTGCGATGCCACGGTCTGGTCCGTGGCCAACGTGACCAACTCGTGATCTCGGTGCTGGGGTCATTGGCTTGATTCCGGTGGTCAACACGTGTCAACATGTCCGCAACACGAGTTGAACGAAGGAGTTCAGATGCGAATCATCCTTGACACCGACATGGCGATGGGCGCGCCCGGTTCCGAGATAGACGACGGCTTCGCCCTCGCCCTCCTGCTCGCCGACGGCACGTTCGACGTCGAGCTCGTCACGTCCGTCAACGGCAACATCGACGTGGAGTCCGGCACCTACCTCAGCGTCGAGCTCCTCGAGCGCCTCGGCCGGCCGGAGATCCCCGTGGTCCGCGGCGCTGCGGCGCCGATCGTGGAGCCGGACCGGGCACGTTCGGCGCCGGAGGAGGTGCGGTCACGCTTCGGCCACCACAAGGCGGCCCCCGGGTTCGCCGCGGCCGAGATCGCACGTCGCGTCCTTGCTTCGCCCGGTGAGATCACCATCGTGGCGATCGGCCCGCTGACGAATGTGGCCGCAGCGATCGCGCTCGACCCGACGGTGGCAGGAGCGGTCAAGGAGATCGTGGTGATGGGCGGGGTGTTCCTCGGCCACACGAACGTGCGCCGGATGCCCGGGGAGTTCAACTGGTGGGTGGACGCGCTCGCCGCGCGGGCCGTGCTGCGCAGCGGCGCACCGGTCCGGCTGGTCGGGCTCGACGTCACCACTAAGGTGCGGCTGACCCGCGAGCACGCGGCTACGATGGCCGCCGGCGGGCGGCCCTTCGGGGAGTTCGCGGGCGAATGCACGATCGCCTGGCTCGACCGCCTCGGTCGTGAGCACCCCGGCGACCCCGAGGCCGGCCGCTCCTGCGCGATGCATGACCCGCTCGCCGTTGCGGCGATCTCCCGGCCCGAGTTGCTCACCTGGGTACCGGCGCACGTGGACGTCGTGGCCGGTGACGAGGTGGGCCGCGGTGTCGCGATCACCGACCTGCTGACCGGGCATGACGCACCGCCGGCCAACGCAACCGTGGCGACCGCCGTCGACGTGGAGGCATTCATGACCTACTTCCTCGACCGCATCGCCGCGCTCTGACGCGACCCGAACACGCAGTCCCGACCCCCCGACACCGAAGTCACGAAAGGACCCATCATGCGACGCACCACCCGTGCGGCCGGCACCGTCGGCGTCATCGCCCTCATGCTCACGGCCGCCTGCTCCTCCGGATCGGACGGCGGTGGCGACGGCGGCGGCGACGGCTCCTGGAGCCTGCCCGCCGAGGACCCGACGGCCACGATCCAGGTGCTCGGACACCAGGATGCTGCTGACATGCAGCTCGTGCTCGACGCGTTCGCCGAGGCGCACCCCACGATCACCGTCGAGTACGAGGCGGTGCCGTTCGACCAGCTCAACTCGATCCTGGACGCCCGGATCGGGAACCAGGACGGCAACCCCGATGTCTTCTGGGCGGACCAGCCTCGGATCCCGGCGCTCGCGTCCCGCGGCTACACCGAGGACCTCAGCGAGCAGTTCGCCGACGACCTCGACGCGTTCGACCCGGCCCCGGTGGAGTCCAGCTCGTTCGACGGCAGCCTATGGGCACTGCCGATCGCGAACTCCACCCAGCTCCTCTACTACAACAAGACGCTGCTGGACGCTGCCGGCGCCGAGTATCCCTCGGCCGCCGTCGAGGACCGGATGACCTGGGAGGAGGTCACCGAGCGGGCGCAGGCCGCCGTCGACGCCGGTGCGCAGAACGGCCTGCTGTTCGGGCAGGTCAACCGGTACTACCAGCTGCAGCCGCTGCCGATGTCACTCGGCGGTTCCGCGGGCGGGACCGGTGACGGGAACCTCACTCCCGACGTCACCACCGACCCCTGGGTCGAGGCGATGACGTGGTACGGCTCGCTCTTCGCCGACGGGCTCTCCCCACAGGGCGTGACCCCGGAACAGTCCGACGCGGAGTTCCTCACCGGCAACACCGCCTACATGGTGCAGGGGCCGTGGCTGTTGCCGCAGCTCTCGGATGCCACGTTCGAATGGGGCGTCGCGGCGCAGCCCGCCTTCGCCGATGGCGAGGCGGTCACGCCGACCGGTTCCTGGTCGCTGGCGATGAGCCCGTTCAGCGACGACAAGGAGGCGGCCGGAGTCTTCATGCGGTGGATGTCGGTCGAGGGCGGCGGCGGGTACGCGCTCAACTACGGCTCACCCGAGCTGCCGGCCACCCCCGAGGGCAAGACCGCCTACTTCGAGCGCGACGTGTTCGACTCCGACTCCGGTCAGGACGCGGTCGCCATCATCGACTACGAGTCGTCCAACACCGCGGTGCCACGGCTCCAGACGGTCGGGTACGTGGAGTTCGAGGAGATCCTCGGGCGGGCGTTCTCCGACGTCGCGAACGGTACGGATCCGCAGACAGCGCTCGAGTCGGCCACCAGCGAACTCGAGACCGCCTGGGCCCAGTATCAGTAGGGCCGTCGATCCGATGAGTGTGCAGCACGAGGCTCCCCGCACCGGCGTGAGGACATCACCCGGTGTGGGGAGCCCACCCCCGCGACGACTTTCCCGGCGCCACAAGGAACTCGCCTGGGCGGTCATCTTCCTGGCGCCGGCGATCATCGCGATCCTGACGCTGCGGATCGCGCCCAGCATCGGGGCCGTGATCTCCAGCCTCCACCGGGGCTTCCCCGGCGGCGTCCTCGAGCCGGTGTTCAGCGGCTTCCGGAACTACGCCGACCTGCTCGCGAACGAGGCGTTCCGCGACACGGTGGTCCGTACCGTCGTGTTCAACGTGATCATCAACCCGCTCCAGGTCGCCATCGCGCTCATGGTCGCGGTGCTGGTCACCCGCAAGATCGGTGCCCCTGGGCTCTGGCGCACGCTGATCTTCATCCCCGCCACGGTCCCGATCGTCGGGTCCAGCATCGTGTGGGGGGTCGCGCTCCGGCCGGAAGGGCCGATCAACGCGATCATCGAGGCGCTCGGCGGCACGCCCCAGCCGTTCTTCACCTCCGGCGACCAGGCCCTCGCCTCGATCATGCTCGTGCTCTCCTGGATCGGGATCGGCTACTGGATGCTCTTCCTGATCTCCGGGATCCAGTCGATCCCGGAGGAGTACTACGAGGCGGCCCGGCTGGACCGGGCCGGCCCGATCCGCACGTTCTTCTCGATCACGATCCCGCTGCTGAAGCGGCCGCTGCTGTTCGTGCTGGTCGCCGACACCGTCGCCAACTTCGTGGTGTTCGTGCCGATCCAGATGCTCACGAACGGTGGGCCGCAGAACAGCACGACGATGCAGATGTTCAACGCCTACCGGACGACCTACACGTACGGGAGCAAGAACCTCGGCGCGGCCGAGGTCGTCATCCTGACGCTGATCATGCTCGTCTTCGTCGCGATCCAGTTCCGGATGCTGCGTGAGGACCGCCCGACGAGGAGTCGTCGATGACCGCCACCACCACCCGACTACGCCGGGGCCGCTCGGAGCGTCGGTCCGTCGCGCTCACCATCCTGGCCGTGCTCGTGGCCGCCGTGTTCGCGTTGCCCGCCCTCTGGCTCCTCCTCGGGTCGGTCCGACCGAGCTCGGAGATCTTCGGCTCACTCTCGCCGCTGTCATGGCGGATCCTGGTGCCGAGCTCGGTGAGCCTCGACAACTACGTCACCCTGCTCACCGGTTCCTTCGGCCGTGCGCTTGGAGTCTCCTTCCTGGTCTGCGCACTCACGGTCGCGGTCGGCGTCATCGTGTGTGCCCTGGCCGCCTACGCGTTGGCGGTGCTGCAGTTCCGCGGGCGGGGTGCGGTGTTCGCGTTCGTCGTCATCAGCTTCATGGTGCCCTTCGAGGCCATCGCGATCCCGCTGTCCCAACTCTTCACCAGCTGGGGCCTGACGAACACCATCATGGGGCTGGTGCTGCCAGGGATCGGGAACGGCCTGGCCATCTTCAACCTCCGGCAGCACTTCCTCGCCGTGCCGACGTCGTATCGGGAGGCCGCGACGATCGACGGGGCATCCGAGCCTCGGGTGCTCTGGTCGGTGTACTGGCCACTGGGTGGTTCGGCGCTGGCGAACTCCGCACTGCTGATCTTCCTCGGCCAGTGGACCGCCTACCTCTGGCCACTGCTGGTGGTCTCCGAGTCGCGTCTCCAGGTCGCGCCCGTGGCACTGTCGCGCACCTTCGGCGAGCACACGTTCGACTACGGCCAGAACTTCGCCGGCGCCGTGGTGCTCTCCGTCGTGCCCGCCGTCATGATGTTCATTCTGCAGAGGTCGTTCGGCGGCCTCTCGCTGGCAACGGGAGAGAAATGACAGCTGGGGGAGCGCCGATCACGGTCATCGGATCCGCGAATCTTGACTACATCGTCCGGGTGCCGACGGCACCCGGACCGGGGGAGACCGTGCTGGCCGGGGCCATGCGGAAGAGCCCCGGCGGCAAGGGGGCGAACCAGGCCGTAGCCGCGGCACGCCTCGGTGGCCGGGTCAGATTCGTCGGTTGTGTCGGTGACGACGACGACGGAGCGTTGCTCCTGCGCGAACTGCGGGCGGAGGGCGTCGACAGTGCCGAGGTCGAGGTCATCACAGGCGAGCACACGGGGCTCGCGATCGTCGCCGTCGAGGACTCCGGCGAGAACTCGATCGTGGTCGTACCTGGGGCGAACTTCGCGTTGACGGCAACGCGGGTGACCCGCGTCGTGCGCCGCCGCGCGGGTGGTGGGCTCGTGGTCCTCCAGGCCGAGGTGCAGCCGAGGATCATCGCCGCCGCAGCAGCCGCGGCGCACGAGTCCGGATCCCGGTTCGTGCTCAATCTCGCGCCGTTCGTCGAACTGGACGCGGACGTGCTTGCCACCTGCGACCCGCTCGTGGTGAACGAGTCCGAGGCGGCGGCGATCACCGGGCGGCCGGTCACCAGCGTCGGTTCGGCGCACGAGGCCGCCCGGCAGCTACTCGAGCGGGCCCGGTCCGTCGTGATCACGCTCGGCGCCCGCGGGGCCGTCTGGGCGGACGCCGAGGGGGCCGGCCTGGTGCCGGCACCGGCCGTCGGCCGGGTGGTCGACACCACCGGCGCCGGCGACGCGTTCGTGGGTGCGCTGACGGTGCGCCTGGCTCAGGGTGCCGACCTGCGCAGCGCGGTCGAACTCGGCGTGCGGGCCGGGACGTACGCGGTGGCCCGGGACGGTGCGCAGTCCTCCTACGCCATGAGCGGCGAGCTCGTCGACGTGGCCACCGGGTCCTGATGTCGATGTGCCGCCGACGGCACGGTAGGTTCGGGCCGTGACGGCGAGGACGCGTTGGCGATGGCGGTGACCCGAGCGGAGGTCGCGGCGTTGGCCGGCGTCTCACCAGCGGTCGTCTCGTACGTGATCAACGGCGGCCCACGGCCGGTCTCGGACAAGGCCCGACGCCGGGTCGAGTCCGCGATCGAGGAACTCGGCTATCGGCCGAACGCCATCGCCTCCGCGCTGCGCGGCGGCATGACGCGCTCGATCGGGCTGCTCACCCCGAGCCCACGGAACCCGTTCTTCGCCGAGGTGGCCGAGGCCCTCGTCGTCGAGCTCTTCCAGCGCGGCAACACCCTCTCGATCGGGATCACCGACGACGATCCCTCCAGGGAGGCGCTGTACCTGCGTTCGTTCCTGGACCGCCGGGTCGACGGGCTGATCGTCACCTCGGTGCGCGCCATGGCCACGCTCGCGGAGCTGAGGCCGGACGGCGTACCGGCCGTGGTCTTCGACCGCGTCGGCGAGGCCGAACGCTCCGACGCGGTGTCGAGCGTGCACATCGACAACGGGCAGGCCGCCGCCTACACCGTGGAGCACCTTCAGGAGCACGGTCACCGGACGATCGCCTGCGTCGCCGGGCCGTGGCCGGTGGCGCTGTCCGCCGAACGGATCGAGGGCTGGCGCACGCAACAGGAGCGGGTCGGGGCGGACGCGAGCAACGCGCTGGTCGAGCACGCCGAGTTCTCCGAGGCCGGCGGACGTGAGGCCGCGCTGGCGTTGCTCGGCGAGTCCTCCCGGCGGGGATCCGCGGGCGCACCCGCGCCCACCGCACTCTTCGTCGAGTCGGACACGCAGGCATTCGGCGCGATCCTCGCCTGCCACGAACTCGGTCTGCGGGTGCCGGAGGACGTCGCCATCGCGGCCATCGACGGCACCGCCGCCGGACGCTTCGTGCTGCCCTCCCTCACCAGCTTCCGTCAACCGATCGTGGAGATGGCCCGGCTCGCCGTCGGGACGCTGCTCGAGCACATCCATGCCCCCGGGCTCGCGCCGGTGCACTCCGTGCTCCGCGGGAACCTTGTGATCGGGCGCAGTTGCGGATGCGTGCCCCGGGGCTGAACACCGTGGGAACGGACGCCAGGGCGGCGCCGGCGCGCGAGGCAGTAGCCTCGGGGGGTGTCGAAGCCAGCTGCCCTGACGTCCCGGATCAACGCCCTAGCCGCCGAACTCGACGCCGAGTTGCGCGCACTGCGACGCGATATCCACACACACCCGGAACTGGCGCGTACGGAGCACCGCACGAGCGAGTTGGTCGCCGCCCGACTCGAGGCGGCGGGCCTGACCGTGCACCGGGTCGCGGGCACCGGCCTGTACTGCGACATCGACCCCGCGGGCACCGCGGATGCACTGCAGTCGCGCCGGCTGCGCCGGGTGGCGTTGCGGGCGGACATGGACGCCCTGCCGCTGCAGGAGACGTCCGGGCTCGAGTACGCCTCCACGGTCAAGGGCGTCACCCATGCGTGCGGTCACGACGCGCACATCGCCGTGGTGCTCGGCGCCGGCCTCATCCTGGCGAGCCTCGCGGCGGAGGGGACACTCGAGATCGGGGTGCGCCTGATCTTCCAGCCGGCCGAGGAGTTGCAGCCGGGCGGAGCCCTGGACCTGATCGAGGCCGGAGTGCTCGCGGGCGTCGACCAGATCTACGCGATCCACTGCGACCCGAAGTTCGACGCCGGGCAGGTGGGCACTCGGATCGGGCCGATCACCAGTGCCTCCGACACGATCACGGTGACGCTGTCCTCGACCGGCGGCCACACGTCCCGGCCGCACCTGACCGGTGACGTGGTGTACGCGCTCGGCCTGGTCACGACGGTCACACCGGCCCTGCTCGGCAGGCGCCTCGACCCGCGCTCCGGGGTGAACCTCACCTGGGGCAGCGTCCGCGCCGGCACCGCGGCCAACGCGATCCCATCCGTGGGTGTCCTCACCGGGACCCTTCGCTGCCTCGACGTGCGCGCGTGGGACCGCGCCGAGGATCTGCTCCGCGAGCTGATCGACCAGGTGGTCGCCCCGACCGGTGTGGACGTGGACCTCCAGATCCAACGGGGCGTGCCGCCGGTGGACAACGATGAGCGCTGCGTGCGCCACATGGACGACGCCGCCGAGACGATCCTCGGACCCGACTCGGTCCTGCTCACCGAGCAATCGCTCGGTGGGGAGGACTTCGGCTGGTACCTGACCCGGATCCCCGGCTCGATGGCTCGCCTGGGCACACGGACTCCGGGCGGTCGCACGTTCGACCTGCACCAGGCGGACCTCGTCATCGACGAGTCCGCGATCGGGGTGGGGGCGCGGTTCCTGGCTCAGGTGGCGGTCCAGGCGGGGGCCCAGGGCATCGATCGGCGTACTCCGACGGCGTGAGCCGCACGGGGCAGCCCGCGTTCGGCCGGGAGCGGCGTTCGGTACCAGTTCGGTAACGCTTTGCCCGAACGTCTCACCATGTAACACGAACGAGATATCCGCCGGTCTACTGTCTCCCCCTAGGTGACCCACGGAACGCATCGACCGCACCGTGGGATCCGGGCTCGCGACACCCCGCGAGCCGCCGAAGAAAACACAGGAGTTCACGTGAAGAAGCCGATCTACGTGGTGGCCACCCTCGCCGTCGCCGCCCTGACCCTGGGCGCTTGTGGCGCCGCCCCCGAGGACGAGGAGACGACGGGCGGTGACACCGAGACCACCGCGGAGGCCCCCGACAACTCCGACTTCATCGGCTGCATGATCTCCGACGAGGGCGGCTTCGACGACGCCTCCTTCAACCAGTCCGGTTTCGAGGGCCTCGAGCGCGCCGAGACCGAGCTCGGCATCACGGTCCAGTCGGCCGAGTCCACCGACCCGGGTCAGTACACCTCCAACGCCGATGCCATGGTGCAGGCGGGCTGCTCGCTGATCATCGGTGTCGGCTTCGCGCTCGAGGACACCATCCAGGCGGCCGCCGAGGCGAACGAGGACCTGCACTTCGCCCTGGTCGACTCCGCGTTCTCGGCCCCCGACTTCTCGCCGGTGGAACTGCCGAACGCGAAGCCGCTGCTGTTCAACACGCAGGAAGCCGCATTCCTGGCCGGCTACCTCGCCGGCGGCATGACCCAGACGGGCACGGTCGCCACGTTCGGCGGCCAGGCCTTCCCGTCCGTGACGATCTTCATGGACGGCTTCGTCGACGGCGTCGCCGCGTACAACGAGGCGCACGGCACGGACGTGCAGGTGCTCGGCTGGGACAAGGAGGCCCAGGACGGCTCGATGACCGGTGACTTCACCAACACCGAGAACGGCTACAACACCACGCAGCAGTTCATCGCGGCCGGCGCGGACATCATCCTGCCGGTGGCCGGTCCGGTCGGCGCCGGCTCGCTCTCCGCGGCCTCCGAGCACGAGGGCGTCTCGGTGATCTGGGTCGACTCCGACGGCTACGAGCAGGCCAGCAACGCCGAGTACCAGGACCTCATCCTGACCTCGGTGATCAAGCTGATCGGCAACTCGGTGTTCGACACGATCGACGCCGCGGTGGCGGGCGACTTCGACCCGGCTCCGTACGTCGGCACCCTGGAGAACGGCGGCGTGGACCTGGCCCCGTACCACTCCTTCGAGGACCAGGTGCCGGCCGAGCTGCAGACCGAGATCGAGGATCTGCGCGAGCAGATCATCGCGGGCGACCTCGTCATCGAGTCCCCGAGCGCGAACTGATTCATCCGTCATAGTCGAGGGGCCGGGCCGCCCCAGGGTGGCCGGGCCCACCGCAGTGTTGGTGGGTAGGCCGGGCCCCCCCGTCTGCGTCGGGGGCCCGGGCTGCCTTGGGGGGCCGGGCCCCTCGACTGTGTTCGTCGATCGGCCGTGCCCGCACGGCGATACAGTTCGTGCCACGACGTGAAGGAGGCAGGCGGTGAAGCTCGAGCTCCGTGGCATCACGAAGCGGTTCGGCTCCCTGGTCGCCAACGACCGGATCGATCTCACGTTCTCCCCCGGGCGGATCCACGCGCTCCTGGGTGAGAACGGGGCCGGGAAGTCCACCCTGATGAACGTCCTGTACGGGCTGTACACGCCCGACGAGGGGCAGATCGTCATCGACGACCAGCCCGTGGCGTTCGCCGGGCCGGGGCAGGCGATGGCAGCCGGGATCGGTATGGTGCACCAGCACTTCATGCTGGTGCCGGTGTTCACCGTCGCGGAGAACGTGGTGCTCGGGCACGAGCCCACCGGTCCGCTCGGCATCATCGGACTCGACAAGGCGCGGGCGCTGGTGCGGGACATCTCGGCGAGGTTCGGGTTCGACGTCGACCCCGATGCTCTCATCGAGGACCTGCCGGTCGGCGTGCAGCAGCGGGTCGAGATCATCAAGGCGCTGTCCCGGCACGCCGAGGTGCTCATCCTGGACGAGCCGACCGCCGTGCTCACCCCGCAGGAGACCGACGAACTCATCGAGATCATGCGTCAGCTGCGCAACGCCGGGACCTCGATCGTGTTCATCACCCACAAGCTGCGGGAGGTGCGCGCGATCGCCGACGAGATCACCGTGATCCGGCGCGGCAAGGTGGTGGGCACGGCGACGGCGGAGGACACCGAGGCCGAACTGGCGTCGCTCATGGTCGGGCGCGCGGTGAGCCTCGGCGTCGAGAAGGATCCACCGCAGCTGCGCGACGCGGTGTTCGCGGTCACCGACCTGCTGGTCGCCGACGTGGTCGGGCGGCCGGTGGTGAACAACGTGAGCTTCGAGGTGCGCGGTGGGGAGGTGCTCGCCATCGCCGGTGTGCAGGGCAACGGGCAGTCCGAGCTCACCGAGGCGATCCTCGGCCTGCGGACCCCGCTGTCCGGGTCGATCGACCTGGACGGCAAGGAACTGATCGGGCTCTCCGTGAACGACGTGCTCGACTCCGGCGTCGGATTCGTGCCCGAGGACCGCAGCACGGACGGACTGATCGGCTCGTTCAGCGTGGCCGAGAACATGATCCTGGACCAGCACGACCGCCCTCCGTACGCGCGTGGCATCGCGATGGACCTGCGCGTGGTCCGGGAACGGTCCGCGGCATTCGTCGAGGAGTTCGACGTGCGTACCCCCTCGGTCGAGGCACCGATCTCCACCCTCTCCGGCGGGAACCAGCAGAAGGTGGTGCTCGCCCGGGAGATGTCCCGCCCGCTGAAGCTCTTCATCGCGTCCCAGCCCACCAGGGGCTTGGACGTCGGGTCCATCGAGTTCGTGCACAAGCGGATCGTCGCCGAGCGGGACCATGGCACCCCGGTCATCATCGTCTCCACCGAACTCGACGAGGTGATGGCGCTCGCGGACCGGATCGCCGTGATGTACCGCGGCTCGATCATCGGGATCGTGGGCGGCGACGTGGATCGTGACGTGCTCGGGCTGATGATGGCGGGCGTCGCACCCGAGACCGCGCAGGAGGAGGCGGCCGAACATCCGACGCTCCTGCATGAGGCGGACGTCATCGCCGACGACGAGCAGAGCGAGGAGCCCTCGTGAGCCAGCAGCCGGAAAGCCCTCGGACCCCGGAGGTCCCGGAGACGGACGCCGAGGCAGGCGGCCGCGCGCAGCCGGACACCATGCGGCCGGACGAGCGGTGGCTCCGGGAGTGGATGCGCGGCGTCCTGACCTCGAACTGGTTGGTCACCCTGCTCGCCATCGTCGCCGCGCTCGTGATCAGCGGCGTCCTGATCGCGATCGCCGACGAGGACGTCCGCGACGCGGCGACGTACTTCTTCGCCCGTCCCCTCGACACGCTCGCGGCCGCCTGGAACAGCGTCGCCGGGGCCTACACGTCCCTGTTCCGCGGCGCGGTGTTCGACTTCCAGGCACCGACCCTGGCCCGGGCGATCCGGCCGATCACCGAGACCATGGTGGCGGCCACCCCGCTGATCTTCGCCGCACTCGGGCTCGGGATGGGGTTCCGGTCGGGCCTGTTCAACATCGGTGCCCAGGGCCAGGTGCTGATGGGCGCCGCGGCCGCGACGTACGTCGGGATCACCTGGTCCCTTCCCGTGGTCGTGCACGTGGTCCTCGCCGTGATCGCCGCCATGGTGGTCGGCGGGCTGTGGGCCGGGATCGCCGGTTTCCTGAAGGCCCGCACCGGTGCGAGCGAGGTGATCGTGACGATCATGCTGAACTGGATCGCGATCTGGCTGATCACCTATCTGCTCACCACGACGGTCCTTCGGCAGGGCGGGTCCCGGCCGATCTCGCCGGCAGTCGGCGAGAACGCCCGTCTGCCACTGATGCTCGGTGACGGATTCCGGCTGCACTGGGGCTTCCTGCTCGCCCTCGCCGCCGCCGCGCTGGTCTGGTGGCTGATGGAACGGTCCACGATCGGCTTCAAGTTCCGCGCCGTCGGGGCGAACATGGACGCCGCCCGCACGGCCGGCATCAACGTGAACCTGATCTTCGTGTTCGTCATGGTCTCGGCGGGCATCCTCGCCGGCCTCGGTGGCGCGTCCCAGATCCTCGGTACCGACAAGACGCTGCAGGCCGGAAGCGCGGGCTCGATCGGCTTCGATGCGATCACCGTGGCCCTGCTCGGCCGGTCCAGACCCCTGGGCACGGTGCTGGCGGCCCTCCTGTTCGGAGCCCTGCGGGCAGGTTCGCCGCTGATGCAGACGGTCTCGAACACCCCCATCGACATCGTGCTCGTGATCCAGGCCGTGATCGTCCTGTTCATCGCCGCCCCGCCGCTGGTGCGGTCGATGTTCTTCCTGCCGTCCGCGGACGGGCGCCGTCGAGTCAAGGGGGTGGCCGCGTGAGCAGCCAGTTGACCGCACCTCGTCTGAACCCCGAGGGGCTGCTCGACGAGAGGGCGATGGCACCGATCTCGTGGCGCACCCCGATCATCCTCGGCGTCGTCAGCATCATCGGGCTGCTCGCGTTCGTGCTCTTCACGCCCCCGGGGTCGATCTCGCGGATCGTCGTCTCCAACTCGGCGACCACGTTGCAGATCGACCCGTTGCATCTGCCGTCCCAGGGCTCGGCGCTGTTCCTCGTGGTGGTGGCATTCGGCCTCACCGGGCTGGCGTTCTGGGCCACGCTGAACCGGCGCAAGCTCGGCGCGATCCCGATCGTGTTCGGGATCGTGATGCTGTTCGCGTTCCTGATCTGGGCCGTCGCCGGGAACACGGGCGGCCTACCCCTGCCGCTGCTGCTGTCCACCACGATCACCGCGGCCGTGCCGCTGGTGTTCGGGGCCCTCGCCGGCGTGCTGTGCGAGCGTTCGGGAATCATCAACATCGCGATCGAGGGGCAGCTCCTGGCTGGCGCGTTCCTCGCCGTCGTGGTCTCCTCCGCGACCCGGAACCCCTATCTCGGGCTGATCGCCGCCCCGATCGCGGGCGCCCTGGTGGGGCTGCTCCTGGCCGTGTTCTCGATCAAGTACCGGGTCGACCAGATCATCGTCGGGGTCGTGCTGAACGTGCTGGTGCTGGGTCTGACGAACTACCTGTTCTCCACCGTGCTCACCCAGAATCCGCAGGGCCTCAACAACCCGCCGCGGACGCCCGCCTTCGCCATACCGCTCCTGTCCGAGATCCCCGTCCTAGGCCCGGCGCTGTTCAACCAGACGGTCATCGTCTACGTCATGTACGTGGTGGTCGCGGTGCTGCAGGTCATGCTCTTCCGCAGCCGATGGGGGCTGCGGGTGCGCGCCGTCGGCGAGCACCCCAAGGCCGCGGACACGGTCGGCATCAAGGTGAACCGGACCCGGTACCGCAACGTGGTGCTGGGCTCGGCGATCGCCGGCTTCGGTGGGGCAGCGTTCGTCTCCGCGGCTCTGCCGTTCACCAAGGAGGTCTCCGCGGGGCGCGGCTACATCGCCCTAGCGGCGATGATCCTGGGCCGGTGGAGCCCGACTGGTGCGCTGGCCGCGGCCCTGCTGTTCGGGTTCGCCGACTCGCTGAACCGGGTGCTCGGCAACATCGGATCCCCGGTGCCGTACGAGTTGCTCGCCATGCTGCCCTACCTCGCGACCATCTTCGCCGTGGCCGGCCTGGTCGGGCGGATCCGCCCGCCGGCCGCCGAGGGCAAGCCGTACCCGTGAGTCGCTCGGAGGAGGCCGCTGTGCCGGACATCGACTGGGACGCCCTGCGGGCCGCCGCGCGCGAGGTGATGACCCGGGCGTACGCCCCGTACTCCGGGTACCCCGTGGGCGCGGCCGCGTTCACCACCGAAGGGGACCTGATCGTCGGGGCGAACGTGGAGAATGCCGCCTACGGCGTCACCCTGTGCGCGGAATGCTCCCTGGTGTCCGCGCTGATCACCGGGGGCGGGGGCCGGCTGGCGGCCTTCACCTGCGTGAACCGCAACGGGGACACGATCATGCCGTGTGGTCGGTGCCGGCAGCTCCTCTGGGAACACGGCGGCCCGGACCTCCTGGTGGAGACGGTCTCCGGGATCCGGCCGATGACAGAGGTGCTCCCGGACGCGTTCGGACCTGACGACCTGGAGGCATGAGGAGCCCGCCCACACCCCGGGCGGCGAACAGTCGGAGTGCCGACGTGGAGGCCACCGCGGACCCGTCTCACTAGGCTGGGCCCATGAGTGAAGCCTTCGACGCCGTCGACGTCATCCGCGCCAAGCGGGACCAGCAGGTCCTCGCCGACGACCAGATCGACTGGGTCATCGACGCGTACACCCGCGGGGTCGTCGCCGAGGAACAGATGGCGGCCCTGAACATGGCGATCCTGCTGAACGGCATGACCCGGCCGGAGATCGCCCGCTGGACCGCCGCGATGATCGCCTCCGGCGAGCGGATGGACTTCTCCACGCTGGCCCGGCCCACGGCGGACAAGCACTCCACCGGCGGCGTCGGGGACAAGATCACCCTCCCGCTGGCGCCCCTGGTCGCCGTGTTCGACGTCGCGGTGCCGCAGCTGTCCGGCCGCGGGCTCGGGCACACCGGCGGCACCCTGGACAAGCTCGAGTCGATCCCGGGCTGGCGGGCCGCGCTCACGAACGCGGAGATGCTCGCCCAGCTCGACGACGTCGGCGCGGTCATCTGCCAGGCCGGCTCCGGGCTGGCCCCGGCCGACCGCAAGCTGTATGCGCTGCGTGACGTGACCGGCACCGTCGAGTCGATCCCGCTCATCGCCTCCTCGATCATGAGCAAGAAGATCGCCGAGGGCACCGGGGCCCTCGTGCTGGACGTGAAGGTCGGGTCCGGTGCGTTCATGAAGAACCTCGAGGATGCCCGTGAGCTGGCCCGCACCATGGTGGACCTCGGCACGGACGCCGGGGTGCGCACGAGCGCCCTGCTGACCGACATGTCCACCCCGCTCGGGCTCACCGCCGGTAACGCGCTCGAGGTGCGGGAGTCGGTAGAGGTGCTCGCCGGTGGCGGTCCCGCCGACGTCGTCGACCTCACCGTGGCCCTCGCCCGGGAGATGCTCGACGCCGCCGGCCGACCGGACGCCGACCCCGCCGCCGCGCTCGCGGACGGACGGGCCATGGACGTCTGGCGCGCCATGATCGCGGCGCAGGGTGGTGACCCGGACGCACCGCTGCCGACGGCGAAGCACACCGAGCAGGTACTCGCACCCGCCGACGGGGTGCTCGTGGAGCTGGACGCGCTCGCCGTGGGCATCGCGGCCTGGCGCCTCGGCGCAGGCCGGGCCCGCCGGGAGGACACCGTCCAGGCAGGCGCGGGCATCGAGCTGCACGCCAAGCCCGGCGCGCCGGTACGTGCGGGACAGGTCCTGATGACCCTGCACACGGACACCCCGGACCGGTTCGACCGGGCGGCCGAGGCCCTTGCCGACGCCGTCACCATCGCCCCGTCAGGTTCCCGCCCGGCGACGGGTGCGGTGGTGCTCGAGCGGGTCGGAGCCGCGTGAGCGACACGTCCGCCGGCACCGAACCCGACCCCGCCGCCGGCCCCGGGCGGCGGCCGTCGTCCGTGTACGGCGTCGGCTCGGAACCGGACGCCCGGTTCTCCCTCGCCAACGAGCGCACCGCGCTCGCGTGGCTGCGCACCGGCCTGGCCCTCGTCGCCGGCGGGGTGGCCCTGACCACCCTGGCGACGTTCGCCGTCGCCGGCCCGCTGCTGGACGTCGTGGCCGCCCTCGCCTGCCTGGCCGGCGGCGCACTCGCCATCGGGGCACTGGTGGGCTGGCGGCGCACCGAGCGTGCCCTGCGGCTGGGCAGGCCATTGCCCGCGCCGAGCGCGCTGCCGATCCTGGTGGTCGGCGTCGCGGCGATCGCCGTGGTGCTGGCCGGCTACGCCGTGGTCCAGGCGCTCGGGTGAGTCGGCGCTGCCCGTGAGAGCGGTCGAGGGGCTCGCCGGCGACCCCGGGGCGCAGCCCCAACGGACCATGCTGGCGTGGAACCGCACCATGCTCGCGGCGGTGCTCGGCGCGATGCTCGTCGCACTGACCGCCGAGCGACAGCAGCGTCCGGTGATCGCCGCGATCGCCGGTCTCGCCGCGCTGGCCCTGCTGTTCCTCGTGCTGCGCGACCTGCGGCGCTGGCGGCACGACGGGCACGGCCCGTGGATCTCCTTGCTGCACGTCGGCATCGCCGTCGTGGTGCTCGCCGGGCTGGGTGCCACCCTCGCGATCGCCGGACTCGTGTACTGAGCGCGGTCGCGCGCGCCGTTCGGGGCCGGACCATTACGCTCGGTCCATGACGCTCACCCACGAGGACATCGTCGCGCTGCCGAAGGTGGTGCTCCACGATCACCTCGACGGCGGACTGCGCCCCGCGACCATCATCGAGCTGGCCGCCGAAGCCGGACACGACCTGCCCAGCACGGACCCCGACGAGCTCGCGGCATGGTTCGTGCAGTCCGCCAGCGCCGGTGACCTGCCCCGTTACCTCGAGACGTTCGCGCACACCCTCGCGGTCACCCAGACCGAGGCCGCCCTGCGCCGGGTGGCGCGGGAGGCCGTGGTGGACCTCGCCGCCGACGGCGTCGTCTATGCCGAGCTCCGCTACGCCCCCGAGCAGCACCTCAGCGGCGGACTGAGCCTCCAGGAGGTCCTCGACGCCGTTCACGCCGGCCTCGCCGAGGGGGTGGCCGAGGCAGCCGAGGCCGGCCGGCGAATCCGGGTCGGCACCCTGCCGTCCGCGATGCGGCAGTTCGACCGGGGCACCGAGATCGCCGAGGTGACGCTCGCGAACCGTGATCGCGGCTCCGTCGGCTTCGACATCGCCGGCCCGGAGGACGGCTTCCCGCCGTCCCGGCAACTCGCCGCGCTGCGGACCCTGCGGGAGGCGAACTTCCCCTACACGGTGCACGCGGGCGAGGCCGCCGGGCTCGAGAGCATCTGGGAGGCCGTGCAGCTGTGCGGGGCGCTCCGGCTCGGCCACGGTGTGCGGATCATGGACGACATCGAGCTCGGCACGGACTCGGACGGCGAGCTGTTCGCGGCGCTCGGAGACCTCGCCCAATGGGTGCTCGACCGGCAGATCCCGCTCGAGATCTGCCCACAGTCGAACCTCCAGACCGGGATCGCCGGATCGGTGGCCGAACACCCGATCACCGTGCTCCGGGACATGGGCTTCGCGGTCACCCTCAACACCGACAACCGGCTGATGTCAGGCACCTCGATGAGCCGGGAGATGGAAGCCCTGGTGGACGAGGCCGGCTGGACGCTCGAGGACTTCGAGCAGGTGACCCTGACCGCCGCCTGGAACGCGTTCGCCCCGAACCAGGAGATGCGCGTCATCATCGCCGAGCAGATCGAACCCGGCTACGCCTCAGCGCAGTCCGGTGACCACAGCGACGACGGAAGTCTGATCGGAGAGTCCTGATGGGGGTACCCGGCTGGATCTGGGCGGTCACGGTCGTAGGGATCGTGGGGCTGCTGTTCTTCGACTTCTGGTTCCACGTGCGCAAGGCCCACGTCCCGACGCTCGGCGAGGCCGCCAGGTGGTCCGCCATCTACGTCGGCATCGCGCTGCTGTTCGGGGTGGGCGTCCTCGTCCTCGGCGGCTCCGACATGGGCACCGAGTACTTCGCCGGGTACATCACCGAGAAGGCGCTCTCGGTGGACAACCTGTTCGTGTTCCTGATCATCATGACGAGTTTCAAGGTGCCACGGGCGGACCAGCAGAAGGTCCTGCTGTTCGGCATCGTGTTCTCCCTGTTCGCACGCACCGGGTTCATCTTCCTCGGCGCCGCGCTGATCAACTCCTTCGCCTGGGTGTTCTACTTCTTCGGACTGATCCTGCTGATCACGGCGGGGAACATGCTCAAGCCAGGGCACGACGACGACGGCGAGAACGTCATGGTCCGGCTCGCGCGCCGGTTCCTGCACACCTCCGAGCACTACGACGGCGACAAGCTGTTCACGATCGTGGACGGCCGGCGCGCGCTGACCCCGATGCTGCTCGTGATGGTGGCGATCGGCGGCACCGACGTGCTGTTCGCCCTGGACTCGATCCCGGCGATCTTCGGGCTCACCCAGAACGTGTACATCGTGTTCACCGCCACCACGTTCTCCCTGCTCGGGCTGCGCCAGCTGTACTTCCTCATCGACGGCCTCCTGGACCGGCTGATCTACCTGTCCTACGGTCTGGCCGCCATCCTCGCGTTCATCGGCGTCAAGCTCATCCTGCACGCGCTGCACGAGAACAATGTCCCGTTCATCAACGGCGGCGAGCACGTGGACGTCGTCGAGATCTCCACGGCGCTGTCGCTGTCGGTGATCATCGGGGTACTCGTGGTCACCATCGTCGCCTCGCTGCTCAGCCCGAAGGGCCGGGCGCAGAACGCCATCAAGGGCGCCGAGCGGCACGCGAAGTCCTACCTCGAGGTCGAGGAGGAGGACCCGAAGGTGCAGGACGAGGTGTATGCCGAGCTGCTCGCCGAGGAGGCGGTGCTGAAGGCCCTCCCGGAGAAGTACCGGGCCCGGATCCGGGACGAGTCCAACTTCATGGCGCTGCTCGAGCGCGCCCATCAGGCCCACGACGAACGGGTCAGCGACCCCCGGCGATGACCATGCGGGACCGACCGCAGTGACGTACGTCTCGGTCTGAGACCGACGGAGTCCTACGGAGCGGGATTGTTCTAGAGTTCAAGTGTCGCCCGCGGGCCCTGCCCGTCGGCCGTCGCCACCCCGGATCACCTGAGAAAGGCCCTGTTGTGCGCCGTCGTCTTCCTGCCCTGGTCCTGATCGCAGCCCTCGCCGCAGTGGCCGCGTGTTCCACCGGCGGTTCCGAGGACCCCACCACGGGCACCGGGTCCACCGGCGACCCAGCCGCCGAGTGCGCGCCCGGCGACCTGACGACCCTGACCGACGGCGTCCTGACCGTCGGCACGAGCGTTCCCTACGAGCCCTGGTACGTGGGCGAGGACCCCACTACGGGTGAGGGCTTCGAGTCGGCCCTCGTCTACGCCGTCGCCGAGCAGCTCGGCTACGCCGAGGACCAGGTGACCTGGGAGACCGTGACCTTCGAGCAGATCATCGCGCCGAGCATCAAGCCGTTCGACTTCGCCGCGTACCAGACCACGATCACCCCGGAACGGGCCGAGGTGGTCGACTTCTCCAGCCCGTACCTGGACACCCTGCAGGGACTGGTGGTGCAGGAGGCCGGCCCGTACGGGACCGCAACCACGCTCGCCGAGCTCGAGGGTGCTCGGGTGGGGGTGACCGCCGGCCAGACCTCGATGCCGATCGCCGAGGCTGCCTGGGGCGACGCAGTCGAGCTGGTGCCGTTCGACGACGCCGGGCTGGCCATGCAGGCGATGACGAACGGCCAGGTCGACGCCGTCGTGATGGACGTGAACCAGGCGGTGTCCGCCTCCACCGTGTACTTCCCGGACGCCGCTGTGATCGGGACCCTGCCCGAGGTGGGCGAGACCGCCCAGATCGGCTTCGTCCTCGACATCGACTCGGCGCTGACCGACTGTGTCTCCGCCGCCGTCGAAGTGCTGCACGAGGACGGCACCATCGCCGAGCTCAGCACGCAGTGGCTGCGCACGGACGACATCCCCGCGCTGAGCTGACGCCGCCGCCGTGAGCGGGCACTGGGCGCCCTCCGAGCGGGCGCTGGCGCGGGTGGCATACCGGCGCCGGCGTCGGCGCCGCTCCTTCCTGGTCGCACTCGCGTCCACCGTGGTGGTGGCCGTGCTCGCCGTGGTCGTCCTCGTCGGGTCGCCGGGCTGGGAGCGGGCCCGGGAGGCGTTCTTCGACCCGGTCGAGTTCGTCGACGTGCTGCCCGCGGTGGCGCAGGGCCTGTGGCTGAACCTGCGGGTCTGGGTGATCGCCGGTGTGATCGCGGTGGTCGGTGGGCTGCTGCTCGCCATCGCCCGCACCACGACCGCACCGGCGCTGTTCCCGCTGCGGGCGGTCGTCACGATCTATATCGATGTGTTCCGCGGGGTGCCGGTGCTGCTGGTGCTGCTCCTGGTGGGCTTCGGCCTGCCCGCCCTACGGCTGCCCTGGCTGCCGATCACGGCGGTGTTCCTGGGCACGCTGGCCATCGTGCTGACCTACACGGCCTACCTGGCCGAGATCTTCCGGGCCGGCATCGAGTCCGTGCACCCCTCGCAGGTGGCAGCGGCCCGCGCGCTCGGGCTCACCCGCGGCCAGACGACCCGCAGGGTGGTGGTCCCACAGGCGGTGCGCGCGGTCACCCCGGCGCTGCTGAACATGATCGTGGCCCTGCAGAAGGACTCGGGCCTGATCTCGATCCTCGGCGCCGTGGACGCGATCCGGGCCGCCGAGATCGCGGTCACCGGCAGCTACAACTTCACCGCCTACGTGGCCGCCGGCTTCCTGTTCCTGCTGATCTCCGTGCCGCTGACCCGGCTCGTGGATGCCTACAACGCCCGCCGCGGTGGGCGCGGCAGCGGCCGCGCGATGGTGGGGGCGATCCGATGACAGAGCCGATGACCGAGCCGACGGCGCCGCTGCTGCGCGTGGCAGGGCTGCGCAAGTCGTTCGGGACCAACCTCGTGCTGGACGGTCTCGACCTCGATGTCGCCGAGCACTCGTGCGTCGTGCTCATCGGTTCCTCGGGGTCCGGCAAGTCGACGCTGCTGCGCGCCGTCGACCTGCTCGAGGAGGTCGACGACGGCGTCATCGAGCTGCGTGGCGTCGACCTCGCCGACCCGTGGGTGGACGCGAACGCCGCCCGGGCGCGGATGGGCATGGTGTTCCAGGCCTACAACCTGTTCCCCCACATGAGCGTGCTCGCGAACGTCGCGCTCGCGCCCCGCCTGGTGCACGGCCGGACGAAGGACGAGGCGGAGTCAGCCGCCGTGGCGATCCTGGAACGGGTCGGCCTGGGGGACAAGGTCACGGCCTACCCCGACCATCTCTCCGGCGGCCAGCAGCAGCGGGCCGCGATCGCGCGGGCGCTCGTCAACGGACCCGAGCTGCTGCTCCTGGACGAAGTCACCTCCGCGCTCGACCCCGAACTCGTGGGCGAGGTCCTCGACCTGCTCGCCGAGCTGCGGACCGAAGGCACCACCATGCTGGTGGCGACCCACGAGATGGGCTTCGCCCGGCAGGCGGCGGACCTGGTCTGCTTCCTCGACGGCGGCCGGGTGCTCGAGTCCGGGCCGCCCGAGCAGGTGCTCGGCGCGCCCGAGCAGCCACGCACCCGCGAGTTCCTCGCCCGGCTGCACGCGTGAGCGCCGCGAGTGGGCCGAGCCCCCGGCAGCCCGACGGCGGTGCCGCCTTCGCGCGCACGGTTCCCGCGGTCCGGGCGCAGGTAAGCGGCCTGTGGCTGGGCCTGCTGTCGGCGGCCGTGTTCGCGACGTCCGGGCCGATCGCGCGGGCGCTCCTCGAGATCGGCTGGAGCGCCGGTGCGGCCGTGACCGCCCGGATCGCCGGTGCCGCCGTCGTCCTGGCGGTGCCGGCCGCGCTGCAGCTGCGCGGACGTTGGTCGCTGCTGCGCACGAACGTGCGGCTGATCGTCGGCTACGGCCTGCTCGCCCTGGCCCTGACCCAGTTCGCGTACTTCTCCGCGATCGCTCACGTCACCGTCGGGGTGGCGCTGCTGCTGGAGTACCTCGGCGTGGTCCTCGTGGTGCTCTGGCTGTGGGTCCGGCACGCGCAGCGTCCCAGGGCGGCGACCGTCACCGGGGTGGCGCTCGCCGTCGTCGGGCTGGTGCTCGTCCTGGACCTCACCGGCGCGAGCGACGTCGACCTGGCCGGCGTGCTCTGGGGCCTTGCCGCCGCCTGTGGGCTCGCCGGGTACTTCGTCCTCAGCGGCAACGCCTCGACCGGGCTGCCGCCGATCGTGCTCGCCGCCGGTGGCCTGACCGTCGGCGCGGTCGCGCTCGGGCTGCTCGGAGCGAGCGGACTGCTGCCGATCCGAGTGGTTGCGGCGGATGTCACCCTCGGCGGTGCGGCGGTGCCGTGGTGGGCGGCACTGATCGTCCTGGTCCTGGTCTCGACCGTGGTCGCCTACACGACCGGGATCGCCGCGACCCGCCGCCTCGGCGCCAAGCTCGCTTCGTTCGTCGGCCTGGTCGAGGTGCTCTTCGCGATCGTGTTCGCCTGGCTGCTCGTGGGGGAACTGCCGAGCCTCGTGCAGCTCCTCGGTGGTCTCCTGATCGTCGCCGGGGTGGCCGCGATCCGCTACGACGAGCTGGTCCGGCGCAGATCCTGACGGCGGGCGCCATCGCGCCCGAGCATTGGATCGCCCACGGCCGTGGGGACCGACGACCTCCCGCCGACCGCGCAGAAGCCCTTGGTCTCGCCGACTCGGACCGTGGGATTCCACGCGCTCGGGCGCCCGCTTCGGCCGTGATTCCCTCACATCCCCTTCGGGTGCCAGACCGTCTTGGTCTCGGTGTAGGCGAGGATCGCGTTCAGGGACTGGGCGTCGGCCCAGGAGCCCTCGTCGTCCCCGGCCGGTCGCAACACCCGCTTCACGGTGCCCGCGGCCTCGGCCTCGAGCTCGCCCCAGGTGATGCCGCTGGCACCCAACGCCCCGGCCACGTCGATGGCGTTGACGTCCATGTGCTTGGCCAGGTGGGGGGCGATCTCCCCGGTGCGCCCGGTGATGATGTTCACCACGCCACCGGGCACGTCCGAGGTGGCGAGCACCTCGGCGAGGCTGATCGCGGGCAACGGGCGGTCCTCGGACGCGACCACCACGACGGTGTTCCCCGTGACGATCGCCGGCGCCAGCACGGACACCAGGCCGAGCAGTGAGGACTCCTGCGGCGCGATCACCGCCACCACGCCGGTCGGCTCGGGGGCGGAGATGTTGAAGTACGGCCCGGCCACCGGGTTCGCGTTGCCGGCCACCTGGGCGACCTTGTCCGACCAGCCCGCGTACCAGACCCAGCGGTCGATCGCGGCGGAGACCACGTCCTGCGCGCGCCGCTCGGTGAGGCCCTCCCCGGCGGCGACGTCGGAGACGAACTGGGCCCGTCGGCCCTCGAGCAGCTCAGCGACCCGGTACAGGACCTGCCCACGGTTGTACGCCGTCGCCCCGGCCCAGCCGGGTTGGGCCGCGCGGGCTGCTCGCACCGAGTCTCGGGCGTCCTTGCGTGAACCCTGCGCAGCGTTCGCGAGGAACGCCCCCTTCGCGCTCGTCACCTCGTACGTCCGGCCGGACTCCGAGCGCGGGAACGCACCACCGATGAACAGCTTGTAGGTCTTGCGCACGTCGATCCGTGCGGGCGCCGTGGCCCTCATCGGGTGCTCCCCTCGATCAGGTAGGAGGCCAGGCCGTGACGGCCGCCCTCCCGGCCGTAGCCGGACTCCTTGTACCCACCGAACGGGCTGGTGGGGTCGAACCTGTTGAACGTGTTCGCCCAGACCACGCCCGCGCGGAGCTTGTCCGCCATCGAGAGGATCCGTGAGCCCTTCTCCGTCCAGATCCCGGCGGACAGCCCGTACGGGGTGTTGTTCGCCTTCGCGACCGCTTCGGCCGGGGTGCGGAACGTCAGCACCGACAGGACCGGGCCGAAGATCTCCTCGCGGGCGATCCGGTGCGCCGCGGAGACGTCGGTGAACACCGTCGGCGCGAACCAGAAGCCCTGCTCGGGCAGGGCGCAGTCGGCGGTCCAGCGCACCGCGCCCTCCTCCTCACCGGCCTTCGTCAGGTCCGTGATGCGGGCCAGCTGCGCGGCCGAGTTGATCGCGCCCACGTCCGTGTTCTTGTCCATCGGATCCCCGACCCGGAGGGTGCCGAGCCGGGCCTTGAGCCGCTCGACGACCTCCTCGGCGACCGACTCCTGGACCAGCAGCCGCGAGCCCGCGCAGCACACCTGGCCCTGGTTGAAGAAGATCCCGTTCACGATGCCCTCGATGGCCTGATCGATCGGGGCATCGTCGAAGACGATGTTCGCGGCCTTGCCGCCGAGCTCCAGGGTGGCGTGCTTGCGGGTGCCCGCGATCTCCTTGGCGATCCGCTTGCCGACCGCGGTGGAGCCGGTGAACGCGACCTTGTCCACACCCGGGTGCGCGACCACCGCCGCGCCAGTGGCCCCGGCGCCGGTGACGATGTTGACGACGCCCGGCGGCAGTTCGGCCTGGCGGAGCAGGTCCGCGAACAGCAACGCCGTGAGCGGGGTGGTCTCGGCCGGCTTGAGCACCACGGTGTTCCCGGTGGCCAGTGCCGGTGCGATCTTCCACGCGAGCATCAGCAACGGGAAGTTCCACGGGATCACCTGCCCGGCCACCCCGTGCGGGCGTGGCGACGGGCCGAAGCCGGCGTGGTCGAGCTTGTCCGCCCAGCCGGCGTAGTAGAAGAAGTGGGCGGCCGCCGTGGGCACGTCGACGTCCCGGGCCTCGCGGATCGGCTTGCCGTTGTCCAGGACCTCGAGGACCGCGAACTCACGCGAACGCTCGGCCAGCAGCCGGGCGATCCGGAACAGGTACTTCGCCCGCTCCGCACCGGGCATCGGCCCCCAGACCTTCTCCTGGGCGCGTCGGGCCGCGCGGACAGCTCTGTCGACGTCGGACTCGTCGGCCACCGCGACGTCCGCCAGGGACTCCTCGGTGGCGGGGTTGATCGTCTTCAGGGACCCGCCGGAGGCGGACTCGACGAACTCGCCGTCGATGAACAGCCCGTAGGAGGAGGCGATGTCGACGACGGCCCGCGACTCCGGGGCCGGTGCGTATTCGAAGCGTGGCATGGGTGGTCCTCAGTCGATCGTCACGTAGTCGGGCCCGGAGTAGGCGCCGGTGGCCAGCTTCTGGCGCTGCAGGAGGACGTCGTTGAGCAGCGACGACGCCCCGAACCGGAAGTAGTCCGGGTCGAGCCAGGCCTCGCCGGCCACCTCGTTGACGGCCACCAGGTACTTGATCGCGTCCTTGGCCGTACGGATGCCGCCCGCGGGTTTCACACCGATCTGCACCCCGGTGGTGGCCAGGAAGTCCCGGACCGCCTCGAGCATGATCACGGTGACCGGGAGCGTCGCGGCGGGGGAGACCTTGCCGGTGGAGGTCTTGATGAAGTCCGCGCCGGCGAGCATCGCGAGCCAGGAGGCGCGGCGCACGTTGTCGTACGTGGCCAGCTCGCCGGTCTCGAGGATCACCTTCAGGTGCGCCGGCCGGTCGGCCTCGTGACATACCTCGCGGACCGCGACGATGTCGTCGTAGACCTTGCGGTAGTGACCGGACAGGAAGGCGCCGCGGTCGATCACCATGTCGATCTCGTCGGCGCCCGCGGCGACGGCGTCCCGGGTGTCGGCCAGGCGCACCTCACGGCCGGCGCGCCCCGACGGGAACGCGGTCGCCACCGCGGCCACGTTGATGCCCGAGGTGCCGATCGCGTCTCGAGCGACGGTGACCATGTCGCCGTAGACGCAGACGGCGGCCGGTCGCGGGCACGTCGCATCGCCGGGTTCGGGGGTGCGGGCCTTCGCGACGAGGGAGCGCACCTTGCCGGCGGTGTCGGCACCCTCGAGCGTGGTCAGGTCGATCATCGAGATCGTCAGGTCCAGGGCCCAGGCCTTCGCGCTGGTCTTGATCGAGCGGGTGCCCAGCTGGGCCGCCCGCCCGTCCGCACCGACCCGGTCCACGCCGGGCAGGCCCTGGAGGAACCGGCGCAGGCCGGCCTCGGAGAGGTCCGCGGTGCCGATCACCGCGGCCGCGTCGGCCGCCACCTGGGCGCCGGTCCGGTCCGCGGGGTGGGGCCCGTGCGCGGACTCGGACGACGGCGTCGTCACCGTTGAAGTCATAGCGCCGAGTCTAGTGGCGTCCGGCATGCGGACGCTCCCGGTCGGTGCTGGCCTGCCGGACGGTCCGCCCAGCCGGGCTCAGGACCGTTCGTTGTGGCCGAACTCCTGGAGGAACCGTGGACCGGTCGCGGCGAGCTCGCGCTCGAACTCCGCGGCCCAGGTGCCGTAGGGCCGTCCGGCCAGGGACTCGTTGCCGAACCGCGGATCGTCGGAGACCTCACTGATGCAGAAGTCCGGGATCACCAGGTCCGTCACCGGGCCGCCCCGCTCGACCTCCGCCACGAGCAGCGGGGCGTTGGCGTCCAGGAACTCGTCGATGACCCAGCCGTCCCCGCCGAGCCACACGGCGTGCCGGAACTTGACCACCAGGTGCCCGCCCCGCCGCACCATCTGTTCGGCGACGTGGGGGTCGAGCTCGCGTTCCGCCTCGTACCGGGTGCCGCCGTTGGCAGGGCCCTTGGCGGTCAGCGTGCAGAACGTGAACCGTCCCGAGAGGGCGTCCAGGATCTCCGCCCCCGTGCGGGGCAGGTTCGCGACGGCCGGCATCTGCAACCTGATCCGCAGCGCATAGCCGTCGGACGCGAGGAAATAGCTCTGCACGATGATGTCCGGTGCGGGCTCGTCCAGGAGCGCGACGGGCAGCTCGCGGACGAGGAACTTCCGCTCGAACTCGAAGTCGCCGTACCCGGGGTCGCTCATGGTTCGAACCTACCGCGCCAACGGCCGTATTCCGCCGATTCCATGCCGAACGCGCCGCCGGAGCCCGTGCCGGCGCCGATCACCCGCCGAGCCGTGCCGCTATCGTGGTGACCGCGGCGGACCGGGAGCGACAGCTTCCTCGTCCACTCACACTGGTTTGCCGCCGCGTCCGGCACGGTGGTGCTGCAGGGGGGAAGGCCAGCGTGTTCGTGACGCCGGGGTCACCCGAAGCGCAGGCTGCACCGGTCGGAATCGTCGCCGGGCCGCCCGTCAGGATGGGCGGCCCGGTCGGCGTTCTCGCCGGCCCCGACGGCGCAGCGGCCCGCCGTAGGTGCCGCACCGCGGGTGGTCGCGGACTCAGGCGAAGAACCGGAACAGCGGCGAGTCCGGGGCGATCACCCGGTAGGTGAGCCTGGAGGCGTCCATCCTGGCCAGCAGCGGCTCGTAGCCGTCGGCCGACCCGAGCGTCAGCCCCACGAACGCCGGGCCGGTCTCCCGGTTCGAGCGTTTCGTGTACTCGAACAGCGAGATGTCGTCGTCCGGGCCGAGCACCGAGTCCAGGAAGGCGCGCAGGGCGCCGGGTTCCTGCGGGAAATCGACCACGAAGTAGTGCCGCAGGCCCTGATAGACGAGGGAGCGCTCGACCACCTCGGCGTACCGGGAGATGTCGTTGTTCCCGCCGGAGAGCAGGCACACCACGGTGGACCCGGGCGCGACCTCCACCGTCGCCCCGGAGCCGACCGGCCCGACGGCGGCGAGCGCCAGCGCACCCGCGGGCTCGGTGATGATGCCTTCGGTCTGGTAGAGCTCGAGCATCTCGGTGCACACGCGCCCCTCGGCGAGCCGGCGCACCGGTGCGCCCAGCTTGGCGACCACCGCGTAACTGAGCGCACCCACCCGGCGCACGGCAGCGCCGTCGACGAACGTGTCGATGTCCGCCAGGGTGACCGGCCCGCCCGCGGTCAGGGCGGCCGCCATCGACGCCGCCCCGTCCGGCTCGATCCCGACCACCTGGGTCGTCGGGCAGGCGTCCGCGAGGTAGGTGCCCATACCGGCGAGCAGGCCGCCGCCACCGACCGGGATGACCACCACGTCCGGGCTGCGACCGAGCTGGTCGTGGATCTCCTTGGCGACGGTGCCCTGCCCGATGATGGTGCGCGCGTCGTCGAAGGGGTGCACCTGCACGGCGCCGTCGGTGCGCGCGAACTGCGCCGCGGCCGCGGACGCCTCGTCGTAGGTGGAGCCGGTGGACACGATCGTCACGTAGTCCCCGCCCAGGGAGGCGATCCGGTCCAGCTTCTGCGTCGGCGTGGTCCGCGGCACGTAGATCCGGCCCCGGATCCGCAGCTCCTGGCAGGCCTTCGCGACCCCCTGGGCGTGGTTCCCGGCGCTCGCGCACACCACCCCCCGCTCCCGCTCAACGGCGTCCAGCCGCAGCATCAGGTTGAACGCCCCGCGCACCTTGTAGGACCGCACGGTCTGCAGGTCCTCGCGCTTGAGCAGCACCGTGGCGCCGGTGGACTCGCTCATCCGCTCCCAGCGCTGCAGCGGGGTCCGGTGCACGGCGTGCTGGATGCGTTGGGCGGCCTCCCGGACCCCGGTCGCGGTGACCGAGTCGGCTGCGACGGCGCTCATGCAGGAATGACCAGCCCGGCCGCCGCGGCGATATCCGCCTTCAGCAGCTCCAGGCGGCTCGCCGCCCGCGCTCGTACCGGACCGAGGTCCGCACCCGGCGCGACCGGCTCGATCACCTCGAGGTAGCACTTGATCTTCGGTTCGGTGCCGCTCGGCCGCACGATGACGCGGTCGTTCGCCTCGGTCCGGTAGATCAGCCCGTCCGTGGGCGGCAGGTCGGCACTTCCCTCGGCCAGGTCCACGACCTCGGCGACGGCGGAGCCCGCCAGGGTGGTCGGCGGCGCCTTGCGGAGCCGGTCCTGGGCGGCGGCGATGAGGCTGGGGTCCGCGACCCGGACGGACAGCGGCGCCGTCGCGTGCAGGCCGTGGCGCCGGGCCAGGTCGTCGAGCCCGTCGGTGAGGGTGCGTCCGCGAGCGTGCAGGTCCGCGGCCAGCGCGGCGATCCGGACCGCTGCCGTGATGCCGTCCTTGTCCCGCACGGCGGCCGGGTCGGTGCAATAGCCGAGGGCCTCCTCGTAACCGAAGACGAGCCCGTCCACCCGGCTGATCCACTTGAAGCCGGTGAGCGTGACCCGGTGCGCGAGCCCGTGGTGCGCGGCGATGGCCGCCAGCAACCGGGAGGACACGACCGAGTTCGCCAGAACCCCCGGACCGGACGCGGCGGCCTGGTTGCCCGCGGTGGTCACACGGCCGGCCGCCTCGACGGCCGCCTGCTCCCCGAGCAGGGCACCGACCTCGTCGCCGGTGAGCTGACGCCAGCCGGTGGCCGTGGCGGCGTCGGGAACCGCCACCGAGCAACGGTCCGCATCCGGGTCGTTGGCGATGATCAGGTCCGCGCCCACCCGCGCCGCGGTGGCGAGGGCGAGGTCGAGGGCGCCGGGTTCCTCCGGGTTCGGGAACGCCACGGTCGGGAACGTCGGGTCGGGATCGGCCTGCTCGGCGACGAGCGTGACGTCCGCGAAGCCCGCCTGCGCCAGCACCCGCCCGGCGAGGGCGCCACCCACGCCATGCAGCGGGGTGAGGACGATGCGCAGCTCGCGAGGGACGCCGTCGGGCACCAGGGCCGTGGCCCGGGCGGCGTACGCGTCGACGATGTCGGTACCGAGCACCTCGCGGACGCCGCCGGCCGCGGCGGCGTCGGCCGCCGACCGGGGCACCGACGCGACGGAGGGCACCCGCGCGATCCGGGCGGAGATCTCCGCGTCCGCAGGCGGCACGATCTGGGCACCCTGCCCGGCGTCCGTGACCACCCGGCCACCGAGATAGACCTTGTACCCGTTGTCCTGGGGCGGGTTGTGGGAGGCGGTGACCATCACGCCGGCGTCGGCGTCGAGGTGCCGCACCGCGAACGCCAGGACCGGGGTGGGCAGCGCCGCGGGCAGCAGATACGCGTGCCCGCCCGCGGCCGCAGCCACGTCCGCGGTGTCCGCGGCGAAGTCACTGGAGCCGAACCGGGCGTCGTAGCCGATGACGACGCGAGGGGCCGTGCCGAGGGCGTCGGTGAGGTAGCGCACCAGCCCGGCTGCGGCCCGGATCACCACGGCCCGGTTCATCCGGTGCGGGCCGGCGCCGAGGGCACCACGCAGCCCGGCGGTGCCGAACTCCAGCGGCCCGGAGAACCGGTCCGCGAGCTCGGCCAGGGCCACCCGCTGCTCGCCGGTGCTGAACCCGTCGCCGAGGGCGTGGTCGAGCAGTTCCCGCAACTCGTCCGCGGTGGCCGGATCCGGGTCGTCGTCGATCCACGCCCGAGCGGCGGTGACCAGATCGCTCATCACGCGATCCTGCGGACGATCTCGGCCAGCAGCGCGCCGAGCCGCGGACCGGCGGCGACCCCGGCGTCGAGGACCTCCGCGTGGGACAGCGGTATCGGCGAGATGCCGGCGGCCAGGTTCGTGACCAGCGAGATCCCGAGGACCTCCAGCCCGGCGTGCCGGGCCGCGATCGCCTCCAACGCGGTGGACATGCCGACCAGGTCGCCGCCGAGCCGCTTGACCATCGACACCTCGGCGGGCGTCTCGTAGTGGGGGCCGCGGAACTGGGTGTAGACGCCCTCGTCGAGGGTGTCGTCCACGGACCTCGCCACCTCGCGCAGGCGGGCCGAGTACAGGTCGGTGAGGTCCACGAAGGTCGGGCCCTCGAGCGGCGAGGCGCCGGTGAGGTTGAGGTGGTCGCTGATCAGCACGGGCGTACCCGGAACCCACCCGCGGTGCAGGCCGCCGCACCCGTTCGTGAGCACGATCGTATGGGCGCCGGCGGCCGCCGCGGTGCGCGCCCCGTGCGCCACCCGCCGCACGCCGCGGCCCTCGTAGTAGTGCGTCCGGGCGCCGAGCACCAGGGCGTGGCGGATCTCACCGTCGGCGCCGGTGAACCGCACCGAGCGGAGGGTGCCGGCGTGCCCGGCCACCCCGGACCGGGAGAAGCCGGGGATGTCCTCGGCGGTGAACTCGGCGACGGTCTCGCCGAGCACGTTCGCCGCCTCGCCCCACCCGGATCCGAGGACGAGGGCGACGTCATGGTGGGGTACACCACTGCGGGCGGTGATCGCTGCGGCGGCCGCCGCAGCCGCATCGAACGGGTCGGTCGCCGGGTCGTCCAGGTCGGTGCCAGGGCCGGGATCGGGAGAGGTCACGGGGGCGTCGGTACTGCTCACGATGCCGAACCTACCTGCGTCACGGCACAATGTCCCACGTGACGAGCACCCCGACTTCGCCCACGACCACCGAGCCCGCGTCCGGAGTCGGGAGGTCATCGACCCGTGAGGGCTCCCGGGTGGTGGTCATCGGCGGGGGCCCCGGCGGCTACGAGGCCGCGCTCGTGGCCCGGCAGCTCGGCGCCGAGGTCACCGTGGTGGAGCGGCAGGGCATGGGCGGGTCCGCGGTCCTGACCGACGTGGTGCCCTCCAAGACCCTGATCGCCACCGCGGAGTGGATGACGGTCACCGAGGAGGCTGCGGACCTCGGGATCCGGCCCACCGGTGGCCATGCCGGCTCCTTCGAGGCGGATTTCGCGACCGTCGACGCGCGCGTGCTGAACCTCGCCAAGGCGCAGTCGGCGGACATCCGCACCCGCCTGGAGCGCGAGGGCGTCGCCCTGGTGGACGGTGAGGGGCGCATGGACGGCCCGAGCGCGGTGATCGCGAGCACCGGCTACGGCGACCAGCGGCTGCCCGCGGACGTGGTGCTGCTCGCCACCGGCGCCCGCCCCCGGGTGCTGCCGACGGCCGAGCCCGACGGCGAACGCATCCTGAACTGGACCCAGCTGTACCAGTTGACCGAGGTGCCCGAGCGGCTGATCGTGGTGGGCTCGGGCGTCACCGGCGCCGAGTTCGCCGGCGCCTACAACGGGCTCGGCGCCGACGTGGTCCTGGTGTCCAGCCGGGACCGGGTGCTACCGGGGGAGGACCCGGACGCCGCCGAGCTCATCGAGACCGTGTTCAAGCGCCGCGGCATGGAGGTGCTCTCGCGCTCGCGGGCAGCAGGGGCCCGGCGCGTCGGCGACGGCGTCGAGGTGGACCTCGCGGACGGCCGCGTCGTGCAGGGCTCGCACTGCCTGATCGCCGTCGGTGCCGTCCCGAACACCGAGGGCCTGGAGCTGGAGGGCGCCGGGGTGAAGGTGAGCGAGTCCGGCCACATCCAGGTGGACCGGGTCTCACGGACCACGGCGCGGGGCGTCTACGCGGCCGGCGACTGCACCGGGGTGCTCGCCCTCGCCTCGGTCGCGGCCATGCAGGGCAGGATCGCCATGTGGCACTCCCTCGGGGACGCCGTCTCCCCGCTCGACCTGAGCCAGGTGTCGGCGAACGTGTTCACGGCCCCGGAGATCGCCACCGTCGGCATCCCCGAGCACCGGATCACCTCCGGTGAGGTGCGTGGCGCGATCACCACACTGCCGCTGGCCCGCAACCCGCGCGCGAAGATGCTCGGCATCCGCGAGGGCTTCGTCAAGATGTTCTCCCACCGCGCCTCGGGGCTGGTCATCGGCGGTGTGGTCGTAGGGCCGCGGGCCAGCGAGCTGATCTTCCCGATCACCCTCGCGATCAGCAACCGGCTGACCGTGGACCAGGTGTCCAGCGCGTTCACGGTCTACCCGTCGCTGTCCGGCACGATCGCGGAGGCGGCCCGTACGCTGCACGACGCTCGCGGCTGACCGGCCCGCCGCGGTTGCCCGCGCCGCCGGTCGAAGGTCTCAGTGCCCGACGGCGGCAGGTGCCTCGCGTAGGAGCGTCGACAGGGCCGTGGCGTCGTGGCTCCCGTTGAAGATCGGCGTGCCCGGCTGCAGGTGCACCCCGGCGGCGAGGTCACCCGCGTCGACGGGGTCGAAGCCGAGCCGGTCCACGAATCCGCGCACGAGCGCCGTCGCGTCCGGGTCGTCGCCGGCGACGCCGAGGGCGCGCCGGCCCGGGGCACCCGCCGGAAGCCCATGTTCCTCGAGGTCGTGGTAGCCGATGTGGTTGAGCGTCTTGACGACCGCGGAGCGGGTCAGGTGGCGGGCGACCACCTCCGAGGTGCTCGGCGCGGCCTCGAGCTCGGGGTTGCGACCGTCCGTGCTCGGCCAGTAGTTCATGGCGTCCACGACGACCTTGCCGGCGAGGGCGTCGCCGTCGAGCGTGGCATGTTTGCCCAGCGGCAGGGCCAGGACGACGAGCTCCGCGGGCGTGACCGCGTCGGCCGCCGTGGTCGTCACTGCCCCGGGCGCCATGATCTGCGCGATCAGGTCGATGAGCGCGGGGTCGCCGGACGCGGCGAGCCGGACCTGGTAGCCGGCCCTCATCGCCACCCGGGCGATGGCCGTGCCCACCCGGCCGGCACCGAGGATGGCCACGGTGCCAACGTCACCGTCGGCGCCGGTCGGGACACGGTGCCCGTCGTCGTCGGGATGGTCGGCGGACTGGGCAGGGTCACTCACGGGGCGGCTCCGGGTCGGTACTGGGTTCGTACGGCTCAACACTCGCGGCGGCAGGGACTATTCCGCGCGCGCCACCCGGTGACGCCGGTGCGAGGTCTTCAGGTCGCCTGGATGCGTCCTCGGCGGACCACGAGGTTCTCGTCCATGTCCTCCAGTTCCCGTCCCTTCGTCTCGGGGATCTTGAACCAGACGAAGAAGAACGAGAGTGCGGCCATCACGGCGTAGATGCCGTACGCGAGGGTGAGGCCGACGTCGGCCAGGACCGGGAACGTGGTCGAGACCAGGAAGTTCGCCGCCCACTGCGCCGCGGCCGCGACGGCGAGCGCGCCGGCGCGGATGGAGTTGGGGAAGATCTCGCCGAGCAGCACCCACACGAGCGGTCCCCAGGTGGCACCGAACGCCACCACGAACACGTTCGCTGCGACCAGCGCGACCGTGGACCACGGCGCCGCGAGCTCGGCGGTGGTGGTGCCGTCACCGGCGTCGACGATGGTGGCGAACGAGAACGCCACCGCCATCAGGCCGAGGGACAGGGCCATGCCGACCGAGCCGACCAGCAGCATCGGGCGACGCCCGACCCGGTCCACGAGCAGGATGGCCACGATCGTGACCAGGATGTTCGTGACGGACGTGATCACCGTGATGGTGAGTGCGTCGGACTCCCCGAAGCCGACCGACCGCCACAGCGTCGTGGAGTAGTAGAAGATCACGTTGATGCCGACGAACTGCTGGAAGACCGAGAGCAGGATGCCGACCCAGACGATCGGTTTGAGTCCGAGCCGGCGCCCGCGCAGGTCACTCAGCGACTCCTTCTTCTCCTGGTTCAGGGTCTTCTTGATCTCCTCGATCTTGAGGTTCACCTCGACCACGCCGGTGAAGTCGTGCAGCACGGCGGAGGCCTTGTCATACTCGCCGCGGGCCACCAGGAACCGTGGCGACTCGGGCAGGCGCAGCGCGAACACGCCATAGAGCACCGCCGGGATGGCCTCCGCCAGGAACATCCACCGCCACGCCGCCTGACCGAACCACAGCTCCTCGGCGGCTCCGCCCGCGGTGTTGGCGAGCAGTGCGTCGGAGAGCAGGGCCACGAAGATGCCGGTGACGATCGCGAGCTGCTGGAGCGACCCGAGGCGGCCGCGGACGTGGGCGGGGGAGACCTCGGCGATGTAGGCGGGGGCGATCACCGAGGCTGCGCCGACGCCGAAGCCACCGATCACCCGCCAGATGATCAGGTCGAACACCCCGAACGCGAGGCCGGAGCCGATCG
The DNA here is from genome assembly GCF_019947135.1 of Occultella gossypii. GTDB lineage: Bacteria > Actinomycetota > Actinomycetes > Actinomycetales > Beutenbergiaceae > Occultella > Occultella gossypii. Next base: position 19,275 of record NZ_JAGSHT010000015.1, on the reverse strand, counting down.
CCGAGATCAGGAACAGGACGGATGCGATCAGCATCACCGGGACCCGCCCGAGCTTGTTCGCCACCGGCCCGGCGAACCAGGCGCCGACGGCGCACCCGATCAGCGCCGAGGAGACCGCGAACCCCTTCAGGCCGGCGCCGAGGTCGAACTCGCCGGCGAGCGCGTCGACCGCGCCGTTGATGACCGCGGTGTCGAAGCCGAACAGGAAGCCCCCGACGGCCGCCGCGATACAGATCCCGATGATCCGGGCGTTCAGCCGGCTCACCGCGGGTGCGTCACCGTGCTCACTCGCTGACATTGGCCCTCCCCAACGGACCAGGCACGGTGCGTGTTCGCCCCGGTCTCGCCCGGTTCTCTCGCTCCAGGCAGGCTAGGGCAGATGGCCGGTGGCCGCGCGGTGTGGCGCCGCGCGGCACCGGCTCACCGGGTCCGGAACTGTGCCGTCACCGGGCACTCGAACGGGTCCATCCGGCCCAGTCCGACGTCATTGAGGTAGCGCACCACGATCCGGTACGACCCGAGCAGGGTGGTTTCGGTGTAGGTGATCCCCCGCGCCGCGCAGTACGCGCGGACCATCGGCTTCGCGCGGCGCAGACTCGGGCGCGGCATGCTCGGGAACAGGTGGTGCTCGATCTGGTGGTTCAGCCCGCCCATCGCCACGTCCACCACGCGCGAGCCGGAGATGTTGCGGGACATGAGCACCTGTCGGCGCAGGAAGTCGATGCGGACGTCCGCCGGGACGAGGGGCATCCCCTTGTGGTTCGGCGCGAACGTGGCACCCATGTAGAAGCCGAACACGGCGAGCTGGACGCCCACGAACGCCACTCCCATGCCGACCGGCAGGACCCAGAACACGGCGGTCAGGTAGCCGACGATCCGCACCAGCAGGAACGTGATCTCCACGGCCCGGTGCTTGACCGGCTCGCGTCCGAACACGGTACGGATCGCGGTCACGTGCAGGGCCAGACCCTCCAGGGTGATCAACGGGAAGAACAGCCAGCCCTGCCGGCGAACGAACCACGCGGCGAAGCCACGGCGGGTCGGAACGTCCTCGGGGATGAACACCAGCGCGCCGGTCCCGATGTCCGGATCGGCACCGATCTGGTTCGGCTTCGCATGGTGGCGCGAGTGCTTGCGCTGCCACCAGCCGTGGCTCAGCCCGACGAACAGGTCCGAGATCACCAGCGCCGCCCAGTCGTTCGCCCGACCGGACGTGAAGATCTGCCGGTGCGCGGCATCGTGGGAGAGGTAGGCGGTCTGGGTCAGCAGCACCCCGAGCCCGACGGCGAGAGCGAGCTGCCACCAGGACGCACCGATGGTCACGAACGCCCACCCGGTCACCACGTACGCCGCCAGCAGTCCGGACATCTTCGCGGCGTAGTAGAGCGGCCGACGGCGCAACAGGCCCGCCTCCCGGACCTGGCGGGCCAGCTCGTGGTAGTCGCTGGTCGGTCGGGCATGTGGGCGGGAGGGCGCGGCGACTGTCATGTGTGTCCGTTCTGAGGTCTGGGCGCATGGCCGGGAAGGGGTGTGTCTCCAGCCTCTGCGGAGATCCGACGCCGGGCGATCAGGGCGGCACCCGAACCGAGGTAGGGGTAGCCCCATTGCCGCCCCGGCGGCGAGCCGGCGGATGCCCGCCGCCAGGCATCGGCCGTTAGGCTCGCGAACATGCTCGAACCTGCGCCCGTGCGCCTGCCCGATCCGGCGATCGCCGACGTGGTCGCCCTGACCCGCGCGATCTGTGACATCCCCAGCGTCAGCGGCGACGAACGTGCCCTCGCCGATGCGGTGGAGGCACTGCTCAGATCGGCCCCGCACCTGGAGGTGCTGCGCGACGGCGACACGGTGTTGGCGCGGACCCGGCTCGGCCGGGCACAACGGGTGGTGATCGCCGGACACCTGGACACCGTGCCGATCCAGGGCAACCTGCCGACCCAGCTGCGCACCGCGCCCGACGGTGGACCGTTGCTCTGGGGGCGCGGCACGGTCGACATGAAGGGCGGGGTCGCCGTCGCGCTGTACCTGGCCATGACACTGCCCGAGCCGGGCAAGGACGTCACCTGGGTGTTCTACGACCACGAGGAGGTCGAGGCGGACCTGAACGGCCTGGGCCGCGTGGTCCGCACCCATCCGGAGTGGCTCGCCGCGGACTTCGCGGTGCTCGGGGAACCCACCGCCGGGGGGATCGAGGGTGGCTGCAACGGCACCCTCCGGGCCGACATCCGGACCCACGGCACCACCGCGCACTCGGCCCGGGCCTGGAAGGGGCACAACGCCATCCACGACGCGGCCGAGGTGCTGCACCGGCTCGCCCGGTACACCCCTGCCGAGGTGGACGTGGACGGGCTGGTGTACCGGGAAGGGCTGAACGCGGTGGCGATCAGCGGCGGCATCGCAGGCAACATGATCCCGGACGAGTGTGTGGTGACCGTGAACTACCGGTTTGCGCCGTCGGCCACCCCGGAGCAGGCATTCGCGCACGTGCAGGAGGTGTTCGACTCGTTCGATGTCACCCTCGTCGACGCCGCAGCGGGCGCCCGGCCGGGGCTGAACCACCCGGCCGCCGTCGACTTCCTGCAGGCGGTCACTGCCGTGACCGGCGGCGTGGCCGGGCCGAAGTACGGCTGGACGGACGTGGCCCGGTTCACCGAACTCGGGATCCCTGCCGTGAACTTCGGCCCCGGCGATCCGATGCTCGCCCACGCCGATGACGAACAGGTGGCCGTCGACGAGATCAGCACCTGCACGCGGGCACTCGCGGCGTGGTTGAGTACACCGGTGACGTCGGGTCACGACGACGCCCAAGACGGAATGGAACGCCGATGAGCACCACGAACAACCGCGGGAACTACCGGAAGGGCCCGGTGCGGCTGCGGGGCAAGCTGATCCCGGAGAAGACCACCGACGAGAGGCTGCTCGAACCAGCCGAGGGCGCCGACTGGCTGCACCTGGACCCGTGGCGGGTGATGCGCATCCAGGCCGAGTTCGTGGAGGGCTTCGGCGCCCTCGCCGAGCTCGGACCCGCGATCAGCGTGTTCGGATCGGCCCGGTTCAAGCCCGAGGACCCGGAGTACGCGCTCGCCGGCGAGGTGGCCGGCCACATCGTCGAGGCCGGGTACGCGGTGATCACCGGCGGTGGCCCCGGCGTGATGGAGGGTGCGAACAAGGGCGCCCACGAGGCCGGTGGCACGTCGGTGGGCCTCGGCATCGAGCTGCCGTTCGAGCAGGGCATGAACGAGTACGTGGACCTCGGGGTGAACTTCCGCTACTTCTTCGCCCGCAAGACCATGTTCGTGAAGTACGCCGAGGGCTTCATCGTGCTCCCGGGTGGCTTCGGCACCCTCGACGAGCTCTTCGAGGCGCTGACCCTCGTGCAGACGACCAAGGTCAAGCGGTTCCCGATCGTCCTCATCGGCACGGCGTTCTGGGCCGGCCTGATCGACTGGCTCAAGGACACGCTGGTGGACCGAGGCACGATCTCCTCGCACGATCTGGACCTGATGCACATCACCGACGACCCGCGCGAGGCCGTCGAGATCGTGCTGAACGCCAATCGGAGCCGCCGCCGCGAGGAGCTCGCCGCGGCCCAGGCGGCGGCGTCCCGCGCCGGCGCCGTGGGGCCGGAATGAGGACCGCCGCGAGGTGCTCGTCCGGTCATGGCTGACGCATGAGCTGGGTGACGTGGGTCACCGGCGTGTTCGCGCTGGTGATCGTCGCCGTGCTCGTCGTCACCTGGCTCGTCTCCACCGGGCGGATCGGGGGTGCGGCAGAGCCGACGCCACGAACTGGCATAGAATGGGCCCAGCAGAGCACCACTCCGGGGACGTCGGCAGACAACGTTGCCTCGAACCGTGAGGGCGCACCACCCGATGACAGCAGGGAGTTTGCCCATGGCCGCCATGAAGCCCAGGACCGGTGACGGACCGCTCGAGGTCACCAAGGAGGGTCGGGGCATCATCATGCGCGTTCCGCTTGAGGGCGGAGGTCGGCTCGTCGTCGAGCTGAACGCCACCGAGGCGAGCGAGCTCAGCGCCGCGCTGAGCGCCGTCGCCGGCTGACGCACCCGATGGCGCAGGCGAGTCCCGAGCTCGACGTCCGCCCGGGGCCGCTGAGCCGGGAACTGCTCGCCGAGTTCGGTCCCTCGGCGGTGCTCGCGCTGCCGATCGCTCCGGCCCGGCCGGACGACGGCGAATTGCAGCCCCGCGCAGGCGTCGCCGACGCCGCGGCGGCGTACGAGGTCGACCTGTACGACCTCGCCGCCCGGTCCGGTTCCACCGGAGCCGCGGGCGAGGCGGTCAGCGTGACCTTGCCGGTGCTCACGGGTGCGCCGTCGCCCTGGCAGGGACTGCCCGGCCGGATCGTGTTCGTCGGTGTGGGCGACGAGTCCGCCGTCGCCATGCGCCGAGCCGGCGCCGCTGCCGCGCGGATCACCGTGGGGACGCAGGCCCTGGTCACCTCGCTGGCCGCGGACGGCGTCGACGACCAGGTCCGGCCGCTCGTGGAGGGAGTCCTGCTCGCCTCCTACCGGCCGCCCTGGACGGGGACCGGGACCGGGCCGAGCGCACCGGTGAACCGGGTCACGCTCGTCGGCGACGCCGATCCGGACGCGGTGGCGCAGGCGCAGATCGCCGCGGGTACCACCCTGCTCACCCGCACCCTTGCGGCGACCCCCTCGAACGTGAAGAACCCGCAGTGGCTCGCCGACCAGGTCCGCACGCGCGCCCGCGGCACCCGGTCGGTCAAGGTCACCGTGCGCACCGAGGCCTGGCTGGCCAAGCACGGCCTGAACGGGATCCTCGCCGTCGGGCGCGGCTCGGCCACCCCGCCTCGCCTGGTCACCGTGGACCACAACCCCGCCGGCGCGACCGGCGACCCGGTGGTCATCGTCGGCAAGGGCATCAGTTTCGACTCCGGCGGCATCTCCATCAAGCCGCGGGATGCGATGATCGCGATGAAGACGGACATGGCTGGTGCCGCGGCCGTGCTCGGTGCGGTGCTCGGCGCCGCCCGGGCCGAGCTGCCGATCCGCGTGATCGGTGTCCTGCCACTCGCGGAGAACGCGTTCTCCGGTGACTCCTACCGGCCCGGTGACGTGCTCCGCATGGTGGACGGCACCACGGTCGAGATCGGGAACACCGACGCCGAGGGGCGGATGGTGCTCGCGGACGCGATGGCGTGGGCCAGGCGGGAGTACGAGCCGAGGGTGCTCGTGGACATCGCCACCCTGACCGGCGCCGCCAGCCTCGGCCTGGGCAAGCGGCACGGTGCGCTCTACGCCACCCGCGACGACCTGCGCGACGCACTCGTGGCCGCCGGCGACCGAGCCGGTGAGGCGCTCTGGCCGATGCCGCTCGTGGAGGAGTACCGGCACGCGCTCGACTCGGCGATCGCGGACCTGTCCCACATCGGTACCGACCCGCACACCTCCGGAGGGTCGATCACGGCGGCGCTGTTCCTGCAGCACTTCGTCGGGGACACCCCCTGGGCGCACCTCGACATCGCCGGTCCGGCGCGTTCGGCGAAGACCGAGCACGAGATCAGTGAGGGTGCCACCGGGTTCGGCGCCCGCGTGCTGTTCGCCTGGCTGCAGTCCTTGTCCTGATTGCGCTTGTCCTCGACGCCGCCAGACGCGTGACGCCTCGCCTCAGCGTTTGACGGCCACCAGGAGCCCATCGCCGCTGGGCAGCAGCGCCGGGATCAGCCGTTCGTCCTCGCGGAGGCGGCGGCCCAGTTCCCGCATCGCCACGGTCGCCTCGTCCCGGCGGGCCGGGTCGGCCACGCGGTCGTGCCAGAGCGCGTCGGTGACGGCCAGGGAGCCACCGCTACGCAGCATCCGCACGGCCTGGTCGGCGTAGTCGCCGGCCTCGGACGGCTCGGCGTCGATGAACACCAGGTCGTAGGCGGCGTCCGCCAGCCGCGGCAGCACGTCAAGGGCCCGCCCGGAGATCGGTCGGGTGCGGGTCGCGCGGATCCCGGCCGCGGCGAAGGCCTCCTTGGCGGCGCGCTGGTGCTCGACCTCGACGTCGATCGTGGTCAGCACGCCCTCGGGGTCCATCCCGTCCAGCAGCCACAGGCCGGACACGCCCGTCCCGGTACCGATCTCGGCGACCGCGCGGGCGTGGGATGCGGCCGCCAGCAGGCGCAGCGCGGCACCGGTTCCCGTGGACACGGCGGCGATGCCGAACTCCTCGGCGCGGGCGCGGGCTTCTGCGGCGGCCTCGGATTCGGTGATGAAGTCTTCGGAGTAGGCCCAGCTCTGGGCCTTGTCGGCAGCGATGGTGGGCCTCCCGGTGGATGCGTGTCTAGGGACTGGATCGTATCGTTACCGCAGACGGGCGGGCGTGTCGCCATCCCGCTGGGACCGAGAGCAGGTTTCTGCGGTCCGGGTCGGCCGTCGAGGTCACCACGCTCGAGCGCGGCAACCGTCTCGGTGCCGGGCGAGGAGGGAGGTCGCTCGTGGCGAGGAACATCGACGCGCTCTGGGACTTCGAGGACCCCACCGGCAGTGCCGACCGGTTCCGGGCCGCGATCGTGCGCGCCGACGGTGCGGAGCGGGACGTGCTGACCACCCAACTCGCTCGCGCCCTCGGCATGGCCGGCCGGTACGACGAGGCGGAGCGTCTCCTCGAGTCACTCGATGCTGCGACCAACGCTGTGGACCGTGGTCCCGAGGTCGTGGTGCGGGTGGCACTCGAACGAGGCCGGCTGCGCCGGAGCGCCGGTCGGCCCGACCCGGAGCCGCTGCGGACGGCAGCCGATCTGGCGGAAGCGGCGGGGCTGGAAGCACTCCGGATCGATGCGCTGCACATGCTGGCGCTGATCGCCGAGACCCCCGAGGCGCAGGTGGCCGCGAACCGGGAGGCCCTCGGCATCGCGCGCACGGCGACCGACCCGCGGGCCCGGCGCTGGGAGGCGAGCCTGCTGAACAACCTCGGCTGCGCGCTGGTCGACGCGGGTGATCCGGGCACCGCGCTGGAGGTGTTCCGGCAGGCGCAGCAGATCCGCCGCGACGCCGGGCAGGCCCGCGAGGAACAGATCGCCCGATGGATGGTCGCGTGGGCGTTGCGCCTCCTCGGCCGCCGGACGCAGGCCCTGGCGATGCAGCGCGCCCTCAAGGAGGACCTGATCGCCGCGGGGATCGATGACGAGGACGTCGACGCCGAGATCGCGCTGCTGACGGATCCGCTGCGTTCCTGACCCGGCCGGAACCTGGCGGCGGCCCCGTTCGTTCTCCCAGGGAGTTCTCAGGTAGCCGAACTAGACTCGACGAATCATGGAGGAGCAGCCGGTGGTGGCCCAGACCGACGTCGCAGAGCTGATCGGTGAGTCGACGGCGCCGGTGGCCAGGGACCTGACGACCACCGGGGCCACCGAGCCACTCTGGGAACCGCCGACGTGGGAACGCGTGGTCCGCGAGAACTCCGACCGGGTCTACCGCCTCGCCTTCCGGCTCACCGGGAACCGGGCCGATGCCGAGGACCTCACCCAGGAGGTCTTCGTGCGGGTGTTCCGCTCGCTGCACTCCTACAAGCCGGGCACGTTCGAGGGCTGGCTGCACCGCATCACCACGAACCTGTTCCTGGACGGTCAGCGGCGCAAGAAGCGGATTCGATTCGACGCGCTCGGCCAGGCCGCCGAGTGGATCCCCGAGGTCGGGGAACGCGGGTCACCCGAGCGCGGCTACGAACACGAGAACCTCGACCTGGACGTCCAGCGCGCGCTCGATGTCCTCAAGCCGCAGTACCGCGCGGCCGTGGTGTTGTGCGATATCGAGGGACTGTCGTACGAGGAGATCGGCGCCACCCTCGGTATCTCGATGGGCACGGTCCGGTCCCGGATCCACCGAGGCCGGGCCCAGTTGCGCAAGGAGTTGGCCCATCGCTCGCCCCAGGCGGTCGCGGCCGCTCACGAGGAGGACCGGTGAGCCATCTCGGACCGCTGATCTCCCCGCTCATCGACGGTCAGCTGCCGGCGGCCAAGGCCGAGCGTGCCATGGCTCACGTGGCCGCCTGCGCGCAGTGCCGCGCCGAGGTCGCCGAGGAACGCTCCTGGCGTTCGGCGGCCCGGTCCGCCGGCGATGCTCGCCCGAGTGAGGACCTGACCGCCCGTCTGCTCGCCCTGCAGATCCCCGGCCAGAGTCCCGGCCCGGTCGGGCCCAAGCTCGACGCCCCGACCCTCGCAGCGCCGGCACGGCGGTCCACCGGCACTTCCCATCCGCTCCGGACCAGGGTGCTGACGGGTGCCGTCGCTTCGCTCGGGGTGTTCGCCCTCGCCCTGTTCGTGCTCGGGGAGCAGCCGCGCCGGGTCGATGACCTCGCCCCGCTCATGGACGCCGGTGGCGCCCTGTCCGGCGCCACGAACTCCCTCGCACCGGCCGCCGCCCAGGCGGACGACGATCGGTCCCGCACCGACTGGATCATCGAGTCGGGCTGGGCGGCTCCCGACGAACTCCCCGCGGGCATGGTCATCCAGGCCGTCGGCCTGTTGCCGCCGGCACCCGAGACCGGCGAGATCCTGCAGGTCACCATCGGCATGCCCGGGTCGAGCCAGCAGGTCATGGTCCTGGAACAGCACGGGGTGCTCGACCCGGCGATGCTTGCACCGCTGGAGCCGACCCGGATCGGCGAGCACACCGTCTACCTCGTCTCCGGCGAGTGGTGGGTCGTCCAGTGCGATGACTCCGTCGTCGTCGTCAGTTCCGGCACCGACCCGGGCGCCGCGCACGAGTTCATCGAGCAACTGCCGGCCGGCGGCGGCACCGTCGTCGACCGGGTGACCACGACCCTGTCCGACCTGATCCCGGCGTTCTGACCGGCGCGTGCTGACCGCGGTGGGCGACGTGCGTGGATGCACCCTGCGGCGGCGGGGTCCCGACCGGGCTCCGGGCACGTCACAATGGACCCCATGACCACATCCGAGGAGGGGACCGGCGCCCCGGGTGAGCCCCGCCCGCGCCCGGCGGCGGACGTCGCATGGGCACCGACCTCGGGCGCCCAGCCACCCCCACCCGCGGCGGGCCCGGGCTCGGGGATCCCACACACCCCACCCGCGTCGACGCCGACAGCGGCGTGGTCGTCGCCCAACCAGGCCGGCTACGCCGTGCCCGGCCGCCGCTCGGAGCCGAGCCCGCAGGCCGCAGCCGGGCACCCGCCGTCGGGCTTCGTGCAGCACGGCCAGCAGACCAACGGCACCCAGCACACCAACGAGACCCTGCCGGGCTTCGCGCAGCACACCACCGGCTCGGGTCCCGGACCGCTCGGCCCCCACCAGGCGGGCCCACCGCCTGCGGACACCGCCGCCCGGCCCCGACCCCGGCGACGGGGCGTCCCGGCGGGCGTGGTCGCGCTCCTGATGGCCCTGTGCCTGCTTCTGGGGGTCCTCGGCGGGATCATCGGCGGGCGAGCGCTGTTCCCGGACCGTTCGACGGGCTCGGGGATGCCGACGTCGGACGTCACCACGGGTTCCGGCGGGTCGGCCGGCGGCGCTATGAACCCGGACTCGGTGGCCGGCATCGCCGCCGGGGTCCTGCCCAGCACCGTCTACATCGAGGTGCGCACCGGCGCGGGCGGGAGCACCGGCAGCGGGTTCGTGCTCCGCGAGGACGGTTACGTGGTCACCAACGCGCACGTGATCGCCGCCGCGAACAACGGCGCCGGCCAGGTCATCGTCGTCTTCCCGGACGGATCGCAGGAAGAGGCCGAGGTCATCGGATCCACGTCCGACTACGACCTCGCCGTGCTGCGGGTGGACCGCGATGACCTGACCCCGCTCGTGCTCGGGGACTCCGACGCCGTCGTGGTCGGTGAGCCCGTCGTCGCGATCGGTGCCCCGCTCGGCCTGGAGGGCACGGTCACGGCCGGCATCGTGAGTGCCCTGGACCGCCCGGTCAGCGTGACCGGCGGCACCGACCGCAGCTTCATCAACGCGATCCAGACCGATGCCGCGATCAACCCCGGCAACTCCGGTGGGCCGCTCGTGAACGCCGCCGGTGAGGTGATCGGCGTGAACACGGCGATCGCGACGGACGAGCAGGCCGGTGCGATCGGCCTCGGGTTCGCGATCCCGAGCGTGCAGGTGCGCCGCACCGCCGAGCAGATCATCGAGACCGGGCGAGCCACCTACCCGATCATCGGGGCCACGCTCACCGGGGACTACACCGGCGAGGGCGTGCAGGTCGTGCCCGCCGACGAGGCCGACGGGGTGGACCCGGTCACGCCGGACGGCCCAGCCGATGAGGCCGGGCTCCAGGCCGGCGACGTGATCGTCGCCATCGACGGCGAGCCGGTGACGACCGCCGATGAGCTCATCGTGAAGATCCGGTCCCACGCCCCGGGGGACGTCATCACCCTGACGCTCCTGGAGGACGGCGGGGAGCGGGAGATCGAGGTCACCCTCGGCGAACGGGAGAGTGAGTAGTGACAGGTAGCATGGGCTCGTGAATCTCAACGCTGAGGAGATCCTCATCCTCATCGTCATCGCTGCGGTCGTCATCGGCCCCGAGCGACTGCCGACCTATGCCGAACAGCTGGGCCGTCTCGTGCGCCAGCTGAAGCAGATGGCGACCGGTGCCACCCAGATGGTCAAGGAAGAGCTCGGCCCGGAGATGGGCGACATCGACCTGGCCAAGCTCGACCCGCGCAAGTACGACCCCCGCCGGATCGTGCGCGAGGCACTGCTCGACGACACCCCGTTCTCGAGCAAGTCGGCCAAGCCGAAGCCGGCCCGAACCACGGCCGCGACCGCCGCCGGCACGGTGGCGGCGGCGGCGGGCACGGCGGTGGCCACGGCCTCGGGTGTGGCGACGGCCTCGGGTTCCGAGGTGGTCACCGACGACGCCCTGGTCGGTGCGGCGATGTTGGCGGCGCCGTTCGACGACGAGGCCACCTGACCTTCCCCGGCCCGCTGAGCGGGCGGACCGGCCCAGACCTGGACCGGGCTGTCAGCCGATCGGCGAGATAGCCAGTTTGCGGCCGGCCAGGCCGCGGGAGCGATGCCCGAGGGTGCGCGCGATGTCGCGCAGCACGTCCGCGGCGGGGGAGTCGGTCGCGGTGCCCACCGTGGGCTCACCGCTGTCCCCGCCCTCACGCAGGGCCACCTCGAGCGGGATCTGACCGAGCAACGGCACGTCGGTCCCGAGCATCTTGCCGAGCTCCTCGGCGACGCGCCGCCCTCCGCCGGCCCCGAAGATCTCCAGGCGGGAGCCGTCGCTCTGCTCCAGCCAGGACATGTTCTCGATCACGCCGACCACCTTCTGCGAGGTGGCCTGCGCCATCGAGCCCGCCCGCTCGGCGACCTCGGCGGCCGCGAGCTGCGGGGTGGTGACCACGAGCAGCTCCGCGTTCGGCAGCAGCTGGGCCACCGAGATGGCGATGTCACCGGTACCCGGCGGTAGGTCCAGCAGCAGCACGTCCAGGTCGCCCCAGAACACGTCCGCGAGGAACTGCTGCAGGGCTCGGTGCAGCATCGGTCCACGCCACACCACCGGTCGGCCGGGCTGGGTGAACATGCCGATCGAGATGACCTTCACGTCCCCGGCGACCGGGGGCAGGATCATGTCGTCGACCTTCGTGGGAGAGTGCTCGACGCCGAGCATCCGGGGGATCGAGAAGCCGTACACGTCGGCGTCCAGGACGCCCACCTTGAGGCCGTCGGCGGCCATCGCCGCGGCCAGGTTCGCGGTCACCGTGGACTTGCCGACGCCGCCCTTGCCGGAGGCGACGGCGTACACCCGGGTGAGGTTGTCCGGCTGGGAGAACGGGATGACCGGCTCCGCGACGCCGCCGCGCAGCTTCATGCGCAGGGCGGTGCGTTCGTCGTCGGTCATCACGGTCATGTCCACGACCACACGGGCCACGCCCCCGACCTTCTCGACGGCGGCGGTGACGTCGGAGATGATCGTGTCCCGCAGCGGGCAGCCCGAGGTGGTCAGGGCTATACCGACGGTCACCACCGCGCCGTCCCCGCCTGCGTCGATCTGGACGCCGCGGACCATGTCCAGGTCCGTGATCGGCCGGCGGATCTCGGGGTCCAGGACCGTCTTCAGTGCCTCGTGGACACGTTCCTCGGTAGGTGCCGCGGCGGCATGGGAGCTGGCGGACGGGGCCGGGGAAGGTGACGCTGACATGCTTCGAGTCTAAGCCCGCCCCACGCGTCCCCGGCCCGGCCCGCGAGCAGGTGTGAGCGGCCTCTCAGCCCTTCTCCTCGGCCGTCTCATCGACCCGCTCCGCCTGGAGGTCCTCCAGCAGCGAGCGCAGCTCGCCACGGACGAAGTCCCGGGTGGCCACGTCGTTCAGGGCCATCCGCAGGGCGGCCATCTCCCGCGCCAGGTACTCGGTGTCGGCGAGGTTGCGCTCGGCGCGGCGCCGGTCCTGCTCGGCCGAGACCCGGTCCCGGTCCGTCTGTCGGTCCTGCGCGAGCAGGATCAGTGGGGCCGAGTAGGAGGCCTGCAGCGACAGCATCAGGGTGAGCAGCGTGAAGTTCAGGGCGCGGGGGTCGAACTGCAGGTGCTCCGGGGCCAGGGTGTTCCAGGCCAGCCACGCGAAACAGAAGACCGTCATGTACAGCAGGAACCGGGGCGTCCCCATGAACATGGCGATCGCCTCGGCCACCTTCCCGAAGGTGTCCTTGTCCCGTTCGCCGCGGCGGGGCAGCCAGCGGCGCCGGGCGGACAGCGGGGTGTCCAGGCCGTCGTCGTCAGCCATGCGCATTCCCCATCGCCCGGTCGGTCACGTCATCGTCGGCGTCGCGCCAGTCCTCGGGGAGCAGGTGGTCGAGCACGTCGTCGACGCTCACCGCCCCGAGGAGCCGCCGTTCGTCGTCGACCACGGGTAACGCCGTCAGGTTGTAGGTCGCCAGCAGCCGGGTCAGCCGACCGATACCGGCATCGGGGCTCACCGGCTCGATGTCCTTGTCCAGGAACGTCCCGATCGCTTCGTGCGGGGGCTCGCGCAGCATCCGCTGCAGGTGTGCGACACCGAGCAGCCGCCCGGTCGGGGTCTCCAGCGGCGGCCGGACCACGAACACCATCGCGGCCAGCGACGGGGTGATGTCCTCGCGGCGGGCGTGCGCGAGGGCCGTTGCGACGGTGGCCTCCGGCGGCAGGATGATCGGTTCCGTGGTCATCAGGCCACCGGCGCTGTGGTCGGCGTAGACGAGCAGGCGTCGCACGTCCTCGGCCTCCTCCGGCTCCATCAGCTCCAGGAGTTCGGAGGCCCGGTGGGTGGGCAGTTCGGAGATGAGGTCGGCGGCGTCGTCAGGCTGCATCGCATCGAGCACGTCCGCGGCCCGGTCCGCGGTCAGGGCGGACACGATGGACACCCGGTCGTCTTCGCCGAGCTCCTCCAGGACATCGGCCAGGCGTTCGTCGGGGAGCGCCGAGGCGACCTCCAGCCGGCGCCGGTCCGGCAGGTCGTGGAGCACGTCCGCGAGGTCCGCGGGCTTGAGGTCCTCCATGGTGGCCAGGAGCGCACCGGCGCCCTGCTGTTCCTCCGTCGGGGCGAGCCGCTGCACGTCCCCGACGTCGATCACCATGGACTCGCCGCGTCGGAACAGGCCTCCCTTGGAAGGGGTCCGACGGCGGACGAACAGTTTCGTGATGAGCCAGTCCCGGTTGCGCTGCTGCTCGATGGCCGCGTCCTCGATGGCCACGTCACCGGAGCCGTCGAGCATTGCGACGTGCCGGTCGAAGAGCTGGCTGACCACCAGGGTCTCGGCCGCCCGCTGCTCGAACCGCCGGATGTTCACCAGACCTGTCGTGATCACGGCGCCCGGGTTGATCGAGGTGACGCGCGAGAGCGGCAGGAACACCCGCCGTCGGCCCGGGACCTCCACCACCAGGCCGACCGCACGGGGCGGCAGCTTGACGCGGAGCAGGACGACGACGTCATGCACACGCCCGACCCGGTCGCCGAGCGGGTCGAAGACCCCGGTGCCGGCCAGGCGGGCCACGAAGACCCGGCTCGTCGCAGTACTCACGGCGGTCAGCCTATGCCAGCGGACCGCGTGCGGCCCGAGGTGACAGCCGCGACGCGGTCAGGGGACAATGGCCCGTATGCCACCCATGGGAACGCCGACCGACCCGCGCGGGGGAGCCCAGCCGCGCGGCGACGAGATCGCCAGTTACGACACCTATCTCGAGGCCCAGCGAGCCGTCGACTTCCTCGCGGACAAGGAGTTCGAGGTCAAGGCCGTGACCATCGTCGGCACCGACCTGAAGATGGTCGAGCGGATCACCGGCCGGCGCACCTATCCCTCGGCGGCGCTGCAAGGGGCCGCCTCCGGTGCCTACTTCGGTCTGTTCGTTGGCCTGCTGCTCTCCCTCTTCGGCGGTGGCTCGCTGCTCACCACCATCGTGCCGGCGCTGCTCATCGGTGCCGGCTTCGGGATGCTGTTCGCTGTGGTGTCCTACGCCTTCACCGGCGGGCGCCGCGACTTCACGTCGTCCTCGCAGGTGGTGGCCAGCAAGTTCGCCGTCCTCTGCCTCACCGAGAGCGCCCACAGGGCGCGCGCCCTCCTCGCGGAGCTGCCACCCCAGCAGGACCCGCTCGCCCGTTGATCGGGCGCGCGCCGCCCAGTTAGTCACCTAGCCGTCGAGTAAGTCATGAACAACCGGCTACCTCGACGGCTACCCGACTACCTCGACGGCAGCATCCGCGCCCGGGCCGCGTCTCAGCCGGTATCCGCCACGTGCTCGGCGACCAGGAAGCCGTCCTCGGCGAACACCTCGACGAACGTCTCCTCGGGGAACTTCGACGTCGCGTAGTCGACCACGTCGGACGGCGGGCTCCCGCCGTAGATCCCGGAGGACTGGTTGACCACCACGTAGTCGGGGACCGGGTTGCCCTCGTTGCCCACCCAGTAGACCTCGGTGCGCGGCGCGAGGTAGGCCATCATCGTGATGTCGGTGTCGACCACCGCACCGTCCGGGATCAACGCGAGCACCTGCCGGGCCGCCGCGTCCTGGTGGGATGGCGCGTACGTCTCCGGGTCGGTCAGCCGCCACAGCGGGAACCACACGGTGACCACGAGCGCCAGCACGAGGGCGCCGATGCCGATCGGCGCCGCGAACCGCCGAGCGCCGCGCACCGTGACGAACGTGTCCACCACCGCGAGGAACACGACCGGCATGAGCACGGCCGAGTAGTGCCAGTCGGTGCTCCAGTGGAACGGCACGTCCGACGTGAGCCGCCAGGCGAACGTGGGCAGGGTGATCAGGGCCAGCGGCGAGCGCAGCGCGAGGAATCCGGTGATCCCGAACACCAGCAGCACCAGGGCGGCCTTGTTGCCCACCCCGGTGAACAGCCCGTTCAGGGCCGCCCCGGGGTCGGTGACCAGCAGCGAGACGATCGAGTCGTCCGCGTAGTCCCATACGCCGTCGGGGTTGAGGGCGGGCAGGATCACCTTGGTGGTGATCACGAATGCGGCCACGCCGCCCACGGCGAGGGCGGCGCCCAGGCGTCGGGCACCGCGGATCACGATGACCACGCCGATCGCGGCCACGGTGAGCCCGAGATCCTCCTTGACCAGCAGCAGCGGCAGCGCCCACAGCGCCGCGGCCCGGTGATCGCGGCGCACCAGCGCGGCCAGGGACAGCGCCAGGAGCGGCAGGGCCAGGGCCACCTCGTGGAACTGCGAGGCGACGGCGGACTGCAACCCCCAGGACAACCCGTAGGCGAGCCCGAGGCAGGCGCCGGGCAGACGCCCGAGGTGCCGGACCGCGCAACCGGTCACGACCGCCGTCGAGAGCCCGATCAGGACCGCCTGCAGCACGAGCAGCGTCAGTCCGGAACCGAACGCCGCGTACACCGGAGCCAGGATCACGAGCAACGGGTGGAAGTGATCGCCGAGGATCATGAAGCCCTCGCCCTTGATCGGCACCACCGGCGCCCGCCACTGCGAGTACGCACGCAGGATCTGAGTGAAGATGCCCAGGTCCCACGACGGCACCTGGAACCGCGCCCACTGTCGCCACGAGAACAGGGTGTAGAGGGCAGTCGTGAAGAGCCCGACGGCGGTGGCCGCCACGAGTACGTGCGCTCGCTCGGGTGGTCGGTACCCGGCGGCGTCCGTGCGGTGGGTCGGGCGCTGCGCGGCCCCGGTGACGGCGGAGCTCACCGGGCCAGGGACGCCATCCAGGCCTCGACGTCCTCGGGACGCCGGGGCAGGGCGGCGGAGAGGTTCTCCACGCCGTCAGCGGTGACCAGCACGTCGTCCTCGATCCGCACTCCGATGCCTCGGTAGGCCTCGGGGACGGCGAGGTCGTCGGCCTTGAAGTACAGACCCGGCTCGATCGTGAACACCATGCCAGGCACGAGCTCGGCGTCGAGGTACATCTCCCGGCGGGCCTGCGCGCAGTCGTGCACGTCCAGGCCGAGGTGGTGGCTGGTGCCGTGCGGCATCCACCGGCGGTGCTGCTGCCCCTCGGGGGTGATCGCGACGGAGGCCTCGACCGGGAGCAGTCCCCACTGCTCGAGCCGCTCGGCGAGCACCTCCAGGGCCGCGGTGTGCAGGTCCCGGAACTTCAGGCCCGGGCGGGCGACGGCGAACGCGGCGTCGGCCGCGTCCAGGACCGCGGTGTAGATCGTGCGCTGGATGTCGGTGAACGTGCCGTCCACGGGCAGGGTGCGGGTGATGTCCGCGGTGTACAGCGAGTCCACCTCCACCCCGGCGTCGACGAGCACCAGCTCGCCGGCACGCACGGCGCCGTCGTTGCGGATCCAGTGCAGCGTGGTGGCGTGGTCCCCGGCGGCGGCGATGGTGTCGTACCCGATGCCGTTGCCCTCCTCGCGGGCCTTCGCCCCGAAGACGCCCTCGATGACGCGCTCGCCGCGCGGGTGCGCCACCGCGGTGGGCAGCGACCGGACGATGTCCGCGAAGCCCTCGGCGGACGCGGCCACGGCCGCGCGCAGCTGCTCGACCTCCCACTCGTCCTTGATCAGCCGCAGTTCGGAAAGCGCTTCGGCCAGGGCGGCGTCGGCCTCCTCGGCGGACTCGCCCCGGATCCTCTCGACGAGCGCCTCGACCGCGGTGTCGGAGCCGGGCACCACCCGCAGCTGCACCTGGCCGGCGTCCTTGGCGATGGCGTCGGGGAGCTCGTCGATGTGGGCGCAGCGCAGCCCGGTTCGCGTCTCGAGCTCGGCCGGGGTGGGGCGGGCGCCGACCCAGAACTCGCCGTAGCGGGAATCCGCGTAGAACTCCTCGGTGTCTCGGCCGGCCAGCGGCCGGAAGTACAGCACCGCCTCGTGCCCGATCTCCTCGGGGTGCAGCACCAGGACGGCGTCGGGCTCCTCGTCGGTGCCGAGGCCGGTCAGGTGCGCGAACGCCGAGTGCGGGCGGAACCGGTAGTCGGTGTCGTTCGAGCGGACCTTCAGGGGCCCGGCCGGAACCACGAGCCGCTCGCCGGAGAACGCGGCCGAGATCGCGTCCCGGCGGCGGGCGGCGTGATCGGCCACCGGCTCCCTGGTCACGTCCGGCTCGGTGCGCGGGGCCCAGTCGGCGCCCACGAACTCGCGGAACGCCTGGGACTGGGGCCGCTGGGAACGGTTCGAACCCCGCTCGGCGAGCTCCTGCTCGCTGGTCTCGGGGATGGACTCGGAGGTCGGCTCGGACGTCATGTGCTCATCGTCTCACTGTCGCCGCCCGGCGCGCGTCTCACGTGCTGGGATCCAGGCCCTCGTCTGCCCTAGTCTGGGGCCTCATGCGCATCGATCTGCACACGCATTCACGCGTGTCCGACGGCACCGACGCGCCGGCCCTGCTGATGCGCGATGCCGCGGTGGCCGGCTTGGACGTGGTGGCCCTCACCGACCACGACACGACCGCCGGCTGGGCGGAGGCCGCGGCCGAGGTCCCCGCGACGGGGGTGGCGCTGGTGCGTGGTACGGAGATCTCCGCGCGCGCCGGCCGGATGAGTGTGCACCTGCTCAGCTACCTGCACGACCCCGACGACGAGGCGCTCGCGGGGGAGCTGCAGGCCTCCCGTGGCTCCCGTGACAGCCGCGCCCGGGACATGGTCACCCTGCTCGCCGGCGACTACGACCTGACCTGGGCGGACGTGCAGGCGCAGGCGCAGCCGGGTACCACGATCGGGCGCCCGCACATCGCCGACGCCCTGGTGGCCAAGGGGTATCTGACCGACCGGTCCGCGGCGTTCGACGAGGTCCTGTCACCGGCCGGGCCGTACTACGTCCGGTATCACGCGCCCGACGCCGTCGCCGCGGTCAGGCTCGTCCGTGCCGCCGGTGGGGTGCCCGTCTTCGCGCACCCGCGTGCCGTGCTGCGGGGTCGCGTGGTCGGCGACGAGGCGATCCGGGAGATGGTCGAGGCCGGGCTCGCCGGTCTTGAGGTGCACCACCGTGACCACACGCCGGCCGCCGTCGCCGAACTGCTGGCGCTGGCGGACGAGCTCGGCCTGTTCGTGACCGGCTCGAGCGACTACCACGGTGCGGGCAAGCCGAACCGGCTGGGCGAGAACACGACCACGGCCGACGTCCTGGCCCGGATCGAGGAGCAGGGCCGGCTCCGGGTGGTCAGGCCGTGAACGGCTTGCTGGACGGCACGCTCTTCCTGACCACGTTCCTGACCCTGTTCGTGATCATGGACCCGCCCGGCACGGTGCCGGTGTTCCTCGCCCTCACCTCCACGATGACCGCGAAGCAGCGAGCCCGGGCGGCCCGCCAGGCGGTGCTCGTGGCGTTCGGCGTGATCCTGGCGTTCGTGCTGTTCGGTCAGGGCATCCTGAACTTCCTGCACATCTCGGTGCCCGCCCTGCAGGCCTCGGGCGGGTTGTTGCTGCTCCTGGTCGCGATGGATCTGCTCACCGGCAAGACCGAGGAGCCACAGCCCTCCGGCAAGGTCAACGTGGCCCTGGTCCCGCTGGGCACGCCGCTGCTCGCCGGGCCGGGTGCGATCGTGGCGTCGATGCTGGCCGTGCAGGGTTCCGACGGCAGCGTGCAGGACTGGGTCGCGATCCTGCTCGCGATCCTGGCGGTGCACCTGAGCCTGTTCCTGGCGATGCGGTTCGCGGGGCTCATCCACCGCGTCCTCGGTGACGGCGGCACCATCCTGGTCACCCGGATCGCCGGACTGCTGCTCGCGGCGATCGCCGTGCAACTCATCGCGGACGCCATCCAGGCGTTCATCGAGGCCGCCTGAGACCCCCGACCGGGGACTCGCCGGGCCGGGCCGGGAAACGAAGGAGACGGGGGGGGGGGGGGGGGGGGGGGCGCGCGGCCCGCCCCCGCGCCCCACGGCCGGGGGGGGGGGGGGGAGGCCGGC
>NZ_JAGSHT010000014.1 GCF_019947135.1 Occultella gossypii | reverse complement strand
GGGGGCGCGCTCGTGGTCGCCGCGGGGCCGCGCCCCCCCCCCCCCCCCCCCCCCCCCCCCCGTCTCTACGTCATGCAGGGGTCGGTCTGCTCACTCCGCGGTCGGCGCCGCAGTGGTGGGCTCACCGCTGCGGGTACGACGACGGCGACGGCGCTTACGTGCCGGCGCGGACGCGTCGGTCGAAGGAGAGCCACTCGAAGGCGACGCGGCGCCGGAGCCGGCGGATCCGCCATCGCCGGTACGTGCGGAACCGTCCTCACGACGGCGACGGCGCTCCCGAGGTGCCCGGTCGCCGTCGTGCTTGGCGCCGTGACCATGGCCCGAACGCTCCGAGCGGTCGCCCGAGCCGGTCCGCTTCCCGGTCTCGCCGAGGTCCTCGACCGCCTCGGCGCCCAGACCTGCGCGCGTCTGCTCGGACCGGGGCAGCCGGCCCTTGACGCCCTGGGGGATGTTCAGGTCGCTGTACAGGTGCGGCGACGAGGAGTACGTCTCCGGCGGCTCGCCGATGCCGAGCTCGAGGGCACGGTCGATCAGGCCCCAGCGCGGGACGTCGTCCCAGTCCACGAACGTGACCGCGGTGCCCGTGTTCCCGGCGCGGCCGGTGCGCCCGGTGCGGTGCAGGTAGGTCTTCTCGTCCTCGGGACACTGGTAGTTGACGACGTGCGTGACGTCGTCGATGTCGATCCCGCGGGCCGCCACGTCGGTGGCCACGAGCACGTCCACCTTGCCGTTGCGGAAGGCGCGCAGAGCCTGCTCGCGGGCACCCTGGCCGAGGTCGCCGTGGATCGCGGCGGCGGCGAAGTTGCGGTCGTTGAGCTCGTCGGCGACCTTCGCGGCGGTGCGCTTGGTGCGGGTGAACACGATCGTCAGGCCGCGGTCCTTGGCCTGCAGGATGCGGGCCAGCACCTCGATCTTGTCCATGGCGTGCGCCCGGTAGACGACCTGCTTGATGGCCTTCAGGGTGGCGCCGTCGTCGTCGGGGTCATGCGCGCGGATGTGCGTGGGGCGGCTCATGTAGCGGCGGGCCATCGCGACGACCGGCCCGGGCATGGTGGCCGAGAACAGCATGGTGTGCCGGGTGGCCGGGGTGCCGGACAGCAGCGTCTCCACGTCCGGGAGGAAGCCGAGGTCGAGCATCTCGTCGGCCTCGTCGAGTACGACGGTGCGCACGTGACCCAGGTCGAGGTAGCCCTGCTTGAGCAGGTCGATCATCCGGCCCGGGGTGCCGACGACGACCTCGACGCCCTTGTTGAGCGCGTCGATCTGGGGCTCGTAGGCGCGGCCGCCGTAGACCTGCAGCACGCGCACCGAGCGCCTCCGGGAGGCCGTGGCGAGGTCGCCGGCGACCTGGACCGCGAGCTCGCGGGTCGGCACGATCACGAGCGCCTGCGGTTTGCCCTGCTGGCGGACGGCGTCCCAGCCGTCCTCGCCGGGACCGGCCACACCCTGCAGCAGCGGGATGCCGAAGCCGAGCGTCTTGCCGGTGCCGGTCTTCGCCTGGCCGATGATGTCGCGGCCCTGCAGGGCGACCGGGAGCGTCAGCGCCTGGATCGGGAACGGATGGGTGATGCCGACGTCGGAGAGGGCGTCCGCGATCGCGGCGCTGACCCCGAAGTCGGCGAAGGTCTTGGCGACCTCGGCGTGCGGGTCGGCGACGGGTGCGTCGACGGTCTCGGCGACGACGTCGTCGAGCGCGTCGGCCGCCGGTTCGGTGGTGGCGTCGGTGCTCGGCTCGAGCACGTCGGACGCGGTGGTCTCTTGATCGTTCAACGGGGTACCTTCGGCTGGCGGCATCGCTCGCTCGGATCCGCCCCACGCGGCGAGGGGGAGAGGAAGGACACCTGGTCGTGGCAGCCGATCGCGAAGGATTCGTTGTCGGCCTGGGCCGACGAGTACCGCGTGATCTACCAGTGATTCAGTGGCGACCGGGCAACCGTGTACCACCCAAGTCTAGCCGCAGCAGGCGTGAAGGCGCGCCGCGGGCCCGCGGAGGTGGTTCAGAGCGGCCGCACCGTCAGGATCTGCTCCGCCCGCCCGACCGGTCCGGCGACGTCATGCAGCGTGGTGCTGGTCAGCCCGAGGCCGCTCGGACCGAAGGTGACGGACGTGTCGAGGCCCACCCAGGCGCCCGCCGGCTGCCGGTGCAGATGGACGGTGAGGTCGAGGTTCGGGTACATCCACGCCGTCGGCGGCTGGCGCACGGCGATACCGTTCGCCGTGTCCACCAGGGCGATGAACGCGGCGTGCGGGCTCACGCTCTCGCCCGCCACGAGGTCCGTGCCGGTGCGCAGCCACGCGGTGGTGCGGCCGGGCCGTGCGGGCGAGATGGCTCGAACCTCCAGGGACGCGACGTAGCCGCCGCCCCAGGTCTCGGTCATCGGATGACCGGATGCCTGATCGGGTGCGGGCAGCGGTTCCGGCGCACCACCTGCCACCTCGGTGGTGTCCGTGGCGGCGATGAACCAGGCACGGGCACGGACCGCCGCGCGGCCCGCGATGGTCGCACTGGCCTGGACCAACTCGATGGTGCGGCCGGGCCGGATCGTCTCGACCTGGATCTCGCACTCGTCCTGGCCCAGTTGGCCGAGGATGTCGAAACTGATGCGGCCGAGCTGCTTGTCGTCGTCGCCGTGCTGATCGGCCCGGGCCCGGTCGGCCCGATGCAGGTCGATCGCGTGCGTGATCAGGCCGCCGAGCGGGCTGAAGTGGATCTCGTCGTCCCGCCAGGCGCCGCCGGCGTGCTCGGTGGGGCGGTAGCGACCGGAGGCGACGGGCTCGAAGTATGCGGGTCGCTGCGTCATGGACACCGTCCTCTCGCCAAGCGCGTGGGCCTCCGGGGATGGTGGCAGCGGCGCCGGGCGATCGGCCGCCGGTGGCTCAGAGCGTGCCGAAGCCGACCCGGCGCGGTTCGTCGGCGCCGATCTCCACGTAGCCGAGCGCGGCGATCGGAACGACGACGCGCCGGCCCTTGGTGTCGGTGAGGTCGAGCACAGCGCCGTCCGCGCCGTCCGTGCCTCCAGCCGCCTTCGCGAGCGCCTCGTTGATCGACGCGACCACGGCATCGCCGTCCTCGCTGATCTCCAGGCTCAGCTCGCGAGCGACGTTCTTGATGCCGATGGTGATCTCCATGGTGCTCTCCTCGAGTTCTGGCGGGCCGTCCGCCGCGTCGGCGTGCTCCAGGCCCGTGCGATGTACCGGTGCAACGGCGCTCGCGGGGTATGTGTTCCGCCGAGCGGCTGCGGGTTCGAGTCTATGTCCCGGCGGATGACACGATGGACCCATGCGTGCCCGGCTCTGGATCATCGCTGCCCTCCTGGTGGGGGTGGTCACGGGTCTGCTCATCGCGCCCGCGGTGTTGTCGGGCGCCTGGCCCCCCGGTGCGCCGGCGGTGCGGATGGCGCACGCCATCCAGACCGATCGGCCGGAGGCGACGATGCCGTTGGCCACGCCGGGTCCGCCGCCGCCCACCCCGGAGCCGGTCCTGAGCCCGGAGCAGGCCGCCGATCTGGCCGCCGGGGTGCTGGGCCGGGAGGTTCCCCAGGTCGCCGGCGGAGAGCTGGTGGTGGTGCCCGGCTCGGTGGCGGCGCCGGTTCCGACGGCCCCGGAGGTGGTGCAGGTCCGGGTGGAGGTGGAGCAGGGGCTGGCCGTGGACGCCGCGGTGTTCGCGGGGTTCGTCATGGAGGTCCTCAACGACCCGCGCGGCTGGGGTGCCGGCGGTGCCATGAGCTTCGCGCGTACCGACGGCACCGCGCAGATGCGCGTCGTCCTCGCCTCGCCGAGCGTCGTCGATCAGATGTGCGCGCCGCTGCGCACGGTCTCGTTGTACTCCTGTGGTCGCAACGGGCATGCGGCGCTGAATGCGGAGCGCTGGGCGATCGGCGGCGAGCCGTTCCTGGCCGGCGGCGGTGACATCACGGCCTATCGCCAGTACCTCGTGACCCACGAGGTGGGGCACCTGCTGGGGCATCCGCACGAGCAGTGCCCCGTCGCCGGCGCGTCCGCACCGGTGATGGTGCAACAGAGCATCTCCCTGGGCGGCTGCCTGCCCAACGCGTGGCCGAATCCATGAGCAGGACGCCGGTGTCGCAGCCGCGTGATGTGATGCCCGCATGAGTTCCGCAGCACCGGTCCCCGCACCCGAACCGTCGGGTCGGCTGGACCCGTCGCAGGAGGCGGTGCGGCGGGCAATCGGGGGTGGCGGCCACCACGTGGTGCACGGCGCACCGGGCTCGGGGAAGACGCAGACGGCACTCGCCGCGTTCGTCGACGCCTTCGAGACCGCCGAGGCCCGGTCGGCCAACCTGTTCCTGGTGCCCACCCGCCAACGCGCGGCGGTGCTGCGCGACGAGGTGGCGCGCCGGTTGCGCCGAACCACCGGCACCGCTGTAGTCCGCACGCCCGCGTCGCTGGCGTTCGCGATCCTGAGGCTGCGGGCGAGCCACCGCGGCGAGGCCGCACCCACGCTCATCACCGGCCCGGAGCAGGACCAGGTGCTCGCCGAACTCCTGGCCGGACACCTCGAGGGGGAGGGTGCAAGCATCGACTGGCCGGCCGCCGTCGGGCCGGCGACCCGGTCACTGCGCGCCTTCCGTGACGAACTGCGGGACCTGCTGATGCGCGCCGCCGAGGCGGGCCTGGACGGGCCCGGGCTGGCCGCTTGGGGCGAGCGGCACGGCCGGCCAGAGTGGCGGGCCGCGGGCGCTCTGCTGACGGAGTACACGGAGGTGACCTCGCTCGGCGAGCTGACACCCGATCGCGGGGCACGGTTCGACGCGGCCACGATCGTCGACGAGGCGGTCGGGGCCCTGCGGTCCTGGGAGCGCGAGGTGCCCGGCACGCCCCGTCCGCGGTGGGACCTCCTGGTCCACGACGACTACCAGGACGCGACGATGGCCACGGCCCGTCTGCTCGACGCGATGGCCGACGACGGCGCTCGCCTCGCGTTGTTCGGTGACCCGGACATCGGGGTCCAGGGCTTTCGTGGTGGCCTGCCCGCGCTGCTGCACTCGGCGACCCTGCCGCCCGCACGCGGCGGGCTGGAGACCGGACCGACGGCTCCCGGTCTGTGGGGGGCAGCCGAACACGTCCTCGAGACGGTCTGGCGGCACGGGGACCCGGTGCGCACCGCGGTCGCGACGCTGACCGCGTCGCTGCCGACGATGCAGGAGACCCGCCGCCGGCGCGCGCAGGCGGCGGGCGGCGAGACCGACAGGGTCGGTGGGGTGCGCACCGCGGTGCTCGCGAGCGAGGCCCAGGAGGTGGCGTTCATCGCCCGGGAACTGCGCGAGCAGCACCTGCATGACGGCGTGCCGTGGTCCCGGATGGCGGTGATCGTGCGCTCGGGATCGGACATCGGCACGATCCGACGCGGCCTGCGCACAGCCGGGGTCCCGCTCGCGATGGCGGCCCCCGACCGACCCCTGCGGGACGAGCCGGCGGTCCGGCCCCTGATGATCGCACTCGAGTGCGTGCTCGCCGGTGAGGTCGATCCGGTGGCCGGCACCGAACTGCTGCTCTCGCCGCTCGGCGGTCTGGACCCGGTGTCGCTGCGTTCCCTGCGCCGTGCCCTGCGCCAGGCCGAACGGACCGACGGCGGCGACCGACACTCCGACGACCTGCTCGCGGCGGCGTTGACCGAACAGGCGACCCTTGCCGCGCTGCCGGTCCGGCACCGGCGAGGCCCGCAGCGGGTGGCCGAGGTCCTGGCCGCCGGTCGGGCGGCACTCGACGCGCCGGAGTCCAGCGTGGAGACGGTCCTCTGGGCGCTCTGGGACGCCGCCGGCCTCGCGGCGACCTGGCAGCAGCGCGCACTGACCGGAGGCGCCGCCGCCGACCGGGCGGACGCGGACCTGGACGCCGTGATGTCGTTGTTCCGCGCCGCGGAGCAGTTCGTGGACCGGACCGCGCGCTCCACGCCGTCCGGCTTCGTGCACCACTTGGCCGCCCAGGACTTCCCGGCGGACACGCTGGCCGCGCGCGGGGCGTTGGGCGACTCGGTGGCGGTGCACACCCCGGCCAGCGCCGCCGGCGCGGAGTGGGATGTCGTGGTCGTGGCCGGCGTCCAGGAGGACACCTGGCCGGACCTGCGGATCCGAGACTCGCTGCTCGGCGCCGCCGACCTCGCCGACATCGCCACGGCACGGCACGTGCACCTGTCCAGCGGGGCTGGTGGGGCGGGTGCCGGTACCGATGTCGAGGGCGCCGGAGGCGGTGCCGCTGGTGCCGGCGGCACCGATGGCTCGGGCTCGCGCCGCGGGTCCGCGAATCTGATCGCGATCCGGGCCGAGCGGAACCGCCGGGCCCGCCGCGAGGTCTACGAGGGTGAGCTGCGCACGTTCGTGATGGCCTGCTCGCGTGCCCGTCGGAGCCTCCTCGTCACCGCGGTGCTCGACACCGACGCCCGGCCCTCGGAGTTCTTCGAGGCTCTCGCCCCGGACGGGGTCGAGGCCCAGAACGTCCGGAGCGTGCCCAGCCCGCTCGACCTGCGCGGCCTGGTGGGCGAACTACGGGCCGCGGTTCGCCCGGTCCTGCGCGGGGCCGAGGCCCGGCCCGACCAGGTGGCCCTCGCCTCGGAGGCGGCCGCCGTGCTCACCCACCTGGCCGGACACCACGTGGACGGCGCGGACCCCGGCACGTGGCCGGCCCTGACGGCACCCACGTCCAGCGCGCCGCTATGGCAGGAACAGACCCCGGTGACGGTCACCCCGTCCACTGTCGAGACCGTCGCGGCCTGCCCGCTGCGGTGGGCGCTCACCACCTCGGGTGGTCGCCGTGGCGACAGCGCGTCGCAGAGCCTGGGTAATCTCGTCCACGAGATCGCCGCCGCGGCACCGCACGGCACGGAGCCGGAGCTGCTCGCGGACCTGGACGCGCGCTGGCACGAGCTGGACCTCGGTGACGGGTGGATGGGCCGACGCGACCGTGCCCGCGCCGAGGAGATGATCCGCAAGCTCGCCGGCTACCAGGCCGCCCACGCCGGCCGGGTGGAGACCGAGGTGGAGTTCGGCGCCGACCTCGGCCGGGTCGCCCTGCGGGGCCGGGTGGACCGGGTCGAGTACACCGGAACCGGGGTGCGGATCGTCGACCTCAAGACCGGCAGCACGGCGATCAGCGCTGCCGATGCCGGGCGCAACCCGCAATTGGGCAGCTATCAGGTGGCAGCCGAGCACGGCGCCTTCGGCGGGGAGGGTGCGGCCGGTGCCGCGTTGCTCTACGTGGGCACGAGTGCCAAGTCGGGGGCCGTCACCCGGGATCAGGCGCCCTTGCACGATGACCCCGAGCCGGGCTGGGCCACCGAGATGCTCACCGAGGCGGCCGAGACCATGGCGGGCGCGGGCTTCACCGCGCAGCCGGGACCGCTGTGCCGCACCTGCGTGGTGCGGACCTCATGCCCGGCGCAGCCGGAGGGGTCGCGGGTCACCGGTGCCCTCGGCGGCGGCGCGGCCACCGAGGAGGAGGCTCCGTGACCGACCAGCCGGGGCGGACGGCGCCCGGCCCGACGCACTCCGGAGAACCGGTCGTGGCCGGGTCGAACGATGCCGCGAACGCCGGTACCACGTGGACCGCGGCGCGGATCGCCGAGGCACTCGGCCAACCGCCACCCACGGCCGAGCAGACCGAGGTCATCGAGGCACCGCTGACGCCGATGCTCGTCGTGGCCGGGGCCGGATCGGGCAAGACCGAGACGATGGCAGCCCGGGTGGTCCACCTCGTCGCGAACCGGCTGGTGGCGCCCGGGGAGATCCTCGGCCTGACGTTCACCCGGAAGGCGGCGGCAGAGCTGTCGGGGAGGATCCGGGTGCGGCTGCGCGCCCTGGCCCGGGCCGGGGTCGAGGGCGGGGACACGGTCGAGGACCGGCCGCGGATCGCGACGTACAACTCCTACGCGTCGGCGATCGTGCGCGATCATGCGCTGCGGATCGGAGTGGATCCGGACGCCACTCTGATCGGGGACGCGGGCCGGTACCAGCTCGCCGAGCAGATCGTGGCCGCGTGGCACGGCGACATCGACACCCCGCTCGCCCCCACCACCATCATCGACGCGGTCGCGGCGCTGTCCGCCGAGCTCAGCGAACACGGCCTCGAGCCGGCGCAGGCGGCGGCCGCCATGGAGCGGATCGCCGGCGCGCTCCTGGAGAAGGCACCGGCCGGCCGGAGCCAGCGGCCGATGGCGCAGACCCTCAAGGTGACCGAATCCCTCGGCACCCGCGCCCAGCTGATGGACCTCGTCGCGGCGTTCGCCGAGCGGAAGCAGGGGAACGGCGTCGTCGACTTCGGGGACCAGGTCCGCCTCGCCGCCACCATCGCAGCGGCCGTGCCGGAGGTCGGTGAGGCCGAACGGTCCCGGTACCGAGTGGTGCTCTTGGACGAGTACCAGGACACCTCCATCGCCCAGGTGCAGATGCTGCGTGCCCTGTTCGCCACCGGACACCCGGTGACCGCCGTGGGGGACCCGAACCAGGCGATCTACGGCTGGCGTGGCGCCGCTGCCGGAACACTGTTCGCATTCCCAGAGGCGTTCCGTGACGCGGATGGTGGCACCGCGCGGATCGCGCACCTGAGCACCGCGTGGCGAAACGACATCGCCATCCTCACCGCCGCCAACCGCACCGCCGGCCCGTTGCGCGAGCTCGCCTCCGTCGGCGGGGCCGTCCGGGAGCTGCGGGCCCGGCCCGGAGCCGGTCCCGGCCGGGCGGTGGCCGTGTTCTGTGAGACGGCGCAGGAGGAGGCCGCCCGGATCGCCGAGCTGCTCACCGAGCACTGGCACCCGGAGCACGCCAGCGCGGCGGTGCTGTGCCGCAAGCGTGCCCAGTTCCCGGTGATCGAGGCGGCACTGAGGGCGGCCGGGCTGCCCTGTCAGGTGGTCGGGCTGGCGGGGTTGCTGTCCACGCCGGAGGTCTCCGACATCCGCGCCGCCCTGCAGGTGGCGCACGATCCCTCCCGCGGGGACGCGATGATGCGGCTGCTGACCGGGCCGTCGGTCAACCTGGGGGCGGCGGACCTGTACGCGCTGTCCCGCTGGGCCAGGTCCCAGGCCAGCGCCTGGGTGGCGCGCTCCGATGACGACGATCCCGACGAGGCACCGGTGGTCCTGGAGGCGGCAGAGCAGGCGAGTCTGGTCGAGGCCGTGGATGTGCTGCCACCACCGGCCTGGCGCACCGGGGACGGTCGCAGCCTCAGCGAGGGCGCACGCCGCCGGCTCGGTCGGCTGGCCGCGCAGATCCGTCAGATCCGATCCCTCACCTACCTGTCGATGCCGGAGCTCGTCACCGCCACCGAGACGATCCTCGACCTGGACATCGAGGTCCTCGCGTCGGTGCCGGGAAGCGTCGGCCACGCCCGCAGGCACCTCGATGCGTTCACGTCCGCGGCCGCGTCGTTCGCCGGGGACTCGGATGCTCCCACCCTTGGCGCGTTCCTGACCTACCTGGACGTAGCCGAGGACGAGGAGCGTGGCCTTGAGGTGGTCGAGGCCGAACCGGATCCCACCGCGATCCAGATCATGACCGTGCACGCGGCCAAGGGACTGGAGTGGGACACGGTGGTGGTGGCCGGCATGAACGAGGGCAGCTTCCCGTCCATCCCGAGCCGGAACGGCTGGCTCACCGCGGTCGCGAGCCTGCCGTACGAGCTGCGCGGGGACGCGGACTGGCTCCCGGAGCTGGACATCGAGGGCGCCACCACCCACAAGGAGATGGACCTCGCGCTCGCCGAGTTCAAGGAGGCCGAGGGGGATCGGCTCCTCGCCGAGGAACGCCGGCTCGCCTACGTCGCGCTGACGCGGGCCAAGCGCACCCTCATGTTGAGCGGCTCGTTCTGGTCCGGCGACCGCAAGACCCCCACGGCGCCGTCGGCGTTCCTCACCGAACTCGTCGGCGGCTCCTTCGTCGAGACCGGCTCCGACTGGCCCACCGCGTCGGCGCACGAGACGAACCCCGGCGCGGGGGCGCAGACGTACGGGTACTGGCCCGAGCAGCGCGATCCGAGCTCGGCGATCGCGGGACGCTGGGAGGAGATCTGGGCCGGGGCGGCGGAGGATGCGGCCGGGGAACCCGACGCACCGGTCACCGCATCGGGCGCGGCCTGGTGGCGCGACGCCCAGCTGTTGCTGGCCGAGCGGGGCGCCGCCGCGCACACCCGGGTGCCGCCGCCCGAGCACCTCTCCGCGTCGGCCGTCGTCGGGCTCGCCTCCGACGCCGAGGAGTTCGTCCGCAACCGCCGGCGTCCGATCCCGCGCCGACCCAGCGTGGCCGCCCGGCGGGGCACCCTGTTCCACGCCTGGGTGGAGCAGTACTTCGGTGCGAGTTCCCTGATCGAGATGGACGCGCTCCCCGGTGCCGACGACGACGCAGCAGGATCGGAGCGCGCGCTCGCCGAGCTCCAGCAGGCGTTCCTCGGCTCGCCCTGGGCCGCACGTATCCCGGTGGCCGTCGAGGTCGACATCGAGACCCCGGTGGCGGGCATCACGATCCGCTGCCGCATCGACGCCGTGTTCAGCGACGGGGACGGGGTCCACATCGTCGACTGGAAGACCGGGAGCGCGCCACGCTCACCCGAGGCGCTACGGGCCCGGCAGATGCAGCTGGCGCTCTACCGGATCGCGTGGTCGCGGCTGCACGGGATGGCGTTGGAACGGGTGCGCGCGTCCTTCCACTACGTGGCCGAGTCCGTCACGGTCAGCGGCGACGACATCGCCGAGGCGGACGTGGCCGAGGTGCTCGCCCAGGTCGGGCCCGAGACCATGCTGGCGGCCCGCCCGCGGGCCAGGATCGACCGCTCGGACCGACCCGCGGCCGACGTCGAGATCGTCGCCGACACGCTCTGGTGAGGAAACCCGGCCCCTCCGGAACGCCGAGGTCAGGCCCGGTGCGGCGGGAACTCGGTCGTCGGGGTGTCGTCGAAACCCCGACGTGGCTGGGTGCGTTCGTAGTCGGGAACGATGAAGTCCTCATCGTCCTCGACCACCGCATGTTCGGCGGTGTCGGAGTCGTCGCCGGCGAGATCGCTCGTGCGGCGCCACGCAGGTCGTTGCGGCGCCGCGGCCGGCTGGGCCTGGTCGACCTCGCTGCCCCCGTCGACATCCGCCGTCCCGTCGTCGTCGTCCCAGTCCTCGTCAGCCCGGTCCTCGTCGTCTGCCAGCGCCTCGTCCGCGTCCGCCCGCTCGTCCGCGGCGTCCACGCCGTCCTCGTCGTCGGCCGCGTCCTCGCCGACCTCGGGGACCGGGGCAACGTCGGGGATCACCGGCTCGGAGTACCCGATCGGCGGCTGACCGGTCACCTCCTCGTCGAGCTCGCGCAGCATCTGGACGGCGTCGTCGATGATTTCCCCGTCACGGTGCCGCACCCCGTGCATCAGCCAGCGGGCCACGGCCAGCTCGCTCGCGAGCAGCGCCCGCGCGGTCAGCTGGTCGTCGGCGCGCTCGGTCCGGGCCAGCGCGTACGCCTCGAGGATCGCGTCCAGGGACTCCACCGGCGCAGCCGCCAGCAGCCACGCCAGGTCATCGGCGGGGTCGGCCACCCGGGCGTCGGACCAGTCGAGGATCCCGACCACGTCGTCGTCGACCACCAGGACGTGTTCGGCGGCGAGGTCCCCGTGCACCGGGGTGGCCCGGAACCGCCACAGGGTGACGTCCTCGAGGGCATGTTCCCAGCGGCGCAGCAGGCCAGGCGGGATGTGTCCGGTCGCGGCCGCCTCGTCCACCTCCGCGAGGCGTCGACGGCGGTAGGCATCCGCGTCGTAGGTGGGTAGGCCGGCATCCGAGACCACGGTGTTCGGCAACTCGTGCAGACTCGCGATCGCCCGCCCGACCTGCGCGGCCAGGCCAGGGCCGGCCGCGAGCCGCTCGACCGGCAGCGGCTTGCCCCGTAGCTCGGGGTAGACCATCGCGCGGCCACCCTCGGGCAGCGGTGCGAACCCGGCCGGCCTCGGCACTTCGAAGGTGAGCAGGTCGTCGTCGGCGGCGCGGCCGAGGGCCTCGAGCAGCGCGACCTCACCCTCGAGCGCGGCACCGGCGGCGGAGTCCCGCGGGGACCTGACGATCCACCGCGACCCGGTGGCGTCCATCACGCCCACCACGTCGAAGTCGGCGCCGGGCGTGCGCGGGGGACGGGTCGCGACCACGTCGAGACCCGGCAGGGCGACGGTCGCCAGCGCGGCGAGGGCGAGTGGGGACCGGGAGGCGTTCGGCTCGGACACAACACCACGGTAGGTGACCTTGCGCCAAGGGAGGGTGCGCCGCATCGGCGCGTCTGATCTACGGTGAACCAGTGCACTCCGATCTCCTGCCCCTCGCCCGTGCCAGTGTCGATCGTGATGCGCACGCGCGGGTCCGTCCCAGCCTTCTCGAGGATCTGCTCGCCGACGCCTCGACGCGCCTGCTGACCGTCGACGGCGACCGGGTCGCCACCACCGGTGGTGACGACGCGGCACTGGCGTTCGTGCCGCCGTCGGGCCGGGCCAACGGGGCGATGTTGCTGTACCTGGGGCGCGACGATGACGCCGCCTATCTGGCCCAGATCCTCGGTGCGGAGCACCGCGCCGCTGCCGGCGACCAGGACCGGCGCACCGACGACCCACAGGGCTCCACCACCGGTGGCCCGGTGTCCTATGCCGTCCTGAGGGAGATCGGTTGGCAGCTCGGGGACCGGGACGCGGGGCTGGCCGTCGGGGCGCTCGCCCTGGCGAACTGGCATCACACCCACACCCACTGCAGCCGGTGCGGCACGGCGACCGAGGTGATCGATGCCGGCTGGGTGCGGCGGTGTCCGGCCGATGAGTCGTTGCACTATCCGCGCACGGACGCCGCCGTGATCATGGCGATCACAGACGACGCGGGGCGCATCCTGCTCGGCCACGCTCCACAATGGCCGGACGGCCAGTTCTCCGTGCCGGCCGGGTTCGTCGAGCCGGGGGAGTCGCTCGAGGCCGCGGTGCGCCGCGAGGTGTTCGAGGAGACGAACGTGGTGGTCGGCGAGGTGACCTACCGGGCCAGTCAGCCCTGGCCGTTCCCGGCCTCCCTCATGGTTGGCTTCGCCGGCCGGGCGCTCGCCATCGACGTCCGACCGGACGGGGAGGAGATCACCGAGGCCCGGTTCTTCTCCGCCGAGGAGCTGCGGACGGCGTGGACGACCGGGACGATCCGGCTTCCCCGACCGACCTCGATCGCGCGCAGCCTCATCGAGGAGTGGTTCGGCGAACCACTGCCCGAGGTGCGAGCCGCGGCGCGCTGGGCCTGAGGCCGTTCGGTCTCGCGGCCGCAGCGGCCAGGTGACCGGCGATCAGCCGAGCCGCTCCTGCACCTGGGCGAGGGAGGGGTTCGTCGCGGCGGACCCGTCCGGGAACAGGATGGTCGGCACCGTCTGGTTGCCGTCGTTGACCTGCTCCACGAACGCCGCGGCGCTCGGGTCCTCCTCGATGTTGACCTCGTTGTAGGCGATCCCGGCACTCTTCAGCTGCGTCTTCAACCGGCGGCAGTACCCGCACCAGGTGGTGCTGTACATCGTGATCGTGCCGGCATCGGGTGCGATGGTGCTCAACGGATTCCTCCAGTAGGGAGATGGATCGGCGTTCGGCCCGCCGGCCGGACGGTGGACCGCCGAGAGCGGTCCCTCATCGATGCGAACCACCGAATCCGGCCGATTGTTCCCCCGGCTGTGGACACCGGGCACCGGTGTCGGACCAGGCTGCGAGAATCAGGTCGATGTCCGCACCCACCCTGCCCGGCGCCGAGGAGCTGCTCGCCGCACTCGACGAGGATCAGCGCGCCGTCGCCTCCCAGCTGACCGGACCGGTGTGCGTGCTGGCGGGCGCCGGGACGGGGAAGACCAGGGCGGTCACCTACCGGATCGCGCACGGTGTGGTGACCGGCGTGTACAACCCGACCACGGTCCTCGCGGTGACGTTCACGGCCCGTGCGGCGGGCGAGATGCGCACCCGGCTGCGCGAGCTCGGGGTCTCCGGCGTGCAGGCACGCACGTTCCACGCCGCGGCCCTGCGGCAGCTCTCGTACTTCTGGCCGGCCGCGATCGGTGGCGGCATCCCCCGGATCGTCGAGCACAAGGCCCCGCTGATCGCCGAGGCGGCCGGCCGGCTCGGCGTGGCCGTGGACCGGATCGCGATCCGCGACCTCGCCGCCGAGGTCGAATGGGCCAAGGTGTCGATGGTCACCGCCGAGGACTACGTGGCCGCCGCGGCCGGCGCCGGACGCTCCGGAGCGGCCGGTCAGGACCTGACCACCGTGGCCCGACTGCTCTCGGTCTACGAGGACGCCAAGACC
The DNA here is from genome assembly GCF_019947135.1 of Occultella gossypii. Taxonomy (GTDB): domain Bacteria; phylum Actinomycetota; class Actinomycetes; order Actinomycetales; family Beutenbergiaceae; genus Occultella; species Occultella gossypii. Next base: position 129,067 of record NZ_JAGSHT010000014.1, on the reverse strand, counting down.
GAACGGCATGTGATCGACTTCGAGGACGTGCTGCTGCTGATGGTGGGCATCCTCGCCGAGCGTGGCGACATCGCCGCCGAGGTCCGCAAGCAGTACCGCCACTTCATCGTCGATGAGTTCCAGGACGTCTCCCCGCTGCAGCACCGCCTGCTGGAACTATGGCTCGGGGACCGGACCGAGTTGTGTGTGGTCGGGGATGTCTCCCAGACGATCTACTCGTTCACCGGCGCAAGCCCTCGCTACCTGACCGAGTTCAGCCGGCGTCACCCCGACGCCACCGTGGTGCGGCTGGTCCGGGACTACCGCTCGACGCCGCAGGTGGTCTCGCTGGCGAACAACGTGCTGGCCCGCGCCGGCCGGGCCCGCTCCAGCGCCGCCGTCGAACTGCGTGCCCAGCGGCCCTCCGGGCCGGCCGTGGCGTTCGAGACCTACGACGACGACGAGTCCGAGGCACGTGCGGTCGCGGCGCGGATCGGAGAACTGGTCCGCGGCGGCGTGAAGGCCAGCGAGATCGCCGTGCTGTACCGGACCAATGCCCAGGCCGAGGCGTTCGAGCAGGCGCTCAGCCAGGCCGGCGTGGGCTACCTGGTGCGCGGCGGAGAACGGTTCTTCTCCCGCAAGGAGGTGCGGGACGCCGTCGTACTCCTGCGCGGGGCCGCACGCAGTCAGGGCGAGACCCCGATGCCTGAACTCGTCCGCGATGTCCTGACCAGCGTCGGCTGGGCACCCGAGGCGCCTGCCGCGCGCGGAGCAGTCCGGGAACGGTGGGAGTCGCTGAACTCCCTCGTCGGGCTCGCCGACGAGCTCGCGGCGTCCAGGGGCGCCGACATGCCCGATTTCGTCGCCGAGCTGGGGGAGCGGGCCGCCGCCCAGCACGCGCCGACCGTGGAGGGGGCGACGCTCGCGTCCCTGCACGCCGCGAAGGGGCTGGAGTGGGACGCCGTGTTCCTGGTCGGGGTCAGCGAGGGACTGCTGCCGATCTCGCTCGCCGAGGGCGACGACGCGGTCGAGGAGGAGCGCCGGCTCCTGTACGTGGGCATCACCCGCGCCCGTGAGCATCTGCAGCTGTCCTACGCCCGGTCCCGCAACACCGGTGGCCGAGCCACCCGTAAGCGGTCCCGGTTCCTGGACGGGATCTGGCCGTCCGAGGAGGTCGGCGGGCGCCGGCACGGTCGCCATTCGGATTCCCGGGCCGGTCGGCGCGAGGCGCTGACCGCGGCGGTCACGGAGCAGGACGCGGATCCGGACCTGGTCGAGCGGCTACGCCGCTGGCGGGCCGAGGTGGCCGAGCGGATCGACAAGCCGGCCTTCACGATCCTGCACGACACCACCCTGATCGCGATCGCTGCCGCCCAGCCGCGGGAGCTGCGACACCTCGCGATTCTGAGGGGGATCGGGCCCACCAAACTCGAGGCGTACGGCCCTCAGATCCTCGCCGTGGTGCGCGGCGAGGACCCCGTCGGAAACCAATCTGAAGAAAGTTCCTAAAAAGGGTTGGGTCCACGGGGGCAGCCGACGTAGGCTGTCACACGTTCCTGATCGATGGGTTGCGCCTAGCCAGCACCGAGCAGCCCCCAAGGCCAGAAGGGAGTGAGCACACATGATGAATCTGATTGATACCCAGTCCACGCGAGTCGATATCCGACCGCGCGCCGTTGTGTTCACTCCGGGCCGTGCCAAGGGCACGGCCGGCGGCTCGCTCATCGCGCCCATCGGTATCGCCGTTCCCGGCACAGCCATGCCCGGCTCCGCATCCAGGATCAGTTAGCAGCAGCACTGCACTGAGTCCCAGCCGCGGAGCCCACCAAGGGTCCGCGGCTCTTCTCACTACTCCAGGGATAGATCTCCCCGGTTTGTGACAGACCCGGTACCCCACCGGTCGACCCACACACCATGCCTCAGGAGCATCTCGTGCAGTTCACTTCAGTTCTCGATCAACTCACCCTCGGGGGATCGGCCACGACCTGGCCCTTGCCCGAGCAGACGATCGACCTCCCGATCTCGGGCGACCAGCCGCTGCCGTGCCAGGACGCGCGGAACCAGGACCTCTGGTTCGCCGAACAGGGCGCCGACGTCGAGCGCGCCAAGGCGCTCTGCATCACGTGCCCGATCCGCAAGGAGTGCCTAGAAGGCGCCATCGAGCGGCGCGAGCCGTGGGGCGTCTGGGGCGGGGAGGTCTTCATCGATGGTCAGGTCGTGGCCCGTAAGCGTGGCCGCGGCCGACCCCGCAAGGACGACCCGTACGCACCGTCCGCCAGAAGGGACTCGTCGGCCGCTTGAGCGGCCGGCGGGCTCCCCGCCGCGAAGGGCGGGGCACCGGTCACCGGTGCCCGCCCTTCGCCGTCTGCGGCGGAGTATCGGGTGACACGCCGAGGGCGGCCGGGGCGCACCCGCACTCGGGGTGCACCTGCCAGTGGCGAACCACCGGGATCGGGTCCCACGCGGTCAACGCCATCTCGGCACCCTCGACGGCAGCCGGCCGGCCGTCGAGGACGGCCAGGATCTGGCCGGCGGCGAGTGCCGCTCCGGACCAGCCGAGTGACGTCTCGACCCCGGACGGCGGGCGCGTGGCCGCCTGGGTGGCGACCGCCGGCCAGCGGGGGTCCGACTCGCACCGGTACAGGTCCACGCACCGCAGGCACACGCCAAGGCCGGGGCGTACCAACGGACCCACCACGACGTCCAGTTCCCGCACGAGGACCGGGAGGTGCGCGACATCCTCGCGCATCAGGACCCGTAGCGGCACCGGGTCGACGACCCCGTGGTCGACCACCACGACGAGGTCCGGGCGGGTCCGGGCGGGCACACTGACTCCGACCTTCGGGGCGGCCGCACGCAGGACCGCCCGCCCCACCTCGGCCCGGTTCACGCCCACATCACCCGGGCGGAACAGCCCGGCTCCGACGTCCTCCGGGCGCACCCTGGACCGGTCCTGCAGCAGCACGGAGCCGATGCCGGCCTGGGCCAGGATCACCGCGATTCGCAACCCCAGCTGATCGACACCGCAGATCTGGATGACCCGATCGAGACGCGATCCGGGGGGCTCGATCCCGGCTGCGGCCGCCACCTGCCAGTACCGGGCGTCCGGGTCGCCGGCGACGGTGCTCTCCTCGAGCAGCACGCCCGCCACCCGGAGCCGCTCGAGCAGGACGTCGACCTCCGCGGTGCGCACCGAGTGGGCGTTCGCCAGGGTGAGCAGGGCTGCCCGATCGACATCGCGGCCCAGGGCCTCGAGGACCTGCTGCTCGCCCTCGGTCAGATCCTCCAGAAGTACCGCGCAGCGCGGATCCAGACCCACCTGACTGGCCCCCGGCTCGCGCCAGTAGACCTCGAAACCGTCGCGAATGCGCATGTCCCCTCCCTCTGCCACGAGCGTGGCACAGCGGGCCGGGCCGGGTCGGCGATGTCGCGGTGCCTGTGGATAACGGGGACGCGCTGTGCCAAAGTGAAGCCGACATGAGCGAGCGGGAGATCGAGGGGCACGGCACGGTCGAGGTGCGACGCAGCACCCGCCGGCGCAAGACCGTGTCCGCGTACCGGGAGGCCGGTCGCACCGTGGTGGCGATCCCGAGTCGGTTCACCAGGGCCGAGGAGGACGCCTGGGTCAACCGGATGCTCGAGCGGATGGCCGCCTCCGACCAGCGCCGCCGGCCCTCCGACGCCGACCTCGCGGCCAGAGCCGCGGGCCTGTGCGCTGCGTACCTCGACGGCCTCGCCCCGCCGGCGTCCGTGGAGTGGGTCGCCAATCAGGACACCCGATGGGGCTCCTGCACACCGGCACGCCGCACGATCCGGATCTCGGACCGGGTGCAGGGCATGCCGGAGTGGGTCCTCGACTACGTGCTCCTGCATGAGTTGGCGCACCTGCTGGTCCCCGGGCACGGCACCGACTTCTGGGACCTGGTGGAGCGCTACCCGCAGACCGAGCGCGCCCGCGGGTTCCTGCTCGGGATCTCCCACGCCCGGGACAGCCCCGCCCGCTGAGCGGGCGGCGTCGCGTCACCCGGTTCAGTCCCGGTTGCCGTCGGGACCGTCGCCCGAGCCGCCGTCTCCCGAGGTGCCGTCGGGACCCTCAGTCGTGCCGCCGTCGTTCTCGGCGCCGTCCGGACGGGCTGCCGTGCCGCCGTCGGGACCACCAACACCCGTGCCGCCGTCGTTCTCGGCGGCCCCCGCCTCGTAGCCGAGCTCGCCGTCGAGCAGCGCCGCCAGCGCGGCATCGACGTCCTGGTCCACCTGAGCGGCGAACGCCCGGCGGTCCAGGAAACCGGCCGGCTCGTCGAGGTCGGCCGCGGTGGGGATCACGTCCGGGTGGGACCAGAGTGCGTCCCGGACCTCCTGGCCCTGCTCGCGTGCCACGAGCGCCCACAGGGATGCCGCATCGCGGGCGCGGCGTGGCCGCAGCTCCAGGCCGACCAGCGTGTGGAACGTGTCCTCGGCGGGACCGCCGGCCGCGCGCCGCCGTCGCAGCATCTCCCGGAGCGGCACGTGGTGCGGCAGGTGCGGGGCGACCGCGTTCGCGGTGACCTCCTCGACCCAGCCCTCCACCAGGGCGAGGGCCGTCTCGAGCCGGGACAGGGCCTGCTCCTGGGACGGGGTGTGCTGGGTCGAGAAGATCCCCCCGGAGAGGGCGCTGCGGAGCTGGTCCATGTCCGTGGGGTCGATGGACCGCACCGACTCCTCCAGGTGGGCCAGGTCGATCTCGATGCCGCGGGCGTACTGCTCGACGGCGCCCAACAGGTGCCCGCGCAGCCACGGCACGTGGGCGAACAGGCGCGCGTGCGCCGCCTCACGGACCGCGAGGAAGTGCCACACTTCGTCCTCGGGGGCGTCCAGGTCCGCCGCGAACTCGTGCAGGTTGGCCGGCACCAGCAACAGGCTGGGCTCGGGCAGGAGCGGCAGGCCGGTGTCCGTGCCCCCGAAGACCTCGCGGGCCAGGGTGCCCGCCGCCTGACCCACCTGCATGGCGAAGCTCAGGGCGCCGAGGCGGCGCATCATGGCACCGATGTCCACGCCGCCGAGCATCGCGGTCGCCTCTTCGGGCAGTTCCTCGACGCTCATCATCGTCGCCAGGGCATCGGCGACCGACGCCGCGATGGGTTCGGCGACCGCACGCCAGGTCGGCAGCGTCCGCTCCACCCACTCCGCCCGAGAAGCGGCGATCTGCTGACCGCCCGAGGGGGGCAGGTCGGTGGCCGCGTCGAGCCAGAGGTCGGCCACACTGAGCACCGAGCGGGCCTTCGCCGCATCCGCTGCCGAGACGCTCGGGTCACCGCCGGTGTGGGCGGCCTGCCGAGCGACGTCGTGGGCGACCCGCCAGTCCGAGGCCCCGCCGTCATCAGCCGAGAGGATCTGACGCATCTGTGACATCGCCGCGGCCATCTGCTGTGGGTTCTGCGGCATGCCGGCGACCGACGCGAACTGCTCCGGGTCCACGCCGCTGGCCTCGAGGGCGCGCATGGCCTCCTCGGCCGCCTCCGGCCCGAGCATCTGCTCGAGCATGCGGCGCCACTCGTCGCGGCCTGACGGGGTCTGCTCGGTCATGCCCCACGGTAACCACACCGGAGGGTCGGCGCGACGTCCGACCGGGTGGCTTTCGCTCAGGGCGCACGCTCGGGGGATGATGGGCCCATGTCGACGCAGGCTCCCGAGTCCGTGATGCACTCCGACCAGCCCGGACACACCGCCCCGCCGACGCCCGGCGGCCGCTGGCGTGCCCTGCGGCGACGCCTGGTACTGACGAACCGGTCGATCACGATGACGGTCTCCGGGCTCGCCGCCTTCGGGCTGCTGCTGACGATGATCCTGCAGCCGGTTCCGTTCGCGGTCCAAGGCGCCGGCCCCACGTTCGACACCCTCGGCGCCGTGAACGACGTGCCACTGATCACCGTGGAGGGCGCCGAGACCTATCCCACCGAGGGCGAACTGCGGCTGACCACGGTGACCACGGCCGGCGGGCCCGGCTTCCCCGTGGACGTCGGCAGCGTGATCCGCGGATGGTTGTCCGCCGGACAGAAGGTGGTGCCGGTGGAGACCGCCGTGGACCCCACCCTGACCCAGGAGGAGCAGGACCTGATCGGTGCCCAGCAGATGTCCTCCTCGCAGGAGAACGCGACGGTCTCGGCGCTGACCGCCATGGGCTACGACGTGCCCGCCACCCTGACCATCTCCGGTGCCGACCCGGACCGGGGCGCCGCCGGCGCGGTCGAGCAGGGCGACGTCATCGCCTCGATCCGCACGCCCGACCTGCCGACGACGACGATCACCACCTACGCCGACCTCGACGACGCGCTCGAGGCCACACCCCCGGACACCACGGTGACGCTCGGCGTGGACCGTAACGGGGTGGCCACCGATGTGGAGATCCTGACCACCGACGACGGGTCCGGCGGGAGCCTGCTCGGGATCTACCTGAGCGCCGAGTTCGAGTTCCCGGTCGAGGTGGACATCAAGATCGAGAACGTCGGCGGTCCCAGCGCCGGCACGATGTTCGCGCTGGGGATCATCGACCAGATGACCCCCGGGGCACTGACCGGCGGTGAGGTCATCGCCGGGACCGGCACGATGTCGCTCGGCGGCGACGTCGGCCCGATCGGCGGCATCACGTTGAAGATGTACGCGGCCGAGCGCGACGGCGCCGACTTCTTCCTCGCGCCCGCAGCCAACTGCGGCGAGGTGGTCGGGAACATCCCGGATGGTCTCGAGGTGTTCCGTGTGGCCACCCTCGACGAGGCCCGGACCGCTGTCGAGGCGATCGCAGCCGGGGACACCTCCGACCTCCCGGTCTGCACCGCCGGCTGACGCGCGCGTCCGCTTCGGCTCGGTGGTTCCGGCGTCGGGCTCGGCGACCGGGCGCAGGGCTCAGCGCAACGTTGCGGCCAGCGCCTCGACCAGCCCCGGCACCGCATCGGGTCCGCCGGCAACCGCGTCGTCGTTGTCGTTCCCACGCGAGCGCAGCGCGCACCAGCTCTCCCCGGTGCGCAGCCGGCCGGCGGCGATGCGCACGTCCTGCCGGTCCGGGTGATTCATCAGGTAGTCCACCCCGGCGTCCGGCTCCTGCGGCATGTTCGCCTCGGCCTCCGGGGGCACCACGATCCGCTCGACCACGATCGCGGCACCGGCGACCGTCTCGGGCCACGCCAGCTGGGCGAGCAGTTCCTCCAGGTTCGCCGACTCCGGCAGACCGTCCTGCTCGATCGAGGTGAGGTGCTCGGGATCGAGCCGTGCCGCCTCGACGACCTCGGGTGGGAACTCCTGGGCGAGTGCGGGGTTGTCCGCAAGGGCGTCGGCCGTGCGGATCAGGGCGAACACACTCACCGGCGCATCCCAACCGGCCGCAGCCGAATGCTGCTCGATCTCGATGACGGCCATGGTGAGTGAGCGTTCGCGGGGGGTCATCTCGATGTTCACGACCCCATCGTCGCAGCGTCGGGAGAGTATGCGAAACTTCCCAGAGGGCTCGTACGTTGTGAGGTGTGTGAGCACGCCGTCCAACGCTGTGCCCGCGCTCGCCGTCCTGACCTAAGCCCCTGAGGTGTCACTCGTGTCATTCGCTGCCAGTCGTTCCGCCCGCTCGAGCGGGGGGCGCCGCCAACGTGGCGTGTTGCTGCCCACCCTGCTGGTCCTGGTCGGGGTGGTGGTCGCCTTCCTGATCCTGGCCCGGTTCTGGACCGAATGGCTCTGGTTCGACCAGGTGGGCTACAGCGAGGTGATCCGGACCGAGTGGGTCACCCGGGCGCTGATGTTCGTCGCGGGCGGCGTGATCATGGGTGGGGCGATCTGGCTGAACCTGTACCTCGCCTACCGGCACCGGCCGATGTACGTGCCGACCACCCAGCAGCAGCAGGATCTGGACCGGTACCGGGAGGCGTTCGAGCCGCTGCGCCGGATCGCCTTCATCGGCGGCCCGATCCTGGCGGGGTTCTTCGCGGGCTCCGCGGCGAGCACCCAGTGGCAGACCGCACTCCTGGCGCTCAACGGCCAGGAGTGGGGGACGACGGACCCGCAGTTCGGGATCGACCTGTCCTTCTACATGTTCACGCTGCCGTTCCTGCGGTTCATCGTCTCCTTCCTGATGACGACGACGTTCTTCTGCGCGGTCGCGGCGGTGTTCACCCACTACCTCTACGGCGCGCTGCAGCCGATGGGCCGCGGCGAGAAGATCTCCCGGCCGGCCCGGATCCACGTCGCGATCCTGGCCGCCGTGTTCACGTTGCTGATCGCGATCAACTACTGGCTGGACCGGTACTCGCTGCTGTCCAACGACGGCGACCGTTTCAGCGGGGCGTCCTACACCGACATCAACGCGGTGCTGCCTGCGAAGGCGATCCTCGCCGTCATCGGCGTCTTCGTGGCGGTGCTGTTCATCTACACCGGGGTGCGCGGGAACTGGCGCCTGCCCGCCGTCGGGGTCTCCCTCATGGTGGTCTCGGCCATCCTCGTGGGCGGGATCTACCCGGCGATCATCCAGGGCGTGCGGGTCGGCCCGAACGAGCAGGCGCTCGAGGCCACCTATATCCAGCGCAACATCGACGCCACCAGGGAGGCGTACGGGCTCACCGACGTCCAGGTCCAGCCCTACAGCGCGGAGACCGTGGCCGAGGCCGGGGCTCTGCGCGCAGACGCGGAGTCGACTGCGAGCATCCGCCTGCTCGACCCGCAGGAGGTCTCGCCGACGTTCCGCCAGCTCCAGCAGAACAAGCAGTACTACAACTTCCCGGCGACCCTCTCGGTGGACCGGTACACGATCGACGGGCAGAGCCAGGACACGGTGATCGCGGTGCGTGACCTGGACCTGGCGGGTGCCGGGCAGAGCAACTGGGTCAACGACCACACGGTGTTCACGCACGGGTTCGGGGTCGTGGCGGCGTACGGCAACACCGTCACGTCCGACGGCAGGCCGGCGTTCTTCGAGAGCGGGATCCCGAGCACCGGCATCTTCGGCGACTCCTACGAGCCGCGGATCTACTTCAGCCCGAACTCGCCGGAGTACTCGATCGTCGGAGCCCCGGAGGGCACCCCGCCGTGGGAGCTCGACTTCCCGGACGACAGCGCGCCGAACGGTCAGGTGAACAACACGTTCACCGGCGACGGCGGCCCTTCGATCGGCAACATCTGGAACCAGGCGCTGTACGCGGCCAGGTTCGGCAGCGAGCAGATCCTGTTCTCCGACCGGGTCACCTCCGAGTCCCAGATCCTCTACAACCGGGACCCACTGGAGCGGGTCGCCCGGGTGGCTCCGTTCCTGACCCTGGAAGGGTCCACCTACCCGGCCGTCGTGGACACCGACGACGACGGGATGAAGGAGGTCGTCTGGGTCGTCGACGCCTACACCACCTCCAACGAGTACCCCTACTCGGCCCGCCAGGAGCTCGAGTCCGCGATCACCGACTCGCTCACCGACTCCGGTGAGGTGCCGGTCGCGGCACTTCCGGACTACATCAACTACATCCGTAACTCGGTCAAGGCGGTCGTGGACGCCTACGACGGCTCCGTGACGCTGTACGCGTGGGACCCCGAGGACCCGATCCTGGCCACCTGGGACGCCATCTTCCCGGGCAAGATCCAGCCGATCTCCGAGATCAGCGGCGACCTGATGAGCCACCTGCGCTACCCCGAGGACATGTTCAAGGTGCAGCGTGAACTGCTCACCCAGTACCACGTGACCGACGCCGAGAGCTTCTTCACGACGGCCGACTTCTGGCGGGTCCCGAACGACCCGACCTCGGACGCCGAGGTTCCGCAGCCGCCGTACTACCTCACCCTGGCGCTGCCGGAGCAGGACCAGGCCTCGTTCTCGCTGACCACGTCCTTCATCGTGGACGACGACACCAGGAACGTGCTCACGGGTTTCCTGGCGGTGAACGCCGAGCCCGGGAACACGCCGGGCGAGGTCGCGGAGGACTACGGCACGTTGACGCTGCTCGAACTCCCACGGGACGAGACCGTCCCCGGACCGGGTCAGGTACAGGGCAACTTCGACTCTGACGCCGCCGCGGCGAACGAGCTGAATATCCTCGGCCGAGGGGGCTCGGAGGTGATCCAGGGCAACCTGCTCACCCTGCCCGTCGGTGGCGGTGTGCTCTACGTCCAGCCCGTCTACGTGCAGTCCTCCGGCGGCACCCAGTACCCGCTGCTGCGGCGTGTGCTGGTCGCGTTCGGTGACGAGGTGGGCTTCGCGCAGACCCTCGACCAGGCGCTCGACCAGGTGTTCGAGGGTGACTCCGGCGCGAACGCCGGGGACGCCGACGTGGACCCGGTGCCCGACGAGGGGACCGGCACCGGTGGCGGTGACGGAACCGAGACCCCGGACGTCGACGCACAGCAGCGCCTGAACGATGCGCTCGCGGCCGCCGGTGCGGCGCTCACAGCCTCCGACGAGGCGCTCGCCAGCGGCGACTGGACCGCTTACGGCGAGGCCCAGACGCAACTGGAGGAGGCGATCGCGGACGCGATGGCCGCCGAGCAGGAGTTGGCCGGCGCAGCCCCGGCCGATGAGGGCGCCACCGAGGAACCGACGGACACCGCGACCACGGGCTGATCGATCGGCCGTGGCACCGGTGTGACCGGCGCCACGGCCCGCGGATTTGCCCCCGCGCAGACGGACCCGTAAGGTTGGGACTACCGACGCGGGGTGGAGCAGTTCGGTAGCTCGCCGGGCTCATAACCCGGAGGTCGCGGGTTCAAATCCCGCCCCCGCCACGAGAGAACGGCCCGGTTCCAACGAAAAGTTGGAACCGGGCCGTTCGTGTTTCCCGCCGGATCGGGACGCACCCCGTCTGCGCCGGAACCAACCGGTGTCACAGGCCGTCCACGCCGAGGACGCGCTGGGGCGTCGCGTCGCGACCACGGAGGGTGCCTCGGCGCACCTGCAGCGGATCGCGGACCCGTCCGGCAGGGAGACCCTCGGCGGCGCGCCCGCGAGCATCTGGGTGGCGCCGGTCGCTTCGGCCGGCGGAGGCGGAGCGTGGTCCGCGTGAGCCGCCCCCGTCAGGCGGCTCGCGCGGACCGGCGCCCGGTCAGGTGGTCTCGGGTTCGTCCTCGTGCGGAACCGTGTACGGGTTCGTGACTTCGCCGAGCGTGGGCGGCTGGCCGACGGGTTCGTCGTCGTCGGTGCGGCGCGGATTCAGATCGATCCTGGGTGACATCTCGTCCTCGATGGTGGCATCCCCTGCGTGACCCGAGAGTAGTCGTGCCCCTGGGCTCGTGTGATGCGTTTGACGAGCCGATCAGCGGGGGAGCACCGTCCGGTCCAGGTAGTCGTTGCGGAAGCAGCCCTGCGGGTCGAGCCGGCCGGCGAGCTCGGCGAAGTCCCCGAGCCGCGGATACAGGGTGGCCAGGCGCCCCGGCCCGGTCGTGAACCACTTGCCCCAGTGCGGGCGGGCGTCGAAGGGGTCGAGGGCGTCTTCGATCCGCGGCAGCAGCGCTCGGACCGCTTCCGGGTCCCGCGCGAACGTGAGGTGGAACGCGACCCGGTCCCCGCCCTCGGCGGCGCTGAGCCACAGGTCGTCGCCGGCGACCGTGCGGATCTCGGAGACCTGCAGCACTGGCGCCATCGCCTCACCGAGGCCGCGCAGCGCCGTGATCGCGGCGACGGCGTGTGCCCGGGGCACGAGGTACTCGCTCTGGATCTCGGCACCCACACTCGGCGTGAAACCCATCCGGAAGTGCGGCAGCCGGTCGTACCACGGCCCGGGCCGGCCGAGCTGGGCAGTGCAGTTCACGGCGTCCAGACCGTCGATCGGATGCTGTTCGACGGCGGCGGGAACCCCCCACGGAGCGGCCGGCTCGGCCGTGTCGCGGCTCTTCATCCAGATCCGGCCGGCGATGTCGCCGAAACGGGTGAACACGCTGACGCTCTGCGCCGCGGAGGTGATCGCGTCGAAGTCGCCGAGCAGGTCCGCCCACGGCACGTCACGGCGCACCCACTGCCGCACCTCGTAGCGGGGTTCGACGGCCAGCGTCACCCGGGTCACGATGCCCAGCGCCCCGAGGTGGACCACCGCGCCCAGGAAGTCCGCGTCGCCGCGGCGCAGGGTGAGCAGGTCGCCGTCGGCCGTGACCAGTTCCAGGCGGACGACGGCGGAGGCCAGGTTCCCGGTCGCGTCACCCGAGCCGTGGGTCGCGGTGGCGGTGGCTCCCGCCACCGAGATGTGCGGCAGCGAGGCCATCGCGCCGAGTGCCCAGCCGGCCCGGTCGAGGGCGACCGCGAGGTCGCCGTAGCGCAGCGCCGCGCCGACGGTGACGGTCTGCGCGTCGGGATCGATGTGGATCTCGGGGTCCACGCGCTCCAGGCTGATCAGGTCGCCGGGGGAGTCGGCCAGGTCGTGGAAGGAGTGCCGGGACCCAAGTGCCCGGATGTGCGTGGCGGCGGCGACGATGCGACGTACCTCGTCGAGCGTGTCCGGTCGGTGCAGCGTCGCCGCCGTGTAGGTGTGGGTACCGGCCCACGTGGTGCCGGGCTCGGCGGGTCGGGTATCCAATGGGAGCTCCTGATCGGGTGCGGTCTGGTGGGGGAGAGGATCGTGCGTTGCGACGGGTCAGGCGTCGGGGTCCACCGAGCGCCACGTCGGCCGGGCAGCCGGCGGCTCGCCGCCGTCCTGCGGGGGTGCGCCGGAGGACGTTCTATCACCTCCAGGGCCGGGTGGTGTGCTGTCGGTGGTTCCACGAGACGGCTTCGCCGGCATGCGGCGAGGCCCCGGGCCGGCCTCGGCGGCGCGCAGTGCCCGCACCCCTACCAGCACGAGAATGGTGATCGCGATCAGCGCCAGCACGGCGAGCCAGGGGAAGGGGGAAGCCGGGCCCGGCAGGATCCAGACGACCACGCCGACGAGTTGGGCGAACCCCTGAAGCACCAGGGCCGGGACGAGCCCCCGCCGCAGGGCCGCCAGTTCCACCCGGGCCCGCGGGGACAGCCCGGAGACCCGTCGGGTCAGGTAGTGCATGCCGTGCAGACACAGGAGCAGGCCGGCGCCGACTGCCGGTGACGGTTCCCGGACGGCGAACGCGATGATGCCGGCCACCAGGGCGATCATCGGGATCGCCCCCTGGGGACCGATCGCGACCCCGACGCCGAGCGCTGCGGCCAGCGCGAGCTGGGTCGGGTCAGCGGTGAGCAGTACGCCAGCGGCGAGTACGGCCAGGCCCGCGACCACCCGGACCGCCCAGGCCGGCACCCAGCGGCCCACGTCGATCTCGACCGGCGGCAGCGGGCGCTCCCGGGGCGTGTTCACGTCCCAGCCGAACATCCACTCGCGGATGCTGCTGAGGGGGCCGGGCGTGCTCATCGGGTCCGCACCCGGTGCCCAGGCCGGGACAGCACCAGCAGGTCGATGTCCGCCGACGTCGACGAGCCGTGACCGTCCGGGTCGCCGACCCAGTGCACCACTTCCACGCCGGTGCGACGCAGCCGCTCGAGTCGGATACCGCGCTCCAGGCGGACCAGGGCGTACGCGGTCTGCTGGTAGGAGTCGAGGTGATGGTCACGCACCTCGGGCAGCACGTCGACGGCGATGACCCGGTGCGCCTGGGCGTGCCACTGGTGCGCCATCCGGGCCGCCTCGTCGTCGAGGAACGTGGAGAAGATCACCACCAGCGCGGACGATGGCACCTGAGGGGCCCGTTCCCGCGCTGTTGGTGACCCCTCCGGAGCGATCGTCGCGAGCCGCTGCGTGATCCGGTCCAGCTGCTTGCGCCCGCCGGCCGGGGCCACCGGCCGACGCCGCAGTCCGAGGTCGTCGAGCCCCACCCGGTCGCCGCCGTCGATGTACCGCTTCGCGAGCGACATGGCCGCCTCCCGGGCCAGGTCGAGGGAGGTGGGTTCGTCCACCCGCGCCTGCTTGCCGCCGCCCCAGGTGTCCACGTCCGGCCCGACGTTGTCGCGCGAGTCCACCACGAGCATGATCGTGGCGTCCGCCGTCGCGAACGTGCGGCGCACGTACAGCTCGCCGAGGCGCCCGGTGGTCACGTCCAGGGATCGGCGGGCCGTGACCCGCCAGTCGATGCGGCGCAATCGGTCACCAGGGGTGAACAGGTTCACGTCGTGCAGGTCGGTGCCGTCGCCGACCCGCCGGGACGTGTGCGGACCGGTCAGACCCTGCAGCCGGCGAGGCATCGGGAGCCGGCGCAACGGGACCGCGGTGGGGTAGACGGTCACCCGCAGCGGCCCGAGACGGCTGGGCCCGGCGACCAACGTCTGGTCGTAGGAGGACCACACGAGGTCCGTGCGGAACATCGGCTGCACGCCGGTCCGTGCGGTGTCCAGATGCATCCGGACCGTCCGGGTCCCGGCGCCGCCGACGTCGATGAGTGCCTGACCCTCCCGGTGTCCGGCGCTGGTCACGCGGACCCGGAGCACCTCGGCTCCAGGTGCGGGGTCAAGCACGAGGTCGCCGGCCACTGTGCCGATCAGGCTGTCGGACGCGGCGTCGGTGCCGGCCCCGCGGCGATCGGTCGCCTGACGCAGCGCCTGACGAGAGGTCGATGCGGGCCGGGTGAACCAGGCCCAGGCGAAACCGAGCACGAACGGTAGGCCCAGCACGGCGACGTCCGGCCGGGACCCGATCACCCCGAGGGTCAGAGCAGCCACGCCGATGACGGCGGCCGCGATCGACTGCACCCCGGGACGCCACGGCGCCGCGGCCGGTGGCGGGCGCTCACCGGTACGCCCGGGGATGTCGGCCGTGCTCACCGGCCGGCACGCCCGGTGGCCACCCCCGCGCTCGCGGGCCCGGGCACCTCGTCCAGGAGAGCGGTGACTACCGCTTCGGGCACGGTGCCCGACGCCCAGGCCGATGGCGTCAGGACGAGACGGTGCGCGAGGGCGGGCACCGCGATGGCCTTCACGTCCTCCGGGGTGACGAACGCGCGGCCGTCCAGCACTGCCATGGCGCGAGCGATCAGCAGCAACGCCTGCGAGCCACGGGGGGAGGCACCCACCTCCACCGCGGGGTGGGCTCGGGTGGCCACCGCGAGGTCGACGCAGTAGCGCAGGATGTCCGGGTCCACCTCGACGGCCTCGACACCGGCTTGCATGCCGCGCACGGTCGCGGCGTCCACGACTGCGTGTACCTGCGCCTCCTCCCGACGGCGGGCCACCCGGCGTGCGAGGACGTCCACCTCCGCGTCCGGGTGCGGGTAGCCGACGGACAGCCGCACCATGAACCGGTCGAGCTGGGCCTCCGGCAGCGGGTAGGTGCCCTCGTACTCGACCGGGTTGGACGTGGCCATCACGTGGAAGGGGCGTTGCAGCCGGTAGCTCGTGCCCTCCACGGTGACCTGCCGTTCGGCCATCGCTTCGAGCAGCGCCGACTGCGTCTTCGGCGCCGTCCGGTTGATCTCGTCGGCGAGGAAGAGTCCGGTGAACACCGGGCCCGGCCGGAACACGAACTCGGAGGAGGTCGGGTCGTACACGAACGACCCGGTGATGTCCGCGGGCAGCAGGTCCGGGGTGCACTGCAGACGGCGGAAGTCCAGTCCGAGAGCGGCGGCCAGGCAGCGCGCGGCGAGCGTCTTGCCCAGGCCCGGCACGTCCTCGAACAGCACGTGCCCGCCGGCCAGGATCGAGGCGAGCGCGATCCGCAGCGGCGCCTCCATGCCCACCACAACGGTGCCGACCTCGGCCAGGACCGCCGCGCCCGAGCGGGCGACCTGCTCGATCGGCAACGGGGCGGCGTCGTCCGGGGTGGCGCTCGGAGTGGTCATCGGTGAGCCTTTCGTAGCGGGACTGCGGTCAGTGCGGTCAGGGTGCGTTGGACGCCGCGCAGGTCCGGCGCGGGTTGGTCCTCGTCGATCAGGAACGCGGTCACGGGGCGCCCGAGGAGGTCCTCGACCGCGCGGACGCCGTCCGGTGTGTCGAGGGAGAAACCGGCGAGCTCGAGGGTGTCCAGGCAGACCCGGCGCAGCCGCCGTCGGCCGGAGCCCGTCAGCTCGTGCTGCTGACCGTACAGCGACCAGGACAAACTGGAGACGTCGCGGCGGGCTCCGTCGCGGCGCCCGAACGGCAGCCGTGGCCACACCGCCTGGTCGCCCAGTCCGATCACACGGCTGCCCGCGACGACGAGCGCTACGGCGAGACCGATCATGAGCGAGTGCGCCGCGTCCAGCCCGATGGTGAACGCGAGCACGGGGCCGCCGACGCCCACCACAACGGGCCAGACCCACCAGCGGCGTCTGCGCCCGTCGTCCGGGTGCACGCTCACCCCTCGTCCTCCGGTGCCGGCCGGGCGGACTCGGCGTCGCGTCTGGCGGCGGCCTGGAGGGCGGTCCAGCTGCGGGCCAGGTCGGCGAGGCAGGTCGAGGCGGTGGTCACGTCGCCGGCGGTGACCGGAGCGGTCGAGAACCGGGCCCGGTGGTAGAGCCGGAGCAGGGTGGCAGTGGCGCGGGGGTCCGCCTCGGTCCGGTCCAACACCCCGGCGGTGAACTCGGTGGGCGTCTGCGCGGGCGCCCGGACCACGCCGGAGCGGGCAGCCGCGTCCTCGAGGGCGAGCCAGGCCGCGACGATGGCGTCCCGCGGCTCCCGGATCTGGTCGAGATGCTTCAGCGCGGCGCTCACGCCCTGCTCCAGCACCGGCAGCTCCGGTTCGGTGTCGGCGACCTCGCCGCCGACCAGCCGGCTCTGGGCGTCCGCCTCGTCCTCGAGCGGCCGCCGCAGGTATGCCAGATACCGCATCAGGAGCGCGATCACGATGACCGCCGCCACCAGGCCGGCGACCAGGCCGAGCCAGCTCAGGTCCGGCACCGGAAGGTCCTCGAGGAACTCAGGCATGCTCGGGGTCGGTTCGGGCGTGGGCTGCTGCTCCGAACCGGTGCTGCTGGGGGGTTCGGCGGTCGTCACGTCGACCTGCCACCGCTCGGTGATCTCCCAGGGCCCGACGGCGGTCGCCGCGAGCACCGCGAACAGGCACACAGCCGCGACCAGCGCCGTGCGCCCGGCGGCGACGATCGGCAGCAGACCGCGTGGATCGTCGGGCCGGGCGCTGCCCCGGCCCGCGTCGTCGTTGGCCTCGGGGCCGCCTGGTGCAGTCATCGTCCGAGCAGCCTACCCAGGTGTGTCGGCCGTCACGTTCACGGGCGCCCGTAGGTCAGGATCCGGAACCGCAGACCACCGGCGCCGGTGCGCCACGGCCCGGCCTCGGTGACCTCCCACTCCGGCCCGATCGGTGGGGCGAAGGTGTCGCCCTCGACGTCCAGGTCGATCTCGGTGACGACGAGGACGTCCGCGTGGGGGATCGCCCGCGCGTAGACCTCACCGCCGCCGCAGACCCAGGCGTCCTCGTCGGCGACCAGCGCGAGGGCGGCGTCCAGGGTGGTGGCCAGCTCCGCGCCGTCGGCCACGTAGTCGGGATTCCGGCTGAGCACCACGTTGCGCCGGCCCGGCAGGGGCCGGAACCGCTCGGGCAGCGACTCCCACTGCCGGCGGCCCATGACCACGGCATCCCCCGCCGTCGTCGACCGGAAGTGGGCGAGGTCCTCGGGTAGGTGCCAGGGCAGGTCGTTGTCGCGTCCGATCACTCGGCCACGGGCCTGCGCCCAGATCATTCCCAGCATGGTCCTCGCTCCGGCTCAGACCGCGATCGGAGCCTTGATCGTCGGGTGGTGGGAGTAGCCGACGACCTCGACGTCCTCGTAGGTGTAGTCGAACAGGCTCGGCGCTGCGTCCAGGCGCAGCGTCGGGAACTCGTACGGATCCCGGGTGAGCTGCTCGCGGACCTGGTCGACGTGGTTGCTGTAGATGTGGCAGTCGCCGCCGGTCCAGATGAAGTCGCCCACCTCGAGGCCGACCTGCTGAGCGACCATGTGGGTGAGCAGGGCGTACGAGGCGATGTTGAACGGCACCCCGAGGAACAGGTCGGCGCTGCGCTGGTACAACTGGCAGGAGAGACGACCGTCGGCCACGTAGAACTGGAAGAACGCGTGACACGGGGCGAGGGCCATCCGGTCGAGTTCGGCGACGTTCCACGCGGACACGATGATGCGCCTGCTGTCCGGGGTCTCCCGCAGCTGGGTGAGCACCTGGTCGATCTGGTCGATGTGGCCGCCGTCGGGCGTCGGCCACGAGCGCCACTGGACGCCGTAGACCGGGCCGAGCTCGCCGTCGTCATCGGCCCACTCGTCCCAGATCCGCACCCCGTTCTCACGCAGGTAGGCGACGTTGGAGTCACCGCGAAGGAACCAGATCAGCTCGTGCACGATCGACTTCAGGTGCACGCGCTTGGTGGTGACCAGCGGGAAGCCGCGGGCGAGGTCGTAGCGCAGCTGATGCCCGAACACCGAAAGGGTGCCGGTACCGGTGCGGTCGCCCTTGGTGGCCCCGGTGGCCAGGACGTGGGCGAGCAGATCCTCGTACTGGGTGTCCGGCATGGAGCCAGTGTAGGTCTGCCCGCAGCGGACTCTCCATGCGTGCCGCGCCGACGGTTGTAGGTCAGCGCCATCCCCAGTGGCGGCGCTGGGCATCGATCGCCCAGTCGTTGATCCTGTCGAAGTCCGCGACTGCAGGGAGCGGCGACGCGTCGTCGTCCAGCAAGGTACGGACCTGGGCCTCCAGGCCGGCGACCTCGAGGGAGACCTCGGTGCGAGGTACCTCACCGCGCTTCACGGACAGGACACGTTCGCGCTCCCGTTCGGGCAGGGGCAAACTCAGCGTTCCCGTCGATGCGATCTCGAACCCTTGATAGGCGAGTCGTAGCGCGTGGCTGCCGTACTTCACGTCCCAGCCGTACTTCTCGATCAGTTCCGGCCGATTGGGTACTTTTCGCTTCGACGCACCCAGCATCCGCTCGTGTTGCGACTGCATGTAGCCGAGGAATCGCTCGACGGCCTGCTGCGACAGGAAGGACGACCGCATCGATCGCAACTCCGTTCCGAGCGGCGTCAGCACGACCAGGGACTCCTCGGGCGCGAACAGCGGCAGCATCACAGTCGGGTTGCCCCTGATCCCCAACCGGAGGTACTTGCGTAGCGAGTACAGGATCAGATCGGTGTCGCCATGACCACTACGCACACCTTCGGGTTGCGTCCGCCAGACATAGTCATCGCGGTACTTCCCGACGCCGAGCGCGTGCGAGGGCGGCTCGATATAGACACCCATCTCGTCGTGATCGTCGGTGCCGGCGATCGCGATTCCGTGCACACCACTGCCGACCACCGACCGCAGGATCTCATTCGGGAGCGCGATCGCCGAGTCGCCGTACTCGACGTTCTTGACCTCCGACATGACGACCACCCTGCCCGACCACCAGAGCCGCGTGCACCCTGTTATCGACCCGCCCGCCTCAGGAGCCGTCCGCCGTGGTCTCGCTGCCCTTCGGCAGCGGCTCCTTGAACAGGTCATCGGGCTCGACCGTCACGGCGGTGCCCTCCACCTCCCGTGTGAAGAAGGCCGGGGCCGGGCCGAACGCCTCTTTGGTGCCACCGATCATCGTCTTGCCCATCAGCCGGCCGCCGGCGAACCCGACCACTGCGCCGACACCGAACGGCAGCAGCCGCCCGAGCATGATCGACCCGCCCTTGGCCGCGGCCACCTTCACGACCCGACCGCGCAGGGCCTTGTTGACGCTCTTCACGGTCGCCACCGGGAGCCGGGTGAGCAGCACCTTCGCCCACGTGACCGAGCTCAGCCCCAGCTGCTGCTCGAACAGTTGCGGGCCCTGCTCGCCGAGCAGGGAGCTCATCAGCAGCGCCCGCCGCCGGTGGACGTCGCCGACGGCGATCCCGTGCACGTCCGCCACCGCCAGGGACAGTGCGCTCGAGGCGGCCAGGAACACGCCGACCTGTCCCGCGGTGAGGGCCACCGCCGCGGTGGTGCCGATCACCGGGAACGCGGCGGCCGCACCGACCGCCGCCCCGGAGCCGCTGACGGCGAGCAGGTACCGCTTCTCGAGGAGGGCGATGATCTCCTCCGGGGAGGCGGTCGGGTTCTTGCGCCGCAGGCCGTCGACGTAGGCGTGCACGCGTCCCGCGGGCACCGTGACAGCCGTGTCGATCAGGCGCTCCAGGGTTCCGGAGCCCTGCTCGCCGTTCTGGTCGTCCTTGGCCCTGCGTCCCATGGGTCCTCCTCGTGGTGCCTGTGCTCGGTGCGGTGTGCTCGGGTGTCGCGGCCGCCCTAGCGGGCGTCGGTGATGCTCAGTGTGTGGGGCATCCCGGCATCCAGTGTGCGCCCCACGGTGCAACCGCGCTCCACGGCGCGGCGCACGACCTCCTCCAGGTCGGCGCGGCCCTGCTCGTCGAGACCGGACAGGTCGAGCACGATCTCGACCCGGCCGGAGCCGTACCGGTTCTCGTCCTCGACCTTCTCGGTCTCCACCCCGACCGAGGCGCGGAAGTCACGACCCAGACGCCGCGACAGCGGCCAGTCGGCGCTCATCAGGTTGCAGGCCGCGAGCGAGAGCTTCATCAGCTCCCCCGGGGAGAAAACGCCCTCGGCGTCGTCCGGTCCGATGCGGACCTCGGCGCCGCGCGCGTTGTGGCCGGTGTAGGTCCGCTTGCCGGTGCGGTCGGCCCACAGGGCCGCGGCGGGGGTGGCTTCCATGCTCCGATCGTGCCATGTGAGCCCGAGCACGCGAGTGCTCGCGTGCCGAGTTTCAGGCGGTGGCGACCACGCCGCTGCCGCCGTCCCAGGTCGCCAGGAGTGCCGGCGACCCGGTCTCGACCGCGCCCGGCTCACGGGCGAGGCGCACGGAGAGCCCGTCGGGTGACGCGGCGGGATCCCACACGGTCAGGCGCACCGTCGGCTCCCGGGTCTCGACGAAGGTGTCGCCCTCCCAGACCTCGAGGGGTGCCTGGTGCTGGAGCCCGGCGAGTGCGCGTCCGTAGGCAGCCATGGCCACGGGATCGCCCTGGCCGTCGTACACCCAGCGCCGGCCGAGGACCGAGTGCTCCGTGGTGGCGATCAGGTGCGCGCCGGCGCCCTCCAGCGGTGCGGCTCGATAGGTCAGCACGGCCTGGCGGACCGGACCGTCCCGGGTGACCAGGAGCGCCTCGATGCCGACCTCGCCGTCCGGGTCGTCGAAGCGGTAGCTGCCGACCTGGCGCAGTTCGCCGGGGCCTTCGAGCCCACCGGAGGCCGGCGTGGCGAGCCAGGTCGCGAGCAGTTCCATCTTGGTCGGGGTGAGGGTCGCGCGGTGGATGATCGCCATGGTGGTCGAGCCTACCGACGTACCGGCGACCGGGCCGGGTGGTCAGCCGGAGGTGGCCGCGTCGCGCGCGGCGAGCAGGCGCAGGTAGCGCACCCGGTGGGCGGCGATGTCGGCCATCTTCACGGCCATGTCGTCGATGAAGTCGACCCGGTACACCGCGTCGGTGAGCACCGAGATGGCGTAGTACAGCCCCGTGAACGTGGCCATGGCCACCGACACCCGGATCAGGGTCTGGCTGAGCACCAGCGTGTCCCCGAACAGGTCCACCTCCTCGCGCCAGCTGCCGCCGTCGATCGCCCACTCGGCCATCAGGCCGGGCGTGATCGTGAGCACACCGAGGGCCAGGAAGAACACCCCGACGCCGACGCTCACCACGATCACCTGGAGCAGCTGGTTGGCGCCGACCATGGCCGCGACATTGGCCCGCTGCGGACGGGTCAGCGCCGGCAGGGCTGCGGCCTCCGGGACCTCCCGCTCGGCCCGGTCGAGGATCTCCGCCGTCTCCCGGGACAGCCGGATCCGCAGGATGAGCACGATCAGCGCCACGAAGAACGCCCCGAGGATCAGGTCCGAGGCACCCGGGGTGTGGTCGAAGACCTGCCACACCTCGGTGGTGTAGAAGAGTGCGATCGAGAAGATCAGCAGCAACGGCAGGAACCGGATCAGCCGCAGCAGCGAGTCCCCGAGCTCCTTGCCGACCCGGGACATACCCCACCAGAGGGTGGCCGCCAACCCGTAGCCGACCACGCCGCGCACGATCGCCAGCAGCACCACGTTGCCGACCGCCACGGAGATCCCGGTGACCCACTGCCCGCCGAAGACCACGGGCAGCACCGCGGGCGCCAGCACGAAGAACACCAGCTCGGCCGTGCCGACGTCCTGGGGGAGCGTGCCCCAGGGCCGCCCCCGGAGCACGTTCAGTCCGGCGTAGCCGGCGAACAGCAGTCCGATCGCGCCGACCAGGACGGCCAGGTTGACCCACCAGGCCCAGTCCAGGCGCACCGCGGCGAACACCTCGAGCAGCATCACCACGACCAGGAACGGGGCAGCGCGTCCGTACACGTCCCGTCGCGAGGTGTGCCCGTGCACGAGCAACGGCAGTCCGTACCTGCGGAACGTGCGTTCGCAGGCCGCGATCTGCGCGGCGGCCTCCTCGGGCCGCGCCGGCGACCGCTCGGATGTTGTGCCGGATGTCATGCAGGCAGGCTACTGGCGACCCTACGGTGGGGTGATGAGCACCGCGCTGATCATCGGCGGCAACGGACAGATCGGCGTCCCCGCGTCCCTCGCGCTCGCCGCCGACGGGTGGCAGGTCCGGGTCCTGCATCGCGGCAGCCGCCCGCTCGAGCCGGACCTCGTCGAACGCGGCGTACGCGAGGTGCGCGGCGACCGCGACGACGAAACGGTGCTCGCCGCCGCGGTCGGCGACGGCGTCGACCTGCTCGTGGACTGCGTCGCCTTCAACTCGGGCCACGCCGAGCAGGTGCTGCGCCATCGCGCGGACCTGGGCTCCGCCGTCGTGATCTCCTCCGCGGCCGTCTGCGCCGATGGTGACGGCCGATACCTGGGCGGGCCGGAGTTCCCGCACCTGGACGTCGGGCGGGGCGAGGACGGCCCGACGGCGGAGCCCGGCCTGGGCGGGTACGCGTCGGGCAAGGTGGAACTCGAGCAGGCGTGGCTCGCCGCCGACATTCCGGCCACCGTGCTGCGGCCCGGCGCGATCCATGGCCGCCTCGCGCAGAACCCGCGCGAGTGGTTCGCGCTCAAAAGGGTCCTGGACGGCCGCACGGACGTGGTGCTCGCCCACGAGGGGCGCTCGCAGTTCCACACCAGCGCCGTCGAGAACATCGCCGAGCTGATCCGCCTCGCCGCGGCCAGGCCAGGGCGGCGAGTGCTCAACGCGGTGGATCCGCAGGCCCCGACCACCACCGAGATCGTGACGGCGGTCTACGCGGCCCGGAGCCGCGATGTCACGGTGCACCCGATGCCCGGCGAGCCGGAGGGGAACGTGGGACTGAGCCCGTGGGGGGTGCCCGTGCCCTTCGTCTTCGACATGTCCCGCGCAGCCGCGGACCTCGGCTACCGGCCGGTCACCGACTACGCGGCCTCACTGGGGCCGTATCTGGACTGGATCGAACGCGCGGCCACCGAGCGGGACTGGCGCGAGGCGTTCGCCGAGTTCGCGGCAGGTGGCGCCGACCTGTTCGATTACGCGGCCGAGGACGCCTGGCTCGCCGCACGCCGGTAGGTTCGTACCTGTCGGCACCGCGCCTGGGCCGATCCTGTGCCAGACCCGCCCCGGCCCACCGGGGCCACGCCCGAGGAGAGACATCGTGACGAGTGTGTTGTTCATCGGTGGGAACGGCCAGATCAGCGCGTCCTGCGTGGACCTTGCCCTGTCCCGGGGGATGGCCGTGACAGTGCTGAACCGCGGGACCACGCACACCCGGACCCTGCCCGACGGCGTCGAGGTGCTGCACGCGGACGCACACGACGCGGCCGCGCTCGGCGAGGCCCTGGCCGGCCGCGAGTTCGACGCGGTGGCCCAGTTCCGTTCGTTCACGCCGGAGCACGCGGCCGCGGACGTCGAGTTCTTCACCGGCCGGACCGGCCAGTTCGTCTACATCAGTTCCGCCTCCGCGTACCAGACGCCACCCGCCGTACTGCCGGTCACCGAGGAGACGCCGCTGGAGAACCCGTACTGGCAGTACTCCCGGGACAAGGCCGAGAGCGAGGAACTGCTCCTCGCCGCGCACGCCGACCGCGGCTTCCCGGTGACCGTGGTGCGGCCCTCGGCCACCTACGACCGGACCCGGGTACCGACGTCCGGCGGCTGGACGGACGCCGCCCGGATGCTCCGCGGTGCGCCGGTCGCCGTCGTCGGCGACGGCACCACGCAGTGGACACTCACGCACGCGCGGGACTTCGCCGTCGGGTTCGTCGGCCTGCTCGGGCGCGCCGACGCCGTCGGTGAGGCGTTCCACATCACCTCGGACTTCGCGCCCACCTGGAACGAGATCTTCACGATCCTGTCCGAGACTCTCGACGTCGAGGCGAACCTGCTGCACGTGCCGGCGACCGAGATGGCCGCCGTGGACGCCGACTTCGGCGCCGGGATGCTCGGTGACAAGGCCAACTCGTTCGTCCTGGACAACAGCAAGATCCGCGCCTTCGTGCCGGAATTCGCCCCGAGCACTACCGTGGAACAGGGATTCGCCGAGTCCGTGGCCTGGCACCTGGAACAGGGCTTCGGACCCGTCGGTGACCCGAAACTCGAGGCGATGTTCGACGAGATCGTCGCCCGGCACTGATGCGACACCCCGTGCCCGAAATGACGTCTCGGGCGCAGAGCACGCAAGATGGGAGCATGACCGTCCCGACCGACCACCCCCAGGAACCGACCCACCGAACGGATCCGGTACGGACCACCGCGGGTTCGATGCCGACCGTGCCCGGGCCGGGCCGGATGCCCACGGTCGACGACGTCGTCGAGGACGCGGTGGCGCTCGCGCACCGCTGGGCGAGCGCGACCCACGCGGGGGAGAGCGGTGCCGAGCGACGGGCCACGGCGCGACTGGCGGCGCTCGTCGCCGACCCGGCCGGGCTCGACCTGGCGGTCCGGTTCGTGGACCGTGTGGCACGTCCGGAGGACCTGAGGGTCGCCGCGGACGAACTGGGCCGGATCCGCGCCGACGCCGCCGGTGGGTTCCTGTCGAAGGCGGACCGTGGCCTGCTCGGGCTCGGGTCCGCGGTGGCCGGTGTGGCACCCGGCGTGGTGGTTCCCCTGGCCCGGCAGCGGCTGCGCCAGCTCGTCGGGCACCTGGTGGTGGACGCCCAGGACCCGGCCCTCGGCGCCCACCTCGCCAAGGCCCGGGCGGAGGGCTATCGCCTGAACGTCAACCTGCTCGGCGAGCACGTGCACGGCGAGATGGAGGCACTGCGCCGCGCGGAGCGGACCCGGGCACTGCTGGAACGCCCCGATGTCGACTACGTCTCGATCAAGGTCTCCTCGCTGGTGTCCCAGATCAGCACCTGGGACACCGCGGGCACCACCAAGCGGGTGCTCGAACGCCTCCGGCCGCTGTACCGGTCCGCCGCGGCGAAGACGCCGGTGGCGTTCGTGAACCTGGACATGGAGGAGTACCGCGACCTCGACCTCACCGTCGAGGTGTTCGAGGCGATCTGCCTCGAGCCGGAGTTCCTCGGACTCGAGGCCGGGATCGTGCTCCAGGCCTACCTGCCGGATTCGGCGGGCGCGCTGCGCCGGCTGATCGCGTTCGCTCGCCGCCGCCGGGAACTCGGTGGGGCGCCGATCAAGGTGCGGCTCGTCAAGGGCGCCAACCTGGCGATGGAGCGAGTGGAGGCCGAGCTGCACGGCTGGACGCAGGCGCCGTTCGGCACGAAGGCGGAGGTGGACGCCAACTACGTGCGGGCCCTCGACGAGGCGCTGCGCGGGGAGTCCCTCGGCGCGTTGCGGATCGGCGTCGCCTCGCACAACCTGTTCGACGTCGCCCTCGCGCACCTGCTCGCGACCGGCCGCGGTGTCGCCGGGATGCTCGACGTCGAGATGCTCCAGGGCATGGCGCCTGCGCAGGCCCGTGCGGTCGCGGCGGACCTGCGCGCCGGCGGTCCGCTGATCCTGTACACGCCGGTGGTGGCGCCGGCGGACTTCGACGTGGCCGTGTCCTACCTGGTGCGCCGGCTGGAGGAGAACGCCGCCCCGGAGAACTTCCTGCACGCCCTGTTCGCCGGCGGGACCGGCCACGGTCATGACGCACGCGCCGTGATGGCCGATCAGGAGGCGCGGTTCCGGGCGAGCGTCGAGGCCCGCAGGACGGTCTCCGACCGACCCCGCCGGACCCGGGAGCGGACGCCGGCGGGTGCAGACTTCGCGAACTCGGTGGACTCCGACCCGGCGGTCTCGAGTACCCGGGACTGGGCGGTGACGGCCCTCGAGGGCCCGGCTCGGGCGCTCACCTCACCCGAGCTGACCACGGTGGCCATGGTGGACGACGTCGTCACTCGGGCCAGGCGCGCCGGCGCCACCTGGGCGGCTCTGCCGGCTGTGGAACGGGCTGCGGTGCTGCGCACCGCCGCCGACGCCATCGAGGCGCGCCGCGCCGACCTGGTCACGCAGATGGCCCACGAGGGCGGCAAGACCGTCGGCGAGGCCGATCCGGAGGTCTCCGAAGCGGTCGACTTCGCCCGGTACTACGCGGACTCCGCCCTCGACCTCGAGCGGCTGTCCGAGGCCGAAGGGCTCGCCTTCACCCCGACCGGACTGGTGCTCGTCACCCCACCCTGGAACTTCCCGGTCGCGATCCCGGCCGGCGGGGTGCTGGCCGCGCTCGCGGCCGGTTCACCCGTGATCATCAAGCCGGCCCCCGCCGTGCCCGGGTGCACGGAAGTGGTGGTGGAGGCGATCCACGGAGCCCTGGCCGAGCACGGGCACGACCGCGACGTGCTGAGCGTGGTGCGGGTCGCCGAGGATGAGGTCGGCCGACACCTGGTCGCGCACCCGCAGGTCGAGACGGTCATCCTGACCGGTGCCTGGGAGACGGCCCGGATGTTCACCCAGTGGCGGGCCGACCATCCCGGCGGTCCCGGGGTGCTCGCCGAGACCAGCGGCAAGAACGCGCTGATCGTGACGCCGAGCGCCGACTACGACCTCGCCGTCGCGGATGTCCTTCGCAGTGCGTTCGGGCACGCCGGCCAGAAGTGCTCGGCGGCCTCGCTGCTCATCCTGGTCGGCTCGGTGGCCGGTTCGGAACGCTTCCGGCGGCACCTGATCGACGCCGTCGCCTCGGTGCGGGTCGGCTGGCCGGAGGACCTCGGCACCACCATGGGGCCGATCATCGAGCCCGCAGGCGGCAAGCTGCTCGACGCCCTCACCCGGCTGGAGCCGGGGGAGACCTGGATGGTGGAGCCGCGTCGGCTCGACCCCTCCGGTCGGCTCTGGTCGCCCGGTGTCAAGGAGGGCGTCTGGCCCGGGTCCCCGTTCCATCTCACCGAGTACTTCGGCCCCGTCCTCGGCGTCATGACCGCCGCCACCCTGGACGATGCGATCGACATCGCGAACGCGGTGCCCTTCGGGCTCACAGGCGGGCTGCACAGCCTCGACGCGGATGAGATCGCCCGCTGGAGCGATCGGATCGAGGTCGGCAACGGGTACGTCAACCGGCACACCACCGGGGCGATCGTGCGTCGTCAGTCCTTCGGCGGCTGGAAGCGATCCGCCGTCGGACCGGGGGCGAAGGCGGGCGGACCGAACTACGTGGCCCAGCTCGGCACCTGGATCCAGGAGCACCGGCCCGCCGGCGCCGGGGTCCCCGGGACCCGGGTGCGCGCGCTGGCGCAGACGCTGGCCGCGCTCACCACAGATCCCGGTGAGAGGGAGTGGCTGGAGGTGTCGATGAGTTCGGACGCCGCCGCCCGCGACGACGTGTTCCGCGTCGAGGCCGACCCGTCGGCGCTGCGCAGCGAGTCGAACGTGTTCCGGTACCGCCCGATCCCGCACCTGACCATCCGTGCCCAGGCGCGCACCCTGCCGATCGAGGTCGCCCGGGTCGCGCTCGCGGCCGAGTGCGCCGGCGTACCGGTGAGTGTGAGCCTCGCCGCGGATGTCGCCGTCGCGGCGAACGAGTCCGCCGCAGGCTTCAGCGACGCGGCCCGTGCCATCGGATACATGGGCTGGCGCACCGAGACGGCTCAGGAGTTCGCCGACCGGATCGCCGCGGGGGACGTGCGCGGGCGGGTGCGGGTGATCGGCCGGGCCGACGACCTCTGGGCGGCCACCGCGGCGCCCGACGCCGACGTCACCCTGCTCACCGGAGAGGTACTCGCATCCGGGCGCAGGGAGATGCTCGGCGTGCTCCGCGAGCAGGCGATCAGCAGCACTCGGCACCGGTTCGGGCACCTGCCGCCTGCGCCGCGGGAACCGGAATCCCCTGGAGCGGCCGCCGCAGCGCCGGCTGGCTGAGATCCCAGCCGGTGCCCGGCGCCGGTTCGCGGTGCCCCGCTCCGGTCACGGCTCGCCCGGCTTCGTGAGCAGGTCGGCGCCGCGGGCCTCGTCCCACCCCATCCGGTAGACGTTGCCGGGGTCCCACGGCACCGTCCAACCGAGCTGGTCGAAGACATGGTCGAGCAGGTTCCCGGTGAAGCCCCACACCCAGCCGGTCGGGCGGCGGAACCCGCGGCTGCCGAAGCCGCCCATGTGCACCGTGGCCCGCGCGGCCGGGTCGAGCAGTTCGGCCACCGGGACCCGAAGCGTGTGCAGGACCTCCCCGGGCGCGACCTCGTCCCGTGCATGGGCCGTCTCCGACCAGGCGAGCACCGGGGTGACCACGAACTCGCTGAGCGGCACCAGCACCGGGGGTAACGGACCGGCGACCTCCACCTGATCGGGGGTGATGCCGGTCTCCTCGTGCGTCTCGCGCACGGCCGCGGCGACGGCGTCCTCGCCGGGCTCGAGCCGCCCGCCGGGCAGGGCGATCTGACCCGGGTGATGGCGCAGCAACGGGGACCGCTGCACCAGGAACAGGTCCAGGCCCGGATCCGAGCCGGCCCGCGCGGTCGGCGTGAACAGCAGCAGCACCCCGGAGCGCCGGAACCCCCTCGAGGTCTCCTCGGAGTAGGCGTGGGCTCCGCCCAGCGGTTCGAACCGGCCGGACGCGGCCCAGGCCGCGAGCTCGGAGAGTTCGTCGCGACGTGGCTGCACGTCAGCCAGCCTACGGGCCAGGTCCGTGCGCCGGTGCGCAGTGCCGGCGCGGACCCTCGCACGGGTGGCTGGGCGAATGCTCTCGCCCGTCGTCGCCCGGGTATGTCACCATGGCCGCGGACGGGGACGATCGACGGCTGGGGACGCCTGTGGCGCATGAGCGCGGAAGCACGACGAGTCGGCGTGTTCTCGAGGTCGAGGAGGTGGTCCGACGATACGGCGAACTCACCGCCGTCGACGGGATCTCCTTCGAGATCGCACCCGGCGAGACGTACGGTCTGCTCGGCCCGAACGGCGCCGGCAAGACCACCACGATCTCCATGATCGCCGGGCTGCTCGCAGCCGACTCCGGAGCGGTCCGGGTGCTCGGTGAGCAGATGGGCCCGTCCCGGGTCGCCGTGAAGCGGCACATCGGGCTCGTGCCCCAGGACCTGGCCATCTACCCCGAGCTCAAGGGCCGGCAGAACCTGAACTTCTTCGGTCGGCTGCAGGGCCTGCGCGGCAAGGAACTGACCACCCGTGTCGACGAGGTCCTCGATCTCGTGGGGCTGACCGACCGTGCAGGTGATCCGGCCAAGGAGTACTCCGGCGGCATGAAGCGCCGCCTGAACATCGGGATCGGACTCCTGCACCGGCCCACCCTGCTCATCCTCGACGAGCCGACCGTCGGCGTCGACCCGCAGTCGCGCAACGCCATCCTGGAGTCGGTGGAGGCGTTGTCAGGAGAGGGCATGGCGGTGCTGTACACGACCCACTACATGGAGGAGGCGGAGCGGCTCTGCGACCGCATCGGAATCGTCGACTCCGGGCAGCTGCAGGCCGAGGGCACCCGGGACGAGCTGATCCGGCTCATCGGCGGGCTGGACCGGGTCCGCCTGGACGGTTCCGGTGACCTCGCCGCGGCCGCCGACGCCCTGGGTGACCTGGCCGCCGTCGAACAGGTCGACGTGGACCGCACGGGACTCTCGCTCGCCGTCCGCGAGGCACCGACCGCCGTCGCCGAGCTCGTCACCCGAGCGATCGCGGCGGGTGTGACGTTGGCGGACGTGGAGATCACCCGCCCGAACCTCGAGCAGGTCTTCCTGCACCTCACCGGCAGAGCGTTGCGGGACTGATCCGATGCGACAACTGTGGGTGATGACCTCATCCGACCTGCGCCAGCGCCTCCGCGACAAGTCGGTGATCATCTTCTCGCTGATCGTGCCGCTCGCCCTGATGTTCGTGTTCAACCTGGTCTTCGGTGGGACCGACGAGATCGAGCTCGAGCCGGTGACGGTCGCGGTGTCCGCGCCGGCCGACGACGAGGTCGCGCAGACCCTGCTCGATGCGATCACCGGGACCGGCGTCGTGGACGTGACCGTCGAGCAGGTGCCGGCGGAAGTGGCACGGACCGCGGTGGCCGACGGCGAGGCCAACCTGGCCATGATCGTTCCGGAGGGTTTCGGCGAGGACGTGCTCGCCGGCACCGGTGGCGACCTCGAGTTCGTCGAGGGGGACACCTCCGGCCTCGAGACCGGCGTGGTGATCGTCGTCAGCCAGTCGGTCCTCGACGCCTACGCAGCCGGCACGGTCGCGGCAACCGCAGGCGGTGGGCTCGGTCTCGACCCCGAGGAGCTCGGGCGCGTCGCGGTCGAGGCGGCCACCGCCGGGCCGACGGTCGAGTCCACGGAGGGCGAGACGTCCGATGAACAGTTGGGGCAAGGGGCCGCGCTCGTCGCCGGGCAGGCGGGCCTCTTCCTCACCTTCACGGTCGGCTTCGGGGTGCTCGGACTGATCTCCGAACGGCAGGAAGGCACGCTGGCCCGGCTCCAGTCGATGCCGATGCGCCCGGGTCTGATCGTGCTCGCCAAGGCGCTGACCGCGTTCGTCCTCGGCGTCGTGGCGACGTCCGTCCTGCTGACCCTCGGCGGGCTGTTCTTCGACGTCTCGTTCGGACCGCCGGCCCTCGTCGGGCTGCTGATCCTGTCCGTGGTCACCGCGATCACCTCACTGACCTTCATCGTGGTGCGGGTTGCCCGGACGGCCGAGCAGGCCGGCATCATCCAGTCCATCCTGGCCATGGTGCTCGGCATCGCCGGCGGCGCGTTCTTCCCGGTGACAGCCTCGGGCTCGCTCGCCAGGGTTCTCGATCTCAACCCGATCGCCGCGTTCACCCGCGGGCTCGGCATCACCTCGAGCGGCGGCGGGCTCGCCGACCTCGCTGCGCCGATCGCGATCATGCTCGGCTTCGCCGTGGTGATGCTCGTGGTGGCCCGGCTGATCCCCGACCGGGGGGTGTCCCGATGAGGGTCGTCGGTGCCATCGCCGGGGTGGAGCTGCGACGGTTCCTGCGGGACCGCTCGAACCTGTTCTTCGTGTTCGTGTTCCCGCTGATCCTCGTGGTGCTGATCGGCTCCCAGTTCGGGGCCGCGTCGTCCTCGGGCCGGGTGGTGATCAGCGGCGCAGACTCCTCACTTCGCGCCGCCCTGGTGGCCGAGCTCGAGGAGGCGGCGGTCACGGTCAGCTACGCCGGCGCGGACGCCGCCAGCGAGCAGATCGCCCGCGGCCGGGTGGATCTGGGTCTGGAGCTCACCGACGAGGCGGCGGCCGCGTTCGACGCCGACGAGGACCTGACCGTCGTGGTGACGTCGAGCTCGAGCGGCGGCGCCATCACCGCCCGGCAACAGGTCGATCGGGCCCTGAATGCGCTGCAGCTGCGTCTACGGCAGGAGGCCGCGCTCGTCGGCGCGGGCGCGGACCCGGCAGCCGTCGACGAGGCACTCGAGACCGCCGCGGCGCAGGTGGTGGCGCCGACCGTGACGGTGACGAACACCTCCAGCATCTCCGAGGCCTTCGCGGGGGCCTCCGGCTTCACGGTAGGTGCCTCCGCGCAGGTCCTGCTGTTCGTGTTCCTGAACACCCTCGCCGGGTCGGCCACCATGATCCAGGCCCGCAAGTACCGGGTGGTGGCCCGGACCCTCGCGGCGCCGGTCGCCACCGTGCAGGTGATCGGTGGTGAGGCGCTGGGCCGCTGGGTGATCGCGATGGTCCAGGGGCTGTACATCATGCTCGGCACCGCCCTGCTCTTCGGCGTCGAGTGGGGCAACCTCGCGCTTGCCACACTGATCCTCGCGATGTTCGCGGCTGTGGCCGCCGGTGCGGCGATGGTCGTGGGGTCGGCGCTGGACAACGACAGTGCCGCCTCCGGGCTCGGTGTCGGTCTTGGTCTGGTGCTGGCCGCGCTCGGCGGGTGCATGCTCCCGCTCGAACTGTTCCCGGACTCGCTGCAGACGGTCGCCCACTTCACCCCGCATGCCTGGGCCTACCAGGCTTTCGCCGAGGTGACCCGGCGCGGGGGTACCTTCGCCGATATCGCCGGCGATCTCGCGGTGCTGCTCGCCTTCGCCGTGGTGCTGCTGGCGCTCGGCTCCGTGCTGCTGCGGCGCAGCCTGGCCCGCGCCATCTGACCGCCGAAACCGGACCGCCCGACGGCCCCCGCACGGGGGCCGTCGAGCGGCGCCCGGGACCTACGCGGCGTCGAGGTAGCCGTTCGGGTTCAGCACATACTTCTGTGCGGCGCCCTTGTCGAACTCGGCGTATCCCCGTGGTGCGTCCGCGAGCGTGATCGCGGTCGCGTTCACGTTGCCGGCGATGTGCACGCGGTCGTGCAGGATGGCCATCATCAGTTCCCGGTTGTACTTCATCACCGGGCACTGACCGGTGGTGAAGGACAGCGACTTGGCCCACCCGGTGCCGAGGCTGAGCGAGAGGGCACCCTTCTTGGCGGCCTCGTCGATCCCTCCCGGGTCGCCGGTCACGTACAGGCCCGGGATGCCCAGCGCGCCGCCGGCCGCCGTGAGATCCATCAGGTCGTTCAGGACCGTCGCGGGTGCTTCGCTCGCACCCTCACCGTGTCCCTTCGCCTCGAACCCGACCGCGTCGATCCCGCAGTCCACCTCCGGAACCCCGAGGATCTGCTCGATCTGTTCCACCGGGCCACCCTTGGTCAGGTCCACCGTCTCGCAGCCGAACGACTTCGCCTGCGCCAGCCGGTCGGCGTTCATGTCGGCGACGATCACGGCGGACGCCCCGAGCAGCAACGCCGAGGTCGCCGCGGCCAGGCCCACCGGGCCCGCACCAGCCACGTACACCGTCGAACCCACGCCGACGCCGGCGGTCACGGCGCCGTGGAACCCGGTGGGAAAGATGTCGGAGAGCATGGCCAGGTCCAGGATCTTCTCCATCGCCTGGTCCTTGTCCGGGAACTTCAGCAGGTTCCAGTCCGCGTAGGGCACCAGCACGTACTCGGCCTGGCCGCCCACCCAGCCACCCATGTCCACGTACCCGTAGGCGCTGCCCGGCCGATCCGGATTCACGTTCAGACAGATCCCGGTCTTGCGCTCCTTGCAGTTGCGGCAGCGCCCGCAGGAGATGTTGAACGGCACGGAGACCAGGTCGCCCACGGCGATGAACTCCACACCGGGACCCACCTCCACCACCTCGCCGGTGATCTCGTGGCCGAGGACCAGGTCGGCCGGTGCGGTGGTCCGGCCGCGCACCATGTGCTGGTCCGAACCGCAGATGTTCGTCGCGACCGTCTTGAGGATGGCGCCGTGCGGCACCTTCCGCCCCACGTTCGCGGGATTGACACCCGGTCCGTCCTTCAGCTCGAACGTGGGGTAGTCGATGTCGATCACCTCGACCACGCCCGGTCCCTTGTACGCCACGGCCTTGTTGCCACCCATGTCTGAATCCCTTCACCTCATCGTGAACCCCACCGATCCGGCGGGGCACTACCGCGTGACACGCGGCCGAGGCTCGCGGGCTGCAAGCCGAGCAGGACAGGGATGTCGGGTGACCCGGCTGCTCGGCAGCGTGGGCACGCTCCCGAGTCTAGGTACCGTGACGGTTTCGGCAAGCGCGGGCGGATCCGGCTCGACCGAACCTGCGTGAAACCGGTGCGAGGGCATCGTGAAACCGGGGCGTCCGAGCATGGACCCATGACCACGAACACACTCCTGTCAGCGCAGCCGCACACCGGCGGCACCCACGAGATGGCCGTCCGGACGGAAGGTCTCATCAAGGACTTCGGCGAGCTCCGCGCCGTCGACAACGTCGACCTGGAGGTCCGTACCGGAGAGATCTTCGGCGTTCTCGGGCCGAACGGTGCCGGAAAGACCACCACGTTGCGGATGCTGGCCACGCTCCTCTCGATCGACGGCGGGCAGGCGGAGGTCTTCGGCGTCGACGTGGCACGGCAGCCGCACGTGGTCCGCCAGCTGCTCGGCGTCACCGGCCAGTACGCCTCGGTGGACGAGAACCTCACAGCCACTGAGAACCTGGTCCTGTTCGGTCGGCTGCAGGGCGTCGGTCGAGCCCGGGCGCGCACCGTGGCTGCGGACCTGCTCGCCGAGTTCGGACTCGAGGACGCCGCGAAGCGGCCGATCTCGGAGTTCTCCGGAGGGATGCGCCGCCGCCTCGACCTGGCCGCCAGCCTGATCACCCGCCCACCGCTGATCTTCCTCGACGAACCGACCACCGGCCTCGACCCGCGTACCCGCGGCCAGATGTACCAGACCATCCGCAGCCTCGTCGCCGACGGCTGCACGGTGCTGTTGACCACCCAGTACCTGGACGAGGCGGACCAGCTGGCGGACCGCATCGCGGTCATTGACGAGGGCCGCAAGGTTGCCGAGGGCACGCCGGACGAGCTGAAGACCTCCGTGGGCAACTCCACCCTGCAGGTCCAGCTCACCGACCCTGCCGAACTCACGACGGCGGCCGAACAGATCCACCGGCAGCTTGCCGTCGCGCCGGTGCTCAACCGCCTGAACGGCCAGCTGAACGTGGCCCTCGAGTCCGCCGACCAGGCCGGTGACGTACTCATCGCGTTGCGCACCCGAGGCGTCTCGGTCGCCTCGGTGAACGTGAGCAAGCCCAGCCTGGACGAGGTGTTCCTCGCCCTCACCGGCCATGGCGCCTCAGCCGACCCCACCACCGCGAAGGATCCCCGATGACCACCACCACAGCGCCCACCGCCCCCCGCGTCCTCCCGGACCGGGTGGCCGCGACCAGCCCGCACGTGTCCCTGCGGGGCACCATCAGCCAGACCCTGACCATGGCCTGGCGTGCCACCAAGAAGATGCGGCGCAACCCGGAGCAGTTCTTCGACGTCACCCTCCAACCGATCCTGTTCACCGCCATGTTCGCGTTCATCTTCGGCGGCGCGATCTCCGGGGACGTGGCCAGCTACCTGCCGCTGATGATCCCGG
Source organism: Occultella gossypii (assembly GCF_019947135.1). Lineage (GTDB taxonomy): Bacteria > Actinomycetota > Actinomycetes > Actinomycetales > Beutenbergiaceae > Occultella > Occultella gossypii. Next base: position 93,968 of record NZ_JAGSHT010000014.1, on the reverse strand, counting down.
GCATCCTCGCCCAGACCGCGCTGACCACCTCGATGGCCACCGGCGTGCAGTTGCGCGAGGACATGGACAAGGGGGTCTTCGACCGGTTCAAGTCGCTGCCGATCGCCCGTATCGCGCCCCTCGCCGGACCGATGGTGGCCGATCTGCTCCGGTACACGATCGCGGCCACGATCACGTTCGGCATGGGCATCCTGATGGGCTACCGGCCCGGTGGTGGTGTCCTCGGAGTGCTCGCCGGTGGCCTGCTCGTGGTGATCGCCGGCTGGTCCCTGGCCTGGGCGTTCACCTGGGTGGGCACGGTCGCCCGGTCCGCGCAGAGTGTGCAGGGCATCTCCATGATGATCATGTTCCCGCTGACGTTCCTGTCGAACGCGTTCGTCCCGGTGGAGACACTGCCGGACTGGCTGGCCGCGTTCGTCCGGGTGAACCCGGTCTCGCACGTGGTCTCCGCCGTGCGGGACCTGGCCAATACCGCGACGGTGAGCGCGGAGGTGGGCTGGGCGCTGCTGGGTTGCGCGGTGGTGGTGGCGATCTTCGCCCCGCTCTCGGTGCGCAGCTACCAGCGCAAGATGTGAGGCCGGCCGATCACGGTCACAGCTGCGCGACGACGGCGGTCGCGTCCTCGCGCAGCTGTGGCCCGGTCCGTTCGGCGTAGTCGGCCCGCACCCGGTCCACCAGGTCCGCGGGCAGTTCTGCCAGCACCGTCTCCGCGCTCTCCCAGGTCATCAGCGGGGTGCTGCGGCTGTAGGAGAAGCCGTGCCCCAGCAGCAGCAGCCGGGCGCTGTGCTCGGGGCTACCGAGTCCGCGCCTCGCGGCGAAGAGGCCGAGTGCGAACAGCACCGTCCCGGTCACCGGGTAGTCCAGGTACCCGGCCTCCCCACGCAGCAGCGGGAGTGCCTTGTCCCGCAGCACCCGGTAGAGGTCCAAGCCGTCGTCGCTGTGCAGGGCGTGGGCCACCACGGCGACGGACTCGCCGAACAGTGACCATGGCTCGTAGCCGACGAGCCCGTCCAGTCCCGGGAACCGCACCCCCCGCATCCCCTGCAAGGCACGTCGATACAGCGCCAGCGCCGTCGGCACGTCACCCCGGGCCAGGGCGATGTCCGCCTGGCCGGTGCCGAGCACGGCTGAGATCCCGAACACCAGTCGAGTGGTGCCGGCCAGTTCCAGGGTCGCGTTCATCAGCTCCTCGGCCCGATCGACGTGGCCGCGCTGCAGGGCGCACATGGCGAGGTGGGCGTGCACCGCGATCTCGTCGTCGACCGCGCCGAGCTCGCGCAAGGGGCCGACGGCGGCCCGGGCGTGTTCCTCGGCCTCGTCGACCCGGCCGATCTGCAGGTACATGGACGCGAGCTGGGTGCGCAGCGCGGTGGCCCACGCGATGCCGTCCTCCGGTCGACACAGCCGCAGGGCACGTTCCGACACCTCGATCGCGGCGGCGACCTGGCCGTTGTTCTCGAGGCCGTGACCTGCCCACATGAGAGCCAGCCCGGCCAGATGCCGATCCGGTCCGTCGCCGAGCCGCAGCAATTCCTGCAGCCCCTCACCCTGTTCGTCGGACATCGCTGACATCAGGGCGATCCGGGACTGCGCGGCGATCCGGGGATCGGCCGAGTCCGACCCGATCTCCGCCAGCGCCGCGCGTGCGGCATCGCGTCCCGAGCCGCCGAAGAACAGCAGGTGCACCACCATGGCCGCGTAGGTCTCACGGGCGTGATCGAGAAGCTCGGGCGGCACCACGTAGCCGGCCATCGCCTCGTGGACCGCGCCGACGAGTGCGATCACCCGGGTATGGTCGCCGCGGATCTGCCAGTAGCCGCACAGCACGGACATCAGCACCAGTACCGACGGCGGATCCGGCTCGGTCACCGCCTGCCGCAGCACCTCGGCCAGGTTGCCCTCCTCCGCGCCGATCGCGGCGACGGCCTCCACCTGCCGTGTGCTGAACAGCGAGCGGTGTGCGTGCTCGGCCAGGTCCACCGCCCAGTCGCGCTGTGCCCGGGTGGCGCTCCGGTGCTCGCCGGCTCCCGTGAGTTGCATCCGGCCGAACTCACGAACGGTCTCCAGCATCCGGTACCGCACCGAGTGCTCGAAGTCCTGGACCGTGAGCAGCGACTGGTCCACGAGTCCGCTCACGGCGTCGACGGCGTCCGGTCCGAGCACGAACTCGGCCGCGGCGAGCGTGAAACCGTCCTGGAACACCGAGAGCCGGCGCAGCGCGCGCCGCTGCTCCTCGGTGAGCAGGTTCCAGGACCAGTCGATGACCGCGAGCAGGGTCTGGTGCCGGTCCGGGGCGCTCCGGTCGCCGCCGCGGAGCAGTTCGAACCGGTTCGTCAAGCGAGCGCTGACGTCGGCGACCGACATCACCCGCACCTTCGCGGCGGCCAGTTCGATCGCCAGCGGCAGGCCGTCCAACCGCTCCACGATCTCCCGGACCACCTCGCCGTCGAGGGTGACCCTCGGCCGCGCCGCCACCGCGCGGCGTCGGAACAGGTCCTCGGCATCCGGGATCGCGAGCTGGTCCAGCGCGTACACCCGTTCGGCGGCGATGTTCAGGGGCGCGCGGCTGGTCGTCACCACCCGCAGTTCACGAGCGTTCACCACGAGGAACGCGACCAGGTCCGCGACCGCGTCGACCACGTGCTCGCAGTTGTCCAGGATGAGCAACGTCGGTGCCGCGTCGAGCTGCTGGGCGATCCGGGCCCGGACGTCCGAACGCTGGCCCGGGGTCAGGGTGCGTCGCCCGCTCACCGAGTCCCGAACGCCGAGGGCCGAGCCGACCTCGCCGATCACGTCCTCGGGTGCGCCCACCCCCACCAGTTCCACGAAGTGCACGGCGGGTTGGGTCGCCTCCCGGCCGAGGACGTGTGCGATCCGGGTCTTGCCCAGTCCACCGGCACCCACGATCGACGTGACCCTGGACTCGCCGATCAGGGTGCGCAGGCGCCGCAGGTCGTCGTCGCGGCCGAGCAGGTCGGTCGCCTCGAAACGCAGCCCCTCCCGGACCGGACGGTCGGCCGCGAGAAGCTCGGAGTGCAGTCGCTGCAGCGCCGGGCCCGGCTCCGTGCCGAGGGAGTCGATGAGGCGGCCGCGGTAGCGGGCGAAACGCTCCAGTGCCGCCCCGTGGCCGAGCGTGGCTGCCTCGGATCGGAGCAGGGCCTCGAGGACCTCCTCGTCGTGAGGATGGGTGGCCGCGGCCTCCGTCAGCAGTTCCACGGCGTCGGCGTGCGCGCCGGTTCGGCTCAACCCGACCCCGAGCAGCTCCCGTGCCTGCGCGGCGAGCCTGCCGGCAGCAGCTCGCAGGGCGGGCATCGGCACGGCGGCGCCGCGACGTGGGCTGTCCGGCTCGGATCCGACACCCCCTGGGGCAGCGCCGAGCTGGGTGGCTTCGCGTGCGCAGGCCACGGCTCGCGTCAGATCGCCGTTGGTGAGTGCGCTGCGCGACTGTGCCACCAGGTCGGCGAGGTGGAGTACGTCCACGTCGATGCGGGGCAGGTCGAGGCGGTAGCCCCCCGCCGTACGGGCGATCGCCTCGGGCACCGTCGCAACCCTCGCGCGGGCCACCACCACCTGCAGTGCCTTCGCGGGGTTCGTGGGCGGGGCCTCACCCCAGAGGCCGGCCACCAGCGCCGAGTCACTGCTCTGTGCGCCCGGCGCCGCGGCGAGCAGTGCCAGCAGTTCGGCAGAGCGCCCGGTCACGGCGGTGCCGCACCAGGTGACGTCTCCGATCAGGGCGAGCCGCGTCGGCACGGTCAGCGGCTGGGGTCCGGGGACGTGTCCCGGCCGGACCTCTCGCCGGTGGACTCGGCGCCGGTGGACTCGGGCGGGCCCGGGTGAACCGTGCCGGTGTCCTCGCCCGGCGAGTCACGGGCGTCATCCGCTGCGGCTTCTCTCGGTGCGCGTTTCGCGGTACTGCGGGCGTAGCCGAACGCCGCCACCAGGAACGTCGCCGCGAAGATGGCTGGGGTGGACAGGAGCGGCGCCGACGATTCCCCGATGGACGCCATCATGGCGACGACGGACACCAGTGCGACCGCCAGCCACACGACCGAGGGGATACGACCGAGGCCGGCGGAGCGCCCACGCTGTCGAGACGAACTCATGCATCGATGCTAGTCCTCGCCCTCGGATGGCCGAGGCAGCCCGGTCACGCGATGAGCACGAAACGAGAGGCCCGAGCGTTCGGGTCGCGACCAGCGTGGCGGAATCGTGCACCGACCATCGTGACCCCGTGCCGCCGGCGCTGCGCGGTGACGATCGGGGCTACGGCACGGCCAGGGAACGGGTGTGCGTGCTGCGCATGTTCCGGGGACTGGTGCCGTACCGGCTGACGAAGGCCTGACGCAGACTCTCGGCGGAGCCGAAGCCGCATCGCCGCGCGACCTGGGACATCGAGAGCTCGGTCGTGGACACCAGGCGGGCGGCCAGTTCGAGGCGGATCCGGCGTACGGCGCTCGCCGGTGGGAGACTGAGTCGGTCCTGGAACACCCGGGTCAGTTGTCGGGTGCTGACTCCGACGAGATCGGCGAGTGCGGACGTGCGCAGGTCCCCGTCCGGATGCGCCGTGGCGTGGTCGAGGACGCGCTTGACGAGGGCATGGTCGGTGCGCGGCGCCGCGGTGAAGATACTCATCTGAGCCTGGTTCGCCGGGCGCTGGAGGTAGGTGACCATGCCCATCGCGACCCAGCGGGCGAACTCTGCACCGTGGTCCTCCTCGATGAACGCCAGGGTCAGGTCCAATGATGCGGTCACCCCTCCGGAGGTGGCGACCTTGCCGTCCCTGACGTAGATCGGCCCGGGGTCAAGACGGACCCTGGGGAAGCGTTCGGCGATGTCCGCCGCGTAGAACCAGTGCGTGGTGGCGCGCCGACCGTCCAGCAGACCCGCCGCTGCGAGCACGGAGGTGCCGGTGCAGACCGAGGCGATCCGGCGCGCCCGCGCTGCCAGGCGCCGCACATGTTGGGTCAGGTCCGGGTTGCGACTGGCCTCCACGTGGCCGCGGCCACCGGAGACGATCACCGTGTCGGCCCCCGATACCTCCGCCAGGGCTCGCTGCGCTCCGAGCCGCAGGCCCGAGTCACAGATGATGTCGCGCCCGTCGATGGTTGCGAGCTCGATGCGGTAGCTCGGGCTGGCGCCGAGGCGGTTGGCCAGTGCCAGTGCGGACGTGACGCTCGAGATGTCGACGAGTTCGGCACCTTCGAATCCCACGACGACGACGCTCATGGTGGCCATGACCGCAAGCGTAGACAGATGTTCGCGAGACCGGCAGATGTCTCGTGGGACACGTATCCAAGAATTACGGCCACACCCCGCCAGATGACGATCCAGGTTGGCATCGTCGTGTCGGCCGGCCAGCCCGAGCCCGGGCGGCGCGGTGATCACGACGAGGGAGCGACCATGACCACCACACGCAGGATCGAGACCGAACACCGGACCCGCTCCGGGGGTGCCATCACCGCCTGGGTCGTGCTCGGAGTCGTCAGCGGACTGGGCATGACCTACGGGCTGGCGGCGATGCACGGCGAGTCGATCATCAACGGGACCACCACGCTCACGCCCGCCACCGCCGTCGGGGTTGCAGCCCTGTGCTACCTGGCCGCCGCGGCCACGCGGACCCGATGGGTCGCCTGGCTCGGCGTGCCGGTGTTCAGCGGCCTCGCCTTCGCAGGGCTGCTCGGGGTCCTGCCCTGGTGGACCCTGTTCGTACTCGCCGCGGTCGTCCTGCTCGGGGTCGGGGTGCTCCTGGGGGCCGGCCAGGTCACCGCGGTCCAGGCCGCCGCCCTGCTCGGATACTTCGGGATGGCGATCGTCGCGCTCCAGCTGAGCGTGCAGCTCGGACTGGCGATCGCGGGCGTGACGCTGGCCGCCCACGCGTTCTGGGACGTCAAGCACTACCGCAGTGACGAGGTGGTCTTTGGCTCGCTGGCGATCTTCTGCATCGGCCTCGACCTCACGGTCGGTGCCATCTGCGTGGCGCTGGCGATCGCCGGTTGACGCGCAGGGGGTGGCGTCCCGACGGGGGCCTCGGCGAGGATGGGACGCATGGACGAGAAGCAGAACGATGGTGAGAAGACCTGGTACGAGGAGTTCAGCGTGTCGGGTTCGGAGTTGCTCGACAAGGTCAAGGACCTGGTCCACGAGGGCAATGTGCGGCGGCTCTACATCAAGAACAGCGACGGCCGGACCCTCCTCGAGATCCCCCTCACCGCGGGCGTCGCGATCACGGCCGTGACCGCCGTGTTCGCTCCCGTGCTCGTGGCGGTCGGGGCGGTCGCCGCCCTGTTGACGAAGGTCACCCTGGGGGTTGAGCGGGAGGGGGAGGCCGCCCCGGACCCGGCGGACCCTGCTCCGGCCGGCCCGGACGCTCCGGGGCTCCCCGGGGTGGACCCCGCGCCGGACGAGGACGCGCGGTAGCACCCGCACTGGGGCCGCCTATTCGTCGACGAGGCCGCCGAACTCCCGACCGCGCCACCGGGCGAGCTCCGCGCCCTGGTCCTCGACCACGCGGCGCATGGTTGGGCCGGCCGACGGCCAGGATGTGAAGCGGATGCTGACGGTCCCGCCCTTGGCGAGCGGGCGCCAGGTGCCGAGGATCTCACCCCCGGCGGCGACCGCACCGGGTCTGCCGATGGCGCGGAACAGGTCCTTGCGCTCGGCCTCGTTCGGCACCAGCAGGTCCCGGTCCTTCGCCTGCAGCAACGGGTCGAAGGCACCGAGCAGGCGCACGCCGGTTCCGTCGTCATCGCCTCCCGACCTCTCGGCCTCGACGAGGGCGGCCACGTCCGACTCCAGCAGCCACGTCGGACGACCCGCCACGTCCACGGCGACGGCGTCCGTGGGCCAGGACGCGACCACGTCCCGGACCGGGGCATCCAGGTAGCCGGCCACTTCCTTCTGCGTGGCCGGGCCGAGCAGGTGCAGGTAGGCACGGATGACCTGCAGGTGCTCGGGTGCATCGCCTGGACCTCGAGGGGCGCGGGCCGGGCCGTGGCTCCGGCGGCGCCAGCCCGGGATCCGGCGCAGCACCGGGGGCGAGGTACCCGGTTCCAGCTCCAGCCCGGCGTACAGCGCGCTGAGCCGGAACGGCTGCTCGTACAGGTGCGTGGCCTTGCAGACCCGGCAGTAACGTAGGTACGGCTCGTCGACGCTGGCCGTCAGTTGCGCGGACATCTCACCCTTGACGGTCGGCTCGGTGACTATCTCGCGCATATGCCCGGCGACCACGTCGAGCGCGTCGAGGACGTCGATCCCCGCCCGGCGCAACGGCTTGGACGCGTCGAACACCCGCTTCGCGGCGTCCGCCTCGGAGAACGGTGAGACCGCCTGCATCACCCCGGGCAGGTCGGCCCGCCGGTAGGCGTGCGGGGCTCCGCGCAATGTCCACGCGAGCGCCAACTCGGTCTCCGCCGTCGCCGGGTCGACGCCGCGCAACCACAACGCCCAGGCGGACCCCATCGGGCCGGTGTCCTGCACGCCCAGGTCGAGCGCGGGCGCCTCCGCGACGCTGACGGGCCCGGCCTGGGCCAGACCTTGACGGCGCCAGCGGTACCGCAGTGCGCCGGCGCGCGAGACGGTGACCGCGGGCCGCTGCGCATCCATCCACCCAGGCTAGACCTGGGCACCGACCCTCGACTCAGGCGGACTCGCGCACCACGAGCTCCGTCGGCATGGTCACGGGCTCGAGGATGGGACCGCCCTCGAGTTGCGCGAGCAGCATGGCGACCGCTTGGGTGGCCATCTCGTCGACCGGGTTCACCACGGTGGTCAGCGGTGGTTGGGTGCGGGTCGCCAGTTCGAGGTTGTCCATGCCGACCACGGCGATGTCCGTGGGGATCGCGCGCCCACTCGCGCGGATCGCGTCCATGGCCCCGCTGGCCATCAGGTCCGAGGCGACGAACACGGCGTCGAGGTCGGGGTGGCGGGCGAGCAGACGGGTCATCGCGTCGCCCCCACCCGCCACGGTGAAGTCGCCGCGTTCGACGGCGTCGGCCGGCAGGCCGTGCTCGGTGAGCACGTTGTGCCAGCCCTGGAGCCGGTCCGCGCCCGCGCTCATGTCCGCGGGACCTGCCACGGTGCCGATCCTCTTCCGGCCGGAATCGACCAGGTAGCCGGTGGCGAGCGCAGCGGCCGCGACGTTGTCCACGTCCACGAACGTCAGGCCGGGGTGCTCGGCGAACGGGCGGCCCAGGAACACCGTGGGCAGGCTGACCTCGGCCACGGACCGCCACAGGTTGTCGTTCGCGTGGTGCGAGACGATGATCGCGCCGTCGGTGTGCCGGCCGCGGATGTACCGGTCCAGGCGGCCATCGCCGTCGCCGGGGCTGCCGATCAGCAGGACCATCTGCAGCTCGGTCAGCGCCAGCGCCTTCGTCACGCCGCGCAGGGTCCCCGCGAAGAACGGGTCGTTGAAGACCCGTTCGTCGGATTCCGGCACCACGACGGCGATCGTGTCCGTCCGTCGGGTGACCAGCGATCGGGCGGCCAGGTTCGGGCTGTAGCCGAGCTCGCGGATCGCCGCCAGTACCGCTTCGCGGGTGGCGTCCTGGACCCGCTCGTCCCCGTTGACGACCCGCGAGGCCGTGGCCCGCGAGACACCGGCCGCGCGCGCGACATCCTCGAGCGTCGGAACGCCGGTTCGTCGTGACATCGTGCTGGCCCGCCCTTCGCCGTGAGTGCTGGTGCTCAAACTATCCGTCCCGGGCGCCCGCACGGGTCAGCCCTTGACCGCGCCGGCCATGATGCCGCTGACGAGCTGCCGTCCCGCGACCACGAACAGGATCAGCAGGGGGAACGTGGTGACCAGCACCCCGGCCATCACGAGGGAGTAGTCGGTGAAGTAGTTCGCCTGCAACAGCTGGACCGCCATCGGCAGGGTCGGATTGTTCGAGGTGAGGATGATGAACGGCCAGAAGAACGCGACCCAGTGCTGCACGAACGTGAACAGAGCGAGCATCGCGGCGGCGGGCCTGGCGGCGGGCAGGGCCACGTGCCAGAACGTCCGGATCATCGACGCGCCGTCCACCCGGGCGGCCTCGATGAGCTCGTAGGGGAGTGCCTGGTCCAGGTACTGGGTCATCCAGAACACTCCGAACGCCGAGACCATCGCCGGCACGATGACGCCGATCAGGTTGTTCGCCCAGCCGAGCTCGGTGAACAGGATGAACATCGGCACGATGCCGAGCTGGGTGGGCACGGCCATGGTCGCGATCACGAACACCAGGAGCGGCCCGCGGCCCCGGTAGCGCAGTTTCGCGAACGAGAAGCCGGCCAAGGTCGAGAACGCTACGACCGAGACCGCGGCGCTGACCGAGATGATCATCGAGTTCACGAACGCTTTGCCGAACGGGACGCGGCCCCCGAGCACCTCGGCGATGTTCGCGAACAGGTTCCCCTCGGGCGCCAGGCCCGGGATCGGGTTGCGCGCGATCGATACGGCGTCCGAGGATGCGAGCTGGAGCGTGTAGTAGAGCGGGTACACCGCGATCAGCAGGACCACGGCGAGGATCGCGTATGTGACCCAGCCCGGCCGGCGGTTCGCGCCACCGGTCGCGCGCCCGCGTCGCCGGGCCGCCCAGCGCGCGGCTCCCGGCCCGGCGCTCTGCGCGATGACGGGGATCGAGGACATCAGGTCTCCTTCGAGGAGGTGGTGGGCCCCGTGGCGCCCGCGGTGGGAGTGCGGCCGGCGTCGCCGGAGCCGCGCGCGAGCAGCCGGGCGGCGCCCCGCGGGGAGTCGCTGGTGGCGATCCGGCGCGAGACGAGGAAGTTGACCAGGGCCACCACGATGATGAGCAGGAACAGCAGCCACGCGATCGCGGCGGCACGGCCGAAGTTCTTCTGGTTGCCCCAGCCGACGTCGTACATGTACATGGCCACGGTCATCCAGTTCCGGGACGGGCCGCCGAGACCCTGGTCGTCGAACAGGCGCGGCTCGTCGAAGATCTGCAGCCCGCCGATGGTGGCCGTGATGATGACGAAGATGATCGTCGGCCGCAGCTGCGGCACCGTGACCGAGAAGAACTGGCGCAGCCGGCCCGCGCCATCGATGATCGCAGCCTCGTACAGCTCCTGGGGAACGGCCTGCATGGCGGCCAGGAAGATCAGGGTGTTGTAGCCGGTCCAGCGGAAGTTCACCATCGTGGCGATCGCGATGTGGCTGGTCAGCCGGTCCGAGTGCCACCCGAGCGGCTCCATACCGATCTGGGTGAGCAGGGCGTTCACGAGGCCGGAGTCGTCGGCGAACAGCCGGCCGAAGATGAGCCCGACGGCGACGGGCGCGACGATGAACGGCAGCAGCACCCCCATCCGCCAGAAGGTCTTCGCGCGCAGGTTCGCGTTCAGCACCGCGGCCAGGGCGAGTGCGGCGATCACCTGCGGGACCGAGGACAGCGCGAAGATGCTGAACGTGTTGCCGATGGCCTTGAGGAAGGTCGGCTGGGCGAACACGTCCCGGTAGTTGGTCAGCCCGACGAACTCGCCCTGACCGCCGAGCAGGTTCCACTCGTGCACCGAGACGAACGCGGTGTACAGCAGCGGGAAGGCCCCCACCACCGCGAACAGGATGAAGAACGGGGAGATGTACAGGTACGGCGAGACCTTGACGTCCCAGCGGCCCATCCGCTGCCGGAACCCCATCCGGCGGGCCGCGGCCTCAGGGGGCGGGGGCCCCGGCGGCGGGGGGGGGGTGTTGCCGCTCCTGCGGCCCCCCCGGGGGGGGGGGGGGGGGGGGGGGGGGCCCCCCCCCCGACCGGTGGGCGATGGGCTAGAGGCCGAGGTCGGCGACCGCCTGCTCGGCGGCGGCCCAGGAGTCCTCGGCGTTCTGCTCACCGGTCACATCCACGCGAAGGATGGCGTCCTGCACGGTCTGGTGGATGGCGAAGTAGTTCGGGCCCTTGTAGGGCAGGAACCCGAGCTCGTCGACGGCGAGGGAGCGGCTGGCGAAGATCTCACCGACCGGGGCGTCATTGAAGAACTCGTTCGTGGCCCCGGTCAGGTCCGGGTTCTCATAGGCGTCCACCTGGCTCGGGAACGTCCCGGCGTTGCCGAAGGCCTGGACCTGGATCTCGGGCGACGTGAGCCACTCGGCGAGGGCCTGGGCCTCCTCGACGTGCTCACCGCCGGCCGGCACGGTCAGGTAGGAGCCACCCCAGTTGCCGCCGCCACCGGGGAAGACGTCGGCGATGTCCCAGCCCTCGACCTCGGCCGCGTTGCCCGCGATCGGGCCCTGCATCCACGCGGGGCAGAGCATGGTCGCGAACGCGTTGTTCTGGAACCCGGCGGTCCAGTCCTCCTGCCACTGCTCGAAGCCCGCGGACAGACCGTCGTCGGTGGATGCGGTCAGCACGGCGTCGTAGGCCTCGCGCACCTCCGGGTTGGTCAGTCCGACGGGCGTGCCGTCGCCCTCCTCATAGGCGAACTCGACCTGGTTGATCATGCCCTGGTAGATCGAGACGGCCGAGTCGTACCAGGCCGAGTCGGAGGCGCCGACGAACTGGCGACCGACCTCGAAGTAGTCGTCCCAGGTGGCATCGGCGCCGCCGAGCAGCTCGGCGACCTCGGCCCGGTCGGTGGGCAGGCCGGCCGCGGCGAACAGGTCGGAGCGGTAGCAGATCGCCTGCGGCCCGACGTCGGTGCCGTAGCCGAGCAGTCGGCCGTCCTCGGTGGTGGCCGCGGCGACCTTGCTCTCCAGCCAACGACCCTCGACGGCCGGGTCGGAGAGATCGGTGAAGTAGTCGGGGTACTGCAACAGCTCGGCCAGCCAGTCGACCTCGATGGCTTCGATGTCGCTCAGGCCCTCGCCGCCGGAGGCGAGGTTCGTGGTCAGGTTGGCCCGGGCGTCCTCGGCACGGGCGGCCAGCACGTGCTCGACCACGATGTTCGGGTGCTCTTCGCTGTACTGGGCGAGGAGCTCCTCGGTGTAGCCGAAATCGTTGAACGTGGCGACCATGAGGGTGATCTGCTCACCGTCGCCGGAGCCGCCGTCTGTGGTCGAACCGGTCTCGCCACTGCCGGCGTCGCCGCCGCCGCAGGCGGCTGTCAGGGCCAGGCCACACAGGCCGGCCGTTGCTACCAGTGCTCGTGTCCTACGTCGCACGATGACTCCTTCGTCGTGGTGCGGCTGGTGCCGCAACCTGGTTGGGGTGCCGGGTCGGTTCCGGCGGTCGAGGGTTTGTGGAGGTGTTCCGGGCAGCTTTGTCCGGAACGGGTAAGAGCGCTCTCACGATCGGGCGACCGTGCCCTGAGAGCGCTCTCAGGGATTGCACTGATAGTGGAACACGTGCGGCCGCCGCGTCAAGTCCCGTGACCGAACCGCAATCAAGAGGGTCGGCCCGGACGTGCGATCGGGGCTGTGCCCCGAGTGCCTCAGCGCTCGGTCAGCCACTCCTGCGCGGCCCGGCGCTCGGCGTCGAGCACGTTCTGTACCGCCTCCACGACGGCCCGCTCCACCGGTGCGCCGAGGAACGGCACGTTGACCTTCGCGTCACCGTCGTAGCGGACCCGGGAACTGGCCTCGCCGGTGGGTTCGAGCTCGGTGGTGCCGGTGGCTCCGGCCGGCGCGCCGGACACGTCCAGCGTGAAGGTCCCGCTACGCCGCCCGTCGGCCTCGGCCCCTTGCCAGACCTCGACGAACCGGACGTCGATCGAGGCGCCGACGAAGGAGCGCAGCGCCGTCGGGATCTTGTCGGTCGGCATCGCGCGCCGGGTCAGCACGGTGAAGCCGCCGTCATCGCCCGGCGTGACCTCGATGGCGGTCGACGTCGCACCGGTCGCCTCGACCTTGCGTCGCACGAACTCGGGATCGGCGAACATCTGAGCTACGCGCGTGGTGTCCGCGTGGTAGTCGATGGCGGCATCGAAGCGCATGGCTCTCCTCGCTGGGCGGTCGGGCCGGCCGGCCCATCTGTGAGCGTAGCGAGGCGCCGCTCGCGGCACACCCCGGTCACCCCTGCCGCACCGATCGGCCCCCGCTCGCCGTGGCTCGCCGTCGGTCCCGCGGTGCGTAGGCTACGAGCGTGTCCACGATGGGTGACCTGATCGAGAACCACAGCGACCTGAGCAGCCAGGACGCCGAGTGGCTGCATCTGCTGGTGGGGGACTGGCAGGTGATCTCCGACCTGTCCTTCGCCGACCTGGTGCTCTGGCTACCCACCACCGACGGTGACCTGGTGGCGGTCGCACACGCGCGTCCCTCGACCGGGGCTACCGTCCACCACGACGACGTCGTCGGCCGGCGCGCCCCTGCCGGGCTCCGGACGGCGCTGCTGCAGGCCCTCGAGACCAAGGAGATCAACCGCGCGCGCGAGGCCCGCTGGAACGGGTCGTTCGCCATCCGCGAGGAGGCCATCCCGGTGGTGCGGGCCGGTCGCATCCTTGCGGTCGTCGCCCGTGAGACACACCTCGGTGCGAGCCGCACGCCGAGCCGGCTCGAGCTCAACTACGTGGAGTCCGCGGACGAGCTCTGCGGAATGATCGCGCGCGGTGAGTTCCCGCTGGCGAACGCGGCCACCGGCCCGCGGCGCGGCGCTCCCCGGGTGGGTGACGGCCTGGTCCGGCTGAACAGCGAGGGTGAGGTCCTGTACGCGAGCCCGAACGCGCTCAGCGCGTTCCACCGGCTCGGTGTCAGCGACGAGGTCGTCGGGCAGTCCCTGGCGGAGGTGATCACCCCCCTGCTCGAGGACCACTCGCCGGTCGACGAGTCGCTCCCGCTCGTGGTGATGGGCCGGGCGGCGTGGCGGACCGATGTCGAGGCACGCGGGGTCAGCCTGTCCCTGCGAGCCGTGCCGGTCACGGAGTACGGCCAGCGCGTCGGGGCGGTCCTGCTCGTGCGCGACGTGTCCGAACTGCGCCGCCGCGAGCGCGAACTCCTCACCAAGGACGCCACGATCCGCGAGATCCACCACCGCGTGAAGAACAACCTGCAGACGGTGGCCGCGCTGCTCCGGTTGCAGGCGCGTCGAACCGACTCGGACGAGGCGAAGTCCGCGCTGAACGAGGCGATGCGTCGGGTCGCGACCATCGCGACCGTGCACGAGGCGTTGTCGCAGACCATCGACGAGGTGGTCGACTTCGACGAGGTCTTCGGACGCACCCTGCGCCTGGTGGCCGACGTCGCCGCGGGCGAGGCGCACGTGAAGACGGTGCGCGAGGGGGCTTTCGGTCGCGTGCCGGCGACCGACGCGACCGCCCTGGCGGTCGTGCTCACCGAGCTGGTGACGAACGCCGTCGAGCACGGGCTGGCGACCACCGGCGGCACCGTGACGATCAACTCCCGACGGGATGGCCCGATGCTCCGCGTCAGCGTCATCGACGACGGCGTCGGCATGGGCGAGGACCCGCAGATGAAGGGCCTCGGTACCCAGATCGTGCGTACGCTCGTTGCCACCGAGCTCGACGGGACCATCTCCTGGCAGCCGGTCCCCAGCGGTGGCACCGAGGTCGTCCTCGAGGCCCGCGTCGGCGAGTTGCGCGACTACTGAGACACGCGAACGGCCGGACCGCCATGGGCGATCCGGCCGTTCGAGAACAGGCTTCGAGTCAGCCGGCGCGACGGGCGCGGGCGGTCCGGCGCTTCAGCGCACGGCGCTCGTCCTCGGACATTCCGCCCCAGACGCCGGCGTCCTGACCGGACTCGATCGCCCACTTCAGGCACGTGTCCACGACGGGGCAGCGACGGCACACCGCCTTCGCCTCCTCAATCTGGACGAGCGCGGGGCCGGTGTTCCCGATCGGGAAGAAGAGCTCGGGGTCTTCGGTCAGACAGGACGCGTTGTGACGCCAATCCATTGCGTTCTCCTAGCGTGGGCGCGTGCGAGTGCGTGGCCATTTTTCAGACCGAGTTGGGTGGGGGGAGTTCCGCTACTCGCGTGAATCTCTGGGAACAACTTTCACATGGTATTTGAACGTGCACAAGGGGTTACGACAAAGTTTCAACTTGGTTGCCGTGAGACATTGTTCACAGGCTGGACACCTTGAACGGAATGCTCGTCGTGTGCTCGCCAGGTGCTCCACGCCCGACGGCGGGGCTCGGCCCGGGTGGTTCGGCGCGCCGTAGAGTGGTGGCCGTGTCTGCGACCTCCACGCCCCCGGAATCGGACGCGACGAGTCCCGGCGAGCGGCCGTTGCCGCTCCGGATCGGCCTCGCCGTGGCGCTCCTCGAGGCCGTGGCGCTCGCCGTGATCGGTGTCGTCTCGCTGGTCCTCGCGCTCTCGGATGACGCCACGTTCGTCTCCTTCGCGGCCGGGGTGCTGGTGTTCCTGGTGCTGATCGCCGGCCTGCTGTTCCTGGCCGTCCGGGCGCTGTGGAACGGCAAGCGCTGGGGCCGGGGCCCGGTGATCACCTGGCAGTTGCTCCAGTTCGCGGCGGGGGCCTCCTCGTTCTCCACCGTGGCCTGGTGGGCTGCCACCGTGCCGATGGTGGTGGCCGTGGTGGTGATCGTGGCGTTGCTCCTGCCGGTCTCGCTCGCGGCGACCTCGGGCGCCGGCCGACCGGACGCGATCGCCTAGCTCGCAAGCTGGATCGGGGTGAGCCGGCCGCCGTCGACCAGCACCCCGCGGCCCGGTCCGGGATCGACGTCGGCGTGCCGGCGCAGATCAACCCCGGTCAGGTGTGCGGCCGGTCCGACGGGCCCGAGGACAACCATCAGTGGCGCCTCCCGCAGCCGCGCCCCGACCTCGTGGTAGAGGCCGAGGAGCGCCTCCGGGCGAGCGGCTGCGACCAGCGCGAGGTCCATGCGCTCGCTCGCCTCGGCGACCGCGGTGAGGGCTGCAACCGGGAGCCGGTCGGCGTCATCGAGGAGCAGGACCGGGCCGCGGGCGCCCGAGGTTCGGGCCGTACCAAGGGCGGCAGGGCCCCGGAGGGCGTCGAGCCCGTCGGGCCCGTCGATGACCACACGGCCGCCGGCCCGCAGTTGCCCGCCCAGCATCCGGAGCGCACCGGTGCGCCCGGAGCCGGCCGGTCCGGCGACGAGCCAGGTGCCGCCGTCCGGCAGGTCACGCACGATCGGCGCGGCATCATCCCCGCCCACGCCGAGCACGAGTCCCACCCGTACGGCGTGAGGCCCGCCCAGGTCGGTCAGTGGGACCGTGGCGGGCAGTGCGACCAGGTGAACGGGAGCCTGGGCCGGGGCGCGGTAGGTGTCCGGGGCGGCCACGGCCAGCGCGACCTGGGCCACCCGGGTCGCGCCGGACGTGATCAGCACGCCCCGACCCGCCGGCCAGCCGGTGCCCACGAGATCCCTCGGAACCCCGGCGAGCAGGGCGTCGCCGACGTCCTGCGGTCGTAGCACCAACCGGTCGGCGACGAGCGGCGCCCAGCGGGTTGGCGCACCGGCACAGGTGAACACCACCCCGACCCCGGCCCTGCGGGCCCGGCGGAGCAGGGCGGTCATCAGGTCCACGCCGGTGCCGATGCCGCCGGCCTCGTCGAGTGCGCGGCAGAGGACGTCGACGTCGTCGACGAGCAGCACCGCCGGAGCGACGGTGCCCCCGGTGAGCAGCTCGATGAGCCGCCGCGCACGGCGGGAGTCCTCGGGTCGGCACCAGGTGCCGTGGGTGGGGGCGTCGGTCCCGGGCGAGGTACCGCTGATCCGGGGGACGATCGCGGCCAGGTCCTCGGCGATCACATGCGTCGCGAGGCCGGCCCGGTGCGCCACCTCGGCCAGCGTGCGCAGCGCGGTGGTCCGGCCGGATCCGGCCGGACCGCTGACGAGCAGGGTGGACCCGGGCGGCCAGGACCAGGTGCCGAGGGTCTGCTCGTCGGGCAGGTCGGTACGCAGGAACGGCAGCGCCGCGGGAGTGGGCCGCACCCGCCCGGCGTCCGGTGCGCCGTCGGGCTCCGCGCCCGCGGCGCCGAGCTCGTCGACGCTGAACCCGTCGACGGCGAGTTCGGCGACGTCGATGCGGTCGGGCAACGGCTCGGCCCACGGGCGTGGGCGCCGGGTCCGCCACGGCTCGCGTGCCTCGAGGTCGGCCGCGGCCGCCACGATCCGGCCCACCAGGGCACGGACCGCGCCGGCGTCCGGTGGGCCGGTCCAGGGCACCTGCACGATCGTCCGCTCGCCGGCCAGGACCACCGCGCGCCCCGGGACCGGCGGGAGCCGGGCGGCCGAGGCGTCACCGACGAGGTCGATCGAGTCGGCGTCCTCGAGTACCCGCAGGCAGATCCGCACGGTGAGGTTGGCGCGCATGTCCGGTGTCACCGCGCCGGCCGGCCGCTGGGTGGCGAGCACCAGGTGGATGCCGAGCGAGCGGCCCTGAGCGGCCAGCCGCACGAGCGCGTCGAGGAAGTCCGGGTGTTCGGCGGCCATCGCCCGGAACTCATCGACCATCACGACCAGGGCCGGCGGACGTTCCTCGGGCGGGACGCGGGCCCGGTGTTCGGCGAGGGTCGACGTGCCGGACGCGGCCAGCAGTCGTTCGCGGCGGCGCAGTTCCGCGCGCAGGCTGGCCAGGGCCCGGGCGGTGTCCGCGGCGTCCAGGTCGGTGAGCACCCCGGCGGCGTGCGGCAGGTCCGCGACCGGTCCGAACGTCGCGCCGCCCTTGTAGTCGATGAGCACCACTGCCAGGTCCGCGGGGGAGCGGGCGTGCGCCAGGCCGAGCAGCCACGACAGCAGCAGCTCGGACTTGCCCGACCCCGTCGTGCCGGCGACGAGGGCGTGCGGCCCGTCCACGCCGAGGTCGAGCCGGAGCGGACCGGCAGGGCCGACGCCGATCACGGCCGACAGCCCGGAGTCACCGGCCCAGCCGCGGACGATCCCGGCGACGTCGCCCGGGCCGACCACCTCACCGATCGGGACCATTGCGGCGAGCACCTCGGCTTGGTGGTTGGCCGCGGCGATGGCGGCGCACACCCTGGCCGCCCAGCGCTCGCCGACCCGACGGTCATGGCCGGGGCGGACCTCGATGGTTCGCTCGCACCAGGGCGGCACCTCGGTCAGGTCCCGGGCCAGCACGATGCGCACGCCATCGGCGCCCGGTGGCGCGTCGGGTCGTTCGGCCACCTGGATGGTGAGCCGTTCGGGCTCGCCGCCGGGAGCGCGGTGCGGGAACGTCGCAGCCCAGGCCCACGTGGCCGGCAGGTCCAGTCGCAGCCGCGTCGGCGGGTGCCGCGCCGCGAGCCGGCAGACCAACCAGCGAGCGAGCGCAGCCACGTCCTCGTCGTCCCCGACCAGGGCAAGGGTGCCGGCCACCCAGGGCTGGTATCGGTCCCGTTCGTGATCGCGTCGCGCGCGAGCGGTCGACGGCGGTCCGCGCCGCCGGGTGGGCTGGCTCGCGTTACCGATCTCCCACCGGGGCACGTGGTCAACGGCCCGTTCGGGGGCGGCGTGCGCCGGTGCGCCGGCGCCCATCAGGAGCCCGGCCGGGTCGTCCGGGCCGGGATCGGGCTCCGGTTCGGCGGCGGGTACCTCCGGCCGGCCCCGGTCGCTGCGTCGTCGTCGTCGTTGTGCCCTCAGCGGCCACAGGACGGAACCGAGCAGCACCAGCGGGAGCGCGATCGCCAGGATGAGCCGCCACGCACCCGAGCCCGAGAGCAGCAGCGGTACGGAGGTCACGCACATGATCAGCGGGAACATCAGCCGCCCGAGGAGACCGTCGCCCACGCCCGACGGCTGCGCCGGCCCGGGCCGGTCCCGCAGCGAGGGGTGACGCCGAACCTCGATGACACTCGCGCCGGCCCGGATCAGGTCACCCTCGCGCAGGGCACGCCACCGGGTCCGCAACCGGCGCACCCGTCCGCCCGGGGCGGGCGGACCTCCGCGCGAACGCACCACGGCGGTGCCGTTCGCCGAGCCCAGGTCCCGGGCACGCAGGCGCCCGCCCCGTGCGCTGACCAGGACGTGCTCACGGGAGAGCGACGGGTCCTCCAGCACGAGCGAGGCCCTCGGGCCACGGCCGACCAGGACCGGCTCGACGCCGAGCGGCGCCACCCAACCCAGGTCCGGTCCGTCCACCACGGCCAGGTGGAACCGGGTCGTGACCGGAACGGGTCCCGCGCGCCCGGTGGGCGTATCTGTGGGCATGCCTACGATGCTCGCCCTCCGCCGTCGGGCGTGTGCTCGGCCTGTGGATGAAGCCGGCGGGGACCTTGTCAGATTTTTGCAGTCATGCAAAAATGCACGAGTGCAGGAAACATCGCTCAGGGAGCGCAAACGCGCCGAGACCTGGGGGACGTTGCACGAGACGGCGGCGGCGATGGTCCTCGAGGACGGCCTCGGCGCCGTGACCGTGGATGCGATCGCCGCCCGCGCGAACGTCTCGACGCGAACGTTCTTCAACTACTTCCCGACGAAGGAACATGCCGTCGTCGGCCTTCGGCGTCCCCATCTCGACCCGGCCACCAGGCAGGCGTTCCTCGACGCACCCCAGGACGGGCAGTTGCTGAAGCGGACCACGCGACTGCTCCTCGCGGTCGCGAGGACGGCGTCCGGCAGCGCCCTCAGCCGTACCCGACGCCGGGATATCTTCGATCGGCACCCCGAGCTGGTGCGGCACCGCACCGAGTCGTTCCGGGAGACCGAGGCGATCGTGACGGAGATCGTCACCGACCGGATCGCGCTGGTGATCGGCCACGAACCCGACGAACCGCACGTGCGGATGCTGATCTCGATGGCCTCCGCCGCACTGACGTTCGCCGCCACGAACGACCCGACCTTCATCCTTCGCGATGACGTCGACGGCATCCTCGATGACGCCGTCGACCTGCTCCGAGAGGTAGTACAGAAGTCATGACAACCGCCCCCACCGCTCCCGGTGGGTCGTCCGGAACCCTGCTCGACCGGCGGGCCCTGGCACTGCTGTTCGCCGGGCTGATCCTGTCCATGCTGCTCGCGTCCCTGAACCAGACCATCCTGGCGACGGCACTTCCGACGCTGGTCGGCGAGCTGCAGGGCGCCCATCTGATGGTGTGGGTGATCACCGCCTACATCCTGGCGTCGACAGTGATGATGCCGGTCTACGGCAAGCTCGGCGACCTCATCGGTCGCAAGCCGCTGTTGGTCGGCGCGATCGTGCTGTTCATGGTGGGGTCGGTGGTGAGTGCGCTCACCCTGAACATGACCGGACTGATCGTGGGGCGCACCATCCAGGGCCTCGGCGGCGGCGGGTTGATCATCCTGTCCCAGGCGATCATCGCCGACGTGGTCCCGCCACGGGAACGTGGCAAGTACATGGGGATCATGGGTGGCGTGTTCGCGTTCTCCTCGGTGGCCGGGCCGCTTCTCGGCGGCTGGCTCACGGAGGGTCCGGGCTGGCGGTGGGCGTTCTGGATGAACATCCCACTCGGCCTGGCGGCGTTGGCGGCGGCGATCTTCCTGATGCCGCTGCCGCGGAGCCAGCGCGGGCGGCCGCACCTGGACCTCGCCGGGATGGGCCTGATCGCCGTCGGCACCACCTGCCTCGTGCTGCTCGGCACCTGGGGCGGGTCCCACTACGCCTGGAACTCACCGATCATCCTGGGCCTGATCGCAGGCACCCTGGTCGCGGCGGCGCTGTTCGTGTTCGTCGAGGGCCGCACCCGGGAGCCGATCATCCCGCTGCACCTGTTCGCGGACCGCAACTTCAATCTGACCACGGTCGCCGGGCTGTTCATCGGCATCGGGATGTTCGGCGTGCTGGGCTACATGCCCACCTATCTGCAGATGGTCGCTGGGCAGGACGCCACCGCGTCCGGGCTGCTCATGGTGCCGATGATGGGGTCGATGCTGGTGACCTCCACCGCGGGGGGCTGGTACGTGAGCCGGACCGGGCGCTACAAGTGGATGCCGATCGTCGGGTCGGTGCTGATCGCGGCCGCGCTGGTGGCCCTGTCCACCCTGTCGGTCGGATCGCCGATCTGGCTGGCGTGCGTCTACCTCGGGGTCCTCGGGGTGGGGCTGGGCGGGACCATGCAGATCCTGGTGCTGGTGGTCCAGAACTCCTTCCCCGTGACGCAGGTCGGTACCGCCACTGCCGCGAACAACTTCTTCCGGCAGATCGGCGGCACGCTCGGGTCGGCCGTGGTGGGCAGCGTCTTCACGGCTCGCCTGCTGAGTCTGCTGAGCGAGCGGCTGCCGGGGGCCGAGGCGTCGCTGGAGGGCGGCACGAGCGCCCTCACCCCGGACGTGGTCAAGCACCTCGACGACGCCCTCCGGATCCCGATCGTGGAGGCCTACAACGACGCGCTGACACCGACCTACCTGGTCATCGCACCGCTCGCGGTGCTGGCGGCGATCCTGCTCTGCTTCATCGACGAGAAGCCGCTCGCGACGCGGATCGTGCGGGAGGCCCCGGTCGAGTCCGTGGTGCCCGCCGACTCCCCGGTGCCTGCGGACCTCGCGGCCGGCGCTCGGGCACGGGTTCCGGGCGTGCCGGCCGTCGATGACGTCGCCCGGGCGGACCTGGACCCACTGGCCGAACCGGACCCGCGCGCCATCGAAGGCACCTCCGCGGGGAGCAGGCGCTGACCCCTGGGCTGGACCGTCGGTCCCGGCGCTTAGGCTGGCCGGGTGGCTGAGGAGAGCAGGGGCGATGTGTCGCCGGTCGAGGACCAGTGGGGCGCGCCCCCGCAGGACTGGGACGAGCCGCCACCGGACTACCTGAGCGAGTGGGACGTGCCCGAGGCTCCGGCCGGCGCCCCCGCGGCGCGCTCGGCCGTGCGCGACCGGGCCGCTCGCCCCGCCCAGGCAGCGCCGGCCGGACCGGCACGGCCCGCCCGGCCGGCCCCGCCGTCGGCGAGTTCGCCGCTCGAGGCGCTCACCGCCGTCTGGGGTTACGACTCCTTCCGCGGGGAACAGGCCGAGATCATCGACACCGTGGTCGCCGGCGGGGACGCACTCGTTCTGATGCCGACCGGCGGCGGCAAGAGCCTGTGCTACCAGATCCCGGCCCTGGTCCGGGAGGGCACCGGCGTGGTGATCAGCCCGCTGATCGCGCTCATGCATGACCAGGTCGACGCCCTTGAGCAGGTGGGGGTGCGCGCCGCGTTCCTGAACTCGACCCAGTCGGCCGCCGAGCGACGCGACACCGAGGATCGGCTGCTCGCCGGGGAGCTCGACCTGCTCTACCTGGCCCCGGAACGGCTGTCGGCGGCAGCCGGGCTGCTGGACCGCGCCCACGTCGCCCTGTTCGCGATCGACGAGGCGCACTGCGTGGCGCAGTGGGGCCACGACTTCAGGCCGGACTACCTCGCCCTGTCGATGCTGCATGAGCGCTGGCCGGATGTGCCGCGGATCGCGCTCACCGCGACCGCGACCGAGGCCACTCGCGCCGAGATCGTGGCGAACCTGGACCTCGGCGAGGCCCGGGTGTTCGTGTCCAGCTTCGACCGGCCGAACATCGCCTACCGGATCACGCCGAAGGCCCAGGCCCGCCCCCAGCTCCTGCGACTCATCGAGGAGTACCCGGCCGAGGCGGGCATCGTCTACTGCCTGAGCCGTGCCTCCGTGGAGCGCACCGCCGAGTGGCTGGTCGGCCAGGGACACACCGCCCTGCCGTACCACGCGGGCCTTCCGGCGCCGCAGCGGGCCGCGAACCAGTCCCGGTTCCTGCGCGAGGAGGGCGTCATCATGGTCGCCACGATCGCGTTCGGCATGGGCATCGACAAGCCGGACGTGCGGTTCGTGGCGCACCTCGACCTGCCCAAGAGCGTCGAGGGCTACTACCAGGAGACCGGCCGGGCCGGCCGGGACGGGCTGCCCTCGACGGCGTGGCTCGCTTACGGCCTGCAGGATGTGGTGCAGCAGCGCCGGATGATCGCCGACGGCGAGGGGGACGCGCAGCGTAAGCGTGCCCAGTCGCTGCACCTGGACGCCATGCTCGCGCTCTGCGAGACGGTGCAGTGCCGACGCCAGCAGCTGCTCGCCTACTTCGGTGAGGCCGGCGAGGCCTGTGGCAACTGCGACACCTGCCTGTCCCCGCCGAAGTCCTTCGACGGCACCGTGCCGGCGCAGAAGGTGATGTCCACGATCCTGCGGCTGCAGCGCGAACGGGGTCAGCAGTTCGGGGCCGGGCACGTCGTCGACATCCTGCTCGGCCGCGAGACCGAGCGGATGGTCAAGTTCCGGCACACCGATCTGAGCACGTTCGGCATCGGCACCGAGTTGGGGGACACCGAGTGGCGGGGCGTGGTGCGCCAGCTCCTCGCGCAGGGGTTGCTGCAGGTGCAGGGGGAGTACGGGGTGCTCGCGCTCACCGACGCCGCCGCCGACGTGCTCGGCGGGCGCCGCGAGGTGATGCTGCGCATCGAACCCGAGCGCACCCGGGCGCCCCGGTCGGCGAGGTCGGCAGCGACGAAGGGTGCCGTCCTCGATCTCGACGACTCCGGTCAGGAGCTCTTCCAACGGCTGCGCACCTGGCGGGCGGAGGTGGCCAAGGAGCAGGGTGTGCCTGCGTACGTCGTCTTCAACGACGCCACCCTCGCCGGGATCGCGCAGGCCCGTCCGGCCGACGAGGCGGCATTGAGCGGGATCTCCGGGGTGGGGGAGGCGAAGTTGGCTCGCTACGGACCGGCCGTCCTCGGAGTGGTCGCCGGCGGGTGAGGCCGACGTAGGCTGGGCGACCATGGCAACCGCCGACGCGTCCCGCGTGCGCGCTCCTGGCCCGGCCGCACTGACGTCGATGATGTTCGCCGTCACCGGCGTGGCCCACCTGCTCCGACCGCGGACCTTCGATGCCATCGTGCCCCGGATCCTGCCCGGGCCCGCCCGCGCCTGGACGATCGGTTCCGGTGTGATCGAGCTGGTCCTGGCCGGCGCCGTGTGGAACCGGGACACGCGCGGGGTGGGTGGGCTGGCATCGGCGGCGTTCCTGGTGGCGGTGTTTCCCGCGAATATCCGCACGGTGCGGCTCATGCGGGGCCGGAGCGCCCGGGCGCGAGCGATCGCGTGGGCACGGCTCCCGGTGCAGGTGCCACTGGTGATCCTGGCCCTGCGGGCCGCGACCGACCCCCGCTGAACCGGTCCTGCCCGGCACCGGACCCCCTCCAGATCCAGTGCCGGGCAGAGTCTTGCGGGCGGAACTCAGTCCATCGCGAGCGCCGCGACCGGCGGTGTCCGCGCCGCGGTGCGGGCCGGCACCACCGACGCGAGCAACCCGGCCACCAGGGCGATCACGACCACCATCCCGAGGTCGCGCCACGGCACGGCCAGGGTCACCTCGCCCACCGAGGACAGCATCACGGCGGTCCCGGCCCAGCCGAAGCCGAGCCCCGCGATGATCCCGAGGGCGGCGCCCGCACCGGCGATCATGACCCCTTCGACGGCCATCATGCCGCGCAGCTGCCCCCTGGTCAGGCCCATCGCGCGCAGCAGAGCCGACTCCCGCCGTCGTTCCAGAACCGACAGGGAGAGCGTGTTCGCGACCCCGACGAGCGCGATCACCACCGAGACGGCGAGCATCCCGAGCACCACCGCGAGGAGGGTGTCCACCACGGAGGTGAAGGCGGCGCGTTCCACGGCTGCCCCGGCCACGGACACGGTCGGCGCGTCGGTCGTGGCGGACAGGTCGGTGAGCACGGTCTGGATCTCCCGGACCGTGGCGACGGCATCGACGTCGTCGGCGAGGCGCACGGCCATCGCGTTCTCGACGGGCGTCAGACCGAGCTCGGCGAATGTCGCGGGCGTGACCATCGGATCGGTCCCGCCCAGCTCGGTGACCACTGCGGTGCGCTCCACCTCGGAACCGTCCTCCGCCGTCACCGTCACCGGGTCGCCGTCGACGAGGTCGTACCAGTCGGCGTAGATCTGCGGCATCACGATGGTGGCATCGGTCAGGCCGGCTGCCACCGCCGGGTCGCGGAGCACCGGGCTCAGGTCCTCGAGTTCGACGGACTGCGCGACCGCCTGCTCCTGGGAACCGTGCACCCCGAGGGTGACCGTGGCCAGGCTCAGAAGGGCGGATTCGGCCACGCCGTCGGTCTCGGCGACGACATTGATCTGGGCGCGGTCCAGGGCGACATCGGAAGCACCGAGTGAGACGGTCACGTCCACGGGGTACTGGGTGGCGAGTGCGTCTCCGAGGCTGTCCTTCGCGGCGGCCGCGCCGGTGGACATCATGGTGACCAGGGCCACCCCGATGAACAGGGCGCTGGCGGTCGCACCGGTGCGGCGGGGGTTACGGACCGCGTTCGCGGTGGCGATGCGCCCGGGCACCCAGCGGGACAGGACCCGGCCCGCGAGCCGGATCAGCGCCGGGACCACGAACACGGTGCCGATGAGCAGGCCGAGCACGGCGCTCAGCCCGCCGAGCACCCCGATGCCGAGCGCGATGAGCAGCCCGCTCTCCGCGTCGATGCCACCGAGCCCGCCGGCGATGGCGACCGCGAGCGCGAGCAGACCGACGCCGGCGACCACCAGCACCAGGGCGAAGGCCATCCTGACCCGTCCGGCGCCGCGGGCGTGCTCGCCCTCCACGGGGCGCAGCGCCGCGAGCGGCGCCACCCGGGTGGCGATCCGGGCCGGGACCAGTGCCGCCAGCACCGTCACCACGGTGCCGACGAGAACGGGCACGATCACGCTGACGGCGTTCACGTGCAGGGTCCGGTCGAGCGGGACGTCCAGGTTCAGCCCCGCCACCACGGTGAGCCCGACGGCCATCAGCACCGTGCCGAGCACCAGTCCCGCGATCGAGGAGACCAGGCCGACCACGAGCGCCTCGATGAGCACGGTCGAGCGGACCTGCTCCTTGGTGGCGCCGACGCAACGCAGCAGGGCCAGGCTGCGGGTGCGCTGGGCGACCAGCACCTGGAACGTGTTGGCGATGACCAGCGCGGCGACGGCGAGCGCGACGGCCGCGAAGCCGAGCGGGAGCACCACGAACGTCATGTCGTTGCCCGTGATCTCCGCCGCCTTGCGCTCGGCCTGTTCGGTGACGGTGAGTACCTCGGCCGTGCCGTTCCCGGCCAACTGCGCCGCCACCGCGTCGAGGGTGGCCTCGGTGTCCGCGCCGTCGTCGATGGCGATCAGGATCGAGGACCACGTCGAGGCGTACTCGTCGGCCTCGATCTGCCAGCGGGTGAGCTCGTCGGCGGGCACGTAGGCGTTCGGTGAGCCGTAGGCGAGGCCGCTGTTCTCCTCGATCAGACCGCTGATCCGAAGGGACTCGGCGTGCGGCGCCCAGGTGCCGTTCTCGGGATCGTCCGGATCAGGGGACCATGATTCCCAGGTCGCCTCGATCTCGTCGCCGGGCTGGACGTCGAGCCGCTCGGCGATGTCCACGCCGAGCGAGACCTCCCCGGCCGCGGCCGGTGCCGACCCGGTGGTGTAGACCGCGGGGGACAGCCGCGGGTCACTGGCCGCGCCGCCGATGTTCACCCGCTCGGTGCGTCCGCCGGCGCCGAGCTCGGCCCCGAAGGAGTACAACGGGTCGGCCGCGGCGACGCCGTCGGTCTCCCGGATCCGGTCCAGAGCGTCGGCGTCGAGGTTGTACGTCGGGTCGTCGACCACGAGGTCCGCGTCCGCCAGCTGCGCGGTGACCGCGTTGTAGGTGGTCTGCTCCAGCGTGGCCGAGGCGAGCAGGGTCACCGCCACGAAGGCGGTGCCGAGCAGGATGGCGATGCCGGCGGCGGCCAGCCGGCCTGCGGACGTGCGCATCTGCGCCAGGGTCAGGCGCAGCATCAGCGAGCCGCCTGGGTCTCGAGACCGCGCAGCGCGTCGAGCCCGGCCAGGACCGACTCGGGGGTGGGGTCGTCGATCGTGCCGGCGATGCGGCCGTCGGCGAGCATCACGACGCGGTCGGCATAGGCGGCGGCGGCCGGGTCATGGGTGACCATGACGATGGTCTGGTTCAACTCGCGCACGGAGCGGCGCAGGAACGAGAGCACCTCCGCGCCGGAGCGGGAGTCGAGGTTTCCGGTGGGCTCGTCGGCGAAGATCACGTGCGGGCGGGTGCTCAGCGCACGCGCGATCGCGACGCGCTGCTGCTGGCCACCGGAGAGCTGGTGCGGCTTGTGGCTGAGCCGGTCCCGCAACCCGAAGGTGTCCACGAGCAGGTCGAGCCACGTGGGATCGACGGCGGTGTTGGCCAGTTCGGAGGGCAGCGCGATGTTCTGCTCCGCGGTGAACATCGGCAGCAGGTTGAAGGACTGGAACACGAACCCGACGCGCTCACGGCGCAGGATCGTCAGCTGCTTGTCGGTGAGCGTGGTGATGTCCGCGTCACCGAGGATCACCTGACCGGAGGTGGCGGTGTCCAAGCCTGCGAGCAGGTGCATCAGGGTGGACTTGCCGGAGCCGCTCGGGCCCATGATCGCGGTGAACACACCACGTTCGAAGGAGACGTCCACGTGGTCGAGGGCGGTCACGGCCACCTCGCCCTCGCCGTAGATCTTGGTGAGGTCGACGGCGCGCACCGCGCTGGTGGACTCGCTGCGGGGCGGGCCGGAAGGCACTGGGGAGGTCATACTCATGAACCTATGGTCCGGCTGCCCCGGCCCGCGTCGCGCCCCGGTCGGGTTCGTGGATCATCCCGTGGGTGGACTCTTCGCTGGGCGGGTCGGCCCGTCGGTGGGGCCGGTCGATGCCCGACGGCGTCAGGTGCCCGGGCTGACCAGTCCGGTCTCGTAGGCGGTCACCACGGCCTGGACACGGTCCCGGACGCCGAGCTTCGCGAGCACGCGGCCGACGTGCGTCTTGACCGTGGCCTCGGCCACGAAGAGGTCGCCGGCGATCTCGGTGTTCGTGCGGCCCCGAGCCATCAGGATCAGCACCTCGCGCTCGCGGTCGGTGAGGGCGTCGAGGACGGCGGCGGGCGTCTTCTGCTCGTCCGGCAGGACGGCCGCGAGGTGCTCGATGAGCCGCCGGGTGCTGGAGGGTGCGATCACTGCGTCCCCCTGGTGCACGGTGCGGATCGCGGCGAGCATCTCCTCCGGGGGCGTGTCCTTGAGCAGGAACCCGCTCGCGCCGGCCTTGATGGCACGCAGGACGTACTCGTCGAGGTCGAACGTGGTGAGGATGACGATCTTCGGGATGGTGCCCTGCCGGTGGGTGTCGGGGTCGGTGAGGGCGGCCGTGGCGGCGAGGCCGTCCATCATCGGCATTCGCACATCCATGAGCACCACGTCCACCTCGTGGGAGGTGAGCAGCCGCAGTGCCTGGGCGCCGTCCCCGGCCTCGAGCACGACCTCCAGGTCGGGCTGGGAGTTGATCACGAGGGCGAACCCCGCCCGGACGAGTTGCTGATCGTCCACCAGGGCCACGCGGATCGGCGCGGTGGGAACGTCGGGGAAGGCGCCTTCGAGGGTCATGCGGTGGAGCCCTTCAGTGGGTTCGGTCCGGATGGGGCCGGTGGCCCGATGCGCGGTGTGGGTGCGGCGCCGCCCGGCCCGGGATCGGGAGCCGGCGCGGGTGGGGACGTGGTGGTGGGCCGAGGGCCGGGCGCCCGGCCCGACACCGGAGCGGGAGGCGGCGCGGTGATCGGGGTGAGCGGCGCCGTCGCCGGGTTCGGCGCCAGCCGCGGCCCGCGCCCGCCGGGCAGCGGGATCTCGGCGCGGACCCGGTACCCGCCGCCCGGGCGCGGGCCGGTGGCGAGGGTGCCACCGAGCATCGCGGTGCGCTCGCGCATGCCGAGGAGGCCGTGGCCGGCGCCGTCGGTGGTGGCGGCGGCGCCGCGGCCGTCGTCGTCGATCTGGAGGACCAGCCCGATGGGCGTCCACTGGACCAGGAGCGTGGCGTGCGCGCCCGGGCCGGCGTGCTTGAGGATGTTCGTCAGGGCTTCCTGGGCGATCCGGTAGACGGTGAGGCCGGCACCGGGCGGCAGCGCGCGGGCCTGGCCGACCCGGACCACCGAGACCTGCAGGCCGGTGTCCCGGACGTGCTCGGCGAGGGTGTCCAGGTCCGAGTCGTCCGGCTGCGGGATCAGGTCGCCATCACGTGGGTCGTCGCTGCGGAGCACGCCGAGGATCCGGCGCATGTCCGCCAGCGCGGCCCGACCGGTCTCGGAGATGGTCGTGAGCGCGCGGGTGGCCGCCTCGGGGTCCGCGGACGCGGCGTACCGGCCGCCGTCGGCCTGCGCGATGACCACCGAGAGCGAGTGCGCCACGATGTCATGCATCTCCCGGGCGATCCGGGCCCGCTCGGCGGCCGTCGCGATCTTGGCCTGCTGGTCGCGCTCGATCTCGAGGCGAGCCGCCCGGTCCGCGAGTGACTCGACCTGGTCCACCCGGGCCTTGCGCACCATGGCGATCGCCCAGGTGATCATCACGAGCGCGGACAGGAACGCCATCGCCGCCCCGGCCACCAGCAGCAGGTGCACGGGCGCCTGGCCCGACGTGGCCGCGTAGTACCCGCTCAGGATGAGACACCCGAGCAGTGCCGAACCGAGGGCGGTTCTGCGGGCCCACATCGGCCCGTAGACGGTCACCGAGTACAGCGCGACGAAGATCAGCGAGTCCGCGAAGATCAGCGGCGCTCCGGCCAGGAAGTGCGCCAGGGCTGCCGCGTACACCACGACCGACGAGTGCACCGGGTGACTGCGCCGCCATCCGATGGCCACCGGCATCACGAGGGAGGCGAGCCCGCCGACGGCAGCGCCGGTGGCCGGGTACCCCATCGCCACGGCGAATGCGACGGACGGGAGCCCCACGAACAGCAGCGCGACGCCGGCGAACACGGCGTCGACCGCGTTCGGCGTGACCCGGCCGGTCCACGCCACCGGCGGCTGGGCAGGGGCACTCATGGGACCCAGCCTAGGAGCCGTCGTCGCATCGGGCGTCCCACCGGGGGCGGAAGGTGGCGTCCACCCCCGGGATTACGGCGACTCCGGTCCCGTGGTCGGGGACGGGTGAATGCTCCAGCGCAAGCGTCCGGACGGATTCGCTGGAGCAGCTGTGAGCCAAGTGGCCGGAAGGTCGTGACGCGGTCGTCAGAGGCGCAGATCGCGCATCCGTGGCGCGACCTCCGCGGCCGCCTCGTCGCCGTAGGCGGCGGTGAACCGCTTGAGGAAGGTGTTGCCGAACCGGTACTCCTGGGTCCCTGTCACGGCGATCACGTAGCTCGCCAGGAGCGAGCCGATCTGGGCGCAGCGTTCCAGGCTCACGCCCCAGGACAGTCCAGCCACGAAGCCGGCCCGGAACGCGTCCCCCATGCCGGTCGGGTCCAGGGTGACCTCCTCGCGGGCGATCGGCACGTCGGTCCGCTCGCCCCCGGAGTAGATGCTCGAGCCGTCCTTGCCGCGGGTGATCACCCGGTGCTGCACCCGGCTGAGGATCTCCTCGTGGGTCCAGCCGGTCTTCTGCTGGATCACCGAGTCCTCGTAGTCGTTGGAGAACAGGTACGTGGCGCCGTCGATCAGACTGCGGATCGTCGGCCCGTCCATCCAGGCCACCTGTTGCGAGGGATCCGCCAGGAACGGGTAGCCACGGGTGCGGCACTCCTCGGTGTGCCGAACCATCGCTTCCGGGTCGTTCGGGCCGACCAGGACCAGGTCGATCCGGCCCGCACGTGCCTCGATCGGCCTCAGCTCGATCTGCCGGGCCTCGGCCATCGCTCCGGTGTAGAAGGACCCGATCTGGGCGTTGTCGGCATCCGTGGTGCACACGAATCGGGCGGTATGGGCGGTCTCGGAGACCCGCACCGGCCAGGTGGCCACGCCGTGCCGGTCCAGCCAGGCCCGGTAGTCGTCGAAGTCGGCGCCCACCGAGCCCACCAGCAACGGCGTCAGGCCGAGAGCGGCCAGCCCGAAGCAGATGTTCGGGGCGACCCCGCCGCGCTTGATCTCGAGTTCCTCGACCAGGAAGGACAACGAGACCCGGTCGAGTTGCTCCGCGAGCAGGGAGTCGGCGAAGCGGCCCGGGAAGGTCATCAGGTGGTCCATGGCGATGGAACCGGTCACGGCGATATTCACCTGCCGAACGGTACCCGCCGCACCGGCGCGACGTGCCGCGTTTCAGACCGGCTGGATCAGTTCGGGGGAGTTGTTGCGCACCGAACCCACCTGCGCACCGACCTCGTGCCAGGACACCGCCGGCGCGGGGGCGGCGAGAACGGCGAGCGCCTCGCCGGGATCGGTCACGCTCGGGTCGAGCCAGGTGGCCACGCCCTCGGGCGTCAGCATCGCGGGCTCACGGTCGTGGATCTGCTCGAGTCCGTCACGCGCGTCGGCGGTGACGATGGTGGCGCTCAGGACCCACCGGTCCGGATCGTCGGCCGCCTTGGACGGGTCCGGCCACCAGGCGTACAGGCCCGCGAAAGCGACCGGGGAGCCGTCGGTCGGGTGGATGTAGAACGGGGTGCGGTCCACCTTCTTCGTGCCCGGGACCGGGGTCTTGTGCCACTCGTAGTAGCCGTCCGCCACCACCACGCACCGCTTGGACACCAGCGGCTTGCGGAAGGCGCTGGACTCGGCGAGCGACTCGCTGCGCGCATTGAACATCCGTGCTCCGACCGACAGGTCCTTCGCCCACGCCGGAACCAGTCCCCACCGGGCGAGGTGCATCTGCCTGCGTACCGAGGACTCGGCGTCGGTGCCGGGCGCGCTCTGCTCGACGTCCGCCGTCGCCGCCTTCGGGGCGCGATCGAGGACGATCCGGATCGGATCGGTCGGGGCCACGTTGTAGTTCGCCGCGACCTCGGCGGCGGCGTCGGTGACGTCCTCCACGTCGAAGGCATCGGCGAGGTCCTGGGCCTCCCGGAACGAGGCATAGCGTCCGCACATGCCCCTACTCTGGCACCGGCCACCGACGCCCGCCGACCGCGCACCCGCGACGGCGACCTCGAACGCGACGACGGCGAGGTCAGCGAGCCGGGTGCGAGGTCACCCGTGGGGCGGGCGCGGGCTCACGGACCCCAGCCGAGGTACGGCTCGACCACCGTCACCGACGTGATCCAGACGGCGGCGGCGAGCACCGGGACCAGCAGCACCCAGGACGGGTGGTCGCGGTACCAGCGCAGGCCCAGGGTGAACAGCGTCACCCACGCGACACTCAGAACGAGCGCGCCCCACGTCGGCGCCACCACACCCGCTGCGACGTAGAACGGGAGCTGCGCGACCATGAGCAGGAGCCCGAGCGACGCGACGACGGTCTCGAAGGGGTGCGCGCGGCGCACCTGGACGACATCGGCCATCCCCACACGATAGTTGGCGGGGACGCTCCGCGCCCGGCAGTCTGGTCCCGGATCGGGCACGGGCCCGGCACAGCACGACGGCGTGGGGAGGGTGCGGTGGTGGTCGGCGTCTTCACCTTCACGTCCACGTGGCACGCGGACGCGACACCCGCGCAGGTCTGGCGGGTGCTCTCGGACGCCGCGACGTGGCCGCAGTGGTGGCCGGACGTGGTCGCCGCGACCGTCGTGCGCCCCGGCGACGCCGATGGCCTCGGCCAGCGGACGGTGCTGACCGTGCGCGCACCGACCGGCTACCGCCTCCGGTTCGGGGTGGAGCTCACCGACGTCTCGCCCGGTGCCTTCGCGCGCGCCCGGGTGGTGGGGGACCTGGACGGGGCCGGCGCCTGGTCGCTGTCAGCCGACGGCGAGGGGGTGGTGATGGTGATCGTGTGGCAGGTACGGGCCCGACGGCGGTGGATGCGTCTGGTGTCACCGCTCGCCGGGCGGTCGTTCGCTCGCGCGCACGCCGCCGTGATGGCCGCGGGCCAGCGCGGTTTGCGTTCTGCCCTGGCCCGGGTCCATAGTGATGGCCCCTGATCCGGCGGCCCCGTGAGAGCGCTCTGAGTGGCGGTATTCCGCCGAACGAACAGGTCACAACTTGGCGTCGGTTTGGTGCCCCTGGAGGCCCCGGACGCACGCCGGGAACAGAATGAGGAACGTCCCCGCCACGCGGCGGGTGACACGTCCGGAATCGGACCAACCACGAAGGAGTGACGTATGCGACGCATCGGTGTGGTGGCCACGGCCGCCGCGATTGGCCTCGCCCTGACCGCCTGCAGCGGCGGTGGCGACGGCGGCGGGGACGGGGACGAAGGTGGTGGCGGCGGCACCGACGTCGAGGTGTTCACCTGGTGGGCCGCCGGCTCGGAGCTGACCGGGCTGGAGGCGCTCGAGGCGGTCTTCGCCGAGCAGCACCCGGACTTCACGTTCGTCAACGGTGCGGTTGCCGGTGGTGCCGGTTCGGCCGCGAAGGACCTGCTCCAGACCCGCCTGCAGGCGGGCGACCCGCCGGACACGTTCCAGGCGCACGCCGGCGCGGAACTGACCGACTACATCGCCGCCGGACAGCTCGAGGACGTCTCCGACCTGTACACCGAGTTCGGCCTCACCGACGCCTTCCCGCAGGATCTGATCGATCTGCTCACGGTGGACGGGAACATCTACTCGGTGCCCTCCAACATCCACCGCTCGAACGTGGTCTGGGCGAACCCCACCGTGCTCGAGTCCGCCGGGATCGACCCGGCGGCGGTGCCCGCGGACATCGACGCCTGGATCGCCGACCTCGAGACAGTGCAGGCCACCGGCGTCACGGCGCTCTCGGTGGCGACCACGTGGACCCAGGTGCACCTGCTCGAGACGGTCCTCATGGCTGACCTCGGCGCGGAGGCCTATATCGGCCTGTGGAACGGCGAGACGGACTGGACGGGTGCGGAGGTCACCGGTGCGCTCGAGCACTTCGAGACGCTGATGAGCTTCACGAACACCGACCGGGACGGCCTCGACTGGCCGGAGGCCACCCAGATGGTGATCGACGGAACCGCCGCGTACAACGTCATGGGCGACTGGGCGGTCGCCGCCTTCGAGGAGCAGGGCGTCGAGCGAGGCGCCGGCTTCGTGGACTTCCCGGTCCCGGGCAGCGACGGGCAGTTCGGCTTCCTCGCCGACTCCTTCACCCTCCCGGTCGGGGCGCCGAACCCCGACGGCGCGACGGCGTGGCTGGAGACGGTCGGCTCGCTCGAGGGCCAGGTCGCGTTCAACCAGGCGAAGGGCTCCATCCCGGCCCGGACCGACGCGGACCCGGCGGACTTCTCCGAGTACCAGCAGTCCGCGATCGAGTCCTACGCGAACGACGCGATCGTGCCCTCGCTGGCCCACGGGGCCGCGTCCCCGATCGCAGTACTGAACGCCGTTTCGGACGCCACCAGCAAGTTCACCACCGGTGGCTCGGACCTGGCGACCTACCAGCAGGAGCTGGCGGCCGCCGTCGGCTGATGCCTGGGTGCGTGCCCGGGCGCCCAGGTGCCCGGGCACGCACCCACGCCCACGCCATGTGCGCGCCCATGACTGCCGTCGAAGGGGAGATCCGTGAAGACCATCAAACGGTGGGGACCGCCGGTCCTGCTGCTGACCCCGTCCATGATCCTCATGGCCGTGTTCGTCTACGGCCTGATCGTCGCGAACTTCGCGACCTCGGCCACCGACAACCACACCGCCGCTCAGGCGACCGGCGTCCAGCCGACGGTGTTCGTCGGCATCGGCAACTACCTCGACCTGCTCGCGTCGGACGCGTTCCAGCACTCCCTGAAGAACCTGCTCCTGTACACCGTCGTGTTCCTGGTGGGCACCATGGTCATCGGGTTCATGTGGGCGTGGCTGCTGGAGCGGCCGATGCGCGGCGAGGGGATCTTCCGGTCGGTGTACCTGTTCCCGATGGCGGTGTCCTTCATCGCCTCCGGCGTGGTGTGGCGGTGGCTGCTGAACTCCAACGAGGGGGAGCAGGCGCTCGGGCTGAACCGGCTGTTCCAGATGGTCGGCCTGGACTTCCTGCAGAACCCCTGGTGGAACAACATCACCTGGGGCATCGCGGCGATCGCGCTGCCGGCGATCTGGCAGCTGTCCGGCTACGTCATGGCCCTGTTCCTGGCCGGGTTCCGGGGCGTGCCGGTGGAACTGCGTGAGGCCGGGCGGATGGACGGCGCCAGCGAGTGGCAGGTGTACCGGCACGTGATCTTTCCGCAGCTCTCGCCGGTGGCCCTGTCCGCCCTGATCATCATCGGCCACATGTCGCTGAAGGCGTTCGACCTGATCATGTCCATCTCGAAGCCGTCGAACTACCAGACCAAGGTGCCCGCGGTGGACATGTACGTGTTCAAGTCGAGCTTCGACTACGCGAACTCCGCGGCGGTCGGCGCGATCCTGCTCATCATCGTGGCGGTGCTCGTGATCCCGTACCTGATCTACACCAACCGGAAGGAGGTGAGCGGACGATGACCGCGACCACCACGCCCGCCGCCCCCGGCGTCGGCGAGCTCGCTCCGGCGCCCCGGAGGCCCAAGGGCCGGTTCTCGGCCGCTCGCACCGTCCGCTACGCGATTCTGCTGTTCTCGCTCGTGATCGTGCTGATCCCGGTCTACGTGCTGCTCGTGACGAGCTTCAAGGGCCCCGGAGACGCGACGCCGACGAGGGCCTGGGCGTTGCCCCAGCTGTGGATCGCCGACAACTGGATCACCGCCTGGGACACCCTCGCTCCGGCGATCGGGCGCACCCTGCAGATGGTGATCCCGGCGTCGATCATCTCGGCGTTCCTGGGCTCGATGAACGGGTTCGTGCTGTCCCGCTGGTCCTTCCGCGGGGCGAACGTGGTGTTCACCCTGATCCTGTTCGGGATGTTCATCCCGTACCAGGCGGTGATGATCCCGCTGAACCAGATCGTGCTGGACATCGGACTGCCGAACGGCGTGCCGACTCTGATCCTGCTGCACGTGATCTACGGCATCCCGATCACGACCCTGATCTTCCGCAACTACTACGAGTCCGTGCCGCACGAGCTGATCGAGGCGGCCCGGATGGACGGCGCCGGCATGCTGCGCACCTACGCGTGGGTGGTGCTGCCGATCTCCATCCCGAGCTTCGTGGTGGTGCTGATCTGGCAGTTCACGTCGGCCTGGAACGACTTCCTGTTCGCGGTGTTCTTCTCCACCCCGAACACCGGCCCGGTCACGGTGGCGCTGAACAACCTCGCCAACGGCGCCCAGCTGCAGAACTACGGGGTGTCCATGGCCGGGGCGTTGTTCGCGTCGCTGCCGACGCTGCTGGTCTACATCATCCTCGGGAAGTACTTCGTGGGTGGCTTGATGTCCGGGTCGGTGAAGGGCTAGGGACTGCCGCGGGGTGCGCCCCGATGGCCCGCCTGATCGTCGTCGCCGAACGCGACATCGTTGGCGTCTCCGGTGAGTTCGGAGCCAACAACCTCACGTTCGACGGCGGGGGACGCTCTGCTGGTGCGAGGATTGGAGCGGACCCTGGCCATCGAGCGCTCAGGTGCCGGGGGCTCGTGACCCACCTCACGTGATCTGACATCTGATAACGATTTGGTTACGATGGCTCGGCTCCGTTACCGATCGATCGTGAGGAACTTCGTGCCAGTAGGCCGTCACCGTGCCGCCGAGACCCGGCGCACGCCGTTGTCCCGGATACTCGGCGCCGCCACTGTGGGCGCGCTCGCGCTCGCGAGCCTGGCGGCCGCGGTTCCGGTCGGCCCGAACCCCGCGACCAGATCGACGGCGGAGCTTCCCGTCCCGTTCGAGGCCACCGATGCCGCTGCCGCAGCTCTCGACGAGCGCGCCGAGGAGGTCGCCCAGCGGTCCGAGGCACGGGAGCCGGTCGACACGCCCACGCCGACCGCGGCCGCCGCACCGAGCGCGCCCGAACCCGAACCCGTGCCCGCGGTGACGGGCCAGCTGTGGGTGACCTCCGCCGTCAACGTGCGCTCGGGACCGTCCGCGGACGACGAGAGGCTGACCACGCTCGCGTGGGCGGACCAGGTCGACGTGACCGGCGAGAGTGCCGACGGGTGGACGCAGGTGATCTGGGACGAGCGCGTGGCCTGGGTGAACTCGAGCTACCTCGCCGCCGAGGAACCGATCGCGACGGAGCCCGAGGACCAGGGTGTCTCCAGCGCGGCATGCGCCACCAGCGCGGAGATCGAGTCCTCGCTGGCTGCGAACGCTGCGGCGGCCTATCGGGCCGTGTGTGCCGTGTTCCCGGGCGTCGCCTCCGCCTACGGCGGCTACCGCGCCGGCGACGGTGGCGACCACGGCTCCGGGCACGCCCTCGACATCATGGTCACCGGCGCGTCCGGGTGGGAGATCGCGCGGTACCTGCAGGCGCACGCGGGCGAGCTCGGCATCACCTACCTGATCTTCGAGCAGCAGATGTGGATGGCCGGCGACGCCGCCGGGGCCTGGACGTACATGGCAGACCGCGGCAGCGCCACGGCCAACCATTACGACCACGTGCACGTCAGCACGTCCTGAGGCGTGTCACCGCAGTGTCCTGGCTACCATGGTGACCTGACACGAGTTAGGAGCGCGGCGTTGACGGTCACCAGTGCGGACGTGGCACGGCGGGCGGGGGTCTCCAGGACCGCCGTCTCCCTGGTGCTCAACGGGCGCGGCGAGGGCAGTATCTCCGCGGCGAACCAGGCCAGGATCCATGCGGCCGCGGCCGAGCTCGGATACCGGCCGAACGCCTCCGCGGTGAACCTGAGGCGCCGGTCGACGTCCACGATCGGGATCGTCACCGACGAGATCACCACCAGCCCGTTCGCCGGCCAACTGTTGCAGGGGGCCCGCGAGGCGGCGTTCGCTCGCGGCTACCTGACCATCGTGGCCGACTACGGCCTCGACGAGGCGCGCGAACATCAGATGGTGCAGGCCCTGCGCGGGCGCCAGGTCGATGCGTTCGTGCACGCTGCGATGTCCATGCGGGAGGTCGTGCCCGACCCGTCGATGGTCGAACTTCCCACGGTACTGGCCAACTGCTTCGCGGCGGGTGGTCCGGCCGGGGTGATCGCCGACGAACTCGAGGGTGGTTACCGCGCCGCACGAGCGGTCTTCGACCAGGGCCACCGGCGGGTGGTCATGCTCGCCGGACGGGATGAGGGTGAGCGCGACTACATCCCGGCGACCGAGCGTCGCCGTCGCGGCTTCGAACGGGCGGCCCGGGAGGTTGGTGCCGAGGCCCGAGTGATCGATGCCGGGTGGAGCATCGAGACCGGCGCCCGGCACGCGGCGGCGCTGCTGGACGTCCCCGCCGCGCAGCGCCCGACGGCGTTCGTGTGCGCCCGCGACCGGGTGGCGGTCGGCGTGGTGCTCGCCGCCGCGCGGCTCGGGCTGCAGGTGCCGCGGGACGTTTCCGTGATCGGCTACGACGACGAGTCCGACGTGGCCGCGCAGATGTCCCCCCCGCTGACCACGATCGACCTGCCGCACCGGCGGATCGGGGAACTCGCCATGGAGATCCTGCTGAACGCGGTGCTCGACGGCGAACCCCTGCCCGAGCAGGACGTCCTGGTGGCGTGTGAGTTGGTGGTCAGAGGTTCGGTCGACCTGGCTCCCGGACGCTGAGTTCGACGACCACCGCCCGGATCGCCAGGCGATCACCGGCAGGGGACTGTCCACGGGGGATGAGATCGGGCCCCGCCCCTAGCGGACCCGGTGGTCGTCGAACGCGCGGAAGAGGTGTTCGAGAAGGACCCGGTCGCCGTCGACGACGGCCTCGCCGGTTCGAACGGCGGCCTCGACGGCATGTCCGTCGAACGCCAGGTCCTGGACCGTTCGAACGGAACAGGTGAGGACGGCGCCGGCGGCGGCCTCGCCTCGGACCACGTCGAGGAGCCCGCCGCGCACGGTGAGCACGAAGGCGTCGGCCGGCAGCCTGACCTGAACGATGCCCTGCAGGTCCGCGGCAAGCGCCGGTTCGAACGTGGTCCGCAACGCGACCATCAGCGCGTCGGGGCTGAGCACTGTGGCCGAGCCGGGGCCGGGGGCCAGTGAACTTCCCCAGCGCCCGAGCGCGAGCAGGGCCGGCTCGAGTGCTCGGCCCCGGTCGGTCAGCTCATAGACCAGCCCGGTGGCAGACTGGAGCGCGCGTCGTCGGGTCAGGATGCCGGACTGTTCGAGCTGGCGCAGGCGCTGGGTGAGGACGTTCGGGCTCATGCCGGGCAGGCCGCGGTGTAGATCGGCGAACCGCTTCGGCCCGAACAGCAGTTCCCGGACCACGAGGAGGGCCCAACGCTCGCCGACGACGTCCAGCGCGCGGGCGATGCCGCAGAGGTCCTGGTAACTACGCATGTGGTCCCAACACTTCCTTTGAAGGAGTTTCAGTCCTAGTCTAGGACCAAACGCTCCAATGCGGGAGGCAGCCATGTCACGCGTCACTGCTACCGATGGCACGTCGATCGGCTTCGACGTGCTCAGCGACAACGGGCCCACGGTGGTGCTGATCAGCGGCGGGCTCGACGACGGATCCGAGAACCTCCCGATCGGCCGGTGGTTGGCCGGCGCATTCAGGGTGGTGACCTACCGAAGGCGCGGCCGGGCTGACAGCGGTGATACCCAGCCGTACTCGGTGCAGCGAGAGGTCGACGATCTCGCGGCAGTCATCGACGAGACCGGTGGTCGTGCCCATCTGTTCGGCGCGTCATCCGGCGGAGCACTGGCACTGCGGGCAGCCGCCGCCGGTCTACCCATCGACCGGATCGCCACGCACGAGGTGCCATACGTGCTGGGCGAGGACATGATCGCGGCCTGGCAGGCCTACACCAGGGACCTGGACGCGGCCCTCGATGCCGGCGACCGGCCGGAAGCGTTGCGGCTGTTCATGCGGCTGGCAGGTTCGTCGGAGGATGACATCGCAGCCGCAGAGGCCGCACCCGTGTGGCCGGGTCTGACCGCGCTCGCGCCGACCTTGCGATACGACGCAGCCTGCATCGGTGCCGGCCCGCCACCCCCGGAGCTCCTGGCCGCGGTGCAGCAGCCCGTCCTGTTGAGCACCGGAGCCACGATCGATCCGCATTCCGCCGGACTCCCGTTCGACTTCTTCGGTCGGGCGGCCGACGCGGCTGCCGCCTTGTTGCCCAGCGGCCGGCGAGCCACCGTCACAGTGGCGGGTCATGTTGCCGAGCCGGCGCTGCTCGGCCCGATCCTGACTGACTTCTACAACGACTGAGGCTACGGCCGGCCCAGTTCCCACACGCTCAGCCCGAGATCTGCGCGCAGCACCCAGTGCTCGCTCGGACCCGGGTAGACCCGAACGGTGTGCGCCAACCCGCCGGCGAAGGCCTCGACGACCGAACCGTCCACGAGCACGCGACTGTCCGCCGCGCCGGCGGGTGTGCGCCAGACTTCACGCTCGCCGTCCGGA
This sequence comes from Occultella gossypii, assembly GCF_019947135.1. Lineage (GTDB taxonomy): Bacteria > Actinomycetota > Actinomycetes > Actinomycetales > Beutenbergiaceae > Occultella > Occultella gossypii. The sequence continues at coordinate 53,971 of NZ_JAGSHT010000014.1, read as the reverse complement.
CCACGCAACCCGACCACGAGGCGGCCGCCGGTCGCGGCCTCCCAGGCCGGCACCGACACCTCAACTGCGCCTGCGCGGCCCGCGCCGGCTCCGCTCACCGGCACCTCCGCCCGGCGCAGGCCGGTCAGTTCGCGGGCGGTCCCGGAGATGACCCGGTCGCCGTCGAGGGTGAGCTCGCGCGGGAATGTCAGGGCTCCGGCCCACCCGGCGCCGGCGACCTGCTCGGCCGACCGTGTGTGCGATTCCCAGGTCCACCCCCACAGCAGCACCCGGTCCGGGCAGGCCACCGCTTGCGGCGCGTAGAAGTCGGGGCCGGTGTCCAGGCGCTGCCCGGCCTCCGGGTGGAACACCGGGTGCGACCCGCTGAGGTCGAGGTCGCCCACGAGGGCTGCCACGCCCTGCAGGTGACGCTCGCCCGAGTCGTCCCAGAGCGAAACGATCAGGACCCACCGGAGCCGGCCTGCGCCGTCGGGCAGTCGCACCAGCTGTGGGCACTCCCAGATCTTGCCTGGCGCCACTGCGGCAGCGATGTCGTCGGAGGAGTCGAGCAGGTCCCCGAGCAGTTCCCAGCGGTCCAGGTCGTCCGCCGCGTACACCAGCACCGCGGGGGTGCCGTCGGCGCGCCCGCCACCCATGAGGCCGTACCGGGCACCGCCGGCGGTGAACACGAACGGGTCGCGGATCTCCCGCAGGTCCCCGCCCGGTGCCGGCGCGGCCATCTCCGTGCCCGGCACCCAGGCGCCGTCCGCGTCCCGCCGCGCCAGGGCGACGCCGGCGTTCGCCGCGACATCGGGCACCGCCGTGTACACGAGGACCGGTTCGCCGTCGTCCATCGCGGCGACACCGCTCCACACGCCGGCCGCGTCGATGGAGCCCGGCCGGGGGGCGAGCGCCACCGGCTCGTCGCGCCAGGTGAGCAGGTCCGCCGAGGACGAGTGGCCCCAGTGGATGTCCGCGTGCACCGGGGCGTCCGGGTTGTGCTGGTAGAAGACGTGCCAGCGTCCGTCCCAGTGGCCGATCCCGTTCGGGTCGTTCACCCAGCCCTGCGGCGGGCGGATGTGCAGGTGCGGGAACGGGTCGAGCGTGGTGGAGGTGTCGGTCACTTGGATACTCCGGCGGTCAGGCCCTCGCGTAACGGGCGCTGCCCGAACAGGAATACGACGAGGGCGGGGATCATGGACAGCACCACGCCGGCGAGCACCACCGAGATGGACCCGGTGCCCATGTTGCCCTGCAGGGACACGAGCCCCAGGGGCAGCGTGAAGTTCTGCTCGCTGATGGTGAGGATGAGGGGGCGGAAGAACTCGTTCCAGTGGAAGTTGAACGCGAGGATGCCGATGATGGCCAGACCTGGCAGGGCGAGCGGCGCGTAGATCGAGGCGAACGTGCGCCACGGCCCGGCGCCGTCGATCGAGGCCGCCTCGCCGAGTTCGACCGGCAGGCCGAGGAAGTACTGGCGCATCAGGAACGTGCCGAACGCCGTCGGGATGGCCGGCAGGATCAGCGCGAGGAGCGTGTCGGACAGTCCCATGCCGCGGATGATCATGAACACCGGCACGATCGTGACCTGGACCGGGACCATCATCGTGGCCAGCACGAGCGAGAACCACAGGCTCCGGCCACGGAACTCCAGGCGGGCGAACGCGTACCCGGCCAGGGCCGCGGTGAGCATCTGCCCAACCGCGATGAAGCCGGTGACCAGCGCGGAGTTCAGGGTCAGCAGGCCCATGTTGATCTGGGCGAACACCTGGATGTAGGGGGTCAGGTCCGGGTCGGTCGGGATGAGCTGGGGCGGCAGGGTGAAGGACTCGGCAGGGCTGCGCAGCGACGTCGAGACGGTCCAGATCACCGGGCCGAGCGTGAGCGCTGCGGCGACCACGAGGAACGCGGTCCGGGCCACGGTCGACGGCGTGGGTACGGCTCTGCTGCTTCGCCGCGGCGGGGCTGCGCGGGTGGTTGGCGCGGGCGGGGTGACGGTTGCGGTGGTCATCGTCGAGGCCTCACTGGTAGAAGACGAAGCGGCGGGACAGGCGGAACTGGAGCGCGGTGACGCCCATGATCAGGAGCATCAGGACGACGCCGATCGCGCTGGCGCGGCCGAACTCGAGCTGACGGAACGCGGACTCGTAGATGACCATCACCGCGGTACGGGTGGCGTCCCCGGGGCCGCCGCGGGTGAGCACGTAGGGCTGGTCGAAGATCTGCAGCGCGGAGATCACGGCCATCACGCAGGCCACCAGCATCGTGGGGGACAGCAGCGGCAGCGTGATCGAGCGCAGCTGCCGCCAGCCGGTTGCGCCGTCGATGGAACTGGCCTCGTAGACCTCGGTGGGGATCGACGCGAGGCCGCCCACGAACAGCAGGAACGTGAAGCCGAACTGCTGCCAGACGTACACGAGCACGATCACGACCGCGGACGCCGTCGGGGACGTGAGCCATGGAACGCCGCCGATCCCGACGAGCGAGAGCAGCCAGTTCACGACGCCGAACTCCTCGTTGAACAGGTACCTCATGATGATCGAGACGCTCGCCGCGGACAGGATCAGCGGGAAGAAGAACACCGAGCGGAAGAACGTGCGCGCCCAGGTGGGCATCCGCTGTGAGATGAGGACGGCCAGGGCCAGGGACACGGCGATCTGCAGCGTCACGGCGACCACCACGAATACGAGCGTGTTGATGAAGGAGACCCGCACGGTCGGGTCGGCGACGACGTCGACGAAGTTCGTCAGCCCCACGAACTCGGGGTCGGTGATGATGTCCCAGCGGAAGAACGCGAGGAGGATCGAGGCCACGATCGGGCCGAGCGTGAAGATCCCGATTCCGATGATGGTGGGGGCCAGGAACGTCAGCACCACGACGCGGCGGCGCCAGGCCGGACCCTGGCTGCGGGGGCCGGAACCCCGGTCGACGGCGGCGCGTGCGGTGGGTAGGGCGGCGGCGGTCATGACACCCTCCTCAGGGCCTGGGTGAGATCGCGGTCCAGGGCTGCCAGTGCGCCCGGCACGCCGGCCGCGCTGCCGCTGACGGCAGCCGACACGTTCTTGATGAGCGCCGTCTCGACGGCTGCCTGCTGCGGTGGCGCCGGGATCGGGCCGGTGGTCGGGAAGGTGTCGAGCGTGTCGTAGAAGACCTGCCAGCTCCGCGGGCCGGTGTCGGCGTAGAACGCCTCGTTCACCATGGAGCGGCGGGTGGGCGTCGTCGTCGGGCGCGGGTAGGCGAGTTCCATGGCGGGCTTCGTGGCGGAGAACTTGACCCACTCCCACGCGGCGTCCTTGCGCTCGGAGGTGGCCATGATCGCGTACCCGGCCGCACCGAACTGGTGGCGCTGGGTGCGCCAGCGCGGGAAGAACTGGACGTCGAAGCCGTCGGCGTCCATGCCGGCCTCGTGCAGGCCCTGCGCCCAGTACCCACCGGCGGGCGTGGTGCCGATACGCCCCGATGCGAACAGCCCGACCAGGGCGCCGCCACCGCCCTCCTCCGGGCGGGTGCCGAGGCCCTCCGCAACGAGTTCACGCAGGTACTCGACCGATTCGGCCACGAGCGGGTCCTCCGCGTTGGACTCCAGCCACCGGTAGCCGCCGCTGCGTTGCTCGCCGGGGTAGAAGCGGTCCCAGAACCAGTTGCCGCCCGGGGCCTTCGTCTCGGTGAGGAAGCTGGTGTCGTTGACGTAGAGCCAGGGGACGAGGCCGCCGAACAGCCGGTTCGTCCAGAAGTAGGGCACGAAGTCGTCGGCGTTCGTGGTGCGCATCGCGCGTAGGAGGTCGGTGAAGTCGTCCTTGGTCCAGTCGTCCGGTGGTCGTTCCAGGCCGGCGGAGTTCAGCGCGTCGGTGTTGAGGTACATGTTCGCGGCGTTGAAGTCGGTGGGCAGCTGGAACAGGCTGCCCTCGTACATGAACGCCTCGAGCAGGGTGGGGTGGACGTCGTCGAAGTACTCCTGCAGGTCGGCGGCGTCGCGCAGGACGTAGGAGTCCAGCGGCTCGGCCATCCGGGAGGCGAACAGCTGGGTGCCCTCGGTGGCCACGTTCACCACGTCCGGGGGAGTCCCGGCCGCGATCATCGTGAGGATCTTCGAGAAGAAGTCACCCCAGTCGTTGCCCTGGATGGCCTGGATCCGCACCCGGATGTCCGGGTGGGCCTCGGTGAACGCGTCCACCAGGCTCTGCCGGGCCGCGGCGTCCTGGGACGTGCCAAGGATCGCGACGGTCAGCACGTCCTCGCCGCGCCCGGGGATGTCGCTTGCGGTCAGGCGGGGCCAGGACAGCCCCACGGTGGCGGCGCCGGCCACGCCGAGGGCGCCGAGCGCCACGCGCCGAGTGATCTCAGGTTGTCTGTGCATCATTGCTACTTCCTTTACCTGTCACGTGTCACCTAACACGTGACAGGTAGACTGCACCCCAACCGGGGTCGCCGTCAAGAGGTGACCCGACGGCTGGCGTGTTCGTTCCGCGACCAGGGTCGAACCACCACACGACCGGGGCCCACGGCGCTCCAGAACCTCTTCCCGGATGCGGTGACGGCTCGGCATACTCATGCGCAAGGAGGTCAACCATGACCAGCATCGACACACCACGGCCGATCGAGATGTTCCTTGACGCCACCGCCAGAGGTGACTCCGATGCCTTCGTCGCAGCCTTCACGCAGGACGCATACCTCGAGGACTGGGGGCGTAGCTTCCACGGTCACGATGGGGTCCGCGACTGGGACCGGACGGACAACACCGGCGTCCAGAGCCACATCGAGCTCGTCACCCTGACGGCGGGTTCCGGAACCGACAGTTACGTCGGAACGGTCCAGGTCTCCGGGAACGGGTTCAACGGCACCGGCACGATGACCTTCACCCTGCGCGACGACCACATCTCATCCCTGGTGGTCTCATAGCGCGGCTGTTATCCACAGGCCTTCTCAGGGCGTGGCGCTTCGGCTAGGTTGTGACGCACTTCACTGTGTGGCGATGGCGCGGTGCCGGGGGCAATGGGGGACCCGATGGGCGAAGGGGTGGCACTCCTCGAGGAGGAGGTGCGCGAACTCATCCGCCGTCGGGGTCTGGACCCCGAGCGTGACGACGCGGGTGTGCGGGGACTGATCGCGGCGGCCGTCGCGGACTATGAGGAGCGCTCGCTGCTCGGCCTGGTGCCGCGCCTCGACGATCTCGATCTGACCACCAAGAGCCTGCACGACGTCATCAGCGGTCTGGGCCCGTTGCAGCAGTACCTCGAGGACCCGGAGATCGAAGAGGTCTGGATCAACGAGCCGGGCAAGGTCTTCGTCGCCCGGAGTGGTCGCGCGGAACTGACCAACACGATCCTCACGGAGATCGCGATCCGGGACCTCGTGGAGCGGATGCTGAGGTCCTCGGGGCGCCGCCTGGATCTGAGCAATCCCTTCGTGGACGCATCGCTGCCCGGCGGGGAGCGACTGCACGCAGTGATCCCTGATGTCACCCGTCGGCACTGGGCGATCAATATCCGCAAGTACGTGGTGCGGGCCAAGCGGGTCGCAGACCTCGTGGCGCTCGGCTCGCTCACCGCGGAGGCGGCGGCCTTCCTGGAGGCCGCCGTGGTGTCAGGCCTGAACATCCTGGTGTCCGGGGCCACGCAGGCGGGCAAGACGACCATGGTGAACGCGCTCGCCGGTGCGATCCCCTCGAACGAGCACGTCATCACCTGCGAAGAGGTTTTCGAACTCCAGCTCGCGGCCAGGGACGTGGTCGCCATGCAGTGCCGCCAGGCGAACCTCGAGGGCACGGGGGAGATCCCGCTGCGACGCCTGGTGAAGGAGGCGCTCCGGATGCGTCCCGACCGGCTGATCATCGGCGAGGTGCGCGAGGCGGAGGCTCTCGACCTGCTCATCGCACTCAACGCCGGGATCCCGGGAATGTGCACGATCCACGCGAACTCGGCGCGGGAGGCGGTCGTCAAGATGACGACCCTGCCGTTGCTGGCCGGGGAGAACGTATCCGACCGCTTCGTGGTGCCCACCGTGGCTGCCGCTGTCGACCTGGTCGTGCACCTCGACCTCGACTCCCAGGGACACCGTCGGGTTCAGGAGGTCGTCGGCCTGTCCGGCCGGGCGGAGGACGGTGTCATCGAGATCGCTCCGCTGTTCGAGCGACGCGAGACCCACCTCACCAGGGCCGGTGGCTTTCCGCCCCATGAGGAGCGATTCACTCGGGCCGGATTCCGGCTGCGGGAACTCCTGGCGGCGGGCTGAGGGAATGGGCACGGTCGCGGGTCTGCTGCTCGGGGTGGGCCTGCTGTGTATCTGGTGGTCGTTCTGGCCCCGGCAGCCGCGTCCACAGCGATCGAGTCGGCGTGGTGAGCGCACCCAGGACCTGTTGGTCCAGGCGGGCATGCCGGGGGTGCGGCCGGCCGCCTTCTACGGCACCAGCATCGCGATCGGCCTGGTCACGTTCGTGGTCGCGGCCGCCGTGACCGGTTCGCCGACGATCGCGGCAAGCTTCGCGGTGCTGGCCGCGCTCGCCCCGGGACCCTATGTGCGCGCCCGCGCCCGACGGCGACGTACCGAGCTGCGAGAGCTCTGGCCCGAGGTGGTCGATGACCTGAACTCGGGGATCCGTGCCGGCATGTCTCTGCCCGAGGCGCTGATCAGTCTGTCGGAGCGGGGTCCGGAACCGATGCGGGCCGAGTTTCGGGCGTTCGCGGACGACTATCGGGCCACCGGCAGGTTCTCGGACGCGCTCGACCGCCTCAAGGCGCGTCTCGCCGACCCGGTCGCGGATCGTCTGATCGAGGCGTTACGGCTGACCAGGGATGTCGGTGGCACCGATCTCGGTCGGCTGTTGCGAACGCTCTCGGCGTTCCTGCGGGACGACCTGCGCGCCCGCGGTGAGCTCGAGGCGCGACAGTCCTGGACCGTGAATGGAGCACGGCTCGCGGCAGGTGCGCCTTGGCTGGTGCTCGCCCTGCTCAGCACTCGCCCGGAGACGGCCGCTGCGTTCAACACGGCCGTCGGCGCCGCGGTGCTTCTGGTCGGCGCTGCCGCGTCCGCGGCGGCCTACCTGCTGATGGTCCGGATCGGGCGACTGCCCGAGGACGTACGGGTGCTCCGATGAGCCTCGAGAATCCCGCGTTGACGGGAGCCGCACTGGGACTGATGTTCGGCGTCGGGCTCTGCCTGGTCCTGTGGCGCGTGTCCGCGCGTCGGGTCCGCCTGATCGACCGCGTCTCGCCGTACCTGCGTGACCGCCCGACGACGTCCCGCCTGCTCGTGACGCAGCAACCGATCACGCCGTTCCCGACCCTGGAGCGGCTCCTGCGCCCCGTCGTGGCCGATGCCGCCCGGCTCTTCGAGCGGCTCGGGAGTTCCTCGGTCGGGATCCGTGGCCGGCTCGTCCGCGCCGGGTCGTCCGCCACGGTGGAGCAGTTCCGCACCGAGCAGGTCGTCTGGGCCGCGCTGGGCCTCGCCGCCGGGCTGGTCGCGGCGCTCGTGCTTGGGGTGGCCCGCGGGGCCGGGATCGTGCCGCTGACCGTGCTGGTCCTGCTCTGTGGGATCGGCGGGGCACTGGCGCGCGACCAGTGGCTGAGCCAGCAGGTGAGTGCGCGCGAGCGCCGGATGGTCGCGGAGTTCCCGACCGTGGCGGAATTGCTCGCGCTCGCGGTGGGCGCGGGGGAGGCACCGGTGGCAGCGCTCGACCGCGTGTCGCGCACCACCACCGGCGAGCTCTCCGGAGAGATCGGGCGCACCCTGGCCGAGGTGAGGTCGGGCATCCCACTCACGCAGGCGTTGGACCGGATGTCGGCGCGTATCGCCCTGCCGAGCATCTCCCGGTTCACCGAGGGGGTCGCCACCGCAGTCGAGCGGGGCACACCGCTCGCGGACGTGCTGCGCGCCCAGGCCCAGGACGCCCGAGAGGTGGGCCAACGGGCACTGATGGAGGAGGGCGGCAAACGCGAGATCCTCATGATGATCCCGGTCGTCTTCGTGCTGTTGCCAACGAGTGTTCTGTTCGCAGTCTTCCCGGGGATATCCGTCCTGCGGGTGGGCCTGTAGACGAAGGGTGAATGATGAGAAGTTGGTCGAACGAACTGCGACGACGCCTGCGGACCGACGGGGACCGGGGCGACGTGCCGGGGTGGGTCCTGGTGACATTGATGACGGCAGGACTGGTGGTCCTGATCTGGGCACTGGCGGGCGAGGCGCTCACCCAGGTGTTCAACACGGCCATGGAGCGCGTGCTCGGCGCATGAGGTCCGAGCGGGGCTCCGCGGTGGTGGACTTCCTGCTGGTCTCCCTGCTGGTGACGGTGCTGGTCCTGGGTCTCGTGCAGCTGGCACTCACCCTGCACGTACGCAACGTCCTGATCGACAGCGCCTCGGAGGGAGCCCGGTACGCGGCGCTGGACGGGAGTTCGCTCGCGGCCGGGCAGCAACGGACCGCGGACCTGATCACGTCCACGCTGCCGGCCGCCTATGCGGAGAACCTCGCCGCCGGGTACGTCACCCATGCTGGCGCGACGCTCGTGGAGGTACGAGTGAGCGCGCCGATCCCGGTCCTCGGCCTGCTCGGGCCGTCGGGCGTGGTGCACGTGACCGGAAGGGCGGTCCAGGAGTGAGGCTCGCAGCATGGCTCCGGGTTCGGCTCGATCGGGCCGGCGCGGCCGAGCGCGGCAGCGCGGTCGTGGAGTTCCTAGGCGTCTCCCTGCTGGTGCTGGTGCCGATCGTCTACCTGATCATCACCCTCGGCCGGATCGAAGCGGCCAGCTTTGCAGCCGAGGGTGCGGCACGCGACGCCGGCCGGCTGATCGCGGATGCCGAGACCATGGAGGAGGGCCTCGCGCTGGCGGTGCTCGCCGTCGAGCTGGCGTTCGCGGACCAGGGGATCAGCGTCGACGGCGGCGAAGCTTTGACCGTGACCTGCGCCGAGGATCCCTGCCTGAGCCCGGGTGCCTACATCCACCTACGGGTCGACACCACCGTCGGGCTGCCGGGTGCGCCGAGTTTCATGGCCGACGCGCTACCGATGGAGGTCGCGATCGAGGCGGAGGCCATGACCGCCGTGGACACCTACCGGGAGCAGCCGTGACCAGCACCGGCGCCCGCCTGCGCGAACGCCGCGAGGACGGTCAGATCCTGCTGCTGTCCCTGGTGTACGGGCTGGTCACTTTGGCGCTGGTGATGGTCGTCGCCTCGGTCGCCTCGGTCTACTTGGAGCGCAAACGGCTGCTGTCCCTGGCCGACGCACTCGCTGCGGACGCCGCCGACTCCGTGGACGCGGCGCAGTTCTACACCGGCGACCGGGGCTCGGTGGTGGACCTGCCGCTCTCGGACGAGTCCGTGCGGGCCGCCGTCGAGGAGTACCTGAGGGCTGCGCCAGCGGGCGTCACGGACGAGTTCGAGGACTTCGCCGTCGTCGAGCCGACCGGGAGTCCCGACGGCGATGTCGCTGAGGTCAGCCTCGGCGCCGTGAGCCGGCCACCACTGGTGCCCTGGGTGCTGATCCCATGGTCTGACGGCATCGTCATTGAGGTCACCGCACACGCCGAGGCCGGCTGAGCCCACGATCTGGTCAACGTCTAGATATGGTGGGGCCATGACCGGATATCACCACGGCGACCTGCCCCGACAGTTGCTGGCGGACGCCGCCGAGATGGCGGCCGAGCTGGGTCCGGAAGCCATCACGCTACGGGAGCTCGCGCGTCGTTCCGGGGTGTCGCACTCGGCGCCGGTGCATCACTTCGGCACCAGGCAGGGCCTGCTCACCGCGTTGGCCGTCGAGGGCTTCCAGGCGCTGAACGACGCCCTGTCGACGCAGCAGGACGACATCCATGAGATGGGCGTGGCCTACGTGACCTGGGCGCTCGAACATCCCGGGCACTATGCGGTGATGTGGCAGCCGCGGCTGCTCAGCGGTTCGAGTGAGGACCTGGTGCTCGCACGTGAGCAGGCCTGGACCCTGCTCTCCACGACCGTGGCCGAGGGGGCTCCCGCCGATCGTGGCAGTCAGGAGATCGAGATGGACGCCCACGCCGCGTTCGCGATCGTCCACGGCCTGGTCGGCCTCTGGCTCAGCGCGGCGCTGCCGTACCCGGAGGATCCGACCGTACGGGCCCGGCAGGTTGTTCGGCGCTTGGGCCTCGATCGCCCTTGATTTGACGCGACGGCGGAGAGTTCTTGACGCCATCGAGGATGACGGTCCCGGCGGGCGGTCGCGGGCGGAGACCTTGCTCACTAAACGCTTCGCTCACGCGCACTTGAAGCGTCAAACGCCTACGCTTGAATACGTGGGACATTCGTCCCGCTGCAGGTGCCCGAGGGCGTGCTCTGAAGATTCACCACTGAGACGGAGCAACCATGCGCTACTTGAACTGGGTCGTCGACGCGATCATGAACGCCGACGAACGATCCGAACACGTCGACCGATTGCCACTGTTCTTCAAGCAGTTCTGAGCAAAACCGGTCATCGCAAGCCCCGACGCACCTGAGGGTGCGGCGGGGCTTCGTCCGTTCCGGGGTGCGGGTCTGCGCCGCCCGGCCACGGTGCGCGACCGCTCACGCGCTCCTAACCCGCTGGGGCAGGTTCGACGAGTCTCGCCAGCAGTTCAGTGAGCAGTCGCTCGGCGAGCGCGGGCGGGGTGATCTCGATGATCGCCAACAGTGGGGCCAGCGCGTCCGGGAGTGCTCCTTCGGTGCCGATGCCGAAGCCGGCCAGGATCGCGGCGGCGGCGTCGGAGTCGAGGGGACCGGTGAGCGGCGGGAGCTGACCGATCAGCGGGGTGGCATCGACGTGCGAGACCCCGCGCACGGCGTCGGCCCCTGCCGTGAGCGCCGCGAGCAGGTCCGGTAGCACCCGCTCGGTGACCGGTGTGATGGTGAGGTGCGTGGTCGATCCGATGGCGCCGTTCGCCGGCTGCAGTTGCAGAGTGAAGCCGAGGCCGCGGACGGCGTCCGCCCAGTGGTGCGGGTCGACGCGGGCGGCGGCGGACACCGCTGGGTCGGCGGCGACCGCGAGGAGCGGCCCGACCGGATCTCCGAGTACCCGCAACCCCTCGATCGCCGCGATCGCCGCGAGGATGGCGTCGGTCGAGCGTCGGGTCGAGTCGACGAGCCCCTGGAATCCGGACACCCCGAGCGCGCGCGTGATCGCCCAGGCGGCAGCGAGTGGCCCGGCCGACTTGGAGCCGAGGATCGTCGGGTTGACCACCGGGTAGCCCGGCCAGCGGGTGGTGGCGAAGTACTGCAGGCGCTGCCGGTCGCGGCCACGCTGCAGCAGCACCGATGCGCCCTTCGGTGCGTAGCCGTACTTGTGCAGGTCCGCGCTCACGCTGGTGACGCCGGGGACGGCGAAGTCCCAGTCCGGCAGGTCCGGCCAGAACGGCAGCACGAGTCCGCCGATGCAGGCGTCGACGTGCACGTCGATGCCACGGGCGGCCGCGAGCTCGGCGACCGCTGCCACCGGGTCGAGGGCCGCGACCGGGTACGAGGGCGCCGAGACGACGACCATGGCCACATCCGCCCCGAGCCGCGCCTCGATGTCGTCGACCGCCACCACACCTTCGCTGGACACCGGGACCAGGTCGAGGTCCAGCCCGAAGTAGTGGGCCGCCTTATGGAACGCGGCGTGCGCGGTTGCGGGCATCACCAGCCGCGGTGTGCCGGTCCCGCCGGCGGCGACCCAGGCGTCCCGGGCGGTCTTGACGGCAAGCAGACACGACTCGGTGCCGCCCGTCGTGACGGTGCCCACGACGTCGGAATCGCCGTGCAGCAGGTCCCGCACGAACGCGATGACGTCCCGTTCGAGCGCCGCCACCGAGCCGAACGTGGTGGGGTCGAGTCCGTTCACGGGCTGCATGAGACGCGCGGCGTCGGCGGCGAGCTCGTCGAGCTCGGCAACCCCGGGGTCGTAGACGTAGGACAGCACGCGTCCGCCGTGCGTGGGGGCGTCGTGCTCGCGCAGGGCGCGCAACTCATCGAGGATGGTTACCGGTTCTTCGGCGAAGGTGCTCATGCGGTGGGGGCTCCGTTCCCAGCGGCGGGCTCGGCATCCACGCGGCGCGTGTTCCGGTCGATGTCGGATCTGCGCAGCGGGTAGCGCGCGAGCGAGAGGAGGCTGCCGAACATCAGCGCCGCCGGAATGGCGCTGAAACTCACGATGATGCCGACGATCGCACTCTCGGGCTGGGTCGCGGTCTGTTCGGCGACGGTCGGGATGAACCCGGTGACGGCGAGCACGATCGACAGGATTGTGCCGCCGAACGCGAGCCCGGCGGTCTCACCGGCGGTCCAGACGCCACTGAACGTGCCGGCCCGGCCGGGTCCGTTCCGCACCGCGTCGTGGGCGACCGTGTCGGGGAGCATCGCCAGGGGGAGCGACTGCAGGCCCGCGTACGCGGCGCCGGCGAGCGCGACCGGGGCGTAGAGCCACGGCCCCGGGAACCAGATGAGCAGGACGAGCGACAGCGCCGCGACGGCGAACATGACGGTCGCGATCCGCAGCGCCCGTTCCTTGCCGATGCGGCGGGAGAGCGCCGACCACACGGGCGTGACGAGGAGCGCTGGGGCGATGAGCGACAGGAACAGCAGGAGCACGCCGGTACCGAGGATCTCGGCGGCCACATACGCGACGCCCGCGAGCATGAGCCCGATCGCGAGCGCCTGGACGACGAACGTGACGAGCAGCGCCCGGTAGGGCTGACTGCTGCGCACCGCCGACCAGCCGCGCCGGTAGTGCATACCCAGGCCCACCTTCGGGGCGGCGGTTCCGTCTTCCGGCGCGGGTACGGGCACCATCGGCTTCGAGGTGCCGCGCGCGCTGCGTTCCACCGTCGAGGCGATGAGGAACGCGATGAGGAAGATGAGTCCCGCGACGCCCGCCATCACGAGGTAGCCGAGGTATTCGGTTCCGCCGCCCGCGGTGACCAGCGCGACGATCTCGGTGGCACCACCACCGAAGGCGAGGATCGCGAGGGCGAGCACGATGACGCGCGCCGAGATCAGGCGCGTGCGGTCGTCGTAGCCGTCGACGAGTTCGGCCGGGAGGGCGATGTAGGGCACCTGGAAGAAGCTGAAGGCCGTGGCAGCGAGCAGGAATCCGATCAGCACCCATGCGGCCGAGGCCAGTTCCGACAGACCGGGCGGCACCGCGAAGGTGAGCACGAAGAACACCGGCAGGCCGATGGCGCCGAGCACCATGAAGGAGCGACGCGCGCCGGTGCGGGCGAGGCTGCGATCGCTGCGCGCACCGATCCAGGGGTCGATGATCACGTCCCAGATCTTCGACACCGTGAACGCGGCACCGGCGAAGGCGGGGTTCACGCCCAGCGTGTTGGTCATGTAGATGAGCAACACCAGGCCGGGCAGGGTACCGAAGCCCCCGGTCCCGACGGAGCCGATCGCATAGCGGACGACGGTGCCGCGTCCCAGGGCGCGTGAGGGCGAGGCCATGCTCCGAACCCTAGAGGGGATCGGACCCTTGAACTCGCCGATCGTGGTACCCACCGTGTCGTTGCCCAGCACCGGACGAAGCCAGCCGCACCCGGGGGTGCGGCAGGCTTCGTCGACAGCCAGGCGGGTCCGTGCACCGCCGGGCCGGCTACAGCACGGCCTGGAGGAACGCCCGGGTGCGCTCGTGTTCCGGAGCGGTGAACATGACGTCGGGGGAGGCCTCCTCGACGATGCTGCCGCCGTCGAACATCAGCACGCGGTGCGAGACGTCCTGGGCGAACTGCATCTCGTGGGTGACGATCAGCATCGTGATGTCGGTGCTCTTGGCGACGTCACGCAGCACCCCGAGGACCTCGCCGACCAGTTCCGGGTCCAGGGCCGAGGTGACCTCGTCCAGGAGCAGGATCTCGGGGTCCATGGCCAGGGCGCGGGCGATCGCCACCCGCTGCTGCTGACCACCCGAGAGACGCGTCGGGTGCTCGTCGGCCTTGTCCGCGAGCCCGACCTGGTCCAGTAGTTCCAGGCCGCGGGTGCGGGCCTGGTCCTGGGACCTGCCGAGCACGTGCACCGGGGCCTCGGTGATGTTCTCCAGCACGGACATGTTCGGGAACAGGTTGAACTGTTGGAACACCATCCCGATCTTCTGGGTGGTCCGGGCGACGTCCTTCGGACGGCGTTCCACCCGGCGACCGTTCACCTCCATGTGGGTGAGCGGCTCGCCGTCGACGAAGACGTACCCGCCGGTGAGGTGCTCGAGCGTCATCACCAGGCGCAGGATCGTGGTCTTGCCCGAGCCGGACGGCCCGATCAGGGTGACCCGCTCGCCGCGCTGGACGTCGAAGTTCAGGTCGTCCAGCACGACGTGGTCGCCGAACTTCTTGACCACGTTCTCGAAGCGGATCGCCGGTTGTCCGGCGACCGCGGTGGAATCAGTAGGTGGCAAGGCGCTTCTCCATTCTGCGCAGCAGGACCGAGATCGGGTAGCTGGCGGCCAGGAAGATCAGGCCGGCCATCGTGATCGACTCGGTGTAGACAAAGGTTCGCGATCCATAGTTCTCGGCCTGCCGCACCATGTCCACGACGAAGATGACCGTGAGGTAGGGCGTGTCCTTGAGCATCGAGATCACCCAGGTACCCAGGGCCGGCAACGTGGTCCGGAGGGCCTGGGGGATGACCACCTTGCGCCAGGTGCGCGCGGGGGACATGGACAGGGCCTTCGCGGCTTCCCACTGCCCCTTCGGCACCGCGTCGATCCCGGATCGGTAGACCTCGGCCATGTAGCTGGCGTAGTGCACGCCCAGCACGATCACACCGAGCGTCATGCCGTCGACCGAGGTGAACGTGTAGAAGACGAACAGCAGTTGGATGACGATGGGCGTCATCCGGATGAACTCCATGATCGCGTGCACCGGCGCCGCGATGAACGCCGGCGCGGTGCGGCGCACGATCGCGATGATCAGGCCGAGCACGGCGGCGATCGCCGAGCCGATCACGGTCGCGACGAGCGTGACCTTGACGAAGGCCACGAGCAGTTCGGGGAGCACCTCGATGGCGCGATCCCAACTCCACCAGTCCATCAGGCGACCCCCGCTCCGCCGCTGCCTGCGTTCGCAGCCGGCTTCGGGTCTGTCGTCGCCTTGTCGGTGATGCGCACGCTGAACAGGCCGCCCTTCGGCGGACCCTGGCCGAGCCGGCGCTTCGCGTGGCGCTCGAGCGCGTTCGCGCCGAGCACCATGGCGTAGGAGATGAGGAAGTAGATGATCATGCCGACGCCGTAGGCGAAGAACGTGTTGCCGGTGTCCTGGCGCAGTTGGTCGGTCTCCCAGGTGAGGTCGTGCATGAGGATGATGTAGGCGACGGCGGTGCCCTTGAGGAGCATCACGGCCAGGTTCGCGAGCGAGGGGATCATGATCGCCCAGGCCTGCGGCCAGATGATCTTGCGGAGCTTGCGCGCTGGGCTCAGCGAGAGCGCGGTCGCGGCTTCCCACTGGCCCTTGGGCACGGAGTTGATCGAGCCGCGGACCACCTCTGCGGCGTAGGCGCCGTAGTTCAGGCCGAGCGCCAGCACACCACAGAGCAGCGCGTCCAACTGGATGCCGAAGAGCGGCATGACGTAGAAGAACCAGAACAGCTGCACCAGTAGCGAGGTGCCGCGGAAGAACTCGATGAGGACCCGGGCGGGTACCCGCGCCGGCCAGCGCGGACTACGTGCCGCCAGGCCGAGGACGATGGCGATGACGAACGCGAGCACGACGCCCCCGACCGTGAGCTGCAGCGTGATGAACACGCCGCTGCGCAGGTCGGGGAGCGCCGCGATCAGCGCATCGATGTTGTCATTCATAGGCTGGCGGAATCAGCCGATGTCGCCCGCGCAGAACTGCTCGGTCGTGATCTCACCCGTGGGGCGCTCCTCGGCGGTGAAACCGAAGTCACCGACGACTTCGAGGTAGGAGGCCTCGTCCCCGACGATGCCCGCGAGCTGCTCGTTGTAGGCGTCCCGTAGGTCGGTGTCGGACGGGCGGAACACCGTGCCACCGGCACCCACCTGGTCAACGCCGTCGATGTTCGCGACGAAGGACTCGGTGACCTCGATCGGGGCGTCCGGGTTGTTGTCGGCCATCCAGTTCAGCGAGATGCCCGTGAGGGCGAAGACGTCGGCGCGGCCGTTGACCACGGCGTCCAAGCCGTCCTGCGGGTTGCCGACCTCCATCGCGGAGATGCCCAGGTCGGTGGCGTAGGTGGCCTCGATGGCACCGGTCAGGGCGGCCATCTGGACGCCGGAGTCGACGATCGACTGCATGTCGGTCAAGCCCTCCGGGTTGCCCTCGGGGACCATCAGCGCGGTCGTGTACATGAATTCCGGGTCGGAGAAGATGGCCTGCTCGCAGCGCTCGGGCAGGATCGACATCCCGGCGGCGATAACGTCGAACCGGCCCGCGTTCAGACCCTGGATCAGCTGGCCGAACTCGGCCTGGACGCCCTCGACGTTCTCGATGCCGAGTTCGTTCCAGATCCGCTCGTGCAACGCGACGGTGGCGCCGGTGAGCTCGCCGCCCTCCTCGAAGCTGTACGGGGCCTCGCCGGCGAACCCGACGGTGATCGTGCCCTCTTCCTGCAACTGCTCGAGGGTCAGCGCCTCGCCGCTGCTGCCGCCGGTGTCGCCACCGTCGGTTCCTCCTCCTTCGGCGTCGCCGCCACCCCCGCAGGCGGCAAGCCCGAGTGCGACGGCTCCCGCCGTCGCGAACATCGCGGCCTTGCGGCGCGAAGTGATTGTCATCATGGTCCCTTCGGTTGGACGAGGCATAGCCTCCCGGCGGCACGACCACTGGGGCGCGCGGCACCGGACGGGTCACCCCGACGGTCATGGTGTCGATCCACCGTAGGCGCGTCTCCGAAGGGCTACAAACGCAGAATTCGGCCATTTTTCGGCCCTCGAACGGTCCGACGACGATTCGCTCTCAGCCGCAGGCTCATGCGCCTGAGAGCAAACCGCACCACGGTCGATCAGGGCCGGATCCCGGCCGGATTCGATGCCGTTCATTGTTACTCTGTTGAGACAACCTCCACATTTCTCAAACCGTCCATAGGGTAAACCTTTGCCAAAACATGGGCTGGCTGGCGGTGGTCAGAGCCGGTGACCGGTGGCAGGATCGGCACATGGACCTCCACCTGACCGGCGACCCGGACGCCGACACCCTGCTCTCCTCCGATCCCCTCGCACTTCTGATCGGCATGCTTCTGGACCAGCAGGTGGCGATGGAGACCGCGTTCATCGGACCGCGCAAGATCGCCGAGCGAGTGGGCGGTATCGACGCGGCCACGATCGCCGGCATGGACCCGGAGGAGTTCTCGGCGCTGTGTGCCACACCCCCCGCGGTGCACCGGTTCCCCGGCTCGATGGCTGGGCGGATCCAGGCCCTGTGTGGCGCGATCGTGACCGACTACGACGGCGATGCGGCCCGGATCTGGACGGCCGGCGAGCCGGACGGCGCCGAGGTGCTGCGCCGTCTGAAGTCGTTGCCCGGATTTGGCGAGCAGAAGGCGAAGATCTTCCTCGCCCTGCTCGGCAAGCAGGCGGGCCTGACGGCAGCGGGCTGGCGGGAGTCGGCCGGCGCCTACGGCGAGGCCGGGTCGTTCCGCTCGATCGCCGACGTCGTGGACCCCGAGTCGCTGCTCAAGGTCCGCGAGACCAAGCGCGCCGCGAAGGCGGCGGCGAAGGCCGCCAAGGGCTGAGACCGAAAGGTCCGGCGGCCGGACCAGCGGACCGCCCCGGCACGCTCCACGGCCACGTCCGGGCCCGCCTCCGAGCGCACTGGGGGGCACCGCCGCCACCGGCGCCGGGCCTGCTGTTCACGGGCCGTTCCATGCCCGTTCGCGGACCACCGGTTGCCCCGGTCCGGCCGGGGCGAATCCCGCCACGGAACTGTCGCCAGCATCACAGGAATCCGTGCACGAAACGATTCGACTTCGGATCCCGGAGGCCGGACAATGGATGGTGCCGAGGGTCTGTTCCCGGCCGCCCGATCACCCCTCTGCCCCACGGGAATCCTCGATTGACTGCTGACACCTCACCCTCGCGCGTCCACGCGCCGGCGCCCCGCGTCTCCTCCTCCGACGATCTGTTCGACGCGGCCGCGACCGCCGTCCAGCTCGCCCCCGCCGTCGCCACCGTCCCCCCGCTGCCCCCGGTCCCGGCCGACCCCGGTACCCCGGTAGCGGCCACGGCGAGGCGTCGTGCCCCGGTGAAGCTGATCCTGCTGCTCGGGTCGATGTCCGCACTCGGAGCACTCACCACGGACATGTACCTGCCGTCGCTGCCCGAGGTGGTCACGGACCTCGCCGCGGGCACGGCGTCGGTGCAGTTCACGATCACCGCGACCCTGATCGGTGGCGCGCTCGGGCAGCTGCTGATCGGCCCGCTCTCGGACCGGTACGGGCGCCGGCTGCCGGTGCTGGTCGGCCTGGTGGTGCACGTGGTCGCCTCGCTGCTGTGCCTCCTGGTCGCGGACGTGGCGCCGCTGATCGTGCTGCGGACGATCCAGGGCATGGGCAACGCGGCCGCCGGCGTGGTGGCCGTTGCCGTGATCCGGGACCGGCTCTCGGGCGCGGAGGCCTCCGCAGTGCTGTCCCGGCTGATGCTGGTGATCGGGGTCGCCCCGCTGCTGGCTCCGACCATCGGCGGCATCATCGCCTCGATCTGGGACTGGAAGATGGTGTTCGCCGCACTCGCCCTGTACGGCGTCATCCTGTTCTTCATCGTCGCGCGGTTCCTGCCGGAGTCGCTGCCGAAGGAGAAGCGCTCCACCAGTACCCGGGCGGTCATGGGGTCCTACGGCGTGCTGCTGCGGGACCGGCAGTTCGTCGCCCTCGCCCTGCTGCCAGGCCTGGGCATGGCGGCCCTGTTCGCCTACGTCTCCGGCTCACCGTTCGTGATCCGCGAGGGGTACGGGCTCAGCGAGCACCAGTTCTCCCTCCTCTTCGCCATCAACGGCATCGGCCTCGTGCTCGGCGCGCAGGTCAACGCCGCGCTCGTGCGTAGGTTCGCGCCGATCCGGATCATGCGCCTGGCGCTGCCGGTCGCGACGTTCTTCGCCGTGGTGCTCCTCGTCGTGGGCGTGACCGGCATCGGCGGACTCGTCGGCCTGCTGATCCCGCTCTGGCTGATGCTCGCGGTGAACTCGCTGATCCCACCGAACGCGTCCGCGCTGGCGCTGACGCGGCACGGCGAGCGGGCCGGCGCAGCCGCGGCCATGATCGGCTGCGCCCAGTCCGGTGTGGCCGGCCTGGTGGCCCCGCTGGTGGGCATGCTCGGTGGCACCGCCGCCGCGATGAGCATCGTGATCGTGGCCGCCATGCTCGCTTCGCTCGCCGTGCTCGCGTTCGGGACCCCGGCGTACCGCCGGGGCGGCTGGACCGCCTGAGCCGAAGGGCCGAGAAACACACGCATGGACGACGGCGACGATCACGGGCCAAATCAGGACGTAAGCCGTCAGGGCGATGGTGGAAATGGACATCTGACTCTCCTCTCGATCCGGTGGTTCAGTGAGCGCTGGCGGCGACGGGTTCGTCGTCGGGGGTGTCGTCGAAGTCGCCGACCCGTTGCTTGATCAGCGCGAAGTCGAAACGTTCCCGGTTGCGCATGGTGATGGCCGTGCAGACGATCGTCGAGACCGAATATGCGACGAGTGAGGCGGTCAGGGTCGTGTACTCGTGCAGCGTCCCGATGGCGAACGGTGCCGTCGCGAGCGCGGCCACGGCCCCGGCGATCCTGCCGACCCGGGCTCCGAAGAACCCGAAGGCCATCAGCCCGATCACCACTCCCACGCCGATCACGGCCAGCACGTCCACGACGATGCCCACGGCGCCGTCGAGCGGCACCAGCGCGAACCGGACCGGCAGGAACACGGCCAGCGCGGCGATCACCGAGATGGTGAACGCCTTGTTGGTGACCCGGTCCCAGTAGAAGCTGGCGATCACGGGGAACACCAGCGCACCCCAGAGGGCGCCGACGAACACGAGCAGGTCCAGGATGCTCAGCTGCAGGCTCGCGAATGCGACGGCTGCGGCGGTGGCCACGATCATCGTGATCCGGCCGATCAGCAGCATGGTCTTCGGGTTCGCGTTCTCCTTGCCGACCGTCTGACCGTAGCCGTCCGTCATCACGATCGAGGACAGTGCTGCCAGGTCGGAGTCGGCGGTGGAGGAGAGCGCCCCGATGATCATCACGAAGAACAGCACCAGCAGCGCCGGCGTCAGATACGTCGCCGCCATCTGCGGCACCAGGTTGTTGACGTCTCCGCCGGCGGGCTCGATGCCCAGGTACAGGGCCAGGACGCCGAGCATTCCGACGCCGATCACCATGGCGCCGTACCCGAAGGTGGCGGTGACGAACGTGCGCTTGATCAGGTCCTCACGGACGGCGAACAGCCGCTGCGCGATGGTCTGGTTGCCGATCGCGTAGGCGAGCACCGCCGCGATGTACGGGGCGCCCTGGTTCAGGAACGCGTCGCTGGAGAAGAAGCTGCCCTGCTGGGGCGTCAGGTTGGCCGCGCCGGTCTCGAACGCCGCGGGGAAGTCCGCCGCGATGAAGATGGCCGGCACGATGATCACCACGGCGCCGAGCATCGCGACCACCTGCACGAAGTCGGTCAGCACCGACGCCCGGAAGCCGGACCACAGGGTGTAGAGCAGCACACCGCCGGCCACGGCGATCACGCCCTGGAAGAACGAGAACGGGGACAGCAGGCTGATCAGCGCGCCACCGGCGATGAAGTTCGACATCAGGCTGATCACCGAGCCGACCACGTTCGAGCCTGCCAGCATCACCTGGCTGGAGCGGCCGTGCCGGGCGAACATCACCTCGGCGAGGGTGTGTGCCTTCGGCGCCACCGTGCGGATCCGGCGCCCGAACGGGTAGATGAACAGGATCATCAGGGCGCCCCACAGGCCGTAGTGGATCGGGCCCGAGATCCCGTATGTGTAGCCGGACGTCGCGGATGCGTACATCGAGGACGCCCAGATCCAGGTCGCGGTCATGCTGGCGGCCGAGATGCCGAACCCGATGTTGTTGCCCGCCGTCATGTAGCCGTCGGCGTTCTCCTCCTTCTTGCCGATGCGGGTCGAGATGAGAAACGTGATGCCGTAGAACAGCACCAGGATCACGACAACTGTCAGGACGCCGAACTGCACCTCTTCAGGGACGTTCACGCGTCACCTCCTTCGTCAGTAGGGATTCATCGAACGGGCGATGGCGCGTGGCAGCACAGAATGTGAACTCGCGCGAACTCGGGTGCGCGGCCACCGGCCGAAGGTCTCGGGCCGGGGCGCCCGTGGGCGCACACGGGTCAGCTGGTGCGGAGAATCACATCCGTTCGGTCGGTCGGACTTCGACGCGCCGGCGGAGGGGCGCGCGGGTCGATTGCGCGCCGATATGGGCGACGCGGGGCGGCATTGCCGTGGCGAGCGGGCGGTCAGCTCCGGTCGGTTCCGAACCAGCAATGCCCGAAGTTGACTCGTCAACTTCGGCGCTCTGGACCCTAGCAGAAGTTGTGAACGTTCCAGTCGGGACGTGTGTCGAGGGCCTCCGGCCGCGCTCGCTAGCGATTCGCGCCCGAAAGGGGCACAGTGGAGCAATGAGCGCGACCACCACCGCTACCCCGATGTCGGAGGTGCTGCAACTGCAGCGCTCCGCCTTCCACCGCGACGGACCCCCCTCCGCCGCGCTGCGCCGGGACCGGATCGACCGGTTCGCGCACGCCGTCGTCTCCCATGCGGACGATCTGGTGGCCTCGATCTCGGCGGACTTCGGTCACCGCCCGGAGATCACCACACTGGTCTCCGACGTGACCACCCTCGCCATCGAGGCCGAACTCACCCGGGCCAGGGTGGGCGCATGGATGCGCCCGCGTCATCCGTGGGGCCGGGTCGGGGGAGCGGCGGGCCGCCTGGCTGGGATGCGCACCGAGGTGCAGCCGTCACCGCTCGGCGTGGTCGGCGTGATGGGCATCTGGAACTACCCGATCAACCTCACCGCGATCCCGGCGCTGTCCGCCCTCGCGGCCGGCAACCGGGTGATGATGAAGATGTCCGAGCTCATCCCGAACACCTCCGAGGTGTTCGCGAACGCGATGCATGACGCGTTCGACGTCGAGGAGCTGGCCGTGCTCACCGGCGACGTGACCGTCTCGAGCGAGTTCGCCTCGTTGGACCTGGACCACCTGTTCTTCACCGGGTCCGCGCGCACCGGCTCGGCGATCATGGCCGCCGCCGCGAAGAACCTGACCCCGGTCACGCTCGAGCTCGGTGGCAAGAACCCCGCGGTGATCAGCGAGAAGACCGCCGCGGATCGTTCCGCCATGCGCCGTGCCGCCGAACGGGTGGCCCTGTCCCGGATCGCCAACGCCGGCCAGACCTGCGTGTCCCCGGACGACGTGTACGTGCCGGAGCTGGCCACCCGCTCGTTCGTCCAGGAGGTGTTCAACGCCTGGGGCCGGGTGGTCCCGGACATGTTCGAGGAGAACGAGGTCACTACCCTCATCAACGACGCCGCCTACGACCGCGTGGTCAACCTCATCGAGGACGCCGCCGCCAAGGGCGCGCAGGTGATCGGGTCGATGCGCTCCGACGACGACGGCGAGGAAGCGCTGCGCGCGGCTCGGATCCTGCCGCCCACGGTGATCCTCGGGGTCACGGACGAGATGGAGATCGCCCACGAGGAGGTGTTCGGCCCCGTCCTGGCCGTGCACACCTACGACGACGTCGATGACGTCATCGATCTCCTCGCCGAGAAGCCGGCCCCGCTCGTGGCCACCTGGTACGGCCCGCACGACCCGGAGTTCGCCGCGTTCGTCGCGCGGACCCGCTCGGGCAGCGTGTCCCGCAACGACTTCGCGGTCTCCCAGTCCTTGCCGGGGATCCCGTTCGGGGGGGTCGGCCGCTCCGGGATGGGCGCCTACCACGGCAAGGCCGGGTTCGACACGTTCTCCCACCTGCGTGCCGTGGTCGGATCGGAGCTGCCGGTCTCGCTCGCGACGCTGGTGACGCCGACGTCGGACACCCGCCTGCTCAGGGCCGTGCGCCGGGGCATCTCCGGGTACGCCAAGGTGCTCGAGCGCCGCCGACGCCGGTGAGCTCGACCGACTTCGGTGCCGCCGGGCAGCCGGAGGTGCCGCTGCTCGGCGGCGACGTCAGCGACGGGCTGGTCCGCAAGGGCGCCACGGTGCGCCGACCCCGCGGGGGCCACAGCCCCGCCGTCGAGGCCTACCTGGCACATCTGGAGGCGACGGGTTTCGACGGCGCGCCCCGGTTCCTCGGCATCGACGCGGCCGGTCGCGAGGTGGTCACGTTCGTCGACGGTGAGATGGGCGGGCGGCCCGTGCACCGCTGGGCCGTGACCGAGGACGTCCTGGTCGACCTGGCCGTCCTGCAGCGCCGTCTCCATGACGTCTCGGCGGACGTGCCACTGCCCGACGGCGTGAGCTGGCCCGAGCGCATCGAGTTCGACGGCGTCCCACGCGTCTTCGATGCTCCCGACGTGATCGGGCACAACGACGTCACGATCGAGAATGTCATCTTCTCCGAGGGCCGGCCGGTGGCGCTGATCGACTTCGACATGGCCGGGCCGTCCACCCGCCTCCTCGACGTCGCCACCACGCTACTGTACTGGGCCCCGGTGCGGCCGCCCGAGCGGCGCGACCCGGCCCTGGCCGACGTCGACACCGGGCGCCGGATGCGGATCTTCGCCGAGGCCTACGGCCTGGACCGCTCCGAGCGGCTGCACCTGGTGGAGGTCCTCGACCGCCGGTTCGCCCGGTCCTACCTCGCCATGGAGCACGCCGCCCGGACCAAGGGCGGCGGTTGGGCGCGGATGTGGGACGAGGGTGTGGGGGAGACGATCCTCGTCACCCATGCGTGGCTGCTTGAGGAGCGCGAGGCGCTGAGTTCGGCACTTCGCTGAGGTCATCGCGGCCGAGCGACCGCCACCCGAAAACTCCTCGACCGTCCGCGCAGGTCGCGCCTACGGTGGCCCCATGGGACTGCGCATCGGTGCACTCGTCGTCGACTGTCACGACCCCGGGCCGCTGGCCCGGTTCTGGGCGGAGGCCCTCGACTGGGTGATCAGCCGGGACACCGATCCCGAGTGGGTGGTCGAGCCGTCGGAGGGGAGTCGGGAGGACTGCGTCGTGGCCGACCTGCTGTTCATCAAGGTCCCGGAGCCCAAGACGAGCAAGAACCGGCTGCATCTGGACCTGCGACCCGAGGACCGGGACGCCGAGGTGGCGCGCCTGGAAGGGCTGGGGGCCACCCGGGTGGACGTCGGCCATGGCGAGGACCGGCCGTGGGTCGTGATGGCGGATCCGGAAGGGAACGAGTTCTGCGTCCAGGACGCCCACTCGCCGCAGGTGCGCGCGGCCTGGCTGCAGCGGTACGAGTCCTACCAGCCGGCGCGGACCTGAACCGGCCGGCGCTGCTCAGCCGCGCGCGATCACGTCGAACCGGTGCCAGTGCTTGGGGCCGACCCCGGACGGCCCGTCGTACTCGACCTCGGTGAGTTCGACCAGCTCGAGCCCGTCGAAGAGTGCCTCCGCGCCGGGCCGGTCGTGGAACGTCATGTTCGCGATGCCGGTCTCGGGGTGGGCCCACGAGTCGTTCACCCCGAACAGGTTGACAGCCAGCACGCCACCGTCCGCCAGGGCGGCCCGGATCCGCTGCCACATCCCCTCGAACGCGTGCTCCGGCACGAACGGGAGGCTGGCGCTGGCCAGGATCAGGTCCGCCGTCGGGATCGGGGCGTCGGCCAGGTCGGCCACCACGGTGGTGAGCAGGGGACCGGGCTCCCGCCCGAGCGCGGTCGTCGCGTTCCGGTGGACCAGGGGCATCGCCTCCGGTGTCCGGTCGATGGCCGTGACCCGCCACCCGTTGGTGAGCAGCCACGCGGCCTCGGCGCCGTCGCCGCAGCCCAGGTCCACCGCATGCCCCGGCGTGCTCCGTGCCTCGGCGCCGTGACGCACCAGGTCGCGTGCGGTGCGTCCCTGGCCGCGCTCGTAGTAGGCGGTCCAGTCCGTGGTGGCGGCGTCGCGCGTCATGGTTCGAGGCTACGCCGTCGGGTTCGCACCGTCGTAGGCGAGGAACCGGCGCTGTGTCACGGCCAGCGCCGCCACGGCGAGCAGGCACAGGCACCCGCCGATCACCGCGGCGGCGCCCTCACCGAACCAGGACGCCTGCGCGCCGACCACCACATCGCCCAGGCGTGGCCCGCCGGCCACGACCACCACGAACACGCCCTGCAACCGGCCGCGCATCGCGTCCGGCGTCGCGGCCTGCAGGATCGTCTGCCGGAAGATCGAGGACACCGAGTCCGCCGCGCCCGCCACCGCGAGCACCACGATGGCCGCGACCAGCGCCCACACCACCACGGTGTCCGGATCGGTCTCACCGGCCAGCAGCAACACCACGCCGAACCCGATGACGGCGACGGCGAACGCCGAGATCGCGCCGACGATCACCTTGCCCTGGGCGCGCACGGCGGACAGACCGCCGGAGAGCGCGCTCGCCAGCACCGCGCCGACCGCGATCGCGGCGGTCAGTGCGCCGGTGGTCGCCTCGCCGCCGCCGATCCACAACACCCCGACGGCGGGGAACAGCACCCGGGGCATGGCCAGCACCATGGCGCTCAGGTCGAGCAGGAACGTCATGCGCAGGTTGGGCCGGGTGCCGAGGTAGCGCAGACCGTCCAGGACCGACGACAGACCGACGCCCCTGCGCCCGACGGGCGCTGCGCCGTCGGGCGTCTCCGGCGGTAGGTCGGGCAGGCGCCAGAGCGCGTACAGCGACGCCACGAACAGCACCATGTCCAGGGTGTAGGCGACCTCGTAGCCCCGCCACGCCACGAGTGCGGCGCCGAGCAGCGGGCCGCCGGTCAACGCGACGTTCCAGGCCAGGGTCTGCAGCGCGTTCGCCGCCGCGAGCTGGGTCGGCGGCACCAGCCGCGGGATGATCGCGGATCGGGCCGGGTTGTTCACCGCGCTCGCCGCGGACTGCATCGCCACCAGCGCGTAGAGCACCCCGACGCTCTCCACGCCGGCCCAGGCCTGGGCGGCCAGCAGGGCCGTAACCACCAGCAGCGCCGTGGAGGCGAGCAGCGCCACCTTGCGGCGGTCGAAGTGGTCCACGAGCGCCCCGCCGTACAGGCCCAGCACCACGAGTGGCACGAGCGCGCAGATGCCGAGGATGCCGACGGCGAGGGTGGACCCGGTCAGGGAGTAGACCTCGAGCCCGACGGCGACCGCGGTCAGCTGGGTGCCGAGGTTGGAGATGCCCAGGCCCCACCACAGCCGCCGGAACGCCGGGACCCGCAGCGGGGCGGTGTCGGCGAGCAGGCGGGGCACGAGCGGTCAGCCTACGCCGGGACCTGACGCGGTGCGTTTCGTGTTCATCGTGGCAGTCGAGCAGCTGCGGTGAGGTCCTGAGGGGTCAGGACAGATGGCCCACGAGATGGTCGACGAACAAGCCGGGGTCGTCGAGCCAGGGGAAGTGTCCGGCGCGCGGTTGGACGAGCAGCTCGGCATCGGGGAACACCGTGGCAAACTCGGCGGCGCAGCGTGGCGGCAGGGCGACGTCGAACTCACCGGCCACGACCAGCGTGGGGAACGGCACCTCCGCGAGCTCGGTCCGGAGCGCGATCGGGTCGATCGCACCGGCGCCGTAGTAGATCGCGGCGGCCTCATCATTGCGCTGCCGGTCCGCGAGCGCCGCATGCGCCCGAGCGTCGTGGTCCCAGCGGCCGTAGGTGAACGGTGTGATCGCCGTCCAGTCGGCGGCCGTGGGTTCGCCGGACCAGATCCGCTCGAAGGCTGCCCACGCCCCGGGGAACCAGGGTTCGCTTCGACGCAGCTCGGCCCGTTCGCGCCGGTCGGCGTCGCTGACGTCAACGGCGAGCGCGCGTGGGCTGGGGTTGACCAGGACGAGGTGCCTGATCCGCTCCGGGTGCCGGGCGGCGTACAACAGGGCCAGGCTCGCGCCGGCCGAGTGCGCGAGCAGGTCGATCCGATCGAGCGCCAGGTCCACGCGCAGCGCCTCGACGTCCTCGACCTGTCGATCGCACCGGTAGGTGGCCGCATCCCGCGGCACCTCGGACGCTCCGGTGCCACGCAGGTCCAGCAGCACCAGCGCACGATGGTCGGACAGCCCGCCGAGGTCGCCGAGGTAGGCCGAGGCCTGCATCGGGCCACCGGGCAGGCAGATCAGCGGCTCACCCGCACCGGCGCGATGGTAGGCGAGCCGGGTGCCGTCACGGCCGTCGAAGGTCTGCATGTCGGCAGCGTAGGTCGCCCGGACGACGCGTCGGGTCTTTTGGCCGGAGAACAGGCGAGGGACCTCGGTCACCAGAAGTTGAGGACGAATCTCCCGACGGCGCCGAAGTCGTAGGTGACGACCCGCGGCACCCGGCTGCCGCCGTCGTCGTAGGTCATGTCGCCACCGCCACTGACCTGCTCGCCGCGCTGCAGAGCGAGGCTGATCTGGTCGTCGATCCACTCCCTCGCGGCGGCGACGCCCGGTGGCCCGGCGAGCCGGTTCATCGGCAGCTCCGGGCCGCCGAACTGCGGTGCCGTGAGCCAGAACCACTCCAGCCGCCCCGCGGCCACCGCCGCGTCGACCTCGTCCTCGGTGGTGACGTCGGCGAACCCGACGCCATCGCGACGCAGGTCCAGGCTGGGTGCTGCCGCCGCCTTCTTCTTGCCGAATCCGAAGATCATGCTGAGTCTCCCGTGTCGGGCCGGTTGCGTTCGCGGCCAAGCATGCCATCGGCGAGGGCCGTCGGCCTGCCCTGGATCCAGGTTCGGGCGTCCACACCCGGCCCAGGTTGCACCGTCGTCCACAGGGTTCGGGCCGCACTTCGGCGGGCGCCTGACCGACTTCTACCGTGCAGGGATAGCGAGCCGAGGAGGCAACATGTGCCTGAAGTGCCAAGGGATGACGGACGCAGAGATCCGGGCGCACTGGGTGGGACTGATCAAGGAACACGGGTGGGCCATCTGCACAGTCGGAGCCGGCCCGGCGAGCCCGCCGATGGCGTACACGATCGGGTTGACCCGCTACCACGGGCATCCGGAACTCGTGATCAGCGGACTGGCCGTCCGCGACGCCACCCCGGTCCTGAACGATCTCGGTGTCGAGATCCGGGACGGGCGCAGGCTCTCGGCTGGTGAGGTCATCGGTGCAGGCCGGCCGCATCCCTACCAGCTGATCGAGGTCTGGAGTCCGCGCCGCCTGATCTGGGCGCAGGAGATCTACGGGGGTCCGGACCGGCGGGTGGTTCCCGCGCTGCAACTCGTCTGGGCCGACCATGACGGTCGGTGGCCCTGGCTTCGCCCGGGCCGGGACCGGTACCAACACCTGCTCGGGCCGGCTCCAGCGGACTCCGGCGAGGGCTGGGTGGACATCGCGTAACCTTGCGGATTGTGGCTACCGACTTCCCGACGGAGATCCAGGGTCTGACCAAGATCCTCGACTCGATCAAGGCTGTGTCCGATCCCGAGGGACTGAGGGCGCGGATCGCGCAACTCTCGGAGGAGGCCGCGGCACCGGATCTGTGGGACGACGCGGACGCCGCCCAGCGGGTGACCAGCCAGTTGTCCCACGCGCAGACGGATCTGGAGCGCCTCGACAAGCTGGGTGAGCGCATCGAGGACCTCGGTGCCCTCGTCGAGCTCGCCGAGGAGGAGGACGACGCCGACACCCTCGCCGAGGCCGAAGCGGAACTGACCAAGATCCACGACGCTCTCAGCGACCTGGAGATCCGCACCCTGCTCTCCGGCGAGTACGACCAGCGTGAGGCCGTGATCACCGTCCGCGCCGGGGCCGGTGGCGTCGACGCCGCCGACTTCGCCGAGATGCTCATGCGGATGTACCTGCGCTGGGCCGAGCAGAAGGGCTACCCGGCGGCCGTGCTGGACACCTCCTACGCGGAGGAGGCGGGTCTGAAGTCCGCCACGTTCGAGATCAAGGCGCCGTATGCGTTCGGCACGTTGTCCGTCGAGGCAGGCACCCACCGGCTCGTGCGGATCTCACCGTTCGACAACCAGGGTCGCCGGCAGACATCGTTCGCGGCCGTCGAGGTGATCCCGCTCATCGAGCAGACCGACCACGTCGAAATCCCCGAGAGCGAGATCAAGGTGGACGTGTTCCGCTCCTCGGGCCCGGGTGGTCAGAGCGTCAACACGACCGACTCGGCCGTGCGGATGACCCACATCCCCACCGGCATCGTCGTGTCGATGCAGAACGAGAAGTCGCAGATCCAGAACCGTGCCGCCGCCCTGCGGGTGCTCCAGTCGCGGCTGCTGCTGCAGCGCCAGGCGGAGGAGAGCGCGGCGAAGAAGGCGCTCGCGGGCGACGTGAAGGCCTCCTGGGGCGACCAGATGCGTTCGTACGTGCTGCAGCCGTACCAGATGGTCAAGGACCTCCGGACCGAGTACGAGTCCGGGAACCCCAGCGCGGTGTTCGACGGCGATATCGACGGGTTCATCAACGCCGGCATCCGTTGGCGCAAGCAGACCGAGCTCGGGGCCTGACCCCGCGCAGGACCGGCCCGACTCCTTCGGCGGGTCTCATCCCGTCGAGCGCCGCAGGACCTGACGGCGTCGGATCGACCCTGCGTCCGTCGCGCAGCACCTCCGGCCCGGGGTAGGCGGACCGTCTCGAGCCGCGGGGGTTGCTGCGTCGCGGGTGCTCAATCGGCGGCAGATCGAGGGTCGGAGCGGGTGGATCGTGATCGGGACCACCAGGATGCCTTCCGGCGGCCCCGGCGTGTCACGCCGGGCGGACAAGTTCCGCTGTTTATGGTGCGAGTGGCCAGGATTTGCCCTTACCCTTCCCCGAGACTGGCCGATGGTCAATACGTGATTCGGTTAGAGAAAGTTTCCAAGGTCTACGCGCGTGGGGCTCGCCCTGCCCTCGACCGGATCTCCATGGAGGTCGAGCGCGGCGAGTTCGTCTTCCTCGTCGGCGCCTCCGGCTCCGGCAAATCGACGTTCCTGCGGCTCGTCCTGCGCGAGGAGCGGCCCACCTCGGGAGCCGTGTTCGTGGCGGGCCGGGACCTGTCCCGGATCTCCCAGTGGAAGGTGCCGCACCTGCGCCGTCAGATCGGGACCGTGTTCCAGGACTTCCGGCTGCTGAACAACAAGTCGGTGTTCGACAACGTCGCGATCGCCCTGCAGGTGATCGGCAAGCCCCGCCATCACGTGATGACCACCGTGCCCGAGACCCTCGAGATGGTCGGCCTGGGCGGCAAGGAGAAGCGGCTCCCGCACGAGCTCTCCGGTGGGGAGCAGCAGCGGGTGGCGATCGCCCGCGCGTTCGTGAACCGGCCCGCGATCCTGCTGGCGGACGAGCCGACCGGGAACCTCGACCCGACCACCTCCGTGGGGATCATGCGCCTGCTCGACCGCATCAACCGGACCGGCACCACCATCGTGATGGCCACCCACGACGACGAGATCGTCGACCAGATGCGCAAGCGGGTGGTCGAACTCGTGGACGGGCAGATGGTCCGCGACCAGGCCCGCGGCGTCTACGGCGCGGAACGGTAGGGCCGGCGGATGCGCGTACGTTTCGTGCTCTCGCAGATCGGGAACGGTCTGCGACGCAACATGGCCATGGCCACCTCCGTGGTGCTCGTGACCTTCATCTCGCTCACCTTCGTCGGGGCCGCGATCCTGCTGCAGATGCAGGTCGCGAACATGAAGGACGACTGGTACGACAAGGTCGAGGTCTCGATCTTCCTGTGCCCCGGGGACTCCTTCGCCGCGACCTGCGCGGGTGGTGAGGTCACCGAGCAGCAGGTGGAGGAGATCCAGGGGGTCCTCGCGTCGGAGGCGCTCAGCGACTACGTCGAGGAGGTCTACGTCGAGACCCAGGAGGAGGCGTTCGTCGCCTTCCAGGAGCAGTTCGGGGACCAGGACTGGGCCCAGCGCATCACCGTGGACCAGATGCAGATCTCGCTGCGGGTGAAACTCGTCGACCCCGAGCTGTACCAGGTGGTCGCCGACGAGGTGGCCGGGCGTGACGGCGTCGAGGAGGTCGTCGACCAGCGGAGCATCCTCGAGCCGCTGTTCCTGATCCTGAACCGCACCACCGTGATGGCGGCGGGGCTGGCCGCGCTCATGATCATCACGGCGATCCTGTTGATCACGACCACGATCCGGCTGTCCGCGATGAGCCGTCAACGGGAGACCTCCATCATGCGTCTGGTCGGCGCATCCAACCTGTTCATCCAGCTTCCGTTCATGCTGGAGGGCGCGATAGCGGCCCTGCTCGGAGCCCTGCTCGCCATCGGGGGCCTGTGGCTGGGGGTCCGCTACATCGTCGAGGACTGGCTGGCCGGCACCGTCCAGTGGGTCAACTTCGTCTCGACGTCGGACGTCTGGCTGATCGCCCCGATCCTGATCGGGATCGGGATCGCCCTCGCAGCCATCAGTTCACTCGTTACTCTGAGCCGATACACGAAGGTCTGAGGTCCCATGCTGAGCTCCGCCAGCCCCAACCACCGTGTGCGACGGTCTGCCCGCACCGCGTGGCGCGTCGCGATGTCGGCGGCACTGACGGTCCTCGTCGGCTTCGTGGTCGTCACCGGCCCGGCTGCCGCCGACGAGATGGACGATCTGCAGGACCAGCAGGATCAGAACGCCGCCGAACGGGAGCAGCTCGCCTCGGCGCTGGAGGGCACCGACGCCGAGCTCGCGGCCACCTATCTCGCCCTCGCGGACACGAACTACCGGCTGCCGATCGCCGAGGCGGAACTGGTCACCGCGAACGCGGAGCTGGCCGCCGCCGAACGGCACCGTGACTCGGTGCAGTCGCGCCTCGAGATCGCGCAGGGCCAACAGGCGGACCTGCTCGCCGAGATCGCCGACGGCGAGGCTGAGATCGTCGAGACCGAAGGCGCCATGGGGGAAGTGGCCCGGTCGGCCTACCGTGGCAACGGGTCGGTGAGCGCGCTGGCCGTGGTCCTCGACGCCACCAGCACCGAGGACTTCGCCAGCCAGTACTCGGTCATGAACTCGGCTCTGCGGACCCAGAACCAGACCCTGACCGACCTGGAGAACCTGACCGCGATCAACCGCAACCGCCAGGTGCGCCTCGACGCCGTCGAGGTCCGCATCAGCGAGCTCAGGGACGAGGCCGAGGCCGCCGTGGCGGCCGCGGAGGTGGCCCGCCAGACCGCTGCGGACCTGGTCACCGAGATCGCCCAGCTGAAGGCCGATCAGGAGGCCCAGGCGGCCTCGCTCGAGACCCTCAAGGCCGAGCAGGCGGACCGTCAGGCAGAACTCGAGGCCGAGAACCAGCAGATCGCCTCCGAGATCAGCGCCCTCGCCGCCGAGCAGGCGGCCGAACGTGCTCGCCAGGAGGCCGCCCTCGCCGCACAGCAGAACAGCGGCGGTGGCGGTGGCGGCAGCGGTGGCGGCGGCGGTGGCGGTGGCGGTGTGCCCGCGCCTCCGTCGGGATCGATCTTCATCCCGCCGATCTCCCGCTCGCTGCACGTCACCTCCTCGTACGGCTACCGTGTGTACCCGATCACCGGCGGCTGGTTCATGCACAACGGCGTCGACCTGCGCTCGAGCTGCGGGGAGGCCCAGATGGCCTCCGCGGCCGGCCGGGTGATCGCCGTGCGCGGCGCGGCCGGCAACGGCACCCACGGCAACCAGGTGATGATCGACCACGGTGTGATCGGCGCGCGGTCCTACGTGACCGTCTACAACCACCTGTCCCGGTTCAACACGAGCGTCGGTGACCGGGTCAGCCAGGGGCAGGTGATCGGCTACACCGGCGCGACCGGGAACGTCACTGGTTGCCACGTCCACTTCGAGATCTGGCGCAACGGTTCCACCGTCGACCCGATGAACTACTTCTAATCGCCTCGAACGCATGGCCTGCGGTGTTCTACCCTGACAGATGCACACCGGTGATCGGTGGCACCCGAAGGAGATCGCAACATCATGAGTAACGCAGCCAAGGGCGCGAAGAAGAAGGCCTCGGCCGCGAACGACCCCAAGACCACCAAGGTCGTGGTCGCCCGGAACAAGAAGGCCCGGCACGACTATCACATCGATGCCACCTACGAGGCGGGCATGTCCCTGACCGGCACCGAGGTGAAGTCCCTGCGGGCCGGCCGTGCCTCCCTGGTGGACGGCTGGATCCACATCGACGGCGGCGAGGCGTGGCTCGAGGGCGTGCACATCCCCGAGTACGTCGAGGGCACCTGGACGAACCACACGCCCCGCCGCAAGCGCAAGCTGCTGCTGCACCGCGCTGAGATCGAGAAGCTGTCCGCGAAGACCCGGGAGAAGGGGCACACGATCGTCCCGCTCGAGCTGTACTTCCTCGGCGGCCGCGCGAAGGTCGAGATCGCGCTCGCCCGAGGCAAGCAGGAATGGGACAAGCGGCAGACGCTCCGCGAGCAGCAGGACACCCGCGAGGCTCAGCGGGCCATGAGTCTGCGCCGGGCCCGCTGAGCCCACCTGACGGTCGCGGCGCGACTCAGTCGCTGATCTCGCTGCCGTCCGGCGCGATCACCCACCACACGTCCTGTACGGCCTGTCCGTTCACGTCCCCGGGCGCGGCGTCACCGACGAACAGGTAGATCGGCCTGCCGTCGACGGTGATCTGGAGCGAGCCGTCCGCCGCGGTGATCGTGCCCACCTCGGCGGTGACCCCCTCGACCGTCGGCGTCTCCGACTCGGTCGTGATCGGCGGCCAGTTGACCAGGCACTCGCCCTCGCACGCGCTCGTACCCGAGTCGGGGACGTCGTTGCTGAAGTAGTAGGCGGTCAGGCCGGCGCCGTCGACGATGACCTCGCCGAGCGAGGTCTCGGCCGTGGCGAGGTCGACGTCGCCCATCGCCCCGGCATCGTCGGTCTCCTCCTCGGCGGGATCGGTCGTTGCCTCCTCCGTGGTCTCCGAGTCCGGGGCCTCCGGGGCGTCCTCCCCGTCGGGCGAGGAACAGGCCACCAGGGCGGTGCTCAGCGCACCAGCGGCCAGCGCGCTGATGAGGATGCGGTGGGTTCGGCGCATGATTCGCACTCCTTCGTCGGGCCGGCCCGAATGGCGGCAGGTTGCCGCCTCCGGCCGGCGCTTCACCCGGATAACGGGACGGGGCCGCCCCAGGTTCACCCGTCCTCTGAACCGATCGGCACGGTGGCTCGTCTATGGGGTGAGGATCGCTCGCAATCGTCGGGTGATCGGGTCGATCATGGAGGGACACGGGCCATGCGGGCACGGACGATCGGAGTCATCGTGGTTGCTGGGGTGCTGATCGTCAGTGGGGTGGTGTTCGGACCACGCCTGTACGCCGACCTGGCCAACCGGTCCGCGGCCGCGCCGCCGGAACTGACCAGCGGCAGCGAATCGTCGTTGGATCCGGCCGCGCTGGACGGCGACTGGACCCTGGCGGCAGGTTCGTACGCCGGGTACCGGGTGCACGAGGTGCTCCAGGGCAACGACGCGAACGTGGTCGGCCGCACCGAGACCGTGGACGGCACGCTCACGATCGCCGACGGCGCCGTGGCTGCCGCGGAGGTCATCGTGGACGTCGAGAGCATCGCGACGGACCAACCGCCCCGCGACGCCTACTTCCGGGGTACCGCGATGGAGGTCGGTACGTTCCCGACTGCCACGTTCACGCTCACGGCGCCGGCCGAACTGCCCGACGGCGGAACTGACGTCACGCTCTCCGGTGACCTGACGGTCCACGGCGTGACGCTCCCGGTCGAGTTCGACGCCAGTGTCGCCGTCGACTCCGCCGGCGCGATCCAGGTGGTCGGGGCGATCGGAGTCACGTTCTCCGACTTCGGTGTGGCGGCTCCGGACCTGGGATTCGTGGTGGTGGACCCCGACGGCGAGATCGAGTTCTCCCTGCTCTGGGAGCCGGCCACGTCATGACCAGTGAGGCGGACGCGAACCTGCGCGCCCTGCACGAGGCGCACGCCTCGGCGCTGCACCGGTACGTCGTCTCGCTGACCGGCGACGAGGCGTTCGCCCAGGACGTGGTCCAGGAGACCCTGGTCCGCGCCTGGCACCACCCGGAGGTCATGGAACGCGCGGAGGGGCCGCGCCGGGCGTGGCTGTTCACCGTGGCTCGCAACCTCGTCATCGACGACCGCCGCAGCGCGCGCAGCACCCGGGAGCGGACGACCGAGCACCTGCCCGAGCGCAGCGGTGGCGACGAGACCATGGCCGTCCTGGACTCGTGGCTGATCACCGAGGCACTGCTGGGGCTGAGCCCGGACCACCGGGCCGTCGTCGTCGGTGCGTACTTCGGGGGCCGATCCGTGGCCGAGCTGGCCGTCGAGCTGGAGGTGCCGGAGGGCACCGTGAAGTCCCGCATGCACTACGCCATGCGAGCTCTGCGGCTTGCGCTGCAGGAGAAAGGGGTCACCCCATGAGTACCGACCGCTACGCCGACTGGGACGGGGCCTACGTGCTCGGCTCCCTGAGCCCGACCGAACGCCGGGAGTACGAGGAGCACCTGGCCGGGTGCCCCGCATGCCGCGCCGCGGTGACCGACCTGGCCGGGATGCCCGGCCTGCTCGCCCAGGTGAGCGCCGAGGACGCCCGCACCCTGCTCGCCGGGATGCCAGGCCCGCCCTCCGAGGCGAGTCCCGACGCCGCGCGCACCCGGCTCGCCGACGAACCCGCTCCCGTGACCCCGCTCCGCCCGAGGACCCGGCCACCGCTACGTCGGAGGCTCCTCGCGGTCGCCGCCGCCATCGCGCTGGTCCTGCTCGGCGGCGTCGGTGGCCTCGCGCTCGCCCAACGGGACACCGCCCCGCCCACCGACGCCATCGAGCTCGAGCTGACGCAGGTGGATGCCAGCGGGGTGAGCGCGGACGTGCAGTTGACGCCCAGGCCCTGGGGCACCAGCCTCGGCTGGGACTGCAGCTATCCGACCGGCCAGTACGCGCCGCCCGAGGACGCCGTATACACGCTGACCCTCGTGGACGCCGACGGCGCCCGGACCGTCGCCGCGACGTGGACAAGTGCCGGCGGGGGCGCCAGCGGCCTGAGCGCCGCGACGGACCTGCCGACCGAGGCCATCGTGGCCGTGGAGATCGGACTCGCCGGGCAGGAGGACGCGCTCGCCAGCGGCACGCTCTGAGGGGACGGTCGGCCGGGCAGTCCTACCCGTCGTGGTGATCCTCGGCGCCGCAGGCGTCTCGTTACGATGGCGGGCATGCCGGCCAACTCCACGATCGCCCACCACGTCCGGTCCGCCGTCGGCCTCCTGCTCGGCCTCACCCTCGCCCTCGTGCTGGCGGTCACCGCTCTGGCCGCGGGAGCGGCACCGGCCCACGCCGACGACGATCAGGGCGACCGGGCCATCACCCGCTACGACGTCACCGCCACGGCGAACCCGGACGGGACCATGGACGTGCTCCTGGACTTCTCGTTCGACTTCGCCGATACCCCCGGGCACGGCCCCTACCTGACGCTCGTCACCCGGCAGGAGATCGCCGACGACCCGGACCACTACCGGGTCCTGGAGATCACGGACGTGCAGGCGATGAGCCCTTCGGGGGCGCCGGACGACGTCCAGACGGACCGCCAGGACAACGGCCTGGCCATCCGGATCGGCGACGAGCGGATCGACGACGTCTCCGGCGTCCAGGACTACGTGGTCTCGTACACGGTCGCGGGTGTCCCGAACTCCGGCGTCGGCGCGGCCGGCGAGGACGAGATCTACTGGAACGTGATCGGCTCCGCGTGGGAGATCCCGCTGGAGAACATCTCCGTGGCCGTCATGGCGGCGGCGCCGGTCGTGGAGGCAGACTGCCGGGTCGGCGACGTGGGCTCGCGTACCCGTTGCGACTCGTTCGACGTCGACGGCGGTTCCGCCACCTTCACGCAGGGCCGGCTCGAGCCAGGGGAGGGGATGAGCGTCATCCTGGCTTACCCGGAGGGCTCGTTCGGGGGCGTGGAGCCGATCCTCACACCGCGGCGCACGTTCTCGAACTCCCTCGGCGTCGACGGTCCGGCCGGCATCATCGCAGCGGTGGCCGCCGTCGGTGGCCTGGGCCTGATCGGAGTACGGGCGCGCCGGCGCGGGCGCGACCGCGAGTACCTCGGTCTCACGCCCGGGCTGGCCCCGACGTCCATCGACGCCGGCGACACCGGGCCGCGCCGCAAGCGCCCGATCGCGGTCCAGTTCACGCCGCCGGCGGGCGTGCGGCCGGGCGAGATCGGCACCCTGACCGACGAGGTCGCCGACCCCCATGACGTGACCGCCACGATCATCGACCTCGCGGTGCGCGGCTACCTCACCATCGAGGAGCTCCCGGCGGAGGGCAAGGACAAGCCGGACTGGCGTCTGATCCGCACCATGGACCGGGACTGGTCCGACCTGCCCGACTTCGAGGTGACGTTACTGCGCGGCTTCTTCCCGCACAGTTCCGCCCAGGAGACCACTCTGACGGAGCTGAGCACCACCTTCCACGAGGTGATGTCGGGTGCCCAGCGGGCGCTGTACGCCGAGGTGGTGGCCCGGGGCTGGTTCGCCGAGTCCCCGCAGGGGGTCCGGCAGCGATGGGTGGGGCTGGGGATCATCGCCCTCGTGGTCGGGGTGGTCGCCACGGTCGGGCTCGGCCTACTCGCCGGATTGGCGGTGCTCGGGGTGCCGCTGATCCTGGTCGGCATCCTGGCGATGGCGCTCAGTGGGGCCGCACCCGCCAGGACCGCCGCAGGGACCGCCGTGCTGGCGCAGGCGCTCGGGTTCAAGCAGTACCTGGAGAAGGCGGAGGCCGACCAGATCCGGTTCGAGGAGGGCGAGGACATATTCTCCCGGTACCTGCCGTACGCGATCGCGTTCGGGGTCGCCGAGCGGTGGGCCGGCCTGTTCAGCCAGCTGGCCGCGCAGGGCGCCCCGGTGCCCGAGCCGACCTGGTACATCGGCCCGCACTACGGCGTCGGGACCGCGATCTGGGCATCCGGGTTCGCCAGCAGCATCAACTCGTTCAGCGACATCGCGACCACCGCGATCGCGGCGACACCCGCATCGAGCGGCGGCTCCGGGTTCTCCTCCGGCGGCGGCTTCTCGGGCGGCGGCATCGGTGGCGGTGGCGGTGGCGGGTGGTGAGTCACGGCGTCTAACCTGGAAGTGGCCGACGGCGGACCTCGCCTCGGCCTCGGTCGATCACCTTCAGGAGTCCTCCCGTGGCATTCGCCCTTCGTCGTCTTCCCCTTCGCCTCGCCTCCGGCGCGTTCCTGCTCAACTCGGGCATCGGCAAACTCGACCTGGACGCCGAGTCGGCGAAGGGGCTGCAGTCCCTGGCGACCAACGCCATTCCGCAGTTGGGTGACCTCGATGCGGAGCAGTTCGGCAAATACCTCGCGGCGGGGGAGATCGCCCTCGGGACCGCGCTGCTCGCGCCGTTCCTGCCGAGCAGGCTCGTCGGCCTGGGCCTGACCGTGTTCGCGACCGGCCTCGTCACGATGTACCTGAAATCTCCCGGCATGACCGAGGCCGACGGGGTCCGCCCGACCCCGCAGGGCGTCGCTCTCGCCAAGGACGTGTTCCTCCTGGCGATCGGCCTCGCACTGCTGCTCGACGGCGGCAACAAGCGGAAGGCGTGACGATGCGCCCGGCGGCACCACCGCCGTCGGGCCTCGGTGGCCTGGAACTGGGCTTCTACAGCTTCGGTGACACCATGCCGGACCCGCACACCGGCGAGCGCACGCCACCCGGGCAACGCATCCGGGACCTACTCGAGCGGGTCCGCCTCGCCGAGCAGGTGGGGCTCGACTACGCCGGCATCGGCGAGCACCACCGGCCCGAGTACGCGGTGTCCGCGCCGGGCACGGTGATCGCCGCCGCGCTGGCACAGACGTCGACGATCCGGGTGGGCAGCGCCGTCACCGTGCTCAGCACCGAGGACCCGGTGCGGGTCTTCCAGCAGTTCACGACGATGGACCAGTTCTCCGGCGGGCGGGTCGAGCTGCTCGCCGGCCGCGGCTCCTACATCGAGTCCTACCCGCTGTACGGAGCGGCGCTGGAGGACTACGACGACCTGTTCGAGGAGAAGGTCCGGCTCCTGCTCGAGCTCGACTCCCAGCACC
Organism: Occultella gossypii; assembly: GCF_019947135.1. GTDB lineage: Bacteria > Actinomycetota > Actinomycetes > Actinomycetales > Beutenbergiaceae > Occultella > Occultella gossypii. The sequence goes on along the minus strand of NZ_JAGSHT010000014.1, from coordinate 14,966 downwards.
CGATCACGTGGTCGGGGAGGTTCCGGCCACCGCTGACCGACGCGGTGGTGCTGCCGCGGCCGGTCGACAAACCCGGCTTGGGGGACCACCTGCGGATCGGTATCGCCACCGGCGGGAACCCGGAGTCCTCCGCCCGGGCGGGAGAGTTGGGGCTGCCGGTGACCTACGCGATCATCGGCGGTCGCCCAGCCGATTTCGCCCCGCTCGCGGGCCTGTACCGGGACACGTTCACCGACACCGGGCACGGCGCCCTGCCACGCGTTGAGATCGCCGTGATGGGCTTCGTCGGCGAGACCGATGCGGGGGCCCGGGACTTCTTCTACCCGTACTACCTGCAGACCATGCGGATGATCGCCGCGGAGCGGGGCTTCCCGATCCCCAACAAGATCACGTACGAGGCCACCGCGAGCCCTGGCGGGGCGTACTTCATCGGCGCACCGGAGTCGGTGGCGGAGCGGGTCGTCGCACTGCACGAGGTGCTCGGACACGACCGGCAGGTGTTCCAGATGGACCTGACCGGCGTGCCGCAGCGCGAGGCGCTGCGGGCCATCGAACTGCTCGGCACTGTGGTCAAGCCGCTGGTGGACGCCGCGCTGGCCGGGCGAGCCGCGGAAATAGATGAGGGCCCGACGGCGTTGGACAGGTAGACTGGTCCGATCGGGTTCACGCTTCATCGGGTCCGGTGCTTGATAATTCAACATGGGGGTGATCGGTTTCGACGATGGTTGTCGTACCAGGAGAAGCGAGTCGAGGATGCAGGGTTATCTCGTAAACGCTCCTTGCAAACCAATAGGTGCCGATTCCAAGCGCACCGACTTCGCACTCGCCGCCTGAGCGAGCTGTAGAGGTCCGTCAGCCCAGGCTTGCTCTCGACCTGGATCCTGGCGTCATCTAGAGAGCCACTGCTCGTAGCCTTTGTCACTGGGGCTACGGGGACATCTAAGTGACTGGGCCCGTCAGCGACTTGTCTGCGTGATCGCTGGGGCCGAGAAAATCTACTAGCAGACTGCACTCGGAGAAGTCCTGGTTCCGCACTGTCGGACGCGGGTTCGATTCCCGCCACCTCCACCCCGAAAGAGCGCCGTGTACCCTTGGTATACGGCGCTTTTCGTTGCAATCACAACGGTTCCGGGTCATGCCCCTGATGGGCAGCCGAGGGCACGAATAGGCCCAGCGTGGCAGGAAACGTGACACAGCTGACACACCAACAGAGGGCTCGAGGCCAATATGGCACGCACCGCACCGTTCCCGCGGGGGATCGTCGTCCACCGTGGACGCTACTATCAACCACAGAACGCCACCCCGGCGCTCACATAAACAACGGAACAGAACCAAGGGCGGTTCACAAACCCGCACGGCGGATCGAGGCTGAGCGAAGCCGTCCACCCGCTCCCTAGCCTGGCACCCAATCTTTCGCGCGAGGATTGGCTCGCAGCGATGCGCGAGCACTGGGCCGATGCACATGATCTCGGTGGCGACCGATGGGCCCAAGCGCACGCGGTACTCGCGGAGGTTAAGGCATTCGAACTGGATGCGGTGACGACGACCGCGATCGTTCGCAAGCTCGTCGATGGATGGCGAGCGGCATCGCAACCCACAGTCGCGCCGATCCACCGATAGACCTGAGGACCTCGCCATGACTCGATCCCAACACACGGCCAGGGCGCCGCGCCTACACTCAGTAGTGAGCAATGGAGCGTGCCACGTCCTCAGATGCCCGAACCCAGCGGCGACGGTGATCAACCTCGCTCGCCCCGAGCATTTCGCCATTGACGTCGCGCTCTGTAGTTCACACGCGCAAGAGGTGCAGGCTGGTGTGCCGTGGCACTACGAATTTGAGCAGCACGTGTTGCTCATGGGGCAAGATCTCGATGTCGCGGGTCGCCGATTGGCTGTCGAGTACGAGTCATACAGCAAGGATGTTGGGACGGCGATGCAGGGAGCGTCCGTCCTAACGTTCCGCGACTCCGCCGAGGAGCCGGTTGATCTCCATGTCACTACCGAGGCCATCGAGCGATTCATCGTCTCCTACATCGATGAGTGGCCCAGTCTCGATCTGGAGGCCGCTCGCAAACGGTATTCAAAAGACGATCCTGACGGAACACAATAGCGAGACTCGAGCGCATCTTCGGGTCAGGGTCGATAGGTGGCCAAATTTCCGGCCAAGCGCAACGGCTGGTCTTGTGGGATCCCGGAGGGCTCTCGAATCCTCAAGGCTTCCGTGCGCAGCGTGGATGAATGTGGACTACTCGGGTCAACCGACGGTCAGGTTCATGGAGATAATAGAGGTCTCGGCCACGGACGTTTGATAAGGCTAGTCTTTTGCGCCGCGCGCGCCCTCATAAGTACCGAGGTGGCGCCCGCCACGCCAGGCAACGCCGCCAGTCCCGCCGTCGCGGCCGTAGCCAAGTTAGCCGCAAATTGCGCGCCGACTACGAGCGCAGGTATCGCCGCCGCGCCAAGAACCACAGACTTGAGGTCGGCGCCGACCGCACGACCGACCTCTCGAACCAGACTGTGCTCAGTTAGGTGCTCTCGCATCTGCTGGATGGCAGGCACAACCTCAACACGGTAAATGTGGTCGACTTCGGCGTCTGCCTCACGATCCAACGGGCCAACTCGCATCTTTTCGCCCAGCGATGCGACAGTCCGCCGGTAGTTGCTAAGCGGACCAATCAGGTCCCATCGGAGATCAAGAAGTTCGTCCACGGGTGTGTCCCCGACGGTTGGCAAAAGAGCGATGATCTCCGTACCGACGATCGACTCGCGAGCATTGGGTATCGCCAAACTCGACGGCTGCATTCGCTTCTCATCGATCAGAGCACCCGCAAATTTGGAGGTTGGCGAATCCAGCAGCATGTGTCGCCCACCATCTTCGAGGAGTGCGGTTATCTCGGCGACAAATCGACGGACCAGGACATCGGTCGACCAGTCGTCGTCGGCTTGCATGAGCGGTTTTAACCGCACGATCTTGGTCTTGGTCGCGGCCTCAAGCTCTGGCCCGCAGGCGTCGTCGAACATCTTGGATGTAATCGCACGGATCTGCTCGGTCGAACTGTCAGTCTTCGACTTGAAATCCGCGGCAAGTCGACGGAATTCATCAATCCCCTCGTAACCGCTCGCTTCGAGGCGCTGGACAAGCTCATCATCCTGGAGCAGCGGTAAGAGTGGTAGGAACTTCTTAAGCGCCTGCCCGTCCGTGCTTCCAAGGTGCGCGAGCATGGAAGGATCGAGGTTGGCCAGAATTTCAAGGGCCGGCGAATTTACCCGCGCATCGGCCGGCTCTTCCACCCTCACGGCCCGAGCACAGGAAGAGCTGGGTCAACGCCACCATGTCGGCAAGATCGTCCTGCAGCCATTGGGATCAGCGGCGTTTGGCGCAGTGGTCCTCGAAGCCAGCATGCCTGCTCACGGGACGTTCGGCAGCACGGCCGTCCAACCAGGGCGCCTGCGGTAACTCGTTGCGAGCGGCTGACAGAACACGGTCCTGCCAGCCGCTCGGCGTTAACGTGCCGTTACCGAAGTCTGGCTGTCTCCGCCGGAATGGTCGGATCGGTGAACTGAGGGTCCGAGTCGTGCTCGGCGTTCTCGTCGAGCGGGGTCCACGATTCGTAGCTGGTGTCCTCCAGGGGCAAGGGCTTGCCTGGCGCAATGATCGTTTCAGAGGGCCGGTCGCCACCGAGAAGGAAGTCGATCACCGGTCGGTCCACCTCCTCCGTGCCGTAGGGAAAGACACCGTGGATGCTCTCGTTGTCGACGGCGATCAGGCTCGCGTTCGGCAGCCCGGTGCCTGCGGCCCAGCCCTGCTCGAACGGCGTCATCGAGTCGAGCTCGCTCTGCAGCACGATGGTTTCCGGGAAGCTGTCGTCCAGCGGCGGCATCGCCGAGTCCGTCGGCCAGAATGCACACGTAGGAGTGATGAGCAGACCGAACTGCGCAGTCAACGGCGCGATCTGCGCCGTGCGCTCGTGGAAGTCGTCCCAGTATTCATGTCCCTGCGTCCATTGCCCGTCCGTGCAGGCGGTGAACTCGATGACATAGTCGTGGGTCCCCTGGATGAGCTCGCCCGGCGCGGTCTCAGGAGGTGCTGCCAGCGCCGCGAGAGTCTGCTCCGCGGTGGTGCGCAGCACGTCGGGCAGATCCGTCCCGGCGACGATCCGAGTGGCGAGCGCGACGGGGTCGACCTCGCCGGTCGATGCCTCGGATTCGGCGATGATGTTGGCGACGAGGCTTCCGGCTACCGGGTAGAGCACGGGGGTCGAGAACGCGAGCGAGCCACTTGCCGCGTTCCAGGCGTACTGCGCTGCGAGCGACGTCTCGGGGGTGTCGGTCGCGGCGAAGTACCGCTCCCAGATCGCTTCCGGATCCGCGCCGAGTCCGATGGTCGAGTCATTGCGCGCGATCCAGTTCATCATGTGCAGGCGGAACTGGCGATCACGGCCCTCGTGGGCTGCGTTGTACAGGGTCTGGATCGATTCCTGCGTCGAGTCCGTCGCGGAATCGAGGATCATCCGCTCGATGTTGTCGGAGAAGAGGGCGCCGTACCACGTTCCCAACCACGTGCCGTAGGAGTACCCCATGTAGGTCACCGTCTCCAGGCCGAGGAGATGGCGGATGAAGTCCATGTCGTAGGCGGCCTGCTCGGTCGTCATCGTCGCGACAGCGGGATCCTGCGAGCAGGCATCGCCGATCGCCTGCGCCGCGGCCGATGGCCCGCCGGCCGGGTCGTACTCGTAGTCGCAGGACGCGTGGCTTGACTGACCGAGTCCACGCTGGTCGAAACTGACGTAGTTCGTCGTCGGGCGCAACTCCGGCGTGTACAGCTGGACGGCCGTGCTGTATGACAGCCCGGATGCGTACGGACCGCCGGGATGCGCGATAACCGTGGTGTGGTACCTCGGATCCGAGGGGTCGATGTTCCTGGCGTGCGAGATCCGCACGTCCCAGGTGAGCTCCGGGTCGGGGTTCAGCCAGTCCCGGGGCACCGTGATGGTCGCGCACTCGACGTTGGAGACATCTGCTCCCGGGATAGGAGGGCCGTCATCGGTGAATTCACAGGCCTCCCAGACCAGTTCCTGATCAGCCAGAGATCCCGCCAGCGCGACGACGTCGGGCGTCAGCGTCTCGTCACCACTCGGTGGCGCCGCGTCATCACGACCATTCGACGACACGATGGCGACGACTCCGAGCGCGATGATGACGGCGGCCAGCGCGACCCTCAGGGCCACCAACCTCCCTCGTCGGGGGCTGGATGTGCTGGACGATTGCGATTCATGCTGAGACACGATCTCTCTCCTTATTGGTTCGAGCGACATATGGGTGATGCAGCTGTGTTCACGCGGCCAGGCCTCGCGACGACGTCGACCCTGCGATGCACGAGGGCGGACGTCTCCCGAGCGATCTCGTGCCGCGATGATGAGATGCCGATGTGCCTGACGCTGGGACTGCGGAGCAGGGCTGGACGGGCGCTCGTCCCTGGGGACCGTCGCTGTCTTCGCGACCGGTCGATCTCCGGGACTGAGTCCTTCGCGCCCGAGTACGGTTGCGGCTCCGCTATCCGCGCCGCCGCGCAGCGGCGACGATGACGTGGTTGATGATGGTCGCGGTGACGGTACGGGCGACCGCCTCGGCTGCGGCACCCGCCCCCCAGCTTCCTTCCTTGAGCGCTTCGGCGCGGGCGATCACCGCAGCGGTCCACGGAATGTTCGGGTCGAACTGAGGCAGTGCGCCGCTGCCATAGAGCAGCGCAGCGAGCGCGGCGACGCGCGCGGTGGGCTCGACGCCGTCGACCAGCACGGCCCGGACCTCGCCCAGCAGCCACGACCGGCGCTCGGTGTCGCCCGCCTCGATCACTGAGGACTTGAAGAGTCCGAGCGTCATGTGGGTGCTCCGGCGGAGGTCTCCACGCTCGAGGAGGCGGTCCAGGACCGATTCACGCAGGGTCGGGCCTATCGCTGGCAGGACGGTCTGCACTCCGCGGGGTTTGTCGACGACGTACTCCCAGCTAGCACGCAGGAGCAGATCCGCAGGTGGATGGTCGGCGACGGCCGCCACCGTCGTAGACCCCAATCGCCCCGCTCCGGTGCGCACGTGGCCACCGAGCCCGAGGTCGGCGAGCACCGCGCCCGCGAGCACGTAGTAGAGCGTCCCCTCTCCTGCGACCGTTCCGGAGTCGGGCTGGAACAGCAGCAGGAGGAGGTCCTCGGCCAGCGTCCGTTCAGCGGGAACGGGTACCCCGGTGGGCCGGCTGGTGGAGGCCGGACGTGCGCCTCGGCGTTGGTCGGTCATTGCTTCCACCCGTCTTTCTGCGTGACGCGCCGAGCTCCACGGGGCTCATCGTCGGTGGCGTCTCGCCCAGGGAGCCCTTCGAGTGCCGGGGGCCGGCTCATCGGCGCGGTTCCCAGCGGAAGAGCCGGGCGGCCAGCACGATGGCGACAGCGACCCAGGCGAGGGTGGGGGCCACTAACAGGAGCGAGTCGCCGATGGGGGCTCCACCGTTCCAGGAGTGGATGACCAGCTCGGTCGCCGACCCTCCGGGCAGCAGCCGCTTCAGCACGGTGAAGCTCTCGGTGCCGGTGATGCCGACCCAATTGGCCACGGCGATGGTCACCAGGCTGAGCGGAAGGGTGGTGATCTGGGCGCGCTCGGAGGAATTCGTCAGCCCGGCGGTTGCCATCCCCAGGGCGAGCATCATGACGAACGTGGCCGCGATGGCCACCAGCAAGAGCGGGATGTTGGCCGGCGCGCCGCTGACGACGGAGAAGGCGACCAGGATGAGACCGACCTGGACCAGGGCGATCACGCTGACCGGCAGCACCAGCCCGGACAGGATGGCGGGGTCAGTGGCTGCGGTGGAACGCAGTCGCTTGAGGAACAGGTTCTGCCGGCGGGCCGCCAGGGTGGTCACCACGGTGGCATAGAGACTGAACGCGGCGATGGTGAAGACGAGGACAGCCGCGATGTAGCCGAGGCTGCCGATCCTCGCGAACCCGTCGCGGTAATAGATGAAGAACGCGCTGGCGGCCACCGGCATGATGAGGCTGGTGATGAGCGCGCTCCGGTCGCGGAAGATCTGGATCAGTTCGCTGTGCGCAATGGTCAGCATGACGAGCTCCTTGTCAGATGGGTCGGTGGTCAGGAGTGTTCCGGGGCGGTGTCGATGGCACGGAAGACGTCGTCCAGCCGGGTGGGCGCGGCGGACAGGTCGACCAGTTCGACTCCGTTGACTTCGGCCCAGTCGAGCAGCCGTTTGAGTTCTCGCTGCAGTTCGTAGGTTTCGATGATCTGGGCCCCTTCATCCGCCGGGGTGGTGTCCAACGGCGGTGCCGGAGCGCCGACGGGGAGAGTGAACTGGATCGACGCGGGCAGGGTGCGGGTCAGTTCGGCCACAGTGCCCTGGTGCCAGAAGGTGCCCTGGTGCATCAGGCCGATGCGGTCCGCCCGCTGCTGGGCCTCTTCCAGGTAGTGGGTGGTCAGGATGACGGTGGAACCGTCTTCCCGGAGCTGATCGACGGCCTCCCATAGGGCGTCACGGGACTGGATGTCCAGCCCGGTCGTGGGCTCGTCCAGGATGATCAGCTCGGGCCGTCCGAATACTGCGGTAGCGAAGTCGAGGCGCCGCTTCTCGCCGCCGGACAACTGCGCCACCCGGGTGTTGGTCTTACTGGTGAGGTCGACGACGCCGAGGACCCGCTTGACCGTGTCGGAGCGACCGGTCAGTCGACCGATCAGCCGAACCGACTCGGCGACGGTCAGATCGGCGGCGAACCCGCTCTCCTGGAGCATGATCCCCATCCGAGGACGCACTGCAGCCCGGTCCGTCGGGCTCTTACCGAACACCCGGACCGTGCCCGACGATGCTCGGCGGTGACCTTCGATCACCTCCAGCGCCGAGGTCTTGCCCGCCCCGTTCGTGCCAAGCAGGGCATAGAGTTCCCCGCGTCGCACCTGGAACGACAGATCCTTCACTGCACGGAAGTCACCGTAGGTCACATTGAGTGCCTCAACTTCGATGACGGGTCTGGAGGACGTGCCCCCATCGAGCAGGCCGCGGTCTGGAGCCGCGGCGCTTCCATCTGTGAGTGGTCCCATGCTGCTAATCCACACCCTTCGTTTCCGGTCGTTGCTGTGCAGGCAGATTCGCACCGGGGGCGGCGGCTTCGCGTCGGTGGAGATCCCTGAAGGCCTCGCCAGGTGTCACCGAGCTGTGATCCGAACGAGTCAAGGTCGACGTCAGCCCGATCAGTGCCCCGGATCGGCGTCTGACCTGGCACGTTGCGTCGGGATCGTGCACTGGCCCGCGACCGAGCGACTTGGTCTGGGTGTGCGATCCGTATCGGTGGTACTTACTTAACCCAGTCCGGTCGGACTTATCCGGACTCGGATGGAGTCGAACCGGGTGCAGTTCTTGGGCCGGCGCGCAGACCGTGAAGCGGGCGAACCCACCCGCCGAGCACATCACCACCAACCAAGCGGCCCTGGTGTCCGTGGTGCGGCCGGCCGTCGCCCAGCCCGGGTCGACCTCGACGAGGTCCGTGCTGGCTGTGACCCGGTCGCGGATGCCGCGTCCTGGAGCCCGTGAGGTCGCGCTCGACCACATCTGACCCAGCGGGCAGAAGATCAACCATCGCGGTGACCTGCCGTCGCCGTTCGTGGCGCTGTGAGTCTCGCAGCGGGAGCCACGATCGACGCGGTCCGGGTCTTGTGCGGGTGACGCCCGAAGCGTTCTCACCGAGGTGCTTGTCGGAGGTCGGGGCCAGCTTTCTCCTGGTCACGATGTTTACGTTTACGTTTACGTTTACGTTCACGATCACTAGCACCACCCACAATCCGGCCCGGCTCGGGGTCGCAGGCGCAGTCGCGCGCCTTGGTCGACGGCGTCCGGGCCGGTAGGTGTGGTCAGGGCGCACCCTGGATCGTGGTCGTGGTGACGGGGAGATCGGCGCGCCGTGTCGCTCCGGGTGAGGGCGGAGGAGTCAGCTCCGGTGTAGGTGCGTCTGTCGCCTAGCAACGCTCAGGGACGTTCGCCAGCACCGCCGCGGCGATCGGCTTCGGCATTGGGTGCGTTCGAGGATCTGCCTGCAGATCCGGGGCTCGGCGAGCAGCCGCGCCAGGGTGGCGGCCACCTCCTCACGGAAGATCTCGTCATGGGCTGCACCGGACCGAGTGATATCGGCCCGATCCCGGCGCGGAGGACGAGCAGGGGACGGCCGAGGGTCAGCCGGTCGTCCGCCCCGGTAAGCATGGAGGCCAACGTCTCAGCACCCAGGTCCGCCAGCTGATACTGGTGCGCCGTGACTTCCTGAACAGCGAGGCCTGTTCGCTGCTCGTGACGACGTACCAGGCCAGCGGCATCGTCGCCGCGGTCGATCCGTTTCTTGGCCAGCAGAGCACCGACTGCGCCACTGACGCCAATGATGAAGACCGTCATCGTGTCAGGCTGCCCCGCTTTGCCTGGACTTCGCGTCGTAGGCGCCACCCATCGTCGGCGCACCTGCACCTGCACCCGCGCCGGTCCCGGTGCGGTCAGGGAAGGTGGATCTCTGAGAGGTGGTGGCGTGAGGTTACCTGCTTCAACAGATGGCTCATCCGCTTTGGCGTCCCCGGCGCGAGCATCCTCGACTGCTCGCCATCCCGACGCAGATCACGTCGGCGATCCTCGTGGGCAGCGGAACGCCACCGCCGGTGGCTCCTGCTCTGGCAGACCGCGGCCATCGTCAACCGGACGACGATCGGCACCGTACCGGTGTGGGCCGCGCTCACCTTCGTCGTCGGCGTGTCCTGAGCCGTGGTCGAGGCCGCCCGGTCACGGAACGTTCGCCAGCACCGCCCAAGCGATCGGTGTCGGCCCCTGTGTGAGTTCGAGGATCTGCCTGCGGATCCGGGGCTCGTGGAGCAGCTCCGCCAGCGTGGCGGCCACGTCCTGACGTGAGATCTCGTCGTGGGGCTGCGCCGGACCGAGCGATATCGTCCCGGTCCCGTCGCGGTCGACGAGCAGGGATGGCCGAAGGATCAGCCAGTCCTGGTCGCTCATGCTGACCGTGACATCGATCAGCTTCTTCACCGCGAAGTAGAACTCCACATCGTCGCCGAGGTCCTGCCCGCGTCCGGCCTCGGGAAGCACCGACACCAGCGCGAAGCGACTCACGCCGGCGAGGCGTGCCGCCTCCAGAGCCTTCACCACGCCCTCGCCGTCGATGGCGGCCGTGACCTTCCTTGTACCGCCGTTCGACCCGGCGGTGTAGACGACGATGTCCGCCCCCGTGAGCATCGGTGCCAGCGAGTCAGCAGTCAGGTCCGCGAGCTCAGCCACGTGAGCCGCGACTCCCCGGGCGGCGAGATCCGTTCGCTGCTCCTCACGACGTACCAGTCCAGCGACGTCGTCGCCCCGGTCGATCAGGTTCCGCGCCAGCAGCCCACCGACGGACCCACTGACGCCAATGATGAAGACCTTCATCGATCGGCCAGCGGGGTCGTCGACGGCAGAGTTGTTCGAGAGGGGTGAGTGTGGGGGTACGGGTACACCGTGCCAGGCTGGCCGTCGCGGCCTGGCCTTCGCGTCGGTAGAAGCTACCGATCTTCAGTGGAGCCGCGCCGGTCCGGTTAGGCGAGCTGGAGCGCTTTGAGTTCGCGGCGTGAGGTGATGCCGAGCTTGCGGAAGATGTTGCGCAAGTGGGCCTCGATGGTCCGGGGGCTGAGGAACAACTGTGCGCCGACCTCACGGGAGGTTGCTCCGGTGGCCACCAGCCGTGCGACGTGCAGCTCCTGGGTGGTGAGCTCGTCGGTAGGCTGGGCGGTTCGTGCGCGCGGGTGCTCGCCCGTCGCACGCAGCTCGCGGGCGGCGCGGGCGGCGAACGCTTCCGCACCCATGTCGGTGAGGAGTTGGTGGGCGGTGCGGAGCTGGTCCCGCGCATCTCGGCGGCGACCCTCACGACGGAGCCACTCGCCGTAGACGAGGTGGGTACGGGCCAGGTAGCCGCCCATCCGGCTGTGGCTGAGCTGCCCGATCGCCTCGCGGTACTGGTCCTCGGCTGCCGATCCGGTGCTCGTGAGCGCCTGTGCGCGCGCCGCCATTCCGAGCGCCCACGGCGTGCCACTGGCACGAGCCCGGGTGCAGAGCTGCTCCATCGCCTCGACCGCGCGCTCCGGCTGACTGGCACGGGCCGCTGACTCGATGAGCTCGGAGTGGGCCAGGTTGCTGTGCCTGAGCTCGTCCGACTGGAACGCCCGCGTCGCGGCGGTCTGAGCCAATGGGTACTCTCCGAAACCGTTGTGGAGCACCGCCAGGGCGTACTGCGCCAGCGAGACCTCGGAGTCGTCTCCACGACTGGCAGCTAGTCGGATGATGGTCGCCTGGATCTCGCCAGTCTCGTGGGAGCGGCCGCGCCAAGCGGCGAGGATGAGTTGGGCGTGGAGCAACGGCACTGCCGTCGTCGTCGAGGCCACGATCGAGGCCTGCTCGTCGGCCAGCCCCGAGGCACGGGCGAGCTCGCCGGAGAGCACCAACATCACGGACTGGACCAGGAGGGCAGCCGGGAGCGTGGCTAGAGCGCCGGCCTCCCGAGCAAGCCGCACGTGGCGGTCTGCCAGGAGGTGGGCCATCTCGTCGTCGAAGATGGACATCGCGGTCCTGCTGGCCAACCACAGCCAGCGGTGGCTGTCGCTGTCACCCACGGACCCAGGGTGCGGCTCTTCGCGGGCGAAGGCGATCAACGCCCGGCGCAGCTCCGGCACGCCCGCCTCGTATCCTTGCGTGAAGGTCGTCACGAGGGCATCGAGTAGGAGGTCGGCCGGCTGCGGCAACATGGGCGGTGCCGGTGCGGCCCGGGCGGCCTCGGCCACCTTCAGCACGCCGCCGCCGGGGTCGCCGGTCACGATCGCCGCGTCGAGCGCTTGCAGGTAGGTCTCACGGGCCAGGGAGGCGTTCAGCGGGGCGAGTGTCTTGGCAGCGTCCAGCAGCATCTGCGGCCCCTGGCTACCTCGACTCTGGTGGAACGCAATCTGGGCGCGGAGCAGTTGGAGGCGGGCGCTCGGCAGGGCGTCCAACGGCCCGGCGGCCGCGACCATCAGTAGCTCAAGGGCGGACTCGGTAGCGCCGGCTTCATGCTTGGCGTGCGCTCCTTCCAGCGCCCGTCTCGCGCGAGCGGCAGGCTCAGGAGACAGCTCGGCTGCGCGCTGCAGGAACGCGGCCGCGGCGGCCACACCCCCGCGGGCGCGCGCCCGGTCGGCCGAACGTTCTAAACCTTCGGCGGCTTCTTCGTCGGCTCCGAGCACCGCTTGCGCGCGGTGCCAAGCACGGCGATCCGGGTCGGTCAGTGGGTCGGTCGCCTCGGCGAGCGCACCGTGGGCGCGGCGGCGGTCCGGCGGCATAGCTGCCTGGTACACCGCCGAGCGCACCAGCGGGTGGCGGAACCGGATCCGGATGTCGATCTCGAGCAGCCCGGCGGCCTCTGCGGGCGCCGCGACCTCGCGAGCGAGCTCCAGGTGGGCGGCGGCGCGCCACAGCAGCGCGGCGTCGCCCGTCGGTTCGGACGCGGCGACCAGCAGCAGCAGCTGCGTCGGCGGGGGCAGGCTGGCCGACCGGCGACGGAAGCTCTCCTCCAGGCGGTGCGGGACGCTCAGTGCGTCGGGTAGCTCGAACCCGCCGGCCAGGTGTGCCAGCCGCATGTTGTTGGGCAGCTCCAGCAGCGCCAGCGGGTTGCCGCCCGCTTCGGCGAGGATCCGTTCGCGTACTCCCTCGTCCATCGGAGTGTGCACCGCAGTGCTGAGCAGCGCACGGGCATCGGACTCGCCGAGGCGTTCCAGGCGTAGCTCCGGCAACCCGGCGAACGCAAGGCTGTCGGCGTCGTCGGAGTCGCGCACCCCGAACATCAGGGCTAACCGTTCGGCCCCCACTCGCCGGGCGACGAAAGCCAAGACCTGCGCCGACGCCTCGTCCAGCCACTGGGCGTCGTCGACCAGACATAGCAGTGGCTCCTCCTCGGCGACCTCGGCCAGCAGGTTGAGGATGGCCAGCCCGACCAGGAACCGGTCCGGCGCGGCACCGTCGCGGAGCCCGAACGCTACACCGAGCGCGGCCTGCTGCGGCTCGGGCAGTGTGCCGGTGCGGTCCATGAGGGGAGCGCACAGCTGGTGCAGCCCGGCGAACGCGAACTGGGTCTCGGACTCGACGCCGACCGAGGACTCCACTCGGAAGGCTGAGGCGAGCGCCGCCTGCCGAGAGTGCTCGAGCAGCGCAGTCTTGCCGATCCCGGCTTCCCCGCGCACCACAACAGAGCCACTGTGCCCGGACAGGGCCAGGGAGAGGAACTTCTCGACCGCTTCACGCTCTGAGCGCCGGCCCACCAGATCCAGCAGGGTGTGCTCCCGTCAAAGGCCTCAGAGTAGGTAGCTGCCACCGTAGTCGTCCCTGATGCGGAGCGCGAGCAGTTTCGCGTCGACACCTGCCAGCTCCGAGGTTCTCGGTGGCACCAGGCCGTGAAGACCTACGTGGTTGTCACCGATGCGAGGGCTCGTCCGCCGGTGCGAGGCTGACGACGTCGCCACGACCGGGCATCCGGACCCTGGCGCACCCAGGCGAATGGGCTCAGGGGCCGTGGCTCCGGCGTGGGCCTGCAGACCAGGCGAACCATCCGCCATCGGGCATGTCCCCGCTACGTACCGACAACGAGAAGGCTGAGGAAACCTCATGAGCGCGGCACGCGTGCTTGGCGGACGCTATGAGCTCCGCGACGTCCTGGGCCGGGGCGGCATGGCCGTTGTTCACCTGGCTCGCGACATCCGTCTCGAGCGCTGGGTCGCGGTCAAGTTGCTCCGCGCAGAGCTGGCCCGTGACCCGCAGTTCCGGTGCAGGTTTCAGCGCGAAGCGCAGACAGTGGCGCGCCTCGACCACCCCGGCATCGTCTCGGTCTATGACGTCGGTGAGCACGTCGACGACAGCCGGGCGGACGAGCCGAGCGTTCCGTTCATCGTCATGGAATACGTCGCCGGCCAGTCGCTGCGGGCCCGCCTGGGTGAGGGCGCGCTCACGCTGAAGGAGTCGATCCAGTATCAGGTGGGGGTGCTGTCGGCGCTGGAGTTCAGCCATCGCGCCGGCGTTGTCCATCGCGACATCAAGCCCGCCAACGTCATGGTCACCCCCGACAGCCGGATCAAGGTCGTGGACTTCGGGATCGCACGTGTCGGTAGCGATGCCGCAGCCACGGCAACCCAGACTCACGCGCTCCTCGGAACCGCTCAGTACCTCTCTCCCGAACAAGTGCGCGGTGAGATCGCCGACGCCCGCAGCGACCTGTACTCCGCGGGCTGCCTGCTCTACGAACTGCTGACCGGACGACCGCCCTTCGTCGGTGAGAACCCGGTCGCCGTCGCTTACCAGCACGTGCACCAAGACCCGCTACGAGCCAGCGACCACCGCACCGAGGTCACTCCGGCGCTCGACACGGTGCTCCTCACAGCACTCGCCAAGGACCGGAACGACCGGTACCAGAGCGCTCGATCGTTCAGGCAAGCACTCCAGTCCGCACTGAAGGGCCTTGTCCTTACGCATGGCTGCGCCGACACGGACGCGTTGGACAACGCGGTCCCGTTCCGCCCGCCCTGGCACGCCACGACGATGTCGAGGGTCTCCACCGCATCGCGCACTGGCCAACCGCCTTCTCCGCGAGCTCGTGAGGAGAAGGCCACCACACGATCCGCCTAGGCGAACGGCTCGCACTGGGCTCACCAAGGAAGGAAGACCATGGGATACATCAGCGTCGGGACAGAGAACAGCACACCGATCGAGCTGTACTACGAAGATCAGGGTGCGGGCCAGCCCGTCGTCCTGATTCACGGGTATCCGCTCAACGGGCACAGCTGGGAGCGCCAGACACGGGACCTGCTGACCGCCGGCTACCGCGTCATCACCTACGACCGTCGCGGCTTCGGCCGGTCGTCCAGTGCCGGGGTCGGCTATGACTACGACA
>NZ_JAGSHT010000013.1 GCF_019947135.1 Occultella gossypii | reverse complement strand
GCCGACGGCCCTCCTCGCATCGCGCCAGTACCTGTCGAATGCGGTCTGGGAGATGCGTCGGCCACGCCGGGTTGGGGGAGTGAAGAGCGGGCCGTGGGGGGCGGGGGGGGGGGGGGGGGGGGGGGGGGGGGGGGGGGGGGGGGGCGGGGGGGGGCGGGGGGGGGGGGGGGGGGGTCCGGGGGGGTCCCCCACCCCCGGGGGGGGGCCGGGGCCCCCCCGGGCCCCCAGCGCCGATCCCGAACCCTGCCGGAGGTCCACCTATGTCCGAGCCCGTGCTCCACCACCTGCGCGCCGGCGGGGTCTCCCTCGTGCTACGCACCATCGGCGACCGGCTGCCCGAGGTGCTGCACTGGGGCGCCGATCTCGGCGACGTGCCCGGCGCCGCACTGGCGGATCTGGACCTCGCCGCACGCCCCCAGCAGGTCACCGACCAGACGAACGACCCGGTCCAGGTGAGCCTGCTTCCCGAGCTGTCCGCCGGCTGGCCCGGCACGCCCGGGCTGAGCGGCCACTTCGCCGGCGCGCGCTCCAGCCACCGGTTCGCCGTCACGAGCGCACGCGTCGCCGCCGACCACGCCGAGTTCGAGGCGAGCGACACGAGCGGACTCGGCCTCGCCGTCGTCCTCGAGCTCACCCCCCAGGGCCTGGTGCGCCAACGCGCCACGGTGACCAACCACGCGGCCGCGCCGTTCACCCTCGACGCGGCGCAGCTGTGCCTGCCTGTGCCGCTCCGGGCCACCGAAGTCCTCGACTTCACCGGTCACCACCTGCGCGAACGCGCCCCGCAGCGCGCGCCCTGGCAGGTCGGCGTGCGCAGTCAGGACAGCCGACGCGGCCGGACCGGGCTGGCCTCGACCACCCTGATGATCGCCGGGGAGACCGGGTTCTCCTTCGGCGGCGGCGAGGTGTGGGGCGTGCACACGGCGTGGAGCGGCAACCACCGCATGTACGCCGAGCACCACAACGACGGGCGCAAGCTGCTCGGCGGCGGCGAGCTCCTGCTGCCCGGCGAGATCGTGCTCGCCCACGGCGAGCACTACACCACCCCGTGGCTCTACTACTCCTACGGCATCGGCCTTGACGAGATGTCCGCGCGGTTCCACGAGTGGCTGCGCGCCCGGCCGGGCCGGGCCACCCGGCCCCGGCCGGTCACCCTGAACACCTGGGAGGCCGTCTACTTCGACCAGACCCTCGAGAAGCTGACCGAACTCGCGGACCTGGGCGCCGCCGTCGGGGTTGAGCGGTTCGTGCTCGACGACGGCTGGTTCGGCTCCCGCCGCGATGACACCTCGGGCCTGGGGGACTGGGAGGTCTCCGCCGACGTGTGGCCGGACGGGCTCGGGCCGCTCATCGACCACGTGCGCGGCGCGGGCATGGAGTTCGGGCTGTGGGTGGAGCCGGAGATGATCAACGTCGACTCCGACCTGGCCCACGCCCACCCGGACTGGATCCTCGCGCCGGTGGGCCGGCTGCCGATGGAGTTCCGCAGTCAGCAGGTGCTGAACCTGACGATCCCCGAGGCGTTCGCGCACATCCGCGGCCGGCTGCTCGCGCTGCTGGACACCTACGACATCGCCTACCTGAAGTGGGACCACAACCGCGACCTCATCGAGGCGTGCGACCCGGTCACCGGGAAGGCGCTGGTGCACGCCCAGACCGCGGCGTTCTACCGGCTCGTGGACGACCTCAAGGCCGCGCACCCCGAGGTCGAGATCGAGAGCTGCGCCTCCGGCGGCGGACGGGTGGACCTGGAGGTCCTGGAGCGCACCGACCGGGTCTGGGCCTCCGACTGCATCGACCCGCTCGAACGCCAGCACATCCAGCGTTGGACGGGGCTGCTGCTGCCGCCCGAACTCGTCGGGGCGCACGTCGCCTCGCCCACCTCGCACAGCACCGGGCGCACCCACGACCTGTCCTTCCGGGCCGCGACCGCCATGTTCGGGCACTTCGGGCTGGAGTGGGACCTGACGGCCGCGTCCGCGGCCGAGCGAGCCCGCGTGGCCGAGTGGATCGCCGCGCACAAGCGCTACCGCGAGCTCCTGCACACCGGGCGCACGGTCCGCGTGGACGAGCCGGACCCGAGCCGGTTCGTGCACGGCATCGTCGCCCCGGACGGCCGGCACGGGCTATTCGCAGGCGTCCTGCTGGCGACGTCGGCGCACCAGCCGACCGGGCCGGTCACGCTGGCCGGGTTGGCCGCGGACCTCACCTATCAGGTCACGCTGGTTCCGGTCGAGGCCGGCGACGGCGGGGGCTGGGGCCGGCCGTTGCCGTGGGCCGAGCGTGGGGTGCGGTTGTCCGGGCGGATGCTGCACCGGGTGGGTCTGGCGCTGCCGCGGATGAGCCCCGAGCACGCGGTGCTGCTGGAGGTGCGGGCGGTCTGAAGGGGGCCTGCCAGCCGGGTCTTTCGGGTGGTCAGCCCTGCGAGAGGCTGAACACGGTGCCGTCGGGGTCGGCCAGCGCCACGGAGCCGTCGTCTCCGAGGCCGGCCCTGCGTGCACCCATGGAGACCAACCGGTCGACCTCGGTGGCCAGGTCGCCCTCGGCGACCAGATCGAACCGCTGGCGGTCGTGCCACGGCCTCGGGGCCAGGGGCGGGCCACCCCACGCGACCTTCGTGCCGCCGTGCGGAGACTGGACGGCGGTCTCCTGATCCCGGTCCCAGACCAGGGGCCAGCCCAGTGCCTCCGCCCAGAACAGGCCGACCTCGCGGGTGCCGTCGCAGGCGACCTCGCCGAGGAAGCCGCAGCCGGCCAGGAACTGGTTGCCGGCCTCGATCACGCAGAACTCGTTGCCGCCGGTATCGGCCAGCACGATGTGCCCCTCCTCCGGCAGTTGGCCCACGTCGATGTGGGCGGCGCCGCGGTCGACGGCCGCGGCGACCGTGTCCTGCTGGTCCGCGGGCGTTGCGCTGGTCAGGTGGAGGTGGATCCGGTTCGGGCCGCTCTTCGCGGCCCCGCTGCGTGCGAACCGCAGGCCGACCTGGGTCTCGGAGCCGGGCAGCAGCCGGCCGCGCGCGTCGTCGACGACGGCCCGTCCCAGCATGCCGGCCCAGAACTCGGCCACCCCCGCGGGGTCGTGGGCGTCGAATGTCACGGCAAGCAGACGCAGCGTCATGTCACGGACGGTAGGCCTGGACGCGGCGCCCACGCACACGTTCTTGCCGGGTGTCGACGCGTGGTGCCGCCGAAGGGGGCAGGCCGGCTCAGGCCGTCCCGGACGAGGACCGGGCGCCGAGGAACGGCTCGAGGTCGTCCTCCCGGTCCAGCCACGGTGCGAGTCCCTCCGCCCGCTCGGCCGGGGTCAGCAGGGACTCCTCGAACGCCTGCGCCACCGAGGCCCGGTGCGGCCCGGCGCCCACCACCAGGAACCGGGTGTGCGGGGCGTGGTGGTTCCACTGCGAGGCGATCCCGACGCTCAACTGCCGCCCGGCACCGAGCATGCCGCACACCGAGTCGGGCCGGTTCGGCACCCAGAACCGGCCGCGGACCACCCGCGGGCCGTTGATCAGGGCGTCGATGTGGGTGAGCAGGCGGCCCGGGTGCACGGCCGCGGGGGAGCACAGGTCGAGGGCCCACACGCCCGACGGCGTTGCCTCGCCCGGGTGGGTCCGGGCGCCGTCCGCGTCGGGTCCGGGGCCGTCACCGCTCATTCCTGGCCCGGGTGCCATGCTCAGCGGGTGGGCACGGCGCTCGGTGGCCGTCGTGGAGTGCGGGTGGCCCAGTACGCCGCTCAGCCACGGGTCGTGGGCGTCCTCCCAGCGGGTGCTCTCGGGGGCGCGGAGCGCTTCGAGCAGGTCCGAGCCGAGATGGGCGCCGTGGGTGGCGTGGGTGGTCGGGCTGATGCCGACCCGCGCGGGCACGGTGGTCTGCGCCGGTGCGGTGAGCAGCACCGCGTCCGCGACGGGCAGCTGGCCGAGCAGCACCTCGCCGATCGCCCGGTGATCGCCATGGGCGAGCATCAGGCCACGGTCGGCGAGGTCCTCCTCGCCGAGGAGGTCCGTGGCGAGCGTGTCCGGGTTCACGAGGCTGACGGTGGCGCCAAGGCGAACGGAACGCAGGTCGCCGTCGGCCCCGAGGTGCTGGGCGAGGCCGCGCACCGCCGGCAGCAGTTCGGCCGCGGCGGGCAGCGCGAGGATCATGCCGGCGTACGAGCCGGTCTGTGCCAGCCGGGCCAGGACCGGCACGGCGTCCTCGCGGACCGCGCAGGCCGGGCAGACGTGGTCGAGTTCCACGAATATGTCCTCGAGGGCAGTGCCGGCGTGCAGGATCCGACGCCGGAGCCGGTGACCCTCGAGGTCATGGACCACCGCGACCACATCCGGGCGGTCCACGAGGGCGCTGGTGACCGCGATCTCCCGGTCGATCGGGTCGACGCTCGCCAGCACCGCGACGGGCACGCGCGGTGGTCCCTGGGACTCGGAACGCTCACTCATGGATGCTTAGGATAGCCTTACTTGAGTGATGTGAGTACCAGGCTCCAGCCGCGGGGGACTCGGCCTACCATGAGCAGGATGGCCACCCAGAAGGAGATCGCGCGCCGTGCCGGCGTCTCGATCTCGGCGGTCTCCGCCGTCGTCAACGGCACCACGCACACGCGCATGAGCGAGGAGACCCGCGCTCGAATCGAGGGGATCATCGCGGACCTCGGGTACGTGCCCAACGATGCTGCCCGGGCGTTGCGGCGACAGCGGGCGGGCACGATAGCCGTCGTCGTCCAGAAGGTCGAGAATCCGATCTACCGCGAGATGTTCCACGGCATCTACGACGCCGCCGAGGCACGCGGCTGGGCGGTGGTGCTCGGCGACGCGATGTGGATGCGCTCCGGCAGCCACTTCCTGGCCCGGCTGCTGGGCCAGGGTTCGATCGACGGGATCATCGTCCGCAGCGAGGGACTCATCGACGACGAGGTTATGCGGCACCTGCGGGCCCGCCCCGCGCCGGTGATCGTGGTCGAGGGACGTCACGCGCAGGATGGGCGGTGGCTTGCGATCGACGATGCCGCCGCCGGACTGGTCGCGACCCAGCATCTGCTAGACCTTGGACACCGGGACATCGAGTTCGTCGGAGGTGCGTCCTGGATCCCCACCTCGGAGCGCTACCGGGGCTACACGGAAGCGATGGCTGATGCCGGGCTCGAGCCGCGCCCGGCGAACCGCTCCGGGTTCGGGTCCTCCGCCGGAGCAGAAGGCTTCGCGGCGATCTTGGCCTCTGGGCGCCGGCCAACCGGGATCGTCGTCAACAACGTGCTCTCCGCGGTCGGCACCCTCAACGCGGCCCTCGACGCGGGCGTCCGCGTCCCCGACGACCTGTCGCTCATCGCGATCCACGACGCCGAGGTCGCCGACGACCTCCGCCCGCCTCTTGCCACCGTGAAAATGCCGATGGCGGAGCTCGGCGCCCGCGCTGTCGAGGCGATCGCCGCGGTTCTCGCGGGCGCGCCGACCCGGTTCGGGCTCGTCGACTCCCCGGCCCCCGTACTCATCCCGCGCGCCAGCACAGCGCGTCCTCCAGCGGTGCCGGCCCCGTGGTGGACGGCGGTCTGACGCATCGTCGCGCTACGGTTTGATCGAGGTTGTTGACGTGACGATACGTCACCACTAATGTTTGACGCGACGATACGTCAACGATGTTCGTCAGACGACAACCACCAGCGGCACCGATGCCGCACGGGAGGGAACCGTGACCTCGACCCCCGCTCCGCGCACCGTCTCGCTTCGCTCGTCCTGGGCCACGCTCAACGTCGGGGTTGCGCACTCACCCGGGCTCATCGCAGCCCTCGGCGATGAGTCGTCGGACGCCGAGATCATCCTGTGAGCGGCACGCCGACGGACCGGTCGAGCCGGGGCCACGATCCACGGACCTCATCACTGTGACGATCGACCGCGCCCAGGTCGTCCAGGTGCGCGACACTCTCGTCAGGAGCGGTGGTGTCGGGCTGTGCCCCACCGTGGCGAGCGCCGTCGACGACCTGACGGTGGACCGGTCCTGCGGTCCTGCCGCACCCGACTTCGTTCCCGAGCCGAAGGCTGGGTGGCGGCCGCCGACTACGTGGCCGGCCACCTCGTCGCGCACGAGAGGGTGTGGCCTGGCTGGCGTCGTGGTGGACGCAGGGCGAGGTGCCGGGTCGGCCGTACGGCGCGCGGCAAAGGGTCGGGGCGACTCCCTACAGGACTGCGCCCTGGACATCCTGGCGCGCGTTCGCCGCAGGCGATGGCGTCGAGTACGAGTCGCACCGGCCCCGGGGATCTGGTGGGCGAGGAACGAAGTACTTGGCGATCCGTACGGTCCATGGCAGCTCGCCGATTGACAGCCTTGTGCGCTGTCGCACAAAGAGAGAAGAAGAAGATGAGACGAAACACTGGATGGGTGGCGCCAGCTCTGGCGTGTGCGCTCGTGGCATCGCTCGCTGCCCCGGCACAAGCCGAGGGTGGGTTCGCTCCACACATCCCGGAGAGTGTCGTCGAGATGGTGCGGCCCGATCACCCGCGGCTCATCGCTGATGATGATCGCCTTGCCGAGATCCAGGGGTGGATCGCAGCCGACGACGGTGCGGCGGCGGTGAGAGACGAGCTCCTCGGCGAGGCGGATGCGATCCTGGACGAGCCGACCACGGAGTACGTGCACAACGGCCGCAGCATCCTGGCGTCCGCACGCCAGGTCAAGACCAGGGTGTGGACGCTGGCCCTGGCGTACCGGTTGACTCAAGACCCCATCTACGCGGAGCGTGCTTACGTCGAGATGGAGGCTGCTGCTGGTTTCAAGGACTGGAACCCTGAGGCCTTCCTCTCCGTGGCCGAGCTGCTCAACGGGTTCGCGATCGGCTACGACTGGTTGTACGCGTACCTGACCCCTGAGCGCCGATCGGTCCTCTCCACGGCGATGATCGAGATGGGGCTGCAACCGGCCATGGCAAGCTACGAGGCGGGCCACAACTGGACAACCGAGACGAGCAACTGGCAGATCGTCTGTGTCGGCGGTATCGCGATGGCCAGTCTCGCCTTGGCGGACGTGGACCCGGAGCTGACG
This sequence comes from Occultella gossypii, assembly GCF_019947135.1. Taxonomy (GTDB): domain Bacteria; phylum Actinomycetota; class Actinomycetes; order Actinomycetales; family Beutenbergiaceae; genus Occultella; species Occultella gossypii. The sequence goes on along the minus strand of NZ_JAGSHT010000013.1, from coordinate 384,350 downwards.
GAATCGCTCCTTCGACTCGGGCTGGAGCACATCGGCCCGGCGATCGACGAGTACGCCCCCGAAGGTGGGTACCCCGAGGGGATCATGTACTGGCGGTACGCGACGCGATTTCTCGTGCAGTACATGGCGAGCCTGGAATCGGCTATCGGTACCGACCTCGGCATCTCGGACGCGCCCGGCCTGGCTGAGACCGGCGCCTTCAACATGCACATGACAGGTTCGAGTGGACGTTCCTTCAACTTCGCCGACGCCTCCGCTGCCTACGGTGGACCGCCGGAGCTGTACTGGATGGCCGATAGGTACGAGCATCCTGAGTACGCCTGGTGGGCGGATGAGGGCCACGGTTTGAGCAACAACTCGGAGGCACCTGACACCGCTGCGGCGATGGTCTGGTACGGGCTCTCGGAGCGGGTGACGCCGGGCGTGGCGGAGCTACCGCTCGACGCGGGCTACGACGCCGTCGGGGTGCAACTGTCCCGGTCGGCGTGGGGCACATCGACGGGACTCTTCACTGGCTTCCGTCCGGGCGACAACGCGAGCAGCCACGGCGATCTCGACATGGGCACGTTCGTTCTCGATGCGTGGGGCCACCGGTGGGCTGACGAGCTCGGGACCGACTCCTACAGCCTGCCGGGCTACTTCGGCAGCGAGCGCTGGACCTACTATCGCAAGCGCGCGGAAGGGCAGAACACGCTCGTCGTCAACCCCGGCAGCGGACCCGACCAGTCGGTGACGGGCACCGGCGAGGTGATCGCCCAGGGATCTTCCCCGGTCGCCGCCTTCACGGTCGCGGACCTCACGACTGCCTACGCCGACCGTGGCGTCGAGAGCTGGCATCGCGGAGTTGCGATGTTCGACGACCGCACACGTGTGGTCGTGCAAGATGAGGTGCTGGCCTCGGAGCCGGCGGATGCATGGTGGTTCATGCATACCTCGGCCACGGTAGAGATCGCCCCCGACGGCCGGTCGGCGCTCTTGACGCGTGATGGGCGGACCGTGCTGGCACGCATCGCGCAGGCACCTGCGGACGCTGTGTTCTCGGTGATGGATGCGGTACCGCTGCCGACGTCTCCCAACCCGGATGGCCAGGCAGCCAACGCGCAGTCGAAGCTGACGATCCAGGTGAGCGATGCTTCGGCCTTCACGTTGTCGGTCGTGTTCGACCCAGTCGTCGACGGCATTGCGGTGCCGCCATTGCCGCAGGTCGGCCCCTTGGGCGGGTGGACTGCTCCTGACGGCGGCTCGGCGGCCTTGGCCGATCTTCGTTACGACGGCGTGACGGTTCCTGGGTTCGGTCCGGAGTCTCGCAGCCTGGTTCTTGAGACCGAGTCGCTCGGAACGATCGAAGCGGACGCGGCGAACCCGAACCACGCCGTCGACATCCAGATGCCCGACTCGTTGCCGGGAGTGGCGACGATCTGTGTCGATGACGGAGCGGGCGACTGCGCCGCACGATACCGGCTCTACCTCCTCGAGCCGGTTCAGGGCTTCCTGACCGGAAGCATCGTGGGCGCCAACCCCACGCGGAACGCCATCGATGGCGATCTGGGGACGTTCTGGTCGGCGAACGGCGACGGCCAGTGGCTGCGCGCGAACCTGCCTGCGCAGGCGGAGATCTCAGGCGTGCAGGTGGCGTGGAGCCAAGGAGATCGGCGGGTCTACACCTTCGACGTCGAGACGTCGATGGACGGGCGATCCTGGATCCCGCGCTGGTCCGGGAGCAGCAGCGGAAGCACGCTGGAGATGGAGAGCATCCCGTTCGATTCTGCGACGGCGCGATATGTGCGGATCGTGGGTCATGGCAACAGCGCGAACACCTGGATGAGCCTGTCCGAGCTCCGTGTGGTGACGGCCGATGGCCTCTGGCCCAACGTCTCGTCCGAGCCGGTGCCCGTCGCGCTCTCGCTCGGTGTTGCGGGCGACATGGCCATGGAGACCGCTCAGCCGCTGACGGTGGCGATGGAGCTGAGCGACGGCACGACGGCGGTGCCCGAGGGTGTCGAGATCACAACGACCGACCCCGCGGTGGTCGAGGTGACCGACGAGCTCCTCGTGGCCAGGGCACCGGGCGTCGCGACTGTGATCGCGTGGTGGCGCGGCGAGAGCGGCCGGTTGCTCTTCGACGCCGTCGAGATCACCGTGACGGATCCGGAGACCACGATCGTGTCTGTGGCGCGCGACACCTTCGTCCGCGACGGCACCTATGCCGATTCCACGTACGGCGGGCGATCGGTGCTCACGATCAAGGGAGTTCCGCGGGCGGATGCGGGCTTCAACAGGGTGACCTACCTCGCCTTCGACCTGCCGGCGCCGCACGCCGACCTGGTCAGCGCGGAGCTGGTGATGACGACCTACGTGGGCGAAGGGCGCACGATGGCCGTGGACGTCTACACGGCGGCAGCCGACTGGCAGGAGCGAGACGTCACGTGGAACACGCGACCTGCCGTTGGCGAGGTCGTGGGCAGCTTCGTGTCGGGTGAGACCAGTGCCCAGACCAGCATCGATGTCACCGACGCGGTCGCGACAGCGCTGGCCGATGGTGCTGTCGGGTTCTCGCTCCAGCAGGACGAGAACGACACACAAGCCCTCGGCGCGAGTGTTGTTGCCCGCGAAGCCGGAGCGGATGGCCCGGCGCTCGTGCTGACCTGGGCGATCGAGGATGTCTGTGCTTCACCGGTGACCGGCTCGGTGACCGGGCCCCTGGAGCTCTCGGGTGACTGGGCCTGCCTCGTGGATGCCGAGGTCGATGGGCCGGTCACCGTCGCCTCCGGGACGAATGTCTCGATGACCGGTTCGCACATCGAGGGACCGGTGTCTGCGGCTGATGCGGGGGACATCCGCGTCCAGGACAGCACGCTGATCGGGCCCGTCACGGTGTCCGGCAGCTCGAACGTCTGGTGGGACAATGCCACGGTGCAGGGGCCGGTCGCTCTTACACCCGATGCCACAGTGGTCCTGATCGACTCGAGCATTGACGGTCCGCTGAGCTGCGGGCCGGGCACCATGTCTGGGCTGATCGGTACCACAGCCACAGGCCGTACGAGCGGGTGTGGCTGAGGATGGCACCGCGTGCGGGGTTCGCGCCGGTCGTGCCGGAGAGTGTGATCGAACTGGTGCGTAGCGACCATCCGCGGTTGATCGCCGACGACGACCGGTTGGCCCAGATCCACGCATGGGTCGAGTCGGACGGGGGTGCTGCTGCCCTGCAGGGGCGGCTGTTGGCCGGCGCCGATGCTCTCCTGGACGAGCCGACGACGGTGTACGAGTTCACCAACAGGCGGTCTCTGCTGTGGCCGGCGCGCCAGGTCAAGACCCGCGTGTGGATGCTCGCACTGAGTTACCGGCTGACCGAGGATCGCGCGTACGCCGAGCGCGCCGCCGTCGAGCTCGAGGCTGCTGCCGCGTTCCCAGACTGGAACCCGGAGAGTTTCCTGGCGGTGGCGGAGCTGTTGAACGGCTTTGCCATCGGCTACGACTGGCTCCATGCCTACCTCGATGACGAACGGCGATCGATCGTCGCGGCCGCCATGATCAGCAAGGGTCTGCGACCTGCACTGGAGGCGTACGAGAACGGTGCGGGTTGGACAACCGAGACGAACAACTGGCAGATCGTGTGCGTGGGTGGGATCGCGATGGCGAGCCTGGCCCTGGCCGATGTCGATCCGGCTCTCACCGAGCGGCTTCTGCAGCTTGGACTCAGGCATGTCGGGCCGGCGATCGACGAGTACGCCCCCTCGGGCGGGTTTCCTGAGGGGATCGTCTACTGGAAGTACGCGACAAAGTACCTTGTCCAGTACATCGCGAGCCTGGTGTCGGCCACGGGCCGCGACTTCGGCATGTCGGATGCCCCCGGCCTTGCTGAGACCGGGGCGTTCGCACTTCACATGGCGGGCACGACCGGCCTCAGCTTCAACGTCGCTGACGCGTCGCCCGCCCAAGGGGGTCTGCCGGAGATGTACTGGTTGGCCGAGCGGTACGAGCACCCGGAGTACGCGTGGTGGGCGGACGAGGGGTTGGCGTCGGCCGATCCAGCCGCAGCGATGGTCTGGTACGGACTCTCGGACCGCGCGACACCGGCACAGGCAAGGCTGGCGACCGACGCCGTGTACGAACATGTCGGCATCGCGCTCTCCAGGTCGGCTTGGGGCGACTCGACCGGCCTGTTCACCGGCTTCAGACCCGGTGACAACGCGAGCAGCCACGGCGACCTGGACATGGGGACCTTCGTGCTCGATGCCGGGGGCGTCCGCTGGGCGGAGGATCTGGGTGCAGACTCCTACAGCCTGCCGGGCTACTTCGGCAGCCGGCGCGGGACCTACTACCGCAAGCGCGCGGAGGGGCACAACACGCTCGTCATCAGCTCCGGCAGCGGACCTGACCAGGCTCCGACGGCGAGGGGCAAGGTGATCGCGCACGGCTCATCACGAGGTGCGGGCTGGACGGTGGCGGACCTGAGCGAGGCCTACGCGGATCGCGGTGTCGATGCCTGGCAGCGCGGGGTTGCGATGATCGATGACCGCACCCGGGTGGTCGTGCAGGACGAGGTGCAGGCCTCGGAGCCGGCGGATGCGTGGTGGTTCATGCATACCTCGGCCACGGTCGACATCGCACCGGATGGCCGGTCGGCGGTGCTGACGCTTGATGGGCGGACCGTGCTGGCACGTATCGCGGACGCTCCTGCAGGGGCTGTGTTCTCGGTGATGGACGCGGTGCCGCTACCGTCGTCTCCCAACCCGGATGGTCAGGCGGCAAACGGGCAGTCGAAGCTGACGATTCGCGTGAGTGATGCGTCGTCCTTCGCGTTGTCGGTCGTGTTCGACCCAATCGTCGACGGCGTGGCGGTGCCGTCGCTGCCGCAGATCGTCCGCTTGGATGGGTGGGCATCAAGGGGCCCGCGATCAGGTCTGCGCGCGCTCTCGGCGGCGCCAGAGGGCGGCTAGTGCGGCCCGCAGAGCAGGTCCGCGACCGCCCGGCCGCTCGCGGCGCCCGACCCGTACGTGGTGATCAAGCGCGCCGGCGCTGACGCGAGTTCGTCCGGCCAGCCCAGTCGCACCACCACCGCGTCCGGGCGTGCGACCAGGACGGTCTCGAGCAGGTCCCGCTCGACGTCGCGTAGGTGCGGCTGGTCCAGCACGAGGACGAGTTCGGCGTCCCGGGCGGTGCTGCGGAAGTCCGCCGAGGTCGTCCCGGCGCCAGTGACTGCCGTGATCGGCCGGCGCTGCGCCAGCGCGGCTGCCACCGGATCGGGGACGGCGCCGGCGGCCTCGTTCCGGCCCGCACGGCCGTCCACGACCACCACCGCCGATCCGGGCTGCAGGGAGACGTCGCCGCGCACCTCGCAGGCGCCCCGGGCGACCTCGACGGCGGCCCGGTCGGTGATCGGGGCGGCGGTGCGGGCGCCGGTCGCCGCGCGTTGCTGGGAGACCCAGGACCGCAGCGCCTCGATCCGAGCGGCCGCCGCCTCGAGGACCTCGGGGTCGAGCGCACCCGAGCGCAGCGCCTCGACGATGGCGTGCTGGGTCTCGGCATACGTGCGCTCGTCCGGGTGCGGGTCGGTAGCAGTGACCGGGTAGACGCCGGCGTTGCCGAGGCACAGCAGGTCCACGCCGGCCCGCAGCGCGGCCACGGCGCCACCCCCGATCCCGAGGGTCGCCGAGATCGCCCGCATGTCCAGCGCATCCGAGACGATCACGCCGTCGAACCCGAGTCCGCGCAGCAGCGCGGTCGCCCGGGGATTGACCGTCGCGGGCTCCGGGCCGAGGTGATCGACCACCAGGTGCGCGGTCAGCACGGCCCGGACGCCGGCGTCGATCGCGGCGCGGAACGGCGCCAGGTGGATCTCCTTGAGGTCGGCCACGGACGCGGACGAGCGGGCGCCGCCCAGGTGGGAGTCGGTCGCGGTGTCCCCGTGACCGGGGAAGTGCTTGGCGCAGGCGGCCGTGCCGGTGCTCTGCAGGCCGCGCACGTACGCGGCCGTGTGCCGGGCCACCAGATCCGGCTCGGCGCCGAACGAGCGCACCCCGATCACCGGGTTCGCCGGGTTGCTGTTCACGTCCGCGACCGGGGCGAGGTCCACCCCGATGCCCCGCTCGGCCAGCTCGGTCCCGATCCGGGCGGCGACGGCGGCCGTCGCCGTGACGTCGTCGTGGCGGCCGAGCACGGCATGACCGGGCACGGGCGACCCGGTGCGTGCGTGCAGCCGGGTGACCGAACCGCCCTCCTCGTCGATGCCCACCACGGCATCCGGACCACCGAGTTCGGCGACCAGACGTGCCGCCTGGTGCGGGTCGCCGTCGTCGATGTTCGTGGCGAACAGCACCGCACCCGGGGCGCCGGCCGCGCGCGCCCGCAACAACCAGGCCGGGGCCGTGGTGCCGGCGAAGCCGGGCCAGAGGACGGCGTGCGCGAGCCGGTCGAGGGCGGGATCGGCGCCCGTCACGGGCGCACCCCCGACGGCGCCGTCCGCAGCCTCGTGACCTCTCGCGCGAGCTTCACCAGTGCCGGCCCGAGCGGGCGCGGCGGCACGTCGGCGTAGCCGCCCGTGGCAAGGCCCGCGTCGCGCTCGAAGAAGCACCTGGCCGCCCGGTCTCCGGTGCGCAGCCAGGACCAGCCCATCGAGAGCAGGTACAGCGGGATGAACGGGAGGCCGAGGCAGGCCATCCATTGCCGGCTGTGTCGTTCCTCGTGCTGCAGCAGGGTGGGCCGATTGGCCGTGAGTTTCCCGATGTCGTGGCGGGTGATCACGACGTCGCCGACGGTGAACGCGCTGCCGTTCGGGAAGCGCCACCGGTAGCGCTCGGCCAGGTACAGCAGCTGCGGGCCGCGGCGGATCCTCGCGCCGCCCGCCATGGCCACACCGAGCCCGAGCACGGTGGAGAGGTTGACCCAGTTGGCGACGTGCCGCATCCGCGGGTGCCGGCCCAGCCGGTCGGCGGGCGTGGGCTCGAGGTGGCTCATGCGTAGACGGTAGCCGGGCGTACCCCGGACCCGCACCGGTCCGGCGCCACCTGTCCGGGTCGGAGCCAGGTAGCGCCGGTGCGGCCGTTAGGCGCCGATGCGCTCGGACAGCTCCACGAGCCGGTTCGAGAATCCCCATTCGTTGTCGTACCAGGCGAAGATCTTGACCTGATCGCCGACGACCTGGGTCAGGGGCGCGTCGAAGATCGCCGAGTGGGGGTTGCCCACGATGTCGGCCGAAACGATGGGCGCCTCCGAGTACGCGAGGTAGGGCGAGAGCCCGGGGGTCGCAGCGGCGGTGCGGAAGGCCGAGTTGACCTCCTCGACGGTCGCCGGCTGGGTGAGCTTGACCGTGAGGTCGGTGATCGAGCCGACGGGCACGGGGACGCGCAGTGCGAGACCGGTGAGCTTCCCGTCGAGCTCAGGGATGATGCGGCCGATCGTGCTCGCGACACCAGAGGATGTCGGAATCGTGGACAGGCCGGCGGCGCGGGCGCGCCGGAGGTCCCCGTGCGGAGCGTCGTGCAGGCGCTGGTCGCTGGTGTAGGCGTGGATCGTCGTCATGAGCCCGGACTCGATACCGAACGCCTCGTGCAGCACCTTCACCATCGGGGCGAGGCAGTTCGTGGTGCACGAGCCGTTGGAGAACACGTCCTGCGCCACGTCGATCGCCTCGTCGTTGACGCCCAGCACGACCGCGGGCACGTCGCCGGACGCCGGCGCGGAGATGATGACCTTTCGCGCTCCTGCGGCCAGGTGCTGACGCGCGCTGTCCGGATCCGCGAACCGGCCGGTGGACTCGATGACGACGTCGACGCGCTCCTCGCCCCACGGAATGTCGGCCGGCTCGCGTTCTGCGGTGACGCGGATGCGCGCACCGTCGACGAGAATGGCGTCGTCGTCGACCTGTACGCCCTCGAGATGCCCGCCCAGCGAGTCCCACTCCAGGAGCGAGGCGAGGGTCGCGGCGTCGGCGATGTCGTTGATCGCTACGACCTCGACGTCGGCGTTGCTGCCCAGGGCGGCGCGCAGGTAGCTGCGGCCGATGCGGCCGAATCCGTTGATTCCGATACGAACTGTCATGGGGTTCTCCTTCTCGGGTTGGTCAGTCGGCGGTGCCGGCCGCGTGCGCGGCGTCGAGCAGGGACACGGCTCCGCGGATCGCGGCGTCCATGGGGCCCTGTTCACCCTTCGCGCGGGCGAGGACGTAGCCGCCCTGGATGACCGCGGCGAGGGTCCGGGCGAGGTCGGCCGGCACGATGCCCGCCGGCAGTTCTCCGGCCGCGATCGCGGCGGTGATCGCCTCCTCCCAGCGGCCCAGCATCGTGTCGAAGGCGTTCGCGACGATCGCGATGAGCTCCGCATCCAGCACCACCTGCGGGTCCTGGGTCATCCGGCCGACCCTGCACCCGAGGGTTCCCGCGCGCGGGATCGAGAGGTAGCTCTTCATCCGCTCCAGCGGTGAGGCCCCCCCCTCAAGCAGTGCGGACTCGCCCGTCAGTTCCCCGGTGACCGCCGACAGTGCCTCGACAGCCAGCTCGTGCTTGCCGCTGAAGTGGTGGTACATGCTGCCCTGTCCGACCCCGGCACGCGCCATCACCTCGCGCGGGCTCGTCGCCGCATAGCCGCGCTCCCACAGCAGGTCCGCCATAGCTGTCGTCAGTTCGTCGCGCGAGTTCACGAGGCGACTGTAACAACTAGTATGTACAGAATGCCAGCGGGAAGGAGACGATGCCGTGAGCACGCATCGGGAGGGGGACTCGGCGTGATATCGCGCGGTTCGAAGAACGGGAACACGGCGCGGTTCGAAGGACGGGAGCACGGCGCGGTTCGAAGAACGGGGAACAGTGGGTGGGCCCCGTGGGGCTCGAACCCACAACCTACGGATTAAAAGTCCGCAGCTCTACCGATTGAGCTAGAGGCCCGCGAGCGGCACGGCGGCTCGTACTCGCCGGGGAAGTCTACTCGGCGGCCCGCCGTGCCTGTGCCGCTCGTACTACCAGGGCTGCGGGTAGCCGGTCGCCCGGTGGTTCTGCTCGCGGATGATGCCGGGGATCATGAACGCGTCGATGATCCACCACACGAACCAGGCGAAGAGCATCACCCAGCCGATCAGGATGACCGCGGTGGCCCAGCCGACGACGTACAGCGCGACCTGGCCGATGCCCGGCCCGACGCGGTTCAGGTAGAAGTTGTGCACGCCGAGCCAGCCGAGGAAGAACCAGAGCAGGTACGTCGCGGTGGTGTCCTTCTGCGGCGGAGCGACCGGACCGTACGCACCGTAGGCACCGGGCGGGGGTCCGTACGTCCCGGGGGCCGGCCCATATGCTCCGGGCGCCGACCCATAGGGCCCGGGCTCGCCGTAGGAGTTCTGCCCGTACGCGTGCGGGACGACTCCCTGCCCGTACGCCTCGCCACCCGGCACCGCGGGTCCGCTGCCGCCCCACGACTGCGGACCGCTCGCCTGGTAGGGGTCCTGCGGCGGCTGGCCGTACTGGTTGTTGTATGACATCTGCCGGTCCCCTCGCGCTGGTCGCCCGCCGGCCCACGCCGGGTACAAGGCAACTCTAGGCCTGAGCGCGGACACCCGGGTCCGGATCCCGCGGGCAGCTCTGCCCGTCCGAGCGGGCGTCAGGGCAGCCGGACCGCCGTCGACGGCTCGTCCACGGGCAGGTCGCCGTCGACCGTGGCCATCACCCGCTGCGGCCCCATCCGCAGCCCGCCGCCGTAGCTGGACAGGAACGCGGTGTCGGCGGCATCGCGACCGGTGGCGATCCGCACCAGGGAACTGCGCGGGGCCAGCCCGGTGGCGTCCACCACGTGCCAGTGGCCCGCCACCCATGCCTCGGCGACCGCGTGGAAGTCCATCGGGCTCAGCCCGGGCGCGTACACCGCGGTCAGCCTGGCCGGGGTGTCCATCGCGCGCAGCAGCGCCACCACCAGGTGCGCGTAGTCACGGCAGACGCCTTGCCCGTGCAGCATCGTGGAGACCGCGCCGTCGGTCACCCGGCTCGACCCGGGCACGTAGAACAGGCGCTCGCGGACCCACGACGCGACGGCGTCGAGCAGCCCGAGGCCGCTCAGCCCACGGAACTCACGCCGCGCCGTCGGCAGCAGTTCGTCGGACTCGGCGTACCGGCTCGGGCGCAGGTAGGTGAGCAGGTCGGACGTGCTCGGCGCCGGCGCGAGGTTGAGCGCCGCTGCCGGGTCGCCGTCGATCGTGGCGCTGTACCGGACCCGCACCTGGGCGCCGCGGACGGTCGCGGCGTCGAACTCGACGAGGTGCATCACCCCGTGGTGTGGCGCCCCGATCTCCACGACCTCGACCGGGTCGCCGTCCTTGGTGACCGTCAGCTCGTCGGTGATCTCGAGCCCCGGCGCGCGGGCCACGGCGATCAGCAGGGCCACCTGGGTGGCGCCCTCGCCGGTACTGAAGTCGAGGTCGGCGCTCACGGACCGGCGCATTGCGGGCACCTCTCACGGTCGGCGAGGCGGACCCGGCGATGCTACCTCCCGGCGGGCCCGAACACAGTGTCGGTGTACCGGTTCGCGAACAGGCCGTGCGGGTCGACGGCGTCCCGCACCGCGAGGAAGTCGGCGAACCTCGGGTAGAGGTCGGCCAGGGCGGCCGCGTTGCGGCGGTGCATCTTGCCCCAGTGCGGCCTACCGGTGTGGGCGATCATGATGTCCTCGACCGCTCGGAAGTACCGTTCGTGGGCCAGGGTGTGGAACTGGTGCACCGCGATGTACCCGCTCGCCCGCCCGTGTGCCGTGGAGAGCCACACGTCGTCCGCCGCCGCGAACCGCACCTCCACCGGGAACGGCACGTTCTCCCCGGTCCGGCGCACCCAGGCGTCCACCTCGCGCAGCGCGGGCACCACGGCGTCGGCGGGCAGCGCGTACTCCATCTCCTTGAACACCACCCGGCGCGGCGACGTGAACACGGCCGCCGAGGATGCCGTGTACGTCCGGGCGGTGAGCAGCCGCGACGCGACCCGGTTCACGGTCGGGGTGAGCACCGGCAGCCTCGCGGTGAGCACGTTCGTCGCGTTGAAGATGCCGTTGGAGAGCACCTCGTCGTCGAGGATCCGGCGCCACGTGGGCAGCGGCGTTTCGCCGTCACCCGGCCGGACCCGGTTGTTCGCCTTGGTCAGCGCGACGCGCGAGTACGGGAACCAGTAGAACTCGAAGTGCTCGTTGGTGGCGACCGGCCCGTCTGCCTCGGGTAGCGACTCCAGCACCTGCCCGAGCAGCATCGGCGTCTCCACCGCGCGCAGCCCGAACGCGGGCACGCACCGCATCGTGATCGCGGTGAGCAGCCCTACCGCGCCCAGCCCCAGCCGGGCCGCCTCGAACAGTTCCGGGCGCTGCGCCGCGCTCGCCGTGACGATGTCGCCGTCGGGCGTGATCAGCCGTACCGCTCGTACATGGGCGGCGAACCCGGTGAAGGCCGCGCCGGTGCCATGGGTGCCGGTGGAGATCGCCCCGGCCAGGGACTGCGCGTCGATGTCGCCCATGTTCTCCAGGGCCAGGCCGCGCCGCGCGAGCTCCCCGCACAGCGCCGACAGCCGGATGCCCGCGCCGACGCGGACCTCCCGGGCACCGTCGGCCTCCTCCGGACCCACCCACTCCACCCGGTCGAGGTGGTCCAGGCTGACCATGGTGCCGTCGGTGACGACAGCCGGGGTGAACGAGTGCCCGGCCCCGACCGCCCGGACCTGGCCGCCGGTCTCGGCGGCCGCTCGGACCAGGGCCGCGGCCTCGTCCTCGGAGGCGGGGCGGGCGAACCGGCTGGGCTTGGCCCACGCGGTCCCGGCCCAGTTCCGCCACGTGGCAGGTGCGGTCATCGGGACATCATCGCGCGGACTTGCCCGCACACGTGACAATGGGGGCATGAGTCGATCCGGGGCCGTCGGCCGGCCCGCGCCATGGCGTGACGCGACCCGATCCCTGAGTGCACCGCTCGCCGTCGTGGACCTGGACACCTTCGACATCAATGCGCGGGATCTGATCGCCCGCGCCGGCGGCACCCCGGTGCGGCTGGCGACCAAGTCGGTCCGGGTGCGGCAGCTGGTGCACCGAGCCCTGGACGTGCACGGCTTCTCCGGCGTGATGGCCTACTCGCTCGCCGAGGCGCTCTGGCTCGCCGAGGACGGCATCTCCGACGTGCTGGTCGGGTACCCGAGTGTGGACACCGCGTCGCTGGTGGCGCTCGCGTCGAGCCCGGCGGCCCGGGAGTCCATCACACTGATGGTCGACGACGTCGCCCAGATCGCTCTGATCGAGCGGGCGCTGATCCGGGCCGGGTCCCCGGGCGGTCCGGCCGTGCAGGTGTGCATCGACGTGGACGCCTCGCTGCGGATCCCGCCCTTCGGGGTGCACCTGGGCGTGCGGCGCTCGCCGCTGCGCACCCCGGCCGACGCCGTCGTGCTGGCCCGGGCGGTGGAGCGCACCGGACGGGTCCGGGTGCGCGGGGTGATGTTCTACGACGCACAGGTGGCGGGGCTGGGCGAGGCCGGTCTGCGTGGCGTCGGGGTCCGGATCCTCAAGCGGGCCTCGCTGCGCGAGCTCGCCGGCCGGCGCCCCGCCGTGGTGGCCGCCCTCGAGGAGCACCTGGGCAGGCGGTTGCTGGTCAACGCCGGTGGCAGCGGGTCCGTGCACGACGTCGCCACGGACCCGACCGTGACCGAGGTGACCGCCGGCTCCGGCCTGTTCTGTCCGACCCTGTTCGACGACTACTCCGGCTTCACCGCCCGCCCGGCCGCCTTCTTCGGGCTTGACGTCGTCCGCCGTCCGGCAACCCGGATCGCGACCGCGTTCGGCGGCGGGTACGCGGCGTCCGGCCCGGCCGGCACGGACCGGCTGCCGCGCGCCGTCGACGGCTCGGCACTGCTGCGCTCCGAGGGTGCGGGCGAGGTGCAGACACCGCTGCGATACCGGCGTGGGCACCGTGTGCCCGCCATCGGCACCAGGGTCTGGTTCCGGCACCCGAAGGCCGGCGAGATGCTGGAGAGGTTCGACGCCGTGCACCTCGTCCGGGGCGAACGTGTGCGCGAGACGGTGCCCACGTATCGTGGTGAGGGCCGAAATTTCGGGTGAGTGCCGATCCACGTCACCCGGAATGCCCGGTGGCGTCGCGGCGTTGTCGAGGCGTCCGGGTCGCCCGGCCCACGATCGCCGATCTCGAGGAGCATGTTGAGTACGCACCGTTTCCGCCGCCCCGCGATGCTGAGCCCGCAGGAGGCAGAGCAGATCGCCGGTGACATCGACCCGGCGGTCCGGTCCGAACTCGCCCACACGACGGCGGGTGCCCTTGTGCTCGGCGGCCGGGATGGCGCCGAGGACTCGGAACTGGTGCGACGCCTGATCACCCTCGTGGACACCGAGGGCCTGGACACGGTCGCCTCGATGTGGTCGCAGAGCCCGGCGGACACCCTGCCCGGAGCGCTCTGGCGGCTCTACCTCCTGCGTGAGTGGACCCGGCGGGACCCGCACACCATCGCCGAGCGCTACCACCTCGGCCTGCACCGCGCGGAGGTCGCCGGGGTCGTCGCAGGCGTCGCGTCACCGCCCGGCCCGGACCAGATCCGCGAGCTCGCCGACGCGGTGCTGTCCGGTGTGTTCCGGGGGGACCTGGGCGTGACCCTGGACCGCGCCGCCGCGTTCCTGCGGGTGCTCGCCACCGGCTCGGCCATGGACGCGGACTGGGTCGAACTCGATGACCGGGACCGGGCCACCCGGCTCACCCGCAACGCCGGTGCCCTGCTGGACACCGCCACCGACCTGGAGAATGCCGCGGCCCTCTGGCGAGCCGGGCGGTTGGACTGATGGTGATCGAGGTCGCGCAGACGCTGACCGCCGCGGACGTCGCTGCCGTGCGGGAGTTCACCGCCCGGGTGGCCGCCGCCGACGGCGAGGCCGCGTTCGACGAGCAGTCGCTGCTGAATCTGGACGGCGATAGGTCCGTGCGGCACCTGCTCGTCCGGGGTGGGCCAGAACGGCCCGACGGCGGAGCGCGAGTCGTGCCCGACGGCGGTGGGCGCGTCGTCGCTGACGGCGCCGTAACGTCGGTGCCCGACGGCGGTGGGCAGGTCCCGATCGTCGGGTACGCCCAGGTGGCCGATGGGTCGGGCGAGCTCGCCGTGGACCCGGCGGCGCGACGCCGGGGGATCGGTGGGGCCCTCCTGGATGCGGTGCTGGACGGCACTGACGGCACTGACGGCTCGGAGGGGGACGGACCTAGGGACGTGCGCGTGTGGGCGCACGGCGATCTTGCACCCGCCCGGGCGCTCGCGGCGAGCCGCGGGCTCAGCGTGGTCCGTGACCTCTGGGTGATGACCGCGCCCGCACCGACCAGGGCGCCGTCACAGACCGAGGCGACCTCCGCCGTCGACGGCGTTCGGGTGCGCACCTTCGAACCCGGCCGCGACGAGCAGGCCTGGCTGACCGTGAACGCACGCGCGTTCGCCGACCACCCCGAGCAGGGCCGGATGACCCGCGCCGACCTCGAGGCACGGATGGCCCAGCCGTGGTTCGACCGAGGACTGTTCTGGCTCGCCGAGGATGTGAACAGCGGCCGAACACTCGGTTCCATGTGGGTGAAGATCTCCGACCGGGTGGGGGAGATCTACGTGCTCGGCGTGGACCCGGACGCGCAGGGCCGCGGCATCGGCGGGCTGCTCACCGCGCACGCGATGGCGGCGTTCGCGGCCCGGGATCTCACCGGGCTCGAGCTGTATGTGGAGGGCGAGAACGCCCCCGCGATCGCCGTGTACGAGCGCGCCGGATTCCACCGGGCCCGTGCCCATGTCCAGTACGCACGCACCGGTTCACACTGAACGCCGGGAGGTGCCACGATGGGGCTCATGAGCGAGCAGGTGGACAGTCTGGACGGCGTCAACTCGATCACCCTCGACGTCGACGCGTTCAATGACGCGGAGCCGCACGAGCTGCCCGAGGACCGGTTCGCGGACCGGGAGCTGAGTTGGCTCGCGTTCAACGAGCGGGTGCTCGAGCTGGCCGAGGACGAGGGGCTGCCCCTGCTCGAACGGGTCCAGTTCCTGTCCATCTTCGCGTCCAACCTGGATGAGTTCTTCATGGTCCGGGTGGCCGGCCTGAAGCGACGCATCGCCACCGGCATGGCGGTGCCGGGTGCGTCCGGGCTGTTGCCGCGGCAGGTGCTCGATTCCATCTCGGTCAAGGCCCACGAGCTGACCGCCCGGCACGCGTCGGTGTTCACGGACCTCGTGCAGCCCACGCTCGCGGCGGAGGGCATCACCCTGGTGCACTTCGACGAGCTCCACGAGACGGAGAAGGAGCGGCTGCACAAGTACTTCCGGAAGATGATCTTCCCGGTGCTGACCCCTCTGGCCGTTGACCCGGCGCACCCGTTCCCGTACATCTCCGGGCTGTCCCTGAACCTGGCCGTGATCGTGCGCAACCCGAGCACCGGCAAGGAGCATTTCGCGCGGGTGAAGGTGCCGCCGCTGCTGCCCCGGTTCATCGCGGTGGACGCCTCCGGCCGGCCGGTCCGCCCCGAGGACGCCACCGACACCGCCGAGATCGCCTCCTTCGTGCCGATCGAGGACGTCATCGCGTCGTTCCTGTACTACCTGTTCCCGGGCATGGAGGTCGTGGAGCACCACATCTTCCGGGTCACCCGCAACGAGGACCTGGAGGTCGAGGAGGACGACGCCGAGAACCTCCTGAAGGCGCTCGAGAAGGAGCTCCTGCGGCGCCGGTTCGGGCCCCCGGTGCGGCTCGAGCTCGCGGCCGGGTTCACCGACCGGCTCCGGGAGATGCTGATCCGCGAGCTGGACATCGGGGATGCGGACGTCTACGAGCTCCCGTCCCCGCTGGACCTGACCGGCCTCGGCGTGCTCACCGACGTCGACCGGCCCGAGCTGAAGTACCCCCGGTTCGTGGCCGCCACCGCCCGCGGCCTGGCCGAGGTGGAGAGCGCGAACCCGACGGACTTCTTCGCCGCGATCCGCAACCACGACATCCTGCTGCACCACCCGTACGACTCGTTCTCCACTAGCGTCCAGCAGTTCCTCGCCCAGGCGGCCGCGGACCCGAACGTGCTCGCGATCAAGCAGACCCTGTACCGCACCTCCGGTGACTCCCCGATCATCGACGCCCTCATCGACGCCGCCGAGGCCGGCAAGCAGGTGCTCGCCATCGTGGAGATCAAGGCGCGCTTCGACGAGCAGGCGAACATCACCTGGGCCCGCAAGCTCGAGCAGGCCGGCGTACACGTCGTGTACGGCATCGTCGGTTTGAAGACCCACTGCAAGCTCTCCCTGGTGGTGCGCCAGGAGGCGGACGGGCTGCGCCGCTACTGCCACGTCGGCACCGGGAACTACAACCCGAAGACGGCCCGGCTGTACGAGGACCACGGCCTGCTCACCTGCAACTCCGAGGTGGGCCAGGATCTCACCCGGCTGTTCAACCAGCTCTCGGGGTACGCCCCGAAGTCCCGGTTCCACCGGCTCCTGGTCGCACCGCGATCCATCCGGAACGGGCTCATCGAGCGGATCGACCGGGAGATCGAGAACAAGCGCGCCGGCCGCGAGGCGTGGGTCAAGTTCAAGATGAACTCCGTCGTGGACGAGGTGACGATCGATGCCCTCTACCGCGCATCCCAGGCCGGGGTGCCGGTGGACGTCATCGTCCGCGGGATCTGCGCGATCAAACCCGGGATCCCGGGGCTCAGCGAGAACATCCGGGTGCGCTCCATCCTCGGGCGCTTCCTGGAACACTCCCGGATCTATGCGTTTGCGGGCGACGGCGACCCGGAGGTCTTCATCGGCAGCGCCGACCTCATGCACCGCAACCTGGACCGGCGCGTGGAGGTGCTGATCCGGGTGATCGATCCCGACCACATCGCCGAGCTCGTGGGCCTGATCGACCGGTCGGCGGCGGACACCACGGCGACCTGGCACCTCGCCCCGGCGGGCGACGGCCGGCATGTGTGGACCAGGCACTACCTCGACGACGACGGGAATCGGCTGTTGGACCTGCAGGAGTCCCTCATGGCGGCGCACCGGCGCCGCGCGAGCGTGGATCGCTGAGGCGTGGCCAACTCGTCCCTTCCGGCGGTGCAGGCCGCCGGGGCGTTGGTCTGGCGCGTGGTGGGGCGACGCCTCGAGGTGCTGCTGATCCACCGGCCGCGCTACGACGACTGGTCCTGGCCGAAGGGCAAGGTCGACGGCGACGGAGAGTCGCTGCCGATGTGCGCCGTCCGGGAGGTCAAGGAGGAGACCGGCATCTCGGTCCTCCTCGGTGTTCCGTTGCCATCGGTGAAGTACAAGCTCACGGACGGACGGGTGAAGGTCTGCTCGTACTGGGCGGCACGGCCGGTCTCCGACGAGTGCCCCGCCATCGCGCCCCGCGGTAGGATCAAGGACGCCTCCAAGCACGAGGTGGACGAGTCCCGCTGGGTCGAGGCCAAGGCGGCCCGCAAGCTCCTGACCAGGTCCGATGACATCGAGCCCCTCGGGGCCCTGCTCGACCTCTGGGAGGACGGCCTGCTGGACACCTGGACGGTGATCGTGGCCCGGCACGGGCGGGCCAGGAGCCGATCCTCCTGGAAGGGCGACGAGCAGACCCGTCCGCTGACGCCGGTCGGCGAGAAGCAGGCGACGGCGATCGTGCCGATCCTTGCGGCCTACGGGGTCGAGGAGGTCATCTCGTCGCCGTGGGAGCGGTGCGTGGCCACCGTTGCGCCCTACCTGGACGCGAGCGGTCTGGACCTGATGACCGCGCCCCAGCTCACCGAGCACGCGGCGAAGAAGGACAAGTCCGGCGTCCGCTCCTTCATGGGCGCGCTGCTCGGCGCGCGGCACCGGCCCACGGTGGTCTCAACCCATCGCCCGGTGCTGCCGATCATCCTCACCTGCATCTCGGCGCGCAGCCCCTACCGGCTCTCGAAGGCCATCCCGGACCGGGACCCGTACCTGCGCACCGGCGAGCTGCTGGTGATCCACATGGCGCGGCGGTCCTCGGGGAAATCGCGCCTGGTGGCCCTGGAGCGTCAGCGCGGACTCGAGGCCTGAGCAGTAGTACAAGGCTCAACCATTCCTCAACGGTGGCCCAAGGAAGTGCCTCGTGCCATTGACTCGTGTCGAACATCACGCCCATTGTTGTGGCTCGTTCACCTGCTGTTCACCTGAATCAGGAGACGCATACACCCACGCTCCCTACCGTCAAGCGTGGCTGCGGCACGCCATGGGAATTCTCCGGGTGCGCAGTCCCGACCCAGCCAACAGAAACGGGATTCGAACGTGAAGCTTGCACCTAGCCGCCGCCTGGCGGGCATCTCTGTGATCAGCGCCCTCGCGCTCACCCTCGCTGCCTGTGGTGGCGGCGACGGCGACGACACGTCCACCGACGGCGACACCGGTGGCGACAACGGTGGAGGGGCCACCAGCGACCTCTCCGGCTCCATCGCCGGTTCCGGCGCCAGCTCCCAGGAGAACGCCGTGGGTGGCTGGATCGCCGGCTTCACCGAGGCGAACCCGGGCGTCACGGTCAGCTACGACCCGACGGGTTCGGGCACCGGCCGCGAGCAGTTCCTCAACGGCACCGTGCTGTTCGCCGGTTCGGACGCCGCGATGAGCGAGGAGGAGCTTGCCTCCGGTGTGGACCGCTGCTACGGCGGCGAGGTCATCGAGCTGCCCCTGTACGTCAGCCCGATCGCCGTCATCTACAACCTGCCGAGCGTCGAGGCCGAGAACATCAACATGGACCCGGCCACCATCGCCGGCGTGTTCGCTGGCGAGATCACGAACTGGAACGACCCGGCCATCGCCGACGCCAACCCCGACGTCGAACTGCCCGACCTGCCGATCGTCCCGGTGAACCGTTCCGACGAGTCCGGCACCACCGAGAACTTCACCGAGTACCTCACGGCCACCGCGGCCGACGTGTGGACCCACGGTCCGGTCGAGACCTGGCCGATCTCCGGTACCCAGTCCGGTGCGCAGACCTCCGGCATGATCGACACCGTCTCGGGCGCCGAAGGCACCATCGGCTACGCCGACGCCTCCCGCGCCGGTGACCTGGGCACCGTCGCCGTCGGCGTCGGTGAGGAGTACGTGCCGTTCTCCCCGGAGGCCGCAGCGCAGATCCTCGACGTGTCCCCGGCCGCCGCTGACGCGACCGACCTGCGCCTGACGATCGACCTCGCCCGCGACACCACCGAGGCCGGTACCTACCCGATCGTGCTGGTCTCCTACTCGATCGCGTGCTCGGTGTACGAGACCGAGGAGGACGCCGCGAACGTGGCGGCCTACCTCACCTACGTCGCCAGCCCCGAGGGCCAGGACCGGGCCGCTCAGCCGGACGTCGCCGGTTCCGCCCCGATCTCGGACGACCTGCGCGAGCGGGTCACCGCGGCCCTCGACCAGATCACGGTCGCCGGCTGATCCAGCCCATCAGGTCAGGCGGGTCGGTGCCTCAGTACGCTGAGCACCGGCTCGCCTGACGCACGTCGTAACCTCCCATCCCCCCAAATCGCCCGGAGGACCAGTGGCAGTCGCCGAATCACCCCCCTCGGACCCCGAAGCGCCTCCGAAGGTGCGGGTCGGCCGGACCCCAGGACGGCTCGGCAACCGCGTGTTCCAGGGGATCTCCACCGCCAGCGGGATCTTCATCCTGATCATCCTCGCGGCCGTCGCGATCTTCCTGCTCGTACGCGCCTGGCCTGCACTCATTGCGGCCCCCTCGGCGTTCGAGGACGTCGGCTTCATGCTCGGACGCGACCTCTGGTCCTGGGTCTGGCCGCTGCTGTTCGGCACGGCGATCTCCTCGGTCATCGCGCTCGTCGTCGCCGTGCCGCTCAGCATCGGCATCGGCCTGTTCATCTCGCACTACGCGCCACGTCGGCTCGCCCAGGGCCTCGGCTATCTGATCGACCTCCTCGCTGCGATCCCGTCCGTGATCTTCGGTCTCTGGGGCATCCAGTGGCTGCAGCCCCTGGTCAGCCCGCTGTTCACGTGGCTCAGCACGAACGGGGCGACTGCGTGGCTGGAGGAGAACGTCGGACCGACCATCTTCACCGGGTACCAGGCCCCGGCCCGCAACATCCTCACCGCCGGGCTCGTGCTCGCGATCATGATCCTGCCGATCATCACCGCGACTGTGCGCGAGGTGTTCCTGCAGACGCCCAGGTTGCACGAGGAGGCCTCGCTGGCCCTCGGCGCCACCCGCTGGGAGATGATCCGCCAGGCGGTGCTGCCGTTTGGACGTTCCGGCGTGATCTCGGCGACCATGCTCGGGCTCGGCCGTGCGCTCGGTGAGACGATGGCCGTGCTGATGGTCCTCTCGCCCGGGTACCTGATCAACTTCTACCTGCTCCAGCCTGGTCAGCATCAATCGATCGCGGCGAACATCGCCAGCCACTTCCCGGAGGCCAGCGGCCTCGGTGTCGACGCCCTGATCGCGTCCGGGCTGATCCTGTTCATCATGACCTTCGGCGTGAACCTCATCGCCCGCTGGATCATCTCGCGACGCGCCGAGTTCTCGGGAGCCAACTGATGACTGTCACCACGCCCCCGGTCCCGGTCCGGACCACCCGCAAGCTCCCGAAGTGGGCGCCGGTCGCGGTGCTCGCCGTCTCGCTGTTGCTTGCCCTGGGTATCCAGTTCCTCGGTGACGGCCCTACCATCGCCGGCGTCTTCTTCATCGGCGCGATCCTGTTCGCGATCCTGATGACCGTGACCTCCAGGGTGGTCGAGGGGGAGCGTTGGGCCAAGGACCGGCTCGCCACCACCCTGGTCACCTTCGCGTTCATCATCGCGCTGATCCCACTGGTGTCCCTGCTCTGGATCGTGGTCGGGGACGGCCTGACCAGGTTCAGCTGGGACTTCCTGACGACGGACATGACCGGGATCTTCGGTCAGATGGTCGAGGGTGGCGCGTTCCACGCGATCATCGGGACGGTCTACGTCACCGGCATCGCCTCGATCATCGCCATCCCGCTCGGTATCTTCACGGCCATCTATCTGGTCGAGTACGGGCGCGGCCCGCTCTCCCGGGGGATCACCGTGCTGGTGGACGTGATGACCGGCATCCCGTCCATCGTGGCCGGCCTGTTCGCGTTCACGCTGTTCCTGGTCATCTTCGGCCCGGCGTACAAGGCCGCCGTGATCGGTGGGGTGGCCCTGGCCGTGCTGATGACACCGGTCGTGGTGCGCAGCGTCGAGGAGATGCTGCGGCTGGTCCCGAACGAGCTGCGCGAGGCGTCCTACGCCCTCGGCGTCCCGAAGTGGCTGACCATCGTCAAGGTGGTGCTGCGTACCGCCATCGCGGGTATCACCACCGGCGTGATGATCGCCATCGCCCGCGTGATCGGTGAGACCGCCCCGCTGCTGCTCACCGTCGGCATCGCCACCGGCGTGAACTGGGACGCGTTCGACGGCCGGATCGCGACGCTGCCGGTGTTCGTCTACCGCCAGTACGCCCAGGGCGGTGCCTCGGCCGATCGTGCCTGGGCCGGAGCGCTCACCCTGATCCTGATCGTGATGCTGCTGAACCTCATCGCACGCCTGGTCAGCAGGTACTTCTCCCCGAAGGGAGTCCGATGACCTCCGTGACTCCCACTCCCCCCGCCCGCACCGCCCGCCCCGGAAGGACCGCTTGTGTCTAAGCGCATCGATGTCAACGACCTGAACGTCTACTACGGCGACTTCCTCGCCGTCGAGGGTATCGACATGGTGATCGAGGCGCGTAGCGTCACCGCCCTGATCGGCCCCTCGGGCTGCGGCAAGTCCACGTTCCTGCGCACCCTGAACCGGATGCACGAGGTCATCCCGAAGGCCTACGTGACTGGTAAGGCCGTGATGGACGGCCAGGACCTGTACGGTCCCGGCGTGGACCCGGTGGAGGTGCGCCGCCAGGTCGGCATGGTGTTCCAGCGCCCGAACCCGTTCCCGACGATGTCCATCGCGGACAACGTGCTCGCCGGCGTGCGGCTCAACAACCGGCGGATCAGCAAGTCCGACGCGGCCGACCTGGTCGAGCGGTCCCTGACCGGCGCGAACCTCTGGAACGAGGTGAAGGACCGCCTGAACCTGCCCGGCTCGTCACTGTCCGGTGGGCAGCAGCAGCGGCTGTGCATCGCCCGGGCGATCGCCGTGGAGCCCCAGGTGCTCCTGATGGACGAGCCGTGCTCGGCCCTCGACCCGATCTCGACGCTCGCCATCGAGGAGCTGATCTCGGAGCTGAAGAACGACTACACGATCGTGATCGTGACCCACAACATGCAGCAGGCGGCCCGGGTCTCGGACCGCACCGGATTCTTCAACATCGCCGGCACCGGCAAGCCCGGGCACCTCATCGAGATGGACGACACCACCACGATGTTCTCCACCCCGTCCGAGAAGTCCACCGAGGACTACATCTCCGGCCGCTTCGGCTGAGCAGCCGGCTGCGCCGGCTCGGGTGCGCAGTTGGTCAGATGCCGGCGCCCTCGAACGAGGTCGTGGTCGGTTCGGGTGCGACGGCCACGCAGTACGCGGTGCGGGCACCGGTGGCCCAGGTGTCCGCACTCGGGGTGATCGGCGCCACCGACAGCGACGACTCCGCGGCCGGGATGCCGACGAAGCCCTCGAACAAGGTGGTGCACTCCGCCAGGGCCGCCGTCTGGATCTCGGTGTCGCCCGGGTAGGCGTCGTCGGTCATCTCGTAGATCGCAACGATCTGGACCTCGTGCTCCGTCGCGCAGTCGATGGTCGGGAGGCCGGAGAGCCCGTCGCCCTCGGTGATGACGGCGAACAGGTCGCTCGCGCGCATGCAGTCGCCCACGCCGGCGACGGGCACGCCGGCATCGTCGGTGGCGGTCGTGGTGTCCGGTGCGGGGGTCGACGGCGGCGCGGTGCCGCTCGGGTCGTCCGTGCTGCTCGGGTCTCCGGTGGCGCTCGGGTCCTCGGTGCCGCCGCCCTGGGTGAACGTCTGCGGGCTCTCCTCGTCCCCGGGATCCCCGGAGCACGCCCCCAGGACCGGCGCGACGAGCACTGCGGCGGCGATCGCCAGCACGACACGACGGCGACGGGCGGCAGCGGTCATCGGATCGACTCCTCGGTTCGGGTGGGCGACGCGGCACCAACGTACCCGACCGGACCGGGGTCCGACGGCGAAGGGCCGCAGCCCTCGGTGACGAGGAGATGCGGCCCTTCGTGGTGGTGCGTCGGGGGCGACTCAGATGGCCGCGCCCTCCCAGCTCTCCGTGGTCGTGGTGCCGTCGGTCAGGTAGGCCACGCACAGCACCTGGCGGTCGTTCGCGGCGTCCCAGGTGTTCTCGTTCGGCGGGATGAAGTCGAGGCCGAGCGCGGACTCGTCGTAGCTGATGCCGACGTAGTCCTCGAAGCCGGCGAGGCAGCCCTCCTCGGCGGCGGTGGCGATGGCATCGTCGCCGGGGTAGTCACCGTCCTGGTCGATGTCGAAGACGTGCACGAACTGGGCGTCGTGCTCCTCGCCGCAGTCGACCGTGGGGATCTCGGTGAGCTCACCGGACAGGTCGCTGACGTTGGAGCAGGCGCCCACGTCGACGGAGGCGACCTGGCTGCCACAGGCGCTCAGGGACGCGGCGAGGCCGGCGGCGCCGACCAGGGCGAGGGTGGTGCGGACGATGCGACGGGACATGGGTGTGGACTCTCCGGAGGTAGTGGTCGACCGGTACGAGCCCGGTGCGCTGTGTCGTGGCGAGTCTATGAGTCCGCGGCGTGGCGCGGAAACTCGGCGAATGGGTAGAGGTGCCCGGGCCTCACACGAAGATGCTGAGCACCAGGTAGAGCACCGCGGCCACGGCGGCCGAGGCCGGGATGGTCAGCAGCCAGGCCACCCCGATGCTGCGGGCCATGCCCCAGCGCACCGCGGAGGCCCGCCTCGTGGCGCCGACGCCCATGATCGCGGACGTGATGGTGTGCGTCGTCGAGATCGGCGCGTGGAACACGAACGCCGTCGTGTACAGCACACTCGAGGCGACCGATTCGGCGACGAAGCCCCGGGCCGGATCGAGCTCGATGATCTTGCGGCCGAGGGTCCGCATGATCCGCCA
Source organism: Occultella gossypii (assembly GCF_019947135.1). Lineage (GTDB taxonomy): Bacteria > Actinomycetota > Actinomycetes > Actinomycetales > Beutenbergiaceae > Occultella > Occultella gossypii. Next base: position 360,334 of record NZ_JAGSHT010000013.1, on the reverse strand, counting down.
CCCGCCGGCGTACGTGCCGAGCGAGATCGCTCCGGCCGCGGCGAGTTTGACCCAGAGCGGGATCCCGGTGCCCTCGTGCAGCCCGCCGGCCACCAGGGCGAGAACGATCACGCCCATCGTCTTCTGTGCGTCCTGCAGGCCGTGGCCGAGCGCCATCGCGGCGGCGGAGACGGTCTGGGCCACCCGGAACCGGCGCTGGGTGGGACCCGGAGCCGCGTTCCGGAAGATCCACAGCACCGCGACCATGATCAGGTACGCGAGCACGAAGCCGACCAGCGGGGAGGCGACCATCGGGATGACGACCTTGTCCCAGATCACCGACCAGTGCACCGTGGACAGCGACGCGATGCCCGCGCCGGTGAGGCCGCCGATGAGGGCGTGCGAGGACGAGGACGGCAGCCCCCTCCACCAGGTGATCAGGTTCCAGGTGATCGCGCCGAGCAGGCCGGAGAGCACCACAGCCAGGCCGGAGATGCCGGGCGGCGCGTCGACGATGCCGCTGCCGATGGTCTCCGCGACGCCGGTGCCGAGCAGTGCGCCGACCATGTTCATCACAGCCGCGAGCAGCAATGCGACCCGCGGTGTCAGTGCCCTCGTGGAGACCGAGGTCGCGATCGCGTTGGCTGCGTCGTGGAAGCCGTTGGTGAAGTCGAACGCGAGCGCGATCGCGATCACCAACACGACGAGGGCGAACTCCACCGACTCAGGTTTCCTTGACGTAGATGGTCTGGACCACGCTGCCCACCCGCTCGAAGGCGTCGGACGCCTGCTCGAGGACGTCGACGACGCCCTTGAGCTTGATGAGTTCCACCACGTCCGCCGGGCTCCGCTGGAACTGCGGGCTGCCGAACAGGTGCGCCAGGAGGGCGCGGTAGGTCCGGTTCGCCTCGCTCTCCAGCCGGTTGATCTCCACCCAGTAGGGCTTCAGGTCGGTCATCGTGCGCAGTTTGGGCATCGCTGCCGCGGTCAGCTCGGCGGCCCGCTGCAGGGTCGCGACCATCGCGACGACGCCGTCGGGCAGGTCGACGAGCTGGTACCGCACGATGATGTCCCCGGCCGCCTCCATGGCGTCGATGCAGTCGTCCATCGCAGCGGCCAGCGTGTAGATGTCGTCGCGGTCGAACGGCGTCACGAACGTCTGGTTCAGCCGGTTCATGATCGTGGCCTCGGCGCCGTCCGCCTCCTGCTCGATCTGTCGCAGTCGCTCCGCGTGGGCGGGCCGGTCGGGCGGCTCGGCACCGATCAGCTGGGCGAGGAGGTCGGCACCGTCGACGAGGTGCTGCGCGTTCGCGGCGAAGAGGTCGAAGAACGTGACATCGCGGGGGGTCAGGCGGAAGCGCACAGCATTCACTCCGGGGGGAAGGGCAATGTCAGCGGATTCAGGCTAGAGCACTGGAGGCGCGCCGATGAACTCCGGGCGAACGGCGAGAGTGCGGGAGATGACGCCGGGCCGCCCAGCGCCTGACGGCGCGAAGGCCGCTCGTAGCGGCTGATGTTGGAGCCCGGGGCTAGCGCGACCCGGCGTCGGAACCGATTCTAACCGTCGACGGCGGTGGTCGGCTCGGTGGGCGACGTCACAGCCGGTGCGGTGGTCGGGTCGGCGCCCACGGAGCCCTCGCTGCCGGGGCGCCGCTCGCGGGGCAGGTCGAACCGGTACCCGACGTTGCGGACGGTCCCGATCATCGCGTCGTGCTCGGGGCCCAGCTTGGCGCGCAGGCGCCGGACATGGACGTCCACCGTCCGGGTGCCGCCGTAGTAGTCGTAGCCCCACACCTCCTGGAGCAGCTGGGCGCGGGTGAACACCCGCCCCGGGTGCTGGCTCAGGTACTTGAGGAGCTCGAACTCCTTGTAGGTCAGGTCCAGCGGCTCGCCCCGCAGTCGCGCGGTGTAGCCGCCGGAGTCGATGACGAGCTCACCGGCGAGGATCTCCTCCGGGTCCTCGCTGGTCTGCCGGTCGGAGCGCTGGGTGACCAGCCGCAGCCGCGCGTCCACCTCGGCCGGGCCCGCATCGGCCAGGACCAGGTCGTCGATACCCCAGTCCTGCCCCACCACGGACAGCCCGCCCTCACCGAGCACGAGCAGTACCGGCACCTCGATGCCGGTCGTCCGCAGGAGCTGGCAGGTGCTCCGTGCCCTCGCGAGGTCCCGCCGACCGTCGATGAGCACCACATCGGCATCCGGGGCGTCCAGCAGCGACGACGGCTCGACCGGTACAACGCGGACGCGGTGATGCAGCAGAGCGAGGGCGGGAAGCACCTGTGCCGAACCGCCAGGCTCTGACGTAAGCAGCAGAAGTTCTGCCACGCGTGCTCCTCCCGACCGGTTGCGTCATCGTATTGCAGGTAGCGTTCCGCCTGTACCGCCCGGCCGGATCGTGGCCGGCGGACCGACCGAGGGGTGCTCGAGGCAGATGATGAGCGGCGCGTTCCGCGCGGTGGTCGCGGCGACCGCGGCGGCGGGCATCGGCATCACCGCGTTCGGGGACCGGTACCTGCTGGTCGGCACCGTCGCTGCGATCGGGGCCCTGTTCTCGCTCGGCTGGCCGGCGCTGCTGGGGCTGCCGGCGCCACGCGGCGCCAGTGTGGTGCTGGCTGCATGCGTGGCGGCCTCGATCGGGGTACTGCTGCTCACGGACGACCTCGCGTATGTCGCCGTCGTGTTCGCGTTGTCCGTGGTGGGCGCGTTCGTGCACGAACTCGTGCGCCGGGACGGGCGCCCGCGCCTGGTGGAATCGGTCTCCGGCGTCGTGGCCGGGACCGCGGTGGTCACCTCCGCGACCGGGTGGATCGCCGTCGGCACCGGCCCGACGGCGGTCGGCCTGCTGCTCTGCGGCGCGGTCACGCTCGCCGTCGCCGCGACGTGTACGGCCCTGCCGTTCCCGGGCTGGATCGGCGCCGGGGTCACCATCGTCGTGGCCGCCGCGGGCGGGTTCGCGGTCGGCTCGGTGACCGACGTCGGACCGACCGCCGGGGCGTTGATCGGCCTCTCCGCTGGGGTCGTGGTCGCCGCGGCGCACCGGCTGTTCGGGCAGTTCCCCGCCTCCGGGCGGCCCTTCCCGGCGCTGGCCGCGGCGATGCTGCCGGTGGCCGTGGCCGGGCTGCCGGTCTACGTGCTGGCCCGGCTCCTGCTCGTCTGACGGGTACGATCGGCGGCAAAGCCGACCCGCCCCCAGGGAGTCCAAGCCCATGAGTTTCGCCATCCCCGACGGCCTTGCCCCCGAGACCTACCCGCTGGCCTGGCTGCTCGGCACCTGGCGCGGTCCGGGCTTCCTCAGCTATCCGGACATCCCGGAGCGGCCGGTCCTCGTCGAGGTCAGTTTCACCTCCGACGGTGGCCCGTATCTCGCGTACACCGCCACCACCTGGAACCTCGACGGCGAGCTCGACTCCCTCGAGGGTGACATCGACGTGTCCGCCCTGCGCCCCGGTCAGCTCTGGGCCACCGAGTCCGGGTTCTGGCGCGTGGTGCCCACGGTGCCCGACGATCCCAGCGCACTGACCGACCCGCCTGCGCCCGCGCCCGCCGCAGCGGAAGGTGAGACGACCGGCTCGGCCGCACCGCCGCCGTCGGCCACGGAGATCGAGGTGCTGCTCGCCGAACCGAGCGGCCACGTGAGCGTCTACCTCGGCGTGGTCCAGGGGCCCCGCATCGAGCTCGCGACCGACCTGATCGCCCGTACCGCGTCCGGCGCGGAGGTCTCCGCCGCCGCCCGGATGTACGGCCTCGTGCGCAGCGAGCTCATGTGGGCCACGGACATGGCCGCGTTCGGGCACGAGATGCAGTCCTACTCCTCCGGCCGGCTCCAGCGGCAATGAACTCGATCGGGGCGGAGGGCGGACCCGCGGTCCGGAATGAAGCAGCGCCCGCCGGCCTTGACCTTGGTGTGACCACCATCGCCTCGCCCTTGCTGTCCCGCCACGGCGCCGTCGCTGCCGGCGGCCCCGACTCGGGTGTCGCCGCGCACTACGGCGAACCCAACCGGGAGCAGCGTGACCTCGCCCGAGGGCTGGCCGTCGTGGACCTGTCCCACCTCGGGGTCGTGACCGTGACCGGCGTGGACCGGCTCAGCTGGCTGCACACCCTCAGCTCCCAGGACGTCGCCACGCTCGCCCCGGGGGTCTCCACCGAACTGTTGCTGCTCGACCCGAACGGGCGCGTCGAGCACGCCCCGGCCGTCGTCGACGACGGCACGACCACCTGGCTGATCACCGAGGCCGACGACGCCGCGGGGCTCGCCGCGTTCCTGGAGTCGATGAGGTTCATGCTCCGGGTGGACGTGGCCGTCGACACCGAAACCGCCGTCCTCGGCACGTCCGCCGCGGGGCCGTCATTGCGTACCGACGACGGCGCCGAACCGGTGACCTGGCGCGACCCCTGGCCGGCCACAGCCCCGGGCTCGACCCGGTACGGCCCCGCCGACGCCGACCACCCCGGCTCGGAGTGGGCCGCGCAACTGTGGCTGGTGCCTCGCACCGAGGTCCCGGCCGTGGTCCGGGCTGCCGAGAGCGCCGGGGCCCGCCTCGCCGGAGCCTGGGCGTGGGAGGCGATGCGGGTGGCCGCGTGGCGCCCCCGTCTGGCCAGGGAGGTGGACGAGCGGGCCATCCCGCACGAGCTGGACTGGCTGCGCACCGGCGTGCACCTGAACAAGGGCTGCTACCGGGGCCAGGAGACCGTCGCCCGCGTCTTCAACCTGGGCCGGCCGCCGCGCCGGCTGGTGATGCTGCACCTGGACGGCAGCGAGCACCTCACCCCGGAGCCGGGGGAGGTGGTGCTCGACGGCGAACGTGAGGTCGGGCGGGTCACGTCCGTCGTGCGCCACCACGAGCTGGGCCCGGTGGCCCTGGCCGTCATCAAGCGCAACGTCGCCCCGGACGTCCAGCTGACGGTCGGTGGCATCGCCGCCGCCCAGGAGCTCATCGTGTCCGTCGAGGGTGCGGGCACCAACCGACCGGAGCCGGCCGCAGGACCGAAGCTGCGCCGTCGGACGCTGTAGCACCCGCCTGAGCGGACGGGCCTGCGGGACCGAGGGAGCGCCGTCGGACGCTGTAGCACCCGCCCGAGTGGACGGGCCTGCGGGACGGAGGTAGCGCCGTCGGGCGGCCTTGCCGCAGCCGATCGGTGGGAGATGCCCGCCACCCGTACGCTCTTCAGGTGTGAGCAACGGACCGGCGCGCGCCGAGGCACCCCGACGGCGATTCGACCTTCGCCGGGCCCGCGTCCTCGTCGTCGCCCGGGTCGCCCGTGGCGTCCGCCGGCTCCGCTCGAACGCCGTGGGGATCCTCAGCGCGTCCGTGGCCGCCGGGATCGCCTATGCCGTCGCGCTGTACCTGGTCGGTCACGAGGTGCCGGTGTTCGCGGCGATCGCCGCCTGGGTGTGCCTCGGGTACGGCAACGACCGGCGCCCGCGCAAGGTGGCCGAGCTCGCGCTCGGAGTGACCCTCGGGGTGGCGTTCGGGGAGGTGTTCGCGCATCTGTTCGGCACCGGCCCCGTGCAGATCGCCGTGGTGCTCGCGCTCGCGGTCTCGATGGCCCGGCTCATCGACGGCGCGCAGATGCTCGCGATGCAGGCCGGGGTGCAGGCCGTCGTGATCGTGGGGTTCTCCACGACGCTCCTGGGTGGCGGCGTCGGGCGCTGGCTGGACGCCCTGATCGGAGGGGCGCTGGCGCTGCTCACCGCGGCCCTGCTGCCGCTCGACGTGCGCAAGCGGGCGCAGTCGCTGGCCGCCGCCGGGATGGCGGAACTGGCCATCACCGCCGAGGACCTGGCCCGCGGCATCCGGCTCGCCGATCCGGAGGTCCTCAACGACGCCCTGGTCCGGGCGCGCGGGTCCCAGGGGGTGATCGACGAGTGGAACACGCTCGTGCGGGACGCCCTCGAGGCGACCCGGCTGACGCCGTCGGCGCTGCGCCACGACGACCTCCTCACCCGGCTCCAGCGGGCCAGCACCCTGTGCGACCGGGCGATGCGAAACCTCCGGGTGATCGCGCGCCGGTCCTGGTCCGTCTCCGTCAACCTGCAGGACAACGACCGGGTCGCCGACATCCTCGAGGTGACCGCCCGGGCCAGCCGGGACATCGGGGTCGCGTTCGGCTCGAACGCCGACCTGATCCGGCTGCGTCCGCAGCTGCTCGCGGTGGCGGGCGACCTGGACCCGCAGGCGTTCACCGGGTGGCAGACCCAGACGCTGGTGGTGCTGCTGCGTTCGCTCGTGGTGGACCTGCTCGAGCTGACCGGGATGACCGGCACCCAGGCCCGGGAGGCCCTCGTCGAGATCGACACCGGGCGTCCCGGCTGAGGCGTCGCTCGCGTACCCTCATGCTGTGATCGCGATCATCCAGGCGTACCTGTTCCTCGGCCTGTCCGTCATCGCCTTCGGGCTCGCCCTCTGGGCCCTGGTCGACGCCCTGCTGCGGCCGTCGACGGCGTTCACCTCGGCGGACAAGCGCACCAAGGGGTTCTGGGGCGGCGTGCTCGCACTGGCCACGGTGCTCGGCTTCCTCGGCATCCCCGCGGGCGGTGGCGGCAGCTCGCTGTTCCTCGTGCTCATCGCGGCGATCCCGGCCGGCATCTACCTCGCGGACGTGCGACCCGCCGTGGCCCGGTACAGCGGCCGCGGCGGCTCGGGCGGCAGCGGTGGCGGTGGCCGGTGGTGAAGCCGCCGCCGCAGCTGGATCGGCCCGCACCCGGGGCGCCGCTGGCGTGGGTGATCCGGGGCACGCTGGTGGAGTCGGTGCACGCCGGACACCTGGTCGCCCTCGACGCCGACGGCGCGGCCGTCCTCGCACTCGGCGAGCCCGAGCAGGTGATCTACCCCCGCTCGGCGATCAAGCCGGTGCAGGCGCTGGCGATGCTGCGCGCCGGGCTGGAGGTCAGCAACGAGCAGCTGGCGCTCGTCTGCGCCTCGCACTACGGCGAGCCGCGCCACCTCGACGTCGCGGCGAGCATCCTGGCCGGCGCCGGGCTGAGCGAGGCCGACCTGCGCACACCGCCGTCGCTGCCCTGGCACGAACCGACCGCCGCCGCCTGGATCGCGGCCGGGAGACCGCCGTCGGCCCTCGCGCACAACTGCTCCGGCAAGCACGCCGGCATGCTGGCCACCTGCCGGGCCGCCGGGTGGCCCACGGACGGCTACCTGGATCCCGCGCACCCGCTGCAGCAGGCGATCGCGGCGACCATCACCGAACTGACCGGCGTCGAACCCGCGCACGTGGCCGTGGACGGCTGCGGGGCGCCGCAGTTCTCGACCACCGTGCTCGGTCTGGCGCGCGCGTTCGCCCGGATCGCGGCCGCGGAGACCGGACCCGAGGCGCGGGTGCGGGCCGCGATGACCGCGCACCCGTGGCTGGTCGGCGGCACCGGCCGGGACGTCACCGAGGCGATGACCTCCGAGCCCGGTCTGGTCGCCAAGGACGGCGCCGACGGCGTGTACGCGGCGGCGATGCCTGACGGGCGCGCGCTCGCGTTCAAGGTGTCCGACGGCGGAGGGCGGGCCCGTGCGGTGATCCTCGCCGCCGCGCTGCACGAGCTGGGCGTCGAGGGGTTCTGGTCCTGGGGGCGGGTGCCCGTCCTCGGTGGCGGGGCACCGGCCGGCGCGATCCGCGCGGCCTTCGGCGCCGCAGCCCCGCCCGGACTGCGCTGACCCGATGCGAGCGGTGCTGCAGCGGGTCAGTTCCGCGTCGGTGAGCGTCGACGGTGCGGTGGTGGGGCAGATCGGCCCGGGACTGCTCGCCCTCGTCGGGGTCGCGGTCGAGGACACCGTCGACGACGCGCGGCGCGTGGCCCGCAAGATCGCCGAGCTGCGGATCCTCGAAGGGGAGACGTCCGTGGCCGACACCCCGGGCGCCGGGGCGCTCGTGGTCAGCCAGTTCACCCTCTACGGCGACACCCGCAAGGGTCGGCGCCCGTCCTGGTCCGCGGCTGCCCCGGGGCCGGTCGCGGAGCCGTTGGTCGAGGCGGTGGTGGCGGACCTACGCGAGCGCGGCATCCCGACGGCGACCGGCCGGTTCGGCGCGATGATGTCGGTCTCGCTGGTGAACGAAGGGCCGTTCACGCTGCTCGTGGAGAGCTGAGCGGTCGCCGTGGCCGGGAAGTGGGGGACCCGGACTGAGGCGGCCCGCTGTGCGGATGGGTGACCGGACGGATGGGCGACCGGATCCGCGGACGTGCCACAGTGGAGTCATGCGCATCGAGGCCATCGCCGGTGACATCACCACCCAGTCCGTCGACGCCATCGTGAACGCAGCGAACTCCTCGCTGCTCGGGGGTGGCGGGGTCGACGGTGCCATCCACCGCGCGGCAGGCCCGGCGCTGCTGGCCGAGTGCGAGCGGCTGCGGTCGACCACCCTCCGGGACGGGCTGCCCGTCGGTCAGGCGGTCGCGACCGGGGCCGGGAACCTGCCCGCCCGGTGGGTCATCCACACCGTGGGGCCGAACCGGCATGCGGGTCAGACGGACCCGGCGCTCCTCGCGTCCGCGTTCTCCTCGAGCCTCGCCGTCGCGAGCAGGCTCGGGGCCGCATCCGTGGCATTCCCGGCGATCAGCGGCGGGGTCTACGGCTGGGCGATGGCACAGGTCGCCGAGATCGCGGTGAGCACCGTACGAGCGGCGAGCGTACCCGGCGTCGAGACGGTCCGGTTCGTCCTGTTCGGAGCCGACGCCCTCGCGCAGTTCCAGGCGCGGCTCGCCTGAACCGGCCTCGGACCACGACGAGCGGGGTGCGCCGACGAGCGTCGGCGACCATCCGCCGTCGGGCGTTGCACGATCGTGACCGGCGTGCTCTCTGCCGCTGGCGAACAGGGGCATCATCGCCGGACCGGCGCCGTTAGCATCGATGACACACACCGCCATGACCGGTGTCGGTCCCGGCCCGTGAGGAGTACGCAGATGTTCGAGAGATTTACAGACAGAGCCCGCCGAGTGGTCGTCCTTGCCCAAGAAGAGGCACGGATGCTCAATCACAACTACATCGGCACCGAGCACATCCTGCTCGGCCTCATCCACGAGGGCGAGGGCGTGGCCGCGAAGGCACTGGAGTCGCTGAACATCTCCCTGGAGGCCGTGCGCCAGCAGGTGCAGGAGATCATCGGCGAGGGTCAGCAGGCGCCGTCCGGGCACATCCCGTTCACTCCCCGTGCGAAGAAGGTCCTCGAGCTGTCCCTGCGTGAGGCGCTCCAGCTGGGCCACAACTACATCGGCACCGAGCACATCCTGCTCGGCCTCATCCGCGAGGGCGAGGGCGTCGCCGCCCAGGTGCTGACCAAGCTGGGCGCCGACCTGAACAGGGTCCGCCAGCAGGTCATCCAGCTCCTGTCCGGCTACCAGGGCAAGGAGCCGGTCTCCGCCGGCGGCCCCACCGAGGGCACCCCCTCGGGCTCGGCCGTGCTGGACCAGTTCGGCCGCAACCTCACGCAGGCAGCCCGCGAGAACAAGCTGGACCCGGTCATCGGGCGCAGCAAGGAGATCGAGCGGGTCATGCAGGTGCTCTCCAGGCGCACCAAGAACAACCCGGTGCTGATCGGTGAGCCCGGCGTCGGTAAGACCGCCGTGGTGGAGGGCCTGGCCCAGGACATCGTGCGCGGCGACGTGCCCGAGACCCTGAAGGACAAGCAACTCTACACCCTCGACCTCGGCGCCCTGGTGGCCGGGTCGCGCTACCGCGGTGACTTCGAGGAGCGCCTGAAGAAGGTGCTCAAGGAGATCCGCACCCGCGGAGACATCATCCTGTTCATTGACGAGATCCACACGCTCGTCGGGGCCGGTGCCGCCGAGGGCGCGATCGACGCTGCCAGCATTCTGAAGCCGATGCTCGCCCGTGGGGAGCTCCAGACGATCGGGGCGACCACCCTCGACGAGTACCGCAAGCACATCGAGAAGGACGCCGCGCTCGAGCGCCGGTTCCAGCCGATCCAGGTGGCCGAGCCCACGCTCGCGCACACCATCGAGATCCTCAAGGGCCTGCGCGACCGGTACGAGGCGCACCACCGGGTGACGATCACGGACTCGGCCATCGTGGCCGCCGCGACGCTCGCCGACCGGTACGTCAACGACCGGTTCCTGCCGGACAAGGCGATCGACCTGATCGACGAGGCCGGCGCCCGCCTGCGGATCCGCCGGATGACCGCGCCCCCGGAGCTGCGTGAGCTCGACGAGCAGATCGCCGAGACCCGCCGCTCCAAGGAGTCTGCGATCGACGATCAGGACTTCGAGCGCGCCGCCCGGCTCCGGGACGAGGAGAAGAACCTCGCCAACACCCGCGTCGAGCGGGAGAAGGCCTGGAAGTCCGGGGACATGGACAACGTCGCCGAGGTCGATGAGGAACTCATCGCCGAGGTGCTCGCCGCGTCCACCGGGATCCCGGTGTTCAAGCTCACCGAGGAGGAGTCCTCGAGGCTGCTGCGCATGGAGGACGAGCTGCACAAGCGGATCGTCGGCCAGGACGCGGCGATCAAGGCGCTCTCCCAGGCGATCCGGCGCACCCGTGCGGGTCTGAAGGACCCGAAGCGGCCTGGTGGCTCGTTCATCTTCGCCGGCCCCACGGGCGTCGGGAAGACCGAGCTCGCCAAGGCGCTCGCGGAGTTCCTGTTCGGCGACGAGGACGCCCTGATCCAGCTGGACATGAGCGAGTTCTCCGAGAAGCACACCGTGTCCCGGCTGTTCGGGTCCCCGCCCGGATACGTCGGCTACGAGGAGGGTGGCCAGCTCACCGAGAAGGTGCGCCGCAAGCCGTTCTCCGTGGTGCTCTTCGACGAGGTGGAGAAGGCCCACGCGGACATCTTCAACTCGCTGCTGCAGATCCTCGAGGACGGTCGCCTGACCGACTCCCAGGGCCGGGTGGTGGACTTCAAGAACACCGTGATCATCATGACCACGAACCTCGGTACCCGGGACATCGCCAAGGGCATGCTCACCGGCTTCCAGGCCGGTGGGGACCTGTCCACGAGCTACGACCGGATGAAGGTCAAGGTCAACGACGAGCTGAAGCAGCACTTCCGCCCGGAGTTCCTGAACCGGGTCGACGACGTGATCGTGTTCCCGCAGCTGTCCCAGGACGAGATCTTCCAGATCGTCGACCTGATGATGGCGCAGCTGGCCAACCGGCTGGCGGACAAGGACATGACGATCGAGCTCAGCCCGGCGGCGAAGGAACTGCTCGCCGAGCGCGGCTACGACCCGGTCCTCGGTGCCCGGCCGCTGCGCCGTGCGATCCAGCGCGAGATCGAGGACCAGCTCTCCGAGAAGATCCTCTACGGCGAGCTCTCCGCGGGCCAGAACATCATCGTCGACGCCGTCGGCGAGGGTCTGCTCGGCGAGTTCACCTTCCGCGGTGAGACCAAGGCCACCGAGGAGAAGGAACCGCTCGCGGTCGGGGCCGGCGCCATGCCGGAACTGCCCGCCGCGTCCGCGGACTGATCCCCGCGATCGCCGTTCACGAACGGGCCGGCCACCATCACGGTGGCCGGCCCTTTCGTGTCGATACGGGGCCGTTGGCCCTGTTCGGCGGCGGGATCGCCCGCGTAGTCTCGGTGACCTGGCGCGGCGTGGCCCTCGCGCGGCGCGTGAACGGGAGGCGGATCGTGGCAAAGGCAACGCTCGGGAACCTGACGTCCAAGGAGTACGAACTCGTCCTGGAGACGGAGAAGAAGAACCTGGACACCCTCGACGAGGACGGGCTCGATGCCCTCCTCACCAGGGTTCGGCGGGCCCGCACGAAATACGTGAAGCTGCACCGCGCCGAGGTCGCCGAGCAGGTGCCGGTCAAGGCTGCCCGAGGCGCCGCCAGCCGGGCACCCCGGCGCAGCGGGGACAAGGCGGAGATCTTCGAGGAGTCCCTGGCTCGGGTCAGCGCGGCGCTGGCGAAGGCCGCTCGGGCCAGTGCCGCCGAGCTCAAGGCGGAGCGTCTCGCCGCCGCCGCCGGTGAGGCCGCCAAGGGCCCGGCCGAGCCTGCCAGTGGGCCTGCCAAGGCCTCCCGCGCGAAGGCCAGCAGCAAGGTCGGTTCGCGCGCACCGGTACAGAAGAAGACGGCCGCGAGCAGCAAGGCGCAGGGCGCTCGCCGGCAGGCCAAGAGCGACGCCCGCTGACGGGCGCTGACAGGCGTCGAGCTAGTCGCCTGCGCCTCGAGGCAGCCGGTTCGCGGCGACTGCCTCGACGTGTTCGGGACTGGCTCGACGGCTCCAGACCTCCGCTGATGCGAGCGTTGCGCCACTGACCCACGTGGCGGGTCAGTGACGCAGCGCTCGGGCAGCCATCCCGCCACCCGCGGCCCGATGCCTGGTCAGGCGGAGCGGTAGACCTCGAGCCAGCGGTCCGCGAGGAAGCGGTGCCCCTCGGGGGAGGGGTGTACCCCGTCGGCGGCGAGCGCAGTGGCGCCGGCGCGGGAGGCGGCCTGCGCGTACGGCCCGTCGGTCGCGACGAACTCGGCCCCGAACTCCTCGGCGAGACGCCGGACCGCGGCGATCTTCGGGTCCAGGTCCTCGCGCCAGGCCCACTGGTCGCCGCGGACCGGCAGCAGGAACGGCTCCACGAGCAGGATCCGGCCGATGCCCGCCGCCCGGGCGCGGGTGAGCAGGTCGCGGTAGCCGGTCTCGTAGGACTGCGCGGACGTCGGGTCGTCGTTGTCGTAGCGGCGCCAGGTGTCGTTGATGCCGATCATGATCGAGAGCACGTCGGGGGTGTGCGCGAGGACGTCCGCGTCCCAGCGGGCCCGCAGGTCCACGACGCGGTTGCCGCTGATGCCGGTGTTGATCACCCGCTCGCCCGGCAGGTCCGCGGCAACGAGGGCGGCATAGCCGGAGCCAAGGTCGGCGAGGTCGTCACGGTCACGTCCGGCGTCGGTGATCGAGTCACCCGTCAGAAGAATGGTCACGATCGGGCAGCCTACCCATCGACGCCCGAGGGGTGAACACCCTGTGGTCGGTATCCGGACGGACTTCTAGGATGAGCGCGATCGGCGGCGCGGGCGCGCCGTGCCCATGTTGCAGAGAGGCATCCATGTCGGACATCCAGGACCTCAGGGTCGTCATCACCGGGGGAGCGGCCGGCATCGGCGCGGCCACGGCGTCGGAGTTCCTCACGCAGGGCGCGCGGGTCGCGGTCCTGGACCTGACCGAGTCCCCGGATGAGGGTGTCGCCTCCTTCGTCTGTGACATCACCGACGAGGCGGCCACCAGGGCGGCCATCGCCGCCGCGGCCGAGGCCCTCGACGGCATCGACGCGATCATCAACAACGCCGGCATCGGCGCCCAGGGCACCGTCGAGGACGGCGACCTGGACATCTGGCGCAAGGTGCTCGACGTGAACGTCGTCGGCATCGCCTCCGTCACCCGGGCCGCGCTGCCCTACCTGCGCCGGTCGGACCGGGCCGCCGTGGTGAACATGTCCTCGATCGTCGCGCTCGTCGGCCTCGTACAGCGGGCCGCGTACGCGGCGAGCAAGGGCGCGGTGCTGGCCCTGACGAAGGCGATGGCCGCCGACCACGTGGGCGAGGGCATCCGGGTCAACGGCGTGGCACCCGGCACGGTCGGCACCGAGTGGGTCGGCCGACTGCTCGCGAACGCCGCGGACCCGGTCGCCGAACGCGCCGCGCTCGAGGGCCGGCAGCCGATGGGCCGGCTGGTGGCGCCGGAGGACGTGGCCAAGGCCGTCGTCTTCCTGGCCTCCCCGGCCAGCGGGTCGGTGACGGGCACCTGCCTGTCCGTGGACGGTGGCACGGCCGGGATCCAGCTACCCCGCCCCGCGCCGGCCACGTGATCGACCTCCCCCCGGTCGGCGTCGGCGGGGCCGCGTTCGGCAACCTCTACGGACCGGTGCCCGACGCCGTCGCCGAAGACATCCTCGCCGCGGCCTGGGCCGCCGGGCTGCGCTACTTCGACACCGCACCGCACTACGGCCTCGGCATGTCCGAGGAACGCCTCGGTGCCCTGCTCGCGCAGCGGCCGCGCGAGGAGTACGTGCTGTCCACCAAGGTGGGCCGGCTGCTCGAACCCAACCCGGACCACGTGCCCGGCGAACTGGACACCGAGAATGGGTTCTGGGTGCCGACCACCCGCCGTCGGGTCGTGGATCTGAGCCCGGCCGGGATCCGCGCCAGCCTCACCGCGAGCCTGGAGCGCCTCGGCCTCGACCGCGTCGACGTGGCCTACCTGCACGACCCCGAGGAGTATCCGCGCGCGGACGCGCACGCCGCCGTCAGGACCCTGATCGAGCTGCGCGAGGAGGGCCTGGTCGCCGCGATCGGAGCCGGCGCGAAGGACGTCGAGGTGCTCGTCGACCTGGTGCGCGGCGCCGCGCCCACCGGCGGGCAAGGTGGGCATGGGATCGACCTGGTCATGGTCGCCGGCCGGTACACCTTGCTCGAACAGCCGGCCTGGCCCGAGCTGGTGCCGGCCTGCGCCGAGCACGGGGTCGGGATCGTGAACGTGGGCGTGTTCAACTCGGGGCTGCTCGCGCGGCCGCGGGTGGCACCCGATGCCCACTACGAGTACGGGCCCGCGCCCGCCGCGATCGTCGAGCGCGCGAACGCGATCGCCGCCATCTGCGCCCGGTTCGGGGTGGACCTGCCGACCGCGGCCGTGCACTTCGGGCGCCGCGCCCGGGGCGTCGTCAACGCGACGTTCGGCCTCAGCTCCGCCGCCGAGGTGCGCCAACTCGCGGATCGCCTGACCACCGACGTCGATGACCGGCTGTGGGCCGCCCTGGTCGCGGAAGGACTCCTGCCCGACGGCGTGGTCGCGCCCTAGCCTGCGACGTCACCGTGCCGGGTCGGCGCCTCGCAAGGCGCCTACGCGCCCACGTAGAAGAACTGCTCCGAGGGGCAGGTCTCCGGGATCTCGACGCGGTTGTCCTCACGCAACGGCCCCGAGCCGAGCCCGCCGCCGAGTTCGATCTGTTCCCCGACCGACACGGACATGCCCTGCACGCGCAGGGTCTGCCCGTCCCACTCCACCTCGGGCCACGGGAACACCGGCGTGACCTCCATCGGCCGCGACGGGTCCGCCTCCAGCGACACCTCGGTACGGACCACGAGGCAACCGCCGTCGAGCACCAGGGTCCCGACGAGCAGCGCGCCGTCCCCACCCTCGGCGTCCTCGGCGGCCCAGGTCGCCAGCGCGTCCGGCCGGTCCGCGTCTGACGGCTCGCCGGAGCCACCCGCGCACGCACTGACGGCGACCGCCAGTGCGCAGGCGAGCACCGCCGTCATACCCGAACGAATCGCCATGATCACCGCGCCTGCCTCCTGCACTCCATTGTGACACTTCTCACGTCATTCGTTGAATGACCGCGCCATGGGGGATGATGGACATCAGGCGCGCATGGTTCGCGCCGGCATCGCGGTTCTTCATGCGCCGGCCACTCGGCCAGGCAGCACCAGTGTCGACCACTGCGGTGAACCCAACGAACGAGAGAAACAACTCCTTGTCATCAATGACTCCTGCCCAGACGCCGTCATTCTCGGCCCTGGGCGTTCCGGCTGCGCTGGTCAAGTCCCTGACCGCGCGCGGCATCACCGAACCCTTCCCCATCCAGACCGCCACCCTGCGGGACACCCTCGCCGGGCGCGACGTGCTCGGCCGCGGCCGGACCGGCTCCGGCAAGACCATCGCGTTCGCGGTGCCCCTGGTGGCGCGGCTGACCGACGGCCGCCGGGCCGCCTCCCGCAAGCCCCGCGGTCTCGTGCTCGCCCCGACCCGTGAGCTCGCCAGCCAGATCGCCGAGACCATCGCACCGCTCGCCGCGGCCGCGGGCCTGCGCCACACCGTCATCTTCGGCGGCGTCGGCCAGGGGAAGCAGGTCACCGCGCTGAACGACGGCGTGGACATCCTGATCGCGTGCCCGGGTCGCCTCGAGGACCTCAAGGGCCAGGGTTACCTGAACCTGGAGAACATCGAGATCGCGGTTCTCGACGAGGCCGACCACATGGCCGACCTCGGCTTCCTGCCCGCCGTGAAGCGGATCATGGACGCCACCCCGCGCGGCGGCCAGCGGATGCTGTTCTCCGCGACGCTCGACAACGGCGTGGACATCATCGTCAAGCGCTACCTGACCGACCCGCTGACCCACTCGGTGGACTCGGCCTCGTCCCCGGTCGCGGCCATGGAGCACCACATCTTCGAGGTGTCCGGTGCGGACGCCAAGCGCGACATCATCGAGCAGCTCGCCGCCGGTACCTCCCGCCGGCTGCTGTTCACCCGGACGAAGCACCAGGCCAAGAAGTTGGCCCGGCAGCTCACCGCGAGCGGGATCCCCGCCGTCGACCTCCATGGGAACCTGTCCCAGAACGCCCGTGAGCGCAACCTCGACGCGTTCTCCACCGGCGCCGTCCGGGTGCTCGTGGCCACGGACATCGCTGCCCGCGGGATCCACGTGGATGACATCGAGCTCGTCGTGCACGTGGACCCGCCGGCCGAGCACAAGGCGTACCTGCACCGCTCCGGTCGCACCGCGCGGGCCGGCTCCGGTGGCACCGTGGTCACGCTGATGCTCCCCGAGCAGCGCGGCGACGTGCGTCAGCTGACCCGCGCCGCGAAGATCACGGCCTCCCCGGTGCGTCCGGACGCGGCCACCGTGGCCAAGCTCGTCGGTGACGTCGCCCCCAAGGTGGACCCATCACGGGCCCCCGCAGCAGCGGCGACTGCGCCTGCGCCGTCGGGTCCCGGTCGCGGCCGCTCCGGTGGCGGCGGTCGTGGCGGTGAGCGCTCCGGCGCCGGTGCCCGTACCGGTGGCCGCTCGCGCGGTGCACGTTCGCAGGGCGAGGGCGCGGGTTCGCGTTCCGGCGGCGCGTCTGACGGCGCCCGTTCCGGTGGTGGTCGTTCCGGCGCCCCGACCGGTGGCGCCCGTTCCGGTGGTGGTCGCTCCGGCGCCCCGACCGGTGGCGCCCGTTCCGGTGGGGGACGCTCCGGCGGCCCCCGCGGTGGCGGCTCGTCGTTGACGTACTCCACCAACAGCGGGGGCTCCAGCACCGGCGGCCAGACTCGTTCGGGCATGCAGGCATCCTGGGCCGGTGAGCGACCGGCAGCCGCCGGGTCCGGTTCCGGCGGCGGTGCGCCGCGGGGCAGCCGCGGTGGGCGCCGTTCCGGCCGTCCAGCCGGCTCCCCGGCGCAGGGTCGCTGACCCAGCACCGGTAACCACACCGAACTCGAGGTCCTCGTCCTACCGGACGGGGGCCTCGAGCCGTCTGGCGTCACGCGAGCGCGGCGACACCCGAAGGTGCCGACGGCCGACGGCGACGCGCGAGCATCGCCGACGGCCGCCGTCGAGCGTTCGTTCGGCGGTGCTCAGCCGACCACTCGGCGGCGCAGCAGCAGCAGAACGGCCCCACCCATGAGCAGCGCGACGGCCGGTGCCAGGAGTGACATCTGTGCGCCCGTCGCGGCCAGCTCGGGTCCGGCCGCGGGTGCCGCGGCGGGTGGGTCATCGGTCGGCGCCACGACCTCGGCCACCGTGATGATGAGTTCCTGGGCGGACCCCGCGTAGTCGGCGTCGCCGCTGTAAGTGGCGGTCAGGGTGGTCGTTCCGGCCGGGCCTGCCGTCCAGGCGATGGTGGCGACACCACCCGACACGGCGGCGGTGCCGATCTCGATGCCGTCGGCGGAGAAAGTCACGGTCCCGGACGGCGTCGGTCCTGCCGGCGGGGTGACGGCTCGGCTCCCGGCTCATGCCCCCGCGGGTGCGACGACCTCGTCCCCGGCTCCGGTCACGAGCGCCGACAGCGTCACCGACTGGCCCTCGGTCGGGACGGAAGGATCCGCGGAAAGGATGGTCGTCGTCGCTCGAACGGCCGGGGCTGCGGTCACGGTCACGGTCACGGTCTCGGCGGTCGCGGACGCGTGGATGGCATCACCGGAGTAGGTCAGGTCGAACTGGTAGGTCCCGGGGGTCGGTGGGACGAAGGTCGTCTCGGCCGTCGCGGCGTAGGGGAAGTCCCCAGCCGTGGTCACGGGCAGTTCGGCGATGGCCTCGCTGGACCCATCGTGCGTCGCCGTGATGGTCAGGGTGCCGCCGCCGCCCGGCGCGTCGAACTGGTGGATCAGGCCGGTCAGCGAGATCGGCTCGCCTGCCACCGCGTCCACGGTCGCGGTGCTCAGGTGTGCGGCGGTGCCCAGGTTGGCGTAGCCGATGGTGATGACTCCCGGACCGGTGTTGGCCGACTCGCTCGTGACCGTGATGCCGTCGCCGACGAACCCGGAGCCCCCGCCGCCGCCCCGGAAGGCTTGCTGCGCCCCGGCGCCGCCGAAGTAGCCGCCACCTCCGCCGCCGCTGCCCTGGCCCCCGGTGTCGGCGCCCTGCTGGCCCTGTCCAGGGACGAAGTCGGTGCCATCGAATGTGGCCGGCAGCGGCGAGGCGCCACCGTAACCGGCCGCGGTCACGGTGGCGCCCGCGACATGGGTGCCATCGACCGCAGGGTCGGCGTCAGGTCCGGAGCCGGTGAAGCCGCCGGCCCCGCCGTAGCCGTTGCCGCCGTAGGCCTCCCAGTCACTGCTATCGCGGGCGCCTCCGCCGCCGCCGCCGGCGGCGAGCAGCAGGTCCCAGTCCCCGGGGTGCTCAGCGAAGAGGAAGCTGCCGCCTCCGCCGCCGCCGCCATAGCCGTTGCCGTAGCTGCCGGCGCCGCCGCCGTAGCCGCCGCGACCGCCCGCGTGACTGACCTCCCCGACGTCGCCGACCACGAGCGCCAACTGCTGTCCCGGCTCGACGGCGATCGCGGCCTCGGCGCGGCCGCCGGCGCCGCCGTCGGAGAAGTACCTGCCGCCGGCACCGCCGGCGACGACCACGGTGACCTCCGTGATGTGGTCCGGGACCGTCCACAACTGCGGTGCGCCGGTGACGCCGAAGGTCTGCGTGCACAGCGTCGCCCCATCGCAGGGGTCGCCCTCTGCGGCGACCGCCGGTGGCGCGGCGCCGAGGGCCAGCAGCAGAGCCACGGCAGCAGGAGCGGAGAATCTCAGGGCACGGCGCATAGCGCACTCCAGGGGTCCGACCGTCCCCCCGTGGGTCGGCAGCACATGAAGACTACGCGTGTGGCCACCCCACATCAACGCGTCTTGGGATGTGGCCGGGGCGAGGGCCCTGTCCGCCTACCGGTCGCGGTTGTCCTCACGGACCCGCGCGTGCCTAGGCTTGGGGCCATCAGGTCCACCGCGCCGGCTGCGGCTCCCATCGGGAGTCGAACGGCGCGGGACGCGCCCACCGACGACCCCGAGAAGAGCAACGTGGCCTCTGACTCCCGTGACCTCAGCTACCTGACCGACCCGGACCCGCACACCGGCCGCCTGCCCGCCCGGGCCCGACTGACCAGCGACGCCCCCGCCGTCGACCTGGATGGCGACTGGGCGTTCCGGCTGGCGAGCGACACGCTCGACCTGACCCCCGCCGTCGGCGCCGAGGACCTCGACGATGCGGACTGGGACCGGATCACGGTGCCCGGCTCCTGGCAGTTCGTCGGGCTGCCGGGCGAGCCGAAGTACACGCCGCCCGCCTACACCAACGTCGTCTATCCGTTCCCGGTGGACCCGCCGCATGTGCCGGACGCGAACCCGACCGGGGAGTACCGGCGCACCTTCACGGTGCCCGCGCTCACCGGCGGCACCCGCGCGGTGCTGCGGTTCGAGGGGGTCGACTCGACCTTCGTGGTCTGGGTGAACGGGACCGAGGTCGGGACCAGCGCGGGCAGCCGGCTCGCGGCAGAGTTCGACGTGACCGGGCTGGTCCGCGAGGGCGCCAACACGGTTGCGGTGCGGGTGCACCAGTGGTCCGCGGCGAGCTACCTCGAGGACCAGGACATGTGGTGGCTGTCCGGGATCTACCGGTCCGTGCGGCTGCTGCTGCTCCCCGCCGGCGGCATCGAGGACGTGTTCGCGCACGCCGACTACGACCACACCACCGGCACCGGGACGCTCGCGGTCGAGGTGACCACCCGTGACGGCGCCGCCGCCGTGCTCGACGTCCCCGAGCTCGGCCTGCACGGCGTGGACCCGGCCGGGCCGCATACGCTCGACGTCGAGCCGTGGAGCGCCGAGGTTCCGCGGCTGTACGACGCGGTCCTGCGCACGCCGACCGAGCAGGTGACCCTGCGCCTCGGCTTCCGCACGGTGCGCGTCGCGGACGGGTTGATCACCGTCAACGGCGCGAACATCCTGTTCCGCGGCGTGAACCGGCACGAGTGGCACCCCGAGACCGGGCGGACCCTCGACACCGAGACGATGCTCGCCGACGTGCTGCTCATGAAGCGGCACAACATCAACGCCGTGCGGACCTCGCACTACCCGCCGGACGCCCGGTTCCTCGACCTGTGCGACTCCTACGGGCTCTGGGTCATCGACGAGTGCGACCTCGAGACCCACGGTTTCGGCCTGAACGGCTGGCGCGGCAACCCCAGCGACTCCCCGGACTTCGCCGACGCGTTGCTGGCCCGGATGCGGCGCACGGTGGAGCGGGACAAGAACCACGCCAGTGTCATCGCCTGGTCCCTCGGCAACGAGAGCGGCACCGGCGTGAACCTGGCCGCGATGGCTGCCTGGACCAAGGACCGCGACCCGAGCCGGTTCCTGCACTACGAGGGCGACTGGGACAGCGGCTACGTGGACGTCTACTCCCGGATGTACGCCGACCACGCCGAGACCGAGGCGATCGGTCGCGGCGCGGAGAACCCGACGACGGACCCGGCGCTGGACGCTCGCCGACGCGGCCTGCCGTTCATCCAGTGCGAGTACGCGCACGCGATGGGCAACGGGCCGGGCGGGCTGACCGAGTACCAGGACCTGTTCCACACCTACGACCGGCTGCACGGCGGCTTCGTCTGGGAGTGGATCGACCACGGCATCACCCGCACCACCGACGACGGCCGGCCCTACTACGCCTATGGCGGGGACTTCGGCGAGGTGCTCCACGACGGGAGCTTCATCACCGACGGCCTCGTGTTCCCCGACCGCACGCCCTCGCCCGGCCTGCGCGAGTACAAGAAGGTGATCGCCCCGATCGAGATCGAGGCCTTCGACGGCGGCGCGCGGGCGCGGGTCCGCAACCGGTACGCCGTGCTGTCCACCGCGGGCCTGGTGGTGCGCTGGGACGTGGAGGTCGACGGCGAAGGCGTCGCCTCCGGTGACGTGGAACTGCCGGACATCGCGGCCGGGGAGGTCGGCGAGGTGGACCTCTCCCCGGCGGTCGCGGTGGCACTGCCGGACGGGGTCGACGGCGAGGCCTGGCTGAACCTGCGGGTGCGGCTCGGCGCCGACACGGCCTGGGCGGACGCCGGGCACGAGATCGCGTGGACCCAGCACCTGCTGCGCGACCGCGCCGAGGCCTTGGTGCGCGTAGGCGGCGGCGCCGCCGAACGGACCGAAGCGGGCTACGCCGTCGGGCCGGCGCGGTTCGACGCCCGCGGAACCCTGATCGGGCTCGGCGACCTCCCCGTCACCGGAGCACGGCTCGACCTGTGGCGGGCGCCGACGGACAACGACGTCGGCTGGGACGACGTGGCGGCGGCGTGGCGCAAGGTCGGCCTCGACCGCACCGAGCAGCGGATGGTCTCGGTGGACGTCGAGGGCGACCGCCTGCGGGTCGTGACGCACACGATGGCGGCCGCGGTGGACGTCGGGATGCGCGCGGTCTGGACGTGGACCGCCACGGCCGACGGGGTGCTGCTGGACGTGGCCACCGAGGCGATCGGCACCTGGACCACGACGGTGCCCCGGATCGGGGTGCGCCTCGGGCTGCCTGCGGCACTGACCGACGTGACCTGGTTCGGGCTCGGGCCCGGGGAGGCCTACGCGGATACCCGGCGGGCGCCGCACGTGGGCAGGTTCGGCTCGACCGTGGCGGACCTGCAGACGCCGTACGTGTTCCCGCAGGAGAACGGGAACCGGGCGGACGTGCGCTGGGCCGAACTGCGCGACGGTGAGCGCGCCGGGGTCGGGCTGCGCGCCCCGGACCTGGTGGACCTGACCGTGCGCCCGTGGACGTCGGAGGACCTCGACGCGGGCAAGCACACGACGGACCTGGTGCCGGGCGATCTGACCTGGGTGAACCTCGACGCCGCACAGACCGGGATCGGCACCAACTCCTGCGGCCCGGGCGTGCTCGCGCAGCACCGACTGCTCGCGGCCCCGGCTCGGATCACGGTGGAGCTGCGCACCCTCTGAGCCAGACCTGGGCGGGAGGTATCACCCCGCGCTAGCGTGTTCGACCTCGGACCATTCCGTTCTGGGCGAACACCGCGCATCCACGGAAGAGTTCGGCGGGGTCCGGCTGTTCGGCGGAAGGTGGGCGTTGACGTGAGCACGAACAGCACAGACAGCACGAGCAGCACAGAGGACAAAGGGGGCACGGTCGACCGTGTGGACCGGCCCGGGCGGCCGGTCCGGGACGGGCCGCAGAGCCGGACCCACCGCAAGCACCTGATCGGCCAACTGCCCGCGCCGCTGCGCACGTTCCTGGCGACCGAGGCGGGTGGCGCGACCCTGCTGCTGGTGGCCGCGGCGCTCGCGGTGATCTGGGCGAACTCGCCGTGGTCGGCCTCGTACGAGGCGATCTGGGACGCGGACGCCGTGATCGGGCTCGGCCCCTGGATGCTCGAGATGCACCTCGGGCACTGGGTGAACGACGGCCTCATGGTCGTGTTCTTCTTCGTCATCGGACTCGAGGTCCGGCAGGAGCTCGCCACCGGGGAGCTCACCGACCGACGCCGCGTCGTGGTCCCGGTGCTCGCCGGCATCGGCGGCATGCTGATCCCGGCGGCGTTCTACCTCGCCCTGAACGCCGGCACCGAGGCGGCGCACGGGTGGGGGATCGTGATCGGCACGGACACCGCGTTCCTGCTCGGCGCCCTGGCGCTGGTGGGTCCCGCGGTGTCCACCCAGCTTCGGATCTTCCTGCTCACCCTCACCGTGGTCGACGACCTCGTGGCCGTCAGCGTGATCGGCGTCGCCTACTCCGACGACCTGGACCTCGGTGCGCTCGTGATCGCGGCGGTGTGTCTGCTCGGCCTCGTGGTGCTGAGCCGGTGCCAGGTG
Organism: Occultella gossypii; assembly: GCF_019947135.1. GTDB lineage: Bacteria > Actinomycetota > Actinomycetes > Actinomycetales > Beutenbergiaceae > Occultella > Occultella gossypii. The sequence goes on along the minus strand of NZ_JAGSHT010000013.1, from coordinate 337,333 downwards.
TGGCAGGCGTGGCCGTACGTAGTCACGGTGGTCGTGCTCTGGCTGGCCACCCTCGCCTCCGGGGTGCACCCCTCCATCGCCGGGATGGCCGCCGGGCTGCTCGTGCCGGCGTTCCTGCCGCGACGCCAGGAGGTCGAGGGGGCGGCCCGGCAGTTCGCCGCGTTCCGTCAGTCGCCCCGCCCCGACTCCGGGCTCACCGTGCAGGCGGGCGTGGCCCGGTCGATCTCGGTGAACGAACGGCTGCAGATGGTGCTGCACCCGTGGACGTCGTACCTGATCGTGCCGGTGTTCGCGCTCGCGAACGCGGGAGTCGACCTGCGCGGCGGGGTGCTGGCCGACGCACTGGGGTCGCCGGTGACCTGGGGCGTCGTGGCCGGCCTGGTGCTCGGCAAGACGGTCGGGATCAGCCTCGGTGCGTTCGCCGGGGTGCGGGCCCGCCTCGGATCGCTACCGCAGGGGGTGGCGCCCGGGCACGTGGTCGGCGGCGCCGCGCTCTCCGGGATCGGGTTCACGGTGGCCCTGCTGATCGTGGATCTGGCGTTCGGCGACTCGGTGATCGCCGATGAGGCCCGGGTCGGGGTGCTGCTCGCGGCCGTGCTGGCGGTCGCGGTCGGCGCCCTGGTGTTCCGCCTGGCCGCGAGGTTCCGCGGCGAGACCAACGCGAGCCTGCCGATGGTGCTCTCCGAGCCGGTCGACCCGGAGCGCGACCACATCCGGGGCCCGGTGGACGCCCCACTCACGCTCGTGGAGTACGGGGACTTCGAGTGTCCGTTCTGCGCCAAGGCCACCGGCGTGGCCCGTGAGTTGCGCGAGCACTACGGCGACGAGCTGCGCTACGTGTTCCGCCACCTGCCGCTGCCGGACCTGCATCCGCACGCCGAGCTCGCCGCGGTCGCGGCCGAGGCTGCCGCCCACCAGGGCCGGTTCTGGGAGATGCACGATCTGCTGTTCCGGCGCCAGGACGAGCTCGAGGTGGAGGACCTGGTCGGGTACGCGGCGGACCTGGGCCTGGATGTGGAGGTCTTCATGCGCGGGGTGGACAAGGAGATGCTCAGGCGGCGGGTGCGCGAGGACGTCGCCAGCGCCGAGGCCAGCGGTGCCCGCGGCACTCCGACCTTCTTCGTGGGGGAACGGCGCCACCTCGGCCCGCACGACACCGCCTCCCTGATCGCGGCGCTCGAGGCCTCCCGGGTCCCTGCCTGACCCGGTCTCGCAGGACGGCCGGTCGGTGGCAGACTCTGCCGGATGCAGCAGCAGCAACGGGCACGAATGCTCACGGACCGGTCACCACTCGCGCTCGGGCTGCGGGCGCTGATCGTGGTGCTCGGGGTGGTCGCCGAGGTGTGGAACCTGACCGAGTTGGCCTCGGGCGCCGGCGCGGTGGCGGACCACTTCGCGTACTTCACGATCCACACCAACCTGCTGGTCATCGTTGTGCTCGGCTGGGCGATCGGCGTGCCGCCGGCGCGCCGGCCCGCCTGGTTCGACCCGCTGCGCGGGGCGATGACCACGTACATCGTGCTCACCGGGATCCTGTACAACCTGCTGCTCGCGGCGCCCGGGGAGATGTTCTCCTGGGCGGTGCACCCGCCGAACCTGCTGCAGCACCGGATCATCCCGATCCTCGTCGCCGTCGACTGGCTGCTGATCCCGACGGTGCGGCGGCTGCGGCTGTCCCGGTTCTGGGTCTGGCTCGCCTACCCGGTGGGCTACCTCGCGTTCACGCTCATCCGTGGCCCGCTCGTCGGCGACTGGTACCCGTACTTCTTCCTCGACCCGAACGAGTTCGGCGGCTACGCGGGCCTGCTCGTGCCGATCCTCGGGCTGGTGGTGGTGTTCGCCGTCGGGGCGTTCGTGGTGTGCGCGGTCGGGGTGGTGCGATACCGGCCGCGACCGGTCAGGGTCGGATCGTCGCAGGGCGTCCCGCGGTGAGGTGATGCACCGCGTGGTCGTCCCCCGCGCGCACTGAGACGGTCGTGTCCCGATCCGGGGTGAGGGTCGCGGTGCGGAGCCCGCCATGGGCCCACTCGAGGTCGACGGTGATCGCGCCGCGCACCCGCAGGCCGTGCACGGCGCCGTCGGCCCACGCGGGCGGCAGGCAGGGCAGCAGGTGGATCTCGCGGACGCCGTCGGAGGTGAACCGGTGGCCCTGCACCAGCAGCTCGGCGACGCCGGCCGTGAAGCCGAGGTTGCCGTCGATCTGGAACGGCGGATGCGCGCACAGCAGGCTGCGGTACACGCCGCCGCCCTGCACGGAGACCACGGCCGGCCCGGCCTGTTCCACCGGCCGCAGGAACGCATCGATGGCCGCCTGCGCCCCGTCCGGATCGCGCAGCCGGGCGCGCAGGTTCAGCCGCCACGCGAGCGACCACCCAGTCGACGCCAGCCCGCGGGCAGCCAGTGTGGCCAGGGCGGCCGCAGCCAGGTCCGGCGCCTGGTCCGGGTCGATGGACGTGCCCGGGTGGACGCCGAACAGGTGGCTCTGGTGGCGGTGCTCCGGCTCGGCCTCGGGCAGGTCCGCGAGGTGCCACTCGGCGATGCGCCCATCGGCCATCACTCGCTCGCCGGGCAGCCGGGCCAGCGCGGCATCGACGCGAGCCAGCAGCGGTTCGTCGGCGAACGGGCCGCCGTCGCCCACGTCCACGCCCGCCAGTCGGCGGACGCCGGCGAGCAGGTCGCGGGCCATGGCCAGGTCCGAGGTGGTGGACGCGGTCACCGCGCCCGGGGTCCCGTCCGCCGTGACGAAGGAGTTCTCCGGGGAGGTGGCCGGGCTGGTGCCGAGGGTGCCGTCCGGCATCGCCACCAGGGTGTCGAGCACGAACTGCGCGGCGCCGAGGATGACCGGCCGGGCGCGGGCCAGCGCGTCGAGGTCGCCGGTGAAGTCGTAGTGGTCGATCAGGTGCCGGGTCAGCCAGACCCCGCCGAACGGCCAGAACGACCACCGCGCGGGGTGGGTGCCGTCGCCGACGGGGTCGGTGAACGCCCAGGCGTCGGAGTTGTGGTGGGCCACCCAGCCGCCGGCCCGGTAGATCTCCCGGGCGGTGCCACTGCCGGCCGCGGCCAGGTCCTCGAGCCACCGGGTCAGCGGCTCGTCACACTCCGCGAGATTGGTGCTCAGCGCCGGCCAGTAGTTCATCTCGGTGTTGATGTTGATCGTGTAGTTGCTGCGCCACGGCGGGCGCAGGGACTCGTTCCAGATGCCCTGGAGGTTGAGCGGCAGCGTGCCGGGCCGTGATCCGGCGATGGTCAGGTACCGCCCGTAGGCGAACGCCAGAGCGGCGAGGGAGGAGTCGGTGCCGGTCGCCCGGTGCTCGCGCAGCCGCTCGTCGGTGTCCCGGCTCGCACCCGGCCCGCGGCCCAGTCGCAGCCCGACCCGGTCGAAGAGAGCACGGTGATCGGCGACGTGCGCCGCGCGGAGGTCCGCGAACGTGCTCGCGTCGGCCCGCTCGAGCCGCTCGGATGCCTCGGCCAGCAGCCGGGTCCCGTCGCCGTGCAGGACGCGGTGGGCGCCGGCGTAGTCGCTCTGCGAGGCGAGCAGCACGGTCAGCCAGGTCGCTCCGCGCACCTCGAGGCCCGTGGTCCGTGCGGTCACGACGCCATCGGTCTGCAGGCGCAGGGCCACCGCGCAGGTGACCGCCGCGCCGGGCGGAGGTGGCGTCGCCGGCGGCGCGCCCGCGGCGGGTCCGGGCGCGTTCGGGTCGGTGGAGACCGCCGGCATCCGCACGAGGGCGGACCAGGTGGCACCCCGCGGCGATCCCGCCGCGCGCACCTCCAACAGCCGGTGATCCGAACCGACCCGGACCACCAGGTCTGTGGGCGCCTGCATCCGCCGGTGGGCCACCAGCGCCCCGGCGGGTCGGCTGGCGAACACCTCCTGGTGCACCGCTGCGCCGCCGTCGGACCAGGAATGCCCCGCGACCGCCTCGTCGAGCCGGAGCCACCTGCGGTAGTCCGCCGTGGTCTCCGGCGCACCGGCGTCGGTGATCCAGAGGTCGACGAGCGGTTGATAGGCCTCGCTGCGGCCGCTCTGGAGCCGTTGCACCAGGGCCTCGGCGCGGGGGACGTCGCCCGCGGCGACCGCGGCCCTGGCAGCGGCCAGGACCTCCGGGGCCTGCCCGGGCACCAGGCCGGCGCCGCGGGTCGGCCGGACCCGGGGCGCGCCGGTCCAGCAGGTGTCGTCGTTGATCTGCAATCGGTCCTGCGCGGTGCCGCCGAAGGCCATGGCGCCCAGGTTCCCGTTGCCGATCGGTAGGGCATCGGTCCAGGCGAGCGCGGGCGTGGCGTAGCGCAGCGCCACGTCCGGTGTTGCTGTGGTCACGGCCGGCGGCACGGCACTCCCTCGATCGCTTGCGTCAGTGGCCGCAGAATCCTATGTGCGTTCGCCCTCACCGGTGGGTCGCTGCTCAGGGCGTGAGCCACTCGGGCGCGCCTCCTCCAGGTACTCGCCGATCAGGGCCAGGTTCTGGATCGCGGCGAGCCCGAACTGGGACGCGTCGTTGGTGGAGACGAACGGGGCCTCGTCCACCGGCTCGAGCACGCCCGGACCGTCGATCCGGGTCCGGGCCCAGTGTTGCTCGCGGCACAGCGCGTTGACGTTGACCATGTCCCCGGAGTCCACGAAGAACCGCCGCCACGCGAAGGCGGCCAACTCGGCGTCGCCGGTGCGGTGGGCCGCGTACGCGGTGAGCCGGCTGTGTGCCTGGATCAACGAGATCCCTGTCAGCGACTGCCCCAGCTCCGCCTCCTGGGTGGCCGCGTCCGCCAGGTAGAGCCGGCAGTACTGCAGCCACGCCTGCTCGAAGCCCGGCACGTCGGCGAGGTCGATCAGCTCCGAGCACACCTCCACCAGGCCGAAGACGGCGCTCAGGTGTGACACGGCGATCCGCTCGCGGGAGGTGTCGAACCGGCCGGTGGACAGGTCCAGGCGGGCCTCCCCGGTGAGGAACCCGTTCGCAAGCGCGCCGATGTCCTCCATCGTGCCGAGCAGCTTGTCCCGGGCGACGGTGTCCCCGTGCCGCTCCCACCGGGTCAGCCAGGTCGCCGCCAGCGCGCCCCAGTCGGTGCCGAGCCCGACGGAGAGGGCGGCCGGGTCGGGCGAGTAGACGTCGATGCGGACCTTGCGGGTGGCGTCCACGCCGAGCAGAGCGCGCTCGGAGGTGGCGAGCTCGTCGAGCAGGTCCCCGACCCGTTCGTCCGCCGTCAGGTAGTAGTAGAACCGCCGGTAGGCCGGGTTCGAGATCCGCAGCTGCTTGGCGCTGCACCCCCAGTGCTGCACGTTGTGCCGGGTACCCAGCCCCGCGAACGCACCCGCGTGGTAGACGTCCACCTCGCCGGTGTGCCGGGTCATCGCCTCCGCGAACCGGAACAGGTCCGCCCGCCCCGAACGCAGGAAGGACAGCCAGAACCACAGGTCCGGGGACAGCTCGGAGTTGTCCCAGGCGTACCCGCCGACGTCGTAGCGCCAGGTGTGCCGGTCCGCGTCGTAGGTGTGCATGACGTCGCCGTAGTCCCAGAAGCCGTACCAGCGGCGCTGCTCCACCTGGTCGAGGTAGAACGCGAGCAGGAAGTCGTTGCGGTCCTCGATCGCGGCCCGCGCCGGCGTGGACCGGTCCACCGGGGCCCAGTCGCCGAACACCCCGGCCGCATGCAGCCGGTCCGGGTCGGTCACCAGCAGTGGGGGCGTCGCCAGTGCCGCGGCCCGGTTCGCAAGAACGGCCGACGACGGCGTCCCCGCCACCGCGGTCAGGCTCAGCTCGTGGGTGCGGGCGATGCCGTTGGCATCGCCGAAGCCGGGCTCGTAGTCCTCGTAGGTGATCTCCAGCGCGTCCAGCTGGTCGGCGTAGCCGTCCTGGCCGAGTCCGTCGTGGAAGAACCGCTGGTCCATGGCCCGCGACTCCGGCGACCACAGCCACACGGTCAGCTCACCGGCGTCGGTCGTGGCGCCGCGGACGTCGATCTGGGTGGGCGCGCCCTTCCAGAAGTCCCGCAGGCCGAGTTCCAGCCCGCCGGAGGTATCGCCGAGATAGGCGTACCCACCGGCCCGGGTGCCGCCACCGATGCCGACCCAGCCCACGCCGTCGGCCGTGCGTTTGCGGACGGTGTAACCGTCCGGGCTGCCCTGGTGCAGCGTCCAGTCGTTCCACGTGGGTACCCAGCGCAGCCGTTCGGCGACGGCCGGGGCCCAGTCGGCGGTGGGCGGAGTGGGCCGACCGGTCACCTGGGCGGCGCGGACGTCGCTGCCGGGGTTGCGGCGCAGGCCGGTGATGCCGCGCACCGCCTCGGTGAGGAACCCGCCGGAGCTGCCGGCCAGGCGCACGTGCCGGTCGTGGGGCTGCTCGCGCAACGGCACCTCGAACCGGACCCCGAGGCCGGCGAGGAAGTCGTGGTCGGGGTCGCCGTCCCAGACGAAGGAGTGCATCAGGCGCACGGTGGGTGAGCCGGCGTACGAGTACAGACGCACGGTGAACGGTAGCCACTCGCGGGCGTCGCCGTCGGTGCCATCGCTGCCGTGCACGCCGTCGATGCGCAGCACGGCGCGCACCGGACCGCTCTGCTCCACGGTCACCGAACGCACCCGGGAGGAGAACGGCGTGCGAGGCTGCGGGCCGTCGTCGTCGGGGCCGGCGGCGAGCAGGCTGACCAGGCGGCCGGCGCGGGCGACGACCCGGCCGCCCGTCTCGATCTCGGCGACCAGGTGCGCACCCGTGCGCGGCACCCTGATCCGGATCACGCCGGTGTCCACGAGCACGGCCTCGCCGGTCTCGGTGACGGACACCTCCCGGGCCGGCCGGATCGGCTCGGCGCCGGCCTCGAGCGCGTACGCGTCGCGGGGTGCGGCGGGGGCGGCGGCGTGCGCCGTCCACTTCACGGACCCGTCCGGCCAGGTCGCGGTGACCCAGGTCTGCACCGGCTCCGGGGTCCCGCCCGCGGTCCGCAGGGCGATCGGGGTGCCGGCCGCCAGCGACCCACGGGCCCAGGGCACGCCCCACGTGACGCCGGTCGCGGCGGCGGGGGTGTCCTCCAGCCAGTGCAGGGCGGTGCTGGGCAGGCTCACGGTGTCGCGCTGGATGGTCGCGGACGGTGCAGCAGTGGGATCGGCGGGCATGAGGCTCCTGGGTCGGGTGGGTCTTCGGTGCACTCACGCAGTCGCCAGGACGGGCGCCAGTGCCTCGGCGACGATCCGGGCCACGGCGGTCGCGCCGGTGACGTTGAAGTGGGTGTCGTCGGTGACGCCGTCGGGGTAGTTGGGGTGCTCGCCGGGGCCGAACTGCGTGAACAGGGACCGGGACCCGTCCTCGCCGAGACCCTCGTACAGGTCCGTGGTGGCCGCGGCCAGGTCGATCAGCGGAACCCGCTCGGCCGCGGCCAGGGCCCGGACGGCGGCCGGGTAGTCGCCGTGGGTCGGCTCGAGGGCGCCGGCGGCGAAGGCGCGCCGCTGCACGCTCGAGCACAGCACCGGTGCGGCGCCGGCCCGGCGTACCTCGGCGAGCATCCGGAGCAGGTTGGCCGTGTAGCCCGCGCGGGCCCCGAGGACGTCGGGTTGCTTCTGGTCGTTGTGACCGAACTGCAGCACGACGACGTCACCCGCGGTGGCCTCCCAGAGCAGCGCGTCCCACAGGCCGTCCGCGCGCAGCGACGCCGTGGTGGCCCCGCCCTTGGCGAAGTTGTGCACCACCACGCCGGGCGTGAACGTGGCCAGGTGCGCGCCCCAGCCGGACATCGCGGCCTCGTGCGGCGGGCAGGCCGCCACCGTGGAGTCGCCCGCGAGCAGGATCCTCATCCCTTCACGCTCCCGATCAGCATGCCCTTGGCGAAGTGCTTCTGGAGGAACGGGTAGGCGAGCAGGACCGGGATGGTGGCGACCATGACGACGGCGAACTTGATGCCCTGGGCCGGTGGCGGGAGCTCGTTGCCGAGGTCCTCTCCGGTGAGGGAGGACGCGGCGGTGACCTGGCGCAGGAACATCTGCAGGGTCCACTTGGACGTGTCGCTGAGGTAGATCAGGGGCGACATGTAGTCGTTCCAGATCCCGACGGCGTAGAACAGGGCGAACGTGGCCAGCACCGGCTTGGACAGGGGCATGACCACGCTGCGCAGGATCCGCAACTCGTTCGCGCCGTCGATCTTGGCCGATTCCTCGAGCTCCTTCGGGAGTTCCTGGAAGAAGTTCTTGATGATGATCAGGCTGAACGGGTTGATCGCCGCGGGCAGGATCAGGGCCCAGTAGGTGTCCAGTAGGCCGAGCTGCTTCACGACCAGGAACGTCGGGATCAGGCCCGCCGAGAACACCATGGTGAACACGACCAGGGACATGATGGTGCGTCGCCCGGGCAGGTCGATCTTGGACAGCGGGTAGGCCATCAGTGCGGTCAGGACGAGCTGGATCGCGGTCCCGACACCGGTCACCGCGATGGTGGTGATGAAGGCGCGCACGAACACGCTCGAGCTGAGGATCGAGGCGTAGGCGTCGGTGGTGAACTCGTTCGGCCAGAGGAAGAACGGCCGGGTGGTCAGCTCGTACTCGGTGGCGAAGGAGCCGGCGAGCACGTACAGGAACGGCAGGATCGCGATGGTGCCGACGGCGATCAGGACGGTGACGTTGACGGCGTCGAACACCTTGCCGGCCGGGGTGTTGAACCGGTACTTGACCCTGGCCATCAGAAGATCCCCTGCTGGTTGAAGCGCTTGGCGAGCCAGTTCGTCCCGAAGATCAGGATCACGCCGACGATCGCCTTGGCCAGGCCGACGGCCGTGGCGTAGGAGTAGGAGCCCTGCTGGATCCCGACGAAGTAGACGTAGGTGTCGAACACGTCCGCGACCGTGCGGTTCAGGGCGTTGGACATCAGGTAGATCTGCTCGAACCCGGTGTTCAGGATCTGACCGGTCTGCAGGATCAGCAGCACAATGATCGTGGAGCGGATGGACGGCAGCGTGATGTGCCAGACCCGCTGCCAGCGGCCGGCGCCGTCGATGATCGCGGCCTCGTACTGCTCCTGGTCCACCCCAGCCAGGGCGGCGAGGAAGATGATCGTTCCCCAGCCGGTGTTCTTCCACACGTCCTGCAGCACGATCAGCGGCCGGAACCACGCCGGATCGGCCAGGAAGTTCGTCTCGGTTCCCATGACGTCGTTGAGCAGGGTCCACAGCGGACCGTTCCCGATCGCGAACAACAGGCCGGTCAGGGAGACCACCACGGTCCAGGACAGGAAGTGCGGGACGTAGACGAGGGTCTGCACCGTCCGCTTGAGGATGTTCAGGCGCAACTCGTTCAGCAGCAGCGCCATCACGATCGTCAGAGGGAACGCGATGAACAGACTCAACGCCGCCAGGATCAGGGTGTTGCGCAGCAGCCGCGGGAAGTCGGGGTTGGTGAAGAACGTCTCGAAGTGTTCCCACCCCACCCACGGGCTGCCCTCGATGCCCAGGAACGGGATGTAGTCGCGGAACGCGATCTGGGCCCCGTACATCGGCCAGAACCGGAACAACAGGAAGTAGATGATGCCCGGCAGCATCAGGAACAGCAGCCAGCGGTAGCGCGCCAGGGTCTCGCGGACATTGCGGCGGTTCTGTGGGCGCAGCGTCGCCGCGGACGCCCCACTCGCGGCCTGGGCCTCGATGAGTGTGGCCATGCCGGCCTCCTCTCCTACGTCAGGGGGTGGAGGCCGACCACCGGCCGGCCTCCACCGCGATCAGCCGAGCTCGCTGTAGAGCTCGTTCATCTCGGCGATCACCTGGTCGCCGCCCTGGGAGTGCCAGCGGTCGATGACGTCCTGCAGCCCGGCCTCGTCGATCTGACCGGCGATGAACTGGATCCGTGCATCGGAGATCAGGGTGTCGAGCTGGGTGCCGCTGGACATGTAGGTGTCGGAGACCAGGGAGGCGCCCGGATTGAAGACCGCGTTCTCGAGGTCCTCTGCCTGCAGGTCGAGGCGGAGCTGGGCCAGCCCCTCGTCGAACGGGGTCTCCGGCCGGGTCGAGTACGCGTTGTAGCCGGCCACGTTCATGCCGAGCTGCGCCCAGGCGCCGGTGACCTGGTCGGTGAAGTCCTGGCGGTCCGGGTTGAACTCCGCGTAGTCGTCCACGACGGTGAAGTTGTCACCCTCGATGCCGTTGTTCAGGAGGATCTGCGCCTCGGTGGAGGTCAGGTCGTTCAGAACCGTGAGCACCTGCTCCAGCTGCTCCTCGGTCTCCACCGAGGAGCGCGGGATGGCGAGGAAGCCGGAGTACCCGCTGGTGGGCATGGCGAACGTCCCGTTCGGGCCCTCGGGCTGACCGACGAGCGCCACATAGGACTCGAAGTTCTCCGGGTCCTGCTCGCGGAAGAGGTCGACCAGCTGCGGAGCCCGCGACTGGACGTCGATGATGATGCCGCCCTGACCGTTCACGAAGGGCTCGTTCCAGGTGGCCGGGTCCATCGTGGCGTAGTCCGGGTTGGTGTAGCCGTTCTGGACGAGGTCGCGCTCGTAGAGCACCGCCTCCATCCACTCGTCGGTGGTGAATGACGGGACCAGTTCCCCGCCCTCGTCGGTCCAGAGGTTGCCGGCGCCGTGCCAGAGTTCCAGCGCGTCGTACGGGCTGTTGGACCCGATCGACCCGGGCCAGGCGGGGTTGATGAACCCGTAGGTGTCGTCCTGCCCGTTGCCATCGGGATCGTCCTCGGTGAACGCACGCGCCACCTCGAAGAGTTCGTCGGTGGTCTGCGGCTGTTCGAGGCCGAGGTTGGCGAGCCAGTCCGCGCGCAGGATGATGCAGTGCCGGATGACGTCGCGGGCCCGGTAGATGCCGAAGACCCGGCCGTTCACGCCGGACGCCTCCTCCACGTCCGGGTTCTCCGAGACGAGGTTCGGGTAGTCGCCGGAGCGGAGGTAGTCGGTCAGGTCCCAGAACCCGCCGGCCTCCGCCGTCTGCACGAACGCCTGGGTCTTGCCCTGGATCACCATGACGTCCGGGATGTCGTCGCCGGCGAGGACCACGTTCGTGCGCTCGCCGTAGGCCGTGTTCGGCACCCACTGCACGGACAGGTCCACCCCGGTCAGTTCGCTGAGTGCCTGGTCGATCAGGTCGTCCTCCTCCGGTGGCACGGCCGCGAAGTAGGGCGCCATGATGGACAGGCTCGAGAGCGCATCGTCGCCGTCGCCGCCGTCTTCACCGCCGCCGTCGTCGGCACCTCCGCTCGTGCACGCGGCGGTCAGTGCGAGACCGGTCACGGTCAGGATCGCGAGCGGTGCTCGCAGTCGCTTCCTCGGTGTCATGGTCGGTGTTCCTTTCGTCATCATTGGCGAGGTCAAACGGTGGTGCTGGAGGGATCCGCCTCCACCTGGCGGTCATTGGCGGCGAAGAAGGACAGGCACAGCGCAGTGCACAGGTACAGCCAGACGCCGATCGAGACGGTCGGCAGCAGGCCCGGCAGCCACGCGGTGACGGCGGCCACGAGGGTGGTCGTGGCGGCGAGCAGGAGGGGGACGCCGGGGAACCGGAGGGCGAACGCGAACGCGAGGCGAAGGCAGTCCCGGGCGCGCAGGTCGTAGTGGGCGTCCATGGTGATCACGAGGAGCTGGTGGGTGACGGTCAGCGCCGCGGCCGCCACCAGGGCGACCACCAGCGCGGTGCGGCCCGGCTCGCCCCAGAACGCGGTGAGGTTGAGGCCGAGGATCGTCAGCAGGAGCCAACCCGGTGCCTGGAGCAGGTTCGCCCGGCGCAGTTGTCCGCGCCAGGTCGAGGCGAACGTGCGCAGCAACGGCTGTGCGTCCCCGCGGATCCGGCCCCGGCTGCACGCGGCCGCGGCCGCGACCGCCGGGGCGAACCCCAGCACCACGCCGCCGACCACCGTGAACGCGAGCACCAGGGCGTTCAGGACGGCCACGTACCCGATGGTGTCCGCCCAGCCGTACCAGCGTTCGGTGCGGCCCGGTGTGTAGGACGAGGTCTGGGCGGTCGTCACGGTGCGCCCCGGGGTGCGTGAACAGCGCCGTGACGCCGTTCGTGAACGTTCACGAATTTGAGTGTCATGGGCCTTTCCTCGAAGTGCGGCTGCGTGTCGGCCGGTATGGAGCCCGGTCGGGCAGGTGGCCGGGCCGAAGCCGGCTGGGGTCGGGGGTTCGTTGGTGGTGCAGTTGTGGGCCGAGCGAGTGATGGGCGTCAGCGCCCCACCTGGCCGGAGCGGACTGCGACTTCGCAGGCTGCTCGGACGAGACTCGGTGAACGTTAGGGTTGAAAGCATTCACTGTCAAGAGGCTGGGAAAGCGGTCTCCGTCCGGATGGCGGCGTGGCCGCGGAATCCGGTCGACCGGTGTCAGGTGGGGTCTAGGCTCGCGCTCACAAGTGGAAGCCAGGGGAGTTGGGAATCGCATGGTGGCGAGCCGTCGAACGCGTCCGGGGATGAATGACGTGGCCAGGGTGGCGGGCGTGTCGCACCAGACGGTGTCCCGCGTGCTGAATGACCACCCGAACGTTCGGGACAGCACCCGCGAGCGGGTGCTCGCCGCGATCGCCGAACTCGGCTACCGGCGCAACAGTGCCGCCCGGGCGCTGGTCACGCACCGGTCCGGCATCATCGGGATCATCACCAGCGGCTCGGTGCATTCCGGCCCGGCGAGCACCCTCGCAGTGCTCGAGCGCACGGCCAGGGCGGCCGGCTACTTCGTCACCGTGGCGGCGGCCCCGCGCCCCACGCCGGAGCTGATGCAGGAGATCTTCGGCTCGTTCATGGACCAGTCGGTCGAAGGTGTCGTCGTGATCGCGCAGGGCGACGAGGTGGCCGGCGCCGCCCGGGCGGCATTCGCCGAGGTGCCGTTGCTGATGATCTCCTCGCTCACGCCGGAGCCGGACGACCCGCCGCTGGTGTCCGTTGACCAGGAGGCGGGGGCGCGGCTGGTCGCCCGCTACCTGCTCGACCAGGGGCACCGGGACGTGGTGCACGTGGCCGGCCCCGGGGACTGGTTCGACGCCCGGGCCCGGGTGCGCGGGTGGCAAGCGGAGTTGAGCGAGGCCGACGTCGCCCCGCGCCAGGACCTCGCCGGCGACTGGAGCGCGGGCTCCGGGTACGCGGCCGGGCAGTCGCTGCTCGAGGACCTGCCCACGGCGGTCTTCGCGGCGAACGACCAGATGGCGCTCGGCGTCCTGCGCGCGTTCGCGGAGGCCGGCGTGGACGTGCCCGGGCAGGTCTCCGTGGTCGGCTTCGACGACATCGTCGGCGCGGACAACTTCTTCCCGCCACTGACCACGGTTCGGCAGGACTTCGAGGCCCTCGGCCGGCTTGCGATCGACGCCCTGGTCGCGGCGATCGCCGGCGAGGCGGCGGCCCGCGACCTGGTCGCGCCGGTGCTGGTGGAGCGGGCCAGCTCGGGGCCACCGCGTCCCTGAGTTCGCGGTGAGAGAGCGGAAGTGGCAACCACGACAGCACTTTCGGCTGGGTGGCGGGCGGGGTGGTCCGGTGAGAGAGCGGAAGTGGCAACCACAACAGCACTTTCGGCCGGGCGGCGGGCAGCGCGGGCACGGGTGAGGGAGCGATTTGGCGCCGCTTCGGCACGCTCGCGCGGGAGTACGTCGCGGCTAGGTTGGCAAGTCTTGTTGTGAGCGTTAACACATTCGCGATACGGTGTATGGGGCGAGGACGCCCGTGACATTCGGGGCAACGACGCGAAAGAGGACCGAGGGATGACCGAACAGGCGGCCGAGCAGGGTCGAGACGCCCTGGTGATCGGGGTGGACTACGGGACGCTGTCCGGCCGGGCGGTGGTGGTCCGGGTCAGTGACGGTGCCGAGCTGGGCAGCGCGGAGTATGCCTACCCGCACGCCGTGATGGACCGGACGCTGACCGCCTCGACCGACGAGCCGCTGCCGCCGGACTGGGCGCTGCAGGTGCCCGCCGACTATGTCGACGTGCTCAGGAACGCGGTGCCCGAGGCGCTGCGGGCCGCCGGCGCGGACCCCGCCGACGTGATCGGGATCGGCACCGACTTCACGGCCTGCACGATGATCCCGACGCTCGCCGACGGCACCCCGCTGAACGAGCTCGAGCAGTTCGCAGACCGCCCGCACGCGTACGTCAAGCTCTGGAAGCACCACGCCGCGCAGCCGCACGCGGACCGGATCAACGAACTCGCCCGTGAGCGGGGCGAGGCCTGGCTGCCCCGCTACGGCGGACTGATCTCCTCCGAGTGGCAGTTCGCCAAGGCGCTGCAGGTGCTCGAGGAGGACCGCGAGATCTACGACGCCATGGACCGCTGGGTCGAGGCCGCGGACTGGATCGTCTGGCAACTCGGTGGCACCTACGTCCGGGACGCCAGCACCGTCGGCTACAAGGGCATCTACCAGGACGGCGCCCACCCCGACGCCGGCTTCCTCGGCGCGCTCAACCCCGACTTCGCGGCCTTCGTCTCCGGCAAGCTGGACGCACCGATCGCCCCGCTCGGCGCGCGGGCCGGTCGGCTCACCGCCGAGGCCGCGGCCTGGACCGGGCTGCCCGAGGGCATCGCCGTGGCCGTCGGCAACGTCGACGCACACGTCACGCTACCTGCCGCGAACGCCGTGGACCCGGGCCAGATGGTGCTCATCATGGGCACCTCGACGTGCCACGTCGTCAACAGCGAGAACCTGCACGAGGTGCCGGGCATGTGCGGCGTCGTCGACGGCGGCGTGATCACCGGCCTGTACGGCTACGAGGCCGGGCAGAGCGGCGTCGGGGACATCTTCGCCTGGTTCGTCTCCACCGGCGTGCCCCCGGCGTACGTGGCACAGGCCGAGGCGGCGGGCCAGTCCATCCACGCCTACCTGACCGACCTCGCGGCCGCCCAGCCGATCGGCGGCCACGGGCTCGTCGCGCTGGACTGGCACTCCGGGAACCGCTCGGTGCTGGTGGACCACGAACTGTCCGGTCTCACGCTCGGGCAGACCCTGACCACCCGGCCCGAGGACATCTACCGCGCCCTGCTGGAGTCGACCGCGTTCGGCACCAAGACGATCGTCGACACGTTCGCGGCCTCGGGGGTGCCGATCACCGAGCTCGTGGTGGCCGGGGGCCTGCTCCGGAACCGCTTCCTCATGCAGATGTACGCCGACGTCACCGGGCTGCCGCTGAGCACGATCGTCTCCGAGCAGGGCCCCGCGCTCGGCTCGGCGATCCACGCCGCGGTCGCTGCCGGCGCCTACCCGGACGTTCGCGCGGCCGCGGCCGCGATGGGCGGGCGGGTGACCGGCGCGTACACGCCGGACCCGGACGCGACCGCCGCCTACGGCGAGCTGTACGCCGAGTACGCGGCGCTGCACGACTACTTCGGACGCGGCGGCAACGACGTGATGCGCCGGCTCAAGAAGATCCGCCGTCGGGCGCTCGCTTCGGGCGCCGCCGAAGGCGACGCCGCGGCGGCGGCACCCGACCTCGAGCCGCAGGGTGACCTCGTATGACCGGCTCGACGGAACCGATCGTGCTGGCGGACCTGCCGGTGCAGGTGCGCACCGCCGTCGGGCAGGCCCGGGAGCGGGTGGCGGCCCTGCACGCGGAGCTGACCCGCTACCAGCTCGTCGTCTGGACCGCCGGCAACGTCTCGGAGCGGGTGACCGGCGCCGACCTGTTCGTGATCAAGCCGTCCGGCGTCTCCTACGACGACCTCACGCCGGAGTCGATGGTCGTCTGCACGCTCGACGGCGCGAAGATCGCCGACGGCACCCCGGCGCACCTGAAGCCGTCCTCGGACACCGCCGCGCACGCCTACGTGTACCGGCACCTGCCCGAGGTCGGCGGCGTGGTGCACACGCACTCGACCTACGCGACCGCCTGGGCGGCACGCGGCGAGCCCGTGCCCTGCGTGCTGACGATGATGGCCGACGAGTTCGGCGGTGAGATCCCGATCGGGCCGTTCGCGCTGATCGGCGACGACTCGATCGGCCGCGGCATCGTCGAGACCCTCCGGGAGTCCCGCTCGCCCGCCGTGCTCATGCAGGGCCACGGACCGTTCACGGTCGGCGCGGACGCGCGCGCCGCCGTGAAGGCCGCGGTGATGTGCGAGGAGGTCGCCCGCACCGTGCACATCTCGCGCCAGCTCGGGGACCCGCTGCCGATCGCGCAGACCGACATCGACTCGCTGTACGACCGCTACCAGAACGTCTACGGACAGGGCCCAGCGCCCGAGGAGGACCCCGCGTGAGCACCAACATGACCGACCCGTTCGAGGGCAAGGAGATCTGGTTCCTGACCGGGAGCCAGGACCTGTACGGCGCGGAGACCCTCGCCCAGGTCGCCGAGCAGTCGCAGCAGGTGGCGGCGCTGCTCGAGGAGTCGGAGTCGATCCCGGTCCGGGTCGTCTGGAAGCCCGTCCTGAAGGACTCGGCGGCCATCCGCCGGGCCGCCCTGGACGCGAACGCCGACGACGACTGCATCGGCGTCATTACCTGGATGCACACGTTCTCCCCGGCGAAGATGTGGATCGCCGGCCTGGACGCGCTGCGGACCCCGCTGCTGCACCTGCACACGCAGGCCGGCGTGGAGCTGCCCTGGGCCGATATCGACATGGACTTCATGAACCTGAACCAGGCCGCCCACGGCGACCGCGAGTTCGGCTACATGGCGGCCCGGCTGGGCGTGTCCCGCAAGATCGTGGTCGGGCACGCGTCCGACGGCGTGGTCCGCGCCCAGGTGGGCGCGTGGGCTCGCGCGGCGGCCGGGTGGGCGGCCCTGACGGGCATGAAGCTGGCCCGGTTCGGGGACAACATGCGGGGCGTCGCGGTCACCGAGGGGGACAAGACCGAGGCCGAGCTGCGGTTCGGTGTCTCGGTGAACACCTGGGGTGTGAACGACCTGGTGGCCCGGGTCGACGCCGTCACCGACGCCGACATCGACGCCCTCGTCGCCGAGTACGTCGAGACCTACGACGTGGTCGCCGAGCTGCTGCCCGGCGGTGAGCGGCACGAGTCGCTGCGGTACGGCGCCCGGCAGGAACTGGGGCTGCGGTCCTTCCTCGAGGAGGGCGGCTTCGCCGCCTTCACCACGAACTTCGAGGACCTCGGCGGGCTGCGTCAGCTCCCCGGCCTGGCCGTGCAGCGGCTCATGGCCGCCGGCTACGGCTTCGGCGCGGAGGGTGACTGGAAGACCGCCATCCTCGTCCGCCTGGCGAAGGTGATGGGCCACGGCCTGCCGGGTGGCGCGTCCCTGATGGAGGACTACACCTACGAGCTCACCCCCGGCAAGCAGAAGATCCTCGGCGCGCACATGCTCGAGGTCTGCCCGTCGCTGACCACGTCCCGGCCGCGGCTGGAGATCCACCCGCTCGGGATCGGGGACCGCGAGGACCCGGTGCGCCTGGTCTTCGACGCAGACCTCGGCGAGGGCCTGGTGGTGGCGCTCTCGGACATGCGCGAGCGGTTCCGGCTCGTGGCCAACGAGGTGGACATCGTCGGCCCGGACGCGGAGCTGCCGAACCTGCCGGTGGCGCGTGCGGTCTGGGTGCCACGCCCGGACTTCACCACGTCGGCGCGGGCCTGGCTCACCGCGGGAGGCGCGCACCACACGGTGCTCACCACCGCCGTCGGGCTCGAGGTCTTCGAGGACTTCGCCGAGATCGCCCGCACCGAGCTCGCGGTGATCGACGCACAGACCACGGTGCGCGGCTTCGCCCGGGAGCTGCGCTGGAACGCCGCCTACCACCGGCTCGCCCAGACGCTCTAGGGCAGACTGGCCGGAGTCCACAGCATTCCTGATAGCGTTAACAACACCGATATTCCGCGCGCGAGGACGTGCTCCACGCGGCACCGTGAAGGAGAAGAGCAAGGATGCGTCTGGCCAGACTCCATGGGGTGGGTGACCTCCGGATCGAGGAGGCGGAACTGCCCGAGGTGCAGCCCGGCCACACGCTGGTCCGGGTGACCGACGTGGGCCTGTGCGGCAGCGACCTGCACTGGTTCGCCGAGGGCGGCATCGGCGACGCCCGGCTCACCCGGCCGATCGTGCCGGGCCACGAGTTCGCCGGCATCGGCGCCTCCGGCGAACTCGACGGCGTCCGTGTGGCCGTGGACCCGGCGATCCCGTGCATGAACTGCTCGATGTGCCACGAGGGCCACCCGAACCTCTGCCCGACCGTCGGCTTCGCCGGCCACGGGAAGCTCGACGGCGGCCTGGCCGACTACATCTCCTGGCCCACGAACCGCCTGTTCCCGCTCCCGGAGTCCTTCACCGGGGCCGACGGTGCGGTGCTCGAGCCGCTCGGGGTGGCCCTGCACGCGTGGGACCTCGCGCACGTCCCGCTCGCGGCGAACGTGGTGATCGTCGGCGGCGGCCCGATCGGCCTGCTGCTCGTGCAGTTGGCCCGCTCCGCCGGTGCCGACCGAGTGGCCGTCGTGGAACCGCGCGAACACCGCCGGGAGGCGGCGCTGCGCTACGGCGCCGACGAGGTGCTCACGCCGGACGAGGCCCGGGAGGCGTCCGCATGGACGAACTGGGGCGAGGACGGGCTCGGCGCGGACGTGGTGTTCGAGATCGCCGGCAACGACGACGCGATCGCCATCTCGATGACCGCCGCCCGCCCGGGCGCCCGGGTGATCCTCGGCGGCATCCCCGATGACGACTCCTCGTCGTTCCGGGCCGGCACCGCCCGCCGTAAGGGCCTGACCCTGGTCATGGTGCGCCGCATGAAGGAGATGTACCCGCGCGCCATCCGGCTCGTCGAGCGTGGCCTGGTGGACGTGCGCTCGCTCGTCTCCGAGCGCGCGCCGCTGACCGACGCCCCTGCCGCGTTCGCCCGGGCCACCGAGCGCACCGGCCTCAAGGTCGTCATCGGCCTCGACTGACGCCACGCCCCAACCCACCCCGATTCCGAAACACCCCGAGAGGTCCGCGCAACGATGCAGGTCGACACCACCACACCCCCGATGGGGTGGAACAGCTGGGACTGCTACGGCCCCAGCGTCACCGAGGACGAGGTGCTCGCGAACGCCGAGTTCATGGCGGCGCACCTCCTGCCGTTCGGGTGGAACGTCCTGGTCGTGGACATCCAGTGGTACGAGCCGACCGCGCGGGCCGGTGGCTACAACGACGACCCGCCCGTGGAACTGGACGCGTTCGGCCGCCAGCTGCCGGCGCCGAACAGGTTCGGCTCCGCGGCCGACGGTGCCGGCTTCGGCCCGCTCGCGGCCCGGGTCCACGACCTCGGGCTGAGCTTCGGGCTGCACATCATGCGCGGCATCCCGCGCCGCGCCGTCGAGCTGGACCTGCCGATCCTGGGCACCGAGTGGACCGCCTCCGACGCCGCCGACACCGGGTCCGTATGCCCGTGGAACCCGGACAACTACGGCCTGAACCACGACCACCCGGCGGCGCAGGCCTATTACGACTCCCAGGTCGCCCAGTTCGCGGACTGGGGCGTCGACTTCATCAAGGCCGACGACATGCTCGCCCCGTTCCACGACGCCGAGATCGCCGCGTACGCCGAGGCGATCCGCCGGTCCGGCCGCCCGATCGTGTTGTCCCTGTCGCCCGGCACCGGCCTGGACACCGCGCATCTGGACCACCTGCGCGACAACGCCGCCATGTGGCGCATCAGCGATGACCTCTGGGACCGCTGGGAGGACGTGTACGACCAGTTCGAACGCCTTGCCCGGTGGGCGCCGACCCAGCGTCCGGGCGGCTGGGCGGACGCGGACATGCTCCCGCTCGGGCGGATCGGCATCCGAGCCGAGCGCGGGCAGGACCGGCCCAGCCGGCTCACCCGCGCCGAGGCCCGCACCCTCATGACGTTGTGGGTGATGGCCCGGTCGCCGCTCATGTTCGGCGGCGACCTGCCCTCCACCGACGCCGACACGCTCGCGCTGCTCACCAATCCGGACGTGCTGGAGATCCTCAAGGCCTCCGACGGCGGAGCCCAGGTCTCCCGCGACGGCGACGCCGTGCTGTGGTCGGCCCGGGCGACGCGGCCCGCGGCGCGGGCCGGCGGGCGCGACGCGAGCTCGTCCGCCCACCCGACCCGGTCCGCCCACCCCACCTACCTGGCCGCCTTCCACCTCGGCGACGGGGCGAGTTCCGCCGTCGTCGATCCGGCCGCCGTCGGCGTACGCGACCCGCACACCGCGACCGACCTCTGGAGCGGCGAGGTCCTCGACCTCGCCGAACCGCTCACCATCCCCCCGCACGGCGTCCGGCTCGTGCGACTCGACCCCCACCACTGACCCGCAACCTGGAGCACCCCATGCTGACCGCATCCCTCGTGATCGACCCGGCGTTCGTCGTCGGGCCCGTCCGCCGCCGCACGTTCGGCTCCTTCGTGGAGCACCTCGGCCGGTGCGTGTACACCGGCATCCACGACCCCGAGCACGCGAGCGCCGACGAGGACGGTTTCCGCGGCGACGTCCTCGACCTCGTCAAGGAGCTCGGCACCGGCACCGTGCGCTACCCGGGCGGCAACTTCGTCTCCGGGTACCGCTGGGAGGACGGCATCGGCCCGCGCGAGCAGCGCCCCAGCCGACTCGACCTGGCCTGGCACTCCACCGACCCGAACACCGTGGGCGTGGACGAGTTCATGCGCTGGGCGAAGAAGGCCGACGTCGAACCGATGATGGCCATCAACCTCGGCACCCGCGGGGTGCAGGAGGCCCTCGACATCCTCGAGTACTGCAACGTCGCCGGCGGCACGCAGCTGTCCGACCTGCGCCGCGCGAACGGAGCCGAGGAGCCGTACGGCATCAAGATGTGGTGCCTGGGCAACGAGATGGACGGCCCCTGGCAGATCGGGCACAAGACCGCCCACGAGTACGGGCGCCTCGCCACCGAGGCCGCCCGGGCCATGCGGATGGTCGACCCCGACCTCGAGCTCGTTGTGTGCGGCAGCTCCTCCTCGGCGATGCCGACCTTCGGCACCTGGGAGGCCACCGTGCTGGAGGAGGCGTACGAGTACGTCGACTACATCTCCGCGCACGCCTACTACAGCGAGAAGGACGGCGACCTGGCCTCCTTCCTGGCCTCCGCCGTCGACATGGACCACTTCATCGACTCGGTGAGCGCCACCGCGGACGCCGTGCGGGCCGCGAAGAAGCTGACCAAGCGCATCCACATCTCCTTCGACGAGTGGAACGTCTGGTACCAGCACCGCGCCGAGTCCCGCCCGCCGACCGGGGACGACTGGCCGGTCGCACCCGTGCTGCTCGAGGACCGCTACAACGTGGCCGACGCCGTGGTGGTGGGCAACCTGCTCATCTCACTGCTGCGGCACACCGACCGGGTGCACTCGGCCTCGCTAGCCCAGCTCGTCAATGTGATCGCGCCGATCATGACCGAGCCGGGCGGGCGCTCCTGGCGCCAGACCACGTTCCACCCGTTCGCGCTGACGTCCGAGCACGCCAAGGGCGAGGTGCTGCAGGTGGCCGTCGACGCACCGACGCTGGAGACCGAGAAGTTCGGCGAGGTCTCGGCACTGGACGCCGTCGCCACTCGCGACCCGGAGACCGGCGCGGTGGCGATCTTCGCCGTCAACCGCTCCACCACCGAGACCCTCACCCTGACCGTGGACGTGCGCTCGCTCGGCGACGTGCGGGTGGTCGGCGCACAGACGCTGTCCAACCCGGACCACACCTGGGCGGCGTCCGCGGACGATGCGACGTCGGTGCTGCCGGTCGAGAACGGCACGGCCGCAGTGTCCGACGGCGTCGTCACGGTCGAGCTGCCGGCCGTCTCCTGGTCCGTGGTGCGGTTGGGCGCCTGAGCCGTGGCTGCTGCCGGCCGCCGGGGCGGCTCACCGCCGGGCGGTCGGCGCCGCGGCCAGGGCGCGGATGTCGCGCTCGGCCTCGGCCACGCCGGCGGCGCGGCAGCCCTTGGCCACCCAGCCGCGGATGAGCTCCGGCTCGGCCCGGAACAGGGCGGCGCCCCGGCGGATCAGCGTCATCGGGGGCTTGCGGGACTCCGCGAAGTCCCGGAGCAGCCGGAACCAGAACGTCTGCATCCGCGGGCGAAGCAGGCAGATCGCATCAGCGAGCACGTCCTCGGCGCGCAGGTCCGCGACCAGCTCCGCGGCGAAGATGCCCTCGGCGATCACGATCGGCTCGCCGTCGAGGACCAGGCGACTGGTGCCGGTGCGGCGCGAGGACGGGATGTCGTAGACCGGCAGGTCGCTCGCGCCGTACCGGCACAGCGCCACCAGGGCCGCCCGCGCGCCGTCGTGGTCCCAGGACGCCGGCGAGTCCCAGTCCACGCTGCCGAACCGGGACGGCAGACCGGGGCGGTCGATGTCGAAGTAGAAATCGTCCAGGGGCACCACCGGCAACCCGAGCCGGCGGGTCAGCGAGCTCTTGCCCGAGCCGGACGGGCCGGTCAGCAGCACCACCCGGCGCCGGACCTGCCGGGCGCCTTCCGGGATGGGGAAGAGTGCATCTCCGGCACTGTCAGGGTCGGGACCTTCGGGCATCCGGCCATTATCCCCATCTCCGAGCAGCATCCGTAAACGTCACCGTCACCTCACTGGAGTCCTCACGTGAACGCATCAGCCAAGGCCATCATCAACCTCGACGTGGAGGGACCGGTCATCAGCCGGCACCTGTACGGACACTTCGCCGAGCACCTGGGCCGGTGCATCTACGGCGGCTTCTACGTCGGTGAGGATTCGGATATCCCGAACGAGGGCGGCATCCGCTTGGACGTCGTGGAGGCCCTGCGGGCCCTGAACATCCCGAACCTGCGCTGGCCCGGTGGCTGCTTCGCGGACGAGTACCACTGGATGGACGGGATCGGCCCGCGCAGTGAGCGCCCCTCGATGGTGAACACGCACTGGGGCAACGTCGAGGAGAACAACCACTTCGGCACCCACGAGTTCATGGCGCTGTGCGAGCTGCTCGGTGCCGAGCCGTACATCAACGGGAACGTCGGCTCCGGCACGGTGAAGGAGATGAGCGACTGGGTGGAGTACCTGACCCGGGACGGCGACTCCCCGATGGTGCGTCTGCGCAAGGCCAACGGCCGGGACGAACCGTGGAAGGTGCCGTTCTGGGGGATCGGGAACGAGGCCTGGGGCTGCGGCGGGAACATGAGCGCCCAGCACTACGCCGACGAGGCCCGCCGCTACGCCACGTACTGCCGCGACCACGATGGCAACAAGCTCTACCGGATCGCCGCGGGGGCCTCCAACGACGACTACGCGTGGACCGAGACCCTCATGAAGGCGGTCAACTGCCTCGGCTGCGCGAAGGAACCGCGCGGGTACTTCCAGGGACTGACGTTCCATTACTACACGGTGCCCGGGCCGTGGTCGGACAAGGGCAGCGCCCTGGAGTTCGACCTCGACGACTACTACGCGACCATGGTCAAGGCCGTGCGCGTCGAGGAGCTCATCGCCGGCCACGCCGCCGTGATGGACTGCTACGACCCGAAGAAGAAGGTCGGCCTGATCCTGGACGAGTGGGGCACCTGGTGGAACGTGGAGCCCGGCACGAACCCCGGGTTCCTGTACCAGCAGAACACGATGCGCGACGCGCTCGTCGCGAGCGTCCACTTCGACGCCTTCCACCGCCACGCGGACCGGCTCGTGATGGCCAACATCGCCCAGACCGTGAACGTGCTGCAGGCGATGATCCTCACCGACCCGGACTCCGGCGCGCTCGTGCTCACCCCGACCTACCACGTGTTCGAGATGAACAAGGCGCACCAGGACGCCGCCTCGCTGCGGGTCGACGTGAAGTCCGAGGGCACCACGCGCACGGTCGGGGAGACCGAGCTGGACACGTTCTCGGTCTCGGCCAGCACGAAGGACGGCCGCGCCCTGGTGTCCCTGACGAACCTGGACGCGGACGCCCCGCTGGAGGTCGACCTCGACCTGCGCGGCCGGGCCGTGGGCGGCGTGCATGGGCGGGTCCTGACCGCGGACGTGCTGAACGCGCACAACACCGCCGAGGCCACGGACGTCGCGGTACGGGACCTGGACGGCCTGAGCGTCTCCGGTGGCATCCTGCGGGTGCGCGTCCCGGCGCACGCATTCGTGACGGTGGAGCTGGAACTCGCCTGAGGTCGGGCACCGGGTGGACCGGTGCGCTCGGTTCCCCTGACGCGAAATGCGGGTTGGCCTGCGCGTGACCCGCAGCTCGCGTCAGGGGAGCGCCCGGCCCCGTGGTTCCCCTGTCGCGAAAGGTGGGTTGGCCTGCGTGCGACCCGCAACTCGCGTCAGGGGAGCCTCCTCCGAGAGCGCTGGTGCGTCGTGCTCAGTCCGTCGTGACGAGGTCGTGGATGTCCTGCGCGATGGACGCCAGCGGGCCCGTATCGCCGTTCTGGGCGAACCAGTTCCACAGCTCCAACGCGTGGCACAGTCGGTACAGCTCGATCCGGGCGAGACCGCTCGCAGGCAGGCTGCCGTAGCCGGCGAGCAGGCCGGCGACCTTCACCGGCGACCGCGTCAGTTCGTACTGCACGGTCTTGGCCAGGTCCATCAGCGGGTCGGCGGCGATGGCGTTCTCCACATCCACCAACCCGGTCACCCGCCACCCGGAACCGGCACGCTCGACCATGACGTTGCCCTCGTGCAGGTCGTTGTGGCACAGGGTCGGGGCCTCGCACAGCCCGAGCAGCCGGGCCCGGTCCGCGACCCACTCGACCGCGCGCCGGTGGGTCGCCGGCGTGCCACCCAGATCCGCGAACTGCGCGAGGTGCCGGGTGAACAGTGCGGTCATGTACGCCGCGTTGTCCGGCGCCGGGTCGACCAGTTCGGTGGTGAGGTAGCCGAACCCCGGCATGGCGATCTCGTGCACGGCCCGCGTCAGCTCGCCGATCTGGCGGTACACGTCGCGCCACGCCTCGTCGCCGGTGACCGGCGCGGCGGACAGCGGTTCGCCTGGCACCATCGTCAGCACCGTCATCGCGTTCTCGGCATCCACATGAACGACGGACGGTGTTCCCGGTACGTTCGCGAGCAGCGAGTAGACGTGCACCTCCTTCGCCTGCTTCCAGAGCCACTGGTCGGCGTACCGCTTGGCGATGAGTGGCTCGCCGACGGCGCGGCGCACCTCGTACACGGTCGACATCCGGCCGCTGCCACCCCCTCGGGGCACGACCGCGGTGACGCGCAGGTCGGTCGGCAGTACCGCGGTGAGGTCCACGACCGGAACGTACCGGGTCCGGGTGATCGGCCTCGAGGCGTTTTGGCCCCGGACCGGCAAGGTGTACTGCCACCTCGCGGTCGGGAAGCGGTGTTCTGGCAGACCGCCCGGACCGCGAAGCAGGCGCGTCCCGCCGGCAGCATCCCCACCGCCCGGGGGAGTGGACTGGTCGCGATACGCATGGAAGTTCCAGCACCAGCACGTGACCACCCGGCGGCTGAGATCCGCGCGTGGGCGCGGGGTCATGGTTTCGAGGTAGCGGACCGTGGCCGCATCCCCGGGGAGATCCGCACAGCCTTCGACCGCCGCCACGAGTGAGTTGTGGGCCGGCCGGTGACCACCGAGCCGGCCTCCAGGAGGCGACGGCAACCGTGACGATGCCGGGGCATGGGGGCAGCCCGACGATGCCGGTCCGAGGCTGACTCGGGCCTACTCTGACCACATGGTGGCGACGATGCGGGACGTGGCTGCGCTGGCCGGGGTGTCCCTCAAGACGGTCTCCCGGGTGGTCAACAGCGAACCCCACATCCGGCCCGAGACGGTGGCACGCGTCCGGGACGCCATCGCAAGCCTCGGCTGGGTGCCGAACGGCAATGCCCGCGCGCTGCGCACCGGCCGCACCGGAGTGATCGGCATCGCCGTCGCCGGCCTGCGCCGGCCCTACCTCGCGGCCCTGGTCGAGGCATTGGTCAGCGAGACCGACCGGCGCGGGCTCCAGGCCGCGGTCGAGCCGAGCCACGGGGATCCGGAACGGATCCGCGCGGTGCTGGACGGTCGCGGTCCGAGCTACGACGGCGTGGTGCTGATCGGCGACGACGGCGCCGGCCTCCCGCTCGACGGCGCGCTCACCGACCGTCCGGTCGTGGTGGTGCAGGGCGACGACGCGGACGCGGACGTGGTGCTCGATGACGTGGCCTCCGCCATGGGCATGGTGACGCGCCACCTCGCGGTGCTCGGACGCCGTCGACCCCTGCTGCTCGGCGGTGACCGAGGCGCGGACCGCGGGCCGCGCACTCCCGGAGTGCTCGCCGAACCGGGGGCGGTGACCCGGGCGGCGCTCGCGGCGGCCGGGTTCGAGGCCACGGTGCCCGTGATCCGGCCCGACGGCGAGTGGGACCGCGGGTGGGGCGCCGCCGCCGCGGTCGACGCCCTGGCCGCCCACCCGGAGACGGACGTCCTGATCTGTGTCAACGACGAGGTGGCCCTCGGTGCGCTGTCCGCGCTGACCGCCCGCGGCGTGGACGTACCGGGCGAGGTGGCCCTGCTCGGGTACGACAACCTGGACGACGGCTGGTTCTCGACGCCGTCCCTGACGACCGTCGACGCCGGGCCGGCGCGACTGGCCCGGGCGGCGCTGGACCTGCTCGCCGAGCGGATCGCCGGGACCGTGCCGGCGGTGCCGCGCCGGGTGGTCCTGCCCGTGGAGCTGGTCCGGCGCGAATCCACGTTGGGGGCGCCACGATGAGCAGGCCGACCCTGGCGGACGTGGCCGCGCGTGCGGGTGTCTCGGCCAAGACGGTCTCCAACGTGCTGCTCGGGCGGCGGCACGTCGCCGGCGCCACCCGGGACCGGGTGCTCGCGGCCGTCGCCGAGGTCGGCTACACCGTCAACGAGGCGGGTCGCGGGCTGGCGTCCGGCCGCACCGGGCGGGTCGCCGTGGTGGTGCCGATGATCTACCAGCCGTACTTCGCCGAGGTCGCCGAGCGGCTGATCCTGGCGCTGGAGGAGCACGGGCTGACGACCACGCTGCGGATCGCCCACGACACCGCGGCCGAACGGGACGCGGTGCTCGGCATCACCACCCCGGACGTCGACGGCGTGATCCTCTGCCCCCACGGACTGAGCCCCGAGGTCCTCGGAGACGCCGTCCCGCCCCGGCCCGTGGTGCAACTCGGCGGCGGGATCATGCCGACGTTCGACTGCGTCATCATGGGCGAGCGCGAGGGATTCCGGGCCATGGCCGAGCACCTGCTCGCCACCGGCCGCCGCCGGATCGCACTGATCGGCACCGGCCCCGCCGAGGCGCCGCAGGGAAGCCGGTTCGCCGGGTACCTCGACGCACTCACCGCGCACGGTATCGCCCTCGACGAACGACTGCTGATCACCGGATCGGACTGGGACCGGCGTGCCTCCGGCTACGAGGCCGTGGTGGGCCTGTTGCAGACCGGCGTGGCGTTCGACGCGGTCATGTGCTTCAACGACGCGATGGCGGTCGGAGCCCTGCGCGGGCTGCGCAGCCACGGGTTGCGCGTGCCGCAGGACGTCGCGGTGACCGGCTTCGACGACACCGACGAGGCCGAGTTCACGACGCCGCCGCTGTCCTCGGTCAGTCCGGAGCAGGAGGAGATGGTCGCCGCCACGGTGCGGATGCTGATCGAGCGGATCGGGGGCTGGGACGAGCCGCCTCGGGTGGTCCACACCGGCGCGCACCTGGTGCCGCGGGAGTCATCGGCGCCGGCCGCCTCGGACGGGTAGTGCGTGCACACCTCACACTCCGGGTATGCGCCGCGTCTTCAAGGGACATGGTGACCACCTACCTCCTCCAGGGTCCCGACGGGAGGCCGTACCGCTCCACGACCCGGGGTGTGCTCGGTGGACATCGACGCGGGAGAATCTACGGGCGGCTGGACTGCCCGGCCGCGCTCCGGGCGATCGCGAGAGGCGGGTATGTGGCGGATCGAGTGTTCTTCGCCGACGAGGCCACCGCGATCGCGGCCGGGTATCGCCCGTGCGGCGTCTGCCTCAGGCAGGAGTACCGGGCGTGGAAGGAGCGGTGATGGACGCCCTCTTCGACGATGACCTACTCGCCCGCCCTCGCCGGCAGCTCGCGGACGGCGCCACCTGGGTGCCGGGCTGGCTGACCTTGGACCAACAGGCATGGATCGTCGCCAGGTTCCACGAGTGGGCCGACGGACCGGTGCCGATCCGGGCGGCGAAGGTCCGCGGGCACGAGATGAGCGTGAAGACCGTTTGCCTGGGCTGGCACTGGCGCCCCTACGAGTACACCCGCGAGGCTGTCGACGTGAACGGCAACCGGGTGCTGGACTTCCCGGACTGGATGGTGCGCCTGGGCCGCCTGGCCCTGGGCGAGGCGACCGGGGACCCGAACGCAGGCAACGACTACACGCCGGACACGGCCCTCGTGAACTACTACGATCACCAGGCCCGGATGGGCATGCACCAGGACAAGGACGAGCGCTCCCTCGCCCCCGTCGTATCCCTGTCGATCGGCGACACCAGCCGCTTCAGGTTCGGCAACACCGAGAGCCGGAACAAGCCGTACCAGGACATCGACCTCGCCTCCGGCGACCTGTTCGTGTTCGGCGGCCCGTCGCGGCTCGCCTATCACGGCATCCAGAAGGTCTACCCGGGCACGGCGCCGGAGGGCTGCGGCCTCGGCGCCGGGCGGATCAACATCACCATGCGCGTCACCGGTCTGACCGGCTGACCGGCCCGACCTCCGACGTCCGTCGGGCTACGGCCTGACACGATTATGACAACGCTGATGGCTTGCTGATTGACAACGCTGAATGAGAGCGTTAACAATGGTCCTCGTCGCACCGATGAAGGAGTCAGAGTTGACCGTGCCAAGAACGTTCGAGGGGTCCGTCGGCCATCGGACCGTCGCACCCGCCGTGCCCACCGGGCCGGTTGCCGTGCAGCGTCCGCTGGACCTGCGCGCCGTGCGCCTCGACCCGAACGGACAACTGGGCGCCTGGCAGCATCTGAACGCGACCGCGACCATTCCGCACTGCATCGACCAGCTCGAGGCGTCCGGAGTGCTCGACAACTTCCGCCGGCTCGTCGGGGAGTCCGGCTCCGAATTCCGCGGCTTCGTGTTCGCCGACTCGGATCTGTACAAGGTGATCGAGGCGGTGGCCTGGGAGATCGGCCGGTCCGGCACCGACCGGTGGAACGCCTGGCTGGACGACGTCATCGGACTCGTCGCCCGGGTCCAGGACGACTCCGGCTACGTGATGACCTGGATCCAGGGCGTCCACCCCGAGAAGCGGTTCGCCGAACTCGAGTGGACCCACGAGATGTACGTGCTCGGCCACATGGTCCAGGCCGCGATCGCGCTCGACCGGGCCGCCGGCCGCACCGACCTCCTCGCGATCGCCGAGCGCTTCATCGCCCTGATCCACGCCACCTTCGGGCCCGAGGGGGTCGAAGGCGTCTGCGGGCACCCCGAGATCGAGACCGCCCTCGTCGAGCTGTACCGCCACACCGGCGAGCGCGCCCACCTCGACCTCGCCCAGCGCATGATCGACCTGCGCGGCCACGGCCTGCTCAAGGTCGGCTCGCTCGGCGCCCGCTACTTCCAGGACCACGCCCCCGTGCGCGAGGCGCGCTCCGCCGTCGGGCATGCCGTGCGCCAGCTGTACCTGAACGCCGGCGTCACCGACCTCTACCTGGAGACCGGCGAGACCGCCCTGCTCGAGGCCATGGACGCCCAGTGGGCCAGCGCCCACGAGCGCAAGATGTATCTGTCCGGCGCGTTCGGCGCCCGGCATCGCGACGAGGCGTTCGGCGACGACTACGAGCTGCCGTCGGAACGCGCGTACGCCGAGACCTGCGCCACCATCGCGGACCTGCACTGGAACTGGCGGATGACGCTGGCCAGCGGCGGGTCCGGCTACGCCGAGACCATCGAGCGCGAGATCCACAACGCGCTCGCTGCCTCGGTCGACGCCTCCGGCACCCGGTTCTTCTACTCCAACCCGCTGCAACTGCGCCCGGACCGCTACTCCGAGGAGAACGCGCCACGCGAGCGCACCTCCTGGTACGCCTGCGCCTGCTGCCCGCCGAACATCGCCCGCGTGGTGGCCCAGCTCGCCGCGTACGTGGCCAGCAGCACCGACGACGAGCTGCTCGTGCACCAGTTCGCCGGTGCCGAGATCGACCTGCCGGCCCACCTGGGCGAGGGCACGCTCACGATCGAGACCGACTACCCGCGCACCGGTGCGGTGACGCTCGGCGTGCGCGGCACGGTGCGTCCGGGGGTGCGGCTCGCCGTGCGGGTCCCGGGGTGGTCGGCCACTTCCGCTCTGGTCGCCGGTGCCGACGGCACAGTGCCGGGCGACGGCGCAGCGTCCCGGGCGGACGCCGACGGCTATGCCCGGGTCGAGCTGGTCGACGGCGCCCGGTTCCGGTTGGACCTCGACCTCACGCCGCGCTGGACCACCGCGCACCCACGCGTGGACGCCGTCCGTGGCTGCGTCGCGCTCGAGCGCGGGCCGGTCCTGTACTGCATCGAGCAGGCCGACCTCACCGGGTCGACCGAGGTCGACGACCTGACCGTCGTGACCGCGCACGCACCGCGCGAGGCGTCCGCGACCGCGGGCGCCACCGGCGGCGCCGGACTGGAACTCACGTTCCGCGTGAGCGCACCACCGACCGACCTGTACCGAACAGACCCCGGCGACAATCCGCCGTCGGGCATCACCACAGTGACCGCCATCCCGTTCGCGACCTGGGGCAACCGCGCCCCGGGGGCGATGCGGGTCTGGCTCCCGGTCGCCCGCGACTGAGTCGCGGACGACGCACCCCCAACCGAATCACCACACGAAGGGCTCAATGATGAGGAAGGCACTGACGGCGACCGCCGCGGTCGTGGCAGGCGGGCTCGTGCTCGCCGGCTGCACCTCCGGCGGCGACGGCGACAACGGCGGCGAGGGTGGCGGTGGTGACAACACCGTCCACATCCTGGTGCTCAAGCACGCGCTCACCGGGCCGATGGACGACATGGACTGGGTCAGCCAGATCGAGGAGATGGCGGACGTCGAGATCGTCTGGGAGGAGGTCTCGGCCGACTGGGACCAGAAGAAGTCCACCATGCTGGCGGCCGGGGACATCCCGGACCTGGTGGTGGGTGTGAACGCGATCACCGGTTCGGACCTGGTGACGTTCAACGGACTCTTCGAGGACCTGTCCGATGACATGGACGCGCTGCCGAACGTGCAGGGCATGTTCGACGCGGTCCCGCAGACCGAGGCGATGGCCACGCAGACCGACGGCGCCGTGTTCTCGCTGCCCAGCTACCGGCGGTTCTGGCCGGAGACGGCCACCCGCCAGTACATCAACCAGCAGTGGCTGGACAACCTGGGCCTGGCGATGCCGACCACCTGGGACGAGCTCTTCGACGTGCTCAAGGCGTTCAAGGACGAGGACGCCAACGGCAACGGGGACCCCAGCGACGAGATCCCGATGGACTGGTCGCCCACCGGTACCGGCGGCTTCGGCTTCTTCCAGCCGTCCGTCCTCCTGGGCAGCCTCGGTCTGCCGATCACCGGCGGCGGCGGCGCCGGCTATTTCGTCGAGGACGGGCAGGTCGGCAACTTCTTCACCGACGAGCGCTACCGCGACGTCGTCGAGTTCCTGCACGACTGCTACGCCGAGGGCCTCATCAGCCAGGAGGTCATGACGCAGGACTACTCCGCCTACCAGTCCGTGGGCCGGGGCAACGGTGACGACGCGAGTGTCGGCTTCACCTGGGGCTGGACCGCCTCTGACCGGTTCGGCGCGCAGCTCGCCCCCCAGTACACGGCCACCGCGCCGATGCTGGCACCGGGCGGGGACGCCGCCGACGCGGTCTGGACCTACGACACCTACTCGCTGAACTACGGCCCGAACAGCATCACGATGTCGGCGCAGACCGACGTCCGCGACGCGGCGCTGCGGGTGATCGACGCGTTCTACGACCAGACCATCTCGGTGCAGGTGCTCTGGGGCGACGTCGGTCCGAACGTCACCGAGGCCGGCGAGAACTCCTACGAGGTGCTGCCGCCGGCCGACGAGACCTCGGACCCGTCCACCTGGAAGTGGACCACCACGTTGGCGGACAACGGTCCGATGTGGATCCGTGACGACATCGACGTGGTGCTGCCGACCGACCTGCAGGAGGCGGTCGACGAGGCCGCGCCGCTCGCACCGGCCATCGCCAACGTGGACCCGGTCGCGGACGTCTTTCCCGCGGAGTTCTTCAGCCTGAGCGCGGAGGACTCCTCCACGATCTCGCTGAACGACACCAACTTCCTCAGTATCGCGATGCAGAACTGGGCCACCTGGGTGACCGAGGGTGGCGCCGAGGCCGGGTGGGACGACCACGTCGCCCAGCTGGAGGCGGCCGGGCTGCCGCAGAACGTGGAGATCTACCAGGGCTACTACGACGACTACGTCGCCTCCCTGGGCTGATCGAGCACCGGGCCCGCCGCCACCATGGCGGCGGGCCCGGCCGAGCGGTCGAAGGAGACCCAGATGACGTTGATCGATCCGACGCCGGTGAAGGTGAGCCGGCGCGTGAAGGCCCAGGTGGCACCGACGGTGCCGGGCCGCCGTGGGCTGCGCCGGCACTTCCGCCGGTACTGGCAGCTGTGGGTGATGGCCGCGCCCGCGATCGCGTTCGTGGCCGTGTTCGCCTACGTCCCGATGTACGGGATCCAGCTGGCGTTCCGCGAGTTCGACTTCTCGGCCGGTCTCACCGGCGGCGAGTGGGTCGGCCTGAAGTACTTCCGGCAGTTCTTCGAGAGTCCGCAGTTCTGGACCCTGATGCGTAACACCGTGGTGATCAGCGTGACGACCCTGGTGGTCGGCTTCGTCGCCCCGATCGCCTTGGCGCTGCTCGTGAACCAGGTGGTCGGCCGCCGGCGCAAGAAGTTCCTGCAGACGGCCACCTACCTGCCGCACTTCATCTCGATCGTCGTGATCGTCGGGATGCTGCAGGTGTTCCTGTCGCCGTCGTCGGGGCTGATCACCCGGTTCCTGGAGGGCCTGGGAATCACCGGGGTGAACTTCCTCGGCGACACCTCGGCGTTCGTCCCGGTGTACGTGATCTCCGAGGTCTGGCAGCACTGCGGTTGGAACTCGATCATCTACCTGGCCGCCCTGGCCAGCGTCGACACCCAGCTGTACGAGGCGGCCAAGATCGACGGCGCCGGCCGCCTGAGCATCGTGCGGCACATCGACTTCCCGGCCCTGGTGCCGACCATGATCGTCCTGCTCATCCTGAACATGGGCGGGGTGCTCAACGCCGGCTTCGAGAAGATCTTCCTGATGCAGAACCCGCTGAACCTGGGCGTCTCGGAGGTCATCTCCACGTACGTGTACAAGATCGGGATCCTGTCCAACCAGTTCAGCTACGCCACGGCCATCGGGCTGTTCAACACGGCGATCAACTTCCTGTTCCTGGTGATCACGAACCAGATCGCCAAACGGGTCGCCAACACGAGCCTGTGGTGAGAGGAAAGACGACGATGCGACTGGCAACCCTGCGGCACCGCAGTCCCGGGGAGATCGCCTTCACGGTGGTCCTCGGACTGACCTGTGCCCTCATCCTGTTCATCACGCTGTACCCGGTGTACTTCGTGGTGATCGCCTCGGTCTCGGATCCGACCCTGGTGGCCACCGGCGGGGTGTCCTTCTGGCCCCGCGGCTGGTCCTGGTTCGGCTACGACCAGATCTTCGCGGACACCCGGATCTGGACCGGGTACCGGAACACGCTGATCTACACGGCGGCCGGCACCGCGCTGAACCTGCTGGTGACCCTGCCCGCGGCGTACGCGCTGTCCCGGCGCGAGTTCGCGCCGCGCAAGGTCCTGATGCTGTTCTTCGCGTTCACGATGTTCTTCAGCGGCGGACTGATCCCCACCTACCTGCTGTACCGGGACCTGAGCCTGCTGGACAACTGGGCGGTGTTCGTCCTGCCGTCGGCGGTGAACGTCTACAACCTGATCATCGCGCGGGCGTTCTTCGAGCACTCCCTGCCCGAGGAGATCTTCGAGGCGGCCACGATCGACGGCGCCAACTACTTCCAGTTCTTCCTCAAGATCGCGGTGCCGCTGTCCATGGCGATCATCTCCGTGATCGGGCTGTACTACCTGGTGCAGCACTGGAACGACTTCTTCACCGGTCTGGTGTTCGTGCGCACCTATGACAAACAGCCGCTGCAGATCGTGCTCCGGGACATCCTGATCTCCAATCAGGCCTTCGCCGGCGGCGCCGGCGGGGCGGGCGGCACGGGCGGCAGCTACGCCCAGCAGTACGCGGACCAGATCAAGTACGGCGTGATCGTGGTCTCCACACTCCCGGTGATCATCCTCTACCCCTTCCTCCAGAAGTACTTCGAGAAGGGCGTCATGATCGGGTCGGTGAAGGGCTGATGCTGCGACTGCTCGGATGGCACACGCGGGTCGGTGAGATCGGCGTGCGGTTGTTCGCACTGAACGCGCTGTGGCTGCTGTACACGCTGCGGGGCGGGGTGGTCGCCGGGGTGTTCCCGGCGACCGCCGCCGTGCACGCGGTGCTGCGTCGCGACCTGATGCGTCCCGATGACCCCCACCGGGAGCCGCTGCGGGTCGAGTTCGGAGCCGCCTGGCGCGCGGAACTGGGTTCGGCGAACGTGATCGGCTACGTACTGACGACGGCGTGGGTGCTGCTGCTCGTCGAGCACCACGTCCTCACCTCCGGTGGCGCGCAGGGCCTCGCGGCCGGGGTCGCGGCGCTGTTGTGGTTCGCGGCGGCGCTGCTGTTCGTCCTGTGCGCGTCGGTCTGGATGCTGGCGGTGCACTTCGACGAAGGACCGTTGGCGACGTTGCGGCGCGCCGCGCTGCTGGCCCTGGCTCGCCCGCTGACCGCCCTCGGCGCAGCCGTGGTGCTGGCCGTCGTGCTCTGCCTCTACTACGTGGTGCCGGGGCTGGTGCCGGTGTTCGGCGTGGCCGGTCCCGCCATGCTCACCTCCGCGCAGTTGTGGCGCAGCGGCGTCCTGCCCCGGCCGGCCCGGGAACCTCGACCGGAGCCGGTGCCGGCCCACTCGCACCTCTGAAGGGAATCCCGTTGTCAGTGACACGAAGCAAGGGATCTGACCGCATCCGGGCGCAGGTGGTGCTGCAACCGCTCGGGCACACCGGACGGGTCCGGATCGAGAGCGGGCCACTGGCCGAGCGCATCGCGGACGCCGCGGCCACCTACCTCGCCATGGACCCGGACGACGTCCTGCACGGCTTCCGGACGGCGGCCGGCCAGGACGCTCCCGGCGCACCCCTGACGGGTTGGTCCGCCGTGACCTCGGAGCCCACGTTCGGGCAGTGGGTCAGCGGACTCGCCCGCCTCGGCGCCACCGCCGGCGTGACGGCGGCGAGCGAGCGGGCGATCGAGTTGGTCGACGGCTTCGCGGAGACGGTCGGTCCTGACGGTGACGTCCGGATGTCCCTGTACGGCTACGAGAAGCTCATCTGCGGACTCGTCGACACGTTCACCCTCACCGGGCACGAGCCGGCGCTCGCGCTCCTGGAACGGACGGTGCCCTGGGCGGACCGGACCTTCGACCGAGCCCGCCCGACGCCGTCGGCGCACGACTTCGCCGGTGGCCGCATCGGTCCGACCAGCCATGCCCGCACCCTCGAGTGGTACACGCTCGCCGAGAATCTCCACCGTGCCTGGCTGGCCGGCGCCGACGACCGGGTCGGCGAGTTCGCGCGGGAGTGGCACTACGACGCCTACTGGGACCGCTTCCTGACGGAGCCGCAGCCGGGCCGGGCCTGGCCGGTCCCGGCCTGGCTGCACGCGTACTCGCACCTGAACACGTTCGCCTCGGCCGCCGCGGCGTACGAGGTCACCGGCGAGGACCGGTACCTGGAGATCGTGCGCAATGCGCATACGTACTTCACCACGACGCAGACCTACGCCACCGGCGGCTACGGACCGAGCGAGTTCACCCTCCCGGAGGACGGCGCGCTCGGGCGCAGCCTCGAGTGGCGCACCGACTCGGCCGAGATCGTGTGCGGGTCGTGGGCCGCATTCAAGGTCTCGACGGCGCTGCTGACATACACGGGGCTGGCCCGCTACGGGGACTGGGTGGAGCAGCTCGTCTACT
Source organism: Occultella gossypii (assembly GCF_019947135.1). GTDB lineage: Bacteria > Actinomycetota > Actinomycetes > Actinomycetales > Beutenbergiaceae > Occultella > Occultella gossypii. Next base: position 301,407 of record NZ_JAGSHT010000013.1, on the reverse strand, counting down.
CCGGGATCGGCGCGGTGACCCCAGTCCGGCCGGGTGGCCGGACGCCCTACTACCAGGACTACCGGCTCGGGGTCGCCACCAAGCTGCCGCACTGGGACGACTGGCCGTGCTGCTCGGGGACATACCTCCAGTGCGTCTCCGAACTGCCGAACCTCCTCTACTACGCGGCGGACGACGGTCTCGCCGTGCTGCTCTACGTGCCCTCGACGGTCTCCTGGGAACACGAGGGACGGGCGTTCGGCCTCACCCTCGAGACGTCCTTCCCGCAGACCGACGATGCCCGCCTGACCCTGCACGGCTCCGGGCGCCTGGCGTTGCGGCTGCGGGTCCCGTCGTGGAGCGAGGGGTTCTCGGCGGCCGTGAACGGGGAGCCGGTGAACGCCGTGGCGACCGGAGGTGACTGGCTGGTCATCGACCGGGACTGGCGCGACGGCGACGTCGTCGACGTCACGATCGGCGCCGGCCTGCGGGTCCTGCCGGTCGACGCCCGGCACCCGAACCGGGTCGCGTTCGCCCACGGCCCGGTCGTGCTGGCGCAGAGGGCGGACTGGACCATGCCTATCTCGCTCCCGACGCCCTGGGAGATGGTCGATCTCGAGCAGGCCTTCGAGCCGGGGGAGGGGGTGCGGTACACGCCCGTCGGCGTCGGGACGGCACGGCTGCCGTTCGGTGACCTGCGGCCGCTGTCGGAGATCGCCGAACGGATGCCGTACCGCGTCTACTTCGACCTGGACGACCCGCGGATCGTCTGACCGCACCCACCACCACACCCACTGGAGTTCGAACCCGCATGACCGATCACCACTTCTCCACCGACGCCGAGAGCTTCACCTGGCGGGGCGGTGGCGAGACCCTCGTGGTCCAGGCCTGGGGCGCCGACTCCGTGCGGGTGCGTGCCGCCCACGGGGCCGGCGTGATCGACACCGACTGGGCGCTGCTGCCCCCCGAGGCGGGCGCCCACGAGAAGGTGACGGTCGCCGTCGACGGCCCGGTCGCGACCCTGACCAACGGTGAGGTGCGCGTCGTCGCGACCGCCCGGGACTTCTTCGACGGCCAGGCCGGCTACCGGCGGTTCGCGTGCCGGCTGGAGTTCTTCGCGGCGGACGGTCGCCTGCTGTTCGCCGAGGAGGACGCCGGTGGCGCCCTCAAGCTGCGGGCCCGGGACTACTCGGCGCAGGACGGCGGCACCTACGCCGCGACCCTCGCCCTCGTGGCCGATCCCGCCGAGAAGCTGTACGGGATGGGCCAGTACCAGCAGGACATCCTCGATATCAAGGGCTGCACGTTCGAGCTCGCGCACCGCAACTCCCAGGTGAGCGTGCCGTTCGTGCTCTCCAGTGCCGGCTACGGGTTCCTCTGGCACAACCCCGCGATCGGCCGCGCGACGTTCGCGAGCAACCGCACCGAGTGGGTCGCCGAGTCCACCAGGCAGATCGACTACTGGGTCACCGTGGGTGCCTCGCCGGCGCAGATCACCGCGGCCTTCGCCGACGCCACCGGGCACGCGCCGATGATGCCCGAGCACGGCCTCGGGTTCTGGCAGTGCAAGCTGCGGTACTGGAACCAGGAGCAGCTGCTCGAGGTGGCCCGCGAGCACAAGCGGCGTGGCCTGCCGATGGACGTCATCGTCGCCGACTTCTTCCACTGGCCGCACATGGGCGACTACCGGTTCGAGGAGGAGTTCTGGCCCGACCCGGCCGCGATGGTCGCGGAACTGAAGGACCTCGGCATCGAGCTCATGGTCTCGGTGTGGCCCCAGGTGTCGCACTCCTCGGAGAACTACGCGCGGATGGCCCGCGAGGGCTGGCTCGCCCTGTCCAACCGTGGCGTCGACGTGCAGATGGCATTCGAAGGGCCGAGCCAGTTCGTGGACGTGACGAACCCCGCGGCCCGCGACTTCCTCTGGGAGACGTGCCGCGCCAACTATGCCCGGCACGGCATCCGGCTGTTCTGGCTGGACGAGGCGGAGCCCGAGTTCGCCTTCTACGACTACGGCGCCTACCGGTACCACCTCGGCCAGGTCCGCGAGGTCGGCAACATCTACCCGCAGCTGTTCGCGCGCACCTTCCACGACGGGTTGATGGCCGACGGCGAAGGTGCTCCGGTCAGTCTGGTGCGGGCCGCGTGGGCCGGTAGTCAGCGCTACGGCGCCCTCGTCTGGTCCGGCGACATCCACTCCAGCTTCGCCTCGATGGCCCGCCAGATCACCGCCGGGATCCACATGGGCGTGGCCGGGATCCCGTGGTTCACCACGGACATCGGCGGGTTCGGCGGCGGACGCACCGATGACCCGGCCTTCCACGAGCTGCTGGTGCGCTGGTTCCAGTTCGCGACGTTCCTGCCCGTGATGCGGCTGCACGGCGACCGCGGGCCGGCCGAGCCGGTCCGGGCCGCGGACGGCAGCCACCGCCGGGACTCCGGCGCCGCCAACGAGCTCTGGAGCTTCGGCGAGGAGGTGTTCGCGATCCTGTCCCGCTACACGCACCTGCGGGAGCGGCTGCGCGACTACACGCGCTCGGTGATGCGCGCCGCGCACACCTACGGCCAGCCGGTGATGCGCGCCCTGTTCCATGAGTTCCCGGATGATCCGGCCGCGTGGGACGTCGCCGATCAGTTCCTGTTCGGGCCGGACCTGCTGGTCGCGCCGGTGCTCGCAGCAGGGGCGCGCTCGCGGCCGGTGTACCTTCCTGGCGGAGCGGACTGGACGGACCTGCACACCGGCGAGGTGCACCACGGCGGGCAGCGGATCGAGGTGGACGCGCCGATCGAGGTCATCCCGGTGTTCGCCCGGGCCGGGGCGCTGCCCGGCCTGGTCGGCAGCCTCTGAGATCATGCTCCACGAGGTGCGGCGCCCGTGGGGAGCGCGCGTAACCTGCGCGTAACTAATTGACCCTAGTCTGACGATCTGTGTAGCGTACTTACACAGTCGAGGACGAGTGGGGGAACGGCCAGTGGTCGAGGTGGACGATGTGGCGCGGGTCCGAACGGGCCTGAGCCGGGCGATCGCCGAACCCGGTCTGATCGGCCGGGGTCCCGCCGGCCTCTGTGCGAACTACACGTCCGTCACGGCGGACCTGCGCCGCGGTGTGGACGCGCTGCTGGCCACGGGCGTGGAGCTGACCACGATCTTCACGCCGGAGCACGGCTACTGGGGTGCGGTGCAGGCGGGCGAGAGCGAGGGCGACGGCGTCGACCTCGCCACCGGCCTGCCGGTGGTGGACACCTACCGCTCCGACGGGCCGCGGCTCGACGGACTGCTGCGCGAGTCCGGGGTGGCCACGATCCTGGTGGACTTCCAGGACATCGGCATTCGGTTCTACACCTACACCTGGACGCTCTTCGACCTGCTCTGCTCCGCGGCGCGGGTCGGGATCCGAATCGTGGTGCTCGACCGGCCGAACCCCCTGGGTGGTCTGGTCCGGACCGGGCCCGGGCTCGATCCGTCCTGCGCCAGCTTCGTGGGCCGGGTCTCGATCCCGCTCCAGCACGGACTCACCCTCGGCGAGCTCGCCCGGTGGTTCAACTCGGCCCACGTGCCCGATGCCGTGGGCGCCGCCGCCGATCTCGAGGTGATCGAGCTGGCCGGCTGGGACCGGCAGCGCCAGGGCCCGCACGACGACTGGGTGATGCCGTCGCCGAACATGCCCACGCTGACCACCGCGACCGTCTTCGGCGCCATCGGCCTGCTGGAGGGCACCGTGCTCTCGGAGGGCCGCGGCACCACGAAGCCGTTCGAGCTGTTCGGGGCGTCCTGGACCGACGGGCGCCTGGCCGGCGCGCTGTCCGAGCAGGGCCTGCCCGGTGTCGCGTTCCGTGAGGCCGTCTTCCGCCCCACGTTCAGCAAGTGGCACGGCGACGTGGTGCACGGCGCCCAGTTGCACGTGCGTGATGTCGCGGCGTTCGATCCGATCGCGACCGGCGTGGCCGTGCTCCGGGCGGTCGCCGCCCTGTATCCCGGGGAGTCGATCTGGCTGCCTCCGCAGCCGGGCCGCCCGCCCTTCATCGACCTCCTCTGGGGCTCGACGGCCCTGCGCGAGGGAATCGATCGCGGCGCGGACCTGAGTGCGATCCTCGCCGCCGGTCCACCGACGCCGATCGTGCCGCCGGAGGCACTGCTCTACCCCTGAACACCGCCGCCGAACCCGAACGAAGGACGAATCCGTTGTCACCTCAGACGATCATGGCCGTGGGCGGTCACATCGGCGATATGGACCTCGCCGCCGGACCGCTGCTCGCGCAGAACGTGCTGGACGGCGGCCGGTCCGTGCTCGTGGCACTCACGCCGGGGGAGCGGGGGCACCCTCGGATGTCCGCCGCCGACTACCGCGAGCAGAAGATCGCCGAAGCGCGAGCGTTCGCGGCCGGGATCGGCGCCGAGGTGGTCATCTTCGATGACATCTCCGACGGGTTCCTCACCGCCGACGACGCGGTCGCCGAACGGGTCGCCGACCTCATCCGCGAGGTCAGGCCGACCACGCTGCTCGCGCACTGGCGGCGCAGCATCCACACCGACCACGAGAACGCCTCGATCCTCGCCGAGCGGGCGCGCTACCTGGCCGGCCTGCCCGGGTGGAAGGACGAAACCACCCGGCACGGCGTCGGCCGCCTGCTGTTCACGGAGAACTGGGAGGACGCGACCGGTTTCGACGCGGACCTGTTCGTGGAGATCTCGGCGGAGGCGCACCGGCTCTGGACCGACGCCATCAGCGGTCAAGCGTTCGCTCGCGGGGAGACCTACGGCTTCCGCTACATCGACTTCTACTCGGCCCAGATGATCACCCGCGGCTGCCTCGCCGGCGTGCCCCACGCCGTTGCCCTCTCCTCCGGGCGGACCTGGGGCATGGCGCCCCTGAACTGAACCGACCCTTCGGGAGCGGGCGGCACACGCCGTCCTGCTGCCGTCAATGAGCACCATCGAACAGATCGGAAAGGTCATTCCCTTGCAGGTCACCTATCGTGCGCACCGGCCCGGTGATGCCGCCCGGCTCGCCGAGCTCACCACGGTCGCGATGCCGCGCGACGCCGTCAGCGAGGACTGGTTCACCCACACCGTCCTGCTGGACCCGAACTTCGACCCCGACGGCCTGATCGTCGCCGTGGACGAGGCCACCGGTCAGGCGCAGGGCTTCGTCTACGCGGTCCGTGCCGGGCGAGGGATCGGGCCCGATCCCGACGGCGGGTGGATCACCATCGGCTGCGTCCGGCCCGACGCCCGCAGGCAGGGCATCGGCACCGAACTGGTGCGGCGGGCCGGGGCGTTCCTCGCGGGCAAGGGTGCCCACTGGGTCAACTACGCGGCCTACCCGCTGGCATACTTCGTGCCCGGCCTGGACACTGCCGCCTACCCGGACGCCGCCCGGCTGTTCGAGCGGGCCGGCTTCCGGCGGCTGTACACGGCCGCGGCGATGAGCCTCGATCTCGCCGACTACGCGACGCCGTCCGACGTGCTGGACCTGCGTGCGGCGCGGGTCGCCGACGGGTACGCGTTCGCAGCCGCCCGCCCCGATGATCTGCCCGAGGTGATCTCCTTCGCCGCGCAGCGGCTGGCCCCGGACTGGGGTGAGGCGGTCCGGGACTCCGTGCTGCAGCACGGACGGATCGACAGGGTGCTCCTGGCGCGCCACCCCGAGGGTCCCGTCGTGGGCTTCTCCACCTACGGCGCGTACCGCGGCCTGCGGGAACGGTTCGGCCCGTACGGGGTGGACGAGACGTCGCGCGGCACTGGCCTCGGAAAGGTGTTGCTGCACGAGACCCTCACCCGGATGCGCGCCGAGGGTGCCCAGAGCGCCTGGTTCCTGTGGACCGGCGAGGACTCACCTGCCGGGCACCTCTACCTGCGGTCCGGTTTCCGCATCACCCGGCGCTTCGACGTGCTGCGTGCCGACCTGGACCACTGACGTCACCTTTGTTCCCCCCGCTCCACCCATCGAAAGGTCAACCACATGAGAACCCCGAGGTTCATCCGTCTGGCCGCCGTGCTGACGGCCGGCACCCTCGCCCTGTCGGCCTGTACCGGCGGCGGCGACGACGACTCGGGCGAGGACGCCGGCGCGGTCGCACCGCTGACGATCCACGCCAACACGGCCAACACCTATCAGCAGAACTTCAACCCGTTCTCCCCGACGGCGCTCCAGGGCACCAAGGGCATGCTGTACGAGCCGCTGATGATCGCCACCCCGATGGTGCCCGGTGACGCGCAGCCCTGGCTGGCCGAGTCGATGGAGTTCAACGAGGAGGGCACGGTCGTCACGTTCGCGCTCCGGGAGGGCGTCACCTGGTCCGACGGCGAGGCGTTCGACGCCGACGACGTCGCGTTCACCTTCAACCTGATGCGGGACAACCCCGCGGCGAACGCGGGTGCGCTCGACCTTGCCGAGGCGGTCGCCACCGACCCCCTCACCGTGGAGGTGACCTTCAACAGTGTCGCGTTCGCGTTCCAGGCCTCCATCGCGAACACCGTCATGGTCCCCGAGCACGTGTTCGCCGACGTCGACCCGATCGAGTTCCAGAACGAGGAGCCGGTGGCCACCGGGCCGTTCGTGCTCGAGCAGTTCGGGCAACAGCTGTACACACTGAGCGCGAACGAGGGCTACTGGAACGCCGACGAGGTCGAGGTCGAGCAGGTCCGCTACCCGGCGTCCTCCGACCAGACGTTCAACAGCTCGCTGCAGGCCGGTGAGTTCGACTGGTCCGGCGGGTTCGTCGCCAACATCGACCAGATCTACGTCTCCGGGGACCCGGAGCACCGGTCCTACTGGTACCCCGGTGACGGACTCGTGAACCTGCTCGTGAACACGCAGACGGCACCGTTCGACGACGTGGCGGTGCGCGAGGCGCTCAGCGCCGGCATCGACCGCGACCAGCTCTCCGAGGTCGCCATGCAGGGGTACACCCCGCCGGCGCACCCCACCGGGCTGCCGTTGCCTGCCTACGAGTCGGTGCTGAGCGAGGAGTACGCCGATGCGGAGTTCAGTTACGACGTCGATGAGGCGAACGCCATCCTGGACGAGGCCGGCTATGTGCTCGGCAGCGACGGTGTGCGCACCACCCCGGCAGGCGAGCGGATGTCCTACGCGCTGCAGATCCCGTCGAGCTACGTGGACTGGGTGACGATGAGCGGCCTGCTCCAGGAGCAGCTCGCGAAGATCGGCGTGGTCGTGGAGCCCCAGGGCGTCTCGTTCGAGGCATGGCTGGAGGCCCGCAACTCCGGCAACTACCAGATGACCATCGCGTCCGTGGCGATGGGCCTCACCCCGTACACGCTGTTCCGTTCGATGATGAGTTCCGAGTACGAGACCGGCCCGGGCGAGACCGTCGTCTCGAACTACAACCGCTACTACGACGACGAGGCCGACGCCCTGCTGGAGTCATTCGCGGCCACCAGTGACCCCGAGGAGCAGCAGGCCGCGTTCGACGGGCTCGAGCAGATCATGGTCGAACAGCTCCCGGTCATCGCGATGCTGCAGTCCCCGAACTGGTTCCAGTACAACACCGCACGGTGGGAGGGGTTCCCCACCGAGGAGGACCCGTACGCCCTCGGCGCGCCGTTCCAGTTCCCGGACAACCTGTTGGTCGTCACGAACCTGACGCCCGCCGGCTGACCGCAGCGAGGTCGGGCGGGCGGCGCACACGCCGCCCGCCCGCGTCCGCCACCCGGCCGAATCCGATCCGAGAGGTTGTCCCGCTTGAAGTACCTCCTGCGCAAGGTGATGCTGTACGTGTTCATCGCCTGGGCTGCGCTCACCATGAACTTCCTGATCCCCCGGCTGATGCCGGGCGATCCCGTCGCGCTCCTCGTGGAACGGCTGTCAGGGCGGATCGACCCGGCCGCCATGGACGCGATCGCGGAGAGCTACGGGCTCACGGATGCGCCGCTGCACGTGCAGTACTGGGACTACCTCACCTCGCTGGCGGCCGGCGACCTCGGTCTCTCGATCGGCTTCTTCCCGGTCCCGGTCTCCGAGATCGTGCTGGGTGCACTGCCGTGGACGATCGGCTTGGTCGGCATCACCACGGTGATCAGCTTCCTGATCGGCACCGGGCTCGGCGTGGTGTTGGCCTGGCGGCGCGGATCCTGGACCGACCACCTGCTGCCGGCCCTCACCTTCCTCAACGCCGTCCCGTACTTCTGGATGGCGTTGATCCTGGTCCTGATCCTCTCGGTGAACCTGGGCTGGTTCCCGGTCTCGCACGCCTACGAACCGGGGCTGGTGCCGGGATGGGACTGGGAGTTCATCTCCTCCGTCCTCTATCACGGCATCCTGCCGGCGATCACGATCATCCTGGCCTCCTTCGCCGGCTGGGTGCTGAGCATGCGGAACATGACGGTGACCGTCCTCGGTGAGGACTACGTGACCATGGCCGAGGCGAAGGGCCTGCCGAAGCGGATGGTGCTGGTCAACTACGCGGCCCGGAACGCGATCCTGCCCTCGGTGACCGGGTTCGCACTCTCCCTCGGCGCCGTCGTCGGTGGGTCGATGCTCACCGAGGTGATCTTCAACTACCCGGGCGTCGGCTACACCCTGTTCGAGGCGGTCCAGAACCAGGACTTCCCGCTGATGCAGGGACTCTTCCTGATCATCTCGCTGGCGGTGATCGCCGCGAACCTCGTGGCCGACGTCGTCTACGTGTTCCTCGACCCCCGCACGCGTCAGGAAGGCTGACCATGAACCTCTCACGACTCGTGCCGGCCTCCGGGAAGGTGCGCGCGGGCCTGATCATCGCCATCTTCTTCGTGCTGATGGCCGTGTTCGGCCCGATGCTGACGAGCTACTCGCCGCAGGCCAGCGGCACCGACCTGCTCCAGCCGCCGTCCGGCGCGCACTGGCTCGGCACCACCCAGACCGGTCAGGACGTCTTCGCCCAGTTCGTGTACGGCGCCCGCGTCTCGCTCGGCGTCGGGCTGTTCGCGGGGATCATCTCGCAGATCGTCTCGGTCCTCGTCGGCGTCATCGGGGGCTACTTCCGAGGGCTCTCCGACGACCTGCTGTACATCCTCACGGCGGTGTTCCTGGTCGTTCCCGGGATGCCACTGCTGATCGTGCTGACCGGGTACCTGCCCTCACGGGGGATGATCTCCGTGGCGTTCGTGATCGCGATCACCTCGTGGGCCGGCTCGGCCCGAGTCCTGCGCGCCCAGACCATGTCGCTGCGGCGACGCGAGTTCGTCGAGGCGGCCCGGGCCACCGGTGAGTCGCGCACGCGGATCGTCTTCTCCGAGATCATGCCGAACGCCCTGCCACTGATCGCCTCCGGCTTCCTATTCTCCGTGATCGGTGCGGTCCTGGCCGAGGCCGGGCTGTCCTTCCTTGGCCTCGGCTCGCTGACGACCACGAGCTGGGGGTCGATGCTCTACTTCGCGCAGAGCGCGCAGGCGTTCCTGTACGGCGCCTGGTGGTGGTTCGTCCCGCCCGGCCTGGCGATCGCGGTCCTCGGGGCCGGCCTGGCCCTGATCAACTTCGGGATCGACGAGTACTCGAACCCGCGGCTGCGCACCGGCAAGAGCCGGGGCCGGGCCGTACGCACCGGCGGGCCGCAGGCGGCCGCGCTCAGCACCGCCGGCGCCGCGGCCGTGGCCTCAGGCGTCGATTCGCCGGGCCTGGCGTCGATCCCGTCCGAGGACGGCGTCAACGAGGTGGCGGGGCCGGAGCCTTCGGGTAGCGCCGCCGCCGCGGCGCAGATCCGCCCGATCGACGTGCCCGGGGCCCCGATCATCGAGGTCCGCAACCTCAAGGTCGACTACCCCAGCATCGACCAGGTGGTGCACGCCGTCGACGACGTCTCGATCACCCTGCACCGCGGCGAGCTCCTCGGCCTCGCGGGGGAGTCCGGGAGCGGCAAGTCCACCCTCACCAACGCGATCACCCGGCTGCTCCGCAACCCGGCGCAGGTGACCGGGGGATCCATCACCTACCACCGGGCCGCGCGCGCCCGTCCGGGTGCGTCGAGCGGCGCCGACCCGGGCGCGGCGGAGGCCATCGATCTGCTCGGGCTGTCCTCGGAGGAGCTACGCGGCTACCGCTGGGACGAGATCGCCATCGTGTTCCAGAGTGCGATGAACGCGCTGAACGCCGTGACCAGCGTCGGGGCGCAGTTCGACGACGTGCTCCGCGTGCACCGGCCGACCATGCCGGCCCGTGAACGGGAGGCGCTGGCACGGACGATGCTGGAGAAGGTCGGCATCGACTCCGACCGGGTCTCGGCCTATCCGCACGAGCTCTCCGGCGGGATGAAGCAGCGGGTCGCGATCGCCATCGCGCTCGTGCTCGAGCCGGACGTGATCATCATGGACGAGCCGACCACGGCGCTGGACCTGCTGATCCAACGCGAGGTGCTCGACCAGGTGATGGCGCTACGGGACGAGTACGGGTTCGCGATCATCTTCACCACGCACGACCTGTCCTTGCTGCTGGAGGTCTCGGACAGCATCGCCGTGATGCAGCGTGGCCGGCTGGTCGAGTACGGGCCGGCCCTCGAGGTCTATGCCGAGCCCCGCCATCCGTACACGCAGGCCCTGCTCGCCTCACTCGCCGACATGGGAGCCCTCGTATGAGCACCGACGTCATGGATCCGCACGAGCCCGAGCAGGGCCGCGTCGTGCTCGAGGCACGGAACCTGGTGAAGGACTTCCGCACGAACAAGCGGGCGGGGGTGTTCGGCCGGGAGTACTTCCGCGCCGTGGACGACGTCTCGCTGGAGCTGCGCGCCGGTCAGGTGACGGCCCTCGTGGGTCAGAGCGGCTCCGGCAAGAGCACCGTGGGCCGGCTCCTCGCCCAGCTGATGCCGTTGACCTCCGGCGAGCTCCTGCTGAACGGTGATCCGGTCTCGGCGACCCGTGGCCGAGCCTTCATCCGTTACACCGGCACCGTCCAGATGACCCTGCAGGATCCGTTCTCCTCGCTGAACCCGCTGCACCGGGTCAGTTACACCCTGGGCCGGGCCCTGCGGATCCATGGCGGTCCGATGAGCGCGGACGAGGTGGAGGAGTGGAGCCTCGCGCTACTGCGGAAGGTGGAGCTGGCACCGGCCGAGCGGTACCTGCACCGGTTCCCGCACGAGCTCTCCGGTGGGGAGCGGCAGCGGATCTCCTTCGCCCGCGCGCTCGCTGCCGAGCCGAAGGTGCTGCTCGCGGACGAACCTGTCTCGATGCTGGACGTGACGATCCGGAAGGGGATGCTCGATCTGCTGGACCAGCTGCGCCGGACCGAGGAACTCGCGGTCCTGTACATCACGCACGACCTGGGATCAGCCCGTGCGTACTCCGCGCAGACCCTGGTGATGTACCACGGCAAGGTCGTCGAGCGTGGGTCGAGCGAACAGGTGATCGACGCACCCTCCCACGAGTACACGCGGCGACTGCTGGCAGCCGCGCCGAACCCCCGACGGCGTCTGGCCGGGTGAGGCCGCCGGGGGCGGTCTCACCCCAGCAGGAGGTCGGCCACGGCGGACGCGCTGACGGCGCTCGAGCCGTGCGTGGTGACCAGCCGGGGCAGGTCCACGCCGAGGTCTCCGGGCCAGCCCAGGCGGACCACCACGGTGTCCGGGTGCCAGGCCAGCACGTCGGTGAGCGCGTGGCGCTCCGCGGCGGCGATGTGCGGCTGGTCGACCACCAGCACGACCTCGCCCTGCGGGTCCGCGCGCAGCAGTTCGGCGGTGTCATCGCCGTCGAACCGGTGGTGGCTGATCGCCCGGCGCGCGGCCAGCGCCCGACCCACCAGGTCGGCCTCCCGCCCGGCGGCGCGGTTGCGCAGCACCCGGGCGTCGATCACGGTGACCGGCACGCCCGCGCGGAGCCGGACGTCGCCGCGGACGTCGCAGGCGTGCGCGGCCACCCGTACCGCGGTGGTGGTCGGGGCGTTCCGTGCGGCGGTCGGGGTGTCCGGTGTCGAGGTGGTCGATGCCAGGTCCGGGCTCCCACCCGTGCGGTGGGCGGTGACCCAGGTACGCAGGGCGGCGATCCGCTCGGCCGCCTCTTCGAGGCGCTCCGCGCGCAGCGATCCCGAGCGGAGCGCGTCGACGACGGCGGTGTGCACGGTCCGGTAGGCGGACTCGTCCGGGCGCGGGTTCTCGGGCGTGCGCGGGTCCGCGCCCTGATTGCCGAGACAGACGAGGTCCACGCCGGCGGCGAGCGCCGCGACCGCACCCGGCCCGATCCCGAGTGTGCTCGCGATGGCCTCCATCTCGACGGCATCGGAGATGATCAGCCCGTCGAAGCCCATCCCGCGCAGCATCGACAACGCTCGGGGGTTCACGGTCGCGGGTTCCGGGCCGAGGACGGGCACGATGATGTGCGCCGTCAGCACGGACCGGACGCCGGCCTCGATCGCGGCCCGGAACGGGGCGAGGTGGATCTCCTCGAGCTCGTCGGCGCTCACCTCCATCCTGCTGACGGCGAGATGGGAGTCGGTGGTGGTATCGCCGTGGCCGGGGAAGTGCTTCGCGCAGGCCGCGGTGCCCGCACGCTGCAGTCCGCGCACGTAGGCGGCGGCGTGCCGCGCCACCAGCTCGGGATCGGCTCCGAACGAGCGGCTGCCGATGACGGGGTTCGCCGGGTTGTTGTTCACATCGGCGACGGGCGCCAGATCGATGGCGATGCCGTGGCGCGCGAGTTCGGCACCGATCTGCTCGGCGACGGTCTCGGTGTCCGCAATCACGTCGTGGCGACCCAGTACCGCATGGCCAGGGCTCGGGGACCCGTCCCGGGCGTGCAGCCGGGTCACAAGGCCACCCTCCTCGTCGGCTCCGACGAGGCTGCCGCGCGTGCCATCCAGCTCGCCGACGAGGCGGGACAGCTGGTCCGCGTCATCGGGGTCGATGTTGTGCGCGAACAGCAGCGCCCCCGGCGCTCCGGCATCGCGTGCGCGCAGCAACCAGTCGGGTGCCCGCGTTCCGGTGAAGCCGGGCCACAGAACGGAATGGGCCAGGGACTCGAGCGAGCGGTCGGAGCCGCGGTGGTGACGCATGTGCCCATCGTGGGTCAATTATTGGCGTACTTCAAGTAGAAGGCGTCAATCATTTTCATCGAGGCGCAACTGCTGGTTTACTTGAATTCGTTTGATTCAGGAAGAAGAGGTACATGGTGGCTGACCCCCAACCGGTGACGGGCGATCGGACCGACCTGCTCGAGACCGAGCGGATCGACGAGCGGTACCGACGGCTCGACGCGATCCCGACGCTGGACGCCCTGCGGGCGATGAACGAGGCCGAGGCCGGGGTGCCGCTCGCGGTGCGGGCCGTGCTGCCGCAGGTCGCTGCCGCCGTGGAGGCCGCCGCGGCCCGGATGGAGTCGGGTGGGCGGCTGATCTACCTCGGTGCCGGCACCTCGGGGCGGCTGGGAGTGGTGGACGCCTCGGAGTGTCCGCCCACGTTCCACACGGATCCGGGCCAGGTCCTGGGCGTGATCGCAGGCGGGCGCGGTGCCATGTTCGAGTCCGTCGAAGGTGCGGAGGACTCTGCCGAGCTCGGCGCCCAGGAGATCGCCGGCCTCGGGGTCACCGCGACCGACACGGTCGTCGGGATCGCCGCCAGCGGGCGCACCCCGTTCGTGCTCGGCGCGGTTCGGGCGGCGCGCGCCGCCGGCGCCCTGACCGTCGGCCTGGCCTGCAACACCGCCTCCGAGCTCGGGTCCGCCGTGGACCTGCCGATCGAGGTCGAGGTGGGCCCGGAGGTGCTCGCCGGATCCACCCGGCTGAAGGCGGGCTCCGCCACGAAGCAGGTCCTGAACATGATCTCGACCGGCGTGATGATCAGGCTCGGCAAGACCTACGGGAACCTGATGGTCGATCTGTCCGTCAGCAACGTCAAGCTCCGGGCACGGGCCGAGCGCCTGGTCGCGACCATCACGGGCGCGGACCCCCGAGTCGCCGCGCAGGCCCTGACCGATTCCGGTCAGCGGGTCCCGGTCGCCGCGATCATGGTGGCGCGCGGCCTGGACCGGGCCGCGGCAGAACGGCTGCTCGCCGAGGCCGGCGGCCGGCTCGGCGGGGTCCTGGACGCTCAGGCCTGAGCGACGTGCTCCCGGGCCAGTCCGGTCACCGCGCGACGTAGCGGCCCGGCATCGAACGCGGTCCGGACCGGGTGCACGCGGTTGGTCAGCAGCACGACGGCCAGGTCCGCCTCGGTGTCGATCACCAGCGAGGCGCCGGTGAACCCGGTGTGCCCGATCACGGCCGGGTCACCGGTGCCCATGAACGTGGCGTCCCCGAGGCGCATGCCGAGCGCCTGCCCGTACCCGACCCGGTCCCGTTCGGACGCAGGGAGCACGTCCCGACGCAGCAGCGTCAGCGAGTCCTCGCTGAGCAGCCCCGGCCCGTCGGCGCCGAGGGCAGCGGCGAACCGGACCAGGTCCGGCCCGGTGCTGAACACCCCGGCGTTCCCGGAGCCACCCAGGCTCCAGGCGGCCTCGTCATGGACGGTGCCGCACACGAGGCCGCGGTCGGGGACGGACTGGTACTCGGTCGGCACCACCCGGTCGCCCGCGCTGGTGGGGTCGTAGCCGGTGCTCGTCATCGCCAGCGGCCCGGTGACGGTGTCCGTCAGGAGGCTGGGCAACCCTCGCCCGGTGAGGTGCTCGAGGAGCAGGCCGAGCACCATGAAGCCCACGCAGGAGTACGCGTGGGCCGAGCCGGGTTCGGAGCACAGTTCCGTGCGCAGGACGTGCTGGGCACGGTCCGCACGGGTGCCGGGCACCTCCCACAGGCGCAGCACCGGCGGCAGGCCGGACGTATGGGTGAGCAGCTGCCGGGGGCTGATCCGCTCGTGGGTGCGGTCGACGGCGAACTCGGGGAGGTGATCGGCCACCGGTCGGTCGAGGTCGAGGACGCCGGCGTCCACCTGGATCAGGGCGGTGACCGTGGTCAGGATCTTCGTCAGGGACGCGATGTCGAACACCGGCTCCGGGGGCAGCGGGCGCCGTTCCTGCGTCGGGAGTAGTGCGCCGTCGGCCGCGAACAGCGTGGCGTACCCCGCCCGGGCGCGGGCGATCACCCGCCCGCGGTGGGCGATCAGCGCTTCGGCCCCGGCGGTGCCCGGAACGGGCTCGGCTGCTCCGACCGGGGCCGGGCCGGCGGCGGCGTTGCGGGTGGCCGAGTCCAGCAGCCCCTGCAGGGCAGCAGTCCGGGCGGGCTCGAGTCCGGCGTCCCGCTGCTCGGCGGGGCTCGACACGGAATCGCGTGACATCGCTCAGTTGTCCCGGAACTGGGCGACGGCGTCGTGGGTGTCGCGCAGGGCGTCGACCGTCTCGGTCATCCGGCGCTGGGCGACCGCGACGAAGATGCAGTCCACGATCAGCAACTGCGCGGTACGGGAGGCCATCGCTCCGGAGCGGAACGGTGACTCCCGGACCGCCGTCCGGAGTACGAGGTCGGCCGCTGCGGCGACGGGAGAGTCGGCGGCGTTCGTGATCGCCACCGCGGTCACCCCCCGTTCCCGGGCGGCCTCGAGGAACCGCACCACCTCCGCCGTCGTGCCCCGGTGGGAGAACCCGACCGCGACGTCGCCGGCACCCATCAGGCCGAGCGAGGTGACGGCGTCGTGCCCGTCCGCGAACGAGTAGGCCACCCGGCCGATCCGGAACAGCTTGCGGTGCAGGTCGGCGGCGCTCCAGCCGCTCGCGCTGACGCCGTAGACCGAGATCCGGGCCGCGGCGTCGATGGCGTCCACCACCCGGCCGAGCTCGGCGATGTCCAGGCTGTTGATGGTCTCCTCGATGCCGAGGTTCTCGGTGAAGCCGATGCTCGCCACGACCTCCTCCAGTGTGCTGCCGGCGGAGATGTCCGAACCGTAGGTCGCCGCGGGGGACCGCCGGGCACCCTCGCGGCCGACCTCGGTGGCCAGGGCGAGCCGGAGCTGGACGTATCCGGCCAGGCCGAGCGTCCGGCAGAAGCGGACGATCGTGGTCTCCGATGTGGCGCACTTACGTGCCAGCTCGGAGATCGTCTCCTCCAGGACGAGGCTCGGGTCGGCCAGGATCGCATCGGCCACGCGGCGCATCGACGGGGCGAGCGTGTCGCGCTTCGCCTGGATCTGGGACTGGATGCTCACGCGGGCCCTTCGACGACGTTGCTAGACCGTGGTCGGGCAGCGATCCACCGCGCCTGCCCCGACCGGAAACACTTTACCGACGCCGAACCGATCCGGGTGCTCGTTTGCGGCGGGACCGACGGCCGGACCGCGGGAGGCACCGCAGCGCGGCGGGACCCACGTCCCGACCGACAATGGGGTCACCTCATCGTGCAGCCAGCGCCTCTGAAACGATACAATCGAGTGTCGTGTCCGCTACCATCGCGGGGGCAGGCGGACGGCCGCCCCCGCGTGAAGAGACTGGAGAGTTCCCCCCGATGGTTCAGCGTCGAGTCCCGAAGGTGCGCGACCTCGCGCCGCTGATGCAGTTCAAGGCACCGGAACTGAACGGTCGCAAGCGACGCCTCGCCGCCGCCCTCAACGTCGAGGACCTGCGCACGATCGCCAAGCGGCGCACCCCGAAGGCCGCGTTCGACTACACCGAGGGCGCCGCCGAGAAGGAACTGTCCCTGAGCCGCGCCCGCCAGGCGTTCGAGGACATCGAGTTCCACCCGGCGATCCTGCGGGACGTCTCCGCGGTGGACACCTCGGCGACCGTGCTCGGCGGCCCGGTGGCGCTGCCGTTCGGGATCGCCCCCACCGGGTTCACCCGGATGATGCAGACCGAGGGCGAGATCGCGGGCGCCGGTGCCGCCGGCGCCGCCGGGATCCCGTTCTCGCTGTCGACCATGGGCACCGCCTCCATCGAGGACGTCGCCGCCGCCAACCCCGGTGGGCGGAACTGGTTCCAGCTGTACATGTGGAAGGACCGGGACCGGTCGATGGCCCTGGTGGACCGGGCCGCGAAGGCAGGCTTCGACACCCTCCTGGTCACCGTCGACGTGCCCGTCGCCGGCGCCCGGCTGCGGGACACCCGCAACGGCATGACGATCCCGCCCTCCCTCACCCCGAAGACCGTGCTCAACGCGCTCCCGCGTCCGCAGTGGTGGATCGACTTCCTCACCACCGAGCCGCTCGCGTTCGCGTCCCTCGACCGCTGGTCCGGGACCGTCGCGGACCTGCTGAACACGATGTTCGACCCGACCGTGGACTTCGACGACCTGCGCTGGGTCTCCGACCAGTGGCCCGGCAAGGTCGTGGTCAAGGGGATCCAGACCCTCGAGGACGCCAAGCGGGTCGCGGACCTCGGCGTGGACGGGATCGTGCTGTCCAATCACGGCGGCCGCCAGCTCGACCGGGCCCCGATCCCGTTCCACCTGCTGCCCGAGGTGGCCCGCGAGCTCGGGAACGACCTCGAGATCGTGCTGGACACCGGCATCATGAGCGGCGCGGATGTCGTCGCCGCGATCGCCCTCGGCGCCGACTTCACGCTCGTCGGCCGTGCCTACCTGTACGGCCTGATGGCCGGGGGACGCGACGGCGTGGACCGGATGATCGCCATCCTCACCGCGGAGATCACCCGGACCATGCGCCTGCTCGGGGTCGCCTCGCTCGACGAGCTCGGGCCGCAGCACGTGACCCAGCTGAGCCGGCTCGCACCCCTGCGGCGGGCGGCCCGCGCCGAGAGCGAGCGCCCGGTCAGCTGACCCGGCTCGCGGCCACCGCCGCCCGGCCCATGCGGGCCAGCCGGCGCAGTGCCTCGGCGTGCACGCCCTCGGCGGCGCCGCGCGCCGCGCCCGGGTCGGCGACCACCCGGGCGAGCCGCTCGATGACCCCGGCTGCGCCGTCGTCGATCTCGTTGACCATGTTCGACCCACCCAGGTCCGCGTACATGGCTCCCTTGACCGTGTCGGTCGGCTGGCGCAGGTAGGTGCCTGGCACGCCCACCGTTGTGGCCAGGATGGGGGAGTGGCACTCGATGCTGACGACGGCGGCGGCTCGCGCGTACGTGGCGGTCGCCGTGGGCAGGTCCCAGAACTCGTCGATGATCGCGACCTTCGCGCGCACGTCCTGCGGCAGGGTGGCCGGCCAGTAGTCGGCGATGAGGGCGACGGCGTAGCTCATCTCGGGCGCGACGAGCACCTTCCGGCCGGTGGTCCGGACCCACCAGGCGATGGTCTCGGTCAGGACGCCCAGGTCGCGCGGGGTGAACGCCTCGTTCACGGCGTCCTTGGTCAGGTCGGTGGCGGTGACCGGCAGGTTCCGGATGTGCGCGTACGGCGTGTAGCGCAGCCTGGGCACAGCGACGAGGAAGCCGGGCTCCAGGTCATGGTCGGCGAGCACGGCATCGGCGCCGGCCTCGTCGCGGATGTCGAACGCGAACGTCGCGTCCGGACCCGGCTCGAGGATCTCGGCGCGCACGCCCTGCCCCCGCAGGTAGTCCAGCGAGATCGTGTCCCGGCAGAACACGAACGCCGCACCGTCGAGGATCTCGCGAGATTCGTCGCCCAGGTGGCCGGGGGCGATCCCGCCGACCACCCGGCGGGCATCGGGAAGCTGGAACGGCATGAAGTTGCCGAGCGGGTCGAACGTGATGCCGAAGAACCCGTACGGCTTGCCGGAGGACTGCCAGGCCCGCAGGCCCGGGCCCGAGCCCATTCCGGCGGCGCTCCCGTGGATGAAGAGGTCCGCCTCGTCGAAGGCGCGCGCGAGTTCGGGGGTGTCCGGGCGGCCGTCGGGGCCGATGTCGCCATAGGCGAATTCGAGATCCGGGAACCGGCCGGCGAGCATGGCGTGCTCCCGGTCGTCCAGGCCGCCGGGCCACAGGATGATCCGGCCCGCGCCGGCGCCGAGCAGCGCCGTGATCGCGCCCGGCGTGTGGGCCACGTCCCCGATGTTGATGGTCTGCCAGGAGGACCGGAGCAGGATCGTGCCGGCTCCTCTCGCCTCGGCAGGGAGGTCTTGAAGCATCGTTGCATCACCAGTCATGCAGGCAGCATAGCGGGTGCGGATCGAAGGCCGGAAAGGCCGTCTACTCGCCGATGGCGCGCACGGTGACGACCTGGCACTGCACCGGGAAGGACTCGGCACACCCACCCTCGATCCAGACCTCGACGTCCTCTCCGTCCACCAGCTCCGCGGCCTCGATCGGCTGGTCGCCACGGAGGACGCCCGGGTCGCCGCGCAGGAGGTCCATGCCCTCGTAGTAGGGATCGGAGGGCGCCGCCAGGACGAGAGTGGTCCCCTCGCTCCCGACCGTTCCGGTGACGTCCGGGTCCCGGTCCGGCGGCCCACCGGGACCGGAGCAGGCCGCGGCCGTCAGGGCGAGGGTGAGGGCGGCGACGGCGAGCGGGATGCGGCGCTGAGCGTGCATCACCCGATGATGCCAGCCGCGTTCGGCACCGTCACCGGCGCGGGGTGCGGGTGACTCAGGCGGGCACGCTCGAGGCCCGGACCACGAGCTCCGGCTCGAACTCGACCTGCTCCGCGGCCAGGTCCTCCGAGCCGCGGCGCAGCAGCATGTCCGCGGCGGTCCACCCCATCTTGTACATCGGCTGGCGCACCGAGGTGAGCGGCGTGGCGAGCATGTTCGCGAACATGACGTCGTCGTAGCCGACCACGGCCATCTCGCCCGGCACGGAGACCTCCAGGTCCCGCAGGGCCCGCAGCGCCCCGAGCGCGGTGACGTCGTTGACGCAGAACGTGGCGGTCGGGGTGGGGCCGTCGGCGGCGAGGAGCCGGCGCATGCCGTCGTCGCCGCCGTCGGCGTTCAGGGCCTCGAGCGGGATCTCCACGAGCGAGGTGGCCGGGTCCAGGCCGTGGGCGGTGAGGGTCTGCATCACGCCGTCACGACGGTCCACGCACTGGCGCAACGTCAACGGGCCGTTCAGGAACGCCAGCCGGGTGTGGCCCTGGGCGAGCAGATGCTCGGTAGCGAGGGCGCCGCCGCCGACGTCGTCGACGGCGACCGACGGCAGGTCGGGAAGGGGAGAGGTGTGGTCGAGCAGGACCACGTCGATGCCCCGCTCGCGCATCGCAAGGAGCATGTCCAGGCTGCCCTCGGAGGGTGTCGCGATCACCCCGCGCACACCGTGCTCCTCGAACAGGCGCAGATAGCGGCCCTCGCGCTCGGGGTTCTCGTCCGAGCTGCACAGCATCAGCGTGTACTCGTCCTGGGCGAGCCGGTCCTCGATCCCGCGGGCCATCTCGGTGAAGAACGGGTTCGCGATGTCCAGCACCACCGCGCCGACGGTGTTCAGCTCACCGCTGCGCAACTGCCGGGCGGACGCGTTACGCACGAACGACAGTTCCTTGATCGCCGCCTCGACCCTGGCCCTGGTCGGCGGGGCCACGTTCTCCGGCCGGTTCAGCACGTTCGACACGGTGCCCACGGACACGCCTGCGAGCCGGGCCACGTCCGTGACGCTCGGACGCCTGCCGTTCCGGCCAGTGCCAGCCTGGGTCGCCGCCATCGTTCTCCTCGTTGATCTGAGCTCAGTCGGGTCGAGCGCCCCGGCGTCACTCGTGACCGCGGCAGCCCTGCCCGCGTCTGAGTGTAACGATTCATGGCGCCGCCAGCGCCTCACCCGACAGAACTCACCGTCGCGGATCGATATGGACCTTCGGGCCGTGCCCGCCCGGCCGCTCGCCGGCGAGTACCGCCACGGCCTGCGTGAGGGGGACGGTGGCCGCCACCAACGGGCGCGGATCCACCGACCCTTGCGCATAGGCCTCGATCGCGCCCGCCAGGCCCGCGGACGCCCCGAGGATGCCCACCGCGGTGATGTCGGCGAACACGAGCGAGCGGCTGTCGAGCAGGGTCGGGATCGGCGCGATCCCGATGTAGACGACCCGGCCGGCGGGTTCGACGAGGTCGACGGCGCGGGCCGGCACGCCCGCTCCCGTGGACGCATCGACGACGGCGTCCCACGGTTGGTCGGGCAGCGTCGCCTCGGTCCAGGCGTGCGTCAGGCCGAGCGAGCGGGCGAACTCCAGGGACTGCTCGTCCGGCCCGAGCAGGTGCGCCCGTGCGCCGGCGGCCTCGGCGAACAGCGCCGCGAGCAGTCCGATGGTGCCGGGCCCGGCCACGAGCACCTGGTCGCCGTCCCCCACGTTCGCCGCCCGCACGGCGCGCACAGCGTTGCCGCCCGGTTCGACCATCGCCCCGGCGGTGTCGTCCAGGGTGTCCGGCAGGGCGTGCAGGGAGGAGGCGGGCACCAGGAGCTGCTCGGCGAGCGCACCGTGCCAACCGCCGCGGATGCCGATCTCATACCGGTCGGCGCACACGTGGTGCCTCCCGGCCAGGCAGCGGCGGCAGTGGCCGCAGCCGAGCATGGTGTCGCCCGTGGTGCGCCGGCCCACCCAGGCCTCCTCGACGCCGTCGCCCACGGCGCTGACGGTGCCGCACCACTCGTGGCCGGGCCGCAGCGGGTAGCCGGCCTGGCCGTCGTGGAGATAGCTCATCTCGCCGGTGAACAGCTCGACATCGGTGCCGCAGACGCCGACCCGGCTCACGTCGACGACCACCTGCCCGGGGCCGGGCCGCGGCGCCGGGACGTCCGCGACCTCCGCCGTGTGCGGCCCGGTCAGCACCACCGCCCTCATGCTGGGGCGGGCCGGTGCGCCCGTGCCTCGGGGCGTCCCGGGCTGACTAGGCTGGCGGCCAACGGAGTCATCGTCGAATCGTTCCTCGCAGGTGGAGGGGCAGGTGCGCGTGCGGACCCAGCCTAGGGGCGCAGCGCCGGAGCAGAGGAGTCAGCGTGGTCGAACAGAGCCGTGAGTTGCGCAGCCAGCAGTGGTACGCCGGGCAGGGGCGGGATGCCTACATCCACCGGGCCTGGATGCGCCGCGGCGTCCCCGCGGACGCGTTCGAGGGCCGCAAGCCGCACATCGCCATCGCGAACACGGCCTCGGACCTGGCGCCCTGCAACTCGCACCTGAACGAGGTCGCCGCGAGCGTGCGGGACGGCGTGCTCGAGGCCGGCGGGGTCCCGCTGAACATGCCGGTGGTGTCCCTCGGCGAGACGCAGCTGCGGCCCACCGCGATGCTCTGGCGGAACATGGCCGCGATGAGCATCGAGGAGATGATCCGCGGCAACCCGATCGACGGCGTGGTGCTGCTCGGCGGCTGCGACAAGACCATCCCGGCGCTGCTCATGGGCGCGGCCTCGGTGGGCCTGCCCGCCGTGGTGGTGCCCGGTGGGCCGATGCTCACCGGCACGTTCGCGGGTCAGGCGCTCGGCTGCGGCACCGACGTGTGGCGCCTGTCCGAGGAGGTCCGGGCCGGCACGCTCCCGGCGGAGCAGTTCACGCGCTCGGAGTCGGCGATGATCCGCTCCCGCGGGCACTGCAACACGATGGGCACCGCGTCCACGATGGGGCTGCTCGCCGAGGCGCTCGGCATGGTGCTGCCCGGCCTGGCCGGCACCCCGGCCCCGGACAGCCGCCTGCTCGAGGGCTCCCACGCGACCGGCAAACTCGTCGTCGAGATGGTCGCGGCCGACCGCGGGCCCGCCGACGTGCTGACGAAGGCGTCCTTCCACAACGCCATCGTCACGCTCGCCGCCATCGGTGGCTCCACGAACGCCGTCGTCCACCTGCTCGCGATCGCGGGCCGCCTCGGCATCGACCTGACCCTCGACGACTTCGACCGGATCGGCTCCCGGGTGCCGCTGCTCGTGGACCTGCAGCCGGCCGGGCGGTTCCTGATGGACGACCTCTACCGGGCCGGCGGGCTGCACGCCGTGCTCGCGCAGGTGCGCGACCTGCTCGACCCGAGTGCGCTCACGGTCGACGGGACCCCGCTCGTGGACCACCTCGGTGACGCCCCGATCTGGGATCCCGAGGTGATCCGCGTCCGCGACGCCCCGGTCCAGGGCGAGGCCGGCATCGCCGTGCTGCGCGGCAACCTCGCCCCGGCGGGCGCGATCATCAAGCCCGCCGCCGCGACGCCCGAGCTGCTGCAGCACCGTGGGAAGGCGGTCGTGTTCGACTCCATCGAGGACTTCCACGAGCGCATCGACGACCCGGACCTCGAGGTGGACGCCACCAGCGTGCTGGTGCTGCGTGGCTGCGGACCGAAGGGCTACCCGGGCATGCCCGAGGTCGCGAACATGCCGATGCCGAAGCGGCTGGTGGAGCAGGGCGTGCGGGACATGGTGCGCATCTGCGACGGCCGGATGAGCGGCACGGCGTACGGCACCGTGGTGCTCCACGTCTCGCCCGAGGCCGCGGCCGGCGGCCCGCTGGCGCTGGTCCGGACCGGGGACATGATCGTGCTCGATGTCGCCGGCCGGCGCCTCGACCTGGACGTGCCCGCCGACGAGCTCGCGGCACGTACCCCGAACGAGGCGACCCTGGCCGGGTTCGCGGCACCCACCCGCGGCTGGGAACGTCTCTACGTCGACCACGTGCTGCAGGCCGACTCCGGTGCGGACCTGGATATCCTGGTCGGCGCCAGCGGCAGCGAGGTGAGCCGCGAGTCGCACTGACCTGCCGCCGTTGGGCGGGATCGGGCTGAGCCGCGCGATCGGCTACCGCACCCCGGCCTGAGTGCCGCCGAGCGCAGTGCCGATTCAGTCGCCGAGCCTTCGAATCAGCCGGACGTTCACGACTGATTCGAGGCGGGCTTGGCGGACTCGGCCGACCGCGCCCGACTGCCCGGCCCGGCCCGGCCCACGCCCGAGGCGGGCGTCGAGCGATCGCTTGACACCCGCCGTCGGGCGCTTCTAGTCTGAACACTGACGGTGAATCGTTTCAGAGCCGAAGGCTGATCGCCGTCCCACCAAACCAGACTTGGAGCACAACATGACCACGCCGGCCACCGCCGCCAACGGGGTGCGCGACGCACTCGCCGCCCAGACCATCGAACTGCCGTCCTGGGCGTTCGGGAACTCGGGCACCCGGTTCAAGGTGTTCAACCAGGCCGGTGTGCCGCGCGACCCGTACGAGAAGATCGCCGACGTCGCGCAGGTGCACGCCTACACCGGCGCCGCGCCGCGCGTCTCGCTCCACATCCCGTGGGACCTGGTCGACGACTACGACGCGCTCGCCGCACACGCCCGCGACCTCGGCGTGAGCATCGGGGCGATCAACTCGAACCTGTTCCAGGACGACGACTACATGCTCGGCTCGCTCACCCACCCCGACGCCAAGGTGCGGGCGAAGGCGGTCAAGCACCACCTCGACTGCATCGACGTGATGCGCGCGACCGGCTCCACGGACCTGAAGCTGTGGCTGCCGGACGGCACGAACTACCCGGGGCAGGACGACATCCGGGCCCGCCAGGACCGGCTCGCCGACGGGCTCGCCGAGATCTATGCAGCGCTCGACGACAACCACCGGCTGCTCCTGGAGTACAAGTTCTTCGAGCCGTACTTCTACACGATGGACATCCCGGACTGGGGCACCTCGCTGGTGCACTGCCTCGCGCTGGGGGAGCGGGCCACCGTGGTGCTGGACACCGGCCACCACGCCCCGAACACGAACATCGAGTTCATCGTCGCCCAGCTGATCCGCCTCGGGCGGCTCGGCGCGTTCGACTTCAACTCCCGCTTCTACGCCGACGACGACCTCATGGTCGGCGCCGCGGACCCGTTCCAGCTGTTCCGGATCATGAACGAGATCGTCGGCGCGGACGCGCTCCGGGCGGAGTCCGGCGTGAACTTCATGCTCGACCAGTGCCACAACATCGAGCCGAAGATCCAGGCGCAGATCCGTTCCGTCATGAACGTCCAGGAGGCCACCGCGAAGGCGCTGCTGGTGGACCGGGAGGCCCTCAAGGCCGCGCAGACCAGCGGTGACGTGCTCGGCGCGAACGGCCTGCTCATGGACGCCTACAACACCGACGTCCGGCCACTTCTCGCGCAGGTTCGCGAGGAGCAGGGCCTGGCCGCCGACCCGATCGCGGCCCACCGCGCGTCCGGGTACGGCGAGAAGATCATCGCCGAGCGCGTCGGCGGCACCCAGGCCGGCTGGGGCGCCTGACCCGCTCCCACGCCGACGCCCGGACCGAGCTCGCGCCACGCCCGCTTCGTGCCCGAACCCGACTCCCACCACCCTCGAGAGTGAAGGCTCTTCCATGACGAACCCGGCTGTCGCCGACCTCATCGCCCGGTCCAACCGCCTCGGTGCCGACCCGCGCAACACCAACTACGCCGGCGGGAACACCTCCGCCAAGGGCACCGAGATCGACCCGGTCACCGGGGAGTCCGTGGAGCTGTGCTGGGTGAAGGGCTCCGGCGGCGACCTCGGCACCCTGAAGGAGTCCGGCCTGGCCGTGCTGCGCCTGGACCGGCTGCGCGCCCTGACCGGCGTGTACCCCGGCGTGGACCGCGAGGACGAGATGGTCGCCGCGTTCGACTACTGCCTGCACGGCAAGGGCGGCGCCGCCCCGAGCATCGACACCGCGATGCACGGGCTCGTCGACTCCGCGCACGTGGACCACCTGCACCCCGACTCCGGCATCGCTATCGCCACCGCCGCCGACGGCGAGCAGCTCACCTCCACGATCTTCGGCGAGCGGGTGGTCTGGGTCCCGTGGCGCCGCCCCGGCTTCCAGCTCGGCCTGGACATCGCGGCCATCAAGGAAGCCAACCCGCAGGCGATCGGCTGCATCCTCGGTGGCCACGGCATCACCGCCTGGGGGGACACCTCCGAGCAGGCCGAGGCGAACTCCCTGGAGATCATCGCCACCGCCGAGGCCTACATCGCCTCCCACGGCAAGGCGGACCCGTTCGGCGCCGTCGTGCCCGGCTACGAGGCACTGCCCGAGGCGGAGCGCCGCGCGAAGGCCGCCGCGCTCGCCCCGGCGATCCGTGGCATCGCCTCCGCGGACGCGCCCCAGGTGGGCCACTTCACCGACTCCCCCGAGGTCCTGGACTTCCTGGCCAGCGAGAAGCTCGGCCCGCTCGCGGCCCTTGGCACCTCCTGCCCGGACCACTTCCTGCGCACCAAGGTCAAGCCGCTCGTGGTGGACCTGCCCGCGGCCGCCCCGGTGCAGGACGTGCTCGCCCGCCTCGCCGAGCTGCACGAGGCCTATCGCGCCGACTACGCCGCCTACTACGACCGGCACGCCACGCCCGAGAGCCCCGCCATGCGCGGCGCCGACCCGGCGATCGTGCTCGTGCCCGGCGTCGGCATGTTCTCCTTCGGCAAGAACAAGCAGACCGCGCGCGTGGCCGGCGAGTTCTACGTCAACGCGATCAACGTGATGCGCGGCGCCGAGGCGCTGTCCACCTACGCCCCGATCGAGGAGTCCGAGAAGTTCCGGATCGAATACTGGGCCCTCGAGGAGGCCAAGCTCGCCCGGATGCCCAAGCCGAAGCCGCTCGCCACCCGGGTGGCCCTGGTCACCGGCGCCGGCTCCGGCATCGGCAGGGCGATCGCCGAGCGGCTCGCCGCCGAGGGGGCGTGCGTCGTCATCGCCGACCTCAACCTCGAGGGCGCGCAGGCCGTCGCCGCCGAGCTCGGCGGGCCCGACGTGGCCGTGGCCGTGCAGTGCGACGTCACCAGCGAGGAGCAGGTCGCCGCCCTCATCGACGCCGCCGCGCTCGCGTTCGGCGGCGTGGACCTGGTGGTCAACAACGCCGGCCTGTCCATCTCCAAGCCGCTGCTGGAGACCACGGTCAAGGACTGGGACCTGCAGCACGACGTGATGGCCCGCGGTTCCTTCCTGGTGGCCCGCGAGGCCGCCCGCGCGCTGATCGCCCAGAAGCTCGGCGGCGACATCGTCTACATCGCGAGCAAGAACTCCCTGTTCGCCGGCCCGAACAACATCGCCTACTCCGCCACCAAGGCGGACCAGGCCCACCAGGTGCGCCTGCTCGCGGCCGAGCTCGGTGAGCACGGCGTGCGGGTCAACGGCATCAACCCCGACGGCGTGGTGCGCGGCAGCGGCATCTTCGCCGGCGGGTGGGGCGCCAAGCGGGCCGCCGTGTACGGCGTGGAGGAGTCCGAGCTCGGCGCGTACTACGCCCAGCGCACCCTGCTCAAGCGCGAGGTCCTGCCCGAGCACGTGGCCGCCGCGGTGTTCGCGCTCGCCGGCGGCGACCTGAGCCAGACCACGGGCCTGCACATCCCGGTCGACTCCGGGGTCGCGGCCGCGTTCCTGCGCTGATGACCGCGTTCGCCGCCGTCGACCTGGGGGCCTCCTCGGGGCGGGTGATCCGCGCCGAGGTGGCCGAGGTCGACGGCGAGCCGCGCCTCGTGCTCGAGGAGGTGGCCCGGTTCGCGAACGGAGCAGTGCCCGACGGCGCAGGCACGTTGCGCTGGGACCTCACCGCTCTCTTCGGTGAGGTCGTGCAGGGGCTGCGCGCCGCGGGGCGGCGCGGCCCGCTCGCCGGGATCGGCATCGACAGCTGGGCCGTGGACTACGGTCTGATCGGCGCCGACGGTGCGCTGGTCGCCGAGCCCGTCGCCTACCGCGACGAGCGGACGGCGCCGGTCATCTCCGACGTACACTCCGCCGTCGACCCGGAAGAGCTGTACCGGATCGCAGGGATGCAGCACCTGCCGTTCAACACCATCTACCAGCTCGCGGCCGAGCGGGCCGCCGGCGGGCTCGAGGGCGTCCAGCGTGCCCTGCTGATCCCGGACCTGCTCGCGTACCTGCTCACTGGTGTGGCCGTCAGCGAACTCACGAACGCCTCCACCACGGCGCTGCTCGACCAGCGCACCCGGACCTGGTCCACCGACCTGCTGGGGCGGATCGGCGTACCCGCCGGCCTGCTGCCCGACGTCGTCGAGCCCGGGCAGGTGATCGGCACCCTGAGCGAGTCCGTGCGCGAGGTGACCGGACTCGGCGAGGTGCCCGTGATCGCCGTCGGGTCCCACGACACCGCCTCGGCGGTGGCGGGCATCCCCGCCACCGGCGCCGACTTCGCCTACGTCTCCTGCGGCACCTGGTCCCTGGTCGGGGTCGAGCTGACCGAACCGGTGCTCACCGAGGCCTCCCGCGCCGCGAACTTCACGAACGAGCTCGGCGTCGACGGGACCGTGCGGTACCTGCGCAACGTGATGGGGCTGTGGCTGCTGCAGGAGTCCCAGCGCACCTGGCGCGAGGCCGCGGAGCCCGGCACCGACATCACCACCCTGCTCGAGGTGGCGGCGCGGGTCCCGGCGCGACGCACGCTCGTGGACGTGGACCACCCCGACTTCCTGCCCCCGGGGGACATGCCCACGCGGATCGCCGCGCAGGCCCGCGCGAGCATTCAGCCGGTGCCGGCCACCCCGGCCGAGGTGACCCGATGCATCCTGGACTCCCTCACCGTCGCCTACCGGCGGGCCGTCCGGGAGGCCACCGAGCTGTCCAGGCACCCGGTGCGGGTGCTGCACATCGTCGGCGGCGGATCCCGGAACGCACTGCTGTGCCAGGCCGCCGCGGACGCCACCGGGCTGCCCGTGATCGCCGGGCCGGACGAGAGCACGGCGATCGGCAACGTGCTCGTCCAGGCCCGAGCCGTCGGCGCCCTGTCCGGTGACCTCGCGGCCCTGCGCGCCGTGGCTGCCCGCGGGCTGGCGCTGACCCGCTACGAACCCGACCCGGCCGAGCGGGAGGCCTGGGCGGTGGCCGAGGAACGCGTGCACGGCGTCCCGGCGGACCGGGTGTGAGCTGCTACCGCAACCCACTCGCCGGGCCCGGCGACGTGGCCGGCTGGGTCCTCGAGGGTGACGGTGCGGTGACGTTTCCGCAGGGCCGGCTGCGCCTGGAGTCCACCCGGGACCCGGCGCAGGGGCAGGCCGCGAACGTCGTGTTCTGGTGCCCGGTCGAGGCGCCCGACGGCGTCGCGATCAGCTGGGACTTCTGGCCGGTCCACGAGCCGGGCCTGTGCATCCTGTTCTTCGCCGCCACGGGTCACGACGGGCGCGACCTGTTCGACCCGGCGCTGCCGGCCCGGACCGGCGAGTACGAGCAGTACCACCACGGCAGCCTGGACGCCTATCACGTGTCCTACTTCCGGCGCCGGTGGGAGGACGAGCGGGCCCTGCACACGTGCAACCTGCGCAAGTCCCACGGGTTCCACCTGGTGGCGGCCGGCGCCGACCCGCTGCCGGACGTGCCGGACGCCCGCGGGCCCTACCGGATCCGGCTCACCCTCTCCCGCAGCGCGGTGACGTTCTCGATCAACGACGTCGAGTCCTTCCGGTGGCTCGACGACGGGTCGGTGGGCGGCCCGCCGCTGGGGCCGGGCCGGATCGGGTTCCGGCAGATGGCACCGATGGTGGCCGAGTACGCGAACCTGAGGATCGAGCCGATCTGACCCTGCCGAGCGCTGCCGGCCACGCCCGAGCCGGGCGGTGCGGGTCAGTGCGGGACGACGTCGACGCCGTTGCGCTCGTAGGTCTCGACCAGCCGCGCAGCGATTTCCTCGGGAGCCCAGTGGTCGGGGACGCGGATCATCGTGCCGCCTGCGAACGGGTGCAGCGTGATGCCGTCCGCGACCTCGGTCAGGGACACCGTGCCGTCGCGCAGCCACACCCGGTAGCCGGCCGGGATCTTCCACTGCCCCCGCCTGCGGAGCACGTTGATGTCGTAGGTACTCAGGTTGGCGAACAGCGGCCGCCAGGCCTCGATCAACGACTCCAGCAGTGCGTCGGCCAACCCGGGCTCGACTGGGACACCCGGTGGGTTGATGACGTTGGCGCGCACGTTCTGACTCGGCAGCCGTCGCCCGATGAACCTGCCTCCGACGTCCACGCCGACGGACATCGCGGCGCGGGGTCCGAGGCGTCGATACAGGCTGTAGCCGTACCCGTCGCTCGGGTCGGCCTCGCCGGTGGCGGCGGTCGAAGGGCGGCTGCGAACGACCTCCGTGAGCTCGGCCGCCGACCCGGTCCAGGCTGGGCCGTCGATGACCTCCCAGTCGGTGCGTCCGCGCCGGGCCTCGAACGCGCGCACGAAAGCCTCGGTGCAGCCGGCGATGGCCTCGGGCGGCTCGGCCACACGGTCGAGCACGACCCGGATCGCGACTCGGTCAGCCCACTGACCCCCCATGAGCGGGAGTCTAGATCACAGCGGTGACAGCGATCCTGCCGCACTCGGGATGCGGGCCGCCGGAGTACCGGACCAGACCGTGAGCCCGGGGCAGCGGGCGCTGCGGGACAGCGGCTTCAGGACCGGCCAGTAGAGGGCGGCGGGTACCCCGAACCGGCGGACGAGGTCCGGGCGCCACCGGACGCCGTCGGCGATCCACCGCAGGAACCGAAGCGTGTCCGCCCCGGTGTACCCGTCGATCCAGGCGCGCTTCTCGAACGCCTGCCACTCGCGGTGGCTGAGCAGCCGGCGCACGATCTCCAGGCCCTCCTGCTCCTCGTGCGTCAGGTGCGCGAGCAACGGACCCTCCAGTTCGTCGAGGGCCGTGAGGGCGTCAGCGGGGGTGGCCCGGTCCGCGACCAGGCCACGGGCGGCCGCCTCGAGCGCGAGCAGCGGCCCGTCGAGGGACTCGTGCTCGGCCTCCATGGCGTCGAGGACCACGCGACTGGCCGGGTCACGCTCCAGCAGCACCGGCCACAGACTGTGGTCCTCGCCCTCGTGGTGCCACCGGAGCTGGGCCATCACCCACTGCAGGTGCCGCCCGAGGCGCCGGCGTCGCCGCACGGACAGCCCGGGATCGTCCAGCAGCAGCCGGGCTCGGGCCAGGTCCCGGCGCAGGGCCGAGTGGAACAGCGTCATCGTGAACGGGTCGGCGGGGTCACCGGCGGCGACGGGCTCGGTGGGCATCGGGCGGACGTTCGTCACTTCTTCCTCCACTGTTCGTGCCGTGCGGCGAGGGCCGCGGTTGGTGCGAACCAGTCTGCGACGCAACCAGGAGATCGGACAAACCGATGGATTCGATCGCTAGGATCGGGCTTCATGATGGATGAGGCGAAGCTCGAGGCGTTCGTCGCCGTCGCGGAGGAGGAGTCCTTCAGTGCGGCGGCCGACCGGATCCGCGTCGCGCAGTCGACGATCAGTGCCCGGATCAAGGAGCTTGAGGCGGAGCTCGGACAGCCCGTGTTCATCCGGACCAGCCGTCGAGTCCGGCTGGCGCCGGCCGGCACGGTGGCGCTCCCCGCTGCCCGCACCGCCCTCGCTGCCCTCTCGGCGCTGCGTCAGGTCGTCGACGATGTCGCGGGGGTGCGCCGGGGCCGGGTGCGGCTGGGACTGTTGACCGGCGCTGACCTCCCCGAACTCGCGCAGCTCCTCGCGGACTTCGCGGCGGAGTTCCCAGGCATCGAACTCGTCGTCTCGTCCGCGTCGGCACAGGACCTGCATCGCGCGGTGTCAGACTCCGCCCTGGACCTGGCGGTCGTGGTGCGGGCAGGCGCCGCCGAGGTGGGCGGGCCGGCCTGGGTGGAGCTGCTGAGCGATCCGCTGACCGTGGTCGGCCTGGATCGTGCCGCCGGACCGGTGCCGGTCACGGAACTGGCGAAGGTGCCGCTGATCCTGCTCGACGCGGCCGTCGGTGCGCGCGGAGTCCTTGAGGCGGCGGCTCGCAGCGCCGGGGCGCGACTCGATATCGCCGTCGAGGTCTCCACCCCCAGCCTCGCCACGGACCTGTTCGCCCAGGGCATGGGCGCCCTCGTCATCCCGGCCAGCCTCGCCCCTCGGCCCGGGTCCGTGATCACTGGTGCCGATGGTGCCGAGCTGAGCGTGTCGGTCGGCCTGATCAGCCACCCGACCCTGCGGACCCCCGCCGCGGACCTTCTGCTCGGGCGGCTCCGGGTGGGACTGACCGCGGCCGGGTGAGGCCGGAAGCGGTCATGAAACGCCCGCCGTCTGTCAGCCGGACAGCCAGATCGCGGTCAGGAGCAGCGCCCAGAAGCCGACCACCACGTATCCGAGCACGAGTGCCGCCATGGCCAGGCCGCGACCGCGCATGAGGTTGTTCCTGGTCTGCACCACACCGATGTGTCCGAAAACGATCGCGAGCAGCGCGGGCACCGACAGCACCACGCCGAGCAGGGCGAACACCAGGGCGAGCGTGGCCCACACGGACGACTTCGGCGGCGGCGTGAAGTAACCCGGGCCGGAGAACGTCTCGGCATAGGAGGGCAGCGGGCGGGTGTAACTGTTCACGAACGGGGAGACGCCGTACTGCGCGGTTGCCTGCCAGGGGCGCACGGTCTCGCCCGCCTGCGCGGGCGCGGGCACCTCGGGCCCGGGCGCGCGCACCGGCGCGAGGGCCGTGAAACCGGCGCCGACGGACACGACTCAGCCGGTCGCCGTCGGGAGCGGTTCGCAGCCCTGCGGAGCAGGGATCGCGACGGCCGGGTCGAGAAGTACCTCTTCGGCCGGCAGCAGCATCTCGAACTGAGCGCCGAGGACCACGTCGACCGTGGCGTCCACGCGCTCGTCGAGCACGATGGTCGATTCGGGGAACAGCAGCGCCACGCTGTAGGCCTGCCCGAGCCCGGTGGGGCCGGCGACGATGCGGACGACCCCGGCGTAGCTGGACTCGGCGTTGGCCTGGGCGGCGATGATGATGCCGCGAGCGGCGAGCTCGGCCGAGGTCGTGCCCGCGAGGCCGCTCCGAGTGGTGCCGTTCAGCACGGTGGCCGTGATCTCGGCGAAGTTGATGTAGGTCTGCCCCTCCGGCGGGCACGGGCCGGGTGCGGCCGTCGCCGCGGTGGGCTCCGGGGAGTTGATCGGGATGTTCACCGGCGTCGGCAGGATCCCCACCCACATGGCGCCGGCCGTCAACGCGATCACCAGCATCACCGCGATCAGGCCGCCGAAGATGACGGTCTGTCGCTGCTGCAGGTGCCGGCGCCGGGCCGCCCTGGCCTCGGCGGCCTCGCGCGCGCCGTTGGTACTCACGGAAGGAACCTAGCGGATACGCGGCTCCGGACCACGGAACTGTCCACGGCTCAGATCTCCAGGACCCGCGCGTGGAGCACGTTGCGCTGCTGGAGCGCGGTCCGCAGGGCGCGGTGCAGTCCGTCCTCGAGGTAGAGCACACCGCGCCAGGACACCACGTGGGCGAACAGGTCGCCGTAGAACGTGGAGTCCTCGGACAGCAGGCTATGCAGATCGAGGGTGGCCTTCGTGGTGACCAGTTCGTCGAGGCGCACCTGGCGGGGCGGGATCTTCGCCCAGTCCTTGGGCGTGCTCAGCCCATGGTCCGGGTAGGGGCGCGCATCGCCGACGGCCTTGAAGATCACCAGACGATCCTAAGTGAGGTCGCGGCCTGCCCCCTACCGGCACGCGGACGAGGTCAACGGGTCCATGACCTGGGCGTAAGATCCACGCGCATGCCGTCCACCGCGCCGCCCATCCTGACCACGATGTCGTGGACCGCCCTCAACAACGCCCGGGAGGCCCTGCGGGACGGGTCTGCTGGGGAAGAGCTGCAGAGCGCACGGGACACGCTCGTTGCTCGGGGGCGGACGCTCGCGGCGCTCGCCCCGGTGGCAGTCACGGACAAGCCGGACCCGGGCCCGTCGGGGCAGACCCGCGACTTCTACGCGATCGGCAAGTACGCCTGGCCCGACCCGGAGCGTCCGGACGGGCTGCCGTACCTGCGCCGCGACTGCCTGATCAACCCCGAGTCGAACTCGGACCGGTATGACAAGGCGCGCTACGACGAGATGGTCGAGCGGGTCCGGGTGCTCGCGCTCGGCGCGTTCATCGGTGACGACGCCGAGCTGGGTGAGGCCGCCGCCGCGGTGCTGCGGACCTGGTTCGTGGATCCCGCCACGTCGATGACGCCGCACCTGCGTCACGCGGCGGTGCTGCCGGGCGTCAACGACGGCGCGGCGATCGGCATCATCGAGGGCGCGGTGCTGGTGGAGGTCCTCGACCACGTGCGCCTCCTCGAGGCGGACGGCCACTGGTGCGGCACGGACCGCGACGGCCTGCGGGCCTGGATGGCGGGTTACGCCGGCTGGCTGCGCACGAGCGAGTTCGGGACGGCGGAGGGCCGGATGGTCAACAACCACGGGTCGTTCTGGCTCGCGCAGGTGGCCGCGGCCGCCGGCTACGCCGGCACTGCGACGCCCGAGCTGGTCGACGACCTGGCGAAGCTCGGCCGCACCCACCTCGAGCACCAGCTCGGCGCGGACGGCTCGCTGCCGGAGGAGATGGCCCGCCCCGACGCGTGGCCGTACGCCACCTACGGGTTGCGTGCGCTCGCCACCGAGGCCCAGGTCCTCGCCTCACTCGGTGTGGACCAGTGGGCGCACGAGACGAGCGACGGCCGCAGCCTTCGCCTCGCCTACGAGTTCCTGCTGCCCTACCTGGGCGGCGCCGAGTGGCCCTATGCCCGGTTGGACCAGGTCGAGGACAACCACGCGGGAGACCACGCGATCGCCGCGGCCCGGATGGGCGCGATCGGACTCGCCGACCGCCGCGTCGCCGATGCGCACCGAAGCCTGGCGGCCACCGGCGAGCCGAGGCATGTGGTGCTCGCCGGCGACGTTCGCCGGGGCGTGGCCGCCTAAGAGTAGGCGAGATAGCGGCCGGACTTGCCCGGGTTCTCGACCGTGAACCGCAGTTGCAGGTCGGTCTGCCCGATCAGGTCGACCTGTTGGGTGAACTGCTCGTTGGTGACGAAGAGATGTCCGCGGAGGCTCCAGTCCTGGGCGAGCCAGGTCCGAAGTGCCTCGAGAAGCACCCGATCCGTCTCCGTCGCCAGCCGGGACCGACGCACCCAGAAGTACACCGCGGCTTCGTACTCGTCCCAGCGTTGGTCTCCCACCGCGGTGATGCGCGCGCCGGTGAACGAGCGACCATTGGTCGCCATCAGGTAGACGCAGCCGAGACACTCCGTGCCGGCCGGGTTCATCACCGTGTAGGTGAAGGCCCTGCGGTCGGCGTGCCGCTCCTCCAGGCCGACCAGGTCCTCCCGGTTGGCTTCGACGGTGAAATCGTCCGCCGGCCACGTCGACTGCTCCCAGGCGCGCAGGTAGTCCCTGCTCTCCATCACGGCCGCGTAGTCCAGCTCGGCGTCGGCGGCCACGATCGGCCGAAGGACGAACTCGTCGGTCGTCAGCCCCTCGGGGATGTCGGACTTCTCGATCTCGAAGGGCACGGCCCCACTCCTCTGTGTCGGTCGGTCTCCCGGCCACGCTAGTGATTCCTTGGTGGGCCACAAGCGAATAAGCGAGGCCCGGCGGGGATTTGAAACTGCTCAAGAACCCTTGTTCCGATGCGAGACAGCGGCCAACGGGCCAGGGCAGATCACGTCAAGCCGTTGCTCGCGTGGGCCGGTATCGCACGGCGGCCACCCCCGACCGGAACTCATGGCGATCGACGAGCTCGAGCTGGATGCGCTCGCGCAGACCGGCGAGCAACGTCGGCCCGTGTCCGGCAAGGACCGGCTGCACCAGGAACACGTACTCGTCGATCAGTCCCAGATCTGCCAACGCCAGCGGGAGCGTCACGCCACCCACGAACAGGCCCTCGCCTGGCTCCTGCTTGAGCCGCTGGACCGCTTGCCCTAGGTCGCCTCGCACCAGTTCGGCATTCCAATCGACCCCGCTCAGCGTGTTCGACACGACGTACTTCTTCGCTCGGTCGATGGTCTCGGCGAACGGGATCTCCCATTCATCCATCCAGTCAGGCCACGTACCCGTGGCCGGCTGCCGCCACGCCGACTCCATCATCTGGTAGGTCACCCGGCCGAATAGCAGGGCATCGGCTCGTTCCATCTCCGCGGTCCAGTAGCGCATCGACTCCTCATCGGGTGGGAGCCCTGCCTCGTGATGGCAGCAGCCGTCGAGCGTGACGTTGATCGAGTATCGAAGTGGTCTCATCTCGTTACTCCCTTGATGCGCGCAGCGCGTTTCCACCGGACCGTATTTCAGACTGCTGTCGGCGCCGTTTCTCATCGGCGCCCCATCCCACCTACTCAACACCGACGTGGTGCGAACCAGACGCAGGCCGAGCGCACGGACCGATTCGGCGACCTGCTCAAGCCGCGATCAGTCGGCGGCTGTCCCGCACGGCCGAAGCGGCTCCATCGCATCGCCGCCCGCCGGCACACGCCGGCTGGGGCCTATCGCGGCTTAACCACGCCACATGGTCACCACCGCTGGGTGGCCGGTGGGCGTCAGCGGGCAGCTCTCGGTGGCCACCCATAGATTGAGAGTTCACGCGGCTTGAGCGTCATCTCCTGAGGGTGGTCTGCTACAACCTCGCGTCGCACCGCGGACACGTGCCGTGCTTGCCGAAGTACCACGTACCGCGCCCGCCGCTAGCGTGCCAGGACGGCGTCGATGACAGAACAACCCGCCGAAGGTTCCGAACATGCCGGACAGGAACTCGCCGAGACCTGCGGGTACCGCAGCGAGCCTCAGAAGCGGTCGATTCTGGACGGGCGTGTCGTGTATGACCAGCATGGGGCTGCCACCGGGTGCAATCGTCGTCGTTCTCCGCGATCCCGACGGCAACCTGTTCTGTGTCGTCGCCGCCTGAACGTTTAGCTCTTGGTCCGCACGACCGCGCGGTCAGCGGCCAGTCGACCGACCTCGAAGAACCCATGCTCCAGGAAGGCCGGTAGCACCCCAGGGAATCGGTTGCGGGTCGCGCCAGGTGCGCTCGGGTCGATCGGATACCCCTCTACGGCGTAGCCGTGCTCGTTGCCCTGCGTCACCGCGTGCTCAATTAGCGCGGACATCACTCCCTGCCCACGGCTGGCGCGAGCGGTGAAGAAGCAAGACAGCACCCGGGCGTCGTCGTCCGGAAAGTCGTACCCCTTGAACCTGTCGAGCACGTAGCGCAGCTGGCTACGTGGGGTGAACCTGGCCCAGCCCACGGCTGCGCCGTCGCTGTACGCGAGCAGACCCGGACTGTGCTCCCGACGCACCTGCCGAGCGAGCGCGGCTCTGTTGAGCTGGCGGTCGCGACGGTGATACTCCGGTCCTAGCAGCCAGTATTGGCACCAGCACCCGTTTGATGCGCCCGCGCGTCCAAAGAGTTCTTCGAGCGCGGACCAGTCGCCTTTTCTGACGGCACGGACCTTGAAGCCAGACACGACTCCGACGATAGGACAGACGCGCATGACCGGCCCGGCAGGCATGTCCACACCCGACCCGCTCCCGCGACCGTCTACCCCGGCTTCCGGGTCGCACGATTGGGCTCGGCAACGCGAGGTGCGCCTGCGACCCGCCGGTTGGGAGCGACGATTGCACCAAGAAGACTTCATGCCGACGTCGTCGGGGTCGGTGCCGGACATGTAGTGGTTGACGGCACGGGCCGTCACCGACGAAGGAGACCTCACATGCACGACATCGAGCCGGACGACCGCCTCGACGCGCGGCTGCGCAGCGCGGCACCACCTACCCCTGTCACGGACGCGGTCACCGATGACGGCATCGCCCGCCTGGTCGGCGTCACCCGCCGCGCCTCCCGCCCGCGCCGGTGGCGCCAGCTGGCCGCGGTCGGAGTCGCGGCCAGCGTGGTGGTCGCTGGAGCCGGTGCCGCCGCGGCAGACGGCCTCGGCTGGAGTTGGAGCCCGTGGGCGCAGGACCCGGATCAGTCGTTCATCTACACGCTGCCCAGCGGAATCGAGTGTGAGAGCCGTATCGGCGACGTGCTGCACCCTGACCCGGAGGTGACGTCGGCCGTGCGCGAGGTCCTCTCCGAGGACGGCATCCTTGACCGCGTCGATGTCGATGGGATGCTCCGGATCATGCGCTCGGAGGATCGCGGGCACGTGCTCGCTGACGGCACCGAGGTCGACGCCCGGTACGGCACCGTCTACTACCCAGATACCGACAACGAGTACCAGCAGGCTGTCGACCGTGCGGTGAGCGAGTACGTCACGGAGGAGCTAGCCGAGCGGGACATCGAGATGGAGACCGGCTCGTGGGGCGGAGAGGCACAGTGCCCCGGGCTTGAGTCGTGGCTGCCGTGACCCGCGCGAGCGACCGGCTCGACGAACTCCTGAGGAGGAACGCGCGCGACCTGCTCGCGTACCTCGAGCGGCGCATCGGTCCTGACGAGGCTACCGACGCGCTAAGCGAGGTCATGACGACGGCGTGGCGGCGCGTCGCCGTCGTGCCCGACGACGGGCTGCAGGCCCGGCTGTGGCTGTTCGTGGTCGCCCGGAACGTCGTCGCCAACGCGCGACGCGGGCAGCGCCGCCGGAGTCTGCTGGTCCTGCGCGTGCAAAACGCCGGGCAGGCTGGCGGCGCGACCGCCCCGCACGCCGACGACGGGCTGGAGGTCCGCGACGCTGTCGCGCGCTTGGACGAGGACCTCGCGGAGGTCGTGCGGCTGGTCCACTGGGAGGGCTTCACGCTCGCCGAGGTCGCGCAGGTGCTCGACACGCCGGCCACGACGGTCCGGAGCAGGTACGCCCGCGCCAAGCAGGAGCTCCGCGCGGCCCTATCCGCTTCGGAAGTACTCGTAGCCGACTTCTGAATGCCTGAGCGAGACGGCGCCATCGAGCGAATCGGCGAGCGTCTGGATCATCATCCAGATGCGCGGTGCCCACCTAGGACCCACATCAGAAGGGCGCAGGCCGATAACGGTCGTCTACTGGTCGGGGTCCTCGTTAGCCAGAGGGGCCACTTCGTACAAGGCTCGGACCCTTGCCAATGGATACGTTGGTACAGGTTCGGGCCTTGTTGGCATCTGCGGCCCAGGTCGCGTCTCTGGTCGTCTCGTGCGTGTGCTGCGCGCGTCGGGCTGCCCGCGGTTCAGTCGGGAGCTTGACCTTGAGCCTTATCTGCGCCTTGGTTGGGCGCGTGCGACCGTTGCGCCCTGCACCCGCCTTTGAGACGCGTGAGCGCACACCGATGGTCCCGGCTAGGGCGCGGCAGCGCCGCGCCCGCCGCCTCGAGCCATCGGACGAGATGGACTCCGGCGGGGGCACGGAAGCCGCGTCGCCGCGCGAAGAGGTTCAGGACGGTGTCGGCCCGCTTGCCGAAGGGGGCGTGCAGGAGGCGCATCAAGTGATTCCGGGCAGGTTCACGTAATCGCCGGGCACTGCCGCTGGGCCGGGCTCGATACGGCGGATGTGAGTGTGTACGGCGAGGGGCGTAGGCGGGGGTACGTCACCGGGCGGATGTGTGGCCGTGAGCTGGTGTGCGATGTTCGGGACATGCGCCCGGGGGACGGAGATGATGACGAAGCAACGCGCCATGAGTACCCGTGACCCGTGAATCTCACTGGCTGACCTGTTCGGAGGCCGATCATGAACGACGAAACACCCGACCCGGCCCTCCCGCCCGTGGTCGACAGAAAGACCTGGCAGGAGGCGCGGGACGCACTGTTCGCACGAGAGAAGGCGCACACCCGCGAAGGGGACGCGATCGCAGCGGCGCGGCGGCGGCTGCCGATGGTGGAGGTCGACGCTGGCATCGAGGTGATCGGTCCAGATGGGCCGATCACGATCCTCGACGTCTTCGAAGGCCGCAAGCAGCTCATCGCATACTTCCACGCCTGGTGGCCCGGCCGGCCCGCCGCAGAGCAGTGCGAGGGCTGCACGTTCTTCAACTGCCAGGTACGCGAGCTGTCCTACCTCCACTCCCGCGACATCACGTACGCGACCCTCTGTAAAGGCCCGTACGAGGAGAGCGTCCGCTACCGCGACTTCATGGGTCTGGACATGCCGTGGTACTCGGCCGAGAAGACTGCGGCACAGTTCCTGGAGGGTCGCGACTGGCAGGTCCACCACCTCGTCTGCTACGTCCGCGACGGCGAGCGGGTGTTCGAGACCTACTACACCGGCGGTCGCGGTGTCGAGGTCATGACCCCCACCCACGGACTGCTGGACATGACCGTCTACGGACGCCAAGAGACCTGGGAGGACTCGCCCGAGGGCTGGCCTCAGCCCTGGAGCGAAGAACCCGGCCGACACCATTGGAGGACGAACGGACGCCCCATCGCCCAGTGGTCCCGCATCGAAGCCGGCCGCTCCGACGCGCTCAGCTGAGGGGCCCGGCGGCCGATCTCGGGACTCAGCTCCTGCGCCCGTGAGGAACTGGTCGGGCCGCAGGGCGGCAGGGGAGCGGCGTCGGAAATCTCGAAGTCAACTACTTCTCTCGGCAGGTGCTCGCCCGTCATCGTCTCACCGCTCCTGCTGCCGCCCTGGCCTGTAGGTCTCCGACGTTGAGGTCGGCGCGGTTGAGGGCTCGGTAGATGGTCGCGCGGGAGACGCCGAAGGTGCGGGTGAGGTCGGTGATGGATTCGCCGCCGTCGCGCAGTGCGCGGACCTGGCGAACCTGGTCACCGGTGAGCCGTGGCGGGCGACCGGTGTGCCGGCCGCGGGCCCGGGCTGCCGCTCGAGCGGCAGCGGCTCGTTCGTGCATGAGCTCGCGTTCGTACTCGGCGAGGGCGGCGAAGATGCCGGGGAGCATGCGTCCGGTTGGGGTGGAGTGGTCGATGCCCTCCCGGACGGAGCGCAGCAGCACGCCGGCTTCGGTCAGCGTTTCGATGGTGCGGATCACTCCGGTCAGGGACTGGCCGAGCCGGTCGAGGGCGACCACGACGACGGTGTCCCCAGGGCGGACATAGTCCAGGAGTTGGGCCAGGCCGGGGCGGTCCTCGCGCACTCCCGACATGGTGTCGGTGAAGATGCGTTCGCACCCCTGGGCGCGGAGCAGGTATTCCTGGGCGGCCAGCTGTTGGTGATCGGTGCTCACCCGGGCATATTCGACGATGGTCACTTCATCAGCGCCGCAGAAGTCGGCTCACTAACCTTGGTCGACGCGCCGAGATTCGTGCGTACTTGTGAGCCGCCGTCCGGCTCGATGGCGCGCTGTCTGTGGTGTGTGCCGTTAAATGGCGGGGTTCTGTCGGCGCTATGTGGCGGTGGGGAGTGCACGCGCCGTGCCTGCGGGCTGTGGACGGTCTCGGGAAGGAATTACTCGCGGCGTCGCCGTACCGCGTACACGACGGCGCCTGCGACTATTGCCACGGTGAGAGCAGGCCCGACCCACAACCCGGGAACTGCAGGGGACCACGTCAGGGGTGCGGACATGCCGCCGGCACTACTGGGCCGGTAGGCACCCGCCGTCCATGATTACGCCGCCGACTTCGATGGTCACCGCGTCGGCCTCCACCGCACCGAACACGTAGCCGCCTTCGGGCGCGGCGGCGCCGAATGCGATCCCGGCGCCCGACCGGGTCTGCACGGACGCCAGACCGAGCGACTCCAGAGCAGCGCGGACGTCGTCCTCGGTTGTGGGTCCTGCGAGACGGAGCTGCTCAAGTACTTCGGTGACGGCGGGTACGAGCGCCTCGGCGGCAGTCGCCACGTCGTCGGGAAGGTCGTGCCGCTGGCGGTACTGCTCGTTCCCCTCCATCAACTCCTCGGGGTCGTAGGCGACGCAGTATTCCGGCAGCTCGCCCTCGACGGGCTGGGGGCAGGCTGCGGTCGGCGAACTGGTCGTCGACGGTGGCGAAGTCGATGTCGAGCCGTCCGCGTCGGCTGGTGAGGTGCCGGGTGCGCCGCACCCGGTCATCAGCGCTCCCGCCAGGAGCGCTGCGCCGAGTGCTGCCGCCAGCACCCCCCGTGTCTCCAGCGCCATGGTCGTGAGAGTAGCCCGAAATGTGCGGCGCCCGTCGGAGGTCACGTGTCGGCTCTGCGATCTTGTAGAGGTTCCACAACGTCGCAGCACCGCGTCGGATTCGGTGGTTAGCGAACACTTGCGAGACTGTGCTGTGTGGAGCACTTGGGTATCTACGGGATCTGGTCCAACCCGCAGGGACGGGTTGTGTTGATACGGAAGGCTCGCGGCCCCTACGTCGGTCTGCTCGATCTGCCTGGCGGTAGCCCTGAGCCGGGCGAGAGTCCCGAGGAGACGCTGAGGCGCGAGTTGGTTGAAGAGTGTGGCGTACGCGTTGCAGCGGTCCGGTCGTGGCACGCCTTCGACCTGAGGGTCTCGCGTGATAGTGCCGGCCGTCCGATCGACTTCCGGCACAAGGGGCAGATTGCTGTGCTCGATGTTGCTGACAAGCACTTTGCGGTGCATGACGTCGAGGACGTCGCAGCCGTCGAAGAACACGATCTGGCTGGACTCAGCGCCGCCGAGTGTAGCGCGCCGCTCTGGGAGGCTCGGGCACTCATCGACCTGTTGCTGTGAGCGCCCAGTCAAATCGATCGCTTCTGGTGCGGTCTCGCATACGGTCGATGGATGATGGAGTTCAGTGTCCTGGCGGTCTTTGCTCATCCAGATGACGAGTCGCTCTCGGCAGGCGGCATGCTGGCCAGTCGAGCCGCAGCGGGCGCGCGCGTAGGCGTCGTGACCGCGACCTGGGGTGCCGACAGTCA
Source organism: Occultella gossypii (assembly GCF_019947135.1). Classification (GTDB taxonomy): domain Bacteria; phylum Actinomycetota; class Actinomycetes; order Actinomycetales; family Beutenbergiaceae; genus Occultella; species Occultella gossypii. The sequence continues at coordinate 259,306 of NZ_JAGSHT010000013.1, read as the reverse complement.
GCGAGCGTCGGAGCTTGCCGATGCCCTGAGCGTGCTGGGAGCCGGCGAACCGAGGATGTTGGGCTATGGCGACTACCGGCGACCCACAGAGTCAGCCCCGGACTGTTCCTGTCACACGCCCGTGCTCAACGCGCGCCGAAAGGGGATCCGCTACCGGGCGTCCGGGTAGTCAGGCGTCGAGTGGGAACCGACTTTCAGGGCAGCGGCTGGGTCGAGCCGAACCTGGCGTGGTGATCCACCGCGGGGGCAGAACTGTTGGACCTGGGAGCCCGGTCGAACTCGAGGATCAGTGTGGTGGATACGCTCCAGCTGACTTTCGGCGTCCGGGTCCCCTGCATCAGCTCGCACGACCAACTCGGCGAGCTCGTCGCCCAACCCGACATCCATCTCACGACCAGGCAGCGGCATCGCACCCCAGAAGTCCCACAGGAGCAGTTCGTCACCGAAGCGATGAGCTACGTCCATGATCAGATAAGTGAGAACGAATGGCGCTCCCGTGAATTCTGCTGATGGGATGCGGATGCCGAGATCGTCGATCGATTTCCCGTGCTGCCGGTACCCGACCCAAGCGGCCGCGGCCGTCAAGAATGGCGAGTCGCCATCGGTACTGATGTCGAGAGGGTTGGCGAGGCACTCGCGTGGTTCGGAGACTCCTGGGTCAAACCGGACCCATCGATTCCCGAGCCATGCCTCGGCGACGACGTGATCCTGACGGCGGTCGGAGCGAAAGTACTCAGCGAACCCGACGCGGCTCCGGGCAGGGATCCGGTGCTGCCGCAGGATGCCGACCGCCAGCAGCACCTGGTCACGGCAGCAGCCTTGGACCCTGTCGGCCTCGGCACGGTCGTGCTGCAGCGGCTTCCCGTGTCGCTGTTGATCGATGTCGAGAATCCGGCTGAGCCAGCGCGCATTGATGTCGTCGTTGCTCGAGGTGGGCAGCGGAACGCTAGAGAACCTGTAGTGGGTGATGGTGTTCTGCGCAACCGCGCACACGCTGGCAAGGTCGCTGGGCACGCTGGCCAGCAGGTCGGCGTGCCGCCCAGGGTCGGAGTAGTACGAGGGTCGCGAGTAGTGCGCGTCCGGCTCATGCCGATAGCGTGACTCGATTCCGCCTTGAGCTGCTGACTGCATGTGCAGAACCTACTCGCCCGTACCCGGTGCTGCCGTCAGGCAACCGACGGCAGCTTGACCGTGCGGAAGCCGGTCCCTCACCGTGCATGGGGCCAGTTCGGTGCCCTACGGTCCGGCTATCGTGGCGATGTGCATCGACGGAGACAGGCTGAGGTGGGACCATGATCGACCAATCCACCTGGGACGGCCACGCATCGATGTGGGCGCCACGGGACCAGGAGCCGCTCGCCGTGCTCGTCGCTCTGATGCAACGGCGCGGCGAGCGCATTCTCGTCCAAGCGACGCTGCCTGCCACCGACCGCTCGCGCTCGCCGATCAGGGAACTGCCGGTGCATCTCGTCGTCAGCGACGACCACGTCGCCATCGGGATGGATGACCAGTTGCTGGGTGTGTTCGCGCCGCAGACACGTCTGGCATCAGATGCCCGGCGGCTCAGCGTGCTGGGAGTGCACGCCGACGAAGTCCTCCTCGGTGCCGATCTACACCGCGACGTGCGCATCCCGGCCGTGCCCGACGACGTGCGGCGAGCGCTCGCGGCGCTACTCGCGCGGGCGCCTTGGCAGGGCTCCTGGTCGGCGGTCGACGAGGCGACCGACGCCGGCGAGCGGTCAGTGGCCGAGGTCGAGGCGATTGGCGCCATCGAGGCATTCCTGGTCACGGTCGACGAGCTCGCGGAGGTCGTCGCGCGACCGGTCACCTTCGACGGCACCTCGAGCGGTTGGGTCGCCACCACTCATTCGCACACGTGGTCCTATCACCGGACGTCGGGTCGCCTGCGGCACAGCACCGGCGAGTTGCAGAGGGTGGGACCGGTCGTCGAACTCCCAGGGGAAGAGCGCGTGCGGGTGGTGGACGACCGGGGCGTGCCGAGTGGTCACCACGCCAACCAGCTCGTCTGGGGCACACGCTCGACGCCCACCGCCCCGGGGCCGAACGGGCTGCTGTCCGTCGCGGACCGCCTGGCGCGCAGGCTCGTGCGGGATCTCGATCCGACGAGCTGGACGCCGCGACCACGGCCACCGAAGGCGCCGTTCTTTCCTGGGCATTCGACGTGGGACGGTGCCGAGCCGCTCGACGTGCCGACCGGATTGGCATCCGCGGCGATCATCGCGCTGATCAGGCGTCGTGGCGAGACCATCGTCGTCGAGGGTGACATGCCTCTTGGGGCGTGGCCGGAGATCCAGGGCGACCTGGCCGCCCAGGGCGCTGCGGCCCACGGACACGTGATCGTCACGCGCGACAGCATCTACCTCGCAGACGACAGGCTCGGCGCACGTGTCCTGTCCGTGGCTCAAGACCCAAGGGTGCCGCGTCTCAGCGAGATCCGGGAGATCGAGACGGTGCCGCGGCATGGTGCGGTGTACGTGATCGCTGGCGACGGCTGGGAGACGACGACCGAACCTGTGCATCACGAGATGCGCGATGCGCTTGTCGCGCTCGGAAAGCGATGCTCCTGATGGGCGTCAAGGAATGGTGGCACCGTGTGTCGGGCCAGCAGGGGATCGCAGAGGCTTACCAGCAGCTGGAGGTCAGGAGCGCCAACGAGAAGCTCCTGGAGGACGGCGAGATGGCCTCGCCTCGCAGGCTCGCCGCCGAGACGGCGGTTCTCGAGGCCGCCGACCTGCTCGCGGCTGCTCAGGGGATGCGTTGGCTGGCTGAGTCGGACGGGCACGACGGCGATGCGCTCGCCTTGCTGCCGCTGCTGCGGCACGACCCGTACTCCGGCAGCTCCTGGCTGGCGCTGCTCGGGTTCGCCGAACGTGCGCTCTACCTCTATGACGAGGCGCTCGGTGCCGTGCTGGACCTGCTGCCCGTGATCGGGCCGACCGGTGTGGAGCGGCGCCCACGGGTGGAGCTTCACCGTGACGGCAGGGTGGGTGTTCGGGCACTCGGGGAGAGTGGAGCCATCGCACTGGAGTACGTGTTCGCCGCCGACCCGCCGCCCGGACCCGACGAGGCCGCGGACATCGTCGCTCACGCCGCCGCAGCGCGGCCGGCGCACTGGGACGAGCGCACCGTCGTCGAACCGCCCGCAGGTCGAGGCGACGTGGTGCCCGGGCGCCTACCGACGCCGTGGGGCCGTGCGCGGTGGGCTGCCGCGCAGTTGGCATGCCTGCAGGGTCGGCCCGTCACGATCGGAGCGCTCTCGCGCGACTGGGCGCTGCTTGGCACTCCTGTCACGTCAGGTGCTGTGTGGCTCGGAGGTGCTGGCGCCCGGCCAGATGTCGATTCCGTGCTCGACCTGCTGACGCCCGGCGCGCTCTGTTTCGCCATGCCCCTTGTCGAGCACCGAGAGGAGCTCGGCGAGCTCCTGCTGGGCAGAGGGCTCGGCGCGGTCTGGTTCGACGGCGGATCGCTCGTCACCGGGAACGTCCTGGCGGCCGCGATGTTGCCGGGCGTGCCCCGACTGGACCGGTGAGTGCGGTCGCATCGGCTCTCAGCGGCGAGCGCCACTACTTGTCGCAGCGCTTCGCCAACTCGCGGGCCAGAGCCGCGAAGCCGTAGACGTCCTCGGACTTCGCCGTCGAGAACACCGGGGCGTCCTCGGCCTCCAGGGCCACTGCTAGAGGGCGGCTGTCACCCCTCTGAGGCCGGGCACACCCTGGGTCGTGGTCTGGTCAGCCGCGGGGGTCGTGGACGCTGCCGAGGAAGAGTACGGCGCCCGTCTCGCGGTCGCTGACGGTGAACGCGAAGGGCCGGTCGACCCGGAACGGCGCCGGTCCGGCGGAGGACTCAGCCATCACCGCGCCCGTGACGGCCGCGGCCTCGGTGCCCTGCTCGTCGACCCGGATGTAGGTCTTCTGCACGACAACGTCCAGGAACGGGTTCGACGGCGACATGCGGGTGAAGTCCCCGCCTCCACCGAACGCGGAGGCCATACCAAGAGACTGCAGCACCTCATTCAGTTCGGCCTCCCACTGCAGCTCGAAGCGGGGCAGCGCGACCTCGGAGAAGGTGGCCGGTTGGAGCGCGCCGACGGCGTCGCCCCACGTGCCGGCGTCGAGACCGTCGAGCAACTCGTCGAGGGCCACGCCTTCGTCGGGCAGGAGTATCTCCATGCCGTAGCGCTCTTCTGCCCCGTAGGGCAGGCGGATCATCTGGAACCCGTCGCCGATGGAGGCCTGCACCTCGGCGAGACCGCGGTGCATCGTGGGCACGTCCAGCTGCTGCCCTCCCGCGAGCGTGAACGGCGCTTCGCGCGTGTCCGCCGCGTCGAAGGCCGTAGTCCAGGTTCCGAGGAAGTACACGGTGTTGAGAAGCACCAGCACCGCTTGTGGGTCGGGGAGGCCGAGGTCGGCGGCGATTTCGTCGATGAGCCCCTGGGTGTGCTCGTTGACCCAGGCGTCGATCGTGTCGGCGGTCTCCTGGGTGCCAAGGTCGACCTCGTCCAGCGTGGCCCCGTAGATGCTCTCGACGAACGAGACGTAATCCTGATCGAACGGGTGGCCCTCGGCGGCCCAAAGCGAGTTCGCGATCGATAACGTGACGTCGTTGGTGTGGGTGAGTTCGGCGAGCAGCGCTGCGTTCCGTGTGTCTCGTGGGTCGTCGAGGTGAAGGACCTCGACCATTTCTTCGGCGGTCGCTCCGCCTGCGCCGGCGGTCACCATCGCCAGCAGCACCGCCGCCGAGAGCGGCGATGTGAGCGTGTTCTCTCCGGCTTCGGCAACGCCGGCGTGCAGCTCGAACCCGAAGGCGTTGACGCCGTCGGCCGCGGCCGCTGCTTCCTCAGGCGACAATGTGCCGACAATCGCGAGGTCCCCGGGCCCGCCTCCCGGGGCCGGATCGCCGACGGCACCGCAGGCGGCCAGGACGAACGCGACCGCAGCCCCGGCCGCGACGGCTCTGAAGCTCCTGGTACCTGTCACGACCTGCACCTCTCCTGTGAATACGGGTAGTGGTCAACCCCGGAAGTGAGGGGGCGGGTGCCCCTAAGGTGACTGTGTTCCCAACGAAGGCAACATTGCAGCGCTCGACCTCGAATCGTCCTTCGACCTCACGCGGAGGCGGCGCGGGCGACTTGTCGGTCGTAGCCGTTTGCCGAGTACACCCGCGGCGCAGGTCGGCGGCCGTCTTAGAAGCGGTCTGAGACGTAGCTGGGACACGGAACACAACCCGGCGATTTCTATTGCTGCGGTGAGCCGACGGTCGTCGATGACAATGGGGGATTGTCGCCCTAGTCACTCTGACCTGCAAGAACAGGCTGTCCATTGACCCAGTGACAGTACTGTGACAGTTTCTGCGCGACCGTTTCCGGGGTCGCGACTCCCGCTCGACCATTTTCGTCATACGATTTGTTCGTGGTCAGTGACGAGCAGATTCAGAAGTGGGCAGACGAGGCCGAGGTCGGGTACGACGTCGAGGAGTTGAAGCGGCGCGGCCGCGGTCGCCCGGGTCGCGGTGCCGAACCGATGCAGGTCGTAGCGGTTCGCCTCACCGCCGAGGAGCTCGCTGCGCTGGATGCCGTGGCAGAGAGGGCCCACCTATCCCGCTCCGAGGCGATTCGTCGCGCGCTGGCTGACTTTGCCGCGTGAGGGTCCATCCGAGCGTTGCTCAAGCACGGCGTGTCAGCGGAAGACGCAACCCAGGCGGCCCGGCGTCGAGAGCGACACGCGCACACTGGCGGCCTACTGGATCGCCAGCAAGGGAGAGGTGAACAGGTCCACGACGCTGGCGTTTCACTTCGGGATGATGGTGACCTCTTGGCGCGATGTTGCCAGGGCCACCCCGTTCTTGACGGCCCACACCTGAACCCAGTGCGGACCGGCGAAGTCGGCGGCTTCTGTGATCTGCGCTCCGCGTGGTTCGATCGCGCCACGCTCCATGTGTCGCCTCTGGGCCTCGGCTCCGAAGTTGCGGACCTTCCAGTAGTACGTTGCGCCCTCGACGTTGCAGCCCTCGACCTCGAACTTCAGGCGCCGTCCGATGGGCACCAGGTCTCCGGTCGACGGTAGCCGCCGAAATCGGATCATCTTGCGGGAAGCCATCCTTCCGATCATCTTGACGTGATAGCGCGACTCAAGCCGCTCTACAATGTCGAGATCTGCGAGGGTCTGCTCACCCGGCGCCAAGCCAGTGCGCATTCCCGACTCGCCCCGGGCGCCGGCCGCCTGCAGCGCTGCTGGCTCCGCCGCTGTGCCGAAGTCCGTTCCGAATAGCGAACGCCACTTCTCGCAACTCTCGGCGTAGGGCGCCGCGTAGGCTGTCTGCGCCTTGCTTGCCCATGTGCGAAGCCTGCTCTTGAACGCGTCGAAGTCGGTCTGTGACCACCGGTTGGCCAGATTCTCGCCGTATCCGCTCCGGTCGTCTACGAACGGTGGGCTCGCCAGTGGGGTGAGGTAGGCGTCGAGCGCAGACAGGAGCGTGTTGAGCGTCGAGGCCACGCTGTTGTAGGTCGGGTCGCCGTATGGGCTCACCTGGCTGGCGAGCAGGGTCGTGAGCACGACTGAGGGGATCTCGGCGCTGCTGTGCTCTCGCAGGTACTTCACGAGGCGGACGGCCTTGACGAGGTGATAGTTGGCGGCCCTGTTCTGACCCTGGAACCACTCGGTCAGGGCCGTCGGGTCCTGCAGGATCCATCGGTTCTCTGTCCGGTGGGTGATGTACCTGCCACCTGCGCGCTCCACGAACGGGACCAGGTCGACGTGGAAGGCGTCGCTGTACTGGACACGCAGGCAGCGCTTCTTCATCGTGCTCTTGCCTGCGTAGCGGGCCGACGCTTCGAACGCTCGCTGGAGCGAAGGAATGTAGTCCTCCGGCTCCCAACCGTCGACTTCGTTCATGGGGACGAGCACATCCGCGTCGTAGTCCTTGCCCGCGACCGGTCGGATGATCGTCCGGCGGGCGTAGGAGCCCTGCGGAATGACGTCGTCGTTGACATGCTCACCGACGGCGGGAGCGTCGTTGATGAAGTCGTTAAGGGTGGATACACGGCTTAGCAGGTTGTCCCAGCGGGTCTGGTTGATGTTGACGTGGTCGTTCAGGAATGCCTTGAACTCTTCGGTGCACGCGCTCACGCCGGGATCTCCAATGCTCGCTGGTATCGGGTGTCCTCACCGAGCTCGTACATGACCATCGCCGGGTCGGCGTAGGGTCGGTGGAATCTCCCGATTGCGACAGCAGCGGGGGCCGGGACTGCCGCGACGACATGCAGTCGATTGACTTCTGGGAAGTCGTTCTCGAGCTGCGCGAGCAGCCGGCGCCACGCGCGCCCGAACGAATCGAGTGCCCGTCGGGATCCCAATAGGTCGGGGCCTGGCGCAGCATTGCTTGGATGGAGTCTCACGGTGGGCAGGTCGGTCAGGTCCGCTGGTAGCCGTTCTGTCTTGACAGAGGCCGTCACGTCCAGGGCGACCACGATGCTGTCCGACTCTCGACCCACGTCGGGAAGGTCGTGAACGAAAACGGGCACACCGGTCGTCTCCTCGCCCCAGCACCACGCACGGTCGGTGTGGTCCCGTGAACGCCGGAACGCGTCAACGGTCGTCTTGTCGCCGAGCTTGTGACCCAAGTACGCCAGCAGGGGGATCGGCGCGAGGGCGAACACCGACAGATGGTCGACGCGGCCGGCGGACAGGGTGGCTTCGATGCCCTCGATCGCCGCGTCGATCTGCTTCATCCCTCGCTGCCACACCCACTCGTCCGACACCGGGTCGGTCAAGTCGATGGTCACGTTGTAGGTGAGGTTGCCGAGCGCGTAGGGGGTCCGCCGATTCTCGACCAACGCGAACGCGATCTCCCGGGGCGTCGCCGCGACGGCCTGCTGTCTCACCGTGCTGCGGGTCGCCACGACGAGCGTCCTGCTCTCGGTGCGGAAGTCGGTGAGCGCAGCGACCATCGCCTCGTGCTGCTCCTTGATCCCCCTGAGCACCTCGACGGTGTACACCTCCTGTCCTGAGGTTGAATCAATCTTCCGGTGGCACTCGTGGCACAGGAGCATGAGGTTCTCCTCCTTGTCCCGTGCAGGGAGGGAAACGTCAGCGTCGCCCCGCGGAGACTTCTTGCCCTCAGTGGCGCCGGCTTGGTGCGCAATCTCACCGATCGTCACAGTCACATCGCGAATGGCGCTCACGAGCTGCGGATCCCCGCACATCGAGCAACGGCCCGCCGCCTTCGCCCATACGCTGACGACGACGGGCCGCGGTGGGTCCTTTCGCTTGCTCATGTCGGAGAGACTAGAGGCGACCTCAGACGGCCCAGGCTGGTGAACCGTGACATTCAGTAGATCGGCGTCGTTCGCGGACTCCCTCACCATCGATCACAGCTCGGCCGGCAACTCCGCACTGCGACCAGAGATGCAGCAGTGCATCGGAACAGACCGGACAGGCGAACCGTATGGCCGCTCGACGGTGGACACCCTCCACGCGAGGGCCGCCGCCGCGCAGAGAGGAAGTCGCGTGGTTTCCGAGATCACGACATCGTTCACTCTGCTGACCTGCACGTTCCGGAGTGATCGTCGCCGCCTGCGGTATCTTCGATCTTCGAGATTGACAGTATTGCTCCGGTATCGGCACAATTATGCACATGGAGCTCTTGTCCATCACGGATGCCGCAGGCCATCTGGGGGTGAGCCCACGGCGCGTGCGGAGCATGCTCGCGGATGGTCAGCTTCGTGGCGAACGGATTGGTGGTACCTGGCTGGTCGACCCCTCGTCGATCCCCGCCACACCCCGTCGTGCAGGGCAACCATTGAGTCCGCGGATGGCGTGGGCGTTTGTCGAGGTCGCAGACGGTCGTCGTCCTGACGGTGTGAGCGCGTCGGAGCTGTGGCGGATGCGATCTCGCTGGGACAAGCTCCTGACTGAGCGTGACCCGGTGGCCTCGCTGCGTTCGCTGCTGGCACGGCGCGCCCGACGCGAAGTACTGACGGCCCCGGATCCCGCAGGGGTGCTGTCCGATGCGCGCGTTGCGGCCTCGGGACGCTCCGACCGGCGGTCCGGGATGGCTGACTCACGCCTTGCCGAGGGGTACGTCTCCCGTGGGGACGTCGACGCGGTGACCTTCGATCACCTGCTGGTCCCCGCACAACTGGGGGAGTCGGGCAACGCCATCCTCTACGTGTGCGACGTCCGTCCACGGGCGCCGGTGCCGTGGCTGCTCGTGGCAGCTGACCTGGCCGATCTGGGTCCCAGAGAAGCGCAACAAGCGATGGTGCTGATCCGCGAGCACGGGCGCCCTGCCAACCGGGAGCGGAAGGCGTGAGCGAGCAGGTAGTCGAGGTGCCGATGCTCAATGCGGATCAAGCAGCAGGTTGGGCGGCGTTGCTCGATCTCTACGAGTCGCACCCGACCGGCTGGACGCTCGTGGGCGGCCAGATGGTTCACCTGTGGTGCGCGGCCCGTGGCTCGTGGCCGACCCGTGCAACCGACGACGCAGACACCGTGCTCGACGTCCGCGGCCATCCCGACGCTCTCTTTCAGATCACGTCGACCCTCAAGGCAGCCGGGTTCGCCCCTGCCGGCACCACGCACACTGGTCACCAGCACCGTTGGGTCCGCGACGCGGCAGTCATCGATGTCCTGATCCCTAGGTTCCTGGGCGAGCACGCCGCTCGTCGACGGGGCGCCGGCGGTGGCACCACTCTGGAGACTCCCGGCGCGCAGAAAGCCCTGAACAGAACCTCGGCGCAGGCCGTGAAGGTCGAGGGCCGCACCGGCGCGGTCCTACGGCCTTCGGTGCTGGGTGCGCTCGGTGCGAAAGCAGCGGCACGGACGGTGATGCTCGATCGCAAGCGCGATCGGCACCTCACGGACTTCGCAGTGCTGTCGACGCTGCTGACCCCGGCGGACGTCCGGGGCGAACCGCCGCTGGACGCATTGGAGCGGGATCGTCTGCGTTCGATGCTCGGAGACATGAGGGCGCACCGCCCGGTCTGGGCGATGGTCGGAGGCGCGACTGCAGGGCTCCAACGTTTGGAACTGCTGCTGCGAGGTTGACCAGTGCGTGTCGCGTGTCTGATATCGACCTGTTCGCCGGCGAACAGGTTGATATCTGCGATGACCGAGAGACGTTCAGCCGAGCCCCGGCCCTGCACCGTCGCCATAGATGCTCAGATGCTGGTGCATCGGGACGAGCGGATAGATAGGGCCCTGCTGCAGCTCATCGAGACTGACCTCGGCCTGCGCCAATGCTTGCTCCCGCCCGATCTCCCGCAGCCGGTCGCGTTCGGCCACGTCGGGCGCGTCATTGACGGCGGCGAGCGCGGTGAGTGCCGCCTCGGCGGCCATCCGAGCCCTGCCCATGGCGCTGCCCGCAGGCAACGACGTTCCTAGGGGCGAGTCGGTATCGATGCTGTACCGGTCGCGGTAGGCGACGATCTGGCGCACGTGGTGGTCCCAGACCAGCCGGTCCGGGGAGTCGATACCGGGTGGCTCCGGGAGCGCTGCGGCCCAGACCGGTGGATGCTCGGCGACTCGTCGGGTGAGCTCGTCGAGGCGATCGCGGATCCGTTGCGCTCGATCGCGCAGCCACGCGGCTACCGCCGCCTCCTCCGTGCCGCTGGCTTCCACTGGATGCCCGACGGCGTTGCGCGCGTCCCGCGGTCGACTCTCGTCAGGCGGTGGGGGAGTGATCCAGGAGGGCAGACCCTCACCGTCCGTCACGGGTTCGTCGAGCTGCCATGCCAGTAGGGGAGCGGGCGAGCGCGCCCCGGCGAGGCTCTCGACGTGCTCCCCGAGCCGCGCTGATACATCGGTGCCGGTTCGCTGGTGGCGGTACAGAAGCCCAGCCAAGTGTGGCCACGACTCGTCCGCCAGGATGCGGCGGGCTTGGTCGGGCGGGTAGGCGCGTCGAATGGCCTCGCCCATCCTGGCGACGGCGTGGGGATCGAGCGCGGTCGCAAGGGCGTCCTCATAGGCGGGCACGAGCATCGCGAGCGAGTTCGATGCCTCCCGGTCAGCCATCGCCGTGGTGAGGGCGGCGTCGTCGGAGTCGCCGCGTCCGAGCACGGCTTCGAGGACGTCGCGGGCCGCGGCAAGGGGCTGTGGCTGGTGGTGCAGGGAGACGTCGAGCAGCTCCTCGGTGACGACATAGAGATGGTTGCTCTCCCTGCCCCGCGTGATGCCGGTGTAGAGGTGCTCGCGGGCCATCGAGTCGTCGACGAGTACCCGGGCGACGTCGACCGTCATGCCCTGGCAGCGGTGCACGGTCGTGGCGTAGCCGAGCTGGACGTGCTCGCGCACGTATGCGGCGGGCAGCGCGGTGCGGGTGCGGTGCTCGTGGTGCTGCACGGTGAGTGCGCCGTCGTCGCGGATGCCGGTGACGGTCCAGAGGTCGCCGTTCTTGACGTAGTCGGTGCTGCCGTGGCGCAGCAGCCGGTCGTTGTGACGGGTGACGACGATGTCGCCGATCCCGGCACCGGTGCCGTCGGCGAGCTCAACGCCGTCCTCTGCGGCCTCGCCGCTGGCGATGCGGTGCTGGCGTGCGCGCTCGTTGAGGTAGGTGACGTCGTCGTTGGTCGCGGCGACCATGATCGAGCTGCGCCCATGGCCGAGGTCCTCGACCCAGGCTGCGTGGAGATCCTCCAGCGCGGCATCGCGTGTGCCGGAGTGGACGCGACCCTGATCGATGTAGAAGTCCAGACCTGCGCTGCGGCCGACCCGGATCAGGAGGCCGGCGGCGTCTTCACCGGGCGTGCTGAACCGGTGGACATCGCGGAGCTCGGCGGCCCCGACGGTGTTGGCGATGAGCCGCAGCGCACCTCCGGCGCCGACTGCGCCGAGCTGGCTCGGGTCGCCCAGCAGCCGCACGGACGCTCCTTCACGTTGGGCGATCTGCAGCACTCTCTGCAGGTCGAGCGTGCCGGCCATGCCTGCCTCGTCGATCAGCAGCACGGTCCGATCATCGAGGCGTAGATGCTCCGGCACGGGGGTGTCGTGATCGTGGCTGGCGATGAACTTGTGCAGGGTCTCAGCGGGGACGTGGAGGTCATCGCCGAGGACTTGAGCGGCGACGGCGGAGGGTCCCAGCGCGACGACCTTGCCGCCCTCGCCGTGGACCGCGGCGACGAAGGCTCGCATCGCTGTCGTCTTGCCGGCACCGGCCGGTCCGATGCCGGCGACAAGCTGTTGGCCGCTGCAGGCGAACCGCCGAGCCAGCTCGATCTGGCGGGTGTCCATGCGTCGTCGGGAGTCGATCTGGACATCAGCGGCAGCGGCCTCGAACGTGCTCCCCCGCACCGTGAGACCACCACTTGCCCGTGCTGCTCGTAGAAGCTCCGCCTCGGCGTCCAGCACCTGTCGCGAGGTGTACCTCGTGGTCCCGTGCTGCACGTAGATCGAGGCCCCGCCAGCGCGGGCCAACGCCGTCGGGATGGGTGTGGGGTCCGACGGCGTGAGCTGGATGGAGGCCTTCAAGCAGGCGGTCGTCACCGCATGCGCGGCGTCGGTGACGGACCACCATCCCTGCTGGACGGCGGCCAGCGTGCGGACCACCCGCGTCGCTTCGGCGAGGACGTGGAACTGGGTCCACGTGGCGCGCCGTTGGCCAAGCAGCTCTATCACCTGCGTCACCGCTTCTTGTGTGAACCGGCGCTCGTCGAGCAGGAGGGTGGTTTGCGTCGGTTGACGGTGCAAAGCTGAAGCGAGCCGCTGCTGCAAGCGTTCAGAAGATCCGAGCATCTCGACGGCGCGAGCGCGCCAGTCGAGGACTCGTTCGTTCAGCGGTCGGCCAGGTTCCTTGGCGGTGCGGGTCGCCAGGGTCGCTGCCTGTGCGAGGCGGTACTGCTCGGTGCGGGGTGGCTCGTGGCCGTGCTTGGCTCGATATTCGCCGACCATCGCTTCGTACGACGTGGTGATCGCTGCACGTCGCTGCGAGAACAGGGCGACGAGGTCAGCGCCGACGCCGTCGATCTCTCGCACGGGAACTTTCTTGCCGGGGCGAGGCGTGGCCACGAACTGCACGCCGAGCCGCTGCACGAGCTGCTCCTCGACGATGGCGTTGTACCGCTCCGAGGCAGCCACGGTCAGCCGGAACAGCACGCGAGCATCAAGGCTGCGCCACTTGCCGTCGACGCCCAGCACCTTCGACGACACGGCGACGTGGGTGTGCAGGTTCGGGTCACCCGAACGTGAGTCCAGGTGGTCGAACGCGGCCGCCGTCAGACCCATCGTGTTGATCTGCTTCAGACCGCCACGACCGGTACGAGTGAGGGCTGCTTCCTGCTCGATCCACGCGAGCGTCTCTTGCCACGCATGCGCGTGCGCCTGACTGATCTGCTCGCGCACATCGTCGTCGGCGAGTGCCCACAGCACCGACACCGACTTGGCCGGCGTGAAGACGAGATCGAAGCCGGACACACCCTCCCTGTTGGCTGAGGATCGCCCCGCTAGGTAGCGAGCGACCTCGGGCTTGGACGGCTCGCTGCCGAGGCTCTGACGCACCATCTCGGTGGCGGCGTGCCACCGAATGCGCTCACGCTCGACACCGGCACGAGGCGCCCGGTCGTGCTGTGCAGCGAACGTGGTGAAGGCCTGCTCGAGTGCAGCCTGGTAGGGATCGTCCTCCCACTCGCGACGGCGCAGGAACGGTCGGCCGAGCATCTGCGCTTCGTCGTTCGGATGCGCACCGAAGGCGAACAGGCTGCGCATCTGCTGGGCGTCGACCTGACCCGAGATCTGCATCGCTCGGGTACCACTCCCGACCCACTGTCCGGGTGGGTTGCCATGGGCGTTGTAGTAGTCGCTCAGCGACTTCCCACGCCGCACTTCATCGCCGCTCGCGACCTGCCGGGTCAGGTACTCATACCCGTTGCCGGCGTGCAGTGAGTGGATCGTCATCACACCCACTACACGTACGGCCGCGCGCGAACAGGTCGATATCGATACGGAACCACCCACCAGTGGTGCAAGAGGTGTGTTGCGCTCGAGAAGTCGTCGATCGAACGAGCGGGCGGTCGAGCGGCGCCGGGTAGGGCGCTCCGCGGGTGATGGGTGTGGCCACGAGGTGCCGCTGCTGTCGCGGCTGGCTCAGCCTCTGATCGGGCGTCGCCTGCGTCAGGAAGAGCGGCTCCTTGCGGAGACCGCTGCGCCACCGTGTGCCACGCGACACTGATCAAGACCGAAGGTCCCGCCGGTCCGCAGCGCCAGTGCTCCTGTCCTAGCCATGGACGGCGGTATGAAGGGGTAGTCGCCGGAGGAGTGGGGCGTGCGCAGCTGCCGGTCCACCTGCGACTCATATTGTTCGGGGGTGCGTACTCGCGCGCTCGGTCGCGGGAGGGCAGACCTCAACTAGGAGCGGGCAACACCGGTACTGGGTCGCGAGAAAGGGGTTCTTAGAGAGTGGAATTGGGCAGAGTGGAGTACGACGGCCCCGGGTGAGCGTGCGACGATGTAGGTGCGGTCACACCGGGTAGATCCTTCGAGTGAACCTTCCAGCCTCTCGAAGATCCGCAATCCCGTGGCGCGCGGGCTCACCAGAGTCGGCCGTGTCGGCCGTGTCGGCCTGGTGGCCTCCGACGCCCACGCCGGGCTGCTGGAGGCGATCGGTGCCACGCTGCCCGGAACCGCGTGGCAGCGGTGTCGCGCCCACCACGCCGCGAACCTGATGTCCGTTGCACCGAACGCGTCCTGGACCTGGGTCAAGGCACTGCGGCACTCGGTCTACGACCAGCCCGACGAAGCCGTGCACAGCCAGTTCGAACGCATCATCGACGCCCTGGTCGCAAGCTCCCCGAACGTCGCCGCCCACCGGACGACGCGCGCGCCGACAGCCTGGCCTCACCATGTTCCCGAAGGAGATCTGCGTCGGATCTGGTCCAACAAACGCAACGAAGGCCTCAACCCGCGAGATCCGCCGCCGCACCGACGTCGTCGGCAACTTCCCGGGCCGGAACGCCATCCTGCGCCTGATCGGCGCCGTACTCGCCGAACAGCACCCCGCCTGGACCGAACAATGCCGCCACATCGGCCTCGGCATCCTGACCCGCGCCCGCGCTGCCCTCAACCCGCCCACCGAGCCCGAGGAGCTACTCACTACCGTCCCCGCACTGACAGCTCGACCCTCCGCCATCGGCGGATCAGCGCCTGTACACCACCACCCTGGGCTTGACCTGAAGGGGCGAGGCGACGGGCGATTGTGCCGGCACGCCGATACGCTTCTGCGAAGCACGCGCTGACTGCTACCACCTAAGGAGAAGCCTTGTCGTTCGACACTGGCTGCGCCGCGCTCGTAGCCCTGAAGCAGCGCGAGTCTGCCAGCGAATGGCTGGGCACGCGAAACGAGGCGCAGACCCGGTTCGACGTCATCGATCACATGCTGAGCGCTGTCTTGGATTGGCCAAGCGAGTCGATCACCGTGGAGCAGTACGCGGCCGATGGGTACACGGACTACGAGCTACGCGAGATCGGCACAATCGCGATCGTCGAGGCGAAGAAGGAAGGCGCCGCGTTTGTTCTACCCATGGACACCAAGAGCGGCACCTGCGGGATCCGCGCGCTCATAGGCGATCGTTCGAACGCGAGCCTCAAATCGGCGATGGAGCAGGTGATGCGGTATGCCGGCTCGCGCGGCGTGGCACCATGCGTCGTCACAAACGGACATCAATGGGTCGCATTCCTCGGAAGCAGAAATGACGGTGTGGCGCCACTCGACGGTAAGGCTTTAGTATATCCGTCACTGGAGGCAATAGAAGAGCATTTCGTGACGTTCTATAACTGCCTCTCCTACGATGGCCTTCGTGCGAAGAGGATCTTCAGTCAACTGAGCACCGGAACTCATGCACCTCCACCGCCTCTCTCCAGCGCGCTGACGTCCTACCCCGGGGTCAAGCGGCGCAACAACATGCAGACGAACCTGCAGATTATGGGCGAAGTGATGCTTGAAGACATGCCACAAGAGGAGAAGTACAGCGATCTCTTCCTTGAGCGGTGCTACGCGACAAGTGGTGCACTCTCGTCGTACGCAGAGATATCCCGAGAGCTATTGACGAGCAGGACGGCCGCGGTGCTAGGGGAGCGGGGCCAACTTGAGGAGCCAGCCTCCTTGAAGAAAGGCGTGAATCCCGTACTTTCGGAGGAGGCGCTGTCCGCCGCCGCCTCACATCGGCCGATAGTGCTACTGGGAGGCGTAGGAGTCGGCAAGAGCACATTCATCCAACACTTGGTTCGGATCGATGCCAAGCCGGTCTTCCAAGATGCGATCGCAGTAACAGTCGACTACGGACGCGGAGCCACCTTCAGTTCGCCTGCCGAGTACGCAGTGGAGCGGATTCGTGAGACGCTGTTGGAGGACTTCGACATTGACATTGACGATGCTGCGTTCGTTGAGGATCTCTACCGAAAGGATATCGAGCGGTTTGACCGGGGTGTGGACGGTCAACTCAAGGACGTGGATTCCCAAGCCTACCTGCTCCGTCGTATCGACTTTCTCCGAGGACTAATCGGGAACAAGAGCGACCACCTCAGGCGGGCAATCAACCGGATCGTCCGATCCCATCATCGGCAGGTCGTCATATTCCTTGACAATGTGGACCAGCGGGATCACGACGTCCAGAATCTGGTCTTCCTTGCTGCGAACGAGCTAGCGGCCTCGTGGGATGCGACGGTCTTCGTGACCCTCCGGCCCGAGACGTACTATGAGTCGCAAAGGTACGGCGCTGTTTCGGGTTACCATCCGCGGGTCTTCGCCATCTCGCCACCCCGTACGGACGTCATGTTACAGAAGCGGGTCGATTTCGCTCTCCAGGTCCTTGAAGGTGGCGGCGACGTGCGAACGAATGGCGGGGGCCTGACCCTCGCGAGCGAGAACCTCGAGTTGTTTCTACGTGTTCTAGAAGGAAACTTCAGGCGCAACAGGGAATTGCTTGCTTTGATCGATAACCTCGCCGGTGGGAACATGCGCCGCGCTCTGTCCTTCGTTACGCAGTTCGTCGGCAGTGGTCATGTCGACACCGTGAAGATCGTCGAAGTAGAGAAGCGCAATCCTGGCGACTACTTCATACCAATTCATGAGTTCCTGCGGTCGCTGATGTACGGAGATAATGAGTACTATGACCCTCAGACTTCTCCGATCGCAAACATGTTCGCTGTTGACAGACCCGAGCGACGCAACCACTTCCTCCTGCCTCTAGCCCTCGCCTACGTGCTCTCGCGTGGCGATGCTAAAGACAGCGCTGGATATATCGAGGTATCGGACGTTTATAGCCACCTCCAAGGGCAAGGGTTTGACCTAGAGGCAGTTTCTTTTGCACTGAACTATCTCGCTCGTTTCAGACTCATAGAGGCGCCCCTCACGGATTTTAATGCAGCGCACGCTGAACGCGCGCGAATAACAATGGTAGGTGCGTACACCCTAAACAAACTGATCCCCCTGTTCACGTACTGCGATGCGGTCGTCGTTGATGTGCCCATCATTGACACCAGTGTGAGGCCGCGAATTGCCTCCGCCTACTTTATTGGCGAAAGACTCGCACGTGCACGCGCGTTTCAGGTATATCTTGATGAGGCCTGGGCGGAATCTGGGCTTGACGAGAGTGGATGGTCATGGCCGGCAGTCTCGGCCGAGCTGGGGAGGGACATAGGCAAAATCGAGGTTCGAACTAGTTCTGCTTCGTAGTAAAGGTTCGAGCTTCGCATATCTCTCTCGTGTCCGAGCGAAACGCCGAAGTCGTCGCTTCAGTCCGTTCGTGACGGGTCGAGTATGACGAGTCGATCGAGTCGGCCTGTCAGTTCGCGGTCCCGCTGGGCGGAGGCGTGTTGGTATCTCAGAGCGACGGAGACGTCGGTGTGACCGCCGCGCTCCAGGAGGTCGGCGAGGGTCGCGCCCTGGCGGGCGTACTCGGTCAGGCCGGTGTGGCGGAGGCTGTGGAAGCGGAACGAGTCGCGGCCGACGGCCCTCCTCGCATCGCGCCAGTACCTGTCGAATGCGGTCTGGGAGATGCGTCGGCCACGCCGGGTTGGGGGAGTGAAGAGCGGGCCGTCGCGGCCTGGGGCCGCGTGGGTCTCGATGTGGTCGCTCAGGATCGGTAGTAGGGAGGCCGGGATTGCGATGCTGCGCTTGCTGCCGCGCTTCGGGTCTGTCAGCCTCCCTGCCTTGGTGTTCCACTGCCGGCGGACGTGCAGCACGGCTCGCGCGGGGTCGTCCAGGTGTTCCAAGTCGCGGCGCTCGAGCCCGAGCACCTCGCCCAGCCGCAGGGCGCACCAGGCGGCGAGCAGCACGGCGGTGCGCAGATGCTCCGGCATCGCCGCAGCCATCGCGGCGACCTGCTCGGGCGTCGCCACGTCGCCGTCCTCCTCTTCCGGCCGGACCTGGGCCTGCGACGGTGCCTCTGGGAACGCGAACGACGCCAGACCGATGTCCGGTCGCCTGACAGCGGCATTGAGGCACGAGCGCAGCACCCTGGCCGCGTTTGGTGCCACACCGTTGGCCCGCGCACCCGGGTGACGCTTCGACGGCATTGCCCGCAGCGTCGCGAGGTGAGCGGCGACCTGCTGCGGGGTGAGGTCGACCAGGCGGGTGCTGCCGAGCTCGGGCAGCACGTGGGTGCGCAGTACAGACCGGTACGACAGCACGGTCGAGGGGGAGCGCTCCGGGTTGGCCGCGAGTGCCTCCAGCCACTGCTCGGCCCACTCGCCGAGCGTGAGGGCGTCGGTCTCGGCCTTGGTTTTGGCCGCCCGGCGCTCGGCGCGCACCTGGCTGGGCGGGACGAAGGTGCCCCGGGCGCGCTGGCCCTTGGCGATGTCGAGTGCGGCCCTTGCGTCGCCCAGGGTGTCGAAGACGCCCAGGCTGTGCGTGGTTCCGTCGACATCGAGGCGCACCCGGTAGCGTTCTCGGAACCGGACGATCCCGCGTGGAAGGCTCGTAGCGACCATCCTGGACCTCCTCTCCGCTGACACATCGACCTTGTCTGTGTCAGCGTTGTGTCAGAAATTCTGCCGCAAGGGGCTCGTTCATGCCTATCCCTGCACATCAGGGCAACGGCCAGAAACGGCAGAATCTCGCCGAAAACTGCGGGTTTCGGCGAGATTCTGGGAGGTGCTGGCGGAGGATGGGGGATTCGAACCCCCGAGGGCTTGCACCCAACACGCTTTCCAAGCGTGCGCCATAGGCCACTAGGCGAATCCTCCTGGTCAGGCCTCAAAGAGGATACCCGAGTTGGAGCGCCGCTCCGAACCGATCGGAGTGAGCCGCAGCACAGCCGGACCTCGGCCGGTTGCGCCGGTGGGGCTGCTGACGGTTGCATGGTGACATGGACGACCCTCCGCATCGACGATCCCGACCGCGCCTAGGCACGGCGGGCCCAGCCCGCGGCACTGATCGCGCCGCCACACACGCCACCCGAACGGCCGCCTGATGGACGGCGGCACGCTCGTCAGCTTCGGCCTCGTGCTGTTGTTCATCCTGATCGGCGGGGTCTTCGCGGCCACCGAGATCGCGCTGGTCTCGC
Organism: Occultella gossypii; assembly: GCF_019947135.1. GTDB lineage: Bacteria > Actinomycetota > Actinomycetes > Actinomycetales > Beutenbergiaceae > Occultella > Occultella gossypii. Next base: position 239,796 of record NZ_JAGSHT010000013.1, on the reverse strand, counting down.
TCCGGGAGAGCCAGATCGACCAGCTCGCCGAGCAGAGCGACCGCGGCGCCCGGGTGGCCGCCGTGGCCCGCGACCCGAACCGGTTCCTCGCCTCCGTCCAGATCGGGGTCACGGTCGCCGGGTTCTTCTCCGCCGCGTACGGCGCGTCCACGATCGCGCCGGACTTCGTGCCGGCCCTGGTCGGCTGGGGGATGCCCGAGTCCGTGGCGAGCACCCTGTCCCTGATCGTGATGACGCTCGTGATCGCCTACCTGTCGCTGGTCCTCGGCGAGCTGGTGCCGAAGCGGTTCGCACTGCAGCGTTCGACCGGGGTCGCCCTCGGCGTCGGCCCGCTCCTGGACCGGTTCTCGGCCCTGATGCGACCGGTGATCTGGCTGCTCTCGGTCTCCACCAATGCCGTCGTACGGCTCTTCGGGGGTGACCCGAACGCCAAGAACGAAGAGATGACCGACGAGGAACTTCGAGGCATGGTCATCGCCCACGAGGGTCTGCCCGAGGACGAGCGTCAGATCCTGCGGGACGTGTTCGACGCCGGCGAGCGTTCGGTCAGCGAGGTGATGCGCCCCCGCCACGAGGTCGCCTTCCTCGACGGGGACCTCGGCATCCGGGATGCGACCAGGTTTATCGCGGACCAGCCGTACTCCCGCTATCCCGTCATCGGCGAGAACTTCGACGACATCCTCGGCTTCGTGCACGTGCGGGATCTGTTCCTCGCGGACGTCGCCACTCTCGCCGCCGACGACGAGGAGGTCCCCGCGACTGTGCGCCCCTCGCCGACGGTGCGCAAGGTCCGGGACCTGGCCCGCGAGGTGGTAGTGCTGCCGTCCACGAACGCTCTGCTGCCGTCGATGTCCATCATGCGACGCGCCCGTATCCACATCGCCGTCGTCATCGACGAGTACGGCGGCACGGACGGCATCGTCACGCTCGAGGACCTTGTCGAGGAACTGGTCGGCGAGATCCACGACGAGCACGACATCGAGCTCGTCGGCGCGCCTTCGCCCGCTGAGGACGACGGGCTGATCGACGCCGGGCTCAACCTGGAGGACTTCGCCGAGCGGGCGGGCTTCGAGCTGGCGGACGAGGGCGACTACGAGACCGTCGGCGGGTATTTCCTGGACCGGCTCGGCCGGGTCGCGAAGGTCGGCGACGTCGTGCCGGCCGGTGACCATGTCCTCGAGGTGGTCGAGATCGATGGGCACCGGATCGTCACGGTTCGGGTGCGCCGGACCGAGTCCGGCGGCTGAGCCGGTAGACCGAAGGCTGATGCCCGACGGCGGATGGTCGCCGTCACCGGTGCGGTCGCCTTGGGCGGTTCGAACCTATCCGCGAGTCCAGTTAGACTGGACGGCAGACCCCCCGTGTGGCGTCATCCCGCTGAATCCCCCCAGGGCCGGAAGGCAGCAAGGGCAGGTGGGCTCTGATGGGTGCGCGGGGGGTCCTTCATGCCCCGTGGAGGGTGCGGGTCGCGGCGGGCCAGTGCCCGGCACAGTGGGGTTCGGGCCGGGTTCGGGCCCGATGGACACAGGCGAGTGTGCGGTGTCGGTGCCGCCGCCTATTGTGATCGGGTGAGCACCGCGCTGTATCGCCGCTATCGGCCAGAGACGTTCGCCGACGTGATCGGTCAGGAACACGTCACCGAACCCTTGATGGCCGCCCTACGCGCGAACCGGGTGACGCACGCGTACCTGTTCTCCGGGCCTCGCGGCTGCGGCAAGACGACGTCCGCCCGGATCCTTGCGCGCTGCCTCAACTGCGCCCAGGGGCCCACCGACACTCCGTGCGGCACCTGCGACAGCTGTGTGGAACTTGCCCGGGGTGGCCCCGGCAGCCTCGACGTCGTCGAGATCGACGCCGCGAGCCACAACGGCGTCGACGATGCCCGCGAGCTGCGGGAGCGCGCCGCGTTCGCCCCGGCCCGGGACCGGTACAAGATCTTCATCCTCGACGAGGCGCACATGGTCACCACGCAGGGGTTCAACGCCCTGCTGAAGCTCGTCGAGGAGCCGCCGGCGCACGTGAAGTTCATCTTCGCGACCACTGAGCCGGACAAGGTCATCGGCACGATCCGGTCCCGGACCCACCACTACCCGTTCCGGCTGGTTCCCCCGGAGCAGCTCACCGCCTACCTGGAGCGGCTTGCCACCGCCGAGAACATGACCGTGGCCTCCGGCGTGCTGCCGCTCGTTGTCAGGGCCGGCGGCGGGTCCGTGCGGGACTCCCTGTCCGTCCTGGACCAGCTGATCGCCGGCGCCGACGAGGGCGAGGTCACCTACGAGCGGGCCGTCGCCCTGCTCGGGTTCACCCACGGCGCGCTGCTCGACGACGCGATCGACGCCCTCTCCGCTCGCGACGGCGCCAGCCTGTTCCGGGTGGTGGAGCGGGTGATCGACTCCGGACACGCGCCGCGCCGGTTCGTCGAGGACCTGCTCGAGCGGATGCGAGACCTGATCGTGGTACTCGCCGCCGGGGAACAGGCGGGCACGGTGCTGCGGGCCGTCCCCGAGGACCAACTGACGCGGATGGCCGTGCAGGCCCAGCACCTCGGCCTGGGCACCCTGTCCAGGGCCGCGGACCTGGTGAATCTCGCTCTCACCGAGATGATCGGGGCGACGTCGCCGCGACTGCAGCTCGAGCTGCTCTGCGCGCGACTGCTCCTACCCGCCGCGGACGACGGCGTCGATGGCTTCAACGCCCGGCTCGACCGGCTCGAGGGCGCACTCAGCGGCGTGGCGCCACTGGCCCCGCGTGGGCCAGCAGTCGCTCCGTCACCGGCGCCGACACCCGCGGCGCTCCAGCCACAGGCACCCGCAGCCGCCTACGCACCGGCAGCCGATCAGGCGCCCGCCCCTGCGCAGCCACCGGCGCCGGTCCAGACCTCGGCCCCTTCCGCGCAGGTCACACCACCACAGCCTTCCCCGGCGGCGGGCGCAGCCGTCGACGTGGCTGACGGTGACCAGGCCAGCGCGGCCGCGGCGCGGGCCTCGGCCGAACCGACCGACCAGGGCGAATCTGCTGGTGCCACCGACGGCGACGCTGCACCCCAGGAGCCAGCATCCGACGCCGCCGCTTCCGAGGCAGCAGGATCCGGCGGCGACTCCTCCGGGCGCGCAGGATCGGGCGGAGACGGCTCCGCGCGGGCCGCAGCTACCGGCGGCGACGGCTCCGAGCGGGCCGCAGCCCCTGGGTCGGCCTCGGCGCAGTCCGTGTCCGGCTCGGCAGCGCCTCGGCCGGACGCACCGGACCGGCTGGCTGCCGCCGAGGCTCCGGCTGCGCCACCGGCCGCCGCCACGCCACGTCCGACCGCCACACCTCCGGCGGCGGCGCCCGCAGCAGCGGCCGCATCCGCCGGATCCGCAGGGATGACGGCCGAGCAGGTGCGCCGGCGCTGGCCCGAGGTCCTGGAGACCCTGACCAGGATCAAGCGCACCACCTGGGCGCTCATCTCCCAGGACGCCCAGGTCGTCGATCTGAACGCCACCAACCTCGCACTCGGGTTCTCCACCCCCGGGCTCGCCTCCGCGTTCCGTAACGGCAGCCACGGCGAGCACCTGCAGCGTGCACTGTCGGAGACGCTCGGCCTGTCCGTGCGCATCGATGCCGTGGTCGCCGACGGCAGCGCTCCGGCAGGCCAGTCGGACGCCCAGCCCGGCGATGCGGGCCACGACCCGGCCGGCGCGGGTGCGCCCGCCGGTGATCAGACTCCCGGCAACGACGCGGTCAGTCGCGCCGAGGCCGACTGGGGCCGACCGGCCGCACCGGCGAGCCCAGCCGCACCTGCGACTCCGATCGCACCTGCGAACCCGGCCCCACCAGCGACCCCGATCGCACCGGCGAACCCGGCCGAACCCTCCCCAGGCGCCTCGCAGGGGCCGGCCTCCGCCGGTCCCGCCTCGCCGTCGCACGGGTCCGCTACTCAGGGCTCGAGCAACCTGTCCGCCCAACCCTCGGCACAGTCGCAGCCGTCCGCCGGCCCGGCGACCCAGGCCGCGGCTGGCCGTGCGCCGGCCGGGCCTCCCGGCGCCGGAGACAGCGAGTCCGACGACCCCGAGCGGCCCGCCCGGGCCGCTACCGCATCCCTCGCAGGCGCTGCGGGGACCGGCGGTTCCGCCGCGGATGACGACTTCCCGCCCCCGCCCTGGGACATCCCCGGGGACGACGCGGGCACGAGCGCGGGTGAATCGGACGGCTCCAGGGATGCGAACGACGGTCGCGGCACGGACGAGGATCCGCCGTCCGGTGGCACGCGGCGCGAGAGTGGCCCCGGCGACCGGCCCACCCCATCGGCCGGCGGTGCGCCGCGAACGGCACCGGATGACGACATCCCCCCGGCCGAACCGCCGGACTTCGATGACGGCCCCCCGCCCGAGCCCTTCCGAGGCGTGCGGTCCTCGGCGCCGCGCAGCCCGGCACCAGGCCCCGCGGCACCCACCGGCGGCGGCGTGCCCGGGTCCGCCCGGGATGCCGCGTTCGCGGCCGCCCGCGCAGCCCAGACCAACGGCGCCGGCCCGCGCGGCGGCGACCGGACGCCGTCGGGCCCTGCGGCGTCTATCGACGAACCCGACATGTCGGACCCGGACATCGAGTCCTCTGGCCTGATCGGCGCGCCGCTCGTGGCGCGCCTGCTCGGCGGCACCGTGATCGATGAGATCACCGAGACCACGGACGGACAGCCCTGATGGCCGCATACGAGGGAATCATCGCCGACCTCATCGAGGAACTCGGCCGACTGCCCGGGGTGGGTCCCAAGAGCGCGCAGCGGATCGCGTTCTACATCCTTGCGGCCGACCCGGCGGACGTGCGGCGCCTCGCCCACGTGCTCACCGAGGTCAAGACCAAGGTCCGGTTCTGCGAGATCTGCGGCAACGTCTCCGAGGAGACCCAGTGCCGGATCTGCCGGGACCCGCGCCGTGACCCCGCCATGCTGTGCGTGGTCGAGGAGGCCAAGGATGTGGTCGCGATCGAGCGCACCCGGGAGTTCCGCGGCCGCTACCACGTGCTCGGCGGCGCCATCAACCCGATCGACGGGGTGGGACCGGACGACCTCCGGATCCGGGAGCTGATGACCCGGCTCGCCGACGGCGCCATCCAGGAGATCATCATCGCCACCGACCCCAACGTGGAGGGCGAGGCAACGGCCACCTACCTGGCCCGGATGCTGCGGCCGATGGGGCTGACCATCTCCCGCCTCGCCTCCGGTCTGCCGGTTGGTGGAGACTTGGAGTACGCCGACGAGATCACGCTCGGCCGGGCGTTCGAGGGACGGAGGAGCATCGATGTCTGAGAACCACGGTCTGGATGCCGACCTGCTGGTGCTTGCCACCGCCACCGCCGGGGTCGCCGAGCGATTCCTGGACACGGTCCGTGAGGTCGCCGCCGGGGTGAGCCCGGACTCCTCCATCCCGCTGCTGCTGCTCGCCGTCTCCGACCTCAGCGCCGCGGGTGCCCGTCTGGGCGCGATCGTGGACATCGTCCCGGCCGAGCGGTTCGAGCCCGACGACGGACCCGAGGGTGACCTCGAGCCGCTCCGGGTGTCCCTGGCGAACGTGCTGGAGGGGATCGACGAGTACACCGAGGTGGCGGACCCGTTGGTCAGCCCGGAGGTCACCGCCGGTGCGTTGAGCAACGACCTGTCGGACGTCGCGCAGGCAATGAGCGTGGGGCTGGCGCACCACCGTGCCGGGAACCCCTCGGAGGCGCTGTGGTGGTGGCAGTTCTCCTACCTGTCGGCCTGGGGCGAGCGCGCGGCCAGCGCGATGCGGATCCTGCTCAGCCTGATCTCGCACCTGCGCCTGGACGTCGACGACGACGTCGCCGGTGAGGCCGAGTTCGACGCCCTGCACGGCGGGGGCTGAGGGCTCGGCGCTTCCGCGGCGGCCGCAACTGGACCATGGCGACCGGTTGCGCGCGGCTCAGGCCGTGGCGCCTCGGTGGGCGCGCAGGGGCGAGCGCGCATCGCGTCGCGGCGGCTACGCCACCCGGGTGCCGCCCGGCAGGGTGCGGTAGGGCACGCGGAGCCGGCGGATCGCGACGGCCAGTCCGGCCGCCCCGAGGAGCAGGTTCGCGCCCAGGCCCCACGGCCAGACCGGCGCGGCGTCGTCCACCCTGGGCTCGGCGTAGCTGGACAGCCAGCATTCCTCGAAGACGTCCGGCGGGCCGCTGCGCATCTGGTTCGTGGCCGCGCGGATCGCTTCGAACGGGCCCGATCGGTCCGGGTCGAGGCCGGGCTGGGCGCCGGTGTCCGCCAGGATCACGAACGGGTTGATGGCGAGCAGCCACCACGTCTGCTCGGTGTGGGTGACTTCGCGCTGGTCGGTGAAGGTCTCGCACCGGTACTCGCCGCCGTCGGCGATCGACTCCTCGACGATGCCGTGTACCTGCACCTGTTCCGTGGTGGTCACGGCCGGGAACGTGAGCACGAACAGGATCAGCGAGATCACCGTGAGTGAGGCGACGGCCACGTAGGTGAGCACGCTCGAGCCGGCGGTCCGGGCGGTCAGCGCGGAGAACCCCAGCCCGATCGCACAGACCACTCCCAGCAGCAGCGCGAGCACCACGAGCGAGAGGACGAAGCCGCCCGCCGTCGTTCCCCCGAGCAGCGCGCTCCAGAGCAGGAACGGCAGCGAGACCGTGAGGAACGCGAGCGCGGCGGCCCACCCGGCCAGGAGCTTCCCGACGGCGATGTCCGCCGGCGAGAGCAGCGTCACCTGCAGGATGGCGAGCGTGCCGGCGTTGCGGTCCCCGTTGATGGCCGTGGACGCGAGCGTCGGCGCCACCACCAGGCCGAGGCCGAGCACGAACATCAGGACCAGACCGAACGCCCACGTCGGGTCGCCGCCGAGCGCGGCGAACGCGCCGCCGATCAGCAGGCTGATCAGGCCGACCAGCCCGAACCAGACCCCCAGGGCGACCCGCCAACGCGTGGACCGGATCCGTTGGCGCAGCTCCAGGACGGCGATCGTGCGGACGCCCTGCCAGGAGATCGCCCGAGCGCCGGGAGCCGTCGGCTCCGGAACGGGCGGGTGGTTCGGTTCCAGCGGAACGGTGAAGGTCGTCATCGTCGGTCCGTATCCAGGGTGAGGTAGGCCTGCTCGAGCAGACCGCTGACAGGAGCGAGCGAGACCACCGGAACCCCCGCACCGACCGCTGCGGCGAGCAGCGCCGCGGCGGCCGCATCGTCGGCGACATCGACGAGGACCGAGCCTTCGACGTCGGGGGTGTCCGTGTCCGCAACGAGCGGGACGCCGGCCTGGGCCGCCCACCGCTGCAGCGCCGCGGGATCGAGCGAACGCAGCCGCCACCGGCGCGTCCCGGCGCCGGTGCCCAGCTGCTCGGCACTGATGGTGCGGCCGCGGGTGAGGAACACGGCGTCGTCGACCATCTCGTCCAGCTCCGCGAGGACGTGGGAGGAGATCAGGACGGTGGTGCCACCGGCGGCTAGGCCACGCAGCAGGGCGCGCATCTCGATCCTCGAGCGTGGGTCGAGGCCCGACGCCGGCTCGTCCAGCAGCAGCACGTCGGGTGAGTTGATCAGCGCCCGGGCCATGCCCAGGCGCTGCTTCTGCCCGCGCGAGAGGGTGTGCGCCGGGGCCGTGGCCAGGTCGTCCAGGTGCACCGCGCGGAGCAGGTCCCACGCGCGTGCGCTGCCCTCCTCGCGTCCGAGCCGGTAGGCACCGGCCATCGTGGTGAGCACCTCGACGGCGGTCAGGGAGTCCCAGGTGCCGAAGGAGTCCGGCATCCAGCCGATCCGGGACCGGGCCAGGGCCGAGGAGGCGGGATCGGCGCCGGCCACGAGCACGGAGCCGTGGTCGGGGGCGAGCAGGCCGGCGAGGATCAGCAGGAGCGTGGTCTTGCCGGACCCGTTCGGGCCGACCAGCGCGGTCACCGACCCGCGCCGCACGGCCAGGTCCACCCCGGCCACCGCCCGGACGGTTCCGAAGGAGCGGTGCAGGCCCCGGGCCAGGATCGCCGGTGCTGCTCCCGCCGGCGGGCCGGGTGGACCTGGAGGCGCGGTCGCGATCGGATCGGGCGGCGGGCCGCCTGCTGGCAGCGGTGTGGACATGGACCTCACCGTAGGGCGCCGGCGCGGCCGTGTTCGGCGAGTCAGCGGCGTGCCCTGCGTGGATCCTGTGTCCGGATCGTGTGCCTCATGGTTCGGGCCGGCTCGGCGGCGGGAGGGCGGAGGTGGTAGACCTGCTCCGTGCCCGACGCCCCGATGCTCGCCGACGCCACCATCACCCTCCCGGGGACCGGTGGCCTGGAGCTGACACTCGGTGTCATCGCGCTGCTCGTGCTGGCCGGGTTCGCCGCCGGCTGGGTGGACGCCGTGGTGGGCGGCGGCGGTCTGATCCAGCTCCCGGCCCTGCTGCTGTTCGTCCCGGACATCACCGCCGTGCAGGCCCTGGCCACGAACAAGGTCGGCTCGATCATGGGCACGTCCACCAGCTCCATCACGTACTACCGGCGGGTCCATCCGGACATGCGCACGGCGGCACCGATGGCGATCGCTGCCTTCGTCGCGGCGGTCGGCGGCGCGGCGCTGGCCTCGAACATCCCCGAGCAGGCCCTGCGCCCGATCATCATCGTGGTGCTGATCCTCGTCGCCATCTACACCGCGGCCAAGCCCAAACTCGGCGCCGTCACGGACCTGCGCTGGAGCGGGAACCGGCACTACGGCGCGGCCATCGGGCTCGGCCTCGCGATCGGTGCGTACGACGGGCTGCTCGGCCCCGGGACCGGCAGCTTCCTCGTCATCAGTCTGGTCAGCGTGCTGGGCTACGCCTTCCTACCTGCGAGCGCGCTCGCGAAGATCGTGAACTTCGCCACCAACCTCGGGGCCCTGGTGTTCTTCGTGCCATACGGCGCGGTGCTCTGGGGGATCGGGATCGTGGTCGGCGCGGCGAACATCCTCGGCGCCTACATCGGCACCCGGATGGCGGTGGCGAAGGGCAGCGGTTTCATCCGGATCGCGTTCCTCGTGGTGGTCGCCGCGCTCATCATCAAGCTCACCTGGGACGTCATCAGCGGCAGCTGATGATTTCGGGATGCGGACCGAAACGTGTCCACCCACTGGTCCGATCTAGAATCAGACGTTCCAATTTCCCACCCCATCGGAGCCTCCGTGGCACTCATCGTCCAGAAGTTCGGCGGATCGTCGGTCGCTGACGCGGCCAGCATTCAGCGCGTGGCCAAACGGGTGACCGAGACCAAGACCGCCGGCAACCAGGTGGTCGTGGTGGTCTCCGCCATGGGCGACACCACGGATGAGCTGCTCGACCTCGCCGCCGCGATCTCCGACAGCCCACCGAACCGGGAGATGGACATCCTCCTGACCGCCGGCGAGCGGATCTCGATGGCGCTGCTCGCCATCGCGATCCACGAGCTCGGCACGGACGCGCAGGCGTTCACGGGCCAGCAGGCCGGTGTCATCACCGACACCTCACACGGCAACGCCCGCATCATCGACGTCTCGCCGAGCCGCATCCAGCGGGTCCTCGAGGGCGGCGCCGTGGCCATCGTCGCGGGCTTCCAGGGCGTCACCCAGCACACCAACGACGTGACCACCCTCGGCCGCGGCGGCTCGGACACCACCGCCGTGGCGCTGGCTGCCGCGCTCGGCGCCGACGTATGTGAGATCTACACCGACGTCGACGGCCTGTTCACCGCCGATCCGCGGATCGTGCCGGCCGCGCGCCGGATCGACCGGATCACCACCGAGGAGACTCTCGAGATGGCGGCCAACGGCGCGAAGATCCTGCACCTGCGGGCTGTGGAATATGCCCGCCGCTACGGCGTTCCTATTCACGTGCGCAGTTCGTTCTCGCTCAACGAGGGCACGCTCGTGACCGATGCAGACCCCGAAGAAGGACCAATGGAAAACCCCATCATCTCCGGCGTGGCCCATGACAGCTCCCAGGGCAAGGTCACCGTCGTCGGCGTCCCGGACGTGCCGGGCAAGGCCGCGCAGCTGTTTGAGGCCGTCGCGGCCGCGGGCGTGAACATCGACATGATCGTGCAGAACGTGTCCGAGCAGGAGACCGGTCGGACCGACATCTCCTTCACCCTGCCGGCCGACCAGTCGAAGGCGGCGAAGGAAGCGTTGGAGGCGACGGCCACCGAGCTCGGCTACCAAAGCCTCAGCTACGACGAGGGCGTGGGCAAGCTGTCCCTGGTCGGCGCCGGGATGCGCTCCCACCCCGGGGTCTCCGCGCGGCTCTTCGGTGCCCTGCGGGACGCCGGCATCAACATCGAGATGATCTCCACCTCGGAGATCCGCATCTCGGTGGTCACCCGCAGCGAGGACCTGGACTCGGCGGTACGAGCGGTGCACACGGCGTTCGGGTTGGACGCCGACGAGGTCGAGGCCGTGGTCTACGGCGGAACGGGACGTTGAACATGGGCGTACGGATCGGCGTCGTCGGCGCCACCGGGCAGGTGGGCGCCGTGATGCGCCGGCTGCTCGAGGAACGTGACTTTCCCGCGGATGCGGTGCGGTACTTCGCGTCCGCCCGCTCCGCGGGGACCACGCTGCCCTGGAAGGGCGAGGACATCGTGGTCGAGGACGCCGCCACGGCGGACGTCTCCGACCTGGACATCGCCGTGTTCTCCGCCGGTGCGAGCACCTCCCGGACGCAGGCCCCGCGGTTCGCCGCGGCCGGCGTGACCGTGGTGGACAACTCCTCGGCGTTCCGGATGGACCCGGACGTGCCGCTGGTGGTCTCCGAGGTGAACCCCGAGGCGATCGCGGATGCGCGCAAGGGCATCATCGCGAACCCGAACTGCACCACGATGGCCGCGATGCCGGTGCTGAAGGCCCTGCATGACGCGGCCGGCCTGCAGCGGCTCATCGTGTCGACCTACCAGGCGGTCTCCGGCAGCGGCGTCGCCGGCGTGGAGGAACTCGACTCCCAGATCCGGGCCGCCGTCGGGCAGGACACCAAGGCACTGGCCCAGGACGGCAAGGCGGTCACCTTCCCCGAGCCGAACAAGTACGTGGCACCGATCGCGTTCAACGTGGTCGCTCTCGCCGGCAACCTGGTCGACGACGGCTCCGGTGAGACCGACGAGGACCAGAAGCTGCGCAACGAGTCCCGCAAGATCCTCGGCCTGCCCGAGCTGCTGGTCTCCGGCACCTGCGTGCGCGTGCCGGTGTTCACCGGGCACTCGCTGTCCATGAACGCGGAGTTCGCGCAGCCGCTCAGCGTGGCCCGGGCCACCGAGCTCCTGGCCGCCGCACCCGGTGTGCAGCTCTCCGAGGTGCCGAACCCGCTCGAGGCGGCCGGTCAGGACCCGAGCTTCGTCGGCCGGATCCGTCAGGACCCGGGCGTGCCGGACGGTCGCGGCCTGGCCCTGTTCGTCTCCAGCGACAACCTGCGCAAGGGTGCCGCGCTGAACACCATCCAGATCGCGGAGCTGCTCGCGGCCCGCTGAGAGTCGGTGGTGGGCGGCCCCGAGAGGCAGCCCACCACCCCTGGCGAGCCGGGGACAGTGCCTGGGCGTCAGGCCCGCGCGCCCGGGAGATGCCGGAGCACGAACTCGAGCTCGGCGCGCATCTGCCGCACCCGCTCGTGGTCCACATGGGACCCGTGGCCGGCGTCATAGGTGTACGTCTCCACGGTGGCGCCGTGGCCGCGCAGCGCGGTCACGTAGTTCTCGATCTGCCGGTACGGGCACCGCGGGTCGTTCTGGCCGGCGAGGATCAGCACCGGTGCCCGCACCGCGTCGACGTAGGTCAGCGGTGAGGAGACCCGGTAGGCGTCCGGCACCTCCTCCGGCGAGCCGCCGAACAGGGACCGGTCGAACGCCTTCAGGCTGTCCATCTCGTCCTCATAGGCGGCGATGTAGTCGGCGACAGGCACCCCGGCGACCCCGAGGGTCCACCGCTCCGGCTGGGTGCCCAGCCCGAGCAGGGTCAGGTACCCACCCCAGGAGGCACCGACCAGCACCGACCGGTTCGCATCGAGCGTGCCGTCCGCGACTAGGGCGTCGTGCACGGCGGCGATGTCGGCGAGCTCGGTGAAGCCGACCTTCGCCTGGAGCGCGTCCCGCCACGCGGAGCCGTACCCGGTGGAGCCGCGGTAGTTCACCTTCAGGACCGCGAAGCCGTGGTCGGTCCACGCCGCCGCGTACGGGTCGAAGGAGTCCGAGTCGTGCCAGGTGGGGCCGCCGTGCACGTCCACGACCACCGGGTAGGGGGCGGAGCCCGTCGACGGGCGGCGCAGCAGGCCGTGGATGCGCCCGCCCGGGCCATCCGCCCAGACGTCCTCCACCGGCACGGACGCCGGCGGTCGCGGCCCGTTCAACGTGATCAGGGCGGCGCCGGTGGCGGCCGAGACCACCTCGCGGGGCTCGGCGGCCGACGAGCGCGCGATCCAGACGTCGCCGTCCGGACGGGGCGTGGCCCCGGAGACGGTGCCGACGGCGGAACCCACCTGGCGTACGGAGCCGTCCTGGAGGTCGTAGCGGAACAGCAGGGTGCGCGCCTCGTGGTCCTGGGCGATGAGCAGGGAGCGTCCGTCGGGGAAGAAGTCGGCATCGGCGACGTCGCCCGGCAGGCCCGGGTCGATCGGCCGGATCAGTCCGGTGCGCACGTCCCAGATCAGCAGCCGGTTGGCGCCGGAACGCTCGTGCCGCACCAGAAGCCGCGGGTCCCCGGGCAGTGGTGCGAACGCGATCGCCCACAGCCCGAGGCCGGGCCCGTCGTCGAGATCGGCGATCCGGGCGCCGTTGTCCACGGAGAGCACCCGGATCGCCGGGTGACGGTTGTCGCCGCGCTCGCTGTGCTCGACGGCGACCAGGTTGCCGTCGCGGCTCAGGGCCGCGGCCTCCGCGTCCTGGGCGTGGTGGTACAGCGGCACCGGCACCGCGTCGGGTACCCCGGCGCGGACGGCGTGGATCTGGGTTCCGTAGGCGTCGTCGCTGCGGCCGATGACGGCGGTGCCGTCGTCGTGGAGGAGGAGTCCGGCATCGTAGGCGGGCGGCAGGTTGATGGGGTGCTCGGGCCGGCGGGTCACCGTCGAGGCGAACGGCTGCCGGCGCCAGGTGCCGAGCTCGTCACCGTCGGTGTCGTCGAACCACCAGATCCACGCCCCCGTAGGGTCGATCGTCGCGTCGGTGGTGCCGTGCGGACGGTCCGTGGCCCGCACCAAGGCGCCGGTGGAGACGGTCCACGAATGCACCTGCTGCGCCCCGCCCGCGGTCGCGATGACCACCGCGCGGTCCGGGTTGCCCCGGGCCCACTCGGGCAGGCCCACCCGGCGTGCTCGGAAGCGCTCCTCCCAGGGCGGCGGGGGCCACGCCTCGTTGGTGTTCCCAGCGGCCCGGGTGGCGCGGTCGGCGGCTCGGTGGGCGCGGCCAATGGCACGATCGATCGGCATGTCCGCAGCCTACGACCACGATGACGGCCCGGTTGCCGTGCTCGAGGTGGCCGGATCTGCTCGTCCGGTGCGACGGATCGCCGGATCGATTCCGGTGTCAGGCCGATCGGACCTCCGGTTGTATACATATCATTCGGATTTGCCTCACTTGCTGGCCAAAATTCGCTCTTATGTATACGCTGGGGTCAAGATCTGACCAAGGAGGGCGACGAGATGCGGGCTGGCTCACGGGCCTATTCCGCGCTCCGCCAGGACATCCTCGACTGGCGGCTACCGCCCGGGACGCCCCTGGGCGAGGTGGAGCAGGCGCAGCGGCTGGGTGTCTCCCGCACCCCCGTCCGCGAGGCCCTCGCCCGGCTCGCAGCCGATGGCCTGGTGCGCGGCGCCGGCGCCCGCGGCGCGGTCGTGACCGACCTGGCGCCCGCGGACGTGAGCGACCTGTTCGACCTGCGGATCGCCGTCGAGACGCGGCTGGCTCGGCTCGCGGCCGAGCGACGCGACCCAGGACCGTTCCGGACGCTCGTCGCGGACCTGGGCGCCGCCGTCGACCTCGACCTCGGCCGCCCGGAGGACCGGGCCGCCTACTACGACCTGGTGCAGCGCCTCGACGACGCCATCGACGCGGCCGCGGCAAGCCGGTTCCTGACCCAGGCGCTCGACGGGGTGCGGCTGCACCTGCGTCGGCTCCGGCGCGTGGCCCGGGACCACCCGGCCCGGCTGCTGGAGTCCGTCGGCGAGCACCGAGTCGTGGCCCGGGCCATCCTTGACGGAGACGCCGAACTCGCCTCGAGCGCCACCCTGGTGCACCTGCGCGCGAGCCTCGGCCACATCCTGCACACCTACGAGACCGCCGCGCTGCAACCGGCACCGCCACGACCAGCACCGACGGGGCCACCCGCGCCATCGGTCAACGAACCCACCGCGTGAAATCGGAGACGCCCATGATCACCCACCAGGTACGCACCCACCGCAGCGACGAGGACCTGCCCCGATCCGAGCAGCTCGCCTGGAAATTGGCGGAGCTCGCGACCGACCCGGTGCCGGTGACCGCGGAGGTCACCGAGATGATCATCAACCGGGTGATCGACAACGCCGCCGTGGCGACCGCCTCGCTGCTGCGGGCCCCGGTGGTGGCGGCGCGCTCGCAGGCCCTCGCGCACCCGTACACGCCCGGATCGACGGTGTTCGGGCGCAGCCCGGACCTGCGGGTGAGCCCCGAGTGGGCCGCGTGGGCGAACGGGGTCGCCGTGCGTGAGCTCGATTATCACGACACGTTCCTGGCCGCCGAGTACTCCCACCCCGGGGACAACATCCCACCGATCCTCGCGGTCGCCCAGCACGCCGGCGCCTCCGGTGCGGACCTGGTCCGCGGCATCACCACCGGGTACGAGATCCAGGTGGACCTGGTCCGGGCGATCAGCCTGCACAAGCACAAGATCGACCACGTGGCCCACCTCGGGCCGAGCGCCGCCGCCGGGATCGGCACCCTGCTCGGGCTGGACACCGAGACGATCTTCCAGGCCATCGGCCAGGCCCTGCACACCACGACCGCGACCCGACAGTCCCGCAAGGGCCAGATCTCGACCTGGAAGGCCTACGCGCCCGCGCTTGCCGGCAAGCTCGCGATCGAGGCCGTGGACCGGGCGATGCGCGGTCAGACGTCCCCCGAGCCGATCTACGAGGGCGAGGACGGCGTGATCGCCTGGCTCCTGGACGGCCCGGACGCGACCTACGACGTGCCGCTGCCCGGCCCGGGGGAGCCGCGCACCGGGATCCTCGACACGTACACGAAGGAGCACTCGGCCGAGTACCAGTCGCAGGCGCTCATCGACCTGGCCCGGCGCCTGCACCGGACCCGCCCCGATCTGGCCGACCCGGGCCGGATCGCCTCGATCGTGATCCACACCAGCCACCACACCCACTACGTGATCGGCTCGGGCGCGAACGACCCGCAGAAGTACTCGCCGTCGGCCACCCGCGAGACGCTCGACCACTCCATCCCGTACATCGTCGCGGTGGCGCTGCAGGACGGCGCCTGGCACCACGAGCGCTCCTACGCCCCGGAGCGGGCCAACCGCCCGGACACCGTGGACCTGTGGCGCAAGATCACCACGGCCGAGGACCCGGAGTGGACCCGCCGGTACCACTCCACCGACCCGGCCGAGAAGGCGTTCGGGGGCCGGATGGAGATCACCACCGTCGACGGGCAGCGGATCGTCGAGGAGATCGCCGTGGCCGACGCGCACCCGCTCGGCGCCCGTCCGTTCGAGCGCGCGCAGTACGTGGAGAAGTTCCGCACCCTGGCCGACGGCGTCCTCGAGCCGGCCGAGATCGACCGGTTCCTCGCGGTCGCGGCCCGGCTGCCGGAGCTCGAGGCGGGCCAACTGTCCCAGCTCACCGTGGTCGCCCGGTCGGGGCTGCTCGGGACGGTGCGCTCGCCGAAGGGCCTGTTCTGATGTTGCACGCACCGACGAGTGCGTCGGAGAAGCGGCGCAGGCTGCGCGAGGCCCTTGCCGGCCCGGACCTGCTGCGCCTGCCAGGGGCGTTCAACCCGCTCTCGGCACGGCTGATCGAGGAGAAGGGCTTCGAGGGTGTCTACATCTCCGGGGCCGTGCTGTCGGCCGACCTCGGCCTGCCGGACATCGGGCTCACCACGCTGACCGAGGTGGCGGCCCGCTCCGGGCAGATCGCCCGGATGACGAACCTGCCCTCGATCGTGGACGCGGACACCGGCTTCGGCGAACCCATGAACGTGGCACGCACCATCCAGATCCTCGAGGACGCCGGGCTCGCCGGCGCCCACATCGAGGACCAGGTCAACCCGAAGCGGTGCGGGCACCTCGACGGTAAGTCCGTGGTGGGGCTCGGTGACGCGGTCAAGCGGATCCGCGCCGCCGCGGACGCCCGGCGTGACCCGGACTTCCTCATCATGGCCCGCACCGACGTGCGCGCCATCGACGGGCTCGACGCCGCGGTCGACCGGGCCAAGGCACTCGTCGATGCCGGCGCGGACGCGATCTTCCCGGAGGCGATGGCCGACCTCGGTGAGTTCGAGGCCGTGGCGTCCGCGGTGGACGTGCCGGTGCTCGCGAACATGACCGAGTTCGGGAAGTCCGAGCTGTTCACCACCGCCGAGCTCGCCTCCGCCGGGGTGCGCATCGTGATCTACCCGGTGACCCTGCTGCGGCTGGCGATGGGGGAGGCCGAGCGGGGCCTGGACGAGATCGTGGCCGCCGGCACCCAGGCGGGCGTGGTGCCCCGGATGCAGACCCGTGCCCGGCTCTACGAGCTGCTCGACTACGCCGCGTACAACGAGTTCGACTCCGAGATCTTCACCTACCGGCCCTGAGCCGGCACCCCAGCAGCACCGATCCACCGACCGATGGAGGACACACCATGACCGAGACCGACATCAAGAAGGGGCTGGCCGGGGTCGTCGTCGACGTCACCTCCATCTCCAAGGTCAACCCCGAGACCAACTCGCTGCTCTACCGCGGCTACCCCGTGCAGGACCTTGCCGCGCACTGCTCGTTCGAGGAGGTCGCCTACCTGCTCTGGCACGGCGAGCTGCCCACGGAGGCCGAGCTGGCGGCCCAGAACGAGGCCGAGCGTGCCCAGCGGGCCCTGCCCGACGGCGTCGTGGACGTCATCACGTCCCTGCCCACCACCTGCCACCCGATGGATGTGTGCCGTACCGCGGTCTCCGTCATCGGCGCGCACGACCCGGCCGCCGAGGACCCCTCGCCCGAGGCGAGCCTCGCGAAGTCTCTGCGCCTGTTCGCCCAGCTCCCCGCCGTCGTCGCCTTCGACCAGCGCCGTCGCCGCGGCCAGGAGCTCGTGCCGCCGCGTGCGGACCTCGGCTACGCCGAGAACTTCCTGTACATGACGTTCGGCGAGGTCCCCGAGCCGGAGGTGGTGCGCGCGTTCGAGGTCTCGATGGTCCTCTACGCGGAGCACTCCTTCAACGCCTCCACCTTCACTGCCCGCGTGATCACCTCGACGCTGGCGGATCTGCACTCGGCCGTGGTCGGTGCGATCGGTGCGCTCAAGGGGCCGCTGCATGGTGGCGCGAACGAGGCCGTGATGGCCACGTTCGACGAGATCGGGTCCGCCGACGCCGCCGAGGCCTGGCTGGAGGACGCGCTCGCGAACAAGAAGAAGATCATGGGCTTCGGGCACCGGGTCTACAAGAACGGCGACTCCCGGGTGCCGACGATGAAGTCCGTCCTGGACGACCTGGTGGCCCACTACGACCGGCCCGATCTCGGCGACCTGTACACCACGCTCGAGCAGGCGATGGCGAGGAGCAAGAACATCAAGCCCAACCTGGACTACCCGGCCGGTCCCGCCTACCACCTGATGGGTTTCGACACCCCGACCTTCACGCCGCTGTTCGTGGCGTCCCGGGTGACCGGGTGGACCGCGCACATCATGGAGCAGGCCGCCTCGAACGCGCTGATCCGGCCGCTGAGCGAGTACGTCGGACCGGACCAGCGGGAGGTTCCCACGCGAGCCTGACAGCACGGTCGACGGCGGTTACACGGCCGTGTAGCCGCCGTCGACCAGGTGGTAGCTGCCGGTGATGAAGCTGGCCCGGTCCGAGAGCAGGAAGCAGACCAGCGCGGAGACCTCCTCGGGCAGCCCGAGCCGGCCGAGCGGGTGCTTGCCGATCAGGGCGGCACGGAACTCGTCGGGCAGGTCCAGCAGGAGCGGGGTGTCGATGTACGCGGGGCCGACGGAGTTGATCCGCAGGCCCGCCGGGCCGTACTCCGCGGCCGCGTTCTTGGTGAGCCCGACGATGGCGTGCTTGGCCGCGGTGTAGGCGGCGTTGCCGGGCGCCGCCACCGCGCCATGGATCGAGGCCATGTTCACGATCGCGCTGCGCCGCGGATCCTTGAGCATCTCCGGGATCTGGTACCGCATCCCGTACAGGACGCCGTTCAGGTTGATGTCGATGACCCGGTTCCAGTCGGTCAGGTCGACCTCGCCGACGGGCGCTTGCGCGCCGCCGATGCCGGCGTTGTTCACGGCCAGATGCAGGCCGCCGTACGTGGTCACTGTGTGCGCCACGAGAGCGCGCGAGGTGTCCGCGCTCGCCACGTCGTGCGCGAACGGGGACGCGCTGCCGCCGGCCGCCACGATCTCCTCGGAGACCCGGGTCGCGCTGTCGAGGTTCAGGTCGCTGACCACCACCGCGGCGCCGCCGGCCGCGAGCTCCTTCGCGATCGCCTCGCCCAGGCCCGAGCCGGCGCCGGTCACGATCGCAACCCGGTCGCCGAATGGAAGGTCAGTCATCGCGCTCTCCTGTCGTTGGGGCCCCACCCCAAGGCTAGGTGCGCGGATGGCACGCCGCACCTGTCGTTGGGGCCCCACCCCAAGGCTAGGCGCGGGGACGGCACGCCGCCCGGGTATCTGGGTCCGGGTGTGGTGAGACGCCCGACGGCGCAGCCTCACCGGGTGTGTATCCTCACCTCATGCGTTGCGCACAGCAGTATTGGTTTAGCGTGTCGGCCCCGGCCGTCGCGCTCAGCCACTGACGCGCGCAACCGGAGCCGACACAGGGCGTGGACCATTACCGGTCCCGCCCTTTCGCCATTGAGGCGGGCGCTCCGGGACCTGGGGTGATCCGCCCGGACCGGAAGGACACCCCGGAGATGAACCCCATCCAGACCGAACGCACGAACGACCTGCGCGTGCTGCGCATGGAGCCGCTGCCGACCCCGAGCGAGGTGCTCGCCGAGCAGCCGCTGCCGGACGCGACCGCCGACCTGGTGGCCCGCTCCCGCGCACACACGCAGGACATCCTCGCCGGCCGGGACGACCGCCTGCTCGCGGTGGTCGGCCCGTGCTCGGTGCACGACCCGGTCGCGGCAGTGGAGTACGCCCACCGGCTCTCCGCGCTCGCGGCGGAGCTGAGCGACGACCTGCACGTGGTGATGCGGGTCTACTTCGAGAAGCCCCGCACCACCACGGGCTGGAAGGGCCTGATCAACGACCCCGGGCTCGATGGCAGCTACGACATCCCGCGTGGCCTGCGCCTGGCCCGCACCGTGCTGCTCGACGTGCTCGCCGCGGGCGTGAGCGCCGGGTGCGAGTTCCTCGAGACGACCTCGCCGCAGTACATCGCGGACACCGTCAGCTACGGCGCGATCGGGGCGCGCACGGTCGAGTCCCAGGTGCATCGGCAGCTGGCCTCCGGGCTGTCCATGCCGATCGGGTTCAAGAACTCCTCCGACGGCGACGTCCAGGTGGCCGCGGACGGTTGCGTCGCCGCGTCCGCACCGCAGACCTTCCTCGGCGTGGACGCGGCCGGCCGGGCCGCCGTCGTCAACACCGCGGGCAACCCTGACTCCCACGTGATCCTGCGTGGCGGCCGACGGGGACCGAACTACGCCCCGCCCGCGCTCACGGCCGCCCTCGACGTGCTCGAGCGGTCCGGCCTGGCCCGGCGCCTCGTGGTGGACGCCAGCCACGGCAACAGTGGCAAGGACCACGTCCGCCAGGCCGAGGTGGCCCGGGAGATCGCGCAGATCGTCGCGGCGGGGGAGCGCGGTGTGGCCGGGGTGATGCTGGAGAGCTTCCTGGTGGCCGGGCGGCAGGAGCCGGCGTCGACGGGGCTCACCTACGGCCAGTCGGTCACGGATGCCTGCATGTCCTGGGACACGACCGAGTCGGTGCTCCGGAACCTGGCCGCCGCGGCGGCGCGGCGGCGCGCGAACTGACGCTCCGCCGTCGGGACGGCCTGCGAGACCCGGCCACGTGCCCCGGCGCGGCGACGGACGAACCGGCGTGACGCCGTCGGGCATTGCGGCGACGGCGTCGCCTCACCGCTCGAAGGCGGGTCCGGCCGAGGGGTCGGCCCGGTAGGCGAGCGTGTCCGCGATGCGCTGCGCGCTGGAGTCGGTGAGCGGCTCCGGCAGCGCATCCACCGCGAACCAGCCGACCTCGAGGGACTCGTCGTCCGCGACGTGGGCCTCGCCGCCCGTGTGCCGGCACCAGAACGTCAGGTCCAGGTACTGCGCACGATCGCCGTTCGGGTAGGTGACCGCGGCGCCGGTGCGCACCGACGTCAGCGCCTCCACCCGCGCGCTCACGCCGGTCTCCTCGGCGACCTCGCGCAGGGCCGCGAGGGCGGGCTGTTCGCCGGGGTCGAGGATGCCGCTGATCACGGCCCACCGGCCGGTGTCGCTGCGGCGCCCGAGCAGGACCCGGTCGGCGTCGTCGAACACCACCGCGCTCACCCCGGAGAGCCACAGGAGCTCGGTCCCGACGTGCCGCCGTAGGTCCGTGACGAAGTCGGGGATCGGCATGGCACCGATCCTGCCACGGGCACAGGTGCGCGTTCCGCGCGGCCTACCGGGGCAACGGGCGTCGGGCCGGTCCTCGTGGCGCCGCTACGATGCCGGACGGGTCCCGGCCGGTGGCCCGAACACTTCGCTGAGGAGCATCCGTGCAGGGTTGGACGTTGTATCGAGACGGCAGGACGATCAGACCGGGCGAGGTGGTCGGACCCGGGCAGCGGCTGTCCTGGCCGCGCACGATCGGGATCGGCGCACAGCACGTGGTCGCGATGTTCGGCGCGACGTTCCTGGTGCCGCTGATCACCGGGTTCCCACCTTCGACGACCTTGTTCTTCTCCGCGATCGGGACGTTCGGGTTCCTGCTGATCACCGGTAACCGGCTGCCGAGCTACCTCGGCTCGAGTTTCGCGTTCATCGCGCCGATCGGCGCCGTGATGGGCACGCACGGCATGTCGACGGCGCTGGGCGGCATCCTCGTGGTCGGCGTGCTGCTCGCGCTGGTCGGCGTCGTGGTGCACGTGGCCGGAGCGCGCTGGATCGACGTCGTGATGCCGCCGGTCGTGACGGGCACGATCGTCGCCCTGATCGGCTTCAACCTCGCCCCGGCGGCCTGGGGCAACGTGTCCGCGGCCCCGGTGACCGCCATCGTCACGATCGCGGCGATCGTGCTGATCACGGTGCTGTTCCGGGGCATCCTCGGGCGGCTCGCGGTCCTGCTCGGCGTGCTCGTGGGATACGTCGTGGCCGTGTGGCGGGGCGAGATCGATTTCACCAAGGTGGGGGAGGCGGCCTGGGTCGGGCTGCCGCAGTTCACCACGCCGACGTTCGACCTGGCGACGCTCGGCCTGTTCATCCCGGTGGTGCTGGTGCTGATCGCCGAGAACGTCGGGCACGTGAAGTCGGTCGCCGCGATGACCGGTGACAACTACGACGCGATCACCGGGCGGGCGCTGATCGCCGACGGCGTCGCGACCACCCTGGCCGGTGCCGGCGGAGGGTCCGGGACGACGACCTACGCCGAGAACATCGGCGTCATGGCCGCCACCCGGGTGTACTCCACCGCGGCCTACGCGACCGCCGCGACCTTCGCGCTGGTGCTCAGCCTGTCCCCGAAGTTCGGCGAGGTCATCAACACGGTCCCGGCGGGTGTGCTCGGCGGCGCGGCCACGGTGCTCTACGGGATGATCGGCGTGCTCGGCGCCCGCATCTGGGTCCAGGCCAAGGTCGACTTCTCCGACCCGGTGAACCTGACCACCGCCGGCATCGCGCTCATCGTCGGCATCGCGAACTACACCTGGGTGGCCGGCTCGCTGACGTTCGAGGGGATCGCCCTCGGCACCGCCTCCGCGCTGATCGTCTACCACGTGATGCGTGCCATCTCCCGGTGGCGGGGGACCGCCGTCGAGCCGGTGTCCACCGGTGCGGATGCGCCGGTCGACGGCCACTGACCCCGCGTCGCGGACCGCACGCGAATCAGGCCGGCCCCGAGAGGGACCGGCCTGTTTCGCGTTGCTCTCCGAGCGACAATCTGTCGGGGTGACAGGATTTGAACCTGCGACCTCTTCGTCCCGAACGAAGCGCGCTACCAAGCTGCGCCACACCCCGGGGAGCCAAGTCAGGATAGCGGAGTCAGGGGCCCATAGTGAAACTGGCTTCGTGTGCGGACGATCACACGCCGGGCCACGGGGCTCGTCCACTCGCCCGGCGCGGATCCGACCTCCTCTGTAGGTCCGTTCGATCTCCACACGCCCACCATCCGTGCTCGCTACCGTGGAGATCGTGTCGGCCCGAGGCGTCCCTCTGCGAGGTTTGCGGGTCGTGGCTGTCGCAGTGGCTGCTGGGCTTGTTGTGGGCGTCACCTTGATGCTCGGGGCCTGGGCGATCCGTTCGTTGCTTCCGCAGCCGGCCGCCGAGCCGGACTGGCCCCCGACGGTTGAGTCCGTGACCACGGGATTTCGGCCCGGGTGGCTTGGACCTGCGGTGCCGAGCGCTGTCGTCGTCGTGATCGACCTACGGACCGAGGACCCCGAGGCCGTCCGTCTCGCCATCGACCACGCCGTTCGGGTCGAGGACCCGGAGGGTGAGGCCGAACAGATCGAGGTGACGATCCGCGACAACAACGGTGAGCGGACCTTCACGATTCCTCTTCGCTGAATCGGGCCCAGCTCGAGGCTGCGCTGGACTAACTACGGGGTTCGCGCGCCGAGGTCAGCGTGAGCAGCGTCGCCTCGGGGCGGCACGCGAACCGGACCGGCGTGAACGGGGACGTACCCAGCCCCGCGCTCACGTGCAGCCAGGAGGACCCGGAGGCACCGCCGTCGACGTCCGGGCGTACGCCCGGCCAGCCGTGCAGACCACTGGCACGGCCCGGATCGAGGTCGCAGTTCGTCACGAGCGCGCCGTACCCGGGCACGCACAGCTGCCCGCCGTGGGTATGCCCCGCGAGGATGAGGCTGCAGCCGTCCGCGTGCATCGCGTCGAGGATCCGCACGTAGGGCGCGTGGGTGACGCCGACCCGTACGACGGGCTCACCCGCGGTGGAACGGCGAGGGCCGCCGGCGCCGGACCCGGCGGCCGGGAAGCGGTCTCGCTCCAGGTGCGGGTCGTCCACCCCGACGAACGAGAACGTCACGCCGCCCGCGCTGACCTGCGCGCGGGTGTTGGTCAGGTCCGCCCAGCCGGCCGCGCTGAACGCCTGGCCGAGCGCCCGGGCGGGCAGCGGCGGCGCCTCGGGGGCATCCGGGTTCCGGGGGTCGTCACGCAGGTAGCGGGCGGGGTTGCGCCGTACCGGTTCGTAGTAGTCGTTGGAGCCCATCACGAAGGCACCGGGCACCTTCAGCAGCGGCGCCAGGGCCTCCAGCACCGCGGGCATCGAGTCCCGGTGGGCCATGTTGTCGCCGGTGTTGACGACCAGATCCGGGCGCAGGTCCGCGAGGGCGCGCAGCCACTCCACCTTGCGCCGTTGACTCGGGAGCAGGTGCAGGTCCGAGATGTGCAGCACCCGTACGTCCCGTGCCCCGGCCGGCAGAACGGTCGCGGTGACCCGGCGCAGCGTGTACGCCTGCGCCTCGAGCAGGGCCCAGCTGAGCCCCGCTGCGGCACCGAGGGCACCGATCCCGATGGCGCGGCGCACGGCCGCGCCCGTGGTGCTCAGAGCGTCCCCGGGTAGCGCGGGCGATCAGTCATCGTTGCCGTTGCCGTTACCGCCGCCATTGCCGCCGCCGTTACCGTTGCCCGGACCGCCGCCGCCGCCGCCGTCGTCGTCGTCGTCGGGCGTCGGACTGGCGGGTGGCTCGGGCGCGGGGCCGCTGCTGATGGTCAGCGTCACGGCGCTGCCCGGCGTGACCAGGTTGTTCGGGCCGGGCGAGGTGCCGATGACCGACCCGGCCGGCACGCTGTCGTCTGCAGCCGTGGACCCGGTCCGCACCGTGAAGCCGGCGCCCTCGAGGATCGACGTGGCGTCGGCCACGGATCGTCCGGCCACGCTCGGCACGGGGCGGCGTTCACCGTAGATCTCGCGGTCGCCCGCCTCGGCGAAGGTCTGCACGGGCAACCCTTGGACGGCCTGATTCATGTAGTTCTGCCAGATCGGGGCGGCCATCGCGCCACCGTAGACGTACCGGTGCCACTGGCCGTTGATGCGGATGTTCTGCATCGACACGGTGCCCTCGGAGAAGCCGACCCAGACGGCCGACGCGAGCTGGGGCACGTATCCGACGAACCAGGCCGCGGAGTCGTCGTTCGCCGTTCCGGTCTTACCGGCGGAGGGGCGGTCCGAGAGCCGGCTCGGCCGGCCGGTGCCGTCCGCGACGACCTGGCCGAGCGCGTAGTTCATGGCGTTCGCGATGTTCGGCTCGAGCGCCTGCGAGCAGGTCTGCGGCGGGACCGGGAGCTCCTCGCCGTCCGAGTTCTGGATGGACAGGATCGCGATCGGCTCGCAGTACACGCCGCCGGAGGCGTAGGTCGCGAACGCGGCGGCCATCGTCAGCGGCGCCAGTTCGTTCGCGCCGAGCGACATGGACGGGAGCACGTTCAGTTCGAAACCGTTGTCGAACGTGGTGCCGGGCGCCAGCGTCGCGTGGTGCACGCCCATGCCCTGCACGGTGTTCGCGAGGTCGCAGAGGTTCATCTGGTTCGCCATGTTCACGAACGCGGTGTTCACGGACTGCTCGGTGGCCGCGAGCACGGTCATCGGACCGTTGCCGATGCCCTCGAGGTTCCTCGGTTCGTAGGGTTTGCTGTCGATGTACTCGGGCAGACACGTTTCCCATGAGTTCTTCGGGAAGCTCTGGCCCTGGGAGCCGTCCACCCTGTCGTTGAGGGAGTGCCCGTCGATGAGCCACTGCGTCAGCACGAAGGCCTTGAACGTCGACCCGGTCTGGAATCCGCGGGAGCCGCCGTATCTGGTGTCCGCGTTGAAGTTCACCTCGGTGGTTCTGGAGGCGCCTTCCGTGGGTTTGCCATAGAGGGTGTTCTGCGCCATCGCGAGGATCTGGCCGGTGTTGGGCTGCACCGTGGAGACGGCGGTGGAGACCCCGGAGGGGTCATCGACGGGGATCGCGTCCACGAGGGAGGCGTAGGCCTGCGCCTGCATCGAGAGATTGATCGTGGTGTTGATGGTCAGCCCACCGCGCACCAGCAACTGGTACCGCTCCGCCTGGGTCTCGCCGAAGATCGGGTTGTTCAGGATCTCGGACTTGACGTAGTCGCAGAAGTACGCGGCGGTGCCGGCGTTCGAGCAGCCGACCGGGGTGTTCGAGACGTTCATCATGTCCGCGATGGGCTGCGCCACGGCGACGTCGTACTCCTCCTGCGTGATCTTTCCCTGGGCGAGCATCAGCCCGAGCACGGTGTTGCGACCCGCCTCCGCTGTCTCCGGGTTGTTGACCGGATTCCACTTCGCCGGGTTCTGCGTGATCCGGGCGAGCATCGCGGACTGCCCGAGGCTGAGCTCGGCGGCGCTGATCGAGAAGAAGTACTGGGCGGCGGCCTCGACGCCGTACTGGGACGGGCCGAACTGCGCGATGTTGAGGTATCCCTCGAGAATCTCGTCCTTCGTGCGGACCTGCTCCAGCGCGATCGCCAGCTTGGCCTCGCGGAGCTTGCGGCCGATGGTGCTCTCCCGCGCGGCCTCGATGGCCGCCGGGTCGTTCGCGTTCCGGCCGGCCTCAATGAGCACGTTCTTCACGTACTGCTGGGTCAGGGTCGAGCCACCCTGCAGCCCGCCACCGGTCAAGGTCTGCACTGCGGCCCGGAAGAGACCTTCCGGGTCCACGCCGCCGTGCTCGTAGTAGCGCTGGTCCTCGACCGCGATCACGGCCGCACCCATGTACGGCGAGATCTCGGACAGCGGCACCACGACCCGGTTCTCGAGGAAGAACGTGGCCAGCCGGGTCCCGTCCGCGGCGTTCATCACGGTCTGCTCGGACAGCTCCTCCGAGCCCAGCTCCGTCGGCAGCTCGTCGAACAGCCGGGTAGAGGCCTCGGTGGTCGCGCCGACCGCCGTCACGAACGGCATCATGAAGCCGGCCGAGAGGACGCCACCGACCCCCGCGACCAGGAGGAACGCGAGAAACAGGGAGACCAGTTGTGCCGCGTTGACGGCGCGCGAAGTCGACCGGGGAGGAGGTGCCATGCGTTCTAGGATACGTTGTGCTCCGGGTGTGGCCACCCTTCCGCGCATCGCGGCGCACGCCGCGCCTGCGCACGCACATTCGGGGAACCGGACACGGCCGGGGCACCATCGAAGGACCGTCCCCACTCACGCCCGATGGCCCGGGCATCCGCGGCCAGGGCCGAACCGGACAGGCCCGAGTGCGACCGCCTGCCGAACCGGTTCGGTCCGCAGGTCGGTGGGGACTGTCTTTTGTCCGTGCGGAGGTGTATAACTCCGCACATAGGGGGAGCGCTCGAAGTCCTTGTATTTTTTCAGGGACGACGGCCCTCCTGTCGGGTGACTGGCAGGCAGTCTCGTCGTGGAGGTCATTGTGGACGTACGTTTTGATGAGAGTTGGACGCTGCAGGCGGCGTGTGCGCAGAAGTCACCCGATGACCTCTTCGTGCAGGGCGCGGCACAGCGGCAGGCACGGGAGGTGTGCTTCTCCTGCACCGTTCGCCTGGAGTGCTTGGTCGACGCGTTGGACAACCGGATCCAGTTCGGTGTCTGGGGCGGCATGACCGAGCGGGAGCGCCGCGCGCTGTTGCGCCGCGCACCCACGGTGGAGTCCTGGCGGATGGCACTGGCGGACACGGATCGCAACGCCATCAACGAACTGATCAGCCAGAAGTGGCCGGCGACGAAGCCGCGCCGAGGGGTCGATCCGCGCAACAACTAGAGCCTAGGATCAGCGGCATGGCTACTTGGGAGTACGCGACCATTCCGCTGATCATCCACTCGACGAAGGCGATCCTCGACCAGTGGGGCTCCGACGGGTGGGAACTCGTTCAGGTGGTGCCCGGTCCTGATGGTCAGGGACTGGTCGCCTATCTGAAGCGGGAGAAGGCGTGAGCGCATCGGCGCGCCTCGCCGAGCTCGGGATCGCGCTGCCCGACGTCGTCCCACCGGTCGCGTCGTACGTGCCGGCGCTGCGCCAGGGTGACCTGGTGCACACGTCGGGGCAGTTGCCCATGGTCGACGGCGTGATGGCCCACACGGGCAAGGTCGGCGAGGCCGACGGGCTCGTCAGCCCGGCCGACGCGACCGCGCTCGCTCGGGTCGCCGCTCTCAATGGCCTGGCCGCCGTGGTGGCGCTGGTCGGCGGGGTGGACCGGATCGTCCGCGTGGTCAAGGTCGTCGGGTTCGTCGCCTCCGACCCCTCCTTCACGGGCCAGCCCGGCGTGATCAACGGTGCCTCGAACGTGCTCCAGGAGATCTTCGGTGACGCGGGCGTGCACGCACGCTCCGCCGTCGGCGTTGCGGTCCTCCCGCTCGACGCCCCCGTCGAGGTCGAACTGACCGTCGAGGTCCTGCCCGACTGACGATTGGACGGCCGGGACCACCCACCCGCCTGTCCACCCACCCGGCTGCCCCCGGCTGTCCGCCCGCCTCGGTCGAGCGCGCTGTTGCCCTCTGTTCCCGTCGGCCTGGAACGTGACAACTGCGCGCTCGCCGAGCCCTGCGGGACGGTACGGGGGCCGCCGGGGATGGGCGGCGAGCCGGCGCTGGTCGGCGTTGTCCACAGGGGCACGTCGGTAGTGCCCGGACGATGGTGTGCTGGGTGCATGGCAGGTGTCAGGCAACCGGAGTCCGCGCTACGGGTCGCGCGCGGGCAGGCGGGGCTGATCACCACCGCACAGTGCGCACGCCTCGGTATCTCCGAACTGCGGATCGCCAATCTTGTGCGCAGTGGGTTGTGGCGTCGCCTCGTGCGGGGTGTGTATGACTGCGGTGAGCCCGCGATCGGCGACCTTCACGATCACCAGCGACGCCGTGCTGCGTGGCTCGGACTGCTGGGTGCCGGCCCGGACGCGATCGCTGTTGGCATGTGCGCCCTCGCGCTCCACGAGGTGTGGGGTCTGCCGGCCCGGATCACACCCGAGGTGAGCTTGCCGGGGGCCCGCGGGAACCGCGGCCCTGCGTCGATCCGGGTCCGCCGGTTCGATCAGGGGTTTCGGGTCGCCAGGCTGCGCGGGCGGGCCGTGGCCGACCTTCGCTCCGCACTGGTCCAGGCGTTGCCTGAGATGGACCGGGAGACCGCGGTTGCCGTGCTCGACTCGACCCTGTTCCGCCGCCAACTCGACGCAGAGGGTCTCGCCGAGGTCCGCCGTCGGGTTCGCGGCAGGCGAGGCGCCGCGAGACTCGCTCCGTGGTGGGACCTGGTGGACGGCCGGGCCGAGTCGCCGCTCGAGACGCGTGCCAGATTGGTCTGCGTGGACGCCCGTCTCCGGCCGGATGACCTTCAAGTGGTGGTCACCGACTCACGCGGTGCCTTCATCGCTCGAGGCGACATGGGCTGGCTCCGCGAGGACGGCTCGTGGGTTCTGGTCGAGATCGACGGTGTCGCGATCCACTCGGCTCCCGAGGCGCAGTTCCGCGACCGGGCCCGGCAGAACGCCTTGGCGTCTCGCACGGACACGGTGATCCTGCGATTCACCGCCGCCGATGTCCATCAGCCGACGCTCATCCCACGCCAGGTCGCCGCCGCACTGGGCCGAGTGCGCGCAACCCCTCGGTCGCACGCGAGTTGACCGAGGGTTTCCGCGCGATCGGTGACTGGTGTGGGGTCGGGGCCGGGGTGGTCCGGGGTGGGGGTCAGCGACCGCGGTGGGTGAGCCGGTCGATGTCGATGAGGATGACGGACCGGCCCTGCAGCTGCAGCCAGCCCCGCGAGGAGAACTCGGCCAGGGCCTTGTTCACGGTCTCACGGGTCGCGCCCACCAACTGGGCAAGTTCCTCCTGGGTGAGGTCGTGCGTGACCTTCAGCCCGGCGTCCGTGCGTTCACCGAACCGGCGGCCCAGGTCCAGCAGGGCCTTCGCGACGCGGCCCGGCACGTCGGAGAAGATCAGGTCCGCGACCTTGTCGTTCGTGCGGCGCAGGCGCAGGGCCAGCGACCGGAGCAGGTGCTGGGACACCTCGGGGCGAGCGTCGAGGATCTGCAGCAGCCCCTGATGGCTCAGCTCGACCATCTCGGTGGTCGCCAGCGCCGTGGCCGTGGCGGTGCGGGGGCCCGGGTCGTAGAGCGAGACCTCACCGAGGATCTCTCCCGGGCCGAGGATGGCCAGCAGGTGCTCGCGGCCGTCCGGGGCCATGTGACCGAGCTTCACCTTGCCGGAGCCGATCACGTAGAGCCGGTCCCCGGCCGACGCCTCGTGGAAGATCTCCTCGCCGCGCCGGAACGTCAGGGCCTCCATCCGCTCCCGCACCGCGAGATAGCTCTCGTCGCTCAGTTCGGCGAAGAGCGGTGCGGTACGGACCACGGTCTCGTTCATCGAATCTCCCTGTTCGTTGCCCACCGGGCAGGCGTGTGAGGTAAACCACAGTCTGCCACCCGCCAAGCCTTGGGGCAGACCGTGACAGGCCCAGCGTGTCCGTGCGCCACATTAGGGCGGTTGTTGGCGCACCGCCAACGCCACCGTCGCGGCGGGGCGTGCCCAGGTCAGCGCGGGTCGGTTCCGGGCAGCTCAGCGAGCCAGGCGAGCAACAGCTCACCCACCTCCTCAGGTGACTCCTCCGGCAGGAAATGACCTGCGCCGTCGACCACTACCCGGCTGTACCGGGCGGTGACCATCTCGCCGTCGCGCCGGCAGGCGCGTGGGGGCAGGTTTCCGTCCTTGGCGCCGTGCAGGGACAGCACCGGCACCCCCACCGGGGCGGAGACCGCGGACCTGAACCGGCGGCCGTCGGTGCGCGGCGTTGAGCGCACCAGCCAGCGGATCTGCTCCATCGCGCTGTGGGCCACGAACGGCAGCCGCATCGCATCCGTGTACAGATCGACGTCCGGGCTCTCCCAGCCGGGTGCCCCCCACGCGCGCAGCAGTCGCGCGACGAGGTCGCCGCGGGTGAGCGAGTGCTCCGGGAACCACGGCACCTGGAACTTGGCGAGCCTGCCGATCGTCCCGGCAGGCGCCGCGCGATGGGACACCGAGTGCAGGAACACGGGGTGCGGCGCGCCCACCACGCCGATGGCCCGGGTGACGCGCGGCGCCATGCTCGGCATCGACCAGGCGACCTGGCCACCGATGCCGTGTCCCACGACCACGGCCTCCGTGGCGCCCAGGGACCGGATCACGCCACTCACGTCCGCGACCATCGAGGGGGTGTCATGTCCCGACGGCGGCTTGTCCGAGCCGGCGAAGCCGCGCAGGTCCATCGCCGCGACCCGATAGCCGGCTTCGGCGAGGATCGGCAGCTGCGCACGCCAGGCCCACCAGAACTGCGGGAAGGCATGCAGCAGTACCACCAGGGGGGCCTCACCGTCGTCGGGGCCGGCCAGCGCCACGTGGAACCGGCCGCCGTTGGCGGCGACCATCCGGTGGGTCCAGGGGCCCTCGCCGAGGATGATCGAGGGGTCGACGGTCACGGGTCCTGAGGCTACCCCCAACGCCGCGCCAGGTGGGTGCTCACGATCTCGCCCACGACGTGAGTCATGAGCGAGATCGTGAACGCCCGGCCTGCCGGGGTCGGTCAGTCGGCGGCGGGGGCGGCGTTCAGGCCGGTGGAGATGAGGTCCATGACCGAGGTGTCGGCGAGGGTGGTGACGTCTCCGACGGGGCGGTGTTCGGCGACGTCTCGTAGGAGGCGGCGCATGATCTTGCCGGATCGGGTTTTGGGGAGTTCGGCGACGACGAGGATGGAGCGGGGTTTGGCGATCGGACCGATTTCTTTGGCGACGTGGTTGCGTAGTTCGGCGACGACGTCGTGGCCCTCGCCGATCTCGTCGGCGCGTTCGACGACGTCGCCGCGCAGGATGACGAACGCGACGACGGCTTGGCCGGTGGTGTCGTCGGAGGCGCCCACGACGGCGGCTTCGGCGACCCAGTCGTGGGAGACGAGCGCGGATTCGATCTCGGTGGTGGAGAGGCGGTGGCCGGAGACGTTCATGACGTCGTCGACGCGGCCGAGGAGCCAGATGTTGCCCTCGTCGTCGTATTTGGCGCCGTCGCCGGCGAAGTAGGTGCCGGGGAAGCGGGACCAGTAGGTGTCCTTGAAGCGTTCCTCGTCGCCCCAGATGCCGCGCAGCATCGAGGGCCAGGGTTCGTCCAGGACGAGGTATCCGCCGCCGCCGTTGCCGACGGGCTCGCCGGCGTCGTTCCAGATGTCGGCGCTGATGCCCGGTAGTGGGGTCTGTGCCGAGCCGGGCTTGGCGGCGGTGACGCCGGGCAGCGGGGAGATCATGATCGCGCCGGTCTCGGTCTGCCACCAGGTGTCCACGATCGGGGTGCGGTCGGCGCCGATGACGCGGCGGTACCACATCCATGCTTCGGGGTTGATCGGCTCACCGACACTGCCCAGCACACGCAGGGAACTCAGGTCGAACTCGGCGGGGATCTGTTCGCCCCATTTCATGCAGGTGCGGATCGCGGTGGGTGCGGTGTAGAGGATGGTGACCTTGTACTTGGCGATGATCTCCCACCAGCGGCCCTTGTGCGGGGTGTCCGGGGTGCCCTCGTAGAGGACCTGGGTGGCGCCGTTGATGAGCGGGCCGTAGGTGACGTAGGAGTGCCCGGTGACCCAGCCGACGTCGGCCGTGCACCAGTACACGTCGGTGTCGGGTTTGAGGTCGAAGACGACCGAGTGGGTGTAGGCGGCCTGGGTCAGGTAGCCGCCGGTGGTGTGCAGGATGCCCTTGGGCTTTCCGGTGGTGCCGGAGGTGTAGAGGATGAACAGCGGGTGCTCGGCGTCCACCGGGACCGGGGTGTGCTCGGGTGAGGCGTCGGCGAGCGCGTCGTGCCACCAGACGTCGCGGCCCTGCGTCCACGCGACGTCCTGTTCGGTGCGGCGCACCACGAGCACGTGCGCGACGTTCGTCTCACCCTTGGTGAGGGCGTCGTCGACGGCCGGCTTGAGGGCGCTGGGCTTGCCGCGGCGGTAGCCGCCGTCGCTGGTGATGACCAGTTTCGCGTCGGCGTCGGTGATCCGGGAGTACAGGGCCTCGGCGGAGAAGCCGCCGAAGACCACCGAGTGGGTGGCCCCGATCCGGGCGCAGGCGAGCATCGCGATGACGGCCTCGGGGATCATCGGCAGGTAGATGGCGACCCGGTCGCCGGTCTGGACCCCGAGCGCCTCGAGGGCGTTCGCGGCCCGGGAGACCTCGTCCTTGAGGTCGGCGTAGGTGAGCGTGCGGGTATCGCCCGGTTCGCCCTCGAACAGGATCGCGACCCGGTCCCCGTTGCCCGCCTCGACGTGCCGGTCGACCGCGTTGTAGGCGGCGTTGAGCTGACCGTCGGCGAACCAGCGGGCCGTCGGGGCGCCGGAGAAATCGAGGACCTCGGTGAACGGCTTGGACCAGGTCAGATACGTGTTCGCCTGATCGGCCCAGAACCCGAGCCGGTCCGCGGCCGCGCGGTCGTACAACTCCGGCTGCGCATTCGCCTGCGCGGCGAACTCCTCATCCGGCGGGAACGACCGCGTCTCCGAGAGCAGGTTCTCCAGGGCGGGGTTGTGCTGGTCCGTCACGGTTCCTCCGAGCAACATCGACGGTGCATGGTTTCGCGGGTCAGCCTATGCCCATCGCGCGGGCACCGGCAGGCCGGTCCCAACTGCGGGACGACGACGAACGGGGCGGCCCGGCGCCGAGGCACCGGACCGCCCCGTGGGGTCGGTGGGGATCAGTCGAGCCCGGCGGCGGTCTTGCGTCGTTCTTCGCGGCGACCCTGTCGGCGGGCGCCGTGGGAGACCACGCCGGTGAAGATCAGGACGATGCCGTAGGCCACGAGGCGACCGGTCTGGCCGTCGGACAGGAGGTGGTCGTAGATGTTCGTGCCGAACTGCCCGAGCCGATCGAAGACCGGGGCGGCCTGCTCGTCCAGGAGGTCCATCACGAAGCGGGGCACGGCGAGGAACGCGGCGCCGACCACGACGCCGACCGAACCCATGATGATCGAGCCCACCGAGGACCAGCGGGCCGCGATGAAGAGCGCGACGAGGGCGAGGATGCCCCCGCCGAGCTCGATGAACCCGGCCACGTTGATCTGGTCGAGATTCGTGTTCTGTGCGTGCGCGATGCGGTCACCGCCATCGGCGATGAGGTACCACGCGACCGGGGTGAACACGACGGCGATGAGGATGCCCCACCAGTGCGCGCTCGTGCGGGACTGCGGGCCGTCGTCCCAGTCCTCGAAGGGGTCATCGGCGCCGCGGGCCGCGGTCTCGGACGGTGTCACCGGGGCCGGGGTGTCTGTCTCGGTGGCGGACCCGGCGGCCACACCGGCAGCGGTGCCGGCCGCGACTGTGCTCGGTCCGGCATCGGTGCCCGTGGCGTCGGTCGAGGTCGTCCCGGCCGTGGTGCCGGCAGCGGTCGTGCCGGCCTCGTCGGCGGATGCGGCGCTCTCGCCGGACGGGCGGCCGAACCGGCGTGCTCGCTCGGCGCGGATCGCCTCGTCCTCCTCGCGGGTGGGGGCAGGGGGCACGTCGTCCTCCAGGGGTTCGTCGGCGTCGAGGGCCCGAGGGGTGTCCTCGACGTGGCTGGTCGTGGCGGTGGGGGACTCGGTCGCGGCGGGCAGGTCGGTCCCGGCGGCCGTCACCGGTTCGGCGGCGGGCAGGTCGGTCCCGGCCGCCGTGGGTTCATCGGCAAGGTCGGTCTCGGAGACCGGCGCGACGGGCTCCTCGAGAGGGGCAGCGGCGGGGTCCGAGGAGCCGGCGGGCCCCGCTGGACCGGCGTCCCCCGACGGGCTGGGCAGCACGCCGCCCTGCGCGGGCGCGTCTGGAGTCACGGCGGTGTCGTCGGCGGGCGCGGGGTTCACCTCGTCCTTGTCACCGGTACTGGGCGGGTCGGTGCTCACTGGATCCTCCAAGATCGTCGTGTGGAGTCACCGTAGCGATGCGGACGGCGCGGATCCGGAGGGCGCGCCGAACCGGGCCGGCACCGGAATCACGCAACAACGGCGCCCCTTGGGCGCCGTTGTCACCTTCAGTGGCGTACGAGCGATCAAGCGTGCATTTCCGGTGCGGGTCGCTACGGGACGGATCCCGGTCGCCCGGTCCTATTCGTGGACCTATCGCGCGTGGGTACTCGCCGCTGCTGGAGTTGTCCTCCATTTCTACTCCCTCCTGCCGGGGTTGGGAAGGGATCGGCATCCGTGTCCACAGGCGAGGCCTCAACCCCTCACCGTCCACAACGGGGCGCGCTGAGCAGCCGGGGGCGCGGCCGTGCGGGGCACGCTCAAGGCCCGACCCGAGGAGTCACGGTGTCCCTGGAGCAACCGATCATCGCCCTGCGTTCGGCCGACGCCGCCCTGATCGAGGAGGTGCGGGCCGTGACCTCGCTCGCCGGGGTGCCCCTGGCGATCCACCCGCCGGCCGCCGGTCCGCCGGAGGCCGGTCTGCTACTGGACAGTGCCACCGAGTGGGGCCCGCAGGACCCGTCGTGGACCGAGGTCCGGCACCGGTCCGCGTGGGTGAGCGTGGTGCCTGGGGCAACCGCGCCCGACGGCGGAGCGTGCCTCGTGCTGCCGGGTGCGGCCGAGCAGGTGCTCGCCCGGGCGCGTGCCGGTACCCGGACACGGCGCGCGCAGGTGGTGGGCGTGATCGGTGCCCGCGGCGGCGTGGGCACCTCGGCGCTGGCCACCGCGCTGGCCCGGGCCTGCGCGGATGCCGGGCTGGGCGTGGCCCTCGCGGACCTGGACCTGACCGGGGCGGGCGTGGAGCTGATCCTGGGCATCGAGCACGAGGGCGGCGTCCGCTGGGGCGACCTCGCTGGTGACCGGGGCGGCTTCGACTCCGAGTCGCTCTCCGTGGCGCTCCCGGTGTGGCACGGAGTGCACGTGCTCTCCGCGGACTGGCGGGGCGGTCCGTCGCAGGGGGCGGAGATCCCCGTGCTCGAGGCGCTTGCCGCCGGGCACGACGTCCTCGTCCTCGATCTCGCCCGGGGTGCGGCCGAGTCCGGTGAGGCCCACTGGGTGCCCTTCTGTGACGTCGTGCTCGTGGCCGCGACCTGTGACGTCGTATCCGCCGCGGGTGCGCAGGTGCTGGCCCGCGCGCTTGCCGGCGCGGACGTGCGCCTGGTGGTCCGGGGGCCGGCGCCGGGCGGGCTGACCGCCCAGGAGATCGCCCAGGCCTGCGAGCTGCCGCTGGAGCTGACCATGCGCCCCGAACGGTCCCTCGCGGCCGCCGTCGAACGGGGTGTCGCGCCGGGGGAGCAGAGACGGGGCCCGTTGATCCGCGGCGCGCGCACCCTCGTCGGCGCCCTCGGCCTCGCCGACTGAACGGCATCCGACGATGACGTTCACCGAGGTCGCCCAGGTGCGCGATCGGTTGCCGACGAGGAAGACCGGCGTCGACCAGGTCCGCGACCGGCTGCTCGGGACCGACCGTGCGCCGGACGCGGGCCAGGTGGCACGGGCGGTCCGGGAGAACTCCAGCCCGATCGGCGACCGGGACCTGATCACGCTGGAGCGAGATGCCAGGGCCGAACTCCTCGGCGCCGGACCGGTGCTGCAGCCGCTGCTCGACGACCCGCGGGTGACCGACGTCCTGGTGAACGCCGATCACGGTGTCTGGGTGGATCGCGGTGACGGCCTGCGACGGGTCCCGGCGGTGGGTCTCGGTGACATCCGCGTCCTCGCCACTCGGCTCGCCGCCGTCGCGGGCCAGAGGCTGGATGACGCCGCGCCAGTTGCCGAAGGGCGACTGCCGGACGGTACCCGGTTGCACGCCGTGCTCGCCCCGCTCAGTGCGGAAGGTGCGCTGGTCTCCCTACGCACGGTCCGCCGTCGGGCGTTCCGGCTCGCCGAACTGGTCGAGGACGGTTTCCTCGACGACCGGTCCGCGCAGATCCTCGCCCAGCTCGTGCGCGTGCGCGCGAACGTCCTGGTCAGCGGCGCCACCGGCAGTGGGAAGACGACGCTGCTGGCCAGCATGCTCTCGCTGGTGCCGCCGAACGAACGGATCGTGTGCATCGAGGAGGCCGCGGAACTGGCGCCGGACCATCCGCACGTCGTGCACCTGCAGGTCCGGCGGCCGAACGTCCAGGGCGTCGGCGGGATCGGGCTGGACTACCTGGTGCGGACGGCGATGCGGATGCGTCCGGACCGGCTGGTGCTGGGGGAGTGCCGTGGCGCCGAGGTCCGCGAGGTGCTCGGCGCCCTCAACACCGGGCACGACGGCGGGCTGGCCACGGTGCACGCCAACGCCGCCACGGATGTGCCGGCCCGCCTGGCCGCGCTGGGCACGCTCGCCGGGCTGAGTCCGGCCGCCGTCGCGGTCCAGGCGCTCAGTGCGTTCGACGCGGTGGTGCACCTGCGCCGGACCGAGGGGCGGCGGCACGTGGACCAGGTCGCGGTTCTCTCGCCCGACGGCGGTGACGGCATGCGTTGCGAGGTCGCGATGGGTCGTGACGGCCTCGGTGGGTGGTGCTGGGGGCCCGGTTGGCCGGCGCTCGCCGAGCGGCTGGACGCGGCGCGGTGAGCGGGGTGCTCGTGGCGGCGGCAGGTGCTCTGGGCGCGGCGGGCGGTGCACCCGGCGCCCGGCCGGTCGGCGTCGCGGCCGTGGCGGCGGCCGTGCTGTGCGTCCTGGCCGTGTGGTTGCTCACGGCACCCGGTCACCGTGGCGCGCCCCCGCGTCCGCAGGGCTCGGGACGGCGACGCGGCCGCAGGGACCGACGCTCCAGCGCCGGGGTCGATCGCCGAGGGCTTCGATGGGTCCCCTGGCGGCACCGTGACCGACCGATCCCTCTCGGCGAGGTGCTCGTTGAGGTCGCCGCGAGGCTGCGGTCCGGCGCCGACGTCGAGTCCGCGTGGGAGCGGGCGCTCGCGGGTACCGACTCCGCCCGACCCGACCCGACTGCGGACCTCGTTGCCCACGCCATCGACCTGAGGCCCCGGACGCCCGCTGCACGGAGTTCACCGGGCATGGAGTCGCCATCCACGGAGGTCGATCGCGGACCATCCGGCGTCCCGGGGCCGCTCGCGGCGCTCGCCGCGCGGGTGGGGCACGGACCGGATGCCGCCCAGGTGGCGGGTGCCATCGCGGCGTGCCGGATCGCTCATCGCGTCGGCACGCCACTGGCCGATGTTCTCGAGCGCTGTGCGAGCGGGATCGTCGAGTCGGCCGAGGCCGCCTCGGCCCGGCGCACCGCGCTCGCCGGCCCCAGGTCGACGGCGAGACTGCTCGCCTGGTTGCCACTGGCCGGTGTGCTGCTCGGCACGGGCCTCGGTGCCGATCCGCTCGGGGTACTGCTCGGCGGCGGGATCGGCGGCTGGTGTCTCGTGCTCGGGGTGGGACTGGTGGTCGCGGGCCGACGGTGGGTCGCGACGTTGGTGCG
Organism: Occultella gossypii; assembly: GCF_019947135.1. Taxonomy (GTDB): domain Bacteria; phylum Actinomycetota; class Actinomycetes; order Actinomycetales; family Beutenbergiaceae; genus Occultella; species Occultella gossypii. The sequence continues at coordinate 202,199 of NZ_JAGSHT010000013.1, read as the reverse complement.
TCGAGCCGAACGGGCGGGTGGTTCATGAGGCTGGTGTGGGTCGCGACGTCACGTCGAGCCGGGCGGGTGGGTCGGTCATGAGGGTTGCCTGGGTCGCGACGCTGGGTCGAGCCGGACGGGCGGGTGGGTCATGAGCTTGGCCTGGCTCGCCGCCGCGCTCGTCGTGCTGGCAGCGGTGCCGTGGGCGGTGCGACGCGCGCCCCTTGCGTACGCGCCGTCCACGCGGCTCAAGGCGCCTGCGGGCAAGGCCGGCGGACCGGCGCGGAGCCGGCTCCCACCAGTACCTGGACGTAGCCGGGAGTCGGGCCCGGTCGTCGATCCCGCGGTGGTGCTCGATCTGCTCGACGCGGCGCTCACTGCCGGCGTCTCGATCCCCGCCGCGCTCGATGCCCTCGGGCATGCGCTGCCCGCCGAGCAGGGCGAGCCGCTCCGGCGCGTTGCCGGCGCTCTCCGGCTCGGCGCCGACTGGGACCAGGCCTGGCTGGGCGTCGACGACGGCTGGGCTGCCGTGTCCCGGGCCCTGGCCCCGGCCTGGTGCGACGGCGTCGCTCCTGGGGCGGGCCTGCGCCAAGCCGCGGAGGGCGTGCGAGCCCGCCGCGGGGCAAGCGCGCGGGAGGCCGCGGCCCGACTGGGCGTCCAGTTGGTCCTCCCGCTCGGGCTGTGCCTGCTCCCGTCCTTCGTCCTGCTCGGGTTGGTCCCGGTGCTGCTGTCGACCGGGCTCGACCTGCTCGGTCCCTGACTCCCAGGCGCACACGGCCAGCCGGCCGATGTCTGGTCGTCCACAGGAGGCCCGGTGCGCGGAGCGGCCGACGGGGGGCGGAGCCCACAGTGGAGGCAGGACGGGATCGATCGATCCCGGAGACGAGAGGAACACCATGAGAATCGCCAAGTTCGGAGCCACCGCGTGGCGCCGGTTCGTGTCGGGTCTGCGCCGCCGGTACGTCCTGGTGCGGCGCACGGCGGAGGCGGGAATGGCCACCGCGGAGTACGCCATCGCCACCCTGGCGGCCGTGGCCTTCGCCGGGCTGCTCCTGGTCATCCTGCGCAGCGACGAGGTCCGCGGGCTCCTGCTCGGGATCATCCGGCAGGCGCTGTCGGTGGGCGGCTGATCCGTGCGGGCAGCCGGGAGTCGCGACCAAGTCGGGCCGGGCCAGGTCGGCACGGGCCCGGTCCGCCCGAGCCAGGTCCGCACGGGCCAGGTCGGCACGGGCCCGGTCCGCCCGGGACAGGTCCCGCCACGACAGCACGCCGCTCACCGTCGGTGGGGATCTGCCCGACGAGAGCTGGGCCATTCCTGTCGCGAGTGGGGTGCTGCCCACCACGAGCGGGGTTCGGTCACGGCCGAATTCGCGATCGTGCTGCCCGCCGTCGTCCTGGTGCTGGTTGCCGTCCTGCTCGTGGCAGCGGCGGCGACCGCCCAGGTGCGGTGCACGGACGCCGCCCGAGCGGGCGCTCGCGCGGCCGCACTCGGCTCCGGCGAGGCGCAGGTCGCAGCGATCGCCGCCGACCTCGCCGGCGAGCAGGCCCAGGTCTCGGTGACCTCCGCCGACGGGTGGGTGGTGGTCCGCGTCAGCGCACCCGTGGACACCGGCCCGCTCGGGGCCGCGGGCCTGGTGGCCTCAGCCGAGTTCTCCGCACGCGCCGAACCCGGGAGCGGGCCGTGACACCTGCGGCGGTCGCGCCTGCCAGGGCGGGTAGTTCGGTTGCCCGGGATCGAGCCGCGACGCTTGTGCGATTCACACCCACCGCGTTGAGCGACTCGAGTTCCGGGGCCCGGTTCGTCCGGGGTGTGTTCGTCCGCGTTGGCGAGAGGGACCGCGGATCGGCCACGGTCCTGGTTCTCGCCATCGTCGCGGCGGCGCTCATCCTCGCCGTGCTGGTCGGCGGGTTGGCCCGGGTCACGAGTGCGCGCGGTCTCGCGCAGGGTGCGGCCGATCTCGCGGCCATCGCCGGTGCGGAGGTGGCGGTGAGCCGCTCTGGCGATCCGTGCGCGGTCGCGGGCGGCGTCGCGCAACGCCATGGAGTCGAGCTCGACTCCTGCGTCGTGTCCGCGGGCGGCATGGTGACCGTGCAGGTCGGGGTCCCGGTCACGCCGGTTCCCGGATGGTCGGCGCGGGCAACCGCGCAGGCCCGGGCCGGGCCGGTCGGACGGGGATGAGTCGGACCGAAGTGCGCCGGGCCGACGTGGCGCCGCACTCGATGACTCCACCCCACGCGGCCAGGAATTGCGTTGACGGTGGCGGATCGGTGGTACAGGGTCGCTGCGATGACCCCGACACCGAACGACGCCCCGGCCGTCTCAGGCGAGGCCACCGCTCCTTCGACCGACAGCGCCGCTGCGCCGGCCGACGGTTCTGCTCCGCCGCCTACGGGTTCGGGGAGCCTGCTGACCTTCAACGCCCCGCTCTCATCCCAACGGGCTCATCGCCTCGCGGCCGACCTCGCAGCGACCAGCCCGGCGCTGGTCGTGGATCTCGGCTGCGGCTGGGCCGAACTCCTGCTGATGACGCTGGCCGGGGCGCCGGAGACTCGCGGTGTCGGTGTGGACGTCCACGGCCCGGACCTCGAGCGAGCACGTGGCGCCGCTGCGGGCCGCGGACTCGGGGACCGCGTGGACTTCGTTGAGGGTTCCGCCGCCCAGCACACCGAACCTGCCGACGTGGTGCTCAACATCGGCGCTTTCCACGCCTTCGGTTCGATACCGGAGGCACTCACCGCGTTGCGCGGCCGGGTGCGGGACGGCGGGCGGCTGCTGTTCGGCGTCGAGTACTGGGAACACCCACCCACGGCCACCGAGCTCGCGAACATGTGGGAGGGCACCACCGCCGAGGACTGCCCGTTGCTCGCCGATCTGGTCGATCAGGCCATCTCCGCTGGCTTCCGCCCGATCCGCACCGAGACCGTCACGCGGGAGGAGTGGGCGGAGTATGAGTCCGGTCATATGGCCGACCGGGAACTCTGGCTCGCCGCCCACCCGGATCACCCGGACGCCGATGCGGTCCGGCAGAGCCTGGACGAGCAGCGCTCGATCTGGCTTCGCGGTCACCGGGACGTCATGGGATTCGCCTATCTGACGCTCGCCGCCACGGACGTGCCGCAACCGGCGACCGCGTAGTCGCGCCGGGGTCACGCGACATCGGGATCAGCCCTGCGCCGCGAACTCGCCCGCGTACGGGATCGGCTCGATCACGTCGACGAGGACGCCGCCGGGCGCCACGACGATGAAGTGCCGCTGCCCGAAGTCCTCCGAGCGCAGCTCAAGCGCGACGCCGACGTCGCCGGCAGTGGTGAGCCGGGCGTACTCCTCGTCGACGCGATCCACCTCGATGTTGACCAGCACCCCGGTGGCCGCGGCGCGGAAGCCGTCGGGGATCGTCGGATGGTCGGCGTCGACGAACGCCAGCTCCCACGTGTCCCGGCGCAGCGAGACGTACCAGTCGGCCTCGAACACGGTCTCGAAGCCGAACCGCTCGGTGAAGAAGGCGGCGCTGGCCGCCACGTCCGTACTCATCAGGACCGGGTAGATACCGGTGATCATGCGATGCCTCCACTTAGATACAGTGTGTATGTATAGAGGTCACGGTAGGATACGTACAGTCTGTTTGTAAAGGAGTCGGCCGTGGCCAGAGCGACCAAGGCGCAGAGTGAGGCGACCGAACGACGGCTGCGCCAGGTGGCCCGTGAGCTGTTCGCCGAGCACGGCTACGCGGCCGTCGGACTCGAGCGGGTGGCGGAGGCGGCGGGTGTGACCCGGGGCGCGGTCTATCACCACTTCGGCGACAAACTGGGGCTGTTCAGGGCCGTCCTCACCGACGCGCACGCCGTGATCGCGGACGCCGTCGCGCAGGCGGCCCCGGGCGTGGGATGGCCGGCCCTCAAGGACGGGAGCGCGGCGTTCCTGCGCGCCGCCGTGCAGCCGGGCATCCGCCGGATCGTGCTCGTGGACGGACCCGCCGTGGTCGGCTGGGAGTCCTGGCGCCGGATGGACTCCCAGCACTCCGCGCACCTGCTCGCCGAGGGACTGGCCGCGCTCGACGATCTGGCCGTGGACCCCGGTGCCGCCGGTGCGTTGCTCGGCGGCGCGATGAACGAGGCGGCGATCTGGATCGCCGACGGCGGTGAACCGGAACTCGCGGAGGCCGCGTTGAACCGGATGATCGACTCGCTCCGTCGCTGACGACTCGCTCCGCCGCTGACGACTCGCTCCGTCGCTGAGGGCTCGCTACGTCGCTGGCTGCCGCTGCGTCACAGGCGATCACGCGCGTTGCCGACGAGCGCTGATGGACGTTGCTCGGGTGCGCCTGACCGGGCCGCCCGCCCGGTCGTTGCGAACACCTGGTGTCCGACCGTGCTGCGACAATCGGCGAATGGCCGATCGGGACACACTGCAGGTGCTCCTGACCGGTCGTCGCGAGCGGGACAGTCTCCTGCACGTCGAGCGGATGCCGGCCCGCGCCGGCAGGACCGCCGCGTGGCCACCGTGGGCGGATCCGGACCTCGTCACCGCCTACCGTGCCCGCGGTATCACCGAGCCCTGGGTGCACCAGGTGGAGGCCGCAGAGGCCGCCTGGGCCGGGAAGCACGTGGTCCTCGCGACCTCCACGGGATCCGGCAAGTCGCTGGCCGGATGGCTCCCGGCGATCACCGCGATCCGCGCCCAGACCCCGGGCACCAGGATCTCCACGCTCACCCGGCGCCCGAGCGTCCTCTACCTCAGTCCCACGAAGGCCCTGGCGGCGGACCAGTTGCACGGGCTCACGGAACTGCTCCGCGCCGGTGGCGTCCGGGATGTACGCGCCGTGACGTGCGACGGCGACACCCCTCTGAACGAGCGCGACTGGGCCCGCGACTACGCCGACATCGTCCTGACGAACCCGGACTTCCTGCACTTCTCCATGCTCAACGGGCACAAACGCTGGCAGCGTCTGCTCCGCGGCCTGCGGTACATCGTCGTGGACGAGTGCCATGCCTACCGCGGGGTCCTCGGTGCGCACGTGGCGCTGGTGCTGCGCAGGCTGCTGCGGCTGGCCGAGCACTACGGGGCACGCCCGACGGCGATCATGGCGTCGGCGACGACGGGGGAGCCGGAGGTGACGGCGGCCCGGCTGCTCGGGGTCGACGCCGCCGACGTGCACGCCGTCACCGAGGACGCCTCGCCCGCCGGCCGGCGCACCATCGCGCTGTGGATGCCGCCGCTGCTCACCGACGCCGAGGAGGTCGCCGAGGACGACTTCGTCGACCAGGACCCGCCGCCGGGTGTGCCGAGCGGCGCCCCCGAGGACGGCCCGCGGCGGTCGGCGCTCTCGGAGACCGCGGACCTGCTCACCGACCTCGTGCGGGCCCGGCGCCGCACGCTCGCGTTCGTGCGCTCACGGATCGGCGCCGAGGTGATCGCGGTCCACACCCGCGACCGGCTCGGCCGCCGCTGGCGCGCCCCGGGCGCGGCACCGGACCCGAACGGACCGGAGGACCTGGCGGACCGGGTCGCCGCCTACCGGGGCGGATACCTGCCCGAGGAGCGTCGCGAGCTCGAGGCCGCGCTGCGCACCGGGGACCTGCTCGCGCTCGCCTCGACGAACGCCCTCGAGCTCGGCGTGGACATCTCCGGCCTCGACGCCGTCCTGATCGCCGGCTGGCCGGGAACCCGAGTGTCGCTGTGGCAGCAGGTCGGCCGGGCCGGGCGAGCCGGTGCGGAAGGTCTCGCGGTGCTCATCGCCAGCGACGACCCGCTCGACTCCTACCTGGTGCACCACCCGGAGGCGATCTTCGGCGTCGCGGTCGAGGCCACCGCGTTCGACCCGGCCAACCCCTACGTGCTCGCCCCGCACCTGTGCGCCGCCGCCGCCGAACTCCCGCTGACGGAAGCCGACCTGGCCAGGTTCGGCCTCGCCGACGCCGCGCTCCCGGACGAACTCGTCGCCCGGGGGCTGCTCCGCCGTCGTCCCGGCGGTTGGTACTGGAACTACGCCCGCCCCGAGCACCCCGCCGGGCTCACCGACCTGCGCGGCGGCAGCGAGGCCCAGGTCCAGGTGGTCGAGGAGGGCACCGGCCGCGTCCTCGGCACCGTCGACGGCGACCGTGCCGACGCCACCGTGCACGAGGGCGCGGTGTACACCCACCAGGGCCGCACCTACCGGGTGGAGCACTACGGCGACGACGTCGCGCTCGTCACCGCCCAGAACCTCGGCTACCGCACCCGGGCGCGCTCCGACACCCATGTGCGGATCGTCAGCACGGACACCGAGCAGCAGTGGGGGCCGGTCCGGTGGAACTACGGGCACCTCGAGGTGACGGCCCGGGTGAACGGCTATGACCGCCGCCGGCTGCCGGGCATGGAGATCATCGCGTCCTACCCGCTCGAGATGCCCGATCGCACCCTGCACACCACCGGCACCTGGTGGCACGTGGACGCCTCGGTGCTCGCCGAGGCAGGCGTCGGCCCCGCGGACCTGCCGGGGGCGCTGCACGCCGCCGAGCACGCGGCGATCGGGCTGCTCCCGCTGATCGCCACCTGCGACCGGTGGGACATCGGCGGGCTCTCCACGGCGATCCACGCCGACACGTTCGAACCCACCGTGTTCGTGTACGACGGGTACCCCGGCGGCGCCGGGTTCGCGCAGCGCGGCTTCAGCGCAGCCCGCACCTGGATCGCCGCGACCCGGGACGCCGTCGCGTCATGTCGCTGCGCGACGGGCTGCCCGAGCTGCGTGCAGTCACCCAAGTGCGGGAACAACAACAACCCGCTCGACAAGGCCGGTGCCCTGATCGTGCTGGGTCTGCTCCTGGAGTTCGCGCCCTGATCGCGAGCATCGCCGGCCACGTTGGCACCGGCCCTCGGCCGATCGCTACCGTGTGAACGTGACCACCACGCAGACCCGCCAGCTCTCGCCCACGCAGCAGCGCATCATCGACGAGCTCGGCGTCCCCGCCGAGTTCGACGCGGCCACCGAGGCCGAGCGCCGGATCGGGTTCCTGGCCGAGTACCTGCGCCGCACGGGAGCCGCCGGGTACGTCCTGGGCATCAGCGGTGGGGTGGACTCCACGACGGGCGGACGCCTTGCGCAGCTGGCCGTCGAGCGGCTCCGCGCCGAGGGCCGGGACGCCGCGTTCGTCGCGGTCCGGCTGCCGTACGGGGTGCAGGCGGACGAGGCCGACGCGCAGGCTGCTATCTCCTTCATCGAGGCCGACGAGGTGCTCACCGTGAACATCGCCGAGCCCACGGACGCCATGGTCGCCGCGGTCCTGGCGGGTGGCACGACCGCCTCCAGCGAGTCCGCGGCGGACTTCGTCAAGGGCAACATCAAGGCCCGTCAGCGGATGGTTGCCCAGTACACGATCGCCGGCGCCCGCAACCTGCTCGTGATCGGCACCGACCACGCCGCCGAGGCGGTCACCGGCTTCTACACGAAGTACGGCGACGGCGCCTGCGACCTGACCCCGCTCGCCGGGCTCACCAAGCGCCGGGTCCGGGCGATCGGTGCCCACCTGGGTGCGCCGGAGAAACTGGTCACGAAGGTCCCGACCGCGGACCTCGAGGACGGCAAGCCCGGTAACCCGGACGAGGTGGCCCTCGGGGTGACCTACGAGGCGATCGACACCTACCTCGAGGGCGGCACCGTCGCCGAGAAGGACCGCGAGACGATCGAGGCTGCCTTCGCACGGACCGCGCACAAGCGGGCCATGCCCGTCGCGCCGGACGCCCCGGTCACCGACGTCTAGGATCTTGCGCGGCCCCGCCCGGATGGCGCCGGTACCTGCCACGCGGGAACCGGCCCATGCGCGCGCCGGAACGTCGTCAGTCGCGGCTGGGAAAGATCCCCTCGGTGGCGATGCACCAGTTCGCGACGAGGTAGGGCTGCATGTTCTCGTGGGGCTGGTTCTGTCCCGCTGGCTGCACCATGCCCGGGCCCATCGACCCGACGGCAGTGGCGCCGTAGGCCGAACCGCCGGTCGCGACCGCGGGCAGATTGCCGACCGGCGACTTCGTGGTCGCGGCACCCGCCGCGTTGATCGCATGTGAGTGGCTCGGGATCTGGCTGGTGACCAGCATGACGCTCTCCTGACCACTTCTCTCACCCATCGTGCGGGGACTGAGTCCTGGGCCCTGCCCCTGGCCGATCGGAACCCGGCCCTGGAGGTCCGGAACTGCGAACGTGGTCTGGCCGTCACCGCCGTACTGGGTGCCGAGCAGCGAGAAGAGGGCGGCGTTCTGGCTGATCGCCAGCAGCCGACCGTCGCACGCCGCCCAACCGCGGGGTACGAAGGGGAAGGCGAACAGCTGGATGGTGCCGAGGAAGGGTTCCATGGCGCGCTCCTGTCGGGTCGAGGGGTGAAGGTGTCAGGCCGTGCCGGTGCCGAGGTGCTCGGCCACCGAGCGACGATCGATGACGAGGTCGGCGGTGCGTGCCCCGGGCACGCCGGTGATGAACAGACCGACGCCCGGCACGCGCAGACCCGGCAGTTCGAGGTCGACCAGGCCCGGTCCCAGCTCCGCATCGCCGTCGAGGCGCAGCCGCGCGGCGAACGCGTCCGGGTGTCCGGCGACGGCGTGGCGGAGGTCGTCGACGCGGTGGAGCGTGCCCGTGCTCACGCCGCCCGCCCCGATCACGCGCACCCGGGTCCCGACGGCGGCCTCGACCGCGCTCCGGGTCACGACGCCGACGTCGACGGTCGCCATGGCCATGGCCGTGGCTGGTGCGCCGGCCAGTACCCCGACCGTGAGCGGCAGCAGGGCGGCAGCCACCCCGCCGCGCAGCACCGAACGTCGCGTCACTCCGACCATGACCTGCTCACCTCTGCCACGCCCGCGGCATCCGAGGGATCCGCTGGTGCGACCCCGATGCGCGTACGTTAGCGCCAAACCGGACCACGGCGCCGACCAGGACGTGGCTCGGTTGCCGAGATGAACCATCCCAAAGAGCGGAAGGTCACGGAAAGGTCTCGATCTCTGCGGATGACCCCGCCGACTGTTGTGCGATCCCTCGCCGAACCGGAAGGATGAGGAAGCTTGCGCGATCGCGCGGGAATGGAAGCCCGTATTCGGGGAAACGATGCGCGGGCATGCTCGGGGGCTATACATGCGCGCACTCATGACAGAAACGGCACGTGCACGGCTGGCCGCCGTCGCAGCAGCGGCACTCGCCCTCACCACGGTCGGCGCAATCAGCCTCGCGGCACCGGCCCGAGCGGACGGTCCGACGACCTTCACCAGCATGGGCCCGATCAGCATCCCCGGGGCGGGGTCACCGGACCAGTTCGGCCCTGCGGACCCTTATCCCTCGAACATTGCGGTCTCCGGGCTGGCCGGAGCGGTCTCGAACGTCTCGGTCGCGCTGACCGGCCTGAGTCATCTTTTCGTCAACGACGTCGACATGCTGCTGGTCGCGCCCACCGGCGACAACCTCGTGGTGATGTCCGACGTCGGTGAGGCGACGTTCACCGTCAGCGCCGACGATGTCGATCTCACGATCGCCGACGGCGGGATCGAGTTCCCCGATGCTGGCAGCCTGGTCGCGGGTACCTACGCGCCGCAGGACGTCGAGACGACTGTTGACGCCTATCCGGCGCCCGCGCCGACCCCTGGTGGTGCGACGACATTCGCCGGCGCGTTCAGCGGCATCGACCCCAACGGCACCTGGCGTCTGTACGTCGTCGACGACAGCACCGGGGACGCCGGCGCGATCGCGGGCGGCTGGAGCCTCACGATCACGACGACGGACACCGCCGCACCCACGGCCATCACGGCGAGCGCGACCCCCAACCCGGCCTCGACCAGCGAACTGCTCACGATGACCGCATACGTGGCGTCCAACGGGGAACCGGTGACCGAGGGAACAGTCGGGTTCTCCATCCCGGGCGCGGTGACGTATCCCGCCGATGTCGTCGACGGTGTCGCAACCGTCTCGTTCGCCAGTTGGGGCCGTGAGGGCATCGACCAGATCCAGGTGGACTATCTCGGCACGGCCACCTACCTCCCCAGCGCGACCGCCTTCACGCTGCAGGCCGACGACGACACCCAGGTCGACGGAGACCTCTACTGCAACCCGCCCAACCCGGCGCCCACGCAGATCCCGCAGGTCGGCCCCGCGCGGGTCTACCCGCTTCGAATCTTCGTCGACGACCGTGCGGGCAGCGTGACGGACGTCAAGGTGCATCTGAACGGGCTCGAGCACACCTCGACGGGTGACCTCGACGTCATGCTGGTCTCACCCGACGGGGACAACCTCATGTTCCTCAGCGACGTCGGTGGCGTGCTGGCCGATCTGCCCGATCTGGTGTTCTCCGACGACGGTGAACCGCTCGTCTCGCTCAGTGCCGGCGGCACGTTCGCGCCGACGAACCTCGACAACGTGCACGACACCTTCCCGGCCCCGGCCCCGGCGCCGTCCGCCGCCGCCACATTCGCCGAGGCGTTCGCGGGAACCTCGGCCAACGGCACCTGGTCGCTCTACATCGTCGACAACGCTCCGGGCGACGGCGGCCGGCTCTTCGAGGACTGGTGCCTGGAGCTGACCTCCGGGGTTGCGACCCAGATCGCCCTCGAGGCACCGGCGACGGTGCAGCTGGGCGACGACGCCGTGATCACGGCCACCGTGACGGGCGACGGCGTGCCCGTCGCCGCCGGCACGGTCGCGTACGCGCTCGACGGTGGTGCTCCGGTCGAGGCCGGCACGCCGAACGCCGACGGCGAGATCACGTTCTCGGTCCCCGGCCTGACGCGTGGCAGCCACTCGATCACGGCGACCTTTACCGGCGCGGGTGACCTCGCGGACAGCGTGGCTGACCCGGCCACCGTCCTGGTCGAGTCGCCGACCACGCTCACGCTCGACGCGCCCGCGACGGTCGCCGCCGGTACCGATGCCACGGTGACCGCCACTGTCTCGGCCGCGGACGGGCCGGTCACCGCGGGCACCGTGACCTACGTCCTCGACGACGGCACCCCGGTGGCCGCCGGTACCCCCGATGACGGCGGGGAGGTCACCTTCACGCTCACTGGCTTCACCCGCGGCGCCCACACCATCGCCGCCACCTACACCGGCGCCGACGGCTGGACCGACTCCGCCGCCGACCCGGTCGACGTGCTCGGGACGGAGGGCACCACGATCGCACTGGACGCACCAGCGACCGTCGCTGTGGGTGCGGACCTCGACGTCGTCGCCACGATCGCCGGCGCCGGCGGCAGCCCGGTCACCGCCGGTTCCGTCAGCTACGCCGTCGACGGCGCCACACCCGTCAGTGCCGGCTCCCCGGATACCGCCGGGCAGGTGACCTTCACGCTCACCGGCCTGGCCCGGGGTACCCACACCATCGACGCCACCTACACGGGCGCCGACGGCTGGACCACCTCGACGGCGGTCCAGGTCGAGGTGCTCGCGCAGGCGGCGACCTCGATCGTGCTCGACGCGCCGGCCAGCGTGGGCAGCGGCGAAGACGTCACCGTCACGGCGACCGTGGCCTCCGGCGGCGACCCGGTCGACGCCGGCACCGTCTCCTACTCGGTCGACGGCGGCGCGCCCGTCGCTGCGGGCACCCCGGACGCCGACGGCGAGGTCACCGTCACCCTCACGGGCCTGGCGCGCGGGACCCACACCATCGCCGCCGCGTACACCGGTGCCGACGGGTGGACCGACAGCGCGGCCGACCCGATCGAGCTGCTCGTGGTGGCCCCGACGACCACCGCGGTCACCGTCAGCCCGGAAGCACCACGGGCGCACGAGCCACTGGGCATCACCGCCACGGTGACCGGTGACGGATCCGCCGTCATGGAGGGCAGCGTGCGGGTCACGGTCGACGGCGACGTCTCGGAGCTCGACGCTGCCGATCTGCCCGCCTGGACGGGCAGTCACACCCCGACGAGCACCGCGGCCTTTGACATCACCGTCGAATACCTCGGGACCGACACGTTCGCACCGAGCTCGCAGACCGTCGCGATCAGGCCGACGGCGATGCCGACCACGCTGGTCCTGACCGCTCCGACGACCGCCGTCGACGGCGACACCGTCACCCTGACCGCCGACGTCACGGCCGCGGGTGCCGGCGTCGTTGCTGCCGGATCGGTGACGTTCAGCAGCGGCGGTGACGTGCTCGGTACCGTCACGCTGCTCGCGGGCACCGCGGAGCTGGACACCGCGCTCGGCGCCGGCGTGCAGACCGTCGTCGCGACCTTCGTGCCGGACGACGGGTTCGGCGCCAGCGACGACGACGCCGAGCTCGAGGTCGCTCCCGTCGTCGCCGCCGGTGGCCCGTACGCGATCGCCGAGGGTGAGGACATCACGCTGTCCGCGGCCGGATCCAGCACGACCGCCGTCATCGGATGGGACCTGAACGGTGACGGCGACTTCTCCGACGCGACCGGCGCCGAGGTGACGCTCACCTGGGCCGAGCTCGAGGCGTTCGGGATCGACGACGGTCCGGTGACCTACGACGTCGACGTCCGGGCCGAGGTCGATGGCCTCGGTGCCGACGCCACGGGTGCGATCGAGGTCAGCAACACCGGGCCGGGCGCGATCGTGGACGGCGCGCGCACCGCCGTCGTCGGCGAACCGCTCACGCTGAAGGTGAGCGCGGACGACTCGTCGAGCGCGGACATGGCCGACCTGTTCACCTACATCGTGGACTGGGGCGACGGATCACCCGTGGTCGAGGTGGTCGGCCCGGCCGATCCGCCGGTGACGCATACCTACACCGAGGCGGGCACCTACGAGGCGACGTTCGCCGTCGTCGACCGTGACGGTGGTCGGGGCGGTGATCTGGTGGTCACGGTCGAGGCGGTTCCCGCGGCGCTCGGGCTGCCGGCCGAGCCCGGTGAGGACCCGACGGCGGCCCAGCCAGGGCCGCCACCGAGCACGCCGACGTTGCCGGCGACGGGTACCTCCGACGGTGTGGCTCCTGCCCTGGGGCTGGCCGTTGCCATGGCCGTCGCCGGCGCGCTGTTGGTGCTGACTCGGCGGCGGCTGTTGGGCTGAGCCGCCCCGAGGCGCGCCGGTGCGCTGGTGCGTCCTGCCCAGATCGGTGGCCGGTCAACCGCCTCGGGACACTCAGTCGGTGGTGAACAGCCCGTCGACGTTCGGGAGGTCGCTGAAACCGGAGAACGTGCCGGCGTCCACTATTTCCCGTGCGACGCCGAGGAAGCCGCCCCACGCCGCGCGGGCGAGGGTGCCGCCCACGCTGATCCGCCGTACGCCCAGCGCGCCAGCCTGCGCCACGGTCATGAACGGCGCGTTGATCAGCAGGTTCACCGGCTTCGGCGCCACCGCGGCCACGACCGCCTCGACGTCCACGACCGTCGTGATCCGGGGCGCGTAGAGGCAGTCGGCGCCCGCTTCGGAGTACGCGCGCAGCCGGCGCAGGGTCTCGACGATGTCCGGGCGGCCGACGACGAAGCCCTCCGACCGCGCGGTCAGCAGCACCCCGGTGCCGCTCTTGTCGATCGCACGCCGCGCCGCCCGCACCCGCTCGACGGACAGTTCGAACGGCAGCAGGGGTTCGGCGGGGTCGCCTGAGGAGTCCTCGATGGACAGGCCCGCGATGCCGGTCGCGACGGCGCGGCCCACGTTCGTGGCGACCTGGTCGGGATCGACCGCGTAGCCACCCTCGAAGTCGGCGTTCACCGGTACCTCGACGGCGCCGGCGACGTCCTGCAGGTGCGCGAGCACCTGCTCGAGGTCGACCTGGGTGTCCGCCCGGCCGCGGGTCCACGCGAACCCGGAGCTCGTTGTCGCCAGCGCCGGGAACCCGAGACCTGCCAGGACCCGTGCGCTCCCGGGATCCCAGGGGTTCGGCATCACGAACGTGCCACCGGAGTGCAGGCGGTGGAACGCTGCGACGCGATCGGCCTGGACGGGCATGGCACACCTCGGGAAGTGGCTGGGATGCGAACTCTACTCCGCCGCAGCGCGCTCGGAGCGGGTGCGCGAGGCCGGCCCGGTCGGGTCAGCGCACGGCGATCTCGATCAGGTCGACGGCGCCGTCCTCGACGCCGATCCGAAGGGTGGTGGGGCCGGGGACCGTCGGCGTCGAGCCGCGCCAGGTGGTCCCGAACCAGGCGCCGGGCACCGTGACACCGCCGAGCCGCACCGCCAGGGTGCCGGACGCGGCCGGCCCGGTCGGCGGAGCCGCCGTCGGCGTGATGCCCGACGGCGTAACTCGCCCGGTCCGCAGGGTCACCGTGGTCTCGGGTGAGCCGCCCGCGCCCGCGGCGGGTTCGGCGACGTGCAGGTCGTAGTCGACCCGGTCCCCGGCGCGCAGGTGCGCCGCGAACGTGCCGGCTCGGGCGCGCTCGGCCGGGTCGGCGGCGAACGGGTTCACGTGCGGCTCGCCGCCGGTGTAGCGGATGGTGACGGGGTCGTCGGCCCACGGCTCGTCGGCGGCGTCGGCCGACTCCGCGGCGGTGCTCGACACGATGCTGCGCTCACCCGCGCCGGCACCGGCGAACGCGTAGGCCGGCAGGGTCACCGGCGTGCGGTGCAGCAGCGCCGCGATCACCTCACCGTGCCAGGTGCAGTTCGGCAGCCGCACCGCCTCGACCAGGGCGAGCAGCGTGGCCCAGGCGGCATCGGGTTCGGGCCGCTCGTGCGTGCCGGCCGCGTACCCGGAGACCGCGTCCCAACCGGTAGGCGGGACGACCACGGCGGGGGAGTGCGGATTGTCGATCTTCTTCCAGGTCCAGAAGTTCCAGCCAATGCCGTGTGCCGTGTACAGCCCGAACGCGGCGGCGAGCCAGTCGGTGCCGTTCTCGCCGCCCTCGCCCATGTAGATCGGCAGGCCAAGCCGGTCCCGTACCTCGAGGTAGCGCGCGATGCCGGCCCGGTCCGGCGGCGCCCAGTACCGGTGGAACTGGATCGCCGAGTTCGCGTCCCAGACCTCGGTGAAGATCGAGACGTCGCTGGCCCAGTGCAGGCCCTCGTACATGATCAGGTGGTCGGGGTCGATGGCCCTGATCGTCGCGGTGAGGTCGCGGTACAGGCTGACCAGGTCGCCTGCGTGGGCGGCGGCGTAGGAGTTCGGCAGCGGTTCGTTGAGCAGGTCGTAGGCGGCGACCACCGGTTCGCCGGAGTACCGGCGGGCCAGCTCAGCCCACAGCGCCACGGTCAGGTCGCGGTACCTCGGGTCGGTGAACAGTTCCGGACGGCCTCGTGGGGAGTCGTCGATGTTGGTGCCGGTCTGCCCGCCCGGCGCGCCGTGCAGGTCCAGGACGACATGCAGGCCGTGCGCGCGGCACCATTCGATGCACGCGTCGACCAGGGCGAACCCGTCGGAGCGGAAGGCGCCCGAGTCATCCATGACGATGCGGGAGTTGATCGGCAGGCGGACGTGGTCGAACCCCTGCGCGGCGATCTCGGCGACGTCGGCCTCGGTGAAGAACGACGCCCGCCACCGGGTCCAGAACGCCGCGGCGCGTTCGGGGCCGACCAGGTCGGTGAACAGGGCCTCGATCTCCCGGGGGGACTGCGCGGGGATGCCCGCGCCGGGTCGCCCGGCCGGCCGGAATCCCCACATGTAGCCCTCCGGCAGCAGCCAGGTGCCGATGCCCACGCCGCGTTCGAGCGCGGGTGCGCCGGTGCCGTCCACGATCCGGGTGCCCGCCCGGCGCACGAAGGAGCGCGCGGTGACGTCCGGACGGGTCGCGGCGAGCCGGCTCAGCGGCGGGTGGGTGACGGACGCGGCCGGCGTCATGCGTGCACCACGGCGTCGGCAACGGGCACGTCCGCACCCTCGACGGTGACGTTCGCGGTGGCGCGGATGTCCGCGACCGACCGGCCCACGTGCACCCGGTAGGTGCCGCCGACCCGCCGCCACCCCGGCGATCCCGATCCAGCAACGCCCCACCGCTCGAGGGCGCGCGCGGGCACCCGCACGGTCACCGTGGCCCCGGTGCCGGCAGCGAGGTCCGTGCCTGCGAACCCGGCCAGCCGCAACATTCCTGGGTCATCCGGCCGTTCCAGGTACACCTGCACCACCTCGCGCCCGGCCCGCGGTCCGACATTGGTGACGTCGACGCCCACCGTGAGTCCGCCGTCGGGCTCGCAGATCACGGCGGCCTCGCCGTGGGCGAAGTCGGTCCAGCCCAGCCCGTGCCCGAACGGCAGCGCCGGTGTGCGGCCCAGGCGCTGCCAGCCGAGGTATCCCACGTCCGTGCCCTCGCGGTAGTCGATGACGCCGTCGACGGGCACGCCGTCCGGCACCGGCACGTCGTCGGCGCTCGCGGGCAGCGTCCACGGCAGTCGCCCGGCGGGCTCGGTCCGGCCGAGCAGCACGTCGGCGAGGGCGTGCCCGAACTCCTGCCCCGGCAGCCACGCCCACAGCACCGTGTCCACCTCATCGAGCCACGGCAGCAGCACCGGCGCGCCCGCGTTCACCACCACCACGGTGCGTGGGTTCACGGCCGCGACCCGGCGGACGAGCTCGTCCTGGCGCCCCGGCAGCGCGAGCGACGCGCGGTCCCAGCCCTCGCTCTCCACCTCGCCGTTCGTGCCGACCACCACGACCGCGACGTCCGCCTCGGCGGCCAGGGCCACGGCCTCGTCGATCTCGGTGCCGGTGTCCGGGCCCGGGAGCGCGTGCCGCAGGGTCGCGCTGATGAGCCGCCCGTACTGGCCGGTGTCCACGACGTGCAGGCGCAGCTCGACCCCGACATCCCGCGACCCCTCGACCACGACCGGTACCCGAACCCCGAGGGGCGCGTTCACCGACGAGTTCAGCACCGCCTGGGCGCCGTCGTCGTCGCGGACGCTGGCCACGAGCTCGCCGTCGACGAGCACGTCGTGGTAGCCGATCGCGCCGAGCTCCAGCTCGTGGCTGCCGTCCCCGGTCAGGTGCACGGTGGTGCGCAGGACCAGCTCGGCCGTGTCCGCCGGGAAGCCGTAGTGCCAGGTCCAGTCGGTGCGGGCCGCGGACTCCTGCGCGAGCAGCGCGCCGCCGGCGTCGTGGGCGCTCAGGTGCACGCCCGCCGCGCCGGTGACGGGGTCGGTGATCAGGTCGGTCCCGAGCATCGGGGCGTGCGCGAGCACCGCGCCGCCGCGGGCGAAGCGGACGACGGCGGGGGCGCCGTCGAGCGCGTCGGTGAGTCCTTCGAGGGGGCTCACCTCGTGCTCCACGCGCACCTTCGCGCTGCCGCCGCCCTGGACGTAGGGTTCGACGGCGTTGGCGCCGATGAGCGCGATCGTCGGGCCGGCCGGACGGGCGGCCGAGCTGGCCGCGGTCGCGTCCGGCCGTGCAGCGGCCGCCGCGAGCGGCCACGCCGCACCGCGGCGCAGCACTACGGTGGCGCGCGCCGCGAGGTCGCGCGAGACCGACCGGCCCTCCTCGACGAGGTGCGCCGGGATCGGCGCGGGACCCACGCCGTCGAGCTTGCCGACGCGTTCGGCCAGGCGCAGCAACCGGACCACCTTGTCGTCGATGACCGACTCGGGCACCTCGCCGGACTCGACGGCCGCGACGAGCGCGTCCTGCCAGGGGCCGTGCGGTCCGGGCATCACCAGATCCATGCCGGCGTTCGCCGTCGGGGCCGTCGTGCGGGCCGCCGCCCAGTCGCTGACCACGAGCCCGTCGTAGCCCCACTCCTGCTTCAACAGGGTGGTCAGCAGCCGGCGGTGCTCGCCGGCGGGGGCGGACTCCTCGCCGTCGTCGAGGCCGTTGTAGGCGGACATCACGGTCCAGGCGCCGGCCTCGACCGCACCCCGGTGGAACGGCGGCAGGTACGCCTCGCGCAGGGTGACCTCGTCCACCCGGGCCACGTAGGTGGTGCGGTCGGTCTCGGAGTCGTTGGCGACGAAGTGCTTCGCGCAGGCGGCCACGCCGAGGTCCTGCATCGCGGCGATCACGGCGGCGCCGACCTCCCCGGTCAGGTACGGGTCCTCGCTGTAGTTCTCGAAGTGCCGTCCGCCGACCGGGATGCGCTGCAGATTCAGCACCGGGGCGAGGACCACGTCCACGCCCCGACGCCGGGCTGCTGCCGCGAAGAACCGGCCGATCCGCGCTGCTTGCTCGAGGTCCCAGGTGGCGGCGAGCGCACTCGGGGCCGGCAGCGAGGTCGACGTGCCGGGCTCGATGCCGCGCACGCCCGCCGGGCCGTCCGACAGCACGACCTCCGCCAGGCCGATCGCCGGGTGGGCGTGGGTGGTCCAGGCGGTGGCGCCGGTCAGCAGGGTGACCTTCTCGGCGACGGTCAGGGTGGCGACCCGGGCGAGAAGGTCATCGGTGGGCAGGGAGGTCATCGAGATCCGATCGTTGCTACGGGGTGGTTTCGAGTGGGCCGGACGGGCCGGAGAAGTCGTCTACAGTCGCCGACATGGGAATCGATCCGGACGTGGCGGCGTCCGCCCGTGCGGACGGGGTGCAGAAGCAGCGCACCAGGCGCCGCCGGCAGGAGATCCTCGAGGTGGCCTCGCAGACGTTCGCCACCCGGGGCTTCTACAACGCGTCCCTGGCCGAGATCGCCGACGAGGTCGGCATCTCCGCGGCCGGGATCCTGCACCACTTCAAGAGCAAGGACCAGCTGCTCACCGAGCTCCTGCACCACCGGGACATGGCGGACATCGAGGAGGCCGGGCACGGCCACGGCCTGCGCGGCCTGGAGTTCCTGCACCACCTCGTCGACACCGCCGCCCGGAACGCCACCCGGCCCGGCATCACGCAGCTGTACACGGTGCTGTCCGCGGAGTCGGTGACCACCGACCACCCGGCGCAGGAGTGGTTCCGGGCGCGCTACGACGGGCTGCGCGCCATGGTCACCGAGGCGCTCGCCGACGCCCGGGACATCGGCGAGCTCCGCGACGACGCGGACATCGCCGAGACGGCCACGGCGATCATCGCGGTGATGGACGGGTTGCAGATCCAATGGTTGCTCGCTCCCGGGACGGTGGACATGGAGGCAGTGACCAGGCGGACGATCGATGCGTTGATCGCCGCGCTGGCCCCGGACGAGGACTGACGCCGGTCAGCCCTTGATGGCGCCCGTGAGCACGCCCTTCGTGAAGTACCGCTGCGCGAACGGGTAGAGCAGCAGGATCGGGATCGTGGCCACCACGATGACCGCCATCTGCAGCGTCTGCCCCGGGGGCGGCGGCTGGTCCGGTGCCTGGATCGAGGTCAGCGCCGAGCCCTGCACCACGTACTGGTTCAGGACCACTTGGATCGGCCACTTCGTGGTGTCGTTGAGGTAGATCATCGCGTTGAAGAACGCATTCCAGTACCCGACGGCGTAGAACAGCGCGATCACCGCGAGCACCGCCTTGGACAGCGGCAGCACGATCTGGGTGAAGATGCGCAGGTCGCTCGCGCCGTCGAGGCGGGCCGACTCGAGCAGTTCGGAGGGTAGGCCCATGAAGAAGTTCCGGACCACCACCATGTTGAACGCCGAGATCAGGCCCGGGATGATCAGCGACCAGTACGAGTCCAGCATCCCCAGGGAGCGGACCAGCAGGTAGTTCGGGATGATCCCGGCCCCGAACAGCATGGTGCACAGCACCAGCACGAGTACGAACTTCGCGCCGGGCACGTCCCGGGTGCGCATCAGTCCATAGGCGAGGGTGGTCGTGAAGATCATCGACAGGGTGGTGCCGACGGCGGTGATCCCGATCGAGACCAGCATCGCCCGGGTGACCACGTCCCCGCCGAGGATGGAGCGGTAGGCGTCGAGGGAGAACGACGTCGGGAACAGGCCGCCGGACGCGGCGGCCTCGCGGGAGGCGAAACTCATCGCGATCACGTACACGAACGGGTACAGCATCACGAGGACGATGAACGCGATCGTGACGACCTTGGCCGCCTGGATGGGCTTGGACGGGACTCCCATCCAGACGGGGCGGCTCGGGTACCGGCGCCGGTCCTGAGGTCCCCTCGTGGGCGTAGCGGTGGGGAGCAGGGCCGCCATCAGAACAGTCCTTCCGTGCCGAGTCGCTTGGCGAACTTGTTGGCGGCGATGACCAGGATGGTGCCGATCACGCCCTTGAACAGACCGGCGGCCGTGGACAGGCCCCAGTCGCCGCCCGCGATGCCGCGGTAGTAGACGAACGTGTCCAGGACCTCCGCGGCCGCGGACCCGACGGCGGGCTGCTGCAGCAGCAGCTGCTCGAAGCCGACGGTGAGCACGTTCCCGATCGTCAGGATGAGCAGCAGCGTGATCACCGGCACCAGTCCGGGCAGGGTGACGTGCCAGGTGCGCCGCATCGACCCGGCGCCGTCGACGGCGGCCGCCTCGTACAGCTCGTTCGGGATCGAGGTGATGGCGGCGAAGAAGATGATCGTGCCCCAGCCGATGTCCTTCCAGATCACCTGGGAGACCACCAGCGCCTTGAACGTGTCCGGGTCGGACATGATGTTCACGCCGTCGATGCCGATGGCGGAGAACAGCTCCGCCACCGGGCCGGCCCCGCCGAGGACCTGCTGCCAGATCGCGATCACGATCACCCAGGAGATGAAGTGCGGCAGGTACACGATCGACTGCACCACCCGCTTGATCCGCTCCGAGATGAGCGAGTTCAGCAGCAGCGCGAGCAGGATCGGGGCCGGGAAGGCGAACACGATCTGCAGGAACGAGATCACCAGGGTGTTCGTCAGCGCCCGCATGAACTGGGGGTCGTTGAACATCGCGGCGAAGTTCTCCAGCCCCACCCACTCCGAGCCGCCGATGCCCCAGTACGGGGAGTAGTCCTGGAACGCGACCACGTTCCCGGCGAGCGGCAGGTAGGCGAAGATCAGGAAGAACAGCAGACCGGGCACGATGAACAGGTAGGTGGCCCGCTCGCGTTTCATCCGCGTCCAGGTGGTGGCCCGCCCTCGCGCGTCCCGGCCACGAGCGCGGCCGGGGCCGCCCCCGCGCGGGCCGCCAGGGTTGCCGTCGCGCCCGCCCGTCGACCCCGCAGGGCGCGCGTCCTTCCCGCCGAGCACGCCGGCCCCCGCGGTCTCCACCACGCCACCGGGCCGGTCCGAGGCCGACGTGCGTGCGTTGACTGCCACCGGCTCAGGCCTCGTCGAGCGCGGCCTGGTAGGCGTCCCGGACGGCGTCGCCACCGGCGGACCGCCACGCCTCGCGGTACTCCTCGATCGCGCTCAGGTCCATCCGGCCGGAGACGATCCCGCCGCGGTAGTCGGTGTCCACCTCGGACATCCGGGACCCGTTCTCCACGGCCGGCTCGTTGTAGATCCCGACCACGGGGCTCGGCACGGTCGCCGCGATCAGCACCTCGACGCTCTCGCGGAAGTTGTCCACGAACTCCAGCGCGTTCGCCGGGATGTTGAACGACGGCGACTTGAAGGCGCCCAGCCACTGCAGGGCCGCCCGGTCCGCGTTCGCGGCTTCGTCGCCGAGGTCGACGATCTCGTTGTCCGCGCCGAACTCGAAGTTGTAGCCCTCCAGACCGGTGTGGATGAAGAGGGCCTCGGAACTACCGTCCGGGGCGCGCCAGTAGTTGATGACGTTGAGCAGCTCGGCGAGACGCTCCGGGTCCTCGGCCGCCTTCGCGGAGATCGCGACCATGCCCCAGTAGCCGTCGTTGCGCTGGATCAGCAGGTCGCCGCCGTCGAACGCGGGCGGGACGAACAGGCCGGGCGCCGCGCCGGGGGTGATGTCGACGGTGTCCCGGAAGATCCCGGCCCCGAAGAACCCGTTGAAGGAGTCCACCGTGAGCGCCACCTGGCCGTTCGTGAACAGTTCGGCGGCCTGGTTGCCCTGGGTCGCCAGGGCCAGGGCATCCGGGTGGTAGACGCCGGCGTTCCACATGCTGTTGTGGAACGCGAGGACGTCGGCGTAGGCGTCGGTCTCGATGATGTTCACGACCTTGCCGGCGTCGTCGACCTGCCAGGTGGTGCCGGCCCGGAACATCCACTCCACGTAGGACTGGGCCTTGCCGTCGAACGCGGCGATGCCCCAGTGCTGCTTGCCGTTGACGGACCCGAGCGCGGCGATGTCGCTCATCATCTGCAGGTAGCCGTCCGCGTCGGCCGGGATCGCGTCGTGTCCCGCGGCGGCCATCAGGTCGTACCGGATCGCGGGGAAGTTCGTCAGGTACGGGTCCTCGTTCGGGATGCCGAAGATGTGCCCGTTCTTGGCCGACGCCGTCCACGCGTTGGAGGCGACGTTCGCCAGGTTCGGCCACTGCAGGATGCCGTCCCCGGCGAGCACCTCGGACAGGTCCGCGAACACGCCGTCGCCGATGGCCTGCGCGGCCACGGCGTTCGTGTCCTGCACGAAGGACAGGTCCGGGATCTCCCCGGAGGCGATGGTGGTTGCCATCTTCTCGTTGTAGGTGTCGAACGCCACCAGGGTCGGCTTGAACTCCCCGCCGAGTCGCTCGTTCAGGCTCACCCAGTACTCGTTGGCGGGCGCGTCCTGCGGCGGGGCGCCCCAGAGCACCTGGAACGTGGTGACTGCACCGCCGGAGAGCGGCACCTCGGTCACGGAGTCGGTGTACTCGGAGATCGGCTGGGTGTAGATCGCGGGCATGCCCTCCACCTCGCTGACCAGGCCGCCGGGGATCTCGGGGGGCGCCACGTAGGTGGGCAGTTCCAGCTCGACGGCGTCACGCGGGTCGGAGCGGTTGCCGCCGCCACCGCCGGACGAGCACGAGGCGAGGGCGACACCGGCGGTCGTGACGCCGGCCACGGTGAGGAAACCGCGGCGGGTGAGGGGGACGTGGATCGGGGCCTGCGACATTGGGGTTCTCCTTGGACGTGGCGACTCTGCCGACGTCCGAGAACGCTAGTCCCGATCTTCGATTTTGTCTAACGCCCGTTAAGTAACAGGGTCTGACCTGCGCAAATGTCCTGTTCTAAGGTGTCTCCTGCATCCCCGCGGTGACCGTCAGCGCACCTCCATCGATCGTGACGTCCAGGGGTGCGCTGAGCAGCAGCCAGGATGCGGTGTGCTCGAACCCGGCGCCGTCGGCGATCAGGGACATGCCCACGAAGAGGCGGTAGTCGCCGTCCGCGATCGGCCCCTCGGGATCGCCCGCGCAGGCGGCGGTGAGCGGGTGCCAGGCCGCGCCTGAGAGCGTCAGTTGTCCGTCGGCAGCGACCTCGAAGGGCAGCTCGCCGTCGGCCGTCCAGTGCTCCACCACTACGCCGTCGAGGTCCGTGATGACGGTGGTGACCTCGGACAGCGTGCCGTCCAGGCTGACGTCAGCAAGCGAGCCGAGAGTCAGGTCCAGCGTGATGCCGCTGGAACTTCCGGGGCCCGCGTCGGCGTCGGTGCTGGGCAGGTGCGGACCGGTATCGGTGCCGACGGTGAGCCACATCGGGTTCTCCGGGGCCGCCGGGATCATTGCGCCGCAGACCGGCGTGAAGGCCACCGTGGCGCCTTCCTCCGGTTCCGACGTCGTGCCGCCATCGTCCTCGGGGTCCGGCGTCGGGCCGCCACCGTCCCCGTCGGGCACCGTCGCCACGCCGCCCGAGATCAGCAGCGGCGGACCACCCGCGAGCCAAGCCGCTACCGGCGCGTCTGTGCCGTCTGTCCCGTCGCTGGTCCCGTCCGGCGAGGTCCCGACCGCGTCACTCAGGGCGTCCGTGGTGGCCAGGTGGTAGGTGCCGTCCGGCACCGGTGCGCCGCGGGCCACGCCGCTGCCGCCGCACGAGACCAGCGACACCCGCGCGAGCACCGATGCGGAGCCGCCGACGGGCAGCTCGGCCGCATCGGCGGACGTCGCCCCGGGGCCCGGTACACCGACTCCCACCACCAGACCGGTGTCCGGGTCGAGCAGCAGCACGTCGGTACCCGCGGCGGGCGTCGTGAAGTCGGTGTCGTCGATGTTGGTGAGGTGGGTGATCACATCGATCCGCGGTGCGTCGGACGTCGCGACCGTCGGGCTGCTCGCCGCCAGCCAGGCGTCGGCCTCGATCATGGCCTGCGGCAACTCGACGGCGTCCGGAGCGCTCAGACCGCAGGCCGCGAAGGCCTCCGACGTGGGGCCGAGCACCCAGGTGGGCCGGCTGTTCTGCCAGGTGAGCACGCCCGCGGCGACGAGTCCGGCCACGCACAGCGTGCCGACTGCCCCGGAGCCGGCCCGGTTCAGGGTGCGACGGCGGCGGACCCGACGGCGGATGGTGCCCAGGTGCGCAGCCATCGGCTCCGGCTCGGGCACCACCTCGCTGGCCGAGTCCCCGAGCAGCTCGCTGAGGTTCATGACGTCGCCTCCCCGGCGGTGGTGGGCAGCGGCTCGGCCCGATGGCGCCCGGCCGCCTCGGCCTCGGCCAGTCGGTCGAGCGGGTTCGACGCGGACGCGGACTCGGCTCGCGGTCCGGATTCGGCGGCGGCCGGCCGGCCCGTCCCGCGTGGCCTGCCCAGCTGCTCAGCAAGCGCGGCGTTGGCGTCGCTCAGGTACCGCTTCACCGTGCCCTGGGCGATCCCGAGCTCGTCGGCGATCTGCGGGACGCTCAGATCCACGTAGTAGCGCAGCACCACGCACGCGCGCTCGCGCGGGCTCAGGGTGCGCAGCGCGGCGATGACGTCCACGCGGGCCGACACGACGCCGTCGGGCTCCGACGCGACGCCCTCGGGCACCACGAACAGGTGCCGCACCTTGGCCCAGCGCCGGTGTCGCCGGTAGGAGTCCAGGTAGAGGCTGAGGATAGCCCGGCGCACGTACGCCTCGACGTCCTCGATCTCACGCGGGCGGCGCGTTCCCGCGAACACCTTGACGAGCGCGTCCTGGACGAGGTCCTCGGCGCCGCGCCGCTCACCGACCAGGAGCGAGGCGTACCGCAGCAGAGCCGTGCCGCGCTCGCGGACCAGTTCGGTCAGGGCATCCTCGCCGTTCATCACCCACCTCGTCACCTTGGGCGCCTCTACTCATGATGACGCACCGCACCCCCGAATCGTTGGGTAACCCCGGGCACGGTTGGGTAACCCCGGGCACGCCGGTGCGCACGACCTCGCCCACACCTGGTGGGTGTGAGCGAGCTCGTGCGCGTGCCGGGGAGGCGGCCGGCGTCAGTTGGTGATGTCGATGGCGCCGGCCGGGGCGATGGCCAGGATGTTGCGGGTGCCGTCGCTCCAGTACAGGTCCAGATCCATGAGCATCACGTACACCTCGTACTGGCCCGGGTCCAGCGGCTCCAGCGGGACCGACGGGGACCAGCCCGGTGCGCAGAAGTCCCCGAGCGAGTGTCCGGCGTTGAAGGCCTGCGTCTCGTCCGGTCCGAGGGCGAGATCGCGGGTGTCGTCACTGCCGAGATACTCGGGGGAGACGACCACGCCGTCCCGGACGACGACCGTCCAGGTGTAGACCCCGTGCGCGACCGACTCCGAGCTGACATTGCGGGCCGTGGGCTCCAGGGAGATGGAGTTGTCGCCGGAGGTCGGGTCGGAGACGAACGGTCCGTCCGGCCATTCGACGGTCAGCTCCAGGCCGGTGTTCATGGTCGGCGGCGCCCAGGCGTCGCCACACATCGGCTCGAACACCGGGGCCGGCTCGAGGGCGTCGACCGGGTCGGGCGGCTCCTCGGTCTCCGGATCGGTCGTGTTGTCAGTGGGTTCGTTCGAGGGCTCGTTCGAGGGTTCGTCCGTGGGCTCCTCGGTGGCCGGCTCCGTGGCGCCGACCGCGCCGTCCGTGATCGAGAACGTGACCGCGTCCGTGGCCCACCGTCCGGAATCCACGACGGAGCCGACCTGGTACAGCTCGTAGTCGCCGTCCGCGAGGGACTCGCCCTCGCACGCCGAGAACTCGAACGTGGCCGACCAGTCGGCCGCGTTGCCGGCCGGCACGGTGATCGATTCGGCCGACTCGCCGTCCAGGTGGTACCCGCGGATCGCGCCGGTCACCGGGTCCACCGCGTAGGAGGAGATCGAGTTGACCGGCACGTCGAAGTCACCGTCGTCTGGGTTCTCCAAGAGGGTCGTGACCACCGCCGCCGGTCCCTGCCCGTCGGGCGCGATCGTCGAGGACGCCACCGCGGACGAGACACCGTCCGGCAGGAGGTCGTCGATCGTCAGCGTGCACACCTCGACCGGCTGGGCCGGCGGCAGTGGGTCCCGGTCCAGGTCGCTCACCTGCCACACGATCACGCCGATCGCGGCCACGGTGGCGACGCTCGCCATCGTGGCGCCGGCGGCGCGAGCCCGACGGCGGCGCCTGACCCCGGCGATGAGCTCACCGGTGCGGGAGGTCAGCGGGTTGGGCGCGCTCGCGCGCGCCTCGTTGCGGAGCATGTCTTCGAGGTTCATCGCCGTTCTCCTTCCAGGGACTCATCGAGTTCGGCCACCAGGTGCAGACCCGCGTCATGCAGGTGCCGTTTCACGGTGCCGGGGCTCACGCCGAGCTCGTCGGCGATCTGCGGCACGGTCAGGTCCGCGTAGTAGCGCAGCACCATGCAGGCGCGCTGCTTGGGTCCGAGGACGGCCAGAGCACGGTCCACGTCGAGGCGGTCCGGGCTGTGTTTCTCGGGGCCGGACGTGGATTCCGAACCGGGCAGTAAGTGCCGCACGGCCGCCCAGCGCCGTCGGCGTCGGTACCCATCCAGGTAGAGCGTCAGCACGGTGCGGCGTACGTAGGCCTCCGCGTGTTCGACGGCCACGCCGTCGTCGCCGCGGGGTGGCCTACGCATCACCGCGAACACCTTGGTGAGAGCCTCCTGGACGAGGTCCTCACCCTCCGCGCGATCCCCACAGAGCAGGGTCGCGTACCGCACCAACGCACCCCCTCGTTGGCGCACCAGGTCCGACAGGACCGGTTCCCAGTGGCTCATGATGTCCCCTCATTGCAACGTGACCGGCACGCGCGTCCGGCGCGAGTCCCGGTGCGGCCGGCGTCGGGCCGGCCTTCATAGAGGTAGACGACCGGGCGTCCCGAACCGTTGAGTCGGCCCACCCCGATTGTGGTGCCGCCAGGGACCAACGTCCTGGTATTTTCGCACTCCACGTCAGCAAACCACAACATGTAGTAATTGACGGCGTGTTGCACCACAACATCTAGCCTTGCGCAGTCCTACGGTCGAGATGTCGAATCCATCCTGACCAAGGAGCCCACCGTGAGCACCCAGACCCTCCCACCTGCCCGCCCGACCCGCGCGACGCCGTCGGCCGCGCCCGCGACCCGCGCGACGCCGTCGGCCGCGCCCGCGACCAGCGCGACGCCGTCGGGCACTTCCCCTGCGCGCGCCCTCGTCGACCCGATCGCGACGGTGGACGACTACCTGGACCGCAGCGACTGGCGCGTGAACGCGAACGCGAACCAGGGCTTCTCGCTCGGCGGCCTGATGCTGAACACCTCCGGCAAGGTCATCGCGAACTACTGGCTGGACAGCGTCTACCCGGACGCCGTCGGCCGCGCCCACCGGGAGGCGGACCTGCACATCCACGACCTCGACATGCTCTCCGGCTACTGCGCCGGCTGGTCGCTGCGCGCGCTCCTGCACGAGGGCTTCAACGGGGTGCCCGGCGCGATCGCAGCACGGCCGCCGCGGCACCTCTCCGCCGCAGTCGGGCAGATCGTGAACTTCCTCGGCACCCTGCAGAACGAGTGGGCCGGCGCGCAGGCGTTCAGCTCCTTCGACACCTACCTGGCCCCGTTCGTGCGCGTGGACGCGATGACGTACGAGCAGGTCCACCAGTGCCTGCAGGAGATGATCCACAACCTGAACGCGTCCTCGCGGTGGGGCACCCAGACCCCGTTCACGAACCTCACGTTCGACTGGACCTGCCCCGACGACCTCCGCGAGCAGATCCCGATGATCGGCGGGCAGCAGTGCGACTTCAGCTACGGCGACCTGCAGGCCGAGATGGACCTGATCAACCGGGCCTACATCGACGTGATGACCGCCGGTGACGCCGGCGGGCGGGTCTTCACGTTCCCGATCCCCACCTACAACATCACCAAGGACTTCGACTGGGACTCCCCGAACGCGCAAGCGCTGTTCGCGATGACCGCGAAGTACGGGCTGCCGTACTTCCAGAACTTCATCAACTCCGACCTGGACCCCGGCATGATCCGCTCGATGTGCTGCCGGCTCCAGCTCGACCTGCGTGAGCTCCTGGCGCGGGGTAACGGGTTGTTCGGGTCGGCGGAGCTGACCGGGTCGATCGGCGTGGTCACGGTCAACTGCGCCCGACTCGGGTACCTGCACGCGGGCGACGAGGCGGGGCTCGTGGCGGCGCTGGACCGGCTGCTGGACCTGGGCAAGGAGTCCCTGGAGCTCAAGCGGACCGCCGTCGCAGGTTGGCTCGAGGCGGGCCTGTACCCGTACACGCGGCGGTACCTGCCCTCGCTCGACAACCACTTCTCGACGCTCGGTGTGAACGGGATGAACGAGATGGTCCGCAACTTCACCGCGGATGCCTACGACCTCACCGACCAGCGCGGCCACGCGCTGGTGGCCCGGGTCCTGGACCACGTGCGCGAGCGCCTGATCGGCTATCAGGAGGAGAGCGGCCACCTGT
Organism: Occultella gossypii; assembly: GCF_019947135.1. Classification (GTDB taxonomy): domain Bacteria; phylum Actinomycetota; class Actinomycetes; order Actinomycetales; family Beutenbergiaceae; genus Occultella; species Occultella gossypii. The sequence continues at coordinate 173,830 of NZ_JAGSHT010000013.1, read as the reverse complement.
ACAACCTCGAGGCCACCCCGGCCGAGGGCACCACGTACCGGTTCGCGAAGGAGGACCGCCGTCGCTTCCCCGGCATCCTGCAGGCCGGCACCGACGCCAACCCGTACTACACGAACTCCTCCCAGCTGCCCGTGGGCTTCACCGACGACCCGTTCGAGGCCCTCATCCGCCAGGACGACCTCCAGCGCAAGTACACCGGCGGCACCGTGCTGCACCTGTACATGAGCGAGCGGCTCTCCGACGCCGAGGCCTGCCAGCGGCTGGTGCGCCGGTCGCTCGAGTGGTTCTCACTGCCCTACCTGACCATCACCCCGACGTTCTCGATCTGCCCGGCGCACGGCTACCTGGCGGGGGAGCAGCCGACCTGCCCGCGCTGCGCCGCCGCCGACCCGGACGGCCCGCCCGTCGTCTGCGAGGTCTGGACCCGCGTGATGGGCTACCACCGGCCGGTCAGCTCGTTCAACATCGGCAAGAAGGGCGAGCACGCCGAGCGCCGTCACTTCACGGAGACGGCGGCCGGGCTCCGAGCGCCCGTGTTGGAGACGGTGTGACGGCGACGGCGCCTGCTCGCGCGGGTGGGTCGGCGGTTGCTGGGGCGATGGGCGGCCCGACGGCGCCTGCTCGCCCGGGTGGGTCGGCGGCGGACCTGCAGGTGGCCGGGCTGACCCGGATGTCCGGGTGCGACTGGCCCGGCCGTCTCGTCGCGACCGTGTTCCTGCAGGGCTGCCCGTGGAACTGCGAGTACTGCCACAACCCGGACCTGATCCCGACCCGCACCCCGGGTGTGGTCGCCTGGGCGGACGTGCTCGGCTTCCTGGCGACGCGCGTCGGCCTGCTCGACGGCGTCGTGTTCTCCGGTGGCGAGCCCACCCGCCAGCTCACGCTCGGCCGTGCGATCGAGGAGGTGGGCGACCTCGGCCTCGGCGTCGGCCTGCACACCGCGGGCGCCTACCCGAGCAGGCTGGCCGCCGTCGCCGAGTCCGTCGAGTGGATCGGACTCGACATCAAGGCCGAGCCCGACGGCTACGCGGACGTCATCCGCACCGGCGGCGGAGCCGCGGCCTGGCGCAGCCTGGACCTGGCCCTGGCCTCCCCGGCCGACGTGGAGGTGCGCACCACGATCCACCCGGGCTCCGCCGTCGACGTCCTCGCCCTGGCCCGGCGGCTGCACGCCGCAGGCGTGCGCCACTACGCGCTGCAGCGCGCCCGGGCCGAGGGGGCACGGGACGGCTTCACGGCCGACGGCGTCGGCTGGGCCGAGCGGTTCGACCGCCTCGCCACGGCGGTCGCCGAGGTCGGATTCGAGCGGTTCGAGGTCAGAGCGGGCTGAACCACCATGCACCCTTGTTCTACCTGCGGTAGTATTCCAATGGTCTACTACCGAAGGGTTCGCGCCATGAATGTTCGCCCGGTCGGGGCAACGCCGGTATCCAACGGCACTCTTGCCCGGTACCTCGCCGGCCTCGCGGTCGGACTGCTCGTCGTCCACGGCTGGACCGCCCTCGTGGCCGAGCACCACATCAGCGTCGTCAGCGCGCTGCTGCTCGCGGCCGTCGCCGCCTACGTCGTGGTCTTCCTGGCGCGCAACCGGGCCGGGATCAACCAGCGCGCCTACGGGCTGTATTTCGTCCACGTGGCGACCTACCTGCTCATCAACGGGAGCTTCTGGCTGTACGCCGGGCTGCTGGAGCTGACCGGCAATGGTGCGGCGCTCAACCACGGGTGGGCCGGGCCGCTCTATGCGATGAGCATCTGCTGGGGGATCGGGCTGCTCGTGCACACGCTCGGCGCCCTGTTCGCCCGCGGCTACGAGAGCGTGGAGGTCTGACGGTGGCCGGCACCGGCCCGGGTCCGGGCCCGGCGGAACTCACGGACTACGAGTCGCACGTCCTCGCGTCCTGGACCGACACCCACAAGAAGAGTGCGCTGATGCTGCTCATCCTGCTGGCACTGGTCGAAGGGCCGGGCTGGTCAGCGCAGGTGCGGGACTTCATCTCCGGTGCGACCGGCGGGCGGCTCGCCGTGGACGAGCAGAGCCTGCACCGCGCACTGCGGCGGGTCGAGGGCCTCAACCTCATCACTCACGCCGCGCAGCCCGCGCCCGGCACCGGCGCCAAACGCAAGGTGTACGAGCTGACGGCGTCGGGCGGCCGGGTGCTGAGCGCCTACCTCGACGGTCCGCTCGGCTATCTTTCCTCGCCCGACTACCTGGGCGCGGTGGCCGTTCTCCGTTCGACAGCGACCGCACCGTCGGTTCCGGAGCGCGGAGTGGCTCAAGGCGTCTCCCCCGTTGGCTAGACTCTCGCTCAGCCCAAGGCGACACGGATGCCTGGGACGTGTGTGTAGTTCGTCGAGGAGGACGGATGCTCGAGCTCGGAACCACGAGCGTTGTCATTGTGTCGGTGATCGCTGTCATCGGGGTTCTCTCGCTGGTCCTGGCGGTGATCCTGCGGAAGCAGGTTCTCGCCGCCGGTGAGGGTACGCCGAAGATGCAGGAGATCGCCGCCGCTATCCAAGAGGGGGCCTCGGCGTATCTGAGCCGGCAGTTCCGAACGCTGGCGATCTTCGCCGTCGTCGTGTTCGGGTTGTTGTTCCTGTTGCCCGGTGACGGCGCGATCAAGATCGGCCGGTCGGTCGCGTTCCTGTTCGGGGCGGGTTTCTCCGCCGCGATCGGGTACCTCGGTATGTGGCTGGCGACCCGCGCGAACCTGCGCGTCGCGGCCGCCGCGACGAGACCGAACGGGCGCGCCGAGGGGGCGCGCATCGCGTTCCGCACCGGTGGCGTGGTCGGCATGAGCGTGGTGGGCCTCGGCCTGCTCGGTGCCGCGGCCGTGGTGCTCAGCTTCCGCGGGGATGCGCCTGCGGTGCTGGAGGGCTTCGGCTTCGGCGCGGCGCTGCTGGCGATGTTCATGCGCGTCGGCGGCGGGATCTTCACGAAGGCCGCCGACGTCGGCGCGGACCTGGTCGGCAAGGTCGAGAAGGGCATCCCCGAGGATGACCCGCGCAACGCCGCCACCATCGCGGACAACGTCGGTGACAACGTCGGCGACTGTGCCGGCATGGCCGCGGACCTGTTCGAGTCCTACGCCGTGATGCTGGTGGCCGCCCTCATCCTGGGGAAGGCGACCATGGGGGAGCAGGGGCTGGTGTTCCCGCTCATCGTCACCGCCATCGGTGCGATCGTGGCGGTGCTGGGCGTGGCGATCACCCGCGTGCGTGGCACGGAGAGCGGGCTGCGGGCGATCTACCGCGGCTTCTACATCTCCGCTCTCGTCGGCGCCGGCCTCGCGGCCGTGGCGGCGTTCATCTACCTGCCTTCGACCTTCGCGGCGATCCCCGGCGTCAGCGCCGATCTCGCCGAGCACGCCGGTGACCCGCGGCTGGTGACGGCCGCGGCCGTGCTGGTCGGCGTGATCCTGGCCGGGATCATCCTGGCGGTGACCGGGTACTTCACCGGCACCACGTCCAAGCCGACCAAGCACGTGGCGGCCACCTCCCGGACGGGCGCCGCCACCGTGGTGCTGTCCGGCATCGGCGTCGGGTTCGAGTCCGCCGTGTACACGGCGGGGATCATCGCGGCCGCCCTGTGTGGGCTGTTCCTGCTCGCGGGCGGTTCCATCTGGCTGTCGCTGTTCCTGATCGCGCTGGCGGGCTGTGGGCTCCTCACGACCGTCGGTGTCATCGTCGCGATGGACACGTTCGGGCCTGTCAGCGACAACGCGCAGGGCATCGCCGAGATGTCCGGTGACGTCGACGAGGAGGGCGCCCAGATCCTGACCGACCTGGACGCCGTCGGGAACACCACCAAGGCGATCACCAAGGGCATCGCGATCGCGACCGCCGTACTCGCGGCGACCGCACTCTTCGGCTCCTACGGGGACGCGGTGAACACGGCCCTGGCGGACATCGGCTTCGATCCGGCGGCTCGAGGAAACGATCTCGTGGCGTCGATGCTGAGCTACGAGATCGTCTCCCCGATCACCCTGGTGGGCGTGATCCTCGGGGCTGCGACCGTGTTCCTGTTCTCCGGGCTGGCGATCGACGCCGTGACGCGGGCGGCCGGGGCGATCGTGTTCGAGGTGCGCCGCCAGTTCCGGGACTTCCCGGGCATCATGACCGGCGAGACCCGGCCGGAGTACGGCAAGGTCGTGGACATCTGCACCCGCGACTCGCTGCGGGAGTTGGTGACGCCGGGTCTGCTGGCGGCGTTCGCTCCGATCGCGGTCGGCTTCGGCCTCGGTGTCGGTGCGCTCGCCGGGTTCCTCGGCGGCGCGATCAGTGCCGGGGTTCTGATGGCGGTGTTCCTCGCGAACTCCGGTGGTTCCTGGGACAACGCCAAGAAGATCGTCGAAGACGGCCACTACGGCGGCAAGAACTCCGAGGCTCACGCCGCGGTGGTCATCGGTGACACGGTCGGTGACCCGTTCAAGGACACCGCCGGACCGGCCATCAACCCGCTGATCAAGGTGATGAACCTGGTCTCGCTGCTGATCGCACCGGCCGTGGTACTCCTGAGCATCCCGGCCGACGCCAACCACGTGGTCCGGATCGCGATCGCCACGGCGGCCGCCCTGATCGCGTTCGGCGCGATCATCGCCTCTCGGCTGCGGGCATCGAAGGTGGACGCCGCCAACGAGGCCCAGGCCGAACGGGAAGCGGACCAGATCGCGGCAGGCTGAGTTCGCTCGCGCCTCCACCGGTGGGCGTCCCACGACCGTGAGGGTCGTGGGGCGCCCACCGGCTCTTCATCAGATCTGCTCGACCACGGCTGTCAGGTCACCTCCGGCGTCACCGGTATTGACCACCCCCGCGGGCTCCAGGAGTAGCGCTCTGACCTCCTCGTCCGCGCGCGGGCAGTGCTCGACGCCTCGCGGGACGACGAACAGCTGACCCGGGCCAAGGACCACGTCCCGATCTCGCAGCTGGATGGTGAGCAGTCCGTCCAGCACGAGGAACAACTCGTCGGTCTCCTCGTGGGTATGCCAGACGAAGTCGCCCTTGATCCGGACCAGCTTGACCTCGTAGTCGTTCAGGCGCGCGACCAGCTTCGGCGACCAGTGCTCGGCGAAGAGATCGAACTTCGCGTTGACGTCCACCGCGTCTTCTGTCATGACTCCTAGTCTGCCAAGCGCGCCATCCGCGAGGCGTTGGCAATGGCACGATGAGGACATGGATCCAAACTCCGCGCGTACCGCTCTGATCACCGGCGCGAGTCGTGGCATCGGACGGCACCTCGCTCTCGGGTTGGCCGACGCGGGGCTGGACGTGGCGCTGCTCGCTCGTGACGTCGACCGGCTGACGGGCGTGGCCGAGGAGGTCGAGGCCCGTGGTCGTCGTGCCGTGGTCCTGGCAGCGGACGTGACCGATCGGGTCGCAGTCGATGCCGCGGTCGCCGAGGCCGAGTATGCCCTCGGTGGGGTGGATCTGCTCGTCAACAACGCCGGCCTGGTGGATGCCGAGGTGCCGCTCTGGGAGGCGGATCCCGAGCAGTGGCGCGAGGTTCTCGTCACGGACGTGTACGGGCCGTTCCTGCTGGCTCGGGCCGTGGTGCCGGGCATGCTGAGTCGCGGCGGCGGACGGGTCGTGGACCTCAACTCCGGGGCGGGCACTCGCGACTTCGCGGAGATGAGCTCCTACAACGCGGCCAAGACCGCACTCTTCCGCATCGGCGGTGGGCTGCACGCGGCCGGCTTCTCGCGCGGCTTGCGGGCGTTCGAGGTGGCGCCGGGTGTGGTGCCGACCGACATGTCCACCGGGATGCGAATGCACGCGGGCCGGACCGACTGGACCCCACCCGAGGCCGTGGTGGGGATCGTCGCGGCGATCGCCGCCGGCGAGCTGGACAACCTCTCCGGCTGCTACCTGCGGGCCGGCCTGGACACGCTCGATGATCTGCGCTCCCGCGCGGCAGCGGGACCGCAGGCCGGACGCCGTCTCGAGGTCACCGACTGGGCCTGACCCGGCTACGACGTCGAGTTCGCCCGTCGGTCGTCGCTGCGAGCACGCGCTTCAGGACCACGACCGACAGCGGCGCCCGGTCGAGGCGTCTGGGTGGGACCCCGGCGGGACGGTCCCGTCGTGGGCGTCAGCCGGTGACGGGCGGCTGTTCCAGCGCCGTGTCATGGTGCTCGTGCGGGCGCACCCGGATGAGCAGCAGCAGGCCGACAAGCAGCACCAGGATGATGCCGAGGATGCCCCAGTACTGCGCCTGATCCCTCGTCTGCCCGGTCACGGCCACGCCCACGAGGATCGCCGTTGAGAACGCGGCGGGCGCCATGAAGCTGACTGCTCGCCCGGTCGTGGCATAGAGACCGAAGACCTCACCTTCGCGACCCGCAGGGATGAGCCGGGCCAGGAATGTGCGCGAGGCGGACTGGGCCGGCCCAACGAAGATGCACAGGATCAACCCGAGGATCCAGAACACCGTGGTTCCGCCGGAGTGGAAGAAGAAGATGAGGGTGCCGGCGATGATCATGCACGTCAATGAGAGCACGATGACGCGCTTCGGGCCGAGCAGGTCGTCCAGGGCACCGAACGCGATCGTGGCGACCCCGGCGACAACGTTCGCCACGACGCCGAAGATGATCACCTGCCCAGCGCTGAACCCGAACACCCCGGCCGCGATCACCCCACCGAATGTGAACACTCCGGCCAGGCCGTCGCGGAACACAGCCGAGGCGATCAGGAAGAAAACGGTGTTCTTGTCCGCACGCCACAGATCGGCGATCGTGCGGAAGAGCAGGCGGTAGGACTCGAGAAGACCGGGTCGTGAGGCTCGCGCCGTGGCTGCCCGGGGCTTGTCCCGGATCGTCAGGATCACTGGGATCGAGAACAGCAAGGTCCAGGCGGCACAAAGAAGCATGGTGACGCGGACGTCCATGCCGTTCTCGCCGGTGATACCGAAGACGCCCACCTCGGGGTTGATCAGGCCGAAGTAGACCATCAGCAGCAGCACGATCCCGCCGATGTAGCCCAGTCCCCAGCCGAGTCCGGACACCCGCCCCACGGTGCTCGCCGTCGAGATCTCGTTGAGCATGGCGTTGTAGTTGACGGAGGCGAACTCGAACGCGATGTTGCCGCCGGCGAGCAGGAGAAGGCCGAGCCAGAGGTACTCGGGCGCGGGCTGGACGAAGAACAGCCCGGCCGAGGCGATCACGACCAGAAGGGTGTTGACCGTCAGCCAGAGGGTGCGTCGACCGGCCCGGTCCGCGCTCTGGCCCGTGATGGGAGCGAACAATGCGATCAGAACACCCGCTCCGGCGAGGACCCACCCGAGCGTGGACTCCGCGCCCGGGCCGAACGCGTCCGAGGTGATGTAGACCGTGAAGACGAACGTGGTGATCACCGCGTTGAACGCTGCGGAGCCCCAGTCCCAGAGCGCCCACGCGGTCACCGGCCAGGTCAGGATCCGGCTCGGCGGCGCCTTCGGATCGCTGTCGGTGCTCGAGGCACCTGGCGCAGGCGACACCGCCTTGTTCGTCTCGTCCATAGGGACAAGGTAGAGACAACCTGCATCCAGATGGTGTCCAACGGGCGAACGGTGCACCCCGGGCGTGGCGGTCACGCGTGGATCCGGCTGCGCGGCCCGCGAGCCGCCCCAACGGATCCGCTTGACCCGGTCCTCGCGGGCCGCGTCAGTTCCAGGGGTTTCGGGTGGGGAGGATTTCGGTGCCGTCTGGCTTGTAGAAGTGCCATTTCCCGTGGCGTCTGGTCATGGTGATGTTGTGGGTGTGGACCCAGTGGTGGTGGTGGTAGCAGAGCAGGGCTGCGTCGTGGAGGTCGGTGTTGCCGCCGTTGGCCCAGTGGGTGCTGTGGTGTGATTCGCAGCGTTCGGGTGGGACGGTGCAGTCGGGGTGGACGCAGTGGCGGTCGCGGGCGACGTGGGCTCGGCGTTGGGCGGCGGTGAAGAGGCGGTGGGCGCGGCCGTGGTTGAGGATTTCGTTGTCGGGTCCGAAGATGATGCGGTAGATCTCGCCGGCGCAGCCGATGATGCGGTCGAGCAGGTCGCGGGGGACGGGTCCGGTGTTGTCGATGAACGTCGCGGGTCCGGCGGCGAGGAGCGCGGCCCAGTCCCGCTCGGTGCTGGGCAGGGCGGTGCCGTTGACACCGGGCAGGGCGGTCCCGTTGGCACCGGGCAGGGCGGTGCCGTTGGCACCGGGCGCAGCGGTGCCGTTGGCACCGGGCACAGCGGTCGCGTTGGCACCGGGCAGGGCGGTCCCGTTGGCACCGGGCAGGGCGGTCCCGTTGGCACCGGGCACGGTGGTGCCGGTCGCACCGGGTAGTGCGGTGCTGTCGGTGCGGGGCACAGCGGTGCTATCGGTGCCGGTGCCGGTGATGGGTTGGCCCAGTGGCCCGACGGGCGGCGATTGGCAGTCGGGCACACCGGTCCTGTCCGGCGTGCTTGACGGCAGGGTGGGTGCTTCCGCAGGTGCGCTCGTGTCGCTCGTCGGCCCGGTGGCATCTGCTGTGTTGGGCCCGGTCGGCGTGGTGGGTGCTGGCGTGGGAGAGCCGGGCTCGTCCGCCGGGGCCGGGGTGGGTGCTTGCGTGGGAGAGCCGGGCTCGTCCGCCGGGGCCGGGGTGGCCACCTTGCCAGTCGCGGCCTGGCCGGACGGGCCGCTCGGGCCGCTCGGGCTGCCGTCGCTGCTGCGGGGGCGGCGGTCGGTCGGGTCGGTGGTGGTGGCCAGGCCGGGCAGGGGTTCGGTGATCGTCGGCGGGGGTGCCGTCGGGCTGGCCACATCCGCAGCTTCGGGTGCCTCGTCAGCTGCTGCTTCCTCGGCTGCTTCCGCGGCCTCGGCTGCTTCGGCGGCTTCGGCTGCGTTGGCGGCTTCGGTGGTGTCGGTGGTGTTGATGGCGTCGAGGAATTCGGGGTAGCTGATCAGGACGCCGAGGTGGGGGCGGACGGAGGCGGAGGTGCCGACTTTGCCTTGGTCCAACATCATGTGGGCGAGGTCGCTGAGGGCTTGGGCGCGGCGTTGACCGGAGGTGCGGGTCTCACCGGCGGCGGGCTTGCCCATGATCGCTTCGAGGGCGGTGCGGATGTACTGGCCGTGTTCGAGGGTGAGGAACCCGGCCACGTGGTAGCCGTCCATGGTCCGGTCGATGTTCAAGAACTCACGGTCGGCCGCAGCCCGGTGCGCCTTATTGGTGGCGTCGGGGTCGGCGATCGCGACGAAGTGATCGACCAGCCTGCGCAGGTCCTCCGGAGACCGCGTGGCGGCATTACTCAGGAGGAACTCCTCCACCGTCTGCACCCGACCACCACCGGTCGCAGGAGAACCGGTGGTGTCGGTGCCACCCACGGCGTCGGAGGACGTGGGGTCGGTCCCGTCGCCGGCGTCGGAGGACGTGGGGTCGGTCCCGTCGCCGGCGTCGCCGGTGCCGGTCGCGCCCTCGCCTGCCGGGTCGGTCCCCTCGGCCGTGTCAGGACCGTCGGTGGCGTCAGCGCCGTCGGTGGTGTCGGTGACCGTGGTCGGGTCCGTGTCGCCCGAGCCGGCGTCGCCCGAGCCGTCGTCCCCGGCGGGGTCGGTGGGGGTGGCGGGGTACTGGAGGCCGTCGACCGCGGCTTGGGTGGTGGTGGCCTTGAGCAGGATCTGGGCCTGGTCGATGCCGATCTGCCCGGTCCGCAACCACGTGCGGGTCGCGGGCAGGCTGTTGCGTAGACCGGTGGCCAGGGTGGACATGCGGCGGGCGTTGGCACCGCTGATGCCGTAGGTCTTGGCCACGTAGTGCGGGTAAGTCCGGAACCCCTTGCTGGTGTCCCAGGTCCCGGCCTCGGCCTCGGCGCCCATCCAGTCCAGTTGAGCACCGGTCAACGCCTGCGTGATCAGGTGGGTCCGTAGTGCTGCGTGGCCCAGGAACCGGGACCCGTACCGGTCGGACTCGGCAACAGGATCAGCGGTCGCGATGGACTGGGTGATCGCCTCGATCGCGATGAGCTGGTCATCCAACGACCCCGACATCAACTCCGCCAGGGACAGGTGCATCCGGGAGGCGAGCGCCACACCCGCACCCGACGGGCCACCGCTGCCGCCGCTGCTGCCGGAGCCGCCACCGCTGGTGGTGGTTGTGGTGTCGTCCATGTGTGCTCACCTCCCCATCGAAGTTCCGGGTCCCGGGGACCCTGCCGGTTTCGTACGTATGTTTGACTGCTTGGCCTCCACTCTAGGACGCTCCACCGACAGCGCAAGAACCCCGATTTCCGTTGTGGATACAGGGACATCAGCCAATCCCAACCACCCAAAATCAAGCTCCGGGACGCATCGATGACCCTCCGTCAACAGCCCTCCGAGGTAGCCTCTCTCGACTGTCGTAGGGGTGGTCTATGGCGACCGTCGTGGCACGCGCCCGTCGCCCTCTACGATTGGCCGCTGTGACAGGCATCGGCGGCTCGCCCCAGCAGATCGACCTGTTGCGATCCGATCTCTTACACAGCCACTACGACGTCGACACGCTCGGCGACGTGCTCGGCGCCGTCGCGACGGCTGCGATGGCGCGCGAACAGGTGCTCCCGGCGATCCGGACGGCCCGCAGCAGCGACGATCCGGCCGCTGCCCTCCTCCGGCTCTTCATCCTCGGCGACGAGGTCACGGTCGCCGAGGCGACGGGTGCGCTCCCGCACCTCGGTGTCGAGGGCGCCGCCGGCCTCGGTCTGTTGACCGCCGCCGGCACGGCACCGGAGGACCGGGTCACGGCCCGCGTCGACCTACGCCCGGTGGACACATCCGGCGGCGGCCTGTGGCTCGCCGCCGACCTCGGCGAGGCCACCACAGGCGACGCGGTCGGTGCCGAGCACGTCCTCGGCCTGGGCGGCGCCTCGCGCACGCTGGCCGAACTCACGGTACGCACCCCCGTCGGGCGGGCGCTGGACCTGGGCACGGGGAGCGGCATCCAGGCGCTCAACCTGGCCGGTTTCGCGCAGTCGGTGGTCGGCACCGACATCTCCGCCGCGGCCCTCGCCTTCGCGGCGTTCAATGCGACCCTGAACAACTGCGCCGTCGACCTGCGGCGAGGTTCGATGCTCGAACCCGTGGCGGGCGAGCAGTTCGATCTTGTGGTCTCCAACCCGCCCTTCGTGATCACCCCGCGCGCGACCGAGGGTGCGGCTCAGGCCATGGAGACCTATACCTACCGCGACGGCGGTCGCCGCGGTGATGACCTCGTCCGTGACCTGATCACCGGCGTCGGCGCGGTGCTCGCACCGGGCGGCACGGCGCAGTTCCTCGCCAACTGGGAGGTGCACCGCGGGGAGGGTGCCTTCGACCGGGTCCAGCAATGGCTCGCCGACAGCGGCCTCGACGGCTGGGTCATCCAGCGCGAGTACGCCGACCCTGCCGAGTACGCCGAGACCTGGCTGCGGGACGGCGGCATCACACCGGACCGTGACGCGGCCGCCTGGCAGCGCGGTTACACCGCCTGGCTGGACGACTTCGAGGCCAGGGGAGTGGACGCCGTCGGGTTCGGCTACGTCACCCTGCACAAGCCGCAGCGGCCCGCTGCCCAGCCGTGGCACCGGTGCGAGGAGATCACCGGGACCCTGGCGCCCACCCTCGGGCCCACGATCGCCGCGACCCTCGCCGCAAAGGACCGCCTCGCGCACCTCGAGGACGAACGGCTCGCCGACCAACGGCTGCGCGTGGCCGGGGACGTCACGGAGGAACGGCACTACACGCCCGGTCAGGTGGACCCTCAAGTGATCGTGCTGCGTCAAGGGGGCGGTCTCGCGCGGACCGTGCGCGCGGGCACCGCGCTGGCCGCGGTGGTCGGAGCGAGCGACGGCGAACTCACGGTCGGACAGATCGCGTCGGGGGTCGCGGTGCTCACCGACACCCGTCCCGCCGACATCCTGGCGGACGTCCTGCCGGACGTCCGCGGGCTGATCCTCGACGGGCTCCTGCTGTTGCCCGAGTGACCGCGGCGGCGCCGCACCCGGGCGCCGCACACCTCGGCGCCGCACCCGCGCGCCGCGCAGCCACCTTCGCGGGCGCACCCGCGCCAGGCCCGGACGACGGCGGACCAACAGATCTACACACGAGTCTCACCACCCGTGCGCACGTCGGCGCGGTATCTGGCCTCGCGCCATGGTTACCGTGGAGGATGACTGCTGTGACCATGGCTCCGACCCCGGCGCCTCTCGACGCCCGCGGGAGGCGCGGGCTGACTGCCCCGCTGCTCGCGGCCCTCGCATCCGCCGCGGTCCTGGTGGTCACGTGGTGGTTCTTCGTGACGACCCGGCTCGGGCAGCTCATCGACGACGCCGCGCTCTCCGGTGCGGACGCCGGCCCGCTCACCCTCACCCAGGCGATGCTCCCCATCCTGGACGTGGTCTCGGTGCCGTTCGTTGCCGGTGCGGTGGTGGCCGCCGTGGTGATCGCGGTGGCCCAGCGCCGCTGGTCGATCGCCGGGGCTGCGGTGCTCCTGCTGGTCGGCGCGAACGTGACCACCCAGATCCTCAAGGCGGTCCTGCCTCGACCGGATCTCGGCGCCACCTTGGCCCTGTCCAACTCGCTCCCCTCGGGGCACACCACGGTGGCCGCGTCGGTCGCCGCGACGGCACTGCTGATCGCCCCGCACCGCTGGCGCGGACCCGTCGCCGTCGGCGGCGCCGTCTACGCGGCCCTGACCGGCCTGGCCACGATGGCCGGAGAGTGGCACCGCGCATCCGACGTGGTCGCCGCGTTCGCCGTCGCCGCGTTCTGGTACTTCATCATCGAGGCGGCCCGCTCCGTGCGGCGCCGCTCACTGCCCCGCGGCTACCGCGGTGCGCCGACGGCGAACGCGGTCACGCTGCTCAGTGTCGTGGCCATCGCGACCGGACTGCTCGGCGCGGTGATCGGCGCCATCACAGCCCTGAACGTGCCGGTCTACGAACGTCCCGGCGAGGTGATCGCCTACGTCGGTTCGTGCTCGTCGGTGATCGCGGCGTCAGCGGTGGCGACCCTCGCGATGCTCGCGATGCGTCCTCACCACCGGGCGTCGTCGTACTCCGCGGGCTCGTAGTCCCGCGACTCCTGGTTCTGCTCGCCGTCGGCGCGCTCCTCGGCGGCCGCGGCCTGCTGCTCCTCCAGCTGCTCGAGGGTGCTCTGGTCGGGCGCCGACTCGGGTTCGCCCTCGTCCTCGCCGTCCTCCCCCTCGTCCCCGTCCTCCCCCTCGCCCTCGCCTGATTGCGGGTCCGAGCTCTCCTCGATGCGCTCCTGCGCCTCCATCAGCCGATCGCCCGCCTCGGACGCCTCGCTGCTGGCCTGCTCGGAGAAGCAGTACGCGGCCTCGTCGATGACGGCCAGGGCCGCGTCGTAGTGGGCCTGTGCGCCGGGGACGTCGCCGAGCGCGTCGCCCTGGGCCTCGATGCTGAGCACGAGGTTCACCCGCACCTGGCAGGCGCGGTCCGGGCCGGCCAGACCGAGGGCCTGCTCGAACTGGGCCTGGGCACCGGGCAGGTCCCCGAGCCGGAACAGCACATCGCCCTGGTTGAACGGCGACACCTCGCGCTCGAACAGATTCGCGAAGCCGGCGAGGGTGAACAGCCGCTGGCTGCGCTCGTACTCCATCGGGTCCGCGACGCCCGCCTCGTACGCCGACACCGCGGTGGCGTTCAGGATCGGGGTGCCGAGCAGCTTGCCGGCGATCAGCAGGGCGACCGCTGCCGGTCCGATCGACCAGCGCAGGAGCCGTCGACGGCGGAGCCTGTGTTGGTCGTTGACGGCGGCGGTGTCGGTGCTGCCGGGCTGGGCGGAGTCGGTGCGGGGACCGGTCCCGGGGCCGGGCCGAGCACCGTCGTGGTTCCGAGGGGTCGACGGCGGCGCGGTGGTCGGGGTCGTCATCGGAGGGCTCCGTTCGTGGTGCGGTCCCGGTCGGCACCGGTCGCCGCGCGGTCCGGCCCGCCGTCTGGCGTGGGGCGACCCCGGTCGGCTCCGGTCGTGGGTACCCGGTCGCCGCTCGTCGGGGTGCGGTCCCGGTCGGCTCTGATCGAGCTGCGGTCCCGGTCGGCGCCGCGGCGCCGGGCCGGGCCGATCGCGAGCAGTTCGGGGACCAGCAGCGCCCCCTCCCAGAGCACCAGTGCGAGCAGCGGCACGGCGAGCAGCCAGCCCAGGTCGGCCCGCCCGGCCAGTTCCTCATCGGTGACCTCGAGGCCACCGGTCTGGACGTCGACGACGTCCTCCAGACCGCCCGGCGCGGTCCGGTGCACGTAGTCCACGCCCAGCTCGCCGGCGATCGCCGTCAGCGCCGCCTCGTCGATCCGGGAGATCGCGTCCGTGCTGGGGGACTGGCTGTTGTCCTGGAGGTACCGGTCCTCGGAGTCGTAGCCGGTGTGCTCCAGCATCCGCCCGCCCTCCGCGGTGCCGTACCCGAGCACCGCGCCATCGTCGACGAGGTCCGCGAGCGAGGCGAACGAGGCCTCCGGCGGGGAGCTCGTGGTGGTCTCGCCGTCGGTCATCAGGAACACGACCCGGGTCCGGTCCGGCTCCTGTTCCTGCGCCGAGGTGAGCCGCTCGGTCATCACCTCGACCGCCGTCAGCGGCGAGCTGCCCGCCGAGTAGAACGCGATCTCCGGCCGGAGCACCTCCACGGCGGTGCGCAGCGCCGTCGTGTCGTCGGTCAGCGGCAGCTCCACCCGGCCGATCTGGTCGAACGTGAGCAGCGTGAACCGGGCGCCCGGTAGAGCGTCGGCGATCGCGACCACGTCCTCGGCGACGCCCTCGAGGCGGGGCCGGCCGCCGTCGTGGTCCTCGGCGACGATCGAGCTCGTGGTGTCCACCACGAAGAACACGTCGACGTTCGTGTTGGCGGCGCGGGCGTCCGGGTCGGGGATACCCGGCCGCAGCGCGATCACGGCGAGCAGCGCGGCGATCCCGGCCCGGCGCAGCCAGGCCCGGCGCCGGCGCGGATCCTGCCGGCCCGCCCACACGGCGAAGCCGACGGTCACCGCGGCGAACACGGCGATCAGCCACCACGGGGCCACGGGCAGGAACGTCATAGCCCGGCCTTCCACGCGAGACCCATCAACGCGACCAGGCCGGCCCCGCCGAGCGCCAGGAACACCCCGGGAGCCGCGTACTCCAGCACCTGGGGTGCGCCGGTGAACGCGGCCGCCTCGGAATCGGCGATCGTGTTTACGAGCGCCGCGATCTCCTCCGGCTCCTCGATCAGGTAGCTCGACCCGCCGGTCAGTTCCGCGGCCTCGGCGAGCTCCAGGCTCTCGTCGCTCTCACCCCAGGACGTCACGTTCAGCGCGTACAGCCGGATGTCACGGTCGGCCACTAGCCGGGCCGCCTCCGGCAGGGTCACGAGCGGGTTGCCGGACACGTAGTTGTCAGTGGCCATGATGATCGAGCGGGACCGGTCGGTGTCGACCGCATCGAACCGGAGCGCGCACGAGACCAGGCCGTCCCCGATCAGCGAGGAGCCACCCTCGCCGTAGTAGGTGCCTCGCAGCTGGGCGAAGTCGTTCTCCGCGAACCCTTGCGAGAGCATCGTCAGCTGCTCGGTGACGTAGGCGTAGTCCGTGGTCAGCGGGAACACGGTCACGGCGGAGCTGTCCCACATCGTCATGCCGATCCGTTCGCCCTCGAACTGCGGCACCAGCTCGGCGAACGTGGCCAGCAACTCCTCGTTGAAGGAGTCCATCGATCCGGACACGTCCAGGCAGAGCATGATGTCGCGCGTGTGCAGTTCCGGCTCGGTCGCGGACGCCCCGATCGGGCGGGCCAGCAGCACGGTACCGGCCACGGCGAGACCTACGACGGCGACCGTCATCGCGGTCAGCAGCTGCCGCCGTCGGGCAGCCAGCGCGCGATAGCGCGGCAACGACGTGAGCCGCTCCGAGTGCGCCACCCGGACGGCGTCGGCGGACGTGCGGGCCGCCGTGCGGCGCCACCACCACCACGCGCCGGCCGCGATCGCGACCAGGAGCACCGGGATCAGCCAGCCCCACAGGATCGAGACGGTCATCGCCAACCTCCCACCAGACCGGCCGCGAGAGCGACCGCGCCCGGCACGTCGGCCGCGCCGCCGCGGCCATCGGTCGCGTCCACGCCGGCCTCGGGGGCGGAGAACTCGACCGGATACAGCTGCTCGATCGCGGCCGGAAGGACCCCGGGATGGTGCCGCTTCAGGTCCGCCAGGGACATGGTGTGCGCGGGCACCCCGGAAGCGGCGAACGCGAAGGTCCGCACGATCGCGCTGAGGCGCTGGTAGGCGTCCCGTTCGGGCAGGCGGCCGGCGGCGTGCTCAACCCCGACGGCGTGGAGCTCGGCCAGGTGCGCCTGCTTCAGCTCGGCCAGGCTGCGGCCGTGCATGGGGGCCGACTGCGCCGTCGCCGGCACCGCCCGGGTGCTCCAGAACAGGTACCCGAACCAGCCGAGCACGGCCACCACGAGCAGCGCACCGAGCACCGGCCAGAGGGCGCCGTAGTGCCACGGGTCGTAGAGGTCGTCAGCCACGGGCGGCCCGCTGCTTCTCGAGGAGCCGGAACACGGCGGGGATGACCTCCGCGTCGGAGCCGATACGCTCCGCCGCGATCCCGACCCGGCGTAGCAGCGCGTCCCGGCCGCCGCGGGCGGCCGCCAGGGCGGCGGCGTGCTCGCGGCGCAGCTGCGGGTCGTCCCGCAGCGCGGCCGGTAGCCCTTCGAGCTCGTCGACGTCGAGCAGGTCCCGCCCGGCGAAGCGGTCGTCGGTGAGCAGCGCGTCGGAGATGGTCAGCCAGAGCACCTCGTGCTGCACCCGCAGCCGGCGCAGCACCTCCTCGTGGGCCGGGCCGAGCTCCACCTCGTCGGTGACGATCAGCACGATCATCCGCCGGGTGATGGCCCGCCGCACGGAGTCCAGCAGCCCGAGCAGGTCCTGGGCGGCGCCGTCGGTGCGGATCCTGGCGTGGATGCGCTGCAGCAACGATTCCAGGTGCCCGGAGGTGCCGTGCAGGGGTAGGTACGTGACGCCGTCGGCGTCGCCACAGGCCAGGCCGACCAGATCGCCGTGCTGGGTGGCGACGTGGCCCATCACGCCGGTGGTGAGCACCGCCACGTCCCGCTTGTTCCCACCGCCGGCGGCGGTCGCGGACATGGTCCGGCCGGTGTCCACGACGAGCAGCACGTTGTGCTTCTTGACCGCCACGTACCGCTTCAGCAGCACGTGTCCGCTGCGGGCGGTGGCCTTCCAGTCGATGTCCTTGACATCGTCGCCGCGCTGGTACTCGCGCAGGTCGTCGAAGTCCATGGAGCGGCCCTTGTGCACGGACGCGTACTCGCCCGCCAGAAGCCCACGCACCTTCTCGTGGGCGTGGATCGACATCTTGGTCCGGACCTCGACCAACAGGGAGGACATCGAGGCTCCGTTACGGCGTGGGGGTGGCCGCGAAGACCGCGTCCACCACCTGCTCGGCGGTGACCCGGTCCGAGACCGCCTCGAAGTTCAGGATGATCCGGTGCCGCAACACCTGGTGGCGCAGCCGCTGCACGTCCTCGGGGATCACGTAGGTACGCCCGGCCACGACCGCGAGAGCCCGGGCCACCTGCTGGAACGTGATCGACGCCCGCGGGCTCGCGCCGCAGGTGAGGTACCGGCCGAGGCGCTCGCCGAGGGCCCGCGACGGCGGCCGGGTGGCCTGCACCAGGGCCACGATGTAGGACTTGATGGCCGGGTCGAGGTAGACGCCCTTGACCACGCCCTGCAGGTAGCGCACCTCGTCCAGGCTCACCTGGGACCCGGCCGGCAGGTCCTGGTCGAACACCTCGCGCTCGATCCGGTCGAGGATCTCGATCTCCTCGGCGTGGCTCGGGTAGGTGAGGATCTCCTTCAGCAGGAACCGGTCCAGCTGGGCCTCGGGCAGCTCGTAGGTGCCCTCCTGCTCGATCGGGTTCTGGGTGGCGAGCACCACGAACGGCTTCGGGAGCTCGTGGATGACGCCGCCGATCGAAGTCTGCCGCTCCTGCATCGCCTCGAGCATCGCGGACTGGGTCTTCGCCGAGGACCGGTTGATCTCGTCGAGCAGCACGAAGTTCGCGTGCACCGGGCCGAGCTGGGTGCTGAACTGGCCGGTGGCCGGCTCGTACACCTGGGTGCCGACGATGTCCGCCGGGAGCAGGTCCGGGGTGCACTGGATCCGGGTGAACGAGCCCTGCACCGCGTCCGCGAGCGTCGCCGCCGCGGTCGTCTTGGCCAGGCCCGGTACCGACTCCAGGAGCACGTGCCCACCGGTCATCAGGGCCACCACCAGGCTCAGCTGGAGGTTGCCCTGACCGACCACCCGGCTCCGGAACGAGGTGCCGATGCGCTCGACGATCGCCTGGGCGCGGGCGACGTCGGACGGCTCGAGTCGGCGGGCGGCTGCGGGCGCAGGGGCTTGCTGGGACATGGTGCTCCGGTGGGTGCGAGAGGCGGTGGCGGGTGGGACGCCGGTCGTGGCGACCCGGTCGGAACACGGTCGCGTGGGCGACCCGGAGTCCGATCCCGTGGCACCGACACTAGCCGCGGATGTGGGTCGGAACCGGTCACGGGCCTGGGGAGAGGTACCCTCGTTCCAGCGGCGGTACCACGCTCGCCCCAGGGTGAGCGGCGCCGGTGGCTCGGGTGCGTGATGTGACGATCCGGCCGGCGCGCAACGGCCCCCAGCGGGCCCGACAGGGCCGGTGCCGGGTCAGGATCCGCGACGATCCGCCGAAAGACGATGTACCGTCGAGCCGCAGTGTCCCCCTAAACGCGCCGCCGTGTCCGGTCGGCGCGAACTGAGAAGGAAGGTCCGTGTGACCACACCCCATCGCAGGCTGGTCATCGTCGAGTCCCCGGCGAAGGCTCGCACCATCGCCGGCTACCTGGGCTCCGACTTCGACGTCGAGGCCAGCGTGGGACACATCCGGGACCTGGCGCAGCCCTCCGAGCTGCCCGCCGAGATGAAGAAGGGGCCCTACAAGAAGTTCGCGATCGACGTGGACAACGGGTTCGACCCCTACTACGTGGTCGACGCGGACAAGAAGAAGAAGGTCGCCGAGCTCAAGAAACTCCTCAAGGGCGCCGACGAGCTCTACCTCGCCACCGATGAGGACCGCGAGGGCGAGGCCATCGCGTGGCACCTGCTCGAGGTGCTCGAGCCCAAGGTCCCGGTCAAGCGGATGGTGTTCCACGAGATCACCCGGGAGGCCATCCAGCGGGCCCTGGAGAACACCCGGGACCTGGACACCCGCCTCGTCGACGCCCAGGAGACCCGCCGCCTGCTGGATCGCCTGTACGGCTACGAGGTCTCCCCGGTGCTGTGGCGCAAGGTCCGCCAGGGCCTGAGCGCAGGCCGGGTGCAGTCCGTCGCCACCCGCCTGGTGGTGGAGCGTGAGCGCGAGCGGATGGCGTTCCGCAGCGCGGAGTACTGGGACATCAAGGGCACGTTCACCGGTGGCCGCGAGCAGACCGCCGGCACCTCGTTCGGAGCCCGGCTTGTGGCCGTCGACGGCGCCCGCGTGGCCACCGGCAAGGACTTCGGTGACGACGGGGTGCTTCGTACCCGCGCCGCCGTCCAGCTCACCGAGGCCGACGCACGCGGCCTGGTCACCGCGCTCGAGGGCTGCCAGGTACAGGTGCGCTCCGTCGAGGAGAAGCCCTACACCCGCCGTCCGGCCGCCCCGTTCACGACCTCCACGCTGCAGCAGGAGGCGTCCCGCAAGCTCCGGATGAACTCCCGGCAGGCGATGCGGACCGCGCAGACTCTGTACGAGAACGGGTACATCACGTACATGCGTACCGACTCCTCGGCGCTGTCCGGTCAGGCCGTCTCGGCCGCCCGCAAACAGGCCACCGAGTTGTACGGCGCGGACTACATCCCGGCGAAGCCGCGCATGTACGCGACCAAGTCGAAGGGCGCCCAGGAGGCCCACGAGGCGATCCGCCCCGCCGGGGACTCCTTCCGGACCCCCGCCCAGGTGGCCCGCGAACTCGCCGGCGACCAGTTCCGCCTGTACGAGCTGATCTGGAAGCGCACCGTCGCCTCGCAGATGGCGGACGCCAAGGGGTCGACGGCGTCCATCCGGCTGGGCACGACGGCAACCGACGGGCGCGACGCCGAGTTCGCGGCGTCCGGCACGGTCATCACCTTCCGCGGCTTCCTCGCCGCGTACGAAGAGGGCCGGGACGTCGAGCGCTACGAGGAGGGCGACGCCAAGGAAGCCCGGCTGCCGGACCTGCAGGTCGGCGACGGTGTGGCCACCGAGCAGCTGGTGGCCGATGGTCACGAGACGTCCCCGCCGCCCCGGTACACCGAGGCGAGCCTGGTCAAGGCGCTGGAGGAACGGGGGATCGGCCGCCCGTCGACCTACGCGGCCACCATCGGCGTCATCACCGACCGCGGCTACGTGCTGCGCCGGGGCCAGGCCCTGGTGCCGAGCTGGCTCGCGTTCTCCGTGGTGCGTCTGCTCGAGGAGCACTTCCCGCGGCTGGTCGACTACGACTTCACCGCCGCGATGGAGTCCGACCTGGACCGGATCGCCGCGGGCGAGGCGGACCGGGTGGACTGGCTGGCCGGGTTCTACTTCGGGCGCGACGGCGTCGAAGGGCTGAAGCACCAGGTCGAGGATCTCGGCGAGATCGACGCCCGGGAGATCAACTCCATCAGCGTCGGCGAGGACATCGTGTTGCGGGTCGGCCGGTACGGCCCCTACATCGAGGCACCCCCGCTGGAGGAGGGCGGCGAGGCCCGGCGCGCGAGCGTCCCGGAGGACATCGCCCCGGACGAGCTCACCCTCGCCAAGGCGAAAGAGCTCTTCGAGGCCGGCGGTGACGGCGACCGTGAGCTCGGCACCGACCCAGAGAGCGGGCACCAGATCGTGGCCCGGTCCGGCCGGTACGGACCGTACGTGACCGAGATCCTGCCCGAGCCGGACGACGCCGAGGCGCCGAAGAAGGGCGCGAAGAAGGCGGTCAAGGCGAAGCCGCGCACGTCCTCGCTGTTCAAGGACATGGACCTGAACACGGTGGACCTGGACTCCGCGCTGAAGCTGCTGTCGCTGCCCCGGGTGGTCGGCAAGGACCCGGAGTCCGGGGACGAGATCACCGCCCAGAACGGCCGGTACGGGCCGTACCTGAAGAAGGGCACGGACTCCCGCTCCCTGGCGTCGGAGGACCAGATCTTCGACGTCACCCTCGAGCAGGCGCTGGAGATCTACGCCCAGCCCAAGCGCGGTCGCGGGGCCACGTCGGCACCGCCGCTCAAGGAGTTCGGCGAGGACCCGGTCTCGGGCAAGCCGGTGGTGGTCAAGGACGGGCGGTTCGGCGCGTACGTCACCGACGGCACCACGAACGCGACGCTGCGCAAGGACGACCCGGTCGAGACCCTGACGGCCGAACGGGCCTACGAACTGATCGCCGAGAAGCGAGCGAAGGGCCCGGCCAAGAAGCCTGCCGGCCGGGCGAGCACCACCCGCAAGCCCGCCGCGAAGAAGACCGCCGCGAAGAAGACGACTGCGAAGAAGTAGCCCCGCGCCGGTGAGGGCCCGAACCGACCGGGCCCTCGCCGTCGGGCCATCGTGTTGAGCCCGACGGCCGCGACGGCGACGCCGGGCGGCCCGTCGCCGCACCCTAAGGTGTGTGCGTGAGCACACTCGGCCCTGCCTTCGAAACCGCCCCAGACCCCGCCGACGCCCCCGCCCTGCGCTGGGGCATCCTCGCCCCCGGGGGCATCGCCCGGAAGTTCGCCGCGGAGATCCCCGCGAACACCTCGTCGTCGGTGGTCGCGGTCGGCTCGCGGGACGCCGGGCGCGCCCGTGCGTTCGCCGACGAGTACGGGATCCCGACGGCGTACGGCAGCTACGCGGAACTCGTCGCCGACGCGCAGGTCGAGGCGGTCTACATCGCCTCCCCGCACTCGGCGCACCTCGAGCATGCCCTGCTCGCGCTCGGGGCCGGCAAGCACGTGCTGGTGGAGAAGTCGATCACCCGCAACGCCGGCGAGGCCCGGAGCCTGTTCGCTGCCGCCGCCGACCGTGGCCTGTTCGCCATGGAGGCGATGTGGACCCGGTTCCTGCCGCACATGATCGCCGTGCACGGGGTGCTCGATTCCGGTGAGATCGGTGAGGTGGTCAGCGTGACCGCCGAGCACGGGCAGGACATGCGCACTCTCGGTGACACGCACCGGATGCGCAACCCCGCGCTGGCGGGCGGTTCGATGCTCGATCTGACCGTCTACCCGGTCTCGTTCGCGCACGACATCCTCGGTCCCCCGGAGCAGGTCACCGCCGTCGGCACCCTGACCTCGACCGGCGTGGACGACACGGAGGCGATCACGCTGCGGACGGCCGCCGGGGCGGTGGCGCTACTGCACGCGACGATGCGTTCGGCGACCGCGAACGCCGCGACGATCAACGGCACCGAGGGGCGGATCGAGCTCGCCGGGACGTTCTACGCACCCACGACCGTCACGGTGCGCCCACGGCACGGTGAGGCCCGCAGTTTCTCGCCCGAGGTGAGCGCCGGGTTCGCCTACCAGGCCGCGGAGGTGGCCCGCCGGGTGCACGCCGGCGAGACGTTCTCCCCGCGGCACGACCCGGAGGGGACCATCGCGGTGATGGCCACCATGGACGAGGCCCGCCGCCAGCTCGGGGTGGTCCTTCCCGGTGAGTGAGGCCGGTCCGGTGGGTGTGCGCCGCCGGGTGATCGTCGGGGCCGACGTCGGTGGTACGTCCAGCAAGGTGGCCGTCGGGCTTGCCGGCGGCCCGGTGCTGAGCTACCGGACCGGCCCGGGTGGCAACATCCGCAGCTCGCCCGGCTCGGTCCGTGCGAACCTGGCCCAGACGCTCACGGCCGCGCTCGTGGCCGCCCGGGCCAGGGAGCCAGGGCTGGTTGCCGACGCCATCGAGGTGTCCGGGTTCTTCGGCATGGCAGGCGCCGGCACCGGCGAACCGGTCCGCGAGGTGCTCGACGTGACGGCCGCCGCCTGGGCGGACGCCGGCCTGCCCGGCGTCCCCCAGGTCCGCGGCGACCTGACGATCGCCTACGCGGCGGCCGCAGAGGCCCCGGACGGGATGCTGCTGCTCAGCGGCACCGGCGCCGTCGCGTGCCGGGTCGGGGTCCCGGACCGTGTCCGGGGCGCCATCGGGCCCACCCGTGACCCGTGGGCCGGGCTCGAGGTCACCACCAGATGTGACGGCATGGGCTGGATCCTCGGCGACGGCGGGTCCGCCGTGTGGATCGGGCTGGCGGGGCTGCGCGCCGCGGCCGCGCAGCTGGACGGGCGCGGCCCGGGCACTGCGCTCACCGCCGCCGTCCTGGACTGGGCCGGTGTCCCCGACGGCGTCGAGGCACGCCAGGCACTCGTCGTCGCCGTGCACTCCATGGCACCCGCCCAGTACGGCGCCGTGGCGCCGCTGGTGGCGAGCCTTGCCACCGCTGGGGACGAGGTGGCCGGCGTGATCATCGCGGACGCTGTCGCCGCACTGGTCGGCACCGCACAGGTGGTCGCGGACCCCACCCCCGCGGAGATCGTGCTCGCCGGCTCGCTGCTCACGACCGACGGCCCGGTCCGGGACGGGGTCCGCGCCGCGTTGGCCACGGGGTTCCCGGCGGCACTGCTGCGCACCGCCGAGATGCCCGTGGTGGGGGCGCTCCGGCTCGCTGCCGCCGAGGCGGGCTGGCCGGTGGGAGGGCCGGCCGACCTCGCCGCGATGGTGAGGGCCGTCGCGCAGTAGGGGTCGAGAGGTGGGTCGACGACTACTCACCCGTTCGCGCTTCGGCGATCCGCTCGATCTCCGGCACGAGTGCGGCGGCCTCGGGCAGTGCCGCGATCTCGGCTGCCAGTTCCTGCGCGCGCGCCCCGTACCGGTCATCGGCCAACACCGACGTCACTGCCTGCGCCAACTGGTCGGCGCCCGCGGGGGGATCCTCGACCCGGATGCCGGCGCCCATCGCTGCGACCCGATCGGCGTTCATGCGCTGGTCGATCGCGAACAACGGCATGAGCACCTGCGGAACGCCCGCGGCCAGCGCCGACATGGTCGTGCCGAATCCGCCGTGTCCCACCACGGCCGCCGCGAACGGCATCACGTCGTCCTGTGGCCAGTACGTCTCGACCCGGGCATTCCTGGGCCAGGGCGGCGGGACGAGCGCCCCCGCGGCGAGACCCGTGGTCATCAGCACCCGGACGGGTTGATCGGCCAAGGCGGCCAGGGCCGCCTCGTGGAGTCCGGAGAGGTGGTCCAGACCGGCCGCGACGGTCCCGAACGTCACATAGACCAGGGGATCCGTCGGCTCACCCCATGCCGCAGGCAGGCGTCCGGCGCCCCGCGCCGTGTCGGCTCGGTACCGGGTGACCGGGCGGTTCGGGCCGGCCTCGCCAGGGATGGCTTCTGAGTCGTCGAGGATCGCAGGAATCGCGGAGAAGGCGGGCGCGGACCGCATGGCTGCCAGGAGTCGACCCTCGGGGAGGCCGGCCAGTGCGTCCAGTTCGGCCAACGGCCGGGCGATCTGGCCGATCGCCCAGCTCATCATCGAGGTGAGTCCGATCGAGACCTCGACGTGCGGGATGCTGCTCGCCTCAGCGGCAGCGAGCGATCCCAGCTCCATCGGCTCGCGCAGGATCACGTCCGGCTGCCACGCCTCGACCGTGCGGCGGACGCCGGGCAGGGCATGCTGGGCGTCGAGGCGGCCGAAGATCTCCCGCGTCACGGTTTCGTTGGCCTCATCGAAGCCCAGCATGGGCAGGGTCGCCATCACGGGGCCGATCAGCTCCGGCGGCACGTCCGCGAACGGGGCGTGGGCCAGGCCGGCCCGGGCGACCGCTCCGGCGTAGGACGCCGGCGCGGCCACGAGTACGTCGTGCCCGGCATCGACGCAGGCGCGAGCCACATGCGCGAGGGGACCGAAGTGGCCATCGCCGGCGGTCGTGGAGCACAACACGCGCATGCTGAATCGTCGCATCCGGTGGCCTGTGCCGTCCGGCGAATGGCAGCGCAGGCGGTCGGCAGGGGCACGTGGTCCGCTCCGTCGGTGGGCGTCGTTAGGCTGCAGGACGTGACCGGACTCTTCATCTCCTTCGAGGGCGGCGACGGCGCCGGCAAGTCGACGCAGTTGGGCCTGCTCGCCGACTCCCTGGCAGCCAGCGGTGTCCGGGAGGTGGTGCGTACCCGTGAGCCCGGCGGCACCGAGCTCGGGCGAACGCTGCGGGACCTGCTGCTGCACGGGTCGGACCTGGATCCGCGCACCGAGGCACTGCTCTTCGCCGCGGACCGGGCCCACCACGTCGCGTCCCTGATCCGCCCGGCGCTGGCGCGCGGGGCAGCCGTGCTCACCGACCGGTACCTCGACTCCTCCGTGGCCTACCAGGCCGGCGGCAGGGTCCTGCCCGCCGAGGAGGTGGAGCAGAT
Source organism: Occultella gossypii (assembly GCF_019947135.1). Lineage (GTDB taxonomy): Bacteria > Actinomycetota > Actinomycetes > Actinomycetales > Beutenbergiaceae > Occultella > Occultella gossypii. The sequence goes on along the minus strand of NZ_JAGSHT010000013.1, from coordinate 148,502 downwards.
CTCCCTGTGGGCCACCGGCTCGCTCCTGCCGGACCTGACGGTGCTGCTCGACCTCGACCCGGTCCTGCTGACCGAGCGGCTCAGCGACGCCCCGGACCGGCTCGAACGGGCCGGCTCCGACTTCCACGTCCGCACCCGGCAGGCGTTCCTCGACCGGGCCGCCGCCGATCCGGTCCGCTGGCTGGTCCTCGATGCCGCGCGGCCGCGCGAGGAGCTCGCCGCGGCGATCCGGGTGCGGGTCGATGCGCTGCTCGCGGGCGCGGTTGCGGGGGAGCGGCCGTGAGCGTCTGGGATGCCCTGGTTGGCCAGCCGGAGGCCGTCGCCGTGCTCAGCGAGGCCGTGCGCCGCCCGGAGGCGATGACGCACGCCTGGCTGATCACCGGCCCGCCCGGCTCCGGCCGATCCGTGGCCGCCCGCGCGTTCGCCGCCGCGTTGCAGGACCCCGCGGACGTCGACGGCACCTCGCACGAGACCCAGACGGCGCTCGCCGGCACCCACGCGGACGTCACCGTGCTCGCCACCGAGAAGGTGGTCATCAGCATCGACGAGGCGCGGAACCTGATCGGCCTGGCGCAGCGCGCGCCGTCGCAGGGTCGATGGCGCGTGATCATCGTGGAGGACGCGGACCGGATGGTCGAGCGGACCTCGAACGTGCTGCTCAAGGCCATCGAGGAGCCGCCGCCGCGGACGGTCTGGATCCTGTGTGCGCCGAGCCCGCAGGACGTGCTGGTCACGATCCGGTCCCGGTGCCGCCTGGTGAACCTGCGGGTGCCGCCGGCCCAGGCCGTCGCGGACCTGCTGGTGCGCTCCGACGGCGTGGACCCGGATCTGGCGATGGAGTGCGCCCTCGCCGCGCAGAGTCACATCGGGATGGCACGTCGGCTCGCCGCGAACCCGAAGGCCCGCGAGTACCGGGCGAAGGTGCTGGCCATCCCGGCGACGATCCGCGGCGTCGGGGACGCGATCCTGGCCGCTGGCACCCTCGTGGACGAGGCCACCGAGGAGAGCAAGGTCGCCACCGCCGAGCGGGACGCGGTGGAGAAGGCAGAACTGCTGCGCAACCTCGGGGCCGAGGAGGGTGGCACCATCCCGCCCGCGCTGCGGGCCCAGGTGCGCCAGCTGGAGGAGGAGCAGAAGCGCCGGGCCCGGCGGGCGCTCATCGACGTCCTCGACCGGGCGATGGTGGACCTGCTCTCGTTCTATCGGGACGTCCTCGTGGTCCAGCTCGACAGCGACCAGGTGCTGATGAACCGGGCCGCCGAGTCCGCGGTGCGGGAGATGGCGGCCGGATCCGCACCCGAGCAGTCGCTGCAACGCATGCAGTCCGTCGGGGTGGCGCGCACCCGGATCGCGGCCGGTGCCGCGCCGCTGCTCGCGATCGAGGCGATGACGGTCGCGCTGCGCCCACAGAACTGAACCGCGCGGAGCGGAACCGCCGCCACGCTGAACAGGCCGGCGCACCGAACCGAATTGCCCCATGAACCGCCCGACCCTCGGAACCGACTCCGACACCGTTGAACCGATCGCGAACGCGACGTCCACGCGCACGGAACCTCCGCCGTCGGGCAGTTCTGCCCTCGACCCGGCGCCGACACGTCAGTTTGCTTCTATAGGCTGCCCTCGTGCGCACCCCATCCCGCCGCTCGTCCGCCGTCGCTGCCGTGTTCGCCGGCATCGCCCTGCTCGCGGGGTGCGCCGCGCCGGCGCCACTCGTGCAGCCACCGGCCGCCGGCGGGGGTGCGGTGCCCGAGGGACTCGAGGAGTTCTACTCCCAGCAGCCGCAGTGGTCCGAGTGCGACCCGAACTACCAGTGCGCGGACGTCGAGATGCCCCTGGACTACGAGGACCCGGGCGGCGAACGGATCACCATCGCGGTGAAGGTGTTCGAGGCCGTCGGGGAGCCGATCGGCTCGCTGTTCGTCAACCCTGGCGGGCCAGGCGGCTCCGGCATCGAGATGGCCGAGTCCGCGTCTGCCTACTTCGGCAGCGACATCCTGCGCAACTACGACGTGGTCGGCTTCGACCCGCGCGGGGTGGGGCAGTCGTCAGCGGTGCGCTGCTACGACTCGGAGCAGCTCGAGGAGTGGTACGGCACCGAGTTCGACGTCGAGACCGATGAGGGCTTCCAGGCCTACGTCGACGGCAACACCGCCTTCGGCGAGGCCTGCGCGGAGAACACCGGTCCGCTGATCGGGCACGTGGACACCGTCAGCGCCACCCGGGACCTGGACATCCTGCGCGCGGTCATGGGGGAGAGCCAGCTGACCTACCTCGGCTTCTCCTACGGCACGTTCCTCGGCGCCCACTACGCCGATATGTTCCCGGAGAACGTCGGCCGCCTGGTGCTCGACGGTGCGGTCGACCCCGCGCTCAGCTACGGCGAGATCATCCGCGGCCAGACCGGCGGGTTCGACCTGGCCTACCGGTCCTACCTCGAGGACTGCCAGGCCGGCACCGACTGCCCGCTGACCGGTGATGTGGAGGCCGGCATCGACCAGACCATCGCGCTGCTCGAGCAGCTTGCGGACACCCCCGTCGACAGCGGTGACCCGGACCGTCCCGTCAACGACGCGGACCTGCTCAACTCGATCATCGTGGCGCTCTACAACCCGGGGTCGTGGGCCTCGCTCACCAGCGCGATCACCGCGCTGCAGGAGGGGGACGGGTCCCAGATCCGGTTCCTGTCCGACTACGCCCTCGACCGGGACGAAGACGGCAACTACCCCGAGGACCAGGGCGCGTTCCGGGCGATCGACTGCCTCGACTACCCGGTCGAGATCGACCTGGACGCGATGCGCGCCGAGGTCGAGGAACTCACCGAGATCTCCCGCCTGTTCGGCCCGTACAACGGCTACGGCGAGGTCGGCTGCGCCACCATGCCGGTGCAGTCCACGGCCGTGCGCGAGCCGCTCACGGCGGAGGGTGCCGCGCCGATCCTCGTGATCGGCACCACCCGCGACCCGGCCACCCCGTACGAGTGGGCCGAGTCGATGGCCGAGCAGCTCTCCTCGGGCGTGTTCCTGTCCTACGACGGCGACGGCCACACCGCCTACGGGGCGGGCAGCTGCATCGACGATGCCGTGGATGCGTTCCTCGTCGAGGGGACCGTCCCGGAGGACGGGCTGTCCTGCTGAGGCCCGGATCACACCGTCACCGTTTTGGTCAACGCCGACGGCGGCGGGTACAGTGGGCGCGCCCCGCGGCTCCACCTGCGGGGCATCCGCCGCCTTAGCTCAGTCGGCAGAGCGTCTCACTCGTAATGAGAAGGTCCAGGGTTCGATTCCCTGAGGCGGCTCGGATGGATGGCCCGGAATCTCAACGGTTCCGGGCCTTCGTCGTAGGGCCGGTGAGAGGCTAGGTTCACACAGAGGTGCACACATGCGCCAACGACGGAATCGCCCCCGCCCAGCCGGAGCCGAGCGGGGGCGAGCGTGCTGCGGGCGGCGACTCAGATGAGTTCGTCACCCCAGCCGAGGAAGCCGAAGAAGAAGCGGAACATGGCGGTCACCTCCTCACTGGATGCCGAGCGTTGGCGTCATGCCTTGAGGACGGCGACCTTCCACCCGGACGAGGCGGGGTCGATGGCGGCGCCAGTGACGTTGGTCAGGCGCACGGTCACGGTGTCCGGGTTGGACACGTAGACCTGGGGGATGAGCCCCGCGGGCAGGACCGGCGGGCCGAAGGCGATGCGGTCACCCACCACCGCTCCGGCGATGATGATCGTCAGGTCGGCCGATCCGCCTGCGGCGATCGACGGGAAGTCGAGCGTGGCCGTTCCCTCGACGCCGGAGAACACGGTGCGCACGCGCGTGGTGTCGCGCACCTTGAGCTGGTCCGTGGTGGCGAACCAGGTCTGGCCACGGGTGAGGATGGCCGGGTTCAGAGCGCGGGGGACATACCGCAGCACGTCGGTCCGGGCGCTGCCCGCCGTGTAGTCGTAGTCCATCCGCACGGTGGTGAAACTCAGGTCCGTGATCTCGGCCGCCGCGCCGCTGTACGTGCACGGGCCGATCCACGTGCGGTCCGCACTGGTGGTGGTCTGCACGTGATCCACGACGTGGCCGGCGAACCAGTTCCCCTGGATGGTGGTGCGTGAGGCGCCGTCGATGACGAGCCCTCGCTGCGTCACTGCCGAGCCCTGGATCAGGCAGCCCGTGACGTTCGTGGACGACGCCTTCTCGGAGAGGCCGGCGCGGTAGTGGAGGTAGATGTTGGGGCTCGACCCGTCCTGCCCGTTCTTCTCCATGTGGCACCCGAGAAGAGTGGCCGCGACGACGTAGCGCAGATCGAACCCGGCGCCCGTGTTCGACTCGGCGTCGGCGTTCTGGAACAGGACCGTCGTGCCGCCAACGATCGCGTACCCGCGCCCGTTGTTCAGGATGGAGATCGTGCGGTCGAAGGTGACGTTGTTGAAGTTCGTCGCGCCGTGGAACCCGTCGCCGCCGTTCTGGTCTGCGAGCGTGCGGACGAACGACATCGAGTAGGAGTCCTCGGCGGCAACGCCGTGCGATCCCCAGCTGGTGACCCAGCAGTCCTCGACGGTCAGATCCACGCTGGCCCACTTGATGTGGATGCCGACGCCGGTCCCGCCTGAGGCCTTGCCCGGCCCAACGATGGTGAAGCCCCGGATCCCCACCTGCACCAAAGTCGAGAGGGAGGACGCTCCGAGGAACGTCACGCCATTCTCGGCCAGGTCGGTGGTCGCGATGATCGTCTCGCGGCGGCCGCCGATGGACTCGACGTGGACGCCTGACGTTGTGACCGTGAACGGCGCATAGGTTCCATCGGCGACCAGCACCGTCCCGCCCTCAGGCAGAGCGTCCACCGCGGCCTGGATGGTTGCGAACGCCTGGGCGAGACTCCGGCCGTCATGCGCATCCGACCCTGCCGTGGCGTCGACGTAGACCTGGCGCCGCAGCGGGGGGGTGTCAGCCTTGCCCTCGAGCGCGAGGAACCATGCCGCCTCGGGCTCGGCCGTGGGTTCGAACGTGGCCGGGTCCACGTCAACGAGCGCGCCGTACTCCACGGACTCGACATCAGGAACGACGACGTGGCGGATGGCGCCGTAGGGGACACGCTCGGCCACCTGCCAGCACCAGTCCGCGCCAGTCGGGTCCACGTCCACGGTCACCGTGCCGTCAACGAGCCGGGCAACGAAAGCGGCCGGGGTGACCACGTGATCGGAGCCGGGGGTGTCGATGTGACGGCGGCGCGTGGGCTGCCACAGGACGGACCCGACCGCCGGGACCGGCTCGGGAGTGGCAGGGGTTCGCAGGTCGATATGGACAGCCACCATCAGTCAGACCCCTTCCAGGGATTCGGTCAGTCGGAGCAGAGGTCGTCGTACTGGGCGAGCTGCTCGACGGCCACCGCCAGGACGGTGCCGTCGTCGTCGGTGTCCACGTCGAGCCACTCCCGCCGCCGGTGCATGGCTACTCTTCGGCTCGATGCTTCGGCGTGCCGGGCGTGTTGGCGAGGGCGAGGCCGTTGCCGAGAATGGCCGCACCGACGGCGAGCCACAGTGCAACCTCCTGCTCGGACACGAAGCCGTAGATCACGGCCAGGGGTGCGAGCGTCACGAGGATGCCGTAGATGTACTGGCGGACCTTGGGGCTGGGCATGATCAGGCTCCGAACTTGAGGTGGGCTTCGAGCGTCTTGATCAGCTCGTTGGTGAGCGTCTCGTGCGGGACGCCGGCCTTCACGAACGCGTTGTAGTCGGCCTCGGGGATGGCGATGATGTAGTCGCCGGTGATGAGGCGCCAGGCGTTGCGGCCGTACTTGGTGACGTACATGGTGGGTGCCTTCCTGGGTGCGGGTTCGGGGGTCGGTGCGGGCGTGGCGCCCTTCCCGGTGATGTAGCGCTGGGCGAGGTTGAAGATGTCGTCGATCTGGTCGATGACCCTGTTCGTGGGACACGTCTTGCCGCGGTCCTCGGTCCACCGCTCCCCGGTCTGCGCGGCGGACCACGTGCGCCGGTCCTTGGTGGAGAAGCGGCCGAAGTTCCCGGAGACGCCGAGCCGGTGCCACGCGAGCCCGCGGGTGTCCTTCCAGGTGGCGATCCGGTTCGGGACGTCGTACTCGGTGACGAGGTACGCGAACAGGCGGGCCAGGTTGTCGACCTGGTCGGCGGTCAGGCTGTCGCCTTCGCGGCCCTCGTTCTCGACGGACACCGTCTTGCCGTTGCCGTCGAGGTCGGCGTAGGTGCGGTGGTGCAGCTCCTGGTGCTGGCGGAAGTCGCCGTCGCGGGAGTTGTGGAGGTGGGCGTAGGTGCCGGACGGGCCCTTGCCGGGGCCGTAGATGTCGTTCGCGCGGACAGCGGTGATGTGCACCGTCATCCGGACGGGCCGGTTGACTCGCGTCGAGCGGCCCTTGATCGGGTCCCAGTCGGCGCCGGGGTAGCGGCCGCCGTTGGGCACGGGCTTACTCATTCGCCCTCCTCCTTCGGTCGCGTCCATTCCTGGAACTTGTCGGCGATCAACTCGGCGACCACGCCCGGGATGGACCGGGACAGGCTGGTCAGCCGGCGCTCTCGTTCGGTTACCGCCAGGGCGAGCTCGTCCCGGATCTGCGCGTCCTCTTGGTGCAGCCCGACGACGTCCTTACGAACGCCACGGAGCTCGCCTCTGAGGTCGCCGACTTCACCCCGGAGGTCGCCGACTTCTGAACGGACTCCGCCGATCTCGTGGACGGCCTTCTCGACGGACGTGCGTACCGAGGTGAGTTCGTCCCGGAGATTCGGATAGTCGCCGTCGGAGTGCTCGTTCTCGGTCTGCGTGGCGCTGGTGCGTGCGTCCTTGCCGATGCGGTTGAGCTTCCGCCCGCCGACGAACGCGACGACGACGAGGCCGATTGCCTGGATGATCTGGCCGATGACGACGTCACTCATCGGATCAGGCCGGGTAGGCGCGGACGCGTAGCTGCGTGAACGCGGTGCCAGTCGGGTTGAACGTGCCGCTCCCGATCGCCCACACGCGCAGGACTTGGGCCACCCCGGCGGCGATGGTGAGGGTGCCGTGGACGGCGGTGGATCCGCCGACGGACACCCCGGACGCGAACGGGGCGAGTGCGCTGGCGCCGCCGGCCAGCGGGGGCGGGTTGGTCGAGTTGATGGGTGTCGTGCTGAGGGACGACGTAAGCCGCACCTCCCACGCCTCCCCTGCTCCGACGGACGCCGAGACGACGACGTCGACGTCGACGGTGCGGGCGAAGGTCGCGGACGGGATGGTGATCTGGGTGAGGATGCCGGACGTCGCCTTGACCAGGGAGTTCGGCCACCCGCCGTCCGGGGCGGTGAACACCTCGGGTGGCTGGGTGCCGCGCAGGCGGGCGGTGGGTCGGTTCGCCGCGGAGATCGTCACGTTGGCGTGCGCGGTGTTCGTCGCACCCGCCGCGACCGTCGCCCGGGCCAGCTCGACGCCGCCGGTCGGGATCGACGGCGCGACGGGCGAGCCGGACGCAGTGCCGGACGCAACCGCGATGATCGCCTCGGAGTCGGCGTCCGCGTTGTCCACGTCGCGGTGCAGGGCGTAGATGATGTCGATGCGGGACCCGGTGCCGGGCGCGGGCGGGATGGTGTCACCGACGCCGTTCGTGCCGACGGTCACCGCCCCGTAGTTCCCGTACAGGACCGCGCCATCGCTCGGCTGCCGGGAGGCGGCCACCGTGACCGACGACACCAGGTACGCCCATCCGGCCGTGCCCGTGACGCTACCCGGAACCAGGACACCGAACGCGTCGAACAGTCCCGCGAGCGCCTTCCTCGCCTCGTTCGGCGTGGTGCCCCTCGTGGCGTCCTTGCGGACGAACAAGCCTCGGAATATTGCCATGGTGGGGTTCCCTTCCCGGATGACGGCTGAGCGCGGTAGAATCCGGGACACACCAGAGACCCCCGCGACTGCTGCGAACAGTCCGGGGGCGTGACCGACTACTAAGGAGTCGATGTGTCCCAGTCTAGGAGCAAGATGAGTGCCAAGTCAGTTGTCGTAGGTGCCGTGGCGGCGTTCGTCGTCGTGGCCGGGGGCGTGACTGCTGCTGCCACTGCGAACGCGAACTCGGAGCCGCTGCCCCGGTCGCTCTCTCAGATCGAGCAGGCCGAACCTGAGCCGACCGTGGAGCCCGTCGCTGTCGTCGAGCCGACGCCCACTCCCGAGCCCGAGCCGACCGTTGAGGTTGTCGTCGAGCCCGAGCCCGCGCCCGTTGTCCCTGCGCCCGAACCGGAACCGGAGCCCGTCGTGACCCAGCAGCCCGCACCCGCACCTGCCCCCGAGCCGGCGCCAGCACCCGAGCCGGCCGAGGAGCACACGCCGGTATTCGTCGGACCGGGCGAGCCTCCGAACACTGAGGTCATCATCCCGGCCGACCCGACCGAGGCTCCCTAGCGCAGGAAGATCGCGATCGCGTCAGTGTTCGCCACGCTCGGACCTGTCCAGGGTCCCGCGTCGACATAGACGCAGGTGGCCACGCTGATAGTCCCGCCCGATAGGCCGGTCAGCAGACGCGACGCCGACCCTGTCGCGTTCGCGTGGCCACTGGCCAGCGCCTGGTCATAGGTCAGGTTCGACAGCGCGGAGCCGATCTGCGCACCCACGTACAGGTAGGTCGGTGCCGCCGTGGTGTTCTGAGCCGACGCGGATCCGACCGCGAACACGATCGCGCGAGAATATCCCGCGGGCACGTCCAGGGTGATGGACGCAACGAGGGTGCGGGTGGTGGGGACCACGAAGCCTGACGAGCCGCCGCCCGAGCGGTCGAACTCGACCGGGCTCGCCAGTGCGTCGTTGTCGATGATCCCGTTGGGCAAGGACAGTGTCCCGGTGATGGCCGCGTTCCCGCCGATCGTCGTGTCCCCGGAGAACGTGGCATCGCCCGAGACGCCGAGGGTGCCGCCGATCGTCGTGTCGCCGGTGAAGTCGGCGCCGCCCGACACGTCGAGGTCACCCGTCACGCCGAGCGATGACCCGATGACCATCCCCTCGGGAGACATGCCGATCCCGGCCGCCCGCAACGGCGCGCCACGCTCGAGCGCGGCGATCCGATCCTCCTGGGCACGGATGATGTTCAGCAGCCGCCCATACCCGGACTCGTCGTTGCGGCGTCCACCGTTCCAGCCGTCAGCGTCAGCCACGTCAGCGCCTTTCCAGAGTCGGTCGGAGTTCGATGTCGACGACAGCAGATCCAGCCGACGCCTTGATGGACACGATCCGGGACCGGTACACCCCAGCCTGCAGGTAGGCGTGGTCGGTGCCAATGTGGACCGCGGCCCAGTCGCCCGGCCGGTACTCGCCAAGGGTCGGGAACGTGTCCCGCGCGACCTGCAGCGACCACGTCGTCCACGGGGCGGACCCCTGGTCGCGGTAGGCCGGCGGCGACTGGTCGAGCGTCGCCTGCTTGCCCACCGTGGAGTGCGAGTAGGTCGACTCGAGCAGCGGGTATCCGCGCGCCCACTCGTCCGCGCCGGTCGCGCGAGACAGCAGGATTGCCGTGTCCATGCCCATGCCGGTGACCCACACCGAGTTCGTGCGGGTGGAGGCGTCTCGGCCGACCGAGAGGCTCATGACACCACCGCTGGCGCTCGGGTCCCACGGCCAGTCATCGCCGGACTGGTGCAGCAGCGGGTCGCCCGTGATGCCGGTGCGCATGACCCACTCGATGCCGTTCCCGTCGGAGGTCAGGCGCGGCTCAAACGAGAACTCAGGGCCACCCTCGACGTCGGACAGGTCGGCGAGAGCCTTGTCGATCTTGACCAGCTCGTGACCCGGGTAGGTGCGTGTGTCGGTTCCGCCCTCGTCGGGCGGGAGGACGATGGGCAGCGTGCCGCCCGGGTTCGCGAGCGAGCGCTGAACGAGCCGCTTCCCGATAGTGCCCAACGACCCAGGGCCGTAGGACAGGCTCGTCTTCTGCGGCTCGGCGGCCGTGGCGTCGACAGCGAGCCGATGGGCGAACATGCCACGCAGGCCGATCGCCTTGACCGTCAGGTTGCCGGTGGTGTCGTCGTAGTCGTGCGCCACGATCGGGCCAGCCTCGCCGATCTGCGTACCCACCTGGCAGGCGAGGAACGAACGCCACGGCTCGAGCTGGCCGAAGAACTCGCCAACCCGTGTGCGTACCTCGCGGTCGCGCAACGGGATCGTGCACGTCACCTCACCGTTGGCCCCGAGCGCGGCCGTGAACCCACCTGCCGTGATCGGCAGCGTGGTTAGCCGGCGGCCGGTGACCATCTCCCCGGCGAGGATCTCCACCGTCACCACCACGCATCACGCACGGAGGCGACCAGCGCGGCGGCGGTGAACGTCGGAGCGGAGAACGCCCATTCGGATGAGCCCTGCTTGGGTACCGGGGTCCACTCGCGGCGGACCAACTGCCCGGACCTGTCGACGCCGTCGAGAGTCGCCACACCGATCGCCGACCGCACGGTGAGCGTCGAGCCGGCGGGGATCACAGTCGACGACACGATCTGCCGCCCGGTCTCCACGTTCGTCAAGGTGAACCCTCCCGGCGCCGGCCCACGGACCTCGAAGTCCGGGAAGTATGGGGCGGTGCCCTCGTTCGTGAGGATGACGCGGCCGGTGGAGCCCTGCTCCCCGAACTCGAGATAGCCGGTGTCCACAGTTCCGTCGGTGAACAGGTCGAACTCCAGGCCGCCGACGAGCTCGGGCAACGTGGTGTAGTGCTGGCGCTTCGGGCCGTACCGGTACGGGTCGGGGGCGAACAGTTCGATTTGCGCCGTGGCGGACCGCCAACCATCGGTCCGCACCAGCGGCTGCCCGTTCAGGCGGACCGCGGCGCTCGTGGTGTGCCCATCCGGCTCGACCACGGTCAGCAGCCCGTACTCGCCGTCAGCCAGGATCGACGTGACCACACGACGCGCGGCGCCGATGTCGAGGTCGCTGCGGGTCTCGCACTGCACCGACAGCCCGACCGTGCGCCCACCGCGGTAAGCGGGGAGCCCGAACTGCCCATGCTGGCCCGGCCGGTCCGGGGCGTCCGACCGCACCGGTGCGCCATCGAACCAGCCCTCGATACCCTCCTCCTGCACGGACCAGTCACCATCGGCGACCGACCCGAAGAACGTGACGCCATCGACCGTCACCGCGAGCGTGCCGAGCGGGAAGGTCGGGGCGACGTCGCCATCCGGCCCGAGGTAGGCGGTGGTGCCAAGGTAGTTCTCAGGGCCGAGGTACACGGGGCGTTCCCCTCTCCATGCTCACGATTGGGTAACGGAAACGTCAATCACGCCCGCGGCACGCCTGGCCCGTTGTACTGATGAGGCATGGACCTGTGCCCTGAGTGCCAGCACCCCCGAGAGCGGCCGTCGTGGCTGGCCCGTCGGTTCAGGTTCCGGGCCGTATGCCGAGCCAGCGACTGGGGTGTGAACCCGTCCGGCTACGCCGAGGCGTGCCTGTGCGCTCACGAGTTCCACGCGGTCGTGGCGTCAGACCTCGATTAGGCCGGTGACCCACAGGTTGCCGCCCGCCATGTTCACCGTGGCCGGGTCAATCGGGGTCTTCTGCGTGCGCCCACCCCGCCACACCCACGCCTTCATCGTGTTGACCGCCGCGCCCGCCATGGTGGCTGCGCCGAGGTTCATGAACTGCACCTGGGTCAGCGTCTGCGACATCGACGCCACCCCCACCCGCCACTGCGGGTCACGGGCGGTGGCGCCGCCGATCGGGTTGGTCGACTCGCCCACGGACTGGTGCGTCAGCTGCAAGACGCCAGGGCCGAAGACGCCGTAGTCCAGGATCGTGAACACCCCAGCGAACGAGGACCACGCGCCGGCGGTGTAGACGACGTAGTCGCCGATCCCTTCACCCGCGCGGTACAGGTAGATGTCGGCGTAACTCACGCCGACCGAGGCGCCGGCGGTGATGCCGTGCTCGGTGATGGTTTCGTCGGTGGTCGCCTGGAGCGACGACACCCGCAGCCCCGTGAAGTCGTAGTGCACGCGGACCCGGTCGGCCATCGTCTCCACGGAGGCCACGCCTGTTGAGGTGTGGGTGGCGTCGGAGATCACGCCCCACGTCGTCCCGCCTGGGTTGCGGAGCGCACATGACACGAGCCGGTAGTTGCGACCGCTGACGCCACGGATCAGGCCGGAGGAGCTGAGCGTCTCGGCGGTCGTCAGGGCCGTCGAGGCGTCCAGCGTGGCTTGTGCCGCGGCCAGTTGGGCGGACGCTGCATCGGCAGAAGCGTCAGCGATCCCGATCTGCATGCGGATCATCTCGTCCGCTTCGAAACCCGGGGGCGAGTCGTTCACCCAGTCCGTCTTCGGCACGAAAGCCATCAGGCGTTCCCTCTCATCCCTGCATCGCGAACGTCAACTGCCGAGCCGCCGATGCTCCAATGGCCTCCTCGGACATGCCGGGCTGCGGGTTGACGATGATCTGGACGCCACCAGGGCCGGTGCCGTTGGGGTGCACCCGAGACCCGGTCGGCAGGCTCACGACCTCAGGGCCCCGCTCACCGACGACGGCCCAGCCGCCGCGGGCGATGTCGCCACCGCGGGCCAGCATGGGGATGTTCGGGACGGAGAACGACCGGCCACCGACGCCGGGGATCCAGTCCGGCACGGTGAACCCGACAGCCCCGACCGAGTTGTTCCAGAAGCCGGCGACCGAGTTGAACGCGGACCGGAAGGCGCTCTTGATGCCGGAGCCGATGCCCTCGAAGAAGGACGTCGCGCCGTTCCAGACACTCTTCACGTCGTCCCAGAGGCCGGAGAAGAAGCCCGCGATGGGTCGCACGACGTTGGTGTTCATCCATCCCGACGCCGACGCCCACACACCCTTGATCCAGTTCCACGCAGCCGCACCCGCAGCCTTCACCGTGTCCCAGTTCTTGACCAGCAGCACGACGATGGCGATCAGGGCCACGATGCCGATGATGATCAGGGCGATCGGGTTCGCGCTCATCGCCACGTTCCACGCCCACTGAGCAGCCGTGGCCGCACCCGTGGCGATCGTGCCCGCGACGAGAGCGACCTTCTGCGCGATCGCGGAGTTCTTGACCGCGTCCACCGCGGCCTTACCGCCGACCATCGCCGCCTCGAACAGGTCGCCCGCGTCGGCAGCCGTCGTCAGCGCCGCGCCACCCACCTGCATGGCCGCACCGAACGGGCCGCCGACCGTATCGCCGAGCCCCATCAGCGCGCCACCGGCCTGAGCGCCCAGGGTTGCGAGGGTGCCCGCGCCCTCGGACATGCCGTCCATGCTCGCCGTCGCACTGCGCGAGGACTGCTCGATCGAGTCCGACGCCCGCTCGGCAGAGGTGGCGACCTCGTCGAAGGTGGACGACGCCTTGTCAGTGCCGATGACGGTGAACTCGACAGCGGCAGTCATCAGACCTCCCTGTTCAGCGTCTGCTCGATCTCGCGGGCAGCTTGCAACATCGCGTCAGCAGCAGCCTCGAGGAAGTCGGACTCGTGATCGGCGATGACGTCAGCGAGTAGATCCTTGGTTGGGACCTTCTGCTCTTCCCAGCGCCACGAGCGGCGTGGCCGGCGACCCGGGTATATCGGGTGCCGCAGCGTGCCCTTCTCGAGCGAGGCGTAGTCGTGCTTCTTCTCGGTCGAGACGATCTTGATCCCGGCTCCCTGGGATTCCGCGCTCGTCAGTCGGTTGCGGACCGCGAACAGCCGCTTCTTACTGGTGAGCGCCCGGGATGCCCCACCGCGCTTCGGGAGCTTCGACGCCAGGGTCGACCGCATGTCGTCCGTGACGGGCTGCCCGGCCTCGCGCAGGGCGGCAGCGAGGCGCTTCTTGATGTCCTTGCCGTCGCCGACCTTGCGCATCACGCGGGCCAGGGCGTCCAGAGACTCCCCGCCCTCGAATCGAACCTCAGCGGGCATGACGGGCCCCCTCCCGGATCCGGCGGTTCATCTTCACTGCCTCGTCGTAGAACTCACGGCGCTCCAACTCGGTGAGCACCATCCAGGACGCGACCGGCTGGTCCGTGGTCAGACACCACCGGGCCATCCCGCGCGCATCCTCTCTTAGGCTTCCCCCGCGGCATCGCCACCTTCGGCGGGCTTCTCGGCGAACCACGACTGCAACTCGCCGACGGTCAGCGCCGACGCGCGCGCCTTCGGGTCGGGCTCGCGCTGCCGGTGCAGGTCGAGGAACACGAGCGCCTCAACCCACGTCTCCGGGTCGGCCTTCGCCATGTGCGCCAGCGGGTTGCCGAACGCCCGGTTCACCAGGCCGCGCTCCTCGCCCGTCACGGACTCGTAGAACTCCAGCGCGGTGGAGGTCGACTGCGGCTCGCTCACGCCGTCACCTCGAGCCAGTCGGTGATCAGCCACTGCACCTCGACGGTCAGCGTCTGCGACCCGTCCTCCGCCGCGTCGCCACCGATGTAGGCGTCGCCGGTCGGGCCGGACGGCGTGACGTTGAACGAGTAGTGCGGCTGTGTCACGGAGGGTGCGGCGTTGCCGAGCGGCTTGAGCACGCCCGTCACCTGGGCACCGCCGCCGGCCATCGCCAGCTTGTACAGCGAGCCCGTCGCAAGATCCTGCAGGATGGTCATGTCCAACCGCTTCGGGATCGAACCCCGCATGTCGGTGAACGTCTGCCGCGTGCCGTACCCGAACGTCACGGACGTCGTCTCGTCGGATCGGTCGATGGAGTCGATCAGGACCACCAGGTCCCGGCCGTTGATCCTCGTGGTTGCCATGGTCAGCCCTTCATCTGAGCACGCGAGAGGCGTGCGGTGACGTTGACGGCAGCCGCAAGGGTGGGCTGCCCGTTGATCTGAAACTCAGCCGGCTCATCAACGGCGTCGGCTGCCACCTCGTAGCCGTCGAGGTCGGCGGTCGCGTTGATCACGCCGACGGCCATGTCCATGACCCGCTCGGACGTCACGGCGTTCGTCCCCGGCTTCGCCACGCACACGACGCGCAGGACCGCCAGCCAGGAGCCGAGAGACTGGCCCGTGACAACACCGCCGATGAGGACGTACCGGAACGGCGCGGACGCCTTCTCGGGCACCTCGCCGTAGGTCTTGAGCCCGGCCGCCGTGAGAGCGTCAGCGAGCGCGTTGGCCGCGGCCGTGACCGCGTTCACGCGAACCCCAGCGGGGGGACGTAGGGCGCCAGGAACACACGTGCGGCGTGCAGCGGATCGGACGACACGCGCAGCGCCACCGCCGACCCGTCGCCGCCGTCGTCGAACGTCGTCATCAGCACACCGTTGGGCGCCTGAGTCTTGTTCCACAGGTCCACCGCGCACCGGAACACGGCCTCATCGAGGACGACCGGGGGGATGACCAGCGGCGTGTCCGGGTCGGGTGTGTGCTCAGTGATGTAGTCCCCGACCATCTGCTCGGTGAGCAGGAGGATGCGGGACGCCTCGGCCGTCTCGGACGCCTCGGCGCCGACCCGCGCGAGCAGTTGGGCGACCGTGACGGCCACGGTCAGACCTTCCGGCGGCGCGTGCGGATGCGGGTCTCGGCGGCGGCGGTGTCCTTTGCAGGACGAGTCTCGACCTTCGCCGCGCGCTCCGTGACCACCTCGACCTGACCGGCCTCGATCATGCCGAGCGCGGACACGTCGGCCAGGTCGATGACCTCGCCGACAGCGGGCCACGGGTGGCCGTTGACCGAACCGGTCGGACGAACCTTGATGCGAACCTTCATGACTACCTCCGAAGCGGTGACGAGACCGAGGGAGCGGGGCGACGCGGGGCCGCCCCGCTCCGTTCGGTCAGACGGCGGGGGTCGCCAGGAACTTGACGGCGTTCGGGTCGAGCGCGACCGCACCGCGGCGCACGATCGCCTTGAACGCGGTCTGGTCGTTCTTGAACCCGGCCTCGGCCGAGCGCTCGAACCGCAGGCCGCCCGCGATGCGGACCACCAGCGCCTGCCAGTCGCCGAAGAAGATCGGCTTCTTCGACGCCGCGAAGGTGTCGAAGCCGGGGGCGATGAAGACCGGCTTGCCGAGCACGACGCTCGGGTTGCCCGCCGTGAGGCCGTCCTGCCACACCAGGTCACCCGTGCTCGTCTTGAGCTTGCGGAGGACCGCGGCGGTCAGGTCCGCCACGCCCCACGCGGCCGACGCCGAGGTGCGGTACGGCGCGATCACCGAGTGGAACAGGTCCACCAGGAGGTCGGAGCCCTGACCCACCTCGTTCTGGGCGCCGAGGCCCGTCAGCACGCCCGCCGGGGTCACCGCACCCTGCGTGGTGAAGCCGGCGATCGCGGCGGCCACCGCGGCCTGCGCCACGTTGAGCCCCAGGGCTCGGCCGGCGTTGCGGGCGATGTAGCCCTCGACGTCGAACGTGGCGTCCTGCAGGAGCTCGTTCGGCACGAAGGTGAGGTAGCCGCGCTTGGCGACCGACAGGTCCACCGTGGTGATCGTGGAGTCGTCCTCCGGGATCGGGTCGTTGGCCGGGATGTCGGTCGCGCCGGGCTCGGCGTGAACCGTGGCCTTCGGCATCGGGATGGTGTTCCCGTCCGCGGTCGACATCACCTGCGCGTAGGCGAGGATCTCCGACGCCTCGACCGCGTACTCCCAGAGGGTGGACGCCACCGACGCCTTGCCGGTGCCGCCCGTGGCGGACATGGCCCGGCGCTCGATGTCGCTCGCCCGGAACTGCAGGTCGAAGCCGTCACCCGCACGCGACTCGCGGATGAACTTGTCGAAGTCCGACCGCTCCTCGGTGCCGGCGCCCTTGCGACCCTGGGTCAGGGACGCCTCGATGTCGGCCTCGCGCTGCTCGTGCTGCCGAGCGGCCTGGAGGCGCTTGTCGGCGTCCACCAGGGCGGTGTCCAGGTTGTCCGACTTCGACTGGTCGTCGGGGGTGAGCGCGCGCTTCTCGCGGAGCGCGGCGTTGATGATCTCGGCCTTCTGGGAGGCGAGCAGGTCTCGCATCTCCTCGAGAGCCTTCACGTAGAGCGACATGATGGTCCCCTTCCTGGGGGCTGGTGGTGATGGTGGATGAGCCCCAGGAGTTGTCGCCCGGGATGGAGCGGGGTACTGCTGACCGCACGGCGCGCAGAGGTTGTCCTCCGTGCGTGAGCGGGGGTCAGAGGTTCGGCAGGCCGCCGATGAGACCGCCGAACGTCGGGGCGGTGGGAGCGCTGTCGGTGCGGACGAAGAGCTTGCGCACCTCGCCGGCCGCGGCGAGCGCCCTCACTTCGTCGGGGTCGGCGTGCATGAACGTCGCCAGCGAGCGCAGACCGACGGACGTGTCGAGGTACGCGGGCACGTTCACCGGGGCCACGTCGAACAGGCGGCCGGAGATGAGCGTCCGGCGCGCGAACCCGGTGTCGTCCTGGTCCCACGCGTCCTCGTCGGCGTAGAACGCGAACGAGGACTGCCGCACGTCACCGCGCTGGGTGAGCTCGTAGACGTCGGCGCGGGCGTCGGGCACGTCCACCTCGTAGGTGAGTCCGACGCTGTCGACGTCGAGGCGCAGCGTGTTCGCGCCCGTCGTGCCGAGGAGCATGTTGTCGTCGTGGTTGTAGCGGGCCAGCACCTGCGGCCAGCCCTGCGAGCGCGAGTAGTTGAAGAACCCGGGGGCGATGCGCTCCTTGAACCCCCCCAGGTTCTGGCTCATGCGGTCGAACTTCGCCGCATACCCGCCGATGGTCTTGACCGAGGCGGCGCGCACCTGGACAGGAACGTCGGCGCCCTCGTTGAACTGCGACGCAAACCGTCGCTCAGCGTCCGTCATGACGGCGCCCCTTCCCTTTCGGTTGCGGCCGGGTCTGACTGACGCGGCACGTTGAAGACATCGCCACCCGGAATGGGCGGACGGTCGGTTCGGGCTCGCCACTCGTTGCGGCTCGCGACGCCCGCGTTGATCTCCTGGACCATGACGCTGGTCCGGGTGTTGATGTCCGTCCGGATCGTGGCGTCGGTGTCGAGGTTCACGGACTGCGCGTTGGGCAGCAGGCGACCAACGGCCTGCTCGAGCCGCTCGATGTACGGGCGCATGTTGTTCGCCCGGTTCAGCGCCCGCGACTCGTCCGTCGAGTACGTCAGCGACTCGCCCGCCTCGCCACCAACCTCGCGCGGGTCCAGGCCGTAGATCGACGCGATGCCCGTCGCCGTCATCTTGAGCGTCTGGATGAACTGCGCCTGAGCCGGCGGGATGCTGACGATGGACAGGTCCCAGTCGTTGCCCGAGACGAACGGCTTACCCGACGCGAACGCCGTCACCGCACGGTCACGGACCGCCTCGGCAGGCTTCGGGTCCAGGGTCCGCTTCGTGTTCTTCAAGATCGCCGGGGGGATACCACCACCGCGCTTGACGTCCGCGTACTCCTGCGCCGACAGACCGGCCGCGACCATCGTCGCGAAGTGGTCGATCGGGGACAGTCCCAGCACGTAGCCCGGCATCGGGATCCACGGAATGTGCACGATCAGCTCGGACGGCGTCACCTTGCCGTGGACGCGCCAGACGCGCTCATTCTCGTCGAAGCCCCAGTCCGAGCGCCGCAACCACCGGACGTCGGTCGGCTTCATGGTCGCGTACTTGTCGGTGTCGCGGACGATCCCCACGGCGTTCCCGTAGGCCGCCAGCGACAGTGCCGCCTGACCGAACCACTGACCGATGCCGTAGCCGGTCAGTGCCGGCCCCGTGCCCTTCTCCGGGGCGGCCAGCAGCGGCGGCATCGAGTTCATGCGTGCCCGAGTGCCGTCCTCGTTCATCCGGTACGCCACCACGGGCAGCGTCGAGATGTAGTCGTAGATGTGACGCCAGGACGCGAACACGGGCGCGAGGTACTTGGCCGTGTCCGGCGAGATGCGGCGGCCCGAAGCGGTCACCGTGCCCTCATCCATCCACGACGTCATCGCGCGACGCTCACCGAACAGCAGACTCACGAGCGCCTCCAGGAGATCCACAGGGACGCAGCTGCCAGCACGAGCAGCGAGGACGGCCACCACACGATCGCGGCGAACGCCACCAGGCAGGCGATCCCGAACAGGTCGAGCGCCACTGCGCGTAGAGCCTTCATGGCGCCTCCCTCACAGAATCGAATCCATCACGTTGTAGGTGCCGACCTCGAGCGCCGCCGTCACAGCCCAGACAGCGGCCTTCACGGCGTCAGCACGGCCCTTGGAGACCACGCGGGGACCGTCCACGCCCTCAGCCACCCGGAGCGCCAGAACCTGCTCTGTGAGCACGCCTGAGCGGGCATGCACGAACCGGTGCTCCTTGAGTGCCGCAGCGAGCTCGGCGACGTTCGCGCGGACCCCGCCAGTCGCCTTCTCGGGCTCGATGCCCTGCGACTCCCAGGCGGCATGCTCGGCGAGCGATGCGCCCGCCCGGATGGTGTCGGAGCCGTAGGACGCGGCCGTCTCGACGGCGGTCGGCATGTCGGGGCAGTCGACCACGGCCACGATCACCGGGCCATCCGCCTGCACCCACGCCCGCGCGACCGACACGCCCTCGTCGAACCACGACTCCATCGCCACCGCATCGGGCACGCGCTCCGGGATGGTGCCGATGATGCGGCCCCACGCCTCCGAGTCGACCACGGGCCGGCCAACCTGCCTC
Source organism: Occultella gossypii (assembly GCF_019947135.1). Classification (GTDB taxonomy): domain Bacteria; phylum Actinomycetota; class Actinomycetes; order Actinomycetales; family Beutenbergiaceae; genus Occultella; species Occultella gossypii. The sequence continues at coordinate 129,001 of NZ_JAGSHT010000013.1, read as the reverse complement.
GGCTCCTTGACCCGCCAGATGTTCAGGTACTGCGCCTCGAACCCCTTCATCGGGTCCGGGTCGTCGAACTCAGGATCGTCCTGGCCGGACGCCGCCTTCGCGTACTTCGCCGCGATGTACTGCGCGCGATCCTCGGACCAGTACGGCGATGCGGCCCGCCACACGGCAGGGTCCGACGGGTCCGAGCCCATCGGAGCGCCCCACAGCAGCAGCAGCGTCCCTGGGTCCGCCAGCGACATGGCCGCCACCAGCTTCGACCGCATCAGCGACGTGGCCCGACGGTGCGCGGTCGACGTCAGGACCAGTTGCGGAGACTGCCGCTCGAGCGTCGCCGGCTCCAAGCCCTCAGAGACCGTGTCCGGCTTGACGTTCCACACCTCATCGACCATGCCCAGGCACACGTCGTAGCCGTAGACGGCATCCTGAGCCCGGACCAGCCACCGGTCACCCGCGGGCGTCTCGATCGCTTCCTTGCCGTTGCCGCGAGTCACCACCCACTGCACCGACTCCGACCAGCGCCACGCCTGCCGCTGGATCTCACGGCAGATCGCCATGTCCGAACCGGTGTGGATGATGGTCTGAACCTCGCCGAACAGCACCTCACCGAACTGCAAGCGCCAGAGCGCCTGGCCCTTCATGCCGATCGACTTACCCGACCGGCGCGGCGCGCTCTCGTCCTTCTCGCGGAAGCACAGGGAGAGGTCTGCTCGGTGCTCCAGCTGGCGGGTGACCGACAGTCGCTGCCACCAGCGGAGAGTGATCTTCTGCGTCTGCTCGATCCACGCGATCCCAGTCCCGCCGGCCGGTGCGTGAGTGCACCCGTCCCACGCGTAGGAACACACCGCATCGTCAGGAACCGGCGACATCATCAGAGGAGCGCTGGCATCCTCCGGCACGTCCGCGAGATCGGCCAACCATGGGTAAAACCGCAGGTCAGAGGGGGTCCAGGCTAGGCGGGGGTCCACGGGAGAGGGTTCGGCCGGCTCGGAGAGAGAGGAAATTTGCAGAGCGGGGTCAGGCGCATGGTCGCTACCAAAAATTGTGGCCCCCCGTCGCGCGTTGCCCTTGGCCGCACCTGCTCCGAGGTTGCATGCCTTGTGACTCGGCCAACGGTCTTGGTCGATCGGAACCCACGCTCGCGGTCCGTCGTCCATGTGGTCGAGCTGCCACGCCTTGCCGGGTCCGATGGGCTCGGCGCACCGGTAGCACTGAGGTCGTGCCGCTGCCTGGATCTGCTCGTCCCACCATGCCCGCAGCTTTTGGTGCTGCGAGCCGTACATGCGGTTGTGCATCGAGGTGGTGCGGGCGGCCACGTATCACCACCACCCGTTCGGCTTGGGCTGGGTTGGACCCGACGCAGGCAGGGCTCGCCACGCTTCACCCGAGGTACTAGACCGTGGGTCCGCTGCGGCAACGTCGGGGGAACGGGAGAAGGCCTCCGATCCGTGATGGATTCGGAGGCCTTCTGGGTCGCCAACTACAGGCTGGCGTTTCAATTCCCGATGCTAGCAGACGGTGCTTCCCGTGAGTTGCATAGCGCTCGCGGGTCGACCACGGCGTGTCTCGCTGACCCGTCGCATCGCCAGCGCGTCGAGATCCCCGAGCCGGTAGAGCTTCACCTTCTGGTCGGTCTCACCGCGCGAGCACACCGCCTCCACGATCTCGGGCGCCTCGGGTATCGGTCCGAGGTAGCCCGCGTCCTCGTAGGCAGTCCATCGGTCGTCCCACGCGTCGCACTCGGCAACGGTGCGGGCGTGCTCGTCACGGCTGCGCTTGATCCACGTGCGCCACGTCCCGGCGGGCACGTCGGGGAAGATCGTCCGTGCGTCGGCCAGGGTGACGAGCCGATCCGGGTCGTCGGTCGGCAGTGCGAAGATCGTGTGCCGCTGGGCGAATCGCCAGTGCGCGTGATCGCCCCACGTGGTGCCGCAGCCCGTGCAGCGGTGGACGTCGGACAGCCCCGTCTTGAGTGGGTTCCAGTCATGGTCGGCCCAGTCCTGCACGACCTTGCCGCCGCAGTGGATGCACGGCGCCGGCTGAGGCTGCGGTGCGATCTGGGCGACACGGCGAGCCGCTCCACGCTGGGCACGGATCGACTTGCGGTAGGCCTCCCACCGTGACGCATCGGGGTTGTGCGCGGCCCAGAGCAGATGGCCGGCGAGGTACTCCAGTGCTCCGAGGTTCTGGGCATCGCCACTCGCCTCGGTCCAGAGCGCCACCCATCCGAACAGGGTCGAGTCGATGCTGTCCTCCGGGTCGGTCACCCTGGCCGCCTTGGACCCCGCGACGCGCATGGCGTCCATCCGTGCGGACGAGTACGGGCTGCGTCCGGGCGATGGCAGGTAGAGCCCGATCGCGTGCTCAATGTCGGCGAGTACCTGGCGCTCGCGGGCGTGGCACGGGTCGCACAGCAGGAGCGCACCACCCGTCGCCCGGCCGCAGGTGCCGCAGGTCGCGCAGGTCTCGCCGCAGTCGGTGCACACCCACTCGCCCGTCGGGCCTTGGGTCCACCAGTGCTGGTGCCGTGGCTCGCTCACGCTGGCTCCTCTGGTCGGTCGGCGTCGTCAGGCATGTGGGCGAGTTGCTCGGCGGTGAGCCTGCTCACGTAGGGCACGCTCACGTTGTCGAACACGCACCTGCCGTTGTAGGCGAACATCTCCCCGCACGCGCAGCGCTCCCAGCGGCGCACGATGCGCGAGCAAGCCACGCACCACCCGGCCGCGGGGTTCGGGGCGGGCTTCGCGGGCTCCTTCCTGGCCTTGATGCGGTCGGTGGCGAAGATGACGACGCAGGTGATCCAGATCGCGTTGAGTACGACGATCTGGACGATCACGGGGATCAGTTCGGCCGTGGTCATGACGGGTCCTCCTGGTCGGCATGTGCGGACTGCTCGTGGCCTCGCGCGATGGACGGCACCACGTGATACTCCTGGCACGCCTCGCACCAGTACGGGTCGGTCTCGGTCATCGCTTCTCCTCAAGGTCGGACCCGAACCCGGCAGCACGCGGGAACGGGTTACGGGCGTTGGTGCGTGGTGCCGCACCGTGCCCAACGGATGCGGTCAGCCCGCCCGTCGGATGCGTGCCCACGGTCGGGTCGGCAGGCTTGGGCTTCGGGGTGCGGTCGACGTCGAGGTCGAGAGTCCAGCCACGTGCCCGGATGAGGATCCTCATGACGCACCACCGAGGCATAGGTCGATCTGGGCGTCTGGCATCCCGCGGTGGACCAGCAGGTCGCGCAGGATGGTGTTCTGTGCAGCGAATGGCACGTCCTGATCCGTGAGCACCAACCGCACCCGGTACTCCCCTCGTGGCGACTTCCCGACCTCGCGTCGGAACTCGGTGGCGATGACGTGCTTGCTGTCGTCGTCCTCCCAGATCCCGGCGTCGGTGAGTCCGTCGAGCATGGCCTTGACGGTGGGCCATGCGTTCGGCGGGTCAGCCTTCGCCGCGGTGGGGTACTGGATGAACGCGCACACGTGGACCTGCTCGAACGTGCGGCCGATCGTGCGTGCGGCTCGTGCGGCTGCTGCCCGGATGATCTTGGTGCGTCCCGCGACCTGCATGCGGTGGATGCGCTGGTTCGACGAGAGCCACCATGGGGCGGGGATGGCGAGGGTCAAGGTGGTCATCGGTCTCCTTCTGCGGCTGCGGTCTTAGCGTCGGTGTAGTCCTCGGGCAGCGGTGCCGGCAGTCGAACTCCGGTGAGCGCGTCGGTCCTGCAGCCGGGGCAGTTGTGTGCGGGGTAGTGCTCGTGGCCGTACTGGTCGCAGCGGGCGCGTCCGGGGCCGATGACAGGTGACGTGGTCCCAAGGGTCGGCCACCACGGGCCGGACTCGCCGAGGCGGGCAGGCGTGGACGTCGCCGGGTCGGTGGCGATGTGGGCGATGGCCTTGGCGAGGTCCTGGTAGCCGCGGGCGACGTGCTCCCGGGCGAGGTAGGTGACGAGGGACCGGATGGGCCAGTCGGGGCGCAGGGCGTTGGCCATGTGCGCGAGGCGGTCGATCTCGATTTTCGATGCCATCAGTCCAAGTCCAATCCGGTCTCGTCTTGCGCGATACGTAAGTGACGATTTGGACTTGGTTGCCCGGATCCACCTACGGAAAGAACCCCATCTATGGGTCGGGTCGGGACGGGACGGGACGGGACGGCGGGACTCCCCGAGGGAGTCTCGCGAGTGTCCCCGGGGGACTCCCCTGGGGACGTCTCGTACTGTCCCGAGGGGCCGCGGCGCTGCCGCTGCTTCTTCTCGCGCCACTCGCGGCGCTTCGTCTCGACCTCTTCGCGGGACGGCTGGCGGCCCTCTTCGGCCCACTGGTGGAACCGGTAGCCGTCCTCGTCGTCGTCGACCCAGAGCCCGGTGCGAACCAGTGCGTTCGCCTGGGCGCGGTTGCCGAGCGCGGGGATCATGTGGGCGGGGACATGCCCGTCCGTGAGCTGCTGTGCGGACCACGAGCCGGCGCGGACCCAGAGGCCCATGGCTGCGTTCCCGGCGGAGATGACCTTGGCGTGGAATGCGAGAGTGTCGTCCACCTTGAACCACGTCATGGTCGGCCACCTCGCTTCGCGTGACAGGGCTGGCACAGCGTGCGGAGGTTGTCGGGCTCGTCGCTGCCGCCATCGATGTACCGAACGATGTGGTCGAGCTCGAGCGATCGCGTGGCGCCGCAGTTGACGCACGCATGGCCGTCGCGGGCGAGGACGGCCGCCCTTGTTCGCTTCGGGATATCGCGGGTCCTGCGGCACTCGCCGCGGTCGGTGATGAGGTAGAGGAGCTTCCCGTTCTCGTCCCGCGCCTGCCCCATGCGGCCCTGACGTAGGAACTCGGCACGTTGGAGGCCGTAGTCCCGCGCCATGCGAGCTCGGTAGACGTCCAGCGGCACCGACCCGTCGAACGGCGGATATGGCTTGAGAGTGAAGTCGCGGGCCATCAGGCGGTCCCTTCCAGATCGAACATCTGCTGGTGGCCGAGCGGCACGTTGGACCACAGGCGCTCGGTGCGCGCACCGCCGGAGGATCGGCCGTGGTTGCCCTGCCCGGTCCACGCGGAGATGTCGGTGACGTGCCAGTCGGCGTAGAGGTCGTCGTAGAGCGGCGATGGGTAGCCGGACAGCACGACTGCCGCCGCGGCGGCATGGAGCGCGGCGGCGAGTTCGCGGTGCTCGTCCTCACCCTTCATCTCGTGGACGTAGGCGTTGGTGGCGTGGCGTCCGCCGCGGGTCTCGCCGAGGTAGGGCGGATCCACGTAGAGCAAGGTGTCCGGACTGCCGCCGTATGCCTCGATGATCTCGATCGCGGGGCGGCATTCCAGCGACACCCGGTGCAACCGCTCCGCAGCTGGCGCGAGGCGGTCCACGTAGCCATCGAGATACCCGGGCATCCCCATGGACGTCCCGGCAGGGTTCAGATAGAACCTCCACCCGGTGCGCATGAGTTGCCCACCTCGGCCTTGGGTGAGGGAGACCCAAACTCGGCGGGCCCGCTCGATGTCGTCGAGTCCGGTGCGATCGCGTGACACCTGGTGCTCGGCGCGAGAGTGGGGGGTCAGCGCACATGCGCGCTCAAGGTCGGCCGGACGGTCACGCAGGACCCGCCAGAACGTCATGATGTCCTGGTCTAGGTCGTTGATCGTTTCGAGCTTCGACGGCGGTTTGGCCATGAGGATGGACAGCCCGCCCGCGTAGGGCTCCACATAGTGCTCGTGCGCCGGGAGCAGGTCTACGAGACGCTGAGCGATCCGCTGCTTGCCGCCGAAGTATGGGGCGGGGGGCGCTAGTGCCACCTACGTCACCTCCCCGTGTCGCACATGCCGGTCCTGCTGCCCCGCAAGGACGTCTTCGAGGTCGGCCCGGTTCTGCCGGGCGGCGATCTGCCATGCGGGGTCTGGTTCGCCGATCATGCGCCGCGCCGTCTGGAGGGTGTCGTGCACCCACCATGCGCGGAGCATCGCCGTGCGTTGGGCTGGTCGTGCGCTCACCGTGGCCCCCTTCCTGGTCGTGGTCGCATGTCGATGTCGTCGCGGCGTCGGAGCCTCCTGGCCTCGATGTCGAGGGTCGTGGTGGTGTTGTCGACGAGGACCCGGTACCGCTCGATGAACGGGTTGTTGTGGCAGCGGGCGACGATGCGTCCGGTGAGCCCGTTCGGCTGGATGGTGACGCGGACGTTGTCGGGGAAGGTGTCGTAGTTGTTCACGCTGCCGTCTTCTTTCCGGTCCTGGTTCGGGCGTTGGCCGTGATGCCACCCCAGATGCCGAACCGTTCGCCCTGCCCGGCTTCCCGGCACTGCTCCATGACGGGGCAGGTGCGGCAGATGGCCACGGCCGCGTCGATGCCTCCTTCGCCTCGTTCGGGAAACCAGAGGTCGCCGGCGATCTCGGCGCAGACGGCGTCCCGCATCCACGCGCGAGGGTTGTCGCGAGCGTCGTCGCGGTCGGGGGCGTCGGGGCTCATCGCGCACCCTTCCGTCGTGCCCATGCGCGCATGTTGGAGACGTGCGTGCTGAGCCGCATGTTGGTTGGGAACTGTTCGCCACAGAGGCAGATGACGTTGCCTCGGACGCTCTGCCATCCGAGGCCGTGGCGATCGTCGGGGCTCATGGTCGCCCACCCGCCGAAGACTCCCGCTCGGGCGATCCGTGGTCCGGGGCGACGTGCGCCACGGTCAGCGGCCCGAGGATGGCGGCGACGCTGTGTGAGGGCTGGTCGTGCGAGTTGAGCACCTGAACGGTGCAGGACCAGCCGCGACCGATGGCGCCCTTCTGCCATGCGTCACCGTCTCGGTCCAGCACTACGCTCCCCACGGGCAGCGCGTCGAGTTCGGCAGCTGTCGTGACCGTGCGGGCCGTCAGCCGTTCGACCTCTGCTTCGGCGTCGGCAGCGAGTTCTGGTGCGTCGTGGTGGCTCCACGAGACCAGGGGCGGCGGATCTCCCCTGAGCGCGTTGACGACGCCCGTGAGGAGGTCGCCCTGCCGCTGGATGAGGGCGTGCATTCCGTCGACCTCGGCAATGGCGACTTCACGCTCGCAGATCGGGCAGGGCGTGACTGGCAGCGGCCCGTCGTGCTCACCGCGCTCGTGGTCCCAGACTGCGCGCTCCTGGACGGATGCCCACATTCGCCGCTCGTGCTCGCCGACTTTGTGCGTCCACCACTCCACGTCCGCCACCAGCCTCGGCAGGGCGTCCTCAGCCAGGGCGAGGAGAGTGGACCCGGTGACCATGGAGACGGCCCCGTACCCGTTCGCAGCCTTGTGCACAACGGTCGCCGCACGGTCCGCCAACCTCAGCCACTCGGCCCGTTCCTGCGCGCTGGTGGGCTCGTGGGTCATCGGGTCGCCTCACGCGCGACGAGCCGGTCAGCGACCCATCCCCACGCAGCCGCTCGCCCGTGGTGCCCGAGCGCACGGTGGTCGTACCAGCGGCAGTAGGCGTGGTGCCAGATGCGCTCGCGGGTGCTCATCGGGTCACCGCCTCACATGCGATGCCATCGCTGATCCACGCTTCGACGTCCTGACGCACCTCTGCGGCGGTCCAGTTGTCGATCGACTCGTTCTCGCCAGCAGCCTCGGCGTACTCGCGCAACGCCTTCTCGGCCACCTCGGCGTCGTGCGCGGCCAGCCAACGGTCGAACTCGGCGCGCGACTGGCGCATGTGCTTCCTGGGCTGGGCGATCGCATACGACTCGCGCACGTCGTCCGCGTTCGGCACGTACTCGCTCATCTCGTTCTCCTGTCTCTCATCGCCGCCACATCCCGTGCGAGCGCGTCCATCAGCTCGCCTCGTTCGGTGTCGGTGGGTGGTCGGTGTGCTGCTGTGTTCAAGGGGGGCGTGGGGGAGTTTTCATCGACGCCGAATGAGGGTCCCCAGTCCTCGCGGCGGGTCATGGGGTGGACTTTGGGTAGACCCGGTCCGCCCACTGGAGGCGGAACCCGTCGCGCCGGAGGTTCCACAGCAGGTCGCCGGTGCGAAGCACGACGTCGTTCCAGTCGACTTCACCCAGCCAGGCGTATGCCTCGTCACCCGTCTCGAAGTCCTCGCTACGTTCGTCGACGTTCCAGAGGTCGTCCTGCAGGTGTCGGCACTGGGCGCACGTCTTGGTCGTCTGCCACGTGCCGTCGTAGAGGCCGTCCCACCGGTGGTACTTCTCGCCGGGGCGGATCGTCCGGCCGCACTGCTGGCACTGGTGGTCAGTGCGGGCGATGGGTGTCGTGTCGTGCGATGGCGCGCCCATCACCCCTCCCCCCTCGCGGCCTGACCCATGGTGCGGACGTAGGGAGGGCGCTTCACTTCGTCACCCCCGCCCGCTCGGCAGCGTCGCGGATCTGTGCGACGACCTCGGTCAGTGCGCCGTCATCGAGACATGCCCACTCCGCCACGAGCGCCATCACGTCCTCGGTGAACGCCTTGTAGCGGGCGAGGTCGTCGGTCGGCGGGTAGCGGAGGGTGCCGTCACTCCGGACCTCGGGCGCGACCTCACGTTGGGCGAGGACTTCCAGCGGCAACCGGAGCGACTCGGACGACTTGTACGGGTACACCTCGTCCTCCTGGTGCCACGAGTGCGCCCACGAGTTGCCACGGTCGTCCTCGGTCACGATCCAGGGCCGCCAGCCGTTCTCCACGACGATGAGCCAGTGGCCCTGCTCGAACGCCTCCTGCTGGGCTTCCATCCACTGCTCGGGGGTGGTGACGGTCGCCATCAGAACCCGCCCCCCATGAACACTCGCCCGAACGCCCACACGCCGACACTGAGAGCAGCCAGGAGGAACAGGCACAGGACCGCCACGTACACGCGGTCACGGACACGCATGGGGATGCGGTGGTGGATCAGGTGGGTGCGCATCAGGAGGCCTCCGGGTGTAGGGCTGCGAACTCGGCGTCGGTGAGTTCGTCCGCGTCGGTCACGTTGGCCGGCGTCTTGAGCTCGGATGCGCGCGCCTGGATCTGCGCGCGGCGTTCGTCACCGGAGACCTGCCACCACGCGCGGAGTTCGGCGTGGTCGGTGGATGCGGCGACTTGGGCGGCGGTGGGTTCGGGGACGGGCGCGGCGAGGGGTTCGACGTGCCAGTCCTTCCTCTTCCCCTGCCCGGATGCGCGGATGCTGAGGGTGCGCGCCTTGTCGATGTGCGACAGGTGACTGATGCGCACCCCGCCGACCTTGTTCGGGCCGAACATGACCTCGGGATCGCAGTAGAGGGTCACGGAGCGGCCGACCCACGCCTTGGCATCGGTGCCCCAGCATCCGGCGAGGACGTCGAGCATCCCCTTGCTTGGCCGCCAGACACGGTCGAAGTTGACCAGACGGATCTCGGCCACGGTCTTGCCCTCGCGCTTACCCAGCCGCGAACCGGTGTCGATGGTGAAGGTGCGCGGGTTGACCAGTTCAACCGCGTCCAGTTGGTCGCTCGTCGGTGCGAGCGCGTCGGTGATGTCCATGTCAGAACTCGATCTCGTCGGCGTCGGGGATGCGCTCCATCACCGGCAGCCCGTTGACGGCTGCTCGGTAGCGCTCGGTCAGTTCGTTGATGGCACCCTCAGCGGTGCGGGCAGCGAAGGTCAGAGCCTCTTGCCACTGCGGGATCGGCGTGACTCGCTTGCACCACAGCGCCATGCCGCCAGCGAAGGAGATGTAGTCGATCCACTGCCGCCCGGTGACCAGCAGCCCGGTCTGGAGCTGCGCCATGTACTGCGTCGGGATCGTGTCCTCGACGGCGGTCAGCAGGTGACCCTTGGCGCGGGGTGCCTTGATCTCGATCAGCCCGTCGTTGCCAACCAGCCCGTCGGGGGAGTAGCCGATCGTCAGCCCGCCTCCTAGGTCGCGGGTGACGAATCCGACCTCGACGACCGGCGCTCGGTGCTCGGAGTAGGCGTCGCGGGCGTAGGGCTCGGAGTCGATGCCGCGCCACATGTCCTTGGTGGTCGGTGTCTGCTCGACGTGACCGGTGATGCGTTCGGCGGCGAGGGTGGCGAGCCATGGTCGGGCCTCGGCCGCAGGGGTGACACTGAGGACAGGTGCCGCGGTCGCTGCTCCATCGCGTGCAGCCTTCGCACGGCCGGGGTGCATGGTCTTGATCGGCTTGCTGCTGTCGCGCAGCGAGACGCAATCGAATCCCTCGGCGGCCTGGCACTCGGGGCAGTCGTAGGAGTCCGGTCCCGGTGCTGCGGATGTGACCATCTGCCCGATGGCCGACGCGGTGAGCATGCCGCAGCGCAGGGTGTACCACTCGGGCGAACGCTGCTCCACATCGTGGTAGGTGGGTTCGTCCATGGCGAGTTCGATGGCGCTCACTTCGTCTCCTCCTTCGGCCCCGCGTGGTTGCCGTGCATGTCGTTGGCGACGCGGCACCGGTGGCACCTCCACCACGGGCACTTGCTATTGCCGCGGCAGTGGGGGTCACGGGTGTTGTTCGTCCATCCGCACGCGGCGCAGACTCGGGGCGACCAGGCGGGCGGCTGCGGCTTCGGGGTCGGGTCGGGGGAGGTCATGTCAGCACCACCGCGAGCGCGACCAGGGACCCGACGAACAGGACGAGGACGGCGAGGTCGAGGATGAAGCCGAGACCTTTGGAGGCCGGCGTGGCAGGGTCGCGCTCATCCAGGGGGCGGGGGTCGGTGCTCATCGGACGGCCGCCTTGTCCATGGCCTCGATGGAGCCGCCGAAGATCGCCAGCAGCAGGCGCTCCTCGGGATTCAGTGCCCGGTACCGCCGCATGTACTCGACCCGAGAGCGACGAGCAGCGGGTCCGACGTAGGCCTTGTAGTCCTCGCGGGCCTCGTCCTGCGCCTGACGGGTGACGTGGCGCCGGGAGTGCTGGCCGGCGGCGCGCGCTTCGGCGTGGGTGGCGTAGGTGCTCATCGTTCGTCCCTCTCCATGTCCGCCTCGTGCTCGGCGTTGTCGTAGTTGTCCTGTTCACGCAGCTGCGCGATGAACTCGGCGCGCTCGTGGGGTTCGATCTCCCCGTCCTCGATGGCGCGGTCAGCCTCGGCGGCGTAGAGGACGTCGGCGGTGGTCATGACGCGCGCCCTTCCATGTGCCCGGCCACGTCGCCATCGGTGGCGGCGAACGGCTCGGGACCGGTGCGCGGCGGGTAGGTGCAGATCACGCGACCGCCAGTCGCCACCGCGCCGGCGACGATGCCGTCAAGCCCACTGACTGACGACCAGCGCGCCTGCTGCCGCTCGGCCATGCGCTCGACCCGCTCGTGGTGCTCACGTGCGGCCTGCGCTGCCCGCTCGACGGTGCCCTTGTCGAGGCCAGCCATGTAGCCCTGGCCGTAGCCGGACATGCGGCCGATCTCGCGGGCTGCGGTGAGCGCGGGGAGGATGATGTCGTCGACGATGAGGATGGCCACGAGTTCGGCCATACGGACACCCTCGCTGCGGTAGCGCGCGGCCACCTGCTGGATCAGCGCGTCGCGGTCGTGCGTGGGGACGGGGCGGGGGTGCCACTGGGCGGCGGTGTCCCACTCGTCCCGGTCGAGTTCGGTCGGGGTGACGGCGTCGTCGTTGCTCATCGGGCCACCGTCAACCGGCGCTCGGTCGCGTCCAGCGGCTCGACGCCACCGAGGTGCGAGTGCAACCACCCAAGACCCTTGAGCGTCACGCGAGCCTGCGGGTCGCACGCGATGCGCTCACCGGTCCGGTGTGAGAGGCGCGTCTGCGGCTTCGCGGACATCCGGCCCGTGTTCACCTGCGCCTGGTACGGGATGCCCTGCCGGTCGATCCAGTGGATCTCCCGCAGCAACTTCGCCAACCGGTTCTGCCCGATCTCGATCTCCGGGTCACGCGAGAGGATCTGTGCCGCGTCCCGCATGGACCAGTCGCCACCGGTGTCAGCGACGAGCGCGTCCCACGAGTGCGCGGACGGCGTGAGTTCCGCGATCCGGGCGTCCTTCTGCTCGAGCGTCTTGGCCGCCTCGAGAAGCGCCGTGGCCATGAGCTCGGGACCGGTCAGTACCGGCGTGGCGTAGGAGCCGGTGCGGCGGATCGTGGGGAGCACCTCGTGAGTCACCCAGCGCTTGAACTCCTTCGCGCCCGGGACCATCGAGCCGAGGACTGCGACATACAGGCCGGCCTCGGTGATCACGGTCATCTGCTGGTCGGCGGAGGGGGTACGCACTGAGCGCGTACCCCTGTCGTCGTCGTCGAGTCGCCGGGTCATGTCCGACGCCATTCGGTAGCCGAGGATCGTGGCCACGTCGGCCGCGACGAACCACGGGTCCCCGTGTTCATCGGTGATCACTCGAACGGACTGGCCGTGGAACGCGTGCTGAACAAGGTCGGTGCTCATCTGCGATACTCCTTGTGGATAGATGAAGCCCGGTCCTGCTTGGCGGTGAGGCCGGGCTTTGTCGTGCGGTGAGTTAGGCGTCGTCGTTGCGGTTGGCCCACTCGGGGCGACTGGCGATGAAGCGGTCGAGCTCCTCGCGGGTGTAGACGCGGCGGCCGTCGAGAGCGAGGCCGACCAGCAGGCCCTTCTTCTCCCACTCGTCGACCTTGCGGACGCTGGCCCCGGCGAGGTAGGCGGCTGCCATCTCGCGGGAGAAGGCGCCGGGTTGGAAGGTGAAGGAGGACATCACCCCACCTCCCGCGGCTTCTCGAGCACGGACACGGGGACGTTGAGCGCGACGGCGAGCTTCTTCGTCATGGTCGCGTTGGGCCAGCGGCGGCCGTTCTCGAGGTCCGAGAGGTAGCCGAGCGACATCCCGGCGACCTTGGCCAGCGAGGTGAGGGAGTGCCCGTCCTTCTCCCGGATGACCCGGAGTTCCCACCAGACGTCGGGCGGTGCGCTTGTCTTTGCCATGCCCCAAACTGTAGTGCGTAGGAGTGCGTAGTGCAACTACTACGCGCGAACTACGCACGGAATGTGCTCTGACCTGCGGTGTTCGATAGTTACAGCCGTGTAACTGCGAAGATTCGCGTATGCCTGCGTAGTGGACTTCGCACATGTTCGCGTGCCACCGTTGCTGCCATGAACGAGTACGGGCCCTCGCCGGCCGCACAGGTGATCACGGCAGCGAGGAAGCGGGCAGGACTCTCAGTCCGAGCCGTTGCCCGAGACGCGGGCATCAGCGAGGGTCGCTGGCGTCAGATCGAGAAGGGGTATCAACAGGTAACGACCGACGTCCGAGCTCCGGTCAATGCGCCGGCTCAGACGTTGGCACGCATGGCAAACGCGACCGCAGTCCCGGTCGCGCAGTTGCAGGCAGTCGGCGCGACCGAGGTCGCGGAGGCCCTTGCCGAGATGCGCGAGCCGATCCAGATGGCCGATGGCCCGATGTTTGGGGGCAGCTACGACGAGCCCGACTACCTACGGCGCGTCGAAGGGTTCCTGCAGGAGTTGCAATATCGGCTCGCCTCAGTCGAGGCGACAGTCGAACAGATGCAGAACGAACGAGAGGACGGTGAGGAACATGACGTACGTTCCCCCCCCAATAACCAGGCCGCGGTGAGCGCGGCCGATGATTACGCGGACGACGAGGATGGCCCTAATTCGGAGGCGATGCCGCAGACGCCCGCTGAAGCAACCAGTCCAGAGACTCTTCGGCGTCGTCGTCGCTGAGGCCCGCCCGCACCAGGGCAAGCCGCTCTTCGCGGATGAACCTCGCCTTCCGGCGTAGGCCCGGCACCGGCACCACCTTGACTCCGAACAGCGCTAGTAAGGCATAGCGTTCCAACTCACCGAACCCCCGAGGATCGTTACCCTCTGCTTCATCGCATTGAGACGAGGGTACGACCCGGCACCGACAGCGCCGGTCGCGTTCGGATAACGATTTCCCGGCACCAAGCCGGTCGGATGCGGGGCGTTCGTTGTTCAGGTGGCAGGGAGTTGCAGCGCTTCGGCCCACACGCCGCCGAGCGCGTCCATCGCGGCCCGCTTCTCGGCCGCCTGGGCGTGACGGTAGATCTCCGTCACCTTCGTGGACGAGTGGCCGACGATCTCGCCGATCAACTGGTGGTCGTAGCCGAGGCTGGCGAGGATCGTGACCGTGGTGTGCCGCGCGAGGTGCCCGGTCATCGCCGTCCCGCCCGGGCGGTTGTCGGCCGCGGCGATCACCCCGGCCACCTGCAGGAGGTCGCGCCACTGGGCGGCGTCGTCCTTGGGCAGGATCGGGGAGCCGTCACGGTTGCGCCAGATCAGACCGTAGGGGTTCGGCCACGTCTCGGTGGCTGCGATGTGCCGGCGGATGGCCTCAACCAGTTCAGGCCCGAGCGGCACGGCCCGGCCCGTCTTGGACTTGGGCCGGGTCAGGTGCCAGCGGTCCACCACGTGGTGCAGTTCGAAGCCGTCAGGGATTCGCCAGACGGCATCGGGGCAGGCGGCGCCGCGCTTCTTCCCGCACGTCCCGCCACACCCGTGGTCGCGGGGGATCTCCTCGAGCTTCCAGTTCACGACGTAGTAGCCGCCGTCGAGGTCGAGGTCCGCCAGGGTGGCTCCGAGGATCTCGCCCTGACGTTGGCCGCCGAGCAGCTTGAACCACCACCGCGAGCCGGCGGAGTCGGGTAGCGCCGCGGCGGCCCGGAGGATGGCGAGCGCTTCGGGTGTCGGGAGTGCCCCGCGCTCGACCTTGGCGCCGGTGGGCTTCTTCACGGTGGCGGCGACGTTGGTCGCGCAGAGCCGTTCGGCGTGGGCGGCGTCGAGCATCATGGACAGGACGATGTGCGCGGTCCTGGCCGTGGCGGCGGATCGCTTGCCGACGTCCACGATCGCGGTGCGCAGGGCTCGCACGTCGGAGGGCTTGAGGGTGGCGACCTGCTTCGTGCCGAGCGTGGGGATGATCCAGCGCCGGGTGACGGATGCGTAGGTGCTGTAGGTCTTGGGGTCCACGTTGACCTTGGCGACGGTCTGCAGCCACGTCGCGGACCACGCCTTGAGGGTGACCTGCTTGTTGAGCGGAGCGCCATGCTTGGCGATCTCAGCCTTGAGTTCGTCGAGCCGGTTACGGCACTCGGTCTTGGTCTTGGCGTGCACCGACTTCTGGATGCGCTTGCCGTCGGCGTCATACCCGAGGTCGAGCACCCCGCGCCAGAGCCCACGCGACTTCAACTCGTACAGGCCGCCGTCACCATGGCTGCGGATCTTGGGCATCGGTGCTCATCCTTCCCGGTTCACACATAGGTGCACACATGCATATGCAGAACCAGTGTACGCAGATGCAAACCTAGAGCATGCCGTGAGGCCCGGAATCCTGCCGATTCTGGCGGCTATCCGGGGTGCGCTCATGCTCCCATAGTACCGGATCGTCTAACTCGTAATGAGAAGGTCCAGGGTTCGATTCCCTGAGGCGGCTCCACGAAAACGGCGAGATCCCGACGAATAGTCGGGGTCTCGCCGTTCCTGTTCCCGGCTGCCGGAGTCGCCACGAGGGCCGACGTTGCGGGCGCTTGTGGGCGACGCTTCAGGCCGGTGGGTTCCAGCCCATGACGGCGTCGGCACCCCGTGAGATCGCGCTCGTGGGAGCCATCCGGACCAGCGCGTTGCGAACACCCTGGAACCGCGGACCGAGGTGGGAGCCGAGCCGGGCCGTGACGAGCGCGGTCCGGGAGATCGCACGGCAGCGTGGCCGCCGCTGGGAGTCGTAGTCCGCCAGCGCCGCGGCCAGGGGGCGCCCTGCCACGACCGGGGCGCCGACCAGCCTGGCGACGCTGATGCCGTCCTCCAAGGCGGTGGCGGCGCCCTGCCCGACGGTCGGGAGGCCACCGTGGGCCGCATCTCCGGTGGCGACGACCCGGCCGATGACGTAGCGGGGCATGCCACCGGGCAGATGCAGGACGTCGTGACGCATCACGGCGCTCGGGTCCGTCTGCTCGATCATGTCGACGACCTCGGGCGCCCAGTCGGCGAACCGGTCGCGGGCGGCCGCATGCTCGTCTGGCAGCGTGATCCCCTCTGGCATCTTGACGTACCCGTACCAGTAGGTCTGATCCGGTCCGACCGGCATTGCCCCGAATTCCGCGTGCGGCCCCCAGTACTGACGCAGTACGGAGGGCTGTCGCGCCAGCGGTGTCACAGCTCGCCAGCTGGAGTAGCCGGAGTAGACGGCTCGCGAGGACGGCGTCAGTGCGGTGCGTACGGCGCTGCGGACGCCGTCGGCGGCCACCACGAGATCGGCCGCATGTTCGATGCCCGTCGTGAGCACTACCGCCTGTTCGCCGTCGGGTGATCCAGGGCGCACGCCGGTGACCGTGATACCTGTGACGAGGTCGACGTCCAGGTCGCGAACGCGCTGCAGCAGTGCCGAGTGCAGCCGGGCCCGGTGCACGCCTCGCATCGCGACGGCGTCGACATCGTCCGCGATCGGACGAATCGGGCGACCGTGCGGGTCGTAGATGCCGCCCGCGCGCGTCGGCACCCCGAGAGTCTCGATCGAGGAATCCTCGAACCCGAGACCACGCAGAGCAGCGACGCCGTTGCGCGCGAGCGCCACGCCGGCCTCGACTTCGCCGAGTTCGGTGGCCTGCTCGAGAACGGTGACCTGCCAGCCCGCCTGCGCCAGGCCTAGGGCCGATGCCAGGCCGGCGATGCCGCCACCGGCCACCACTGCTGTCGATCCCATCAGCACTCCCGCCGAAACCTATTCCACAACAGTTGTTGTGGAACATATGTTGTCATACTGAGCGGGTGCCCCGCACCAACCCACGACGACGCGACGCCCTCGCCGACGCCGCCGTAGAACTCACGGCGGTCGCCGGTGTCGGAGGGGTGACACACCGCGCCGTCGATCGCGCGGCCCACGTGCCGATCGGCACGACCGCGAACTACTTCCCCAGCCGCGACGAGTTGCTCAGCGCTGCAGCTCACCGAGTCGCCGAGGTCCACCTCGCAGAGTCGATGACCGCGACCGCCGCGGCCGCGGCGAACCAGGCTGGGGACGCGGCCGGCCAGTTGACCGACCTGCTTGCGGCCTCGTTGGTCACGGCCGCCACCACGCATCGGACCCGCTACCTCGCGATCTACGAGCTGCAACTGGAGGCCCAACGGCGACCAGCGCTGGCCGGAGCGCTTGCCAAGCTGTCCGAGATCGCCGAGGCGCAGACGCAGGCGATGCACCTGGCGCTCCGGGACGCGGGCGCCCCGCCCGGCGCGGTGCCGCTGCTGATCACGCTCTACGGCGGCGCCCTGTTCATGCTGGTGACCGGGCCCGGCCCCATCGACGCCGCAGTGGTCCGACGGCTGGTCGAGGCGATGGTCACCGGCGCACGCAGCACCGGCTGACCGGTACCGCAGACCGCCGGACGTGGCATCGACAAGACACCATTCTCGGCGGGTCGCGCTCTCATGATCGGGGAACCTCGACGTCTATCCGGCTTCGGCGCGACCCCGCGACGATGGACGGCGATCGAGGCGGAATACGCTCCCCTCGTCAAGGAGAGTCCCAGCTTGACGACTGATGGACCGCTGCGCCGCCCCACCCCGGATTGCGATGAGTCGGTGAATGTCGTACCCGCGGCGTGGTTTCATGTCCCGATGAGCGAGCCCGAGGCGCAGCCGAACGAGTTGAAGGTCCCGAACCCCGGGCCGGTGGGGTCCGCGGTCGTCCTCACCTTCGGGGTGGCGCTACTGGTGATCGGCTGGGCCGCGATGGATCAGGCCCGGCAGATGACCCTGATCTGGGAGCTCACCGGCGAGTCCCTGGGCGACCCCGGCCATGCCTGGCTGACCACCGGCTTCATCATCGCGGCCGTTGGCCTGCTCGCCACCCTCGTCGGGGTGTACCGGCTGGCCGTCGGCGTCGACTATGCCGCGCGCCGGTGGGCAGCGCAGGGCGCGCGGAAGTAGGCCCCGGTTCACTGGGGCGAGGCGGCGAGGACATACCAGAACCACAGGAGCAGCACCGCGTCATCGACCGGAATGCTCGGATCGCAGTCCAGCCGGACGTAGTTCGGGAGCCCACCCGTAGCCCGTGTGTCCCACCTGGGCGCCGGCCACAGCGTGAGCCCGACCGAGAGCGTGCCCTCCTCGCGCAGTCCGTACCAGCCCGAGCCGGAGGCGGCGTGCCAGGACGCGCTGCTCCCGCGCTCGCGCTGCACCGAGAAGGTCGGCTCGGCGGCGCCGTCCGGGGTGGCCCGGTAATCGTTGCCCCGGCGCAGCTTCTACGGTCTGCCCGCGATGTTCGCCTTGCTCGTCCTGCTCCAGGGCGAGATCGGGATCTGGGCGACCTCCACGCCGTCGAGCCGGATCACGTTGCCCCGTCCCCAGTCAAGCCGCATCGTCGCATTGTGCCACCGCCGGCCATGGCTCACCCAGGTGGGTCCCACATGGCGGCAGTACAGTGGGTGCCCCGCCGCTCCACCTGCGGGGCACCCGACGGACGGGAAGGCTGATGGCTGGAAACCCCGAGAGGGCGAGTTATCGTCACCGCGCTCGACTGCATCCGAGACGGCCCGCATCCAGCCTGACGGACACGTGGACCAAGGTCGACGGGGTGGACGTGTTCTATCGCGCGTCGCTGGCTTCGCCGGGTGCGCCGGTCATGACGCACCTGCACGGCTTCGGGCTGTCCGGTCGGTACCTGCTGCCGACCGCCGAGTTGCTCGCGGACGAGTTCCTCACGTATGTGCCCGATCTTCCCGGCTTCGGGCGCAGCGGACGACCTCGCGACGCGCTCGACGTGCCCGACCTCGCTCACGCGGCGGCCAGATTCCTGGACGACCGCGGGGTGAGGTCGACCACGCTGGTGGGCAATTCGATGGGATGTCCGGTCATCTGCGAGTTCGCGCATCTGTACCCGGAGCGTCTGGATCGCGCCGTTCTGGTCTCGCCGGCCGGGGGGATCCAGAACCAGCCGCTCCGACGCGCGATCGGTCAGCTCACGAAGGACGGCAGACGGGAGCCGGCCAAGATGCTCAGCGTGGCGACGCCGGACTATCTGCGGTTCGGCGTACCGAGCACGGTGCGGTTGTTCCGCGCGCTCACCCGGTACCCGACGCTCGAGCGACTGCTCGAACTGTCGTTGCCGACACTGGTCGTGCTCGGCGACCGCGACCCGCTGCTGCCAGGTGCCGAACGGATCCGGGAGGTCGCAGGGCAGACCGACAACCATGTGCTCGTCGTCATCATCGAGGGCGCTGCGCATGCGATCAACTTCAGCCACCCGGGTGAACTCGCCCACGCCATCAGGCTCTTCATGCGGGACGAGCCCATCGTCGATGACCCGGACTCGCCCGGAACCGCATCGGTCTACGAGATCCATCGGGGCACGCTGCACCCGCCGGCGAAGCCGAAGCCAGACGGCGGAGGAGCGCCAAGCGGGTGATGGGCGCGGTCGGACGGGGCGGTCGGTGATGCTGCGGGACGGAGGCGACGACGACCGGTCAGGCAGTCGTCAGGTGAGCTCGGCGCGGTAGTGCGCCGCGAGTGCCGGGTAGTACTGGTCGAAGTCGATCGCGGCGAGGTCGGCGCCCGTCTCGGCGGCGACCATCCGGTCCAGGTAGTAGTCCCAGCCCGGGCCCACGCCCTCCGCCAGGACGTCCGAGCCGACCTCCTGGGCGAACGTCAGCGTCGTGACGCCATCGGCCTCGGCGAGGTCGATCTGCCACGTCCACTCGATGGCGCTGTCGTCGGGTCGCGCCGAACGCATGACCAGCCGTCGGGGCGCGTCGCACACGTCGATGTGGATCGTCTCCTCCGGCGCGTCCGCGGCCTCGGCCGTCATCCAGAACGACACCGAACCACTGGTGGGGTCCCCGGCCCAGTGGCCGATCCATCGCACCAGCCGGTCCGACTCGGTCGTGGCCGCCCAGACGTCCGCGATCGGCGCCCGGAAGGTGCGTTCGAAGACGAGGTAGGCCGTCCCGTCCCGATCCTCTCGTCGTCCGGTGGCCTGGGGCGTGTGTGTGCTCGTCATGCTGACTCCTCCGTCGTGGTTCGGTTCCCGTGCGGGTGGGGTGTGGCGTGGTCGCGGACGGTTCGTCGCACCTCGAGGTCGAGTCCGTCGAGCACGGCCTCGTCGAAGCGCGGTGCCGGTGCAAGGGCGGCGAGATAGTCGGCCACGGGGCTCAGGCCGTGGCGCTCCAACCGGTAGTGCCGCTCCCGTCCGATCTCGTCGGCCGTGACGAGGCCGGCGTCGCCGAGCACCCGCAAGTGCCGGCTGATCGCCGGCCTGCTGATGTCGTGCTCGCCGGCGAGGTCGACGACCCGCGCCGATCCGCGGGCCAGTCGGCTCACGAGGTCTCGGCGGACCGGGTCCGCGAGAGCGACGAATGCATCCATGGCTTATTGGTAACGGAGAGGTTACCAATCTGTCAAGAGATCCGGCCGTGCCGGGAGTGCCCGCCCAGACCACGCTGGGGTCGGCGTCGTGCGCCCGCATGACACGATGGCGCCATCGACCGAACAGGAGCGACGATGCCGGACTCCGCAGATCCGTTGGGCTGGATGGGTGCGAGCGACCTGGCCGCCGGCGCCACGATCACCGTGGTGCACGGGGTCGACGGCGCCACTGTGCTCAAGGCGTTCGGTGCCCGCGGCGCGCCGGCGCTGCCGGCGACGCGGATGGAGGAGGCGTGGGGTGAGGACGTGGCGCGGCCGTGGGCCGCGATCGCGGCCATCGGTGAGCGGGTCGTGGTGGTCGAGCCCAACGGCTACGTCGGTGCCGGCGCCGTGGTGCTGCGGCAGGCGTCCCAGGGCGGGCTCGCCGTCGCCGTCTACTGGAACGTCAACATGCTCACGGACGTCGAGATCGCCGAGAACGGCGCGGTCATCGGCGGGATCAACGACATGCAGCCACACGGCGGGGAGAGGTTCCGGGAACTCGCCGGGCCACTAGGGCTGCCCGGCCCAGATCTGGATCCGCTCGACGCGGTCGCCTGGGGTCTGCGGGCCCAGGCCGAGCTCGCCGGGTTGTCGCTGACGGAAGACCTGTGGCAGCACCTCCAGACCCAGCCCTGCGCCTACCACCTGCTGCCGCCACTGCCCGAGCAGCACCCGACCCGGCACACCTGGCACCAGGAGGTGGCGCCGCTCGCCGGCGCGGCGGTCGCCGCGGACCATGGCGTCGTGACTGAGCTGACCTGGCAGGCCGCGTCCCAGGCGGCGGGCGCGGCCGGTGCAGCCGAGCGTCCCGAGGTGGCCTCGGCTCTGGCGAACCGAGCCTTCGACGACACCGCCGACCTGGCTGCGCGGCGCGCCTTCCTCGGCGCAGGCTCCGAACTCGTGCTGTGGCGGATGCTCTACGCCGCGACGAATCCCGACGCCCCGTCCGCTCTTCTGGACGTGCTCGCTGATGCGTCGTTCCTGCTCGACACCGAGTCGTTCGCCAACCTTCTCGCCCGCGCTCGCACGCACCTGTCAGCCTGACGGCGCCCGCGTCTGCCAGGAGGCTCCCGGACCGGCTGACCGACGCCCGAACACGGCGCCGATCGTGTGAAACGATCGTGGCGTTGGGGACATAGGCACCACGAGAGCACCGTGGCATCCGCCCGTGCCCCCAGCATCTTCGGGAGTGACGATGACGGACCACGACGGACCTGCCCCTGCGGGTGGTGCCGCCGCGCGCTCGGACGCCTGGTTCGAGGAACTCTTCACGGCTCACGCCGGGGCCGTCCACCGCTACTTCCTGCGTCGAGCCCCGCGCGATGACGTGGACGACCTGGCGGCGGACGTGCTCGCGACCGCGTGGCGTCGCCGTGCGGACGTCCCCGACGGGCACGAACTCCCGTGGCTGTACCGGACGGCCGGGTTCGTGCTCGCCAACCACCGGCGCAAGGGCCGCCCGATCCCGGTCGAGGAACTGCCGGACGACGTCGACGGCGAGTACGCCGCCGACCCCGTCGATCTGGTGGTCGCGGACGCCCAGGTGACCGAGGCGCTCGCGGCGCTCAGCGCCCGGGACCGGCACGTCCTGATGCTGCACGCCTGGGAGGGCCTCGACGGCGAGGAGTTGGCGGCCGCACTCGGCATCGGCCGCGGCGGCGCGGCCGCCGCACTGTCCCGCGCGCGGGCACGGTTGCGCGCCGCCTGGGACGAGCGCGTCAGCGCCTGACGCCGACGGCACCGGGCCGGACCGGTCTGGACCCGACCAGGCCGGTTGTGGCCGCGTGCGGCCGCCTGAGGCACAGCCCACACCGGTGCGCCGACCGCACGTCGCAACATCCGCCGTCGACGACACACAGGCAGGGCAGAGGGGACGCAGGGTGACGCCGCCAGGATGCGGCGGCACCCGACCCCGCAGGTGAGAGGACATCAGATGAGCACCGAGGGTACCGACGAGGCACTGTCACGGCTGCGCGCCGCCGACCCGGCGACTGGGTCGAGCCCGGATCTTGCCGCGCTCCGCCGGGCGGTGACCGCCCGCGTCGGCGAACTGGGCGACGGTCACGACGGCGGCAACGGCAACCACGAGGACACCGAGCACGACGACGAGCTCCTCGGCGCGCGGAGGCGGCGCGCGTCCGCCGGCCGGGGCCGACGAGGCCTGCTCGTCGCGGCGTCGGTCGCCGCGCTCGCGGTGTTCGGTGGCGGCGGTTATGCGATCGGTGCCGCCGGCGGAACGGAGCCCGACGGCGGAACTGTCGTTGCCGATGAAGGTGCGGCCGGCGACGCATCGGTCGCGCAGGAGGACTACTCCGTCGGGGCGGAGAGCATGCTCGCCGGGTACGGCCGGACGGAGTTCACCGCCGACGGGCTCTCGGCCGACGGTTCGGCGGCCGAGGCCTACGGCCTCGACGCGACCGCGGCGCTGACCGCCGAGCGGGTGGCGCAACTCGCGCAGGCGCTCGGACTCGACGGTGACCCGGTGCTCGCCGACGGAGTCTGGACGGTGGGCTCCTGGGAGGGCGGCGGACCGGTGCTGTCCGTCTTCGTCGACGGCACCGCCTCGACGAGCTACACGAACCCGGCACTGGACCCGTGGGCGTGCGCCGAGGGTGCGCAGGTCGAACCGGACTCCGGCGGCGACGACGGCACCGTCGACTGCGGCAACGACCAGGTGGCGGTCGGTGAGAACGAGGCGATCGTCGCCGCGCAGGAGGTCCTGACCGCGGCCGGGGTCGACGTCGACGACTTCAACTGGAGCATCACGGAGCCGGGGGAGCACGCGACGAACGTGGTCGCGATCCCCTCCATCGGCGCCGGCACGGTGGAGGGTGTGATCGGGTGGCAGTTCACCGTCACGGCCGGTGGGATCGCCTCCGCCTGGGGCTCGCTGGCGGACGTCTACTCCCTCGGTACCTATGACGTGGTCTCGCCGGTGGCGGCCGTGGACCGGCTCACCGACCCGAGGTTCGGTGCCGGCGGAGGCGGCGGGATGATGCCGTTCACGGCAGCCGACGGCGGAGTCACCGAGTCGCCCGCGGACTCGGCCGGCGCCGCGGAGGACTCGGCGAGCACTGCCGAAACGGCGCCCGACGTCACCGCTCAGGAGCCGGCGCAGGCGCCGGCCGGCCCGGCGGACGAACCGGTCGACTCCGGCGAACCGCCGACCGCGGCCCCGGCCCCGGCGCAGGTGGGCGCCCCGATCGACTGGCCGGTGCGGCAGGTGACGATCAACGGGTCCGAGCTGGTGCTGATGTCGGTCTACCAGAGCGACAGCTCGGTGGTGCTGGTACCGGCCTGGCGCCTGTTCGACACCGAGGGCGGAACCTGGACCGTGAACGCCGTCGCCGACGCGGGGCTGGACTTCAGCGCCGAATGAGACCACCGCCCGCCCGGGCCGGAGGGGCCCGGGTGGGCGGGATGACGACGGCGTCCTCGACCACCGATGACGGCTTGGCGCGGGGGAGTCCGGCGGCCGCGCCGAGGCGCGGACGTCAGCACTCGACGTGCGGACGACGTGGGAAACTGACGGCGTGTCGACCGTGAGCACGAATCCCCCCGTGGCGCCCGAGCTGGCTGACCTGGTCGCGGCCCTGGACCGCGCGATCACCGGGGAGGTGGACGCCTCCGCGCGGCGCCGCGCCGAATACGCCACCGATGCGTCCAACTATCGGGTGCCACCGCAGGTGGTGGTGTTCCCACGCAGCACCGAGGACGTCCTCGCGATCCTCGCCACCGCGCGCGAGCACGGAAGTCCCGTGACCGCCCGGGGCGGCGGTACCTCGGTGGCGGGCAACGCCGTCGGGCCCGGCATCGTGATCGACTTCTCCCGGCACCTGAACAAGATCCTCGAGATCGACCCGGTCGCCCGAACCGCCCGCGTGCAGCCGGGCGTCGTGATGTCGGACCTGCAGGCGGCCGCGAAGCCGCACGGCCTGCGGTTCGGACCGGACCCGTCCACCCAGGCCCGGGCCACGCTCGCCGGCATGATCGGCAACAACGCCTGCGGCCCGCATGCGGTCGCGTACGGGCGCACGGTGGACAACACCGTCGCGCTCGACGTCGTGGACGGCACCGGACGGCGCTTCACCACCGGCACCGGGGCCGGCGCCCTCGATGAGATCCCCGGCCTGACGGACCTGGTCCGCTCCCGCCTGGCCCTGATCCGCACCGAGTTCGGCCGGTTCGGCCGCCAGGTCTCCGGGTACTCCCTCGAGCACCTACTGCCCGAGAACGGCACCGACCTCGCGAAGTTCCTGGTCGGCACGGAGGGCACCCTGGTCACGATCCTCGAGGCGACCGTGAAGCTGGTGCCGATCCCGAGCTCGCCGGTGCTCGTCGCCCTCGGCTACCCGGACATGCCCGCGGCCGCCGACGCCGTGCCCGCGATGCTCGCGCACGCCCCGCTCGCCATCGAGGGCCTGGACGCGAAGCTCGTCGACGTGGTGCGCGCCCACAAGGGCCCCGACTCCGTCCCGGAGCTCCCGCCGGGCGCCGGGTGGTTGCTCGTGGAGGTGGGCGGCGAGACCCCCGAGGCCGCGCTCGCCTCCGCCCACGCGATCGTCGCGGACGCCGGCACCGAGGCGGCCCGGATCATGCCGCCGGGCCCGGACGCGACCGCGATGTGGCAGATCCGGGCGGACGGCGCCGGCCTGGCCGGGCGCACCGCGACCGGTGCGCAGGCGTGGCCCGGCTGGGAGGATGCCGCGGTGCCGCCCGAGCGGCTCGGCACCTATCTGCGCGAGTTCGAGGCGCTGATGGACTCCTACGGTGTGTCGGGGCTGCCGTACGGGCACTTCGGGGACGGCTGCATCCACGTGCGCATCGACTTCCCGATGACCGACGAGGCCGGCGCCGCGCAGTTCCGGTCCTTCATGCTCGACGCCGCGCGGCTCGTGGCCTCCCACGGCGGCTCCCTCTCGGGTGAGCACGGGGACGGTCGCGCCCGCGGGGAACTGCTGCCGCTGATGTACTCGGCCGAGGCGATCGCCACGTTCGAGGCGGTCAAGGCGCTCTTCGACCCCAGTGACCTGCTCAACCCGGGGGTCGTGGTGCGGCCCCGGCGCGTGGACGACGACCTGCGCCGCCCGCACGCCCGCCCGCTGCCGATGCTGACCGGCTCCGGCTTCGCGTTCGCCCACGACGACGGCGACTTCACCACCGCGGTGCACCGGTGCGTCGGCGTCGGCAAGTGTCGGGCGGACCTCACCGACGCCGGCTCGTTCATGTGCCCCTCCTACCTGGCCACCAAGGACGAGAAGGACTCCACCCGCGGGCGTGCCCGGGTGCTCCAGGAGATGGCCAACGGCACCCTCGTGCAGGGCTGGGACGCGCCCGAGGTGCACGACTCGCTCGACCTGTGCCTGTCCTGCAAGGCGTGCTCCTCCGACTGCCCGGCCGGGGTGGACATGGCCCAGTACAAGTCCGAGGTGCTGCACCGCAGCTACCGCGGCAAGGTCCGCCCGGTCAGCCACTACGCGCTCGGCTGGCTGCCCCGGTGGGCGCGGCTGATCACGTCGGTCCCGGGTGTGTCCCGGCTGGTGAACGCGGTCCTGGGGGTACGCCCGATCGCCAAGCTCGTGCTCGCCGGTGGTGGCATGGATACCCGACGGCGGATGGTCACCTTCGCGGATCAGCCCTTCAGTCGGTGGTGGCGCAAGCGGGCGCGCGACCTGCCCCGGACTGCCGCGGGCGCAGCCCGCGACTCTGGTGCACCCACGACCGGGGCGACCTCGACGCCCGGCCAGGCTCCGCCGTCGGGCATGGCCTCGCCGGCGACCGAGGTGCTGCTCTGGGCGGACTCGTTCTCCGAACACCTGGACACCACGGGCGCCCGCGCCATGGTCGAGGTGCTCGAGCAGGCCGGGTACACGGTGCGCATGCCCGAGGCGAGCGCGTGCTGCGGCCTCACCTGGATCTCGACCGGGCAGCTCGACGGGGCCCGGGCCCGGCTGCGCCAGACGATGGACGTGCTCGGTCCCTACGCCGAGGCGGGCATCCCGATCGTCGGCATCGAGCCGTCCTGCACGGCGGTGCTGCGCTCGGACCTGCCGGACCTGTTCCCCGACGACCCGCGGGCCGCGGCCCTGGCGAAGGGCACCTACACGCTCGCGGAGCTGCTGACCGCGCCCGCACCGCTCGGGCCGGCGGACTGGTCGCCGCCGGAGCTGTCCGGCCTGCAGGTGATCGCCCAGCCGCACTGCCACCAGCACGCCGTGATGGGCTTCGACGCGGACCTGGAGGTGCTGCGCCGGGCCGGGGCGCAGGTGTCGACGCTCGGTACCTGTTGTGGGCTGGCGGGGAACTTCGGCATGGAGAAGGGGCATTACGACGTCTCGGTCGCGGTGGCCGAGCAGGCCCTGTTGCCGGCGCTGCGGGAGGCACCCGAGGGGGCCGTGTACCTCGCCGACGGGTACTCCTGCCGCACCCAGGCGCAGCAGTTGGCAGGCGTTACCGGAATGCAACTGGCCCAGTTGCTCCGGCGCCCTTGATCCCTGCGCCAGGAGTGTCAGAATGGACGCCGGGGCAGGAGAGTCAGATCGGACGGCGCGCTTCCACGAGAGGCTCGCCGCGCCCCCCGCTGCCATCAGAAGAGACCCTTGCCGATGCCGTCATTCGCGTTCGAGTCCGGACACCTCGTCCCAGCGACGTTCGGAAGGCAGGGCCCGAGCCGACTGACCCCGGAGCTGAAATCGGCGTTGCGCCGGTACCTGCTCGACGTGCTCGAGGCGGACCTGTTTCCGATCAGCTGGAGCGACGGCGCCGAGCCCGTGCTGACCGCGATGGACCCGGCCGGCCAGGTGGTCACCGCGGTGGTCGTGGACCGGGTCGACTCGGCCACCCTGATGCGCGCCCTCGCGCGGGCCGGTGAGAATGCGGCGGCGCCCTGGCTGACCATCGCGGGCCGCTACCGCGCCGGCGTCCCCGGGTTCCGGAGGGACTGGAACGCCTTCCGGGAGGCCCGGCCGGCCGGCCCCAGGCCCGGACCGCAGCTGTACCTGCTCGCCGGCGACGTCTCCTCGGAGGTGCTCTCCGGCCTGCGGGTGCTGCACGGCGTGCGGGTGGTCGCGGTGGACGTCCGGGAGACTCCGACCGGTGCCCCGCTGCTCGAGGTCGCCGACGTGGCGCCCGCCCGGTTGCGGGTGTTCGACGGCGCGGCGGTGCCCGAGCTCGCGCCGCTCGCCGGCCCTGCCGGCGCCGCGGGCGACGACGCCGCTGGTGTCGCCGTGGGTGCGCGCGGCGCGGGTGAGCGGGGCGCGGGTGCGGCGGGCGCGCCGGTGGAACCTGCGCCTGCGGGACCGGCGCCCGCGCCCGCGGGACCGGCACCGGCCGGACCTGCGCCGGAGCCTTCGGGCCGGACCGCGGCGGCCGCCTGGGCCCGACCAGAGCCCGTGCCTTCCGCTGGTCAAGAGCCGGCCGGACGTGCCGTCGCACCCGTGCAGCCTGCACCCGTGCAGCCGTCGCAGGATCGGGCTGCGGCGACCCGGCCCGCAGCAGCAGCTCCGGTCGACCAGCCCGCTCCGATCCCGGAACACGAGTCCCGCTTCGCTCCTCCCCCCGACCCGGTCGGCCGGCCTGAGGCGGGCCCGGGAGTTCGACGCCGGCCCGAGCCGGTGCGGGCCTCGGAGAACCTGCGCGCGGTCGCGGCCCTGGTGGACGCACCGGTGCGCATCGTGCTGCGTTCGAGGGAACGTGACCATGCGGCGTGGCTCCGGGAGGACGGCGTGGTGGTGCTGGCCGGTGGCGCCGAGCATGGCGAACTCACGACCGCCGCTGCGCACCTGCTGGGTCACGAGCCGGCGGATGCCTGGTCACAGTGGCGCTTCGCCGAGGGCGGCCTCGCGCTGGCCGACGCCCGCGCCGAGGTCATCCGGACCACCCGCGCCGAGCATCATCGCGCAGCCACGGCCCCGCCCGGCCCGGGTGGCGAGCCGAGCCGTCGAGCGCTCAGACCAACGGCAGAAAACGGCTCACGTCGGGCAGGCCGTCACTGAGGTACTCGGGTCGCAGCGCGGCTGCAGCAACGGCGTCGGGCCAGGTGATGCGGCCCGTCGCGGCCCTGATCCAGGCCGCCTCGTCGCCCACCTGCAGGTCGTAACCGCTGATCGCGTTGAGCGCGTTGAGCAGCGCCTCCGCGGCAATCTTGCGCGCCCCGGCATCGACGGGCGCAGGCGCCGGCAGGTCGGTGGCGAGGTCGTATCCGTGCGCGACGAGCTCGATGATCCTGGTGAGCACCAGGTCACGCACCGTGATCGGTCCGCGGCGGGCGAGCACCACGGCGTCCGGCCCGGCCTCGGTCAGCGCGGCGAGCCGGTCGAACGCGGCCTCGACGAGCTCATCCAGGCGGGGCAAGAGGTCGTCAGCCAGTTCGGCGGCGAGTGCCTTCGTCCCGCGGGAGATCTCGTCCGCTCCCATCGCGTACCCGCGCACGTATTCCTCAAGGGGCAGGGGCTCGACGTCGGTGGGCTGCGGCTCGCAGCTGGAGAACACGGCCATGGCACGCCCCAGGTGGGCCACCAGTTCGGCGACGCTCCAGCCCTCGACGGCGCTCGGCTCGGCGAGGACATCGTCGTCGAGGTCGTCGAGCCTGCTCCGGAGCAGGTCCCACTGGTCCCGTAGTTCGGCGGTCAGCGTCGGCAGCGGTGTCGGCATGTCACCATGATGGCGGAACCGGCGCGCCTCGCGCGCCACCGGCAGCGGTGACTGACGACGCGACGGCGATCGCGGGAGATGGGCGGGATATGACGCAGGTGCGCTGGGGAATCCTCGGGCCGGGCCGGATCGCGGCGAAGGTTGCGGCCGACTTCGGTCACGTCGACGGCGGGGTGCTCGCCGCCGTCGGGTCCTCCTCGCTGGAGCGGGCGCAGGCGTTCGCGGCCGAGCACGGCGCCGCGCTGGGCACCCCGATCCGGGCGCACGGCTCCCATGAGGCCCTCCTCGCCGATCCCGAGGTGGACGCCATCTACATCGCCACACCGCACTCCGACCACGCCCGGCAGGCGATCGCTGCGGGACGCGCCGGCAAGGCGGTGCTGGTGGAGAAGTCGTTCACGGCCACGCTCGCCGGTGCCGAGGAGGTGTTCGCCGCGGCCCGCGAGTCCGGCACGTTCGTCATGGAGGCCATGTGGACGAGGTTCCAGCCGGCCCTGGTGCGTGCGCGGGAACTGATCGCCGACGGCGCGATCGGCGAGGTCCGGGCGGTTCAGGCCGACCTCGGGGTACGCCGTGAGTTCGACCCGGCCGACCGGATGTTCGCGCTCGAGCTCGGGGGCGGGGCGCTGCTCGACCTCGGCGTCTACGTGGTCTCGTTCGCCCAGTACTTCCTCGGCGACCCCGAGACCGTCACAGCCACCGGGACGCTGCTCGAGACCGGCGTGGACGCGGAGGCCGCGATCGGCCTCGGCTACCCGGACGGGCGCGCCGCGAGCCTGCTCACCTCGTTCCGGCTGCCGCTGCCGGGCCAGGGCCGGATCTTCGGCACCGACGGCTGGATCGACATCCCACCGCGGTTCCACCACCCCACCTCGCTCGTGCTGCACCGCTCCGGGGCGGACCCGCAGCCGATGGACCTCGCACCCGACGGCGCCGGGTACGCCCTCGAGTTCGACGAGGTGAACCGGGCCCTGGCCGCCGGGGCCGTGGAGAGCGAGGTCATGCCCTGGGCGGACACGCTCTCGGTTCAGTCGGTGCTGCAGCAGGCCGCGGACCAATTGGGCGTCGCGCTCCACGAGCGCTGACGCGCAGGCGCCGACGGCGGAGGTTCAGCGGGTGAGGTAGGCGCGGTTGCCGAGGAACTCGGCGATGATCGGCCCCAGCTGGTCGAAGTCGATCAGGAAGCCGTCATGGCCGTAGTCCGAGTGCAGCACCCGGTAGGTGCCGTCCGGCGCGCCCTCGGCGATCCGCTCGGACTGGGCCGGGAGGAACAGCCGGTCGGAGTCGACCGCCACGGCGAGCGTGCGCGCGGTGATCGAGGCGAGGGCGGACTCCACGCCGCCACGGTCCCGGCCCACGTCGTGGGTGTTCATCGACTCGGTGAGCACCACGTAGGAGTTCGCGTCGAAGCGGCGGGCGAGCTTGTTCGCGTGGTGATCGAGGTAGGACTGCACGGCGAACCGGCCGCCGCCGCCGAGCGGGTTCTCGCCGCCCTGAGGCAGTCGTCCGAAGCGCTCGTCCAGTTCGCGGGCGCTGCGGTAGGTGGTGTGGGCGATCTGCCGTGCGATGCCCAGTCCGGCGTGCGGACCGTCGTCATCGGCGGCGTCGTAGTAGTCGCCGCCCCGGTAGCGCGGGTCGGAGCGGATCGCGCCGAGCTGCGCGTGTGCCCAGGCGATCTGGTCCGCGGTGCTCTGCGCGGACGTGGCGATGGCGGCCACCGCAGCGACCCGGTCCGGCTCACCGACCGCCCACTCCAGGGCGCGGTGCCCACCCATGGAGGCGCCGATGATCAGGGCCCAGGTGCCGACCCCGAGCCGATCGGCGAGCTCCCGTTCGGCAGCCACCTGGTCGCGCACGCTCACGTACGGGAAGCGGCTGCCCCACGGGGTGCCGTTCGGCGCGTCCGAGGACGGGCCGGTGCTGCCCTGGCAGCCCCCGAGTACGTTCGGTGCGACCACGTAGTAGCGGTCGGTGTCGATCGGACGCCCGGGACCGACCATGTCCGACCACCAGCCGGCCGTCGGGTGCCCCGGTTCGGCCGCGCCGGTGATGTGGGAGTCCCCGGTGAGGGCGTGCAGCACGAGGACCGCGTTGTCGGCCCGAGCGTTGAGGGTGCCCCAGGTCTCGTACGCGATCCGGACCTCGGGCAGCTTTCCGCCGGCCTCGAGATGCAGCGGGCCGAGGTCGGCGAACTGGCGCCGGCCGACCGGGTCGCCCTCCCGCCACGCGGCCGAGGCGGGGATCGGACCACCTGGCGTTCGCGTGCGCGCGGACGGACGGTTCGCGCGTCGTCGTGACTCGCTCATCGCCACCTCCGTCTGCTGGGCTGCGTCCACGGTAGTTCGTCCCCGCCTCTCTTCGCTCGGTGGATGGGTTCCGGCTCAGATGCTGGCCGGCTCGGCCGCGGCCTGATCCGCACCCAGTCCGACTGCCGCGGTGAAACCCAGGTCCAGGTCGGCGACGATGTCGTCGATGTGCTCGAGGCCCACGGACAGGCGCACCAGCCCGGGTGTGACGGCGCTGGCGGCCTGCTCCTCGGGCGTGAGCTGGCTGTGGGTCGTCGAGGCGGGGTGGATCACCAGGGAGCGCACGTCGCCGATGTTGGCGACCAGCGAGTGCAGGTCCAAGCCGTCCACGAACGCACGGCCGGCATCGAGACCGCCCTTGATCTCGAACGCGAGCACCGCTCCGGCCCCCTTGGGCAGGTACTTCTGCGCGAGCGCGTGGTACGGGCTCGAGGCCAGGCCGGCGTAGTTCACCGAGAGGACCTGCGGGTGCGCCTCGAGGTACGCCGCCACCTTCTGGGTGTTCTCCACGTGCCGCTCCACCCGGAGGGAGAGGGTCTCCAGGCCCTGCAGCAGCAGGAACGCGTTGAACGGGCTGGCCGCGGGGCCGAGGTCACGCAGCAGCTGGACGCGGGCCTTGAGGATGAACGAGAGGTTCACGCCGAACGCGCCGCCGACGCCGAGGTCCTTGGCGTAGGTGAGGCCGTGATAGCTCGGGTCCGGCGTGTTGTAGTTCGGGAACCGTTCCGGGTGCTGGGCGTAGTCGAAGGTGCCCGCGTCCACGATCACGCCGCCGATCTGGGTGCCATGGCCGCCCAGGTACTTGGTGGTGGAGTGGATCACGACGTCGGCGCCGAACTCGATCGGGCGCACCAGGTAGGGCGTGCCGATCGTGTTGTCGACGAACAGGGGCACCCCGACCTCGTGGGCAACGCCGGCCACGGCTTCGATGTCGAGGACGTCGCCCTTCGGGTTCGGGATGGTCTCGCCGAAGAACAGCTTCGTGTTCTCCTGGGCCGCCGCACGCCAGGACTCCGGGTCGTCCGGGTTCTCGACGAAGGTGGTCGAGATGCCCAGTTTGGGCAGCGTGTAGTGCAGCAGGTTGTAGGTGCCGCCGTAGAGGCTGGGGCTGGCCACGATGTGGTCGCCGGCCTCGGCTACGTTCAGGATCGCGAGCGTCTCCGCGGCCTGTCCGGAGGCGACCAGGAGTGCTCCGACGCCACCCTCCAGGGAGGCGATGCGGTCCTCGGCGGTCGCCGCCGTCGGGTTGCCGATCCGGGTGTAGATCGGTCCCAGGTCCGAGAGCGCGAACCGGTTGGCGGCCTCTTCGGTGTTCTTGAAGACGAAGGAGGTCGTCTGGTAGATCGGCACGGCGCGGGCGCCGGTCTGACCGTCGGGGCTCTGCCCGGCGTGGATCTGCCGGGTCTCGAAGTTCCAGTTCTCGCTCAAGGTGCTCTCCGGTGAGTGTGAAGGGTGGGGGAGGGTCTGGATGGATGATTTCCCACGATAGGTGCCGTCCCAAGGGGCAACTGGCAAATCTCACGTGCTGAGACGTCCGGTTATCGGTGGCTCCGATGGGCCGGATCGGCGCGCTGGTGCCGCGATCGGATCCTGTGACACGTGTGACTAATGTGAATGTTGGGGCTCGTGTTCACAAATTCAACAACTTCCGCTACGTTGAAGCGCGGATAGCGACGAACCGTCAACCCGACACGCCGGATAGACCCAGACGAAAAATTACATGGGTGTAGTTCCGGTGGGGCGCGGCTCGGTCGCACACGAACGGACGGAGACTGATCGGTGAGAGCACGACCTGGGCGACGATTCGTCGCCATTCTCGGCTCCGTGGTGCTTGCGGGCACCCTGGCGATCGGATCGGCGGCCGCGGAGCCGACGATCCCGAGCCAGGACGACATCGACGACTCCCAGGCCGCGGCGGACAGCACCGCCGCCCAGATCGCCGCCCTCGAGGTAGCGCTGGCCACGAACGCCGCAGCGCTCGACGCCGCGAACATCGACGCGGCGCTCGCCACCGAGGCCTACAACCAGGCCACCGTGGACCTGGAGACCGCGCAACAGGATGCGGACGCCGCTCAGGCCGCGGCCGACCAGGCCGATGCCGACGTCCTCGCAGCGAGCCAGGACGTGGCTCGTATCGCCACCGCCGCCTACCGCAACGGCGGAGACCTCCAGCAGCTGTCCGTGTTCCTCTCCGCCGACGGCGTCCAGGACGCGGTCAGTGGAGCAACGACGTTCGACCGGCTCGGTGGGAGCGCCACCGACGCACTCGGCACCCTCGATGCGGCCGAGCTGGTCGCCGACATCATGCACCAGCGGGCCGATGACGCGCTCGCCGAGCAGGAGGCGGCCACCGCGGAGCTCGAGGAGACGTCCGCCGCCGCCGACGCGGCCGCGTTCACCGCGCAGACCACCCTCGAGACCACCCAGTCCGAGCGGGCCGGCCTCATCAACGAGCTCGCCACGCTGCGGAACACCACCGCCGAGCTCGAGGCCGAGCGCCAGGCCGCCCTCGAAGCGCAGCAGCGCGAGCGCGAGAGCGCGGCCGCGGCGGCCGCGATCGACGCACCCGTCGCGACGCCGGCCGCGCCGTCCACGCCCGCCGCCGCGACGCCGTCGGCTCCTGCGGCCGACACCGCCGCACCGGCGGCTCCGGCCCCCGCGACGCCTGCGGCACCGGCTCCGGCACCGGCACCGGCACCTGCCCCAGCGCCTGCTCCGGCACCGGCGCCCGCTCCGGCTCCCGCCCCGGCGCCGGCTCCCGCTCCGGCGCCCACCCCGCCATCCACCGGCTCGGGCACGGGCGCGGCGGCCCTGGCCTGGGCGCTCACCCAGGTGGGCAAGCCCTACGTGTACGGCGCAGCCGGCCCGAACAGCTACGACTGCTCCGGCCTGACGATGCGGGCGTACCAGAACGCCGGTTCCAGCCTGCCGCGGACGACGGGCAGCCAGTACGCGGCGGTCAGCCACGTGCCGGTCGGCCAGATGCGCCCCGGTGACCTGATCTTCTACTCCGACAACGGCCGGGCCAGCGGCATCTACCACGTGGCCATCTACGCCGGTGACGGCATGCGCGTGCACGCCCCGCGGCCCGGTGGGCACGTGGAGTACGTGCCGATCTGGTGGACCAACGTGCTGCCCATGGCGGGCCGCCCGTAGTCCGGGTTCAACCCACTAGGGGGCTCAGGCGAACAGGTGCGCCGTCTGGGCGTGCGGGGCCTTGCCGAACGTGAGCACCTTCGCCGGTGTCACCGCGAACACCCAGCCCGGGTGGTCGCCGTCGCCCACGACGTCACCGTTGACCGTGAAGCGCCAGGCCTCGCCGTACTTCGCGAGGGTGGCATCGGCGAACGCCTGTAGCTGCGCCGGGTCCGTCAACCGCTGCGCCGTGCCCTCGATCACCACATCCGTGCCCGCGGCCCAGGTGTTCGCCCCGGTCGTCACGGCCACCCGCGGGTTCACCAGGAGGTTGTGCACCTTCTGCTCCCGGTCCCCGCTCGCGAAGTGGAACCGACCATCGAACCAGGCGCCGATCAGCGGCGTCACGTGCGGGCGCCCGTCGGCGCGCACGGTGCTCAGCCAGTACAACTCCGCATCGACCAGGAGCTGGTCGGTGCGGGCCCAGGACGCGGGCGTGGGGTCGTCCCCGTAGCGTGGGTCCAGGCGGGTCAGGTGTGGTCCGGACATGGGTGGCTCCTGGTGGTTGGGTCGGCTCGGTTCACCCGGGACAGACCGCAGCCGTCCCCGAGACTCACCGCGCAGAACCCGCCAGGTGCGCCCGCCCGGTCAGTGCGCGATGTGCGGCTGCGGGTGCGAGTAGCCCGTGTCGATCGCGCGCTGGAACGAGCGCCGGATCTCGGCCTCGGCGTCCTCGCGGCCGACCCAGTGCGCCCCCTCCACCGACTTGCCGGGCTCGAGGTCCTTGTAGACCTCGAAGAAGTGCTGGATCTCCAGTCGGTGGAACTCGGAGACGTCGTCGATGTCGGAGCGCCAGGACGCACGCTGGTCGCCCTTGGGTACGCACAGCACCTTGTCGTCGCCGCCGGCCTCGTCGCGCATCCGGAACATGCCCAGGGCGCGGCACCGGATCAGGCAGCCGGGGAAGGTCGGCTCCTCCAGGAGCACGAGCGCGTCGAGCGGGTCGCCGTCCTCGCCGAGGGTGCCCTCGATGTAGCCGTAGTCGTCCGGGTATCGCGTCGAGGTGAACAGCATCCGGTCCAGGCGGATCCGTCCGGTCTCGTGATCCACCTCGTACTTGTTGCGCTGTCCCTTGGGGATCTCGATGGTGACGTCGAATTCCACGGTCTTCTCTTCCCGTTCGCCTGATGGTCCTTGCCCTAGTCTGGCCTACACCGGCCCGGAGTGCGGAACCCTGGGTGGTGGCTTCGGACCGGATGGGGTGAGAGTGGCACGCACGAAACGGCGCAAGCGACGCCGTCGGGGCCTCGCCGTCGGGCTGGTCCTCACCCTGGTGGTCGCGGGACTCGGCGGATACGCCTACCTCGACATCACCGATCAGGCGCCCGGCGTGCTCACCGACGACCCACCGTGGCCAGAGGCGGAGCCCTATCCCGACTACACCCCACCGATCGTCGCGGACCCCGCCGACGTGCCCGGTGCCGACCCGGATGCACCGCTGCCGACGGCGGACGCCCTGGCCGCGCTGACGGCGCCGCTGTTCGCCGACGACCGGGTCGGCCCCACGCCCGGCGTCTCGATCGTGGACGTTCTCACCGGCGAGGAGCTCTACGCCTCCTCGGCCGCGAACCCGTACGTGCCCGCCTCCACCCTGAAGCTGCTGACCGGAGTGGCGGTGCTCGAGACGTTCGGGGACCAGCACACCTTCACCACCGAAGCCGTCCTCGGCGACGACGGCACCGTCACCCTGGTGGCCGGTGGGGACATCACGATGGCCGCGGACGTCGGCGACCCCGACGCCACGATCGGGCACGCCGGGCTCGGCGACCTCGCCGAGCAGGTGGCCACCGAACTCCTCGCCCAGGGCCGCACCGAGGTGACCCTGACCCTGGACGACACCCTGTTCACCGGCCCCACGCTCGCCCCGGACTGGGGTGAGGTGGACCTGGCCGGCGGCTGGGCGATGCCGATCGCGCCGCTCGCCGTGAACCTCGGCATCGTCGACGGCGTCACCCGCCGCCAGGACGACGCCGCCCTGGCCGCGGCGCAGAGTTTCGCGACCGCCCTGGCGGCCCGCGGGGTCACGGTGACCGGGGACGTGACCCGGGCCGCCCGTCCGCAGACCGCCACCGTGCTCGGTTCCGTGGCGTCCGCGCCGCTGCGCGACATCGTCGCCTACATGATGCAGCACTCGGACAACGTCCTCGCCGAGGTGCTCGGCCGCATGACCGCGGTGCAGACAGGCCAGGAGGCGAGCTTCCTCGGTGCGGGCGCGGCGGTGCTGGAGGTGATCGCCGGGCTCGGCGTGGATGTCACCGGCGCGCAGTTCCAGGACACCTCCGGGCTGTCCCGGGACAGCACCCTCACGCCGCGGATGCTCACCGACACGACCGTACTGATCGCCGGCGGCACCCACCCGGAACTGCTCGCAGCCGTCCAGGCCCTGCCGGTCGCGCACCTCGAGGGGACGCTGGCCGACCGCCTCGGCGACACGGACGCCGCCGGGACCCTGGCCGCGAAGACCGGCACCCTTCCGCAGGCGGTCGCGCTCGCCGGCCTGGTGACCACGGCGGACGGGCGCCTGCTCGCGTTCAGTGCCCTCGCCAACGGCTTTCCTGCGGGGGCCGGCTACCAGGCCCGGATGGCCATCGACACGTGGGCCGCCGGGCTCGCCGCCTGCGGCTGCACCTGACCGGCGTCGAGCGTGCTGAGGTCGCCGCCAGTTCCGCTCACTCACCGCGGCGCCGGTGACGACGCCTACTCTTGGGGGATGAACCTCGCC
The DNA here is from genome assembly GCF_019947135.1 of Occultella gossypii. GTDB lineage: Bacteria > Actinomycetota > Actinomycetes > Actinomycetales > Beutenbergiaceae > Occultella > Occultella gossypii. The sequence continues at coordinate 91,881 of NZ_JAGSHT010000013.1, read as the reverse complement.
GCGCACGGCCCGCAGGTGACACCGCAGCGCGCGGACCGGCCCACGGCCAGGCCCGAGGCGGGAGCGACCAGGTGAGCGACGCCGTCGACTGGGACCTGGCTGCACGACGCGCCGGACGGCTGGCCCGGCCCGGCCCCACCGCCGAGCGCGACGAGCTGAGCGCGCTGGTGGCGTCGCTGCGCACCGGCGCGGCCCGGGCGCCCGAGTTCGTCGGCACCGTCACCGCCCTGCCGGAGGCCGCCGAGCGCGCGGCCAAGGGCCCCGTCTATGTGATCGACCGACCGCGCTGGTCCGAGGGCAACCTCGGCATGCTGCGGCACCTCGTCGGCGACCTGATGCCGGCCCCGAAGGGCCCGGGCGGCCCCCGGTTCGCCGCCGAGGAGCTCGGGGCGCTGCTGAGCCTGCTCTCCTCCCGCGTGCTCGGCCAGTACGACCCGTTCACCCCGCCGTCCGCCGGGCCGGACGTCGGCGGCCGCGTCGTGGGAGGTGCCGGCCGCCTGGTCCTGGTGGCGCCGAACATCCTGCACGTGCAGCGCCAGCTGAACCTGCGGGCCGCCGACTTCCACCTCTGGGTCTGCCTGCACGAGCAGACCCACGCCCTCCAGTTCGCCGCGGCGCCGTGGCTCGCCGAGCACCTGCGCACCCAGGTGCGGGACCTGCTGGCGACCCTGCTCGTGGAGGACGACGCCGCGACCCGGATGCGGGACCTGCTCGGCGCCCTGCCCCGGGTGCTGCGTGGCGACGCCGAACCGGCGACCGCCTCCTCCGGCGGCGCCCTCCTCGGTGCCGTCCTGACCGACGCCGAGCAGGAGGCGATGGACGCCTCGATCGCGATCATGTCCCTGTTGGAGGGGCACGCCGACGTGGTGATGGACGCGGTCGGCCCGCGGGTGGTGCCCACGGTTCGCACCATCCGCAAGTCGTTCGAGGCGCGCCGCTCCGGGCAGGGGTTCGTGGACACGGTGCTGCGCCGGGTCCTCGGCCTGGACGCCAAGCTCGCCCAGTACCGCGAGGGCGCGAAGTTCGTCCGGGCCGTCGTGGCCAAGGTCGGGCACCCCGGCCTGAACGCGGTCTGGTCGGCGCCCGAGCGGCTGCCCACCGCCGCCGAGATCGCCGACCCCGACGTCTGGGTCCGGCGGGTCCACGGCTAGTGCCCCGGCTGGATCCCGCCGTGGCCGCCGTCCGGGCGGCGGCCCGGGCGTTCCTGCAGGACCGCCTCGACGACGGCTCGTTGGCCCGCGGTGACCTGGTTCTGGTCGCCTGCTCCGGTGGCGCCGACTCGCTCGCGCTCGCGGCGGCCACCGCATTCGTGGCACCCCGGCTCGGGCTGCGGGCGGGCGCGGTCAGCGTCGACCACGGGCTCCAGCACGGCAGCCGCGCCGTCAGTGAGCGGGCGGCCGCCGTGTGCGCCGGGCTCGGCCTGGCCCCGGCCGAGGTGTTGGGGCCCGACGGCGCAGGTGCTCCGGGCGGTGACGGCGAAGGTCCCGAGGGCGCGGCTCGGGCACTGCGGTACGACCTGCTCGCGGCCGCCGCGGCCGAACACGGCGCGGCCGGGGTGCTGCTCGGGCACACCCGGGCGGATCAGGCCGAGACCGTGCTGCTCGGCCTGGCGCGTGGCTCCGGCACCCGCGCGCTCGCCGGCATGGCGCCGATCCGTGGGGCATTCTGGCGGCCGCTGCTCGGTGTGGGCCGGGAGCAAACCCGACGGGCCTGCGAGATTCTGGGCCTGGCGGCGTGGGAGGACCCGACGAACGCGGCCGACGGTCCGCTGCGCACCGCGGCCGGCGCGGCACTGCCCCGCGCGGCCTTGCGCGAGCGGGTACTGCCCGAGCTCGCCCGCGCGCTCGGGCCGGGGGTGGAGGTCGCGCTGGCCCGCACCGCGGACCTGGCCCGCGACGACGCCGACCTGCTCGACGAGCTGGCCCGGCACCTGCTCGAGCACGCCACCGTTGCGACCGACGGCCCGACAACCGCCGGGCCGGGCAATCCGACGGGCACCGAAACCGGCACCCGGACCGGCACCGAGAACGTCGACGGAAGCGACGCCGTCGAGCCGGGAGCAGCGGCGGTGGTGCTCGACGTGTCGGTGCTCGTCGACGCCCACCCGGCCCTGCGCCGTCGGGCCCTTCGGCTGGCTGCCCTCGAGGCCGGCGCCGACGACGGCGCCCTCGCCCGGGTGCACGTGCAGGGCCTCGACGCCCTGCTCACCGACTGGCACGGGCAGGGACCGATCCACCTGCCCGGGCCGACCGAGGCGGTCCGCAGGTATGGCAGGCTGTTCCTGCGCGGGGGCGCGTCGGCTCGCGCTGCCGCACTCGATGATCCGCACGGACCGAGCGCACCTCATCGACACAGTGACAATCGGGAGAGTTGAGTGGACGCCAACGACATGGGCTCGGACCTTGAGAAGGTCCTGGTCAGCGAGGCGCAGATCGCGACCCGGCTCGATGAGCTCGCGGCCCAGATCGACGCCGACTACGCGGGTCGGGAACTGCTGCTGGTCGGCGTCCTCAAGGGTGCGGTGATGGTCATGGCGGACCTGTCCCGCCGGCTGCACACCGACCTCAAGATGGACTGGATGGCCGTCTCGTCCTACGGGTCGGGCACGAAGTCCTCCGGCGTGGTGCGCATCCTCAAGGACCTCGACACCGACCTGCTGGACAAGCACGTGCTGATCGTCGAGGACATCATCGACTCCGGCCTGACGCTGTCCTGGCTGGTCTCCAACCTCCGCAGCCGGAACCCCGCCTCACTGGAGATCGCGACCCTGCTCCGTAAGCCGGACGCCGCCAAGGTGGATGTGGACGTCCGCTACATCGGCTTCGAGGTTCCGAACGAGTTCGTGGTCGGTTACGGACTCGATTACGACGAGCGATACCGCAACCTGCCGTTCGTGGGCACGCTCGCTCCGCACGTCTACCAGGGCTGAGGTCGGCGCTCCGATGTGCGGTGCCCTGACGCGGGTGTTCATGCCGTAGGCGAACACATGCCGGAATTCACGGCCCCGTCGTATACCGTCACGGTCTAACACTGCGAGCAGGAGGGACGGGGCGCAGCCCCACACCTAGGATGAATGTGAAGAAGTTGTTGCGCGGGCCGCTCATCTGGGTGCTCATCCCGCTGATCGTCATCTTCGTGAGTTTCCAGCTCATGAGCGGCGGCGGCACCCGCCAGATCGACACGTCCGCGGGTCTCGAACTGCTCGCCGGGGACACCGTCGAGCAGGCGCAGATCACCGATGGCTCGCAGCGGGTCAACCTCACACTCACCGAGGACTACCTCGTCGGTGGCGACGAGGACCAGAACATGGGTCGCGACGTCGAGTTCTACTACGCCGCACCGCAGGGCGAGACGGTCGCCGAGGCGATCACCGCCGCGGAGCCGGAGGGTGGCTTCAACTCCGTCGTCCCGCAGACCCCGTGGTGGTCGTCGCTGCTGATGACGCTGCTCACCGTGCTGCTGCTGGTCGGGCTCTTCTGGTTCCTGATGTCCCGCCTCCAGGGCGGCAACTCCCGGATGATGAACTTCGGGAAGTCGAAGGCCAAGCAGGTCTCCAAGGAGGCCCCGAAGGTCAAGTTCACCGACGTCGCCGGCGTGGACGAGGCCATCGAGGAACTCGAGGAGATCCGCGACTTCCTCACCGAGCCCGCCAGGTTCCAGGCAGTCGGGGCGAAGATCCCCAAGGGTGTGCTGCTGTACGGGGCGCCCGGCACCGGCAAGACCCTGATGGCCCGCGCCGTCGCAGGTGAGGCCGACGTCCCGTTCTACTCGATCTCCGGTTCGGACTTCGTCGAGATGTTCGTGGGTGTGGGTGCCTCGCGCGTCCGGGACCTGTTCGAGCAGGCGAAGGCGAACGCCCCGGCGATCATCTTCGTGGACGAGATCGACGCCGTCGGTCGTCAGCGCGGCGCCGGCCTCGGCGGCGGGCACGACGAGCGTGAGCAGACCCTGAACCAGCTCCTGGTGGAGATGGACGGGTTCGACGCGAACGCGAACGTCATCATGATCGCGGCCACGAACCGTCCGGACATCCTCGACCCCGCCCTGCTGCGTCCGGGGCGATTCGACCGGCAGATCTCCGTCGAGTCGCCGGACCTGAAGGGCCGCGAGGCGATCCTCGACGTGCACGCCAAGGGCAAGCCGATGGCGCCCGCGGTCGACCTGCACGCGGTGGCCAAGCGCACCCCCGGATTCACCGGTGCGGACCTGGCGAACGTCCTGAACGAGGCCGCGCTGCTCACCGCCCGCACCGGGCTGGAGCTGATCGGTGACCACGAGCTGGACGAGGCCATCGACCGCGTGATCGCGGGCCCGCAGAAGAAGTCCCGGATCATGAACGAGAAGGAGCGCAAGCTCACGGCCTACCACGAGGGCGGTCACGCCCTGGTCGCGGCCGCGCTCCGGTACACGGACCCGGTCACCAAGGTGACGATCCTGCCCCGTGGGCGGGCCCTCGGGTACACGATGGTGATGCCCGCCGAGGACAGGTACTCGACCACCCGGAACGAGCTGCTCGACCAGCTCGCCTACGCGATGGGCGGCCGCGTCGCCGAGGAGATCGTCTTCCACGACCCGACCACGGGTGCGTCGAACGACATCGAGAAGGCCACCGCGACCGCGCGCAAGATGGTCAAGGAGTTCGGCATGAGCGAGCGGGTCGGCGCGATCCGGCTCGGGCAGGCCGACGGCGAGGTGTTCCTGGGCCGTGACATGGGCCACCAGCGGGAGTATTCCGAGGACGTCGCCGGGCTCATCGACGACGAGGTCCGTCGGTTCATCGACTCCGCGCACGACGAGGCGTGGGAGATCCTCACCCACTACCGCCAGGTGCTCGACGACCTCGCGCTCGCGCTGCTGGAGCGGGAGACCCTGAACCAGGCCGAGCTGGCCGAGGTGTTCGTACCGATCACGAAGCGGCAGCCGCGCCCGGTCTGGCTGTCCAGCCAGCACCGAGCCGTCAGCGACGTGCCGCCCGTGCAGTCCCCGCGCGAGATCGCGAGCGGGGCCGTTCCGATGCTGCCCCAGGATCAGGCCGCGGCGGCCGGCGACGACGAGGCGCCCGCCGAGACGATCGTCGAGGTGCCGGAACGGTTCGCCTACCCGGGCGAGTCCACCGCGGGACCGGTCGGCGGGCAGACTCCGGGCCAGCCGGCACCGGACCGGCCGGCACCGGGCGCGGCCGGCGAATCCGACCAGAGCGGCCCGGGCGGGTCCACGCCGGGACAGTCCTAGGAGTTCACAACCTCATGGCCGAACAACTGCCTGCTGCCCGTCCGTATGACGCCGAGGGCGTCGAACGGGCCGTGCGGGACCTGCTCATCGCAGTGGGGGAGGACCCGGACCGGGAAGGCCTGCGGGACACCCCGAAGCGGATGGCCAAGGCCTACACGGAGATCTTCGCGGGCCTGCATGCCGAGCCCGAGGACGTCGTCCAGACGTTCTTCGAGATCGAGCACGAGGAGATGGTGATCGTCCGTGACATCGCCGTCTACTCCACCTGCGAGCATCACCTGCTGCCGTTCCACGGGGTCGCCCACGTCGGCTACATCCCGTCGGTCGACGGCACCGTCACGGGGCTCAGCAAGCTGGCCCGGCTCGTCGACGTGTTCGCCAAGCGGCCCCAGGTCCAGGAGCGGCTCACCAGCCAGGTCGCGGACGCCCTGGTCCGGCTGCTGGACGCGCGCGGCGTGATCGTCGTCATCGAGTGCGAGCACCTGTGCATGTCGATGCGTGGGGTGCGCAAGCCGGGTGCGCGGACCGTGACGTCCGCCGTGCGCGGACAGATGCGGAACACCGCCACCCGCGCCGAGGCGATGAGTCTCATCGCGCGTGACTGATCGAGCCCGCGCACGACTGATGGTCGTTCGCCGCGGCCTGCGCCGCCCTGCCCCTGGCACGTCCGGTACGTCGCGCCCCCGTCCCCGCGCTGATGGACCGGTGCAGGGAATGGATAGGGTGACCGAATGACTCCGCGGACGCTCGTGATGGGCGTGGTCAACGTCACCCCCGACTCGTTCAGTGACGGCGGGCAGTGGTTCGAACAGGACGTGGCGATCGCGCACGGACGGCACCTGCTCGCCCAGGGCGCGGACATCCTCGACATCGGCGGCGAGTCCACCCGCCCGGGCGCGGAGCGGGTCAGCCTCGCCGAAGAGTTGCAGCGGGTGGTGCCCGTGGTCGAGGCGCTCGCCGCCGCCGGCGCCGTGATCAGCGTCGACACCATGCGTGCCGAGGTCGCCTCCGCATCCCTCGGTGCCGGTGCCACCTTCATCAACGACGTCTCCGGGGGCCTCGCGGACCCGCAGATGGTGCCCCTCGTCGCGGCTGGTGACTTCACGTACGTGGTCTCGCACTGGCGCGGACACTCCGACGTCATGGCGGAGCACGCGACGTACGGTGACGTGGTCGGCGAGGTCGTCGGCGAGCTCCGCGGGCGCCTGGCGGCGATCCTCGCCGCGGGCGTCGACCCCGAGCGCGTCATCATCGATCCGGGCCTCGGATTCGCCAAGGACGGCGCCGACAACTGGCGCCTGCTCGCCCACCTGGACGCGTTGACGGCGCTCGGCCACCGGGTCCTCATCGGGGCCTCCCGCAAGCGCTTCCTCGGGCAGCTGCTCGACGACGCGGGCGCCGAGTCGCTCCCGGTGTTCCGGGACCGGGCCACGGCCGCGGTCACCGCGCTCGTGGCCGCTCACGGAGTGTGGGGCGTGCGGGTGCACGAGGTGGCAGGCTCTGTGGATGCCGTCAGAGTGGCCCAGGCGCTGCGTTCGGCAGAGAATGAACCCAGTTCGGAAGGTCGAGAAGGGACACCATGAACTCCGAGGACAACCACGCCCACGACGTCATCCGCCTGATCGGGCTGGGTGGGGTGGGCCGCCACGGCGTCCTGCCGGAGGAACGTCGCGACGGGCAGACCTTCCTCGCCGACGTGATCCTGCACGTCGACACCCGAGCGGCGGCCGCCAGCGATGACCTCGCCGACACGGTCAACTACGCCGACGTCGCCCAGGAGATCGTGTCGATCATCGAGGGCGAACCGGTCAACCTGATCGAGACCCTCGCCGCCCGGATCGCCGACGCGGCGCTCGCACCCGCCGCCGTCCGGTCCGTCGAGGTGACGGTGCACAAGCCGGAGGCGCCCGTCGGGGTGCCGTTCACGGACGTTCAAATCACGATCACCCGCGGGGAGCCCACGGGCGCAGCCGCACCGGTCGGGCCGGCCGCCGAGGCGGAGTTCGCCGCCCCCGCCGTCGCAGCCGCAGCCATGCCCGCGGTCGTCGCACCCGTGGCCGTCCCACCGGCGGCCGAGGCGGATTCCTCGTTCGACGGAGTGCCGGCTCCTGCGCCGGAGGAGGCACCGGAAGCGGGTGGAGCGATCCTGGAGCGGGTGCCGGACGAGCCCGTGGAAGTGGTGCTCTCGATCGGCGGCAACGTCGGCGACGTGCGGGCCACGATGCGGGCGGCCGTCGCGGACCTGCGCGAGGTCCCCGGCCTGACCGTCACCACCGTGTCCCCGTTGGCCCGCACCGCCGCGGTGGTGCTGCCCGACGCCGTTCCCCAGCCGGACTTCCTCAACGCCGTGGTGCTGGCGAGCACCACCCTCTCGCCGATGGATCTCCTGAGGCGCATGCACGAGGTCGAGGACGCCTACGGACGTCAGCGCCGTGAGCGCTGGGGCGAGCGCACGCTGGACATCGACATCGTCACCTTCGACGGCGTCTCGAGCGTCGAGCCCGAACTCACCCTCCCGCACCCCCGGGCCAACGAGCGCGCGTTCGTGCTGGTTCCGTGGGCGCAGGCGGACCCGTCCGCGTTCCTGCCAGGGCTTGGCGGGGGACCGGTCGCCGTGCTCGCCGAGACCGCCCCGGACCGGTCCGGGGTGCGCTGGCTCGCGCTCGACTGGTTGGACCCGACGGCGGGGCAACGGTCCCGTGGGCCCGTCGCCGAGGCCGCACCCGCCGAGGCACCGGCGGCGCCCGCCGAGGACTCCTCGGTCCACGCCATCATGGACGATCGGGCCGACGTCGCACCGGTGGTCGGGGCGGTGCCGGTTCAGCCCGAGTACGCCTCGGAGGCGGCCGCGGAGTCGGTGCATGACCTCGACGAGGAGTCCTACCAGGGCCAGGAGTCCGTGGAGGACCTCGAACTCCTGGCCCACACCGACGGCGACGAGTCCGAGCCCGCTGCGCCGATGGCCGTCGAGCAGCCGGAGGCCGCCTCGGAGCAGTACGCCGACTCCCCGTTCGCACGCCCGGCAGCGGCGCAGTCCGAGGGCTCGCCGGTCCAGCCATCGGCACCGGTCGTGCCGCCGGCGTACCAGGTGCCCGCGCCGATGGTGCCGCCGGAGTACCAGGCGCCCGCGCCGCCCGAGTACCAGGCGCCCGCGCCGGAGGGCTACGCCCCGGTCGAGCTGCCACCGACACCGCAGGCGCCCTACGAGCAGCCCTCATACGAGCAGCCGTCGTACGGGCAGCACATGTCCGAGGAGCCCTCGTACGGGCAACATGTCTCCGAGCAGCCCTCCTTCGGTCAGCCGGCCGAGCCGGCCGCCTCCGAGCCATCGGCATTCCAACCGTCGGGTCAGGACCAGTCCGGTTTTGAGCCGTCGGGCCAGGACCAGTCCGGCTTTGAGCCGTCGGGTCAGGACCAGTCCGGTTTTGAGCCGTCGGGCCAGGACCGGTCCGGCTATGAGCCGGCCGCGCCGGCGCAGTCCGGCCTCGAGCCGCCGGCGTACGAGCCGCCCGCGTACGAACCGCCCGTCCCGCCCCAGCCGCCTGCACCCCCCGCCTACGAGCCCCCGGCCTACGAGCCCCCTGCCCCGGCGCCCGAGCGGCCGACGCCCGCGGAACCACCCGCACCGGCGCCGTCGGGCCTCGAACCGCAGGCGCCGCCGTCGGGCTTCGAGCCTGCCCCTGCCGAGCCGGAGCCGGCGGGCTTCGGCTCCTCCGGACCGGTCTCGTTCCCGCCCCAGCGGGGCGATGACGAGATCGACGAGCAGACCCGCCGGCCGTCCGGTCCCTGGACCGGGCCTGAGTCAGACCCGGAGCCGCAGCCGCCGGCGGCGCCCCCGAAGTGGCAGCCGCTGCGCCGCGACCCGAACTGACCGATGCAGCAGGTCGGCTGGCGCGCGCTGGCGGCCACGGTCATCGTGGTCGGAACGATCGCCGCCATCGCGTTGCGCTGGTGGTACACCCGGGGAAACAGTCTGCCGCCGGTCTCGGCGGCGGTGATCGTCCTGCTCGCCGTGGTGGCCGTCGTGGTGGTCCTCCTGGGCCTGCGGGTGCGCCGGGCGGTGCGTGAGCGGACCGTCACGGACCCGATCGGCGCGGCCCGGATCCTCGTGCTGGGGCAGGCCGCCGCGCTCACCGGGGCCGCGCACATCGGTTACTTCCTCGCGATCCTGCTGCTCTCGCTGCCCCGTGTGGAGGCACCCGAGCCGCGCGAGCAGGCGTTCGCGTCCGGGGTCGCGATCCTCGCCGGAGGCGTGCTCGTCGCGGCGGGTCTGTTCGCCCAGTGGTGCTGCAAGGTGCCCCCGGAGGACGAGGACGACGGTCCCGCGCCCGGCTGACTCACCCGTACGTGGTAGCGCGCCACGGGTCGGGCTCCGCCGCGCGGTGGACGCGCAGGCGCAGGCACATCAGGGAGAATGGCCGCATGCCGACAACGCCCAACCCCGCACTCGACATCGAAGGCGTGCAGTGGCGCCCGATCTCCCCACGACTGATCCCGGTGCGGCAGATCTCGGTCGCGATCTTCCTCGGCCTGCCCGGCCTGGTGACGATCTGGCCCGCAGTGGTGGTCGGCTCGGCGATGTGGATCCTGCCGGCCGTGCTGCTGGCGCTGACCGCCTGGCTGCTCTGGCTGATCCCACGGCAGGTCCGGTCCATCGGTTACGCAGAGCTCGAGGACGACCTGCTCATCCGACGCGGGGTGATGTTCCGGTCCCTGGTGGTGGTGCCCTACGGACGGATGCAGTACGTGGACGTCGAGGCCGGCCCGATCGCGCGCAAGATGAAGATCGCGGCGGTGCAGCTCCACACGGCCTCGGCCGGCTCGGACGCCTCGATCCCCGGGTTGGGCGAGGATGAGGCGGCCCGGCTCCGGGATCAGCTGACCGCCCGCGGTGAGGCGAGGTTGGCCGGCCTGTGAGCGCAGACCGCGCGGGCGAGAGCCAGGTGGACTGGCGCAAGCTGCACCGCATCACCCCGCTGCTGAACGCCTGGAAGGTCGCGGCCGCGCTGATCGCGATCTTCGTCTGGCAGTACTCCGACACCCTCGGGCAGCTGGACCTGCCCACCACGCAGTTCCTCCTCGTGATCATCGGTGTGATCGTGGTCGGCTCGCTGATCGGGCTCGGCTACTCGGCCCTGGCCTGGAGCCGGACCCGGTACGGCCTCAGCCCGGAGAGCGTCTACCTGCACTCCGGCGTGCTGTTCCGCCAGCAACGCCACCTCCGGCTCGACCGGGTCCAGACCGTGGATGTAACCCAGCCGCTGCTGGCCCGGCTGTTCGGCTTCGCCTCGCTCAAGATCGAGTCGGCCGGCGGGGCGGGCTCGAACCTGACCCTGTCCTTCCTCACCGAGGACGAGGCTCAGCGGCTGCGCAACGAGCTCCTGGCCCGGGCCGCCGGAGTGACCGTCTCCGAGGCGGCCGACGGCGGCCAGGCGCCTGCCGCTCCTGCCGCGCCCGAGCGTGAGGTGCTCGCGCTCACGCCCGGCCGGCTGATCGGCTCCCTCGCCCTCTCGTTCTGGCTGATGGCGTTCGTGCTGGCCGGGGCGGTGCTGATCGTGCTCGCCGTCGTGAACCAGTCCCTGGCGCCGATCTTCGGCGTCGGGCCCGCGCTGCTCGGTGCCGTCGCGTACGTGTGGGGCCGGTTCGCGGGGGAGTTCGCGTTCCGCGTCGCCACCTCGCCCGACGGCGTCCGGGTGCGGCAGGGTCTGCTCGAGTCGAAGGCCCGCACGGTGCCGCCGGGCCGGGTGCAGGCCGTGCAGGTGTCCCAGCCGCTGCTGTGGCGCACCCGCGGCTGGTGGCGGCTCCAGGTGAACATCGCCGGGTACGGGGCCGAGGAGACCACGGGCAGCGTGCTGTACCCGGTCGCCACGACCGAGGAGGTCGGCCGGCTGCTGTACCTGGTCCAGCCCGACCTCGGCGACCCCCGGCCGCTCCAGCTGCTCGAGGCCGGCCTGTCCGGCACCGGCGGCGACGAGGGGTTCGTCACGTCGCCGCGCCGGGTGCGCTGGCTCGACTGGTGGACCTGGCGCCGCACCGGTTTCCGCGTCACCGACACCGTCACCATCCTGCGCACCGGCCGCGTCTGGCGCCGGCTGGTCATCGTGCCGCACGAGCGGACCCAGTCCCTGGGCCTGTCCGAGGGGCCGCTGGACCGCCGGCTGCGGGTCGCGAACTTCTCGCTGCACTCCACGCCCGGCCCGATCACTCCGATCGTCACACACATCGACGCCGACGTTGCCCGCGCGCTGCTGGTGGACGTCGCCGACCGGGCTCGCCGGGCCCGCCGGGACGCCGGCCCGGAGCAGTGGATGCTGCCGCGCACCGCGGCCGCGGCCGCAGCGGCCGACGGCGCAGCACCGGATCCGACGGCGGCCCCCGCCACCTTCGGTGGGATCCTTCCGAGCCCGCCGGTGCGGGCCGTCTACGGTGGCGTGCTGCCCGGGCACGGCGCCGCGGTGACGGACGAACCCGTCGAGGGTGGCAGGATGCACGGGTGACTTCTCGACCTGGACGGCTCGGTGTCGGTGTGGTCGGCGCGGGCCGGGTGGGAACGGTGCTGGCGAGCGCCCTGCGCTCGGTCGGACATGCCGTCGTCGGGGCCAGCGGAGGCTCCGAGGACACCCTCGAGCGGATCGACGCGCTGCTGCCCGGCGTGCCGGTGCTCGACGTCGAGGCGGTCGTCGAACGCAGCGAGCTACTGCTGCTCACGGTGCCCGACGACGTGCTCGCCGACCTGGTCACCGGCCTCGCGGCCCTCGGCGCGTTCCAACCCGGGCAACTGGTGGTGCACACCGCCGGCCGATACGGGACCGGCGTGCTCGCCCCGGCCCGCGCCGCCGGTGCGATCCCGCTGGCGATCCACCCGGCCATGACGTTCACCGGCACCAGCCTCGACCTGTCCCGGATCGTCGGCGCCCCGTTCGCGGTCACGGCCGCGGCTCCGGTACTGCCGATCGCGCAGGCCCTCGTGGTGGAGATCGGCGGCGAGCCCGTGATCCTTGGTGAGGACGTCCGCGGGCTCTACCACGCGGCCCTCGCCCACGGCGCGAACCACCTGGTCACGCTCACCGCGCAGGCCATCCGGCTGCTGGCCGCGGCTGGGGTGGAGGACGGCGGGCAACTACTCACACCACTGTTGCAGGCCGCGCTCGACGGCGCGCTCAGGGGCGGTGAGGCGTCGTTGACCGGCCCCGTGGTCCGCGGCGACGTGGGCACCGTGCGCGAGCATCTGGCCGCGTTGGCCGAGGCCGACGGCGGCAGGCGCGGGCTCCTCGACATCGCCCCCACCTACGTGGCCCTGGCGCGCGCGACCGTACAGCGCGCCCTGATCAACGGCCGGATCGGTGAGGCTCGGGCCGGCGAGCTCCTCGACGCGCTCACGGCGCCGGCGGGCGACGCGCGCACCGCGCCGGCGAGCGGCGTCGCGGTGGCGAGCTCCGCCGTCGACGGCGTTGCTGACGGAACGGCTGATGACGGCACCGACGCCGCGGTCACCTCCGACGACGGTGCCGTCGACGCCGCGCTCGCCTCCGACGAGGGCGCAGCCGAGGACGGCGCCGGGCCGCTCGTGGTGCACACCGTGGCGGAGCTGCGCGCGCTCCGACCGCGCGAGACCCGCGCCGTGGTGATGACCATGGGTGCGCTGCACGCCGGGCACCTGGCGCTCGTGCGCGAGGCCCGCCGGCGCGCCCACGAGGTCGTCGTGACGATCTTCGTGAACCCGTTGCAGTTCTCCTCCGCCGCGGATCTCGAGACCTACCCGCGAACCCTGGACACCGACGTGGCGCTGCTCCGGGCGGAGGGGGTCGACGTGGTGTTCGCCCCGTCCGTGGAGGAGATGTACCCCGGTGCGCAGCCGCAGGTGCGGATCGTCGCCGGCCGGATGGGCGAGGTCCTCGAGGGGGAGCACCGGCCCGGTCACTTCGACGGAATGCTCACCGTGGTGCACAAGCTCCTCAACCTGACGGCCGGCGATGTCGCGTTCTTCGGCCAGAAGGACGCCCAGCAGCTCGCCCTGGTGCGCCGGATGGTCGCCGATCTGAACATGGGCATCGACGTGGTCGCGGTCCCCACCGTCCGGGACCCGGACGGGCTCGCGCTGTCCAGCCGGAACGTGCACCTGTCGCCCACGGACCGGACCGCCGCGCTGGTGCTCTCCCGGACCGTGCTCGCGGGCGCCCGGGCCGCCGAGCAGGGTCGCCCGCCCGCAGAGGTCCTCGAGGCTGCGCGCGCCGAGCTCGCGACCGCGGCCCCCGGCGACGTGCGGACGGACTACCTCGAACTCGTCGATCCGGTGACGATGAGTCCCTACCCGGACGTCGGGGGCGCCGGCGACGCACTACTGGTGATCGCAGCCCAGGTGGGGACCACCCGGCTCATCGACAATGCCGTGGTGAGCTGGGCAGATCCAGGGCATCGCTAGAATCGGGGGGTGACTGACCAGTTCCTGCCCCCCGCCGAGCCGACCGAACCGACCGTCACCCCCGACGAGGAGGGTGACGACCTGCCCGAGCAGGTCCGGATCAGGCGGGAGAAGCGCGAGAAGCTGCTGGCCGACGGTGTGGAGCCGTATCCCGTCACGCTGCCGGTCACGGACACCATCGCCGGCGTGCGCGCCGATCACCCGGACCTCGAGCCAGGCACCGAGACGGACCACGTCGTGGGAGTCGCCGGCCGGATCGTGCACCTGCGCAACACCGGGAAGTTGTGCTTCGTCACACTTCAGGACGGTGCGGGGAACCGGCTCCAGGTCATGATCTCCCTCGCCGAGGTGGGCCAGGAGTCGCTCGAGCGGTTCAAGACGCTCGTGGACCTCGGCGACCACTTCTTCGCCCACGGCCGCGTGATCGCCTCCCGCCGGGGCGAGCTGTCCGTGATGGCGGACTCCTGGGAGATCGCCGCGAAGGCGATCCGACCGCTGCCGACCCTGCACAAGGAGTCCTCGGAGGAGTCTCGGGTGCGGCGCCGCTACCTCGACCTGATCACGCGGCCGGCGGCTCGGGACATGGTCCGGACCCGCGCGGCGGTGGTGCGTTCGATGCGTGACTTCCTGCACCGCAGCGACTTCATCGAGATCGAGACGCCGATGCTGCAGACCATGCACGGTGGTGCGACGGCGCGACCGTTCGTGACGCATATGAACGCATTCGATATCGACCTGTATCTGCGGATCGCGCCGGAGTTGTTCCTCAAGCGCGCCGTCGTCGGTGGCATCGACCGCGTCTTCGAGATCAATCGGAACTTCCGTAATGAGGGCGCGGATTCCTCGCACTCGCCGGAGTTCGCGATGCTCGAGGCGTATCAGGCATACGGCGACTACAACACGATGGCGACGCTCACCAGGGAGCTGATCCAGACGGCCGCCCAGGATGTCTTCGGCACCACTCTGATGATGCTGGCCGACGGCACCGAGTACGAAATCGGCGGGAAATGGCAGGACCTGTCCCTGTATCCCTCGCTCTCCGAAGCGGTCGGCATCGAGATCACGCCGCGGACCCCGATGGAGGAATTGCTCGTCCTGGCGGACAAGGCCGAGATCGCTATCAACTCGAACATTGCGACCCCGGGTAAGGTCGCCGAGGACCTCTGGGAACACTTCGTCGGAGCGGAGCTGTACGCCCCGACATTCGTCCGGGACTTCCCGGTGGATACCTCACCACTGACGCGGGCGCACCGTGAGATCGACGGCGTGGTTGAGAAGTGGGACCTGTACGTGCGCGGATTCGAGTTGGGCACCGCCTATTCCGAGCTTGTGGATCCGGTGATCCAACGGGAGCGGTTCGAGGCCCAGGCGCAGCTCGCGGCCCGCGGTGATGCCGAGGCGATGGGTGTGGACGAGGAGTTCCTGCAGGCCATGGAGCACGGGATGCCGCCGTCCGGCGGCATGGGAATGGGCGTGGACCGCCTTCTCATGGCACTGACGGGGCAGGGGATCCGCGAGACGATCACATTCCCGTTGGTGAAGCCCCGATGAACGGATTCTGGGATGCGATGGCTGCCCTTGCCCCCTCCGTGGGTGTGGCCATTCTCTTCGTCGTCGCCATTCGGGCAATGATCCATGCGGATCGGCGTGAACGTATTGCTCGGGCCCGAGCGGAGGCCGCGGAGGATGCGCGGATCGTACGCGAATCGCGGGACGATACCAAACGAGAAGGATAGTTCTACGTTCAACAAGCTTTGACATGTTGTTGCGGATGCTGGCAGTCTGAACCCCCCGGTATTTTACTTGGGGGCATTTCCCCCCGACTGACGAGATCAAGGAATACACATGGCTCAGAAGGTCCGCGTCCTGCTCATCGACGACATCGATGGCTCGGATGCCGTCGAGACCGTGACGTTCGCACTAGATGGCGTCACCTACGAGATCGACCTGAACGAAACGAATGCCGCCGCGATCCGTGAATCCTTTGCCTCGTGGGTCGGTCACGCCCGCCGTTCAGGTGGCCGTCGCACCACCAGCACGGCTCGTCGCTCGTCCGGTTCCGCGCGTGGGAATTCCGATGCGGGCAAGATTCGTGAATGGGCCCGCGAGAACGGATTCCAGGTGAGCGACCGTGGCCGGGTCTCCGCGGAGATCCGCGAGGCGTACGCCAAGGCCCACTGATCCTGGGGCTCGCGGCAGGCCGGTCTCCTTGTGAGGGATATCGCGCCCGGCCGGCGCCCTCGGGTCACCAGTCGTGGCACTCGACCGTTAGGTTGGGTGCCATGACTTTTGTCCGGCACATGTGGATCGGGTCGACGTCCACCCCCGATGTCTCCGGTGGGATCTGGCGGCTGGACCGCCAGTCCGGCGGTGACTGGGCGGACTCGTCCGCGCAGCGGATGCTGACCGCGGACCACCCCAGCTTCCTCGCCCTGCACCCCGCCGCCGAGCGGCTGTTCGCCGTCGGCGAGGGCGAGCGGGGAACGGTCTCCTCCTACGCCGTCGACTCCGAGTGCGCGCTCCGTCGTACGGCCGTGGCCGGGAGCGGTGGGGCCGGGCCCTGTCACCTGCTCGTGCACCCGCAGGGCCACTGGCTGTATGCGTCGAACTACGGCGACGGCAGCGTCGGCGTGATCGCCCTGACCGAGGCCGGTGACGTCTCCGACCCGGTGATGAGTCTGTCGCACGCCGGGTCCGGCCCCGTGGCCGGCCGCCAGGACGGGCCGCACGCGCACTCCTCGAACCTGTCCGCCGGCGGTGGCTTCCTCATCGTGGCCGACCTCGGCACCGACCAGTTGCGGGCCTACCCGCTGGACATGGGCCGCCCGGATCCCGAGCCGATCCTCACCGACCTGCCGCCCGGTACCGGGCCGCGTCACCTGGTCGTGGCAGGCGACTACCTGTACGTGGCCGGCGAGCTCAGCGGTGAACTGGTCGTGCTGGCCTGGGACGAGGACGACGGCCGAGGCGAGGTCGTCCAGCGGGTCGCCGCCTCGACGATGCCCGGCCGGAGCCAGGACGTGCACCAGCTCTCGCACCTGCTCGCCTTCCGCGGCGGCCTCGCCGTCGGTGTGCGCGGTGCGGACTCGATCTCCACGCTCGTCATCTCCGACGACGGTGCGAGCCTCGAGCTGACCGGCGAGGTGGTCACCGCAACCTGGCCGCGGCACCTCGAGGTCGTCGGTTCGGAGCTCCTGGTCGCAGGGGAGCGGTCCGACGAGGTCGCGATCCACCCGATCACCGAGGGCGTCATCGGGCCCGTGCGCGAGAGTGTCGCCCTGCCGAGCCCGATGTTCATCCTGCCGGTCTGAACCGTTCACGCCGCCTTCCACGGAGCTGCCGGTCCCAGGTCGTGCCCGGTCGCCGCGATGCGGCAGACTGGATCCATGACGTACACCCTGGTACTGCTCCGCCACGGCGAGAGCGATTGGAACGCGAAGAACCTGTTCACCGGTTGGGTCGATGTGCCGCTCTCCGAGAAGGGCACCGCCGAGGCCACCCGAGGCGGCGAGCTGCTCGTCGAGGCCGGCGTGCTGCCGGACGTGGTGCACACCTCGCTGCTGCGTCGCGCCATCGCCACGGCGAACCTGGCACTGGACGCCGCCGACCGCCACTGGATCCCCGTCAAGCGCAACTGGCGCCTGAACGAGCGTCACTACGGCGCCCTGCAGGGCAAGGACAAGAAGCAGATCCGCGACGAGTTCGGCGAGGACCAGTTCATGACCTGGCGCCGCTCGTACGACGTGCCGCCGCCCCCGATCGAGGCCGGTTCGGAGTTCTCGCAGGACGCGGACCCGCGCTACGCCGGTGAGCCCATCCCGGCCACCGAGTGCCTCAAGGACGTGCTCGAGCGGGCGCTGCCGTACTGGGAGAGCGACGTCGTCACCGACCTGCGCGCGGGCAAGGTGGTCCTCGTGGCCGCGCACGGCAACTCGCTGCGCGCCATCATCAAGCACCTCGACGGCATCGACGACGACACCATCGCCGGGCTGAACGTGCCCACCGGGATCCCGCTCGTGTACGAGCTCGACGAGGACCTCCGGCCGGTCAACCCGGGTGGCCGCTACCTCGACCCGGACGCCGCCAAGGACGCGATCGCGGCGGTAGCCAACCAGGGTCGCTGACGCACCGACAGCATGCGAAGGCCGGGCCTCCCGACGACGGTGGCCCGGCCTTCGCGGGCCTGGCTGAGGTCAGCTGTTGTAGTCGCCGAGGCCCTCGAGGTCGCCGGTGACCAGGTAGGAGATCCGGCGTGCGACGGAGACGGCGTGGTCTCCGAAGCGCTCGTAGAACCGTGCCAGCAGGGTCACGTCGACAGTCTGCGCGGTGGTGCCTGTCCAGTCCGGGCCGAGCGTCTCGTTGAACGTCTGCTGGTGCAGCTGGTCCAGGATGTCATCGTCCCGCTCGATGGCGGCGGCGAGCTCGAGGTCACGCGTCTCGAGCAGCTGGACGACGTCCGCGGCCACCTTGTTGGCGGCGTCGGCCAGCTGGGCGAAGAGCTCGCGGGACGTTTCCGGGATCGCCTGCTCGGGGTAGCGCAGCCGGGTCACCTGGGCGACGTGGCGGGCCAGGTCCCCCATCCGCTCGATGGACGCGCTCATCCGCAGTCCCGACACGATGATCCGCAGGTCCGTGGCGACCGGCTGCTGCCGGGCGAGCAGGTTGACGCACCGGTCGTCGAGCTCACGCTCGATCTGGTCGATCGCGTCGTCCGCGACGATCACCTGCTCCGCCGCCTGGAGATCGGCGGAGGCGAGGGCCGCGGATGCCTCCCGGACGGCGGTCTGGACCTGTCGGCTCATCCGCAGCAGATCGTCACCGACTGCGCCAAGTTCCTGCTCGAAGATCGCTCGCACCGGTGGTTCTCCCTCTGGTCATCGACGGCGGTCGTCCGCCTTGGCTGTTCCGCGCGTGCCCTGCGTACCGATCGCGCCGCGCCCCGGTCAGGGGCGACGCCGCCGCACGCACACGTACTCCTCAGAATCCCATGCCCGAATGAACGGGTCGTGCATCCACGGTGAACAACAGGCTACCGGGCCGCTGGTGGCTGGGAGCACCCGATGACGGGGCCTAGTCTGGCGCTGTGGAGGGTTCCTGGTTGCCGGTCGTGGTGGGCTTGGTCGGCCTGCTCGTCGGGGCTGCCGCCGGTCTCGCGTTCCGGTGGAGCGAACGCAGCCAGTCCCGCGAACCGGAGGTCCCGACGCCCGCCGTCTCCGACGACGTTGCCGCGTTGCTCTCCGCGCTGCGGTCCACGTCCGTGCTGCTCGGGCCCGGTGGCGAGGTCCTGCGGGCCACCCCGGACGCCTACACGACCGGCCTGGTCCGCAACGGCCGGCTCACCCACACGACGCTGAACGACCTCGTGGCCGCGGTGCGCGCCGATGGGCGGATCCGCGACGAGCACCTGGACGTGCCCCGCTCGGCGGTACCGGGCGCCGACCGCCTCTCGTTCGAGGTGCGGGTGGCCCCGATGGCGGGTGGGCGGGTGCTCCTGCTGGCCGACGACCAGACGGCGCAACGCCGGCTCGAGGAGGTCCGGCGAGACTTCGTTGCGAACGTCTCGCACGAGCTCAAGACGCCGGTGGGCGCCATCGCGCTGCTCGCCGAGACGGCCGCCGACGCGGCCGACGATCCCGAGCTGGTGCGCCGGTTCGCCGCGAAGATGCAGCGCGAGGCCGTACGGCTGTCCGCCCTGGTCAAGGAGATCATCGAACTCTCCCGGCTCCAGGCACCGGACAACGAGGTCGACTTCGTGGACGTGTCCGTGGACGCGGTGGTGGCCGAGGCGGTGGACCGGATCCGCGTCGAGGCGGAGTCCCGGGACATCACGGTGGTCGTCGGTGGGACGGGTGGCCTCCGGGTGTTCGGTGACCATTCGTTACTGGTCACGGCCGTGCGGAACCTGCTCGACAACGCCTTGCGCTATTCCGAGAACGGCACCCGGGTGAGCGTGGGCGTCCGGCCGCGCGACGGCATCGCCGAGATCGCGGTGGTGGACCAGGGGCCGGGCATCTCCAGCGAGAACACGGGCCGGGTGTTCGAGCGGTTCTTCCGGGTGGACCCCGCCCGCTCCCGGGAGACCGGCGGCACGGGGCTCGGCCTGAGCATCGTCAAGCACGTGGCGCAGAACCACGGTGGCGAGGTGACCCTGTGGTCCGCCCCGGGCCGCGGGTCCACCTTCACCCTTCGTATTCCCCAGGCAGAAGACCATGGTGACGGCCCCGCGCCGTCCCACGACGAACACGCGCCGCCCGCATCACCGGCCGGCGCAGGAGGAGACAGCCGTGACCCGCATCCTGCTCGTTGAGGACGAGGAGTCCTACCGCGAACCGCTGACCTACCAGCTCACCCGTGAGGGGTTCGAGGTGGTGGCGGTGGCGACGGGCACCGATGCGCTCGTGGAGTTCGATCGCGCCGGCGCCGACCTGGTGCTCCTCGATCTGATGCTGCCTGGACTGTCCGGAGTGGAAGTGTGCCGGGAGCTGCGGCAGCGCAGCGCCGTCCCGGTGATCATGCTGACCGCCAAGGACGGGGAGATCGACAAGGTGGTGGGGCTCGAGATCGGGGCCGACGACTACGTCA
This sequence comes from Occultella gossypii, assembly GCF_019947135.1. GTDB lineage: Bacteria > Actinomycetota > Actinomycetes > Actinomycetales > Beutenbergiaceae > Occultella > Occultella gossypii. The sequence goes on along the minus strand of NZ_JAGSHT010000013.1, from coordinate 71,645 downwards.
CCAAGCCCTACTCCTTCCGCGAGCTCCTGGCCCGGATCCGGGCGGTGCTGCGGCGCGGCACCGAGTCGATCGACGCGCTCACCCCGGCGGTCCTCAGCGTGGGCCGGATCCGGATGGACACCGACCGGCACGTGGTCACCATCGACGGTGCGGAGGTCGCCCTCCCGTTGCGCGAGTTCGAACTACTGGAGCTGCTGCTGCGCAACCCGGACCGGGTGCTCACCAGGGGGCAGCTCATCGACCGTGTCTGGGGCGCCGACTACGTGGGCGACACCAAGACCCTCGACGTCCACGTCAAGCGGATCCGGGCCAAGATCGAGGTCGACCCGGTCAACCCGCAGGTGCTGGTGACCGTGCGCGGACTGGGCTACAAGCTGGTGGACGAGCGCTGAGGAGCCGAGCGGCTCACTCCTCCACGGGAGCGGGGGGCAGGAACTCGTCGTAGGGCGCCAGGGTGCCGTCCAGGACCGGCACCGCAACGGTGACCGAGCCCTGCTCGGGCGAGGAGACGGTGACGTCGATGGTCGCGCCCGGTGCGGCCCCGACAGCCGCGATGGTGATCAGCTCCGCGTCGGGGTTGAGCAGCACCGTGGAGTTGCCGTCGACCTCGACCGAGGCGGCTTCGGGGTCCTCGCCCACCGTCAGGTTCACCGTGGTGGGGGATGCCCACCGGTTCACGACTGCGCCGATGAGGACGCCCTCGGCGCCCTCGGCGCGGGTCAGGATGAGCAAGTTCTCGCCGCGGATCTGGGTGCCGACCTCCACCTGGATGCCGTCGCTCGGGGCCGTGCCGTACTGCGTCACGATCGGGGAGCAGGCGCTCACGCCCACTGCGGCCGTGGCCGCCATCAGCAGGGACGCCACGAGACGGCGGGTGTTGCGAGCCACGGGGCTCTCCTTTCGAGGGGCCCACGCCCCGGAACGCACCGGCGGGCGCGGGTCTGGCAATACCGACAAGACCTGTACGTCAGCCTAATGCCTGTCCGCATGCGGCCGTTGCCTTCACATTCTCCTCAAGAGCCTCGCACCGGACGCCCGGTTCGGGGGTGGCGCAGCCTACCGCCATGACCTGCGCAAACGCGGAGGCGCGGCGAGATTGCGCCCATTTCGCGTGGTAAACTTGGGTCTTGCGAAAGGGGAGTGCGAGCACATGACCTTCACAGTCGGCGAGACCGTCGTCTACCCGCACCACGGTGCAGCCCTCATCGAGGAGATCTCGAAGCGGATCATCCGAGGGGAGGAGAAGCTCTATCTCCGGCTCAAGGTGGCGCAGGGTGACCTGACCATCGAGGTGCCGGCCGAGAACGTCGATCTGGTCGGCGTCCGGGACGTCGTCGGCAAGGAAGGCTTGGAGAAGGTGTTCGAGGTGCTGCGCGCTCCGTACACCGAGGAGCCGACCAACTGGTCGCGCCGTTACAAGGCGAACGTCGAGAAGATCGCGTCCGGTGACGTGATCAAGGTCGCCGAGGTCGTCCGCGACCTGTCCCGCCGCGACGCCGACCGCGGCCTGTCCGCCGGCGAGAAGCGGATGCTGGCCCGGGCCCGTCAGATCCTCGTCTCGGAGCTCGCACTTGCCGAGCACACCGAGGAGGAGAAGGCCGAGGCCATCCTCGACGAGGTCCTCGCCTCCTGAGCCACGGCGGAGCCGCCAGGTGAGCGTTGGCGCGGTGCTGGCCGCCGCCGGGTCCGGTTCCCGGTTCGGTCACACCGTGCCCAAGGCGCTCGCGCCGCTCGCGGGTGAGCCGCTCGTGGCCAGAGCCGCGCGCGCTCTGGCCGACTCCGGGCTGGTCCGCCGGATCGTGGTCACCGCGCCGGCCGCCTACCTCGAAGAGGTGCGCGCCGCCGTCGGGCAGGTCTCGTCGGTCGACGTCGAGGTGGTCGACGGCGGGGCGACCCGGCAAGCGTCCGTCGCCTCCGGTCTTCGTGCCCTTGGGGAGACGGACGAGGTCATCCTCGTCCATGACGCCGCACGGCCGCTGGCCTCGGCCGACCTGATCGGCCGCCTGATCGCAGCCGTCCGCGCAGGCCATCCGGCCGTGGTGCCGGGAGTCCCGGTCGTGGACACGATCCGGGCCGTCGACGACGGCGATCCGCCCCGCGCCGTCGCGACCCCCGACCGGTCCGGGCTGCGCGCGATCCAGACACCCCAGGCGTTCGACGCCGGCCTCCTGCGCCGGGCCCACGCACACGGGGCCGCCCGAGCCGACTCCGAGGCCGCGGCTGCCGGCGACGACGCCGGCCTGGTCGAGGCCCTCGGCATCGCGGTCCACGTGGTGCCGGGCGAGGCGCGAGCCCTGAAGATCACGACCCCGCACGACCTGTCGGTCGCGGCCCTGTACCTCGAGGATGGCTCATGAGCGCACCCCGCACCGGGATCGGCGTGGACGTGCACGCCTTCGCTGGGGACGGACGGACCGGGCTCGCGCTCGCCGGGCTGACCTTCCCCGACGAGGTGGCCCTGGCCGGCCACTCCGACGGGGACGTCGCCGCCCACGCCGCCGCCGACGCGCTGTTCAGCGCAGCCGGACTCGGCGACCTCGGCTCCAACTTCGGCACCAGCGAACCCGAGTGGGCGGGCGCCTCGGGTGCGCGGCTGCTCGCCGAGGCAGCTGCCCGCGTGCGCGCCGCCGGCTTCGAGATCGGCAACATCGCGGTCCAGGTGATCGGGAACCGGCCCAAGCTGGCCGGCCTGCGCGGCCAGGCCGAGGCGGCGCTGACCGCGGCGGCCGGCGCACCGGTGACGGTCAGCGCCACCACCACCGACGGGCTCGGGCTCACCGGGCGCGGCGAGGGGATCGCCGCGATCGCGACGGCCCTCGTCATCGCCGCGGGCTGACCCTCGCTCCCGCCCAGGGGTGACGGGTAGGGCCAGCACCCGTATGCACTCCGGGTGGAAGCACCCTGGGTGGGTGCCACCGGGAAGCGGTTGGCTGGTTCCCATGAGCACCATCGCCGCCGCACCGGCCGCCACGACCTTCGCATCCTCCGATCGCCGCGTGGGCGGCTTCCTCGTCCTGACCTTCGCCCTGAGTTGGGGGTCCTGGCTGATCGCCCTGTTGCTCGGCGGAGACCTCTCGAGCCCGGCCGTCTTCGCGTTCTACGCGATCGGCGGCTTCGGACCGAGCCTGGCCGCAGTGGTCTACCGGCTCCGCGGCGTCCGGAGCCCACGCGTGCCGCGGCCCGGACGGCTCGCGCTCTGGCTCCCGGCCGCGATCGGCCTGGGGGCGGCGCCCGCCGTGCTGGCCGCCACGCTCGGTCCGCTGGTCGGCGCACCAGCGCTCGGGATCGCCGACATCACGGCATCCTTCGCCGACTCCGGGCTGCTGCCGTTCCTCCTGATCGCCACCATGGCCGGGCCCCTCTCCGAGGAGTTCGGCTGGCGCGGGTACGTGCAGCCGAGGTTGCGCGCCCGACTCTCACCGCTCGCCACCGCCGGAGTCCTGGGCACCATCTGGGCGCTCTGGCACGTGCCGCTGTTCCTGCTCACCGGGACCTCGCAGTCGAGCCTCGGGGCTGTGGAAGCGGTGGGCTTCCTCGCTTGCATGGTGCCGATGTCGCTGACGTACTGGTTCATCAGCGAGCGGCTGCGCGGCGGGGTTCCGGCCGCCGTCGTGATGCACTACGCCGGCAACGTCTCGTTGTCGCTGCTGCCGTTCACCGCCCTCACCGGTGGCCTGATCTTCGCGGCGACGGTGCTGGTCACCGCAGGCGTGCTGGTCGCAGTCCCGGCGGTGGGTGCGCGAACGAGCCGCCGCGCGCTCGGCGCGGAACGCTCCGGAACGCAGGTTGGCGCCGCGGTCACCGGTACGGGTCGACGTTCTCGCGGAGTTTGATCAGTGCCTCACGTAGGGGTCCGGCGAGCTCGGGCCCGAGCAGTTCGTTCCACTCCTGCTCGACCGCCATCACGAGGTCGCGGGCCCGTTCCGATCCGGCCCGCCCCCGCGGCGTGAACCGGATCAGTCGCGCACGCCCGTCGGTGGGATCCGGGACCCGCTCGACCAGCCCTTCTCGCTCCAGGGCCGCGACCAGGAGGCTTGCGGTCTGCTTGGTGACCTGAGCCTGCTCGGCGAGGTCGGTGAGGCGGGATCCGTCGGCACCGATCCGCTGGGCGAGGCGTGCCTGCGCCACTGTCACATCGAAGCCGGCTTCGCGCATGGCCCGGACCACCCGATCATCCATCGCGCGGTACGCGATGAACATGAGCGTCGCGATATCCATCGATACCCCTTGGCAATCGTCAGCGATGCTGACTACTATAGTCAGCATTGCTGACCATAGTAGGGGTCGCGTTCATGTCCAGACTTCCACCCGTTCGCGTCATCCGGGCCGCCACCGCCGTCCGGACCGCTCTGGCGGCCGTAACGCGACGGATGGTCCCTCCCGAGGTCGGCCTGCTCGAACTGGCATCGGGGTTCATGGCGACTCACACCCTGTACGCGGCGGCAAGGTTGGGCATCGCGGACGTGTTGGCAGCTGGCCCGAGGTCCGCAAGTGAAGTGGCCGGCGAGGTCGGCTCCGATCCCGATGCGACCGCCCGGCTGCTACGCGCCTGCGCGGGGCTCGGCGTCTTCCGCCAGGCGTCGGATGACCGCTACGAGCTGACTCCCCTCGCACGCGGGCTGTGCTCGGGAACGCCGGACTCGATGCTCCCGGTCGTCCTGATGCTTGGCGACCCGAGCTACCAGGGACCATGGGGTCGGTTGACGCACGTGATCGAGACCGGGCGGCCCGGTGCCGAGGCGTCGCTCGGGGAGCCGATGTGGGACTACCTCGACCACAACCCAGGGTTCGCCGCCACGTTCAATAACGCGATGACCCGCTTGACGGCCCTCGACTGGCCCACGGTCGCAACCGCGTACGACTTCTCCCGGTTCGTGACCATCGTCGACCTCGGTGGCGGGCACGGCCAGCTCCTGTCGCTCATGCTCGCCGCGGCACCCGCTGCCAACGGCGTTCTGCTGGAGCGCGAGGCCGTGATCGAAGCTGCTGAGGAGCACCTGCGTCGGGCCGGCGTCCTGTCCCGCTGCCGGCTCGAGGTCGGTTCGTTCTTCGATGCGGCGCCCACCGGCGGCGACCTCTACGTGATGCGGCGCGTGATCCACGACTTCGGCGACGAGCAGGCGGCCGCAATCCTCACCAACGTCCGCGACAGCATGCCGCGTGACGCCACGCTGCTCCTCCTGGAGAGCGTGGTGCCTCCCGGCAACGCGCCGCACCTCGCCAAGTCCCTCGATCTCGACATGATGATCTTCGTCGGCGGTCGCGAGCGCACCCGGGGTGAGTTCGACGCCCTCCTCGACCGGGCCGGCTATCGGATGGTGCGGGTCATTCCGACGATATCGACGATCTCGCTCATCGAGGCAGTTCCAACCGCTGCTGGGAGGTAGCCATGGAGATGCTCGCGCAGGTCTGTGCCGGCCTCGCGGCCCTGATCTTGATCGCGGTCTTCCCGTTCGAGGCATTCCTGATCGAACGACCGGGGGTCCAGAAGTTCCTCGGGATCGAGCCTGACGGCATCCGCAACGTCCACCTGTGGTCGTTCTGCCTCGGCGCGCGCAATGCCCTCGCGGGTGCTGGGACGCTCGTCGGCATCTGGATGATCAACTACGGCAGCGCTTCGACCGGGGCCACCGTTGTGGTGGTCGGTTGCCTCTACATGCTGGCGTCGGCGTTGTTCATGGGCCTCGCCGACCTGCTCGGCTACTGGCGTCCGCGGGGTGCGAGTATCAGGGGAACGCTCTCGTCGTCGGTTCTGCCGGCCGCCGCTCTGGTCCTGATCGCGCTCTAGCCCGGCTCCGGCCCGTGGCGAGCGGGTCGACGGACTACCTCACCGACCAGCTCAGCGGCCGCCGTCGACCTTGCGCTTGTCCGGACTGAACGACTCGATGGTCACGACGACCGCGCCGAACAGGATCCCGGCGATCGGCCAGACCATCCACGACCTGTCCCAGGCGTCTCCGATGAAGCTCCAGCCGAGGAACACGGCGGCCGCGAGCATCCAGTAGGGGCCGGCCACGCGGCCGGTGATCGAGTTCGACCGCCGCTTCTCGGGTGCGTAATCGCCCTCCGCGGTGAGCCGGTCGAGTGCGCCGCGGCGCATGCCGGCCTGGATGAGGATCGTGACGCCGATGGCGATGATGACGAGCATCAACGCGACCGCGCGGTTGCCGGCAGGCCCGGACGTGGCATCCACGAAGATCGCCGGTATCGCGACGGCGAGGATGATCAAGGCAACGCCGCCGGCGAGCAGTGCCACGAACGTGCCCTGCTCGCGCTCGCGCTGGGCGCGATACGCCGTGGCCACCTGGGGCTCGAGGCGGAGTTCCTTGTGTTCGAGCCGGTCGTAGCGGGACAGGGACACCCCGCCGACGATGAACAGCGCGACAGCGCCGGCGATGCATACGAAGAGCAGCGCGAGCGGGACGGTCTCGGTGTTCCCGTCGACGCCGGCGGTGCCCTCGGCGAAGAACACGAGCTGTGAGATCCCGAGCAGGATCACGAAGACCCCGGCCGAGATGAACCAAGCACCCCGGCGCCGCACGTCGAGGAAGTGTTCGGCCTCCTCGTGTGAGAACTCGACCGATGCGCCCTCGCCCTCGCTGCCGGCGCGGTCGAGCTCGCGGCGGATGCCGAGGTCGTCGGCAAGTTCGTCGAGGTTGCCGAACTGCGTGATGACGCGGCCCACGGCCTCGTTCTCGCTCACCCCCTCGGCGAGCAGCTCACGGTAGCGGTCCTCGCTCATCTGCAGCAGTTCGGACCTTGCCCGCGACACCTCGGTGGTCGGCGGCAGGCTGCGGAACATGTGGTCGATGTAGCTCGTGATGGCATCCATGCGGGTCGTTCCCTCTCAGCGTGAGTCTCGGACGAAGCGGCCGACGAGTGCGACGGTCTGGCGCCACTCCTCGCACTTCTCGTCGTAGAAGCGGCGGCCGGCGTCGGTCAGCCGGTAGTAGGTGCGGGCACGCCCCTGGGTATGCGTGCCCTGGAAGGAGGTGACGGCGCCGGACTTCTCGAGCCGGCGAACGGCCGAGTAGAGGGTCGTCTCCTTCATCTCGTACTGGCCTTGAGCGAGCTGCTCGATCCGCTTCGAGATCGCGTACCCGTACGAGGGCTCGTCCAGCAGCGACTCGAGGACCAGCAGGTCCACATAGCCGCGAATGAAGTCCGCGCTGATCATCACATCCTCCCTTCCATGTCTGACGTAGTAATTACTGTACGTGACGTACTACGTCTGATCAAGTAGTTTGGCGACCGTGCGGATTCCGCTACCTCGCGGGCGGTGACCAGGTGGCGAAGGCGGAGGTTTCCGTGACCAGTACGTAGGGTCTGCCGGCGGCGGAGGTTCGCACGGGCGACGTCGCCAGGACGTACTGCCCATGGAGTGCCGCGAGGTCGCCGCCATGGAATCCGAGGACCTCGTCGACGATGTCGCGGTGGATCACCACGAGTGCCCCGATGCGAGAGTGGAGGTGGACCGCGCCGGTTCGGCGGAAGCGTTCGGCACGGTCCACGAGTCCCCAGTATCCGCGGATCGCGGTTTCGCTCGCGTCCATGCTGTCGAGGTGGATGAAGAAGCGGGTTGCGTCGACCTCGGTTCCGGCCCATCGGATGCGGGCGCCGTCGCGGAAGCCACGGCCGATGAGGATGCGTAGCGCAGAACGCAACGTGGCCCGGCGTTCACCACCGAGGCTGGGGGAGCCTGCGACCGGGTGGCGATGTGTCCGGGTGTCGCGTCCGGGGGTCGCGTTGTGCGGACGGCCCGCGGCGGGTGTGCCCTCCTCCGGTGTGGTCGGCGTGAGCACGATGGTCCGGGTCGATGATGCTGCCTGATGGATCGTCTCGTCGTCGTCGACGAAATCGGTGGGCCCGTGCTCGATGGCGGCCTTGTCGCAGCCGGGGCCGTGGTTGCGCGAGGCGAAGTGAGGTGCCAGTACGCGACTGGTCAGTGCCCGCGCGAAGACGAGGCCCTGACACGGTTGCCCGGTGCTGAGGGTGCCGGCGCACTGCAGCGATGTGGGGCGATCGGGGGATGGGAGTCGCTGGTAGTGGCCGATCGAGATCAGGTGCTCGGTGTCGAGCGCTCGGGCAATGTCCATCGGTCCGACGTGCGCCGCTCTCAGTCGGAGATGAGGCGGCGTAGCAGTCCGGTGAGCTGCTCCCACTCCTGCGGCTCCAGCCGAGCGAAATAGTCGCGCGACACCTGCTGCCGGGCCGCGCCGATCTCCTGGGCGAGGGCCCGGCCGGCGTCCGTCGGCACCGCGAGCACGGCGCGCCGGTCCGTAGGGTCCGGCATGCGTTCGACGAAGGCCTTCTCCTGGAGGGCATCCACAACCTCGGTGGCCGAGCGCGGAGCGATCCGTAGGTGTGCGGCGACGTCGGACAGGCGCGCGCCGTCGCTGTCGCAGATCACCCGCAGGGCGCGGGCCTCGTGCGGGGCGAGGCCCCACGGCTCTAGCGAGGCCGCCCATCGACGGCGCAGGGCACGGGTGGCCTGCATGAGCAGTTCGCTGGGCTCGCTCTCTGGCGCGCGCTCGGGCTCACGCCCCCGGGGGTTCGTCACGCTCCGGAGCCTACTATTGACGCCTTCCTCATAATGAGGTAACCTCAGCATATGACATAGACACGACGAAGGAAGTGATGTCCCTATGGCCGACCTCGCCATGAACCCAGAGGGCCCCCGTGGCCGCGACGGCGCCGCCCGCCCCGATCCCAGGGACCGGGCCCAGCTCGAGTCCCATCCCGTGAGCCTGCGCCGCATCGGCGCACTGTTCGCGCCCTACCGGGCCCGGCTGAGCGCCGTGGTCGCACTGATCGTCGCGACCTCCGCCATCGGACTCGCCACCCCGTTCCTGACCCGGCACCTCATCGACGAGGCGATCCCGAACCAGGACGTCCCCCTGCTCCTCATCCTGGTCGGCGCGATGCTCGGCGTCACGGTGGTGACCTCGGTCCTCGGCGTGTTCCAGACGTGGATCTCCACCGTGATCGGACAGCGCGTGATGCACCGGCTGCGCACGGACGTGTTCGCGCACCTGCAGCGCCAGTCCCTCGACTTCTTCAAACGCACCCGCGGCGGCGAGGTGCAGTCCCGACTCACCCATGACATCAGCGCCATGCAGTCCGTGGTGACCACGGCGGCGACGTCGATCGCCTCAAACGTGACCACCGCCGTCGGCACCGCGATCGCCATGGTCGCGCTCAGCTGGCAGCTGTCGCTGCTCTCCCTGATCGTGCTCCCGCCGGCGATCTGGCTGACCCGCAGGGTCGCCACGATGCGCCGCGAGGTGACCGCCAAGCGCCAGCGTGCGCTCGCGAACCTGCACGGCCAGGTCGAGGAGTCGCTGTCCGTCAGTGGGGTGCTGCTCGGCAAGACCCTCGGCGCCGGCCCTTCGCTGACCGCCAAGTTCTCCGACTCCTCCGAGGGCCTGCTGGACCTGGAGGTCCGCGCTCAACTCGCCGGGCGCTGGCGGATGGCCACGATGAGCATCATCTTCGCCGCGATCCCCGCGCTCCTCTACCTCGCCGCGGGTCTGCCGGCCACGTCCGGCGGCATGACCATCGGAACCCTGGTGGCCTTCGTGAGCCTGCAGGCCGGACTGTTCCGGCCGCTGATGGGCGTGCTCAACGTCGGTGTCCAGGTGACGAGCTCGATGGCCCTGTTCAGCAGGATCTTCGAATACCTGGACCTGCCGGTCACGATCGACGATCCGGCCGAGCCGGTCCGGCCTGCCGACGGCGGTGGTGCACTCGCGCTCGAGGGCGTGAGTTTCACCTACCCCGACGGCGATCGGCCGGCGGTCGACGGCGTCACCTTGGCCGTTCCGGCCGGTAGCAGCCTCGCCCTCGTGGGCGAGTCCGGCTCGGGCAAGTCCACGATCGCGGCTCTGGTCTCACGCCTGCACGACCCGACGGCCGGCCGGGTCACCATCGACGGCGTCGACCTACGGGACATGACCTTGCAGGACCTGTCAGGCGTGGTCGGGGTGGTCTCCCAGGAGACCTACCTGCTGCACACCACCATCAGGGAGAACCTGCGCTACGCCAAGCCCGAGGCCAACGACGCCGAGATCGAGGCGGCCGCCCGTGCGGCCCAGGTCCATGACCTGATCGTGGCCCTGCCGGACGGCTACGACACCCTCGTCGGCGCTCGCGGCTACCGGTTCTCCGGTGGCGAGAAGCAGCGGCTGGCGATCGCCCGCACGCTGCTGCGCGATCCCCGGGTGCTCGTCCTCGACGAAGCCACCAGCGCGCTCGACAACGAGACCGAGCGGGCCGTGCAGGCAGCCCTGGACGTGGTCAGCGCCGGCCGCACCACCATCACGATCGCGCACCGGCTCTCCACCGTGCGCGACGCCGACCAGATCGCTGTGGTCGATCACGGGCGGATCGTGGAGTCCGGCGACCACGCCGAGCTGCTCGCCCGGGGCGGCCGCTACGCCGCTCTGGTCGGAACCTCCGGCACCGTCGCCATCAGTCCCGCTCTCGCGTAGGGCACGGCCGCTCACACCCGAGCCGGATACCCTCTGGTCACTCGTGAACTCCGTCAGCGAAGGGCCGCATGAGCAACGTCGCAATCACCACCGCCGTCCTCCCGATGTCCCGGCTCGGGACGGACGGTGAACTCATCCTCGACGGCGGCGGAGGGCGGCGGGCCACCCCGGCGGAGGAGCAGGTCCTTGGGGTCGGACCGGCGCACCTCGAGCGCCGCCCGACGGTCCTTCCGTACCGGTACCAGGACGCCTACGGACGAGACATCGAGGACACGCAGCAGCGCGTCGCGGTGCTGGACAACGGGCGCCTCCGGGCCACGTTCGGCCTCGACCAGGGTGGTCGCCTGCTCAGCCTCGTCGACCTCGAGACCCAGCGCGAGGTCCTCCACCGGCCCGACGCGATCCAGTTCGCCAACCTCGCCCTGCGCAATGCCTGGTTCGCCGGCGGCGTCGAGTGGAACCTCGGCACCACCGGCCACTGGGGGCTGACCGCCGAGCCCGTCGCAGCAGGGACGGTCGGCGACGGCGTGCTTCGGATGTGGGCGTACGAGCGTCTGCTCGGGGTCACCTGGCGACTCGACGCCTGGCTGCCCGACGGTTCCGACTCCTTGTTCACCCACGTGCTCATCGAGAATCCCACGGACGCGGACCTCCCGGTCTACTGGTGGAGCAACATCGCAGTGCCGCAGACCGAGGACACCCGGGTCGTCGTGGCTGCCGACCGTGCACTCCACTTCGGATACGCCAAGAGCCTGAGCGAGGTCCCCTTCCCCGTCCGGGACGGGGTCGACGTGAGCTGGCCGGCGCGGCATGCGGGCAGCGCCGACTACTTCTGCATCACCGCCGGCGAGCACCCGTGGATCGCAGCCGTGGACGGTGACGGCGTGGGCCTGGGCCAGGCGTCCACGTCACGGCTCATGGGCCGCAAGGTGTTCACCTGGGGTGGGAGTCCCGGTGGCGTGACCTGGCAGAAGTGGCTGTCAGGGCGGCGGTCGTACGCCGAGATCCAGGCCGGGCTGGCCCGGACCCAGCTCGAGCACCTCCGGCTGCCCGCAGGGGAGTCCTGGCGATTCACCGAGAGCTACCGACCCATCCGGATCGACGGTGGGAACGGCGACTGGGACGTGGCCGTTGCCGCGGCCGCCCGCGCCGCAGTCGACGAGGAGTCGCTGGACCGGGCCCACGAGCACCTGACCGCGCTCGAGGCAGCACCGGTCCACGAGCACCCGTTGCGCGGTGGGGTCGACGCGTTGGGTTGGGGAGCGCTGGAAGTGGCGGCCGGTCACCGTGGGTTCGATCCTGCGACCCCGTTCGACCCCGAACTCCTGAGCGCCGAGCAGCAGGCGTGGCTCGACCTCGCCAGGACCGGTGCGGCGAGCCCGGCGCTGCAGCGAAGCGCCGCGGTCGGTCCGCAGTGGGAGGCGCATCTGGAGGCGGCCGAGCCGGGCTGGCTCCGGGACCTCCTCCTTGGCCACGCCGAACATGCCGCCGGGAACACCGAGCGGGCCCGTGAGCACTGGCGGTCCTCGGCGGACGCGTACGCCTCGCCCGACGCGTGGCGCGCGCTCGCACTGACCGCACCGGACGGGGCCTCCCGCGCCCGTGACCTGGTCCGCGCACACGAGCTCGACCGGAGCCGGACCGGGCTGGCGATCGAGGCGCTCACCGCGTTGCTCGAGGGATCCCACGCCGCCGAGGCGCTCGCCCTACTCGACGGACTCGCCGACGACGCGAGGGAACATCCGCGCATCGCTTATCTCGAGTGCCTCGCGCTGATCCGGGTCGGCGATGCCGCCGGCGCCGCACGTCTGCTCGAGGCGCCGCTCGTGCTGCCGGACCTGCGCGAGGGCGAGGTCGGCCTCGACCGGTTGTGGGAGGAGTTCCAGCGTCTCGTCGGCACGGACGAGCCGTTGCCCGCCCACTACGACTTCCGGATGTCCTCAAGGCTCGACGGCGGGTGAGGATCCCGCCGTCGAGGGCCACCAGGTCACACGCCTCGGCGAGCGGTCGGCTAGGCCGGGTCGAGCAGCTCCCGGGCGGCCGCGAAGTAGCGTCGGCCGAGCTCGCGTTGGCCCGCGGCGTTGTAGTGGATGGTGTCCGCCTCGGAGTTGTAGCTACCGGCCGGGCCAGTGACGAAGGCGGTGCGGGCCACCCGCGCCGGGGTTTCGGCGTGGATCCGATCTACCGCGGCGTAGCCGGGCTGATCGGCCGCGACCCGCTGCATGTGGTCGGGGTTCAGCTGCCCGAGGATGAACGGCAGGTCCGCACCGAACCGGGCGCGCAGGCCACCGATCAGATCGTCAAGTCGGTCGGCGTAGAGCGGGTGGGCCTCGGGGGTGGTGTCGTGTTCCCCCTGGTGCCACAGGAAGCCGCCGATCCGGTTGTTCGGCCCAGCCGCCAGGGCCGCTTCCGTCTGCATGATCGTGAACCGGAAGAAGTTGAACGGAGCGTCCAGATCGTGGCGGTCCCAGGTGTAGCCGCCCCACGGCCGGAACCCGGTGCCGCCCTTCGCACACGGGACCAGCAGCACGCGCTGGTGCTCGGGCAGCGTCTGGGCACGTAGCTTGCCGAAGGTCAGCCCGAACCCGATTCGGACACCCATGTCGATCGGATGGAGCAGCGGCTCGGCGGCCGGAATCACCTGCCCGAACAGCGGTCCTCGGCCGACGAACTGGTCCACGCGCGGATCCGGCGCGTCAAGGACAGGGTCGAATCCATCGCCGCAGGCGGTGTTCGACTGCCCGATGATCACCCAGATCTCGTGGCCATCCTGATCCTTGCGCATCTGGTCCCCCGTAGTTGTGTCCCGTGTGGCGGTGCCGAGCAGAACCGGCCGGCCAGGGAGAACCTAGCGTGCGGCCTGCGTGAGGATCGCACCCGGTCACCTTGCCAGGGTGACCGGATTCGATCTCGGCGGATGTGTCAGAGCGCGACCACCGGGGTGAACATCACCCCGTTCAGCCGGTGGTGCCCGGCCATCTCACAGCGCAGCCGCACGTGCGCCGTCGCAGGGTCGAGGTCGAAGGCGCCGATCGTGCGCCACGAGTTCGCACGTTCCTGCTGGTCGATCCGCACCGTGGCGCTGGTGCCTCCGGACTGCACCACGTCATAGGTCGCAGCGCGGGTGGTGTTGGCGTCCGTGCCGTACCAGACGGACACCAGGTAGCGTCCGCCCTCGGCGAGGGCCGGCGCCCAGTTGCCGGTGCGGGCGCCGTTGCTGCCATGGGCCCACCGGGACGCTCGACCGTCCCAGCCCGCCAGGCTGCTCGAGGTCCAGGTGCCCTCCTCCGAGTACTCGGGGGAGTGGTTGTCCAGGATCAGCGGGTCCGGCGGCGCTCCGATCACCGCGGCGAACGACTCCGTCGCGTCGGCGACCACCACCGAGCCCTCGAAGGCGGTGTCGGTCGGGGCGTCGGCAGGCGGCTGCACGGCGAACGTCAGCTCCACGCTCTCGCCCTGGGCGACCTCGACCGGGGCGGACGGCGGATCGACCACCCACCCGTCTGGCAGCTGCACCACGGCCTCGCCGGTGAAGTCGGTGTCCGAACCGGTCACCGTCACCGTGAGGTCGGCACCGGTCGCCGGGTCGACGTGGGCCGGCGCGCCGGTCACCTCGACACCGGGCGGGTTGGGCGCACCCTGGAGCCGGAACCGCGCCGAGTGGGCCCGGGTGTACAGGCCGGAGATCGCGGTCATGACCACCGACGCGGGTTCCCCCGGGGCCAGGTCATAGGAGCCGATGAGGCGCCACTGGCCCGCGAGCTCCTGCTGGTTGATGTGGTGGGTGTCCGCCCCGGTGGGGCTGGTCACCTCGATGAGGACGTCCTCGGAGGTCTGGTTGTTGGTCGGGTACCAGATCGATACGTCGTACGTGCCGGCCGTCGCGATCGTGGGCGTCCAGATCGCCTGGCCGCCGTACTGGCTCTCCGGGCTGTACCGGGACTTCGACCCGTCCGGCCCGGCGAGGCTGCTCGCCAGCCAGTTGCCGACCTCCGAGTATCCCTGCGCATCCGGCCCGATGATCACGTCGTTCGGATCACCGACGGTGTAGGCGATCGAGGTGGCCGCCATCCCGGCACCCGGGTTGACGGTGACCGAGCCGCCGCTGCCCGGCGGGGCGTTGGTCGCGGTGACCGTGAACGTCAGTTCCGCGAGGGACCGGGCCTCGATGGACCAGTCCGCCGCCGCCGGCTCCGCGGTCCAGCCGGACGGCAGGCCGAGGGTGGCCGTCCCGGTCCGGGCGATCGGCCCGCGGTTCATCAGGGTGAGGCTGATGGTGGCGCTCGCGCCCGGGCCGGGCAGCGCCCTCCGGTCGGAGACGCACTCGATCACATCGGTGGCCGCGAACACCGTGACCGCGCCCGGCGTGAGGACCTGGTTCCCGGTTCCGTTGAACAGCACCCGCCCGGTCACCGGGTACGAACGCGGGGTGGCGCCGGCGGTGGGGGTGACGATGAACGTGGCGTCGGCCACCTCGCCGTCGGCGAGCTCGGTGGGCGCGGGCGACTCCGGTTCGAGCGTCCAGCCGGTCTGGGCATAGACCCTGACCTCGATCCCGGTGGCGGTAGCGCCGGAGGTGTTGCGGATCCGTGCGGTCACCGTGACCGGGTCCGACGGCGTGGTCGAGGGTCGCAGGAGCAGGTCGCCGCCCACGGTCTGCCCGGCGGGTAGCGCGCCGGTCACCGTGGCGGGCAGGTACAACGAGCGGTCCGGGCGGGCCACGCCGGCCACCGTGACCCGGTAGTCGAACGTCGCGGTGAGGTCGTCCACACCGATGGTCCACTCGTAGGGATAGACCTTCTCCGGGGCCTGCACCCAGTCGCCACCGGCGACCCGGTAGTCGAGGCGGACACCGGTACCGTCCGCCGCGCTGGACTGGATGTACACGTCGTAGCCGCTGCGGTCCGGCCGGGGCAGGGTGATCCCGTAGACGCGGTCCCCGGTGGTGCCACCGGAGTTGTCGAAGTCGTCGAAGTGGTAACTCACGGCGGCCCGGTCCGGCGTCTCCTGCAGCTGCTGCCAGGGCTGGAGTGCGCCCGCGCCCGGGATCTTGACGGTCGTGATGCCGTGCGCGGCGACCCGGGCCTGGAGACGGCCCCGCACGATGCGTCCGCTGCGGGGCGCACCGTTGTCCATCCGGATCTCGACCTCGTAGGTGCGGCCCGGGTCGATCCCGGTCAGCTCCTGGTCGAAGGTCACCTGCGCGTTCTCGACGCGGGCCGACTCGCTGGTGAGGCTGAGGTAGAACGCGTCGGCCGAGACCGCGGTGAGCCAGTTCAGCTGGGGGTTGGTGACCTCGACGATCCCCTTCGGGAAGTACGGCCACACGCCGTCATCGCCGTAGAACGAGCCCGGCGTGTGCCCGTAGGTGCGGTACCGGAAGTACACGAACACGCACTCGAACGCGCTCGGGAACGTGATCTGACCCTCGGAGCGGGACTCGTGCTCGCTGATCAGGTAGTCCATCGCCAGGCCGAGCTGGGCCGGCGCGTGGTGGAAGTAGATGCTGCTGGTACCGGGCGGACCTTCGATCGGGTACTCGGGCCGCATCGGCGCCGTGACGAACTGCCGGTTGTAGTAGCCGGGGTAGTTCGTGAACCGGCCCACCACCATGTTGTGCGCCATGTCCCGGATGAAGTCGTCGCCGGTCACCTGCGCGAGGCGGAGCAGGAACGGCGCCCAGATCGGGTTCAGCGTGAAGCCGCCGCCGGGGGTCTTCAGGTAGGTGCTGAGCTGCTCGAACGTCAGGCCGGTGGTCGAGGCCATCCAGGCCGGAACGTTCTCCTCGGTGATCGGCAGTTCCCGCGGGTACGTCGGGATGCCGTCACTGACCTCCCACTTGTAGTACATGTCGTCGATGGGCTCGCCCACCGGGGACGTGATCGTGGTCTCCGGGACCGGCCGCACCTCGAAAAGGCCCATGTACCGTTTCGCCTCGCGGTGTGCCGCCGCGAGCAGCTCGGAGTCACCGGTGAGCTCGTACAGCACGAACAGCTCCAGCCAGGCCTTGACGTACGTGTACCCGAACGCGGACGTGCCCTGGTTCACGGTGTACGGGGTGTCGATGTTGTGGCGGGCGTACCACTTGCCCACTTCGACGGCCTGGGCGAGCCAGGCCTCGTCACCACTGAACAGGTACGCCGAGAGCGGGATGTTCATCGGGGTGCGGCCCTGGAACTGGTACTTGCGCCAGATCGTCTCCAGTGCGATCGCGTGCACCCCGGCGGACCTGCCCTGGAGCAGATCCCAGACCGGCACGATCGTGTTCGCGTCCCCCACCCAGCCGCCCAGCGGCGAGTAGTTGTGGAAGCCGGCCTTGGGCGTATGGCCGATGTCCCGGCGGGAGATGATGTGTTCCAGCAGCGGGCGGGCCCGCCGCTGCCAGAAGTCGCCGGCCGCCTCGGGCCGGGAGGCGAGCAGGTTCGCGCTCAGCAGCACGCTGGCCACGGAGGTGCGCACGTTCTGGTCCGCCTCGATGTTCGCGAACCCCTTGTCCCGGTTCCACCACCCCGAGACCGACGGGATGAAGTCGACCGAGTCATCGCCGTCGGGCTCGATCGCGACCAGGTCCATGATGTTGTGGACCGTGTCCGTCAGCGAGGTGTCGTAGATGTTCCGGCGGTAGCGGTCGAACCCGTACTCCGCGCGGGAGAGCGCCGTCTGGGTCTCGTACAACGGTGCGGCACTGATGACCACGCCGAACGCGTAGCCGACCGACTGACCCGCGGTCAGGGCCGAGCGCAGGCCGCCCGGCGGCGCGTACGCGACCGCCTGCACCTGCTTCGACTCGTTGCGCAGGCTCATCGCGAACGGCTGGTCCTCGGGGCCGATGAACCGCTCGTGCTCGAACTCGAGCACGTCCGCCGGGATGGACACGCCGGTGGTGAGCGTGACGCCGTCGACCTCGTAGGAGACCAGGGCCATCGGGGCGAACAGTTCCCACGCCTTGATCGCGGTCGCGGAGCCGATCACCCGGGCGTGCTGCTGCGAGCCGCAGAGCACCTCGGTGACATCGTCCTCGTCCGTGACCGCATTCGCCTGGTAGCCGACCACGTAGCCGTCGTCCGCATGCACGGTCAGGGACCACTGCACCTGCGGCAGGCTCCCCGAGACGTCCCAGCGGATCGTCAGATCGAGCACGTCGTCCACACCCGCGGTCAGTTCCACCACGGTGTCGCCGATCTGGTTCACGGATTCGGCGGCGAGCCAGTGCGGGGTCCCGGACGGGTAGTAGTTGCCGCCGCCGAGGAACGTCGGGTCCCCGGCGACCACCACCCACTGCTCGTCGAACCGGGCCGACTCGCCGCTCGCCGTCAGCCAGGTCGAACCCGAGCGGACCTGGGTGTCGCGCACGATCGCGCCGACCCGGCCGCCGTCGGGGCCGTCCCAGGTGGCCCGGTGGAAGGTGATCCGGTGGTTCCGCCCGGAGATGGTGGTCAGCTCTTCGAAACTCAGGTTGGGCTTGTCGACGCCGCGCAACGGCGCGGTCAGGGGTAGCCGCGGCAGCGGGTCCGCCTGGGCGGCCCCGGCGAAGCCCACATTGGTCAGCGCAGGCAACACGCCGGCACCGATCAGCAGGCCGATCGCCTGGCGCCGTGTGGTCTGGAACGGACCGTTCGTGTGTTCGTTCACGATCTGGTCTCCCTTTCATGGTGACCGCGGGCGTCGATGCCCGCGGGTCGAATCGGGCGGCATGGGATGGCGGGTCGGCTCGGAGCGGACGTCGCGGGCATGGATCGGCACTGATTCCCTGACGCCGTACGTGCCGACCGTGACCGAGGACACCCCCGCAGCACCGAACAGGTTACGGATCTATATCACGGACGCTAGCGCTGAAATATGGATTCGACAACCACCTGATGGAAAGGATGTCTTGCCAAGCGATCGGCGCGTTGCTAGCGTTTGTCGGTGTTCAGTATATGGATCACCAGTTCAACAGGCTGGCGTCGTCGGAGTGTCGCCGGCGTCCCTGAGGCACCGGAAAGGTGTGGCAACGATGCCGCTCGACCCCTCCATCTCCCGCCGCAGCGCCCTCCGGCTGCTGGTCGCCACGGCGGCTCTACCACCGCTGATCGGCGGCCCCGCCCTATCCGCCGGCGCCGATCCGGGCGCCGGGCAGGGCCCGCTGCCGGACGCCCTACGACGGCTGGACAAGCCCGGCCTGACGCTGACCCCAGCCGTCACGATCGAGAACCAGGCCTACCGACTGGAGTTCCACCACGCCGTCTGGGAGGGCGGCGCCACCGTGGTGCGCGACCTGTTCGTCGGTGTCGACGGCACCTGGGTCCCGGTGACCTCCGCGGACCGTCGCTTCGACGAGCAATGGGTGGTGCTGACCGGTCCTGACGCCGGTACCCGGCACCGGTACTTCGACACGATGACGCCGAACTGGGTCGGATTCGACTCCGTCGTCCAGCTGGACGAGGAGACCGTGGAACTCCGGAGCATCGCCGAAGGGCGGTACGCCCTCACGGTCCGTTGGTCGCTGGCGCACGACCGGCCCGAGGCGCACTGGTCCCTGGAGGCGTCCGTAGCCGACGACTACATCGTGGCCTACGAGTCGTTCGACACCGCGACCGAGGACGACGCCGTCGAGGTGTTGTGCGGGGCACTGCAGCACGCTCGCGTGATCGGCGACCAGCACAGCCTGGCGGCCTGGGAGCTGTGGGCGCCGATGGCCCTGGTCCAGCGCCGGCTCGACGGACTGCCCGGGGACGGGCAGGCGACCCTGGGCGTGTACATCCCCGCCGAGGTGATGGAGTTCGAGCATGAGCGGGAACTGCGTTCGGACGGCCAGCCGTTCGGGATGAGCCTGCGCAACGACTCCGACGACGTGCAGCCCACCATCTACCGTCCGCACGCCGGGTTGCTCGCCCACCTCGAGCCGGGCGAATCGGTCGGCTACGCGTTCGGACTCGTCGCCGCTGCCGGTGCGCTCTACGACACGTACGTGGACCTGTGCCGCGGCGAGTACGCCTACGCGGCCTACCGCGAGAACGTCTTCGACACGTCCCTGACCGAGACCGTGCACAATCTCGTCGATCTCATCCGGGTCCAACCCGACGGCGACGACTCCGAGGAGTTCCTCCGCTCGTTCAGCGGTTGGTGGTCGCGCGCGAAGGGCTTCGTCGACCCCGAGAACGAATTCTCCGTGCGGATCACCACGGCGAGCGTCCTCCTCACCGCGTTCTACCTCACGGCCCACCCGGACGAGGCGGACGACTTCTACGACAAGCGCGTCCGGCCCACGCTCGAATACCAGATCTCCCGGCCGACGTTCAGCTTCACCCCGGTCAAGGAGGCGCCGATCTACGGAAACCGGACCCTGTGGCGCCTCGGTGGGGTCAGCGGGGACGCCTCCACACTGGTGCCGATGACTCGGCAGCTGCGCGGGCAGGCCGGCGGGATCCACCAGCTCGCGACCGACGCCGTGCTGGCCAGGACCACGAAGGCGTACCGGACGTCGGTGAGCACGCCGATGCAGAGCTACGTGCTGACCGGGGACAGCGCGCACCTGACCCAACTGGAGTCCGAGGCGGAGCGGTACGCCCGGGACGAGATCCTGACCCCGTACACGACGAACTCGGCGGAGAGCGCGTTCTCCTACGGCTACGTCAAGGGCTGGACCGAGATGGTTGTCGCGTACGAGCTCACCGGCAACCCCGAGATCCTCGCCGGAGCGCACGCGGAGGCAGCGCGGTTCATCACCCAGACCATGGTGCGGCCGGTCCCCGGGGGCGACGTGGACGCACCGACGGGGCACGTGATCTCCGCCCAGCTGGACCACTGGGAGGGCGGCGCGCTCCCCGAGTACCCCAACACCGAGGTGCCCTCCGAATCCGTACCGGCGTGGGTGGTCGCGACCAACGGGCTGACGTTCGAACAGCTCACCACGTTCAAGATCGGGGACAGCACCCGCCTCGACCCGCCCGGCGGGTTCACGATGATCCCCGGGTGGGCACCATTCCTGCTACGCCTGGCGCACTACACCGGCGACGAGATGATGGCCGCGGTGGCGCACAACCTCGTGATCGGTCGCTGGACGAACTACCCGGGCTACTACTACCGGCAGTTCGTGGCCGCGCACCTGAAGCCGGACTTCCCGTTGCAGGGCCCGCCCGGCCTCACGTCGCTGTACTTCAGCCACATGCCCGGACAACTCGGGCTCACGCTCGACTACCTCCTCAGCGAGCACTTCGTCCGGTCCGGGGGAATGGTCGCCTTCCCGCGCGAGTTCGAGACGAACTACGTGTTCTTCAAGTTCTCGGTCTACGGACACCGTCCCGGCACGTTCTATGGCGAGGAGGGGGTGTGGCCGTACTTCCCCCGCGGCATCGTCACGCTCAACAACCACCGGCTGAACTGGCTCACGGGGGTCGGCAACGACAACCTCTACCTCAGCGTCACGAACACCTCCGCGCGGGTCGAGGCCGGCGTGGTCACCTTCGACCCGGACCTGAGCGGCGTCGACGCCCGCCGCGACTACGAGGTGGATGTGATCGCGGACGGCGGCGCACCACGGCGTCGCCGGGTCATGCGCGGGCGGTTGCCGATCCAGGTGAGCCCGCACGGCATCACCGCCGTGATCGTTCGCGGCGCCGGCCGGCCTGTCCCGTGGCAGTGGCAGCCGGGTGCGGTGGACCGCACCTCCCGGAGCTTCCACGTCGAGGACACCGATCCGGCCACCGGATTCGGCCTGTCCCGGGCCATGCTGATCCCGCGGCCCGACCGCCGCGGTGCAGACGCGTACGTGTTCATCGACACCGAGCGGCCCACCACGCTCGAGTACTACGTCAACGACGGCTCCTTCACGAGCGCGGACCAGAAGCCGTACCCGCACGAGTGGACGATCCGGCTGCCCGAGCTGACCGACACCTTCACCTACCGTCTGGTCGTCGGCGGCGTGGCAACCGACGAGCGGACCCTCACGCTGGCGCCCGTGGTCACCGGGGTGGTGCCCGACGGCGTCCCGCTCGCCGGGGAGGTCGACGTGCGGGAGGCGACCACGCCTGCTGAGACGGTGCCCGTCGTGGTCCGGGTCCGCGGCGGGGCCGCGGACATCGACGCGGTGACGGTCACGCTGGTGGTCCCGGAGGGCTGGGTGGTGGGTGCGCCGTGGGAGCCGCTGCGCGTCCCCGCGGGCTCCGTCCGGTTGCTCGAGACCACTCTCACGCCACCGGCCGGTTGGGCGGCCGGGAACCTGGGCATCCACCCGGTCGGGGCCACCGCGACGTGGGTGGCCGGTCCGGACGGCGGCGTGCTGCTCGACAGCGCGGAACTGGCCGTGATCGACCCGCGCCGGGTGGCCGATCTGACCGCAGACAAGGGCGTGATCTCCGGGCCAGGGGAGACGATCGTGCTCACCGCCACGGTGCTGAACGCGGGTCCGGTCGAGGTCAGGGGATACATCCGGATGTCACCACCCGAGGGTTGGCCGGGCAAGACCGGACACACGTACGTCGTCGAGCCGCGTAGCGAGGGCCGGTACACCTGGACGATCACCGCGCCACCCGAGGCCAGACCCGGGACCACCTACCGGTTCCGGGCCATCGTCGACGGCGTGGGCTTCAGCGACGCCCTGGTCCGCGTGGCCGATCGCGGGGTCATCGTCAGCAACGTCGACGGCGAACCCGGGTACGCCGAGGTGGGGGACTGGCGTGGCAGCAGCCTCGCGGGTTGGGGTCAACACGCCTCCCGGTACAGCCACCTCGACTACGGCGACGGCTCCGTCGCGACCTGGACGCCGACGCTGCCGAGCGCGGGTGAGTACGAGGTGGCCGTCTGGTACCCGACGAATGTCGAGACCACCGCCGCGGCCACCTACGTGGTCCACCATGCCGGCGGCGACGAGACGATCAGCGTGGACCAGACGTCGCAGGCGAACCAGTGGCGCGTGCTCGGCACCTGGACGTTCGCGCGCGGCACCTCCGCGACCGTCGACCTGGCTGTCCGCACCGGCGGGTACCACCGAGCCAGCGCCGTGCGGTTCCTCGCCGTCTGACGCCAGGGTCGTGCCCCCGACCAGGATCGCGGCAACCGCTCCGAATGAGACATGCATATGCTGCATGTCTGTCCCAATATCCGCTATAGTGGGGCGGACTCGATCAGAGTCGACCCAGTGGAGGGGCACACGAATGGCGAAGGCAGCCGAGCGGGAGCCGATGCAGGGCGCCCAGAGTATCGACCGGGCGCTCTCGCTGCTGTCCGCCTTCACGCCGCAGCATCCCCAACAGCGTATCGCCGACCTGGTCGCGGGGAGCGGATTGGGGCAGTCCACCGTGTCGCGGATGGTCGGGGCGATGCTCTCGCTCGGCTTCCTGAGCCATGACCCCCGGAGCGGCCTGTACTCGCTCGGCCCGGAGGTGGTGAACCTGGCGGCCGTGGTCCTGAACCAGAGCCCCGTGCATCACCAGGCGCGGCAGGTGGCCCAGGACCTGGCGGCCGAGCTCGGCCTCGGTGTGAACGTCGCGGAACGCGCCGGCGACCGGCTCTTCTACCTCTGCAACTTCGAGGGCAAGCAGGCCCCGCGTGCCTCCACGCTCATCGGGCGGGGTGGCCCGCTGCACGCGACGGCGCTCGGCAAGTCGCTGCTGCTCGACCACGACGCGGCGGACGTGGAGGCGCTCCTCGGCGCCGAGTACCCGCGATACACGAACAGCACGATCACGTCGCTGACCGAGCTGCTCGCGGAGCTCGACCTCGTGCGCGGCCGCGGCTACGCCGTCGAGCACGAGGAGCTCGCGCTGCGCCGGGCCTGCCTTGCGGCGCCGATCCGGGACCGCTCGGGCACCGTCGTGGCCGCCATGTCCGTCTCCGGGCCGCTCTCCGCGATGAACCTGCCCGAGAACGAGGACCACCTCGCGATGCTGCTCATCGAACAGGCGGACCGGATCTCGGTCGGACTGGGCTTCACCGCACTCACGGCGTGAGCCGAGCGTCGGTCAGTCCGTAGGGAGAAGCAACGGCTCGGGAACGTGCCGGGCGGCCATCGCCGCGGCCAGGGCCGGGACTGCCGGCACGGCGAAGACGAGCGCGGCCGGCAGATACAGGTAGCCGAGCACCAGGGCGACGGCACCGGTCAGGCCGGCGAGAACGAACGGCACCGGGGTCGCCGCGAAGCTCCGCAGTGTGAGCAGCCACAGGGCCGTCGGTCGCCGCGGGGCCGTGGTGTCCGATGCGTCCGCCTCGTCCGCCCGGGCTGCGACGGCGGGCAGGTGGATCAGCCAGCACAGGTAGACGGCGGTCACGATCGCAATCGTGATCGTGAGCACCTGCCCGCGCAGCAGCCAGAGGTAGAAGCCGAGCACAGCAGGGGTCAGCAGCGGGATCAGGTAGCGCTGCTGCGACTGCCAGAACTCACGACGCCACCGCCCCCAGGACGCGCGGTAGTAGCCGCGCTGGACGTCGTCGAGCAGTCCGGTCCGCAGCTGCTGGTGGAGCACGGACGTGGCTGGTGCGATCCCGAGCAGCACCCCGCCGGCCAGGGTCTGCAGGAGCCAGGTCACGTTCAGTGCCGCGAGCCGGCAGATCCAGGTGGTGATCGTCTCGACCAGACCGAACGCGCCCGAGCCGCCCGAGGTGCCGGAGCCGCTCGAGCCACCGGAGCCGGGCTCCCCACCCGTGCCGCGCGAAGGCGACCCGGTGGCGCGACCCGGCCCTCGCCGTCGGGCATTCGCTTCGTGGCCGGCCTCGGTCACGGCTTCCGCCACTGTTCCACCATGGCGGGACGCGTGAAGGCGACCGGGGAGGCCACCGACAGGCCCGCGTCGACCGGCAGGATCACGCCGCTGATGCCGGATGCGCGCGGCGACGCCAGGAACGCGACCGCCTGCGCCACCTCCTCGGACGTGGGGGTGCGGCCCATCGGATAGCCGACGGCACCGTCGGGCACGTTGTGGCCGTCGATCAGCGCGGGCGCCACCGCGTTCACCCTGATGCCGCGCGGGGCGTACTCCAGGCTGGCCTGGGTGATGAGCGCGTGCACGGCACCCTTCGCGGTCGCGTAGGCCGAGTTGCCGGGGTGAGCGAGGTAGGCGTTCACGGAGGTCAGCGCGACGATCGCGGAGCCCGGTCCGAGGTGGGGTACGGCCGCATGGATGGCGTTGAAGGTCGTGTCGAGGGTGCCCGCGAGCACGGCCCGCCAGGTCTGCACCGTGGTCTCGTGCAGCCGGCCACCGAGCTGCTTGGCGGCCGCGGTGATGAGCACGTCGATGCCGTCGCCACCAAGGATGTCCACGGCTGCCGCCATGGCCAGTTCGGACTGCGACGGATCGGACATGTCCGCGACGACGTTCGCGGCCAGCGCCGGGTGCTCGAAGTCGGAGGAGTTGATGCCGACCACCCGAGCGCCGTCGGCCACCAACGCTTCGGCGATCCGCTGGGCTGTGACCGAACTGGAACCGACGATGACGGCGCGCACTCCGCACTCCTATCTCGGTGGATCGGGGTCGTTCGTCTCGCATCCGGTCCGGCGGTGGGCCGGACCGGATGCGGGGCCGTGGGTCAGACGCTAGCCGGAGTCAGGGGCAGTGGCGCAAGGACCTCGGTCAGCAGTTCCGCCATCCGTGCCGGGATCGGCTGGGCGGGGGCGCGCACGGCAGCGGAGGAGATGACGCCGCGCCGCACCAGCACCTCCTTGTGGATCGCCCAGGCCGGACCGGACTGCAGGCCCCAGACGATGAGCGGGAGCAGGTGGGCGAAGGACTCCCGGGCGCCGGCGCGATCTCCGGAGTTCCACGCGGCCAGGGTCGCCGCGAGCAGGTCCGTGAACTCGCAGGCAGGCATCGTGCCGACGGCCCCGCAGGCGTACTCGTCGAGGACGAACTGGGCGTTCTGCCCGCCGAGCATCGCCATCGGGC
Source organism: Occultella gossypii (assembly GCF_019947135.1). Classification (GTDB taxonomy): domain Bacteria; phylum Actinomycetota; class Actinomycetes; order Actinomycetales; family Beutenbergiaceae; genus Occultella; species Occultella gossypii. The sequence goes on along the minus strand of NZ_JAGSHT010000013.1, from coordinate 46,297 downwards.
GATCGCCCAGCGCGGCCGCGACCGCGCACATCTTCGGCAGTGTCGGCGGGGCCTCCACCTTGACCGAGTCCACCCCGTCGATGTCCGAGAGGGCGACGATCAGCTCCGGGGTCATGGCCACGCCGGTGGCGCCGGGCGCGTCCTGCACCATGATGCTGACGCCGAGCCGGACCGCCTCGGCCGCGAGCGTCGCGTAGAAGTCGACGAGCTGGACCGGGCCCGGCTTCACCATGAACGGGGGCAGCACCATCGCCGCGCGGGCACCGCCGTCGGCCAGCTGGCGCAACTGCTCCAGCGCGGGCGCGATGGCGGTCGCGCCGACACCGGCCACCACGGGCATCGGGCCTGCGGCGGCGACCACGTCGGTCAGGATCGCCTCCCGTTCGGAGGTGGTGAGCGTGAACGCCTCGCTCGCCATGCCGAAGATCGCGACGCCGTCGGCGCCCGATCGAGCCTGGAACTCCACGAGCCGGCGCAGTGAACCGCGGTCCAGATCGAGCGTCTCGGTGAACGGAGTCGCCAGTACGGGCACCAGCCCGCGGATCGCAACGTTCTGCATCAGTAGCCTCATTTCTTCCCCGTCGAAGGGTCCTGGGCTGAATGCTGTCACCAGCCGAAGGGTGACTGAACCATATCGTAGATAATCGAACCAGAGGACGTGTACAGTGAGCCGATGGATGGAGATCACGCCTGCATCCCTGGCGACATCCGTAACAACAGAGAGGTTGTGCAATGACGACGACACGAGGAAGTTCGCGAGGATTCTCGCGGCGCTCGGTGCTGCTCGGTGCGGGCGCGGTGATGGCAACCGCCGGCTGCAACCTGGTCGGTGGCGGCGACGACGATCCCACCGATGCCGGCAGCGCCTCCGGGGGCGAGGGTGGCGGCCTCAGCGGTGAGATCACCGTTGCGCTGGTTCCTGACCCGCCCGGTGCGAGCGAGTTCTACCGGGCCCAGTTCGATCTTTTCCAGGAGGCCAACCCCGGGGTCACGGTGAACATCATCGAGAACCCCTCCGACCAGCAGCTGAACGCGCTCGAGCTGATGTTCCAGCAGGGCGAAGGGCCGGACGTGATGCGGGTGCAGGGTGCCGCCGCGCTGACCCGATTCTACGACCGTGGCTGGGTCGCCCCGCTGGATGACCTCGTCAACGACGACTTCACCGCCCGGTTCCCGGAAGGGTCGCTCGAGCCGACGTCCTCCGGCCTGCACCGGGAGGGCAAGCTCGTCAGCATCCCGCTCGTGTGGGGCGACTGGGGCTACACCCACCTGTGGCTGTACAACACCGACATCCTCGCCGAGAACGGCTACGACGCCCCGCCGGAGACCTGGTCGGAGATGGTCGAGATGGCGACGACGATCACCGAGAACGGCGGCGGCAGCGTGTTCGGCGTGGCGCCCGTCTCGGTGCCGTACTTCATCGAGGTGGCGCAGCCGTTCGCGCAGAAGCCGGGCATCAACCTGACCACGGGAGAGCCGGACCTGGCCAACCCGAACGTGGTCGCCTCCGTCGAGGTCTGGCGGCAGCTGCAGGCGGACGGCGTGAACATGCCCGGCTGGGAGAGCTGGGACGGCGGTCGGCCGTTCACCGAGTTCGCAGCCGGGCGGTTGGCGATGTACCCGTCGGCCACCTGGCACGTCGCCGAGATCCGCAAGCTCGCACCGGACATCGGCCTGGGGATCGCGTCGATGCCGCTCCCGGACAGCGGGCGCGTCGCCTACGCGGCGCGTTCGGCCGCCCACCAGCCGATCTGGTCGATGTCCGCGGAGTCGGCCAACCCCGAACTGGCCCTCGCGGCCATGGACTTCCTCGGTTCGGTCGACTTCTACAAGGCCTACTACGAGGAGTTCGGCTCGTTCACCGCCTCCCAGGTGGCGTGGGAGGACCAGGCCCAGGAGAACGAGGACCAGGCCGGGATCCTGGCCGTGGCGGCCACGGACATCCGCACCGCGCCGAACCCGGAGCTGCTCGCACAGGGCGCCGAGGCCTTCTGGGCCGATGCCGGTGGCAATGCGGACCTGGACGTCAAGAACGCGTACCTGGAGTCCATCGTCAGCAACGTGGACTACGAGCCGCTGGCCGCAGCCATCGACACCCAGGTCGAGGCCCTGATCGTCCAGTACGAGGCGGAGAACGCCGACCTCCGGAGCCAGTTGACCTTCGCCGACTGGGACCCGCTCGAGGACTACACCGCCTGATGGCGAACGGTTTGAACGGACGGCCCGTAGGCTCCCGCCGGGAGCTTCGGGCCGTCCCGCCCGTCCCGACCCGGGGTGCAGGGCTACCACGGTGGCTTGCCGCCACGACGATGGAGGTGAAGCGGTGACCACAGCCGCGATCACGGCACCCTCGAAGCCGGGGGCGCCCTCGAAGACCCGCGCCCGACGGCAGGCGGTGCTCTGGGGCTGGTTGTTCCTGGTGCCGTTGGTGGTGCTGTTCACCGCGTTCAGCCTCTGGCCGATCGTCGCCTCCTGGGCCTACGCCTTCTTCGACTGGGACGGTGTCGGGCCGCCGGAGGTGTTCGTCGGCCTCGACAACTTCCGGGAGGCGCTCAACTCAAGCTCGTTCTGGAACGCGTTCTGGAACTCGTTCCTGTTCTCCCTCGGCGCCCTGTTCATCGAGCTGCCGGCCGCGCTGTGCCTCGCGATGCTCCTGAACAATGTGCTCCTGCGTGGGCGCAACATCTACCGGCTCGCCATCTTCCTGCCCGTGGTCTCCACGACGGCGGTGATCGGCCTGGTCATCGCGGTGCTGCTCGCACCGGTCGGCGGCGTGGTCAACGAGGTGTTGCTCGGTATCGGCCTCGTCGATCGCCCGGTCAACTTCCTCGGGGATCCGAACGTCGCGCTGCCCACCCTCGTCGTGGTGGACATCTGGAAGGGCTTCGGGATCACCCTGATCTACTGGTTGGCGGCGCTGCAGACCGTCCCGAAGGATCTCTACGAGGCCGCGAAGCTCGACGGTGCCGGTGCCCGCCAGCAGCTGGCCAACATCACGATCCCGGTGATCATGCCGATCGCGGTGGTGGTGCTGCTGCTGACCTTCCAGCGCAGCCTGAACACGTTCGACCTGGTCCAGGCCGTCACCGGCGGTGGCCCGATCTTCTCCACGGACGTGTTGCCGACGTACATCTACCGGTACGCGTTCGATGCGAGCATCGCCGCACCGCGATACGGCTTCGCGTGCGCCGTCGGTGTCATCTTCGGCGTGTTCACCCTGATCATCACCCTGCTCCAGGGACCGCTCCTGGCCGGCCGGCTGAAGAGGACCGCAGCATGAGCGCACTGATCACTCCCGGCGCCGGCGCCCAGGCCGGTGCGGACGCGGCAGCGCAGGTCGCCGGCGATGCCGGCCCGCCGACGCAGCCTCGGCCCCGCGCCCGCAACCGGGTCAGCGGCCAGGCCCGCCGGATGCGCTGGTGGCACCTGTTCCTGATCCCGTTCTGCTTCATCTGGATCTATCCGTTCCTGTGGATGGTCACCGCCGCGTTCAAGACTCCGCAGGAGATGCTGCTCGGCGGGATCGGGCTGTGGCCGAACGAGTGGACCCTGGACAACTTCGTCCGGGCCTGGACCACCGGCCGGTTCGGCGACTACACGCTGAACACGCTGACGTTCGCCATCGCGGTCGTCGTGATCCAGGTGCTGGTGGCCTCCCTGGCCGGGTACGCCCTCTCCGAGAAGACCCTCCCGGGCCGCAAGATCGTGATGGGCGTCCTGGTCGTGGCCATGTTCATCCCGCACGGTTACACGATCATCCCGGTGTTCCAGCTGGTCAACGCGATCGGCCTGCAGGACGGCCTGCTCGGCGCCGCGATCGCCCAGGCCGCCCCGGGGCTGGTGGTCCCGGTGCTGTTGTACGTCGGGTTCTTCTCCGGGATCCCGAACGAGCTCTCCGAGGCCGCCCGGGTGGACGGCGCGGGGTATCTGCGCACGTTCCGCTCGGTGATGCTGCCACTGGCCAAGCCGGTCACCGGCACCGTGGTCCTGATGAACTTCATCGGTGCCTGGAACTCCTTCTTCATCCCGCTCGTGTTCACCCTCGGGCGGCCCGAGCTGCGCACTCTCGGCGTCGGCATGTACAACTTCTTCGGCACCGACACCACGGACTGGACGGGTCTGGCCGCAGGGGCCTCGATCGCGATCATCCCGATCGTCATCGTGTTCCTGTTCCTCCAGCGCTCGTTCGTGGAAGGCATCGCCGGTGCGGTCAAGAGCTGAACCGGTCAGCACGGCCACCTACCTGCAGGGCGAGTCGATCCGGGTCGATGCACGCACCGGCGACCTGCTCTGGGTGGACATGCGCCTCGGCACGTTCCACGCCGGCGCCTTCGACGGCACGGTCCTGACCGAGACGTTCACCGCAGATCTCGGGCCGCGCATCGGGGTCGGTGCGCCGATGGTCGACGACGGCGCAGGCTGGGCGGTCGCGGGCGGGCAGAGCCTGTGGCACGTCACGCCCGACGGGGTCCGTTCCGAGTGGGTGCGCGGGCTCGGCGACGGCGAGGGTCGCTTCCTCAACGACGGCGTCTGCGCGCCTGACGGCGCGTTCTGGGTCGGCACCCAGTCCGCCCCGCGGGAGCCGACGTCGGCGTTGTACCGGATCGGTCCGGACCTCGCCGTGACGACGGCGCTCACCGACGTCACGGTGTCCAACGGCATCGGGTTCAGCCCGGACGGACGCACCCTGTACTACATCGACACCCTGCCGCACCGGCGCCTCGAGGCCTTCGACGTCGACGGCGACCGGCTCAGCGGTCGACGCACGGTCGCGACACTGACCGGCGGTAACCCGGACGGCCTGGTGGTCGACGACGAGGGCTGCGTCTGGGTGGCGATGTGGGACGCGGCCGAGGTGCGCCGGATCTCCCCGGACGGCGAGCTCATCGCGGTCGTCGAGACCGGCGTCCCGCGCCCGAGCGCCGTGACCATCGCCGACGGCATCCTGTTCATCACCACCGCGCAGGTCGGCCTCGACCCGGTGCCGCCCGGCAGCGGCCGCATCCTCGCCGCGGAGGTCGGTGTGTCCGCCCCGCCGGCCGCGCCGTTCCGCGCGCAGCCTCCACGATCCGCCGACCACCACACCGAAAGGTAGTCACTCCCGATGCCCACCATCACGTCTCTCGAGGCGTTCCCGCTGCAGTTGCCCCTCGCTCCCGGTCGGGAGCCCGGGGGAGCACGGTACCGAGCCGCCCCGAACGTCCGCAGCGTCTACCCGGCGCGGGACGAGACGGTGCTGGTCCGGATCGCTACCGCCGACCACGTCGGCTGGGGCGAGGCCCTGGCGCCGGTGGCCCCCGAGGCGCCGGCGGTCATCATCAACGAGGTGTTCGCCCCGCTGCTCGTCGGCACCGAGCTCGACGGCCCACGGCCCACCGCGTTCCGCCTCCAGGAGACCATGCGCGAACGCGGCCACCTGAACGGCCACCACGCGGACGCCGTCGCCGGCCTGGACATCGCGCTCTGGGACCTGACCGGCCACACCCACGGCCTGCCCGTGCACACCCTGCTCGGCGGTGCCTACCGCACCGAGGTACCGCTCTACCTGACCACGGTCGGCGGGGCGACGCCCGCGGAGAAGGCGGAGCACGCCGTCGCCGCCCGTCGGGCCGGCTTCGACGCGATGAAGCTGCACCTGAGCACGGACCCACGGACCGTACTGGCCACGGTGGACGCCGTGCTGGAGGCGCTGGCGGGCGAACCCGCAGGCGACCGGCCGGCGCCGCGGGTGGCCGTGGACGCCCACTGGGTGCACCAGCTCGGCCCGGCCCGTTCGCTCGGCCGGGCCCTGGACGAGCGGGGGATCTGGTTCTTCGAGGCTCCCCTCGCCCCGGAGGACCTGCGCGGCCACGAACTGCTCGCCCAGGACCTCGCCACCCCGGTCGCGGTCGGCGAGGCGATGCGGCACCGGTTCGAGTTCGCCGAGTGGACCGCCCGGCGGGCCGTCGGCATCGCCCAGCCGGACATCGGGCGGACCGGGATCAGCGAGGGCTTCGCGATCGCGGCCGTGACGGCCGCGAACTACGTCCCGATCGCCCCGCACCACTCGATGGCCACGTCGCTGGCCTACGCGGCCGGTCTGCAGGTCAGCGGCGCCGCCGAGTCGCTCGCGGCCATGGAGTACGGACCGCACACGTCGATCAAGTCCGCGGCCCTGATGTCCGCGGACTTCATGGCCGACGGCGCCGTCTCGGACGGGCAGGTCACGCTGCCCACGGCACCCGGCCTCGGCGTCACCGTCGACGAGGACGCCGTGCGCGCCCTGGCGGCGCAGTTCCCGGCCCGCTGAGCTGAGCCGCGTGCCGGGCGCGCCCGGTACACCGACCGGGTGCCGCATCGGTTCCGGTCCCGAGGCGGTTCCGCTGTCTCGAAGTGCGGGTCAGGCGCGCGCTGACCCGCATTTCGCGTCAGGGGAGTGGTGAGCGCGCTTTGTTCCGATGTCCCGAGGCGCGGGTTGAGCGTGGGTGCATTGACGATTCACGTCAGTGGAGCCGCGTTGAGATCCCGACGCGGTTCCGCTGTCTCGAAGTGCGGGTCAAGCGCGCCCTGACCCGCATTTCGCGTCAGGGAACCGGCGTCGGAGGCCAGGGGGAAGGCCTGCGGCTGCGGCCAGGCCTGCGGGAGGGACCTGGGCCGACACCAGGACGCCCGGGGCCGGCCGATGGCCGACACCCGGGCGCCCTGAGCGGTCCTGCGTGGTGCCAGGAACTCAGAGGTTGGCCGGACCGTCCGCGGCAGCCTCGGTCTCGGCGGCCGTGCGACGCTCGGTGATGCTGTCGAGGAGCAGCTGCTCGTTCGACACCTCGGCGCCGAACGTACGGGCCTGCGGCTGCGAGGCCGGGGCCAGGTCGACGAACTGACCGGAGATCTCACCGCGGACGCGGTTGTCGGCGCCCGTGGGGGCCGGGTCGTTGCCCTCGCCACCGAGGTCACCGCGGATGATGGCCTCGTTCACGGCCACGCCGACGGTGTTGTTCGAGGCGGTCAGGCTGCCCCCGATGTAGGTGACGTCCTCGCAGACGGCGATGGACGAGCCGGTGCCCACCTGGACGCCACCGTTCTCGGTGTAGGTGACGTTGCCGTCCACCTCGGAGCCGCACAGCGTGGCACCCGCGACGTTGCCGGACACGGTCAGGTCCCGCAGCAGCGTGGAGTCGACCACGTCGGCGTACTCGGTGCCGATCGCGGTGACCGGGCCACCGACCTGGGTGCTCTCCAGGTAGAGCGCTCCCTGGACGGCCTCGACGCGACGGTTCACGTCCGCGCCCACGGCGTAGAAGAACGGGTTGACGCTCTCGCCGGCCTGGCCGACGTACGCGCCCGCCACCGTGGCGTCCTCCAGGTACACGCCGTACCCGTCGCGGTTGTTGATGTTGCCACCGACCGAGGTGCCGACCGCGTCGAAGTAGCTGTCCGCGTTCAGGACCACGGCGCCGGTGATGGTGCCGTCGGTGATGATGAGGTTCGCGCCCGGCTGCAGGCGGACGGCGCCATCGATCGTGGTGCCGGTGAGCACACACGTCTTGTCGGCGGGGACCACCAGGTCCCCAGGAACGGTGACGGCGCCGGCGTCGCCGATGCACCGGGTGGTGAGTCCGGCCGAAGCGGCGGTGGCGGTGACGGCCAGCCCGGCGGCGGCGAGGCTGACGGATGCCAGGACGGCGGTGAGTCGTTTCATGGAGTCTCCTTGGTTCGTCGCACATCGCGCGTCGCCGAGCGATGCAATCTGATGATGCAGTCGGGCGCTCCCTGCGCCGACAGCATCCGACGTGTTCGGATGTCGCCGGATATGAGCCCGCCAGCAGACTATTGGTCCGGCCGTGACGGTGGCTACGTTGCATCTCACGGTTCGGATGAGTTCGGCAGAAGTTTGCCCGCCGTTACCGTCCCACAACTCGACAGCCGGTTCAAGATGTCGAATCGGTGTTCGTGTCATAGAACTCGCCGGGTTGGATGCGCTAGCGTCTGGTTCCATGCCGACGGCGACCGGACCCACAGCGATCCCCGTGCGATCGGTGACCGTCCGGACCGCACCGTTCTCGGCCAACACCTGGTTGGACTCCCAACGGATCTCGACGCCGCTGGCGCCGTTCCCCCGGTTCAGCGAGCGCCGTTCCTCCTGGCGAGGTCCGGGCTCCGACGTCGTCTGGGTCCACATCGGCACCGAGGACCCGGCCGTGTTCGGGATCGGCCAGGCCCGCGGCGGCGCCGTGATCGCGGCGCTGCTCACGGAGCACCTGCGCGACCTGCTCGTCGGGCAGGATGTGCGCGAGGTCGCCCGGTTGACCGCGGAACTCGGCCGGGTGGCGCAGCCCTACGCGGCCGGTGGCGCCGTGGCCATGGCGACCTCCGCCGTCGACCTCGCGCTCTGGGACGCGGCCGCGCGCGCCGCCGGCGTACCGCTGTACCGGATGCTGGGCGGCAGCCCTGGGCCGCTGCCGTACTACCTCACCGCCGCGGACGCGAGCGTGGACCTGCCTGCCGACCTGCTGCCGGGCGCGGCGTACGTCAAGGTCCCGATGCCGTACGGACCCGCGGACGGCCCGACCAACGTGGCGCGCAACGTCGAGGTCCTCGCCGCCGTGCGCGAGCGCGTGCCCGCCGAGGTCCCACTCGCCGTCGACTGCTTCATGTCCTGGGACGTGCCGACCGCCGTCGCGTTCGCCCGCGCGGCCGCCGACCTCGGGCTCGGCTGGATCGAGGAGCCGCTCGCCCCGGACGATCTCGACGGGCACCAGGAACTGCGCCGCGCGATCACGCCGGTCCGGGTGGCATCCGGCGAGCACGCGTTCGGCCTGCGGGCCGGCCTGGACCTGCTGAACACGCGCAGCGTCGACGTGCTCCAGACCGACGTCACCTGGTGTGGCGGCCTGAGGATCGCACAGACGCTCGCGACCGTGGCAGGCGCACACGGCGTGACGTTCGCGCCGCACGCCTCGGCCCTGCAGCCCTGGGCGCTGCACCTGCTGGCCGCCACGGGCCCGGGATGCCTCGCCGAGATCATGGTGGGCCTCGGGCCACCAGCGGGCGTGCCGGCGCCCTCGGAGGGACCCGGCGTCGGCATCGACCCGGGAGACGCCGGGTTCTGATGGGGCTCGTGGGAGCACGTCGATGACCGCGGCCGGAGCGACGCCCGTTCGGTTCGCTCTGGTCGGCGCCGGCTGGTGGGCGACGAACCATCACGTGCCGGCGCTCCTGGCGCACCCCGACGCCGAGCTCGTCGCGGTCTGCGACCCGCACGCGGCACGCGCGCACACGCTCGCTGCGCGCACCGGCGCCCGGGCCCACCCGGACCTGGCGACGGCGCTCGCGGACCCGGCCTGCGCCGTCGACGTGGTTCTCGTGGCGACGCCCAACGCCCACCACCGCGAGCCGGTCCTGACCGCGCTCGCCGCGGGGCGGCACGTGCTCGTCGAGAAGCCGCTCGCGGTCACCTCGGCGGACGCGTTCGCGATGACGACGGCGGCCGAGCGGGCCGGTCTGCACCTGGCGGTCGGCCTGACCCACCAGTACGGCGCCGCGGCCACCTTCTCGCGAAGGGCCGTCCGCGAGGGCATCGGGGAACTGCGGCAGGTGACGGCCGAGTTCTCGTCCTCGGCGATCGCACTGTTCGCGGCCGCCGGGTCCGACCCTGGCGACGACGCGCCCGAACGGCGGCACCCGGGTGCCTACTCGGCCGCGAACGGCGGCGGCCACGCCACCACCCAGCTGGCCCACGTGCTCGGGCTGCTCTGCTGGTGCACCGGCCAGCAGATGCGTCGCGTCGCCGCGTTCACCGACTCGCAGCATCCTGGGACCGACGTCGACGTGCAGGACGCGATGACGTTCACCCTCGAGCGTGGCGCCCTCGGGGTAGCGATCGGTACCGCGGCGACCCCGGACGGCGTGCCGCACCGCCAGCACATCCGCTACCTCGGCAGCACCGGCGAGGTCAGTCACGACCTGCTGCGGGCCCGGGTTCGCTGGCAGCGGGGGGACGGTTCGGTGCTCGAGTACGAGCCGGACCAGCACCTCAGCGCCTACCGACCTGGCCGGCCGGTCGAGGCATTCATCGACCTGGTCCTCGGCCGCGGCGAGAACCTCGGCCCGTCTCGCCCAGCGGCCGCCGCCGTCGCCGCCGTCGAGGCGCTCCTAGACTCGGCCCGATCGGGGTCGGTCGTCGACGTCCCAGCCCTGCCCGAGCCCGGGCATCCCACGAGAGGCGAGAGTCAATGAAGCTGTTGCGAGTCGGAGAGTTCGGAGCGGAGCGGGCCGGTGTGCTCGTGGAGGAGGGGCGCTACGTCGACGTCTCCGATGTCGTCGGCGACGTGGACGCCGCCTTCTGGACCGGCGGTGGACCGGCCGCCCTGGCGCCGGTCGTGGCCGAGCGCGTAGCCGCGGGGCAGGTGCAGGACCTCGGCGACCAGCGTATCGGCGCTCCGATCGCTCGCCCGCACCAGATCCTGTGCATCGGCCTGAACTACGCCGACCACGCCGCCGAGTCGGGCGCCGCGGCCCCGGACGAGCCCGTGCTGTTCACGAAGTCCCCCAACACACTCATCGGCCCGAACGACACCGTGCACATCCCGCGCGGCTCGGAGAAGACGGACTGGGAGGTGGAGCTCGGCATCGTCATCGGCGCCCGTGCGCGCTACCTCGAGGACGAGGCCGCCGCCGAAGCCGTGATCGGCGGGTACCTCACGGCGCACGACGTGTCCGAGCGCGCCTTCCAGATCGAGCGGGGCGGCCAGTGGTCCAAGGGCAAGTCCGCCGAGACCTTCAACCCGGCGGGTCCCTACCTGGTCACCCCGGACGAGGTGGGCGACGTGCGGAACCTGCGCCTGTGGCTGACCGTGAACGGGCAGCCGAAGCAGGACGGCTCCACCAAGGACATGATCTTCTCGCCGACGTTCATCGTGCACTACCTGAGCCAGTTCATGGTGCTCGAACCGGGCGACCTCATCAACACCGGCACCCCCGCCGGCGTCGGCATGGGCAAGTCCCCGCAGGAGTGGCTCGCCCCCGGCGACGTGGTCGAGCTCGGCGTCGAGGGCCTCGGCTCCCAGCGCCAGGACGTCATCGCCGCGCCCTGACGCGGGGGCAACCCGCGGGGCCGCACCGCCCCGCGGGTGCCCGGGCCGGCGTGCGGCCGATAAACTCCCGTGGTGACCATGCGCCTGTATGACTCCGCCACCCGTGAGGTGCGCGATTTCGTCCCCCGTGAGAGCGGACGGGTCGGCATCTACCTGTGTGGCGCCACGGTGCAGGGCGCGCCACACATCGGGCACCTGCGCTCGGCAATCGCCTTCGACATCCTCACCCGCTGGCTGAGCCGTAACGGCCTGGACGTCACCCTGGTCCGCAACGTCACCGACATCGACGACAAGATCCTCACCAAGTCCGCCGAGGCCGGCGTGCCGTGGTGGGCCTGGGCGCACCGGTTCGAGCGGGAGTTCAACCGGGCGTACGAGATCCTGGGTGTCGCACCGCCCGCGTACGAACCGCGGGCGACCGGGCACGTCACCGAGATGGCCGAACTGATCACGCTGCTGCTCGAGCGTGGGCACGCCTACGTCGGCGACGAGGGCAACGTGTACTTCGACGTGCGCTCGTGGGGCAAGTACGGCGAGCTCACCCATCAGCTCCTGGAGAACCTCTCCACGGTGGAGGATGAGGCCTCGGACAAGCGCGACCCTCGGGACTTCGCGCTCTGGAAGGCCACCAAGGAGACCGACCCGGACGGCGCCTCCTGGCCAACCCCGTGGGGCCGCGGCCGGCCCGGCTGGCACCTGGAGTGCTCCGCGATGGCGCACAAGTACCTGGGCGAGTCCTTCGACATCCACGGCGGTGGCATCGATCTGCGCTTCCCCCACCACGAGAACGAGCAGGCCCAGTCGCAGGCAGCCGGCTGGGGCTTCACGAACCTGTGGATGCACAACGCCTGGGTGACGGTCGGCGGGGAGAAGATGAGCAAGTCGCTCGGCAACTCCCTCACCGTCGATGCGGTGCTGGAGCGGGGCGAGGCCGTCGTGCTGCGCTACGCCCTCGGCGCGGTGCACTACCGGTCCACCCTCGAGTTCTCGGACACCAGCCTCGACGAGTCCGGCGCCGCCTGGGAGCGGATCTCCGGGTTCGTTCAGCGCGCCGTGGAGCTCGTCGGCGCGCTCACCCTCGAGGAGGTGGCCGGCACCGAGGTGCCGGAAGCGTTCGCCGCCGCGATGGACGACGACCTGAACGTCTCGGCCGCGCTCGCGGTCGTGCACGAGCACGTGACCACAGGCAACACGGCGCTGGCCGCGCAGGACCAGGCGCAGGTGCGCACCGCGCAGGCGCAGGTGCGCACGATGCTCGACGTGCTCGGGATCGACCCGTTGGCGCAGCCGTGGGTCGGCGAACGGGCCGCCGACGGCGCAGCGGAGCAGGCGCTCGGCGTCCTCGTGCAGGCGGTGCTCTCCGAGCGCGTCCAGGCGCGGGCCGAGAAGGATTGGGCGCGTGCCGACGCCCTGCGCGACAGACTGACGGCAGCGGGAATCGTTGTCGAGGACTCCCCGGGCGGCGCCCGGTGGAGCGTGAAGGGTGGCACAAGTGGCCGGTAATTCTCGACGTCAGGGAGCCGTGCGCAAGCCCGGTTCCAAGAAGGGCGCCCGGGTCGGTACCGGCGGCCACGGCCGTCAGGCCCTTGAGGCCCGGGGTCCGACGCCGAAGGCGGAGGACCGGCCCTACCACCCGGCCGCCAAGCGGAAGGCGGCCTCCGATCGTGACGCGGCCAAGAGCGGGCGCGGCGGCGGGCAGGGGCGGTCGCAGGGGCGTTCCTCCGCAAAGGCCCATGAGTACGTCGGTGGGCGCAACTCGGTGGTCGAGGCCCTGCGCGCGGACATCCCGGTGTCCACGGTGTACCTGTCCCACCGGATCGACTCCGATGACCGGACCCGGGAGATCCTGCGCGAGGTGACGGCCCGCTCGCTGCCGCTGCTGGAGGTCTCCAAGGCCGAGCTCGACCGGTTCACCGACGGAGGCGTGCACCAGGGTGTGGTCATCCAGGTGCCCGCGTACTCCTACGCCGAGCCCGAGGCGCTGCTGGACCTTGCCACCGGCAACGGTCACACTCCGTTGATCGTCGCCCTCGACGGCATCACCGACCCCCGCAACCTCGGTGCGGCCCTGCGCAGCGCCGGTGCGTTCGGCGTCGACGGGGTCGTCGTCCCGCAGCGGCGGGCCGCCGGGGTGACGGCGTCCGCGTGGAAGGTCTCCGCCGGCGCTGCCGCGCGGGTCCCCGTCGCGCGCGCCACGAACCTGGTCCGCGCCCTGGAGATGTACAAGCAGGCCGGCTGCTTCGTGGTCGGTCTCGACGGCGACGGGCCCACCGAGATCGGTGACCTGGAGCTCGCCGGCGACCCGCTGGTCCTGGTCCTCGGCTCCGAGGGCAAGGGTCTCGGCCGCCTGGTCCGCGAGACCTGCGACCTGATCGTCTCGATCCCGATCGCTGCCGCGACCGAGTCCCTGAACGCCGGGACCGCCATCGGGATCGCCCTGTACGAGGTGGCCCGCAAACGCCGCGACGCCGCATCGGCGTGACCGGCCCACGCCGGGCGTTGTGCGTGTCAGCAGGCCCGACGGTAGGTAGGGTCGGGGAATGACGAGTACACCGACGTGGCGCCGCCGCTCCGGGATCGTCAGCGCGAGAACGCCCCACGCCGCCCGGGCCGGCGGCTTCCTGGACGGTGCCCAGGTGGTCGCGCTGATCGAGTCCGATCCCGAGGCCCCGTACGCCGTCGCCGTGACGATCGCGACCGACGCCGACGACCGCGTCGCCGTCGTCGCCGAGGATGGCCAACACGTCGTGCCCGGCCCGGGTGTGGCTGAACTCACCGAGGCCCTCGCGCGCGAATGCCAGGCCTACGTCGCGTTCGACGATGTCGGTTTCGATGCCACTCCAGAACCGGGCGAGGGGCAGGAGGAGCCCGACGACGACCCGTTCGATCCCGAGATCGACGTCGTCTCCGCACGGGTGCCGGACCGGGCCGTGGTCCTCACCCCGGCGAGCCTGCCGCAGTTGGAATCGCTGGCCACCGCCGCCGGGGTGCGCCTGCACGCCGCCCCGCACGGTGACGACCGGCTGGTGCTGATCGAGAGCGGCGCGGTGCTCACCGAGCTCACCTGGGCGGCCGAGCACCTGCCCGCGGTGCTGCTCGAGCGCGGCGCGGTGTTCCCGTCGGTCGCGCTCATCGAGACCCCGGAACGCACGCAGTTGTTCACCTGGGACGCAACGCTCACCGCGGTACCCACCGAGGAGCGGGTGGCCGACCTCGTGGCTGCCTTCATCGACGCCGAGCTCGGTGCCGGTGCCCTGGTCCGCGACCTGGCCGCTGTCCGACCCGACGCGGACCCTGCACAGCTGCGCACCGCACTGGAGCGGTCATCGGACGGCGGACCCGCAGCCCTCGTGGCGGCGCTCGGGCTGCCCGCCGCGATCACCGGGTTCCTCGATCATGAGATCGACGCGACGAGCCTGGACGACGTCGTCACGATCGACCCGGTGACGGTCACCGAGGCGATGCGCCGCGCCGCGCACGTCGCCGCGGACGAGGCCCGGGCCGGGGCATACGCGCTCTACGAGAGCGCGGAGGAGGTGAGCCGGTCCTGGGTGCCGGCGGCTGCCGCGGGTGTCGAGCTGGGCATCGGGCTGGTACTGCTGCGTCGCGCCGGGCGGTCGCGGCGTGCCGGTGGGCGCGCCACCGCGGGGGAGCGCGCGCTCGGGATCGTCGGCATCGTGCTGCTCAGCGGCGCGCTGCTCAATGGTGCCGTTGCCACCCTGCCGCGGGTGCGCCAGTACCTCAGTTCGCGCTGACCGCCGACGCCGCGTCACCGCGTGTTGACCGGCCCGTGGGCTCGCGCGTTGCCGGCCTACCAGGCAGGTCTCGCACGTTGACGGTGGCATAGTTCCCCCGTGGCGGGTTCCGTCCGGACCCGGCGAGCGGAGGTGAGCGTGACGGTGCGCGCGGTGACGATGCGGGACGTGGCGCGGCGTGCCGGTGTCTCGCTCAAGACCGTCTCCAACGTGGTCAACGCCTACCCGCACGTGCGCCCCGAGATGCGGGACCGGGTACTGAGGGTGATCGACGAGCTCGGGTACCAGATGAACTTCACGGCCCGGAACCTGAGCCTCGGCCGGACCGGCCTGATCGCGCTCGCGGTCCCGGAACTGCGCCTGGCCTATTTCGCCGAACTCGCCGACGCGGTCATCGCGGCGGCCGACCAGGTCGGGCTGACCGTGCTGATCGAGCAGACGGGCGGCACCAGGGCCGGGGAGCTCGAGGTGCTGACCAGCCCGCGCCGCCGGATGACGGACGGGCTGCTCTACTCGCCGACGGCGTTGCGCTCCGCGGACGCCGGTGCACTCGACGTCGACTTCCCGATGGTGCTGCTCGGCGAGCGGGCGCTGCGCCGTGGCGTCGACCACGTGGCGATGGCGAACGAGGCAGGCGCCCGGACGGTCACCGAGCACCTGCTCGACGGCGGCCGGCGCCGCATCGCGTTGATCGGTGGGCACGACTCGGAGTCCGGCGCCGGGAACCTGCGCGCGCGGGGGTTCCGCGCCGCGATGTCCGCCGCAGGGGTCGAGGTGGACCCGCGGCTGGTGGCCGGCGACGAGCGGTGGAGCCGGCAGACCGGGGCCCGGGCCATGGCCGAGATCCTCGAGCGGGGTGTCACCCTTGACGCCGTCTTCGCGCTCAACGACGTGATGGCCCTTGGCGCGATGCGGGAACTGTTCGAGCGCGGGCTCTCCGTGCCCGGCGACGTGGCCGTCGCCGGGTTCGACAACATCGAGGAGGCGAGCTTCTCGCGCCCGAGCCTGACCACGATCGACCCGGGCCGGACCGAGATCGCACGCACCGCCGTCGGGCTCCTCGCCGACCGGCTGGCCGGACGCGGCGGTGAGCACGAGACGGCCTCGGCGCACGAGATCGTCGCCGGGTTCCGCATCGAGACGCGCGAGTCCACCGCGACCGACTGACCCAAGGGTCTTGACAGCGACCTGCTGCACATGGTGTCTTTACACCGGTGTAAAGAAGGCGGCGAGAGCCGTCCGGAGATCGACATCCACACTCACTTCACAGCGGAAGCGAATCGGTGCGAGGACGCGCCGGGAGGGATCGACCATGCGCAACATCGGATTCTCAGCGAGGCGCGAGCGTGGCCGCGGGCGGGGCGTCGCGGGCATCGTCGGCGCGGGCCTGGTGCTCGCGCTGGCCGCCTGTGGGCAGGCGGACGACGGCGGTACGGACGCGGGCGACCCCGACGCCTCCGCAGCGGGTGAGGACGTCACGATCCGGTTCGCGTGGTGGGGCAACGAGGACCGGGCCGCCATCACGAACGAGGCCGTGGAGGTCTTCGAGGCCGCCAACCCGGACATCACCGTGGAGACCGAGTACGTGGATTTCAACGCCTACTTCGACAGGCTCGCCACCACCGTCGCGGCCGGGGACGCCCCGGACGTGATCACGATGGGCGGCGCCTACCCGCGCGAGTACGGGGACCGCGGCGTGCTCCTCGACCTCGCCGAGGTCGCCGAGTACCTGGACACCTCCACGCTCGACGCGGGCGCATTGTCCAACGGGTTCTTCTCCGACACCCAGTACGGGGTGCCGACCGGCGCGAACACCTACGGCGTCGTGGTCAATCCGGCGATCTTCGAGGCGGCCGGGGTGGACCTGCCGGACCAGGACTCGTGGACCTGGGACGACTTCGCGGACATCGCGGCCGAGATCAGCGCGAACGCCCCGGACGGTACCTACGGCGCGGCCGATCCGACGTCCGCCGAGGTGCTCGACCTCTACCTCAACCACCAGTCCGGGCACGGTCTGTACCTGGAGGACGGGTCGCTCAACGCGACACCGGAACTGGTCGCCGACTGGTTCACCTACAGCTCCGGCCTGATGGAGTCGGGGGCGACGCCGCCGGCCACGATCACCTCCGAGCTGACCACCCAGACCTCGCCGGAGCAGTCGCTGCTCGGGCAGGGCCTGGCCGCGATGTCCTTCGGCTGGTCGAACAACCTGGGCCCGTTCCGGGAGGCGTCCGGGCAGGACCTGATCCTCATCCGGGTGCCCGGTGACACCGGCCCGAACGGGTCCGCCATGTGGCAGCAGGCCTCGCAGCTGTACACGATCAACGCCGAGACCGAGCACCCGGAGGCCGCGGCACAACTTGTCGACTTCCTCGTGAACAGCACCGACGCGGCCGACCTCATCGGCACCGACCGCGGTGTCCCGTCGAACGAGACGATCCGGGCGCACCTGTCCGAGCAGGGCCTCGAACCGACCACCCAGGTCGAGTTCGACTTCCTCAGCCAGGTCAGCGAGTTCATCGACGGCGACTTCGTGATCGGGCCGACCGGCTCCACCGAGAGCGCCGGGATCCTGACCCGGCTGAACCAGGAGGTGCTGTTCGGCCAAACCAGCCCTGCGGATGCGGGTGCGGCGTTCGTGACCGAAGTGACCGCGGCGATCTCCTGAGCAACCGAGTCGAGCGAGGGAGTTGAGCGCATGGGACCGGCATCCGCGAAGCGCACCGGGGGAGGTGCTCCAGCGTGTCCGCACTCCGCGAGCTGAGCACGATGCGGCGCGAGCCCGGCCGGGGTCATCGTCGCCGCGGCCGCAGCGCCGCGGAGAAGGGCGACAACCGGGCCGCGGTGTTCTTCCTGGCCCCGTGGTTCATCGGGTTGTTCGTGATCACCGCGGGCCCGCTGGTGGCCTCGCTGTACCTGTCCTTCACCGATTACAACCTGCTGCAGGACCCGAACTGGATCGGGTGGGAGAACTACGTCCGGATGTTCGCCGACGAGCGGCTGCTGAACTCGCTCGGGGTCACGTTCACCTACGTGCTGATCTCCGTCCCGCTGCAGCTCGCGGCCGCGCTACTGCTGGCGATCGTGCTGGACCGGGGCCTGCGTGGCCTGGCGATCTACCGGTCCGTGTTCTACCTGCCCTCGCTGCTCGGCGGGTCCGTTGCGATCGCGATCCTGTGGCGGCAGGTGTTCGGCACGAACGGCCTGGTGAACCAGTTCCTCGCGCTCTTCGGCATCGAGGGTCAGGGCTGGGTGTCGCACCCGGACTACGCCCTCGGCACCCTGATGATCCTGAACGTCTGGACGTTCGGGGCACCGATGGTGATCTTCCTGGCGGGCCTGCGGCAGATCCCGGAGACCTACTACGAGGCTGCCGCGATCGACGGCGCATCCCGGTCCCGGCGGTTCCGCTCCATCACGCTGCCGCTGCTCACCCCGATCATCTTCTTCAACCTGGTGCTGCAGCTGATCGGCGCGTTCCAGTCGTTCACGCAGGCCTTCGTGGTCTCCGGCGGCACCGGCGGCCCGGCGGACTCGACCATGTTCTACACGCTCTACCTCTATCAGCGAGGGTTCGGCGCGTTCGACATGGGCTACGCGTCCGCGATGGCCTGGCTGCTGCTGGTGATCATCGCCGGGATGACCGCCGTGAACTTCTTCGCCTCCAAGTACTGGGTGTTCTACGGTGACTGAGACCAGGGCGGGCGCGGCGGGGCCCCGGACCGACCCCCCGACCACCACGCGCCGGGGGCCCACCCTCACCGAGCTGGCGGCCCAGGCGCCACCCACCCGGCGGCCGGTGCTGTGGCGGACCTCGCTGCGGTCGATCCTGCGGCACCTGCTGCTGATCGCCTTCGGCCTGGTGATGCTCTATCCGCTGCTGTGGATGGTGTCCAGCTCGATGAAGCCGAACGACATCATCTTCAGGGACCCGTCGTTGCTGCCCGCCGAGTGGGACCTGAGCAACTACACGGTCGGGTGGAACGCATTAGCGCACCCGTTCACCCACTACCTGGCCAACTCCGCCGTGGTGGTGGCGGGCGCCGTGCTCGGGAACCTGATCTCCTGCTCGATGGCGGCGTATGCGTTCGCGCGGCTGAACTTCACCGGCCGGCGGCTGTGGTTCGCGATCATGCTGATGTCGATCATGCTCCCGATCCATGTGGTGATCGTGCCGCAGTACGTGCTGTTCTCCGAGCTGGACTGGATCAACACGTTCCTGCCGTTGATCGTCCCGAAGTTCCTCGCCACGGACGCGTTCTTCATCTTCCTGATGGTCCAGTTCTTCCGGGGCATCCCGAAGGAGCTGGACGAGGCGGCCCGCCTGGACGGTTGCGGCCACATCCGCATCTACGCCCGGATCATGATGCCGCTGTCCCTGCCGGCTCTGGCCACCACGGCGATCTTCACGTTCATCTGGACGTGGAACGACTTCTTCTCCTCGCTCATCTTCCTGACCAGCCCGGACATGTACACGGTCCCGGTGGCCCTGCGCACGTTCGTGGACTCCACCGGGTCCTCGAACTGGGGCGCCCTGTTCGCCATGTCCATCGTCTCCCTGATCCCGGTCTTCGTCGTGTTCCTGTTCGGCCAGAAGTATCTGGTCAAGGGGATCGCCACGACCGGCATCAAGTAGCCCTGAGCAGTACCCCGACGAAAGAAGCACATCGACCATGACGAGGTACGCGATCATCGGGACCGGCTCGCGCGCACGGATGTACATCGACGCGCTGCTCGGACCCTTCGACGACGCCGGTGAGCTGGTGGCCTGGTGCGAGCCGAACCCGGGTCGGCTGGACCGGTACGACGAGCTGGTCGCGCAGACCCGGCCCGGCGCGCCGCTGCCGGCCCGGTACCTGCCCGCCGACCTCGAGGCGATGATCACCTCCGAGCGGGTCGACCGCGTCATCCTGACCAGCCCCGACCACACCCACGCGGACCTGGTCGCCCGTGCGCTGACGGCCGGGGCGGACGTCGTGGTGGAGAAGCCGCTGACGACCGACCTGCCCGGATGCGAGCGGATCACCGACGCCGTCGCCGCCACCGGTAGGTCCCTCGTGCTGACGTTCAACTACCGCTACTCGCCGCGCAACGGCGCCCTGAAGGACGTCATCGACTCCGGCCGGATCGGGACCGTCACGTCGATGCACTTCGAGTGGGCCCTGGACACCGCGCACGGCGCGGACTACTTCCGCCGCTGGCACCGGGACCGCGCCAACTCCGGCGGGCTGCTGGTGCACAAGGCCTCCCACCACTTCGACCTGGTGAACTGGTGGCTCGCGGACAGCCCCGCCTGGGTGTTCGCGGCGGGCGACCTGCGCTTCTACGGTCGCGACAACGCGCTCGCCCGGGGCTTGCCCGAACGCCCCGCCCGCGGCACCGTGGACCCACCCACCCGGGACCCGTTCGCCCTCGACCTGCGCACCGACCCGGAGTTGCGGCGCCTGTACTACGAGGCCGAGCACCACGACGGGTACCTGCGGGACGTGGACGTGTTCTCGGCGGGCATCTCCATCGAGGACAACATGTCCGTGATGGTCGGCTACGACCGCGGACCGGTGCTCACCTACTCGCTGAACGCCCACTCGCCGTGGGAGGGGTACCGGGTGACGGCGAACGGCACCGAGGGCCGCGCCGAGCTCGAGGTCGTGGAGCGCTCGGCGGTGGTCCCGGACGCCGACGGCCACCCGATCCTTGACGCCAACTCCCCGGCCAACGTCGCCGGCGCCGACGGTGTGCGCGCCCGTGGGCAGCGACTGCTCGTGCAGCGGCACTGGGAGGTCGCGCAGGAGGTCCCGATCCCGACGGGCGAGGGCGGGCACGGTGGCGGTGACGGCCAGCTCCTGACCGACGTCTTCCGCGGACCCGCCGTCGATCCGCTCGGCCGCCCCGCCGGGCTCGCGGACGGCTTGCGGTCCGTGCTGGTGGGCATCGCGGCGAACGGCTCGCGCCGCACGGGCGCCCGGGTGGACATCGCCGACCTGCTGGCCGGCACCTCCGTTCCCGCCGCGCTCGCCGAACCGGACCCGGCGCGCCCGTAGCCGCGCGGGCACCAGGCCCGACGGCGGAGCGTGCGCCCGTAGGGTCAGTCCGGTTCGATCGCGGCGAGGGTTGCGGTGTCGAGGCCGAGGATGGCCTCCTCGTCGGGTCGGTGCCGCAGAACGTTCTCCACGTAGGACGTCAGGGCATCCCTCAGCGGGATGTCATGCCCGGCGTTCTGAGCCATGAACCAGCGGTGCTCGAGCACCTCGTGGTAGACCTCCGCCGGCTCGAGCTTGCCGCGCAGGTCGCGCGGGACCGCGCGCACGGTCGGCTCGAACACGTCGGCGAGCCACTCGTGCGCCACGAACTCCTCGTCCTCGCCCTGCTGGTCGGTATCCGCCTGATAGGTGTCCATGTCGTTCAGCAGGCGGCGCGCCTGGTTCTCGCCGGCGTCCAGGCCGGTCAGGCGCATCAGCCGGCGGTGGTGGTGGCCGGCGTCGACGACCTTCGGCTGGATCTGAACGGTGGTGCCGTCCACGTCCGTGGTCATCTGCAGCTCGCCGACGTCGTAGCCGAGCTCGTTCAGGCGCCGGATCCGGTCCGCGACCCGCCACCGTTCGGTCGCTCCGAACTCCTCGGCGCCGGTCAGTTCGTTCCAGAGCTCCTCGTAGCGCTGCACGATCATCTCGCCGACCGCGACGGTATCCATGTCGTCCACGAGGAGGTCTCCGGCGGCCAGGTCCATGAGCTCGCCGATGATGTTGACCCGGGCGATCTCCAGGTCGTACTCCCGCTGGCCCTTGGTCAGCGTGTCATGCAGATCCCCGGTCTCGGCGTCCACGAGGTAGGCGGCGAACTCGCCCGCGTCCCGCCGGAACAGGGTGTTGGACAGGGACACGTCGCCCCAGTAGAAGCCGGTCAGGTGCAAGCGCACGAGCAGCACGGCGAGCGCGTCGATGAGGCGCGTGGCCATGTCCGGGGCCAGGTACCGGCTGAACAGGGCCCGGTAGGGCAGCGAGAACTTCAGGTGCTTGGTGATCAGCACCGAGTTCAGCTGCTCACCGTCGGGGGAGGTGCGACCCGTGATGACCCCGACCGGTTCCACGGAGGGCACGTCCAGGCGGTTCAGGTCCCGCAGCAGCGCGTACTCCCGGTAGGCGACGGACTCGCCGATCTCCTTGACCGCGATGACCCGCCCGGAGAGCTTCACGAAGCGGACCACGTGCCGGGAGATCCCGCGGGGCAGCGCGGCCAGGTGCGACTCGGGCCATTCCTCGAGCGGCACGTGCCAGGGCAGGTCCAGCAGTGCCGGGTCCGGGGCCGCGGCGGTGATCTGCAGGGACTGGGGCATGGAAGAAGTCTCTCAGGTTCGGCCGGGAAACGCGTGCGCCGGTGCAGGGCGGAAGCACCGGGGCATACGCGAAGGGGCGGGCCCCGTCAGGAACCCGCCCCCTCGTGTGGTGCGCGTGGATCAGGCCGGCAGGCGCTCACCCGTGGCGGAGGAGAAGACGTGCGCCTCGCCCGGGCGGACCTTGACCCAGATCTTGTCGCCCTTCATCGGGGGGCGGCGCGGGTCGACGCGCGCGATCAGCTGGGCCTCGCCGGCGCCGGAGGTGACGTGTTCGGCAACCTCACGGGCGGAGAGCTGGCCGTAGACGAACGCGTCCGAACCGAGTTCCTCGACGAGGTTCACGTTGATGCCGAATGCACCCTCTTCGCCCTCGGACGAGACGTCCAGGGACTCCGGACGGAAGCCGAGCGTGATCTCGCCCTTGTCCGCCTCGGTGATCGCGTCGATCGTGGTGCGGGTCAGCGGGATGTGCGTGTCGCCCAGGTTCGCCTTGCCGTCGGCGACCGAGAACGTACCAAGGTTCATGGCGGGGGAGCCGATGAAGCCGGCCACGAACACGTTCGCCGGGGTGTCGTACATCTCCCGCGGCGTGCCGACCTGCTGGAGCAGACCGTCCTTGAGGACCGCGATGCGGTCACCCATGGTCAGCGCCTCGGTCTGGTCGTGGGTGACGTACACGGTGGTGACCCCGAGACGACGCTGCAGCGACGCGATCTGCGTACGCGTCTGGACGCGGAGCTTGGCGTCCAGGTTGGACAGCGGCTCGTCCATGAGGAACACCTGGGGCTGACGCACGATGGCGCGGCCCATGGCGACACGCTGACGCTGACCACCGGAGAGCGCCTTCGGCTTCCGGTCGAGGTACTCGGTCAGGTCGAGGATCTTCGCGGCCTCTTCGACGCGCTCGCGGATCTGCGCCTTCGGGGTGCCGGCGATCTTCAGGGCGAAGCCCATGTTGTCCGCCACGGACATGTGCGGGTACAGCGCGTAGTTCTGGAACACCATCGCGATGTCGCGGTCCTTGGGCTGGACGTCGGTGACGTCGCGGTCGCCGATCAGGATGCGGCCGGAGTTCACGTCCTCGAGGCCTGCGAGCATCCGCAGCGAGGTGGACTTACCGCAGCCCGACGGGCCGACGAACACCATGAACTCGCCGTCCCCGACCTCGAGACTGAGCGAGTCCACCGCGGGACGCTCCTGACCCGGGTACACCCGGGTTGCTTGGTCGAAAGTGACCGATGCCATGTTGGTCTTTCCCTTCACCGGCAGGTACGTGCCGGACGATCCGTTGTGAAAGGTGTCAGAGTGTCTCCGCTGACACGGCTCGCAATGGCTGCGGGCCAAGATGATTGTGCCACACCTCACGGTGTGATCTGCGTCGCCCTCCGGTCCGCGAGATGGGTCAGCATCCGGGCCACCGCCCGCTCGTCCGGGACGCGGTGGCCGGCGACCGTCGGGGCGTCGCCCACCTTCACGCCGACGTCGCCGTCTCGCAGGGTCGCGAGTGCCGTCTCATCGGTCACGTCGTCGCCGGCGTACAGCACCCGGGGCCCGACGGCGGAGGTCGCCTCCCCGGGTTCGCTCACCTCCCGCGGTGCTGCCGGAGGGCCGCCGAGCAGCCGCGCCCGCAGGCGCTCGAGGGCCTGGCCCTTGGTCACCTCGAGGACCGCCAGTTCGGCGACCTGGTTGCCGCGGATCGGGTGCACCCCCGGCCACCCGCCGGGCCCCGCCATCGCCGCGTCCAGTGCCTCGTCCGCTGCCTCTGCGCTGAGCCCGCGGGTGTGCAGGGCCGCCGCGGCCGGCTTGTTCTCGACCCACGCACCCGGGTACGCCGCGGCCAGCTCGGCCAGCGCGTCGGCGACGGCGGAGCGCAGCTCGGCCTGCGCCGTCGTGAGTTCGAAGGGGTCCAGGTGCAGGGTGCCGTCGGCGCGGACCTCGCCGGTCTGCCCACCGTGGCTGCCGACCAGCCAGGTGCCGGCGGACGGCGTGGCGAGGGTGAGCAGGTCCGCGGCCGGTCGGCCGGAGACCAGGGCGAGCTGCACGCCCGGATCGGCGCCGAGCCGGGCCAGGGCGGCGGACGACTCCGGCAGCGGGCGGGAGTTCGCCGGGTCCTGCTCGAACGGGGCGAGGCAGCCGTCGAAGTCGAGGGCGATCAGGATCGGCGACGACGCGGCGAAGTCGTCGAGCGCCGCCGTCAGGGTGTCATGCATGCAGTACTCCTCGAGGGCTCGTGAGCGCGAGGCGGCGCGTGTGACCGCCGTCGCGCGAGGGGTCGGACGGGTGCGGGCTCAGACGTGCGAGGTCCGCTGCGGCACCGCCTCCAGCACGGACAGGAACGAGTTCGCCCAGTGCGCGACGTCATGCTCGAGGACCCGTTTGCGCAGCGCCCGCATCCGGCGGCGCCCCTCCCGGGGATCCATGGTCGCGGCCCTCATGATCACGGACTTCATGCCCTCGATGTCGTGGGGGTTGACCAGCAGGGCCTGGCTCATCTCGTCCGCGGCACCGGCGAACTCGCTGAGCACGAGGACTCCGCCGAGGTCGCTGCGGGCGGCCACGTACTCCTTGGCGACCAGGTTCATGCCGTCCCGCAGCGCGGTCACCAGCAGCACGTCCGCCGCCCGGTACAGGGCAGCCATCTCATCCTGCGGGTAGGAGTGGTGCATGTAGTAGATGGCCGAGCGCCCGAGCGAGCCGTGCTCGCCGTTGAGGTTCCCGACCATCAGCTCGACCTCGTGGCGCAGCGTCTTGTACTGCTCCACCTGCTCCCGGCTCGGGCTGGCCACCTGCACCAGCGCGGCCGCGGGCACGGTGAGCTTCTTCTCGGCCACCAGCTCGCCGAACGCCTTGATCCGGTGCCGGATGCCCTTCGTGTAGTCGAGCCGGTCGACGCCGAGCAGCAGCACGTCCGGGTCACCCAGCTCGGAGCGGATCGCCGCGGCCCGCTTCTCCACGGCCTCGGTCCGGGCGAGTTCGTCCAGCTGCGCCGAGTCGATGGAGATCGGGAACGTCGCAGCCCGCACGTGCCGCTCCGGGCGGGTCCAGTGCTTGCCGATGGTGATGACCTGGCCGCGGGTGCCGTAGGACGTGAACCGACGCACGGCGCGCAGGAAGTTGGCCGCGTCCCCGGTGCGCTGGAAGCCGACCAGGTCCGCCCCGAGCAGACCCTCGATGACCTGCTTGCGCCAGGGCAGCTGGCCGAACAGCTCCACCGGTGGGAACGGGATGTGGTTGAAGAACCCGATCCGCACGTCGGGGCGGAGCCGACGCAGCATCTGCGGTACGAGCTGCAGCTGATAGTCGTGCACCCAGACGGTGGCGTGCTCGGCAGCGTTCACCGCGGCCGCCTCCGCGAACCGGCGGTTCACCTCGAGGTAGGCGTTCCACCAGACCCGGTGGTACTCCGGGTCGACGATCACGTCATGGTAGAGCGGCCACAGGGTCGCGTTGGAGAAGCCTTCGTAGTAGGTGGCGATCTCCTTGGCGGACAGCGGCACCGGTGCCAGCCACATGTCGTCGGCGTCGAACGGCTCGATCGCGGTATCCGCTGCGCCGGACCAGCCGACCCAGGCGCCGCCCTTGGCCCTCATGATGGGTGCCAGCGCCGTGACGAGGCCGCCGGGGGAGCGGGTCCAGGTACGTTCGCCGTCGACATCGATCTGGATGTCCACAGGCAGGCGGTTGGCGACAACAACGAAATCGTGGGTGCCGGACATATCCCTCAGCTCTTCAGTGGTGTGGCCCCAGGCTATCGGGGTGCCGCCCGATCTGCCCGGGGGGTCGGCCATGCGTGGGCCGCGCGGCGGGCCGCCCCCGGCCGCCCTGGATGGTGGCGTAGGTTGCCGATATGGACGAGCGCCCGGCCTCCTCCCCACTGCGTGAGGTGGGTGGATACCGGCTGCTCGCACGACTGGGCGCGGGCGGTATGGGCACCGTGTACAAGGCACTCGACGCCGAGGACCGGCTGGTCGCGGTGAAGCTGCTGCACCCGGTGTTCAGCGCCGACGAGGCCGCCCGGGAGCGGTTGCGCCGGGAGGTGGCCACTCTGCACCGGGTGCGTGGCGAGCACGTCGCCCGGGTGCTGGACGCGGAGGCGGACTCCGACGAGGCGTTCATCGTCACGGAGCTGATCGACGGGCAGTCGCTGGAGGACTCGATCGTCGAGCACGGACCCATGGACGCCGAGGAGCTGGCGGGCCTCGCGAACGGGCTGGCGCAGGCGCTGGAGGAGATCCACGCAGCCGGCGTGGTGCACCGGGACCTCAAGCCGGCCAACGTGATGCTCACCGACGACGGCCCCGTCGTGATCGACTTCGGCATCTCCCAGCTCGCCGACGACACCCGGCTGACCCAGACCGGCATGGTCACCGGCACCCCCGGATACGTCGATCCCGAGGTGATGCGAGGCGCCGACCCGGGGTCCGCGGGGGACTGGTGGGGCTGGTCCGCCGTGCTCGTCTACTCGGCCACCGGCCGGCCACCGTTCGGGCGCGGCCCCGGGGTGCTGATGCGGGTCGAGGCCGGCCGAGCGGACGTCGCGGGCCTGCACCCGCGGGTCGCGCAGGTGCTGCGACGCGCACTGCACCCGGACCCCGACCGGCGGATGGGCACCGACACCGTGCTCCGCGCCCTCACCGATCACGCCGAGGGCCGGGAGGTCACGTCGCTGCTGGCGCCCGGCGACTGGGACGAGGCTGACGCCGGGCTCGACGGTGGCGGCTCAGCCGGGGCCGACGGCGCGGGTTCCGCGGGTGATGACGGTTACGGCGCCGCGGGCTACGACGGTGACGCCTACGACGGCGGAGGTTCCGCTGGGCAGTCGCCTGCGGCACGGGCCGTGGGTGCGGCGGGAGTTCTTGGTGCGGCGGGTGCGCTGGGGGCCGCCGGCGGCGCTGCCGCGGGTGAGCTGCCGCGGTCCTACCCTCCGGCGGGAGGCGTCGCCGGAGCGGGTCAGGGTCCGCCGTCGTACTCGCCGACCGGACCCGGCACCACGGCGCTGGGCGAGGAGCTGCCGACGTACCGGCCGCCGAGTGGGCATCCGCCGTCGTACGCGCCGTCGGCCGGCTCCGGTGCCGAGTCCGACGCAGACGGACCTCGCGGGCCGCGCGATCCGCAGCCGGGCGACCGCCCGGCGACCGCGGTCATGCCGCTCGCACTGCGTGAGCAGTACCCGCCGACGCAGGCGAGCCCGATGCGCGAGGCCCACCCCACCGCGCCATCCATGCCACAGCAGCCGATCCCGCAGCAGCACGTGGCGCAGCAGTACCCGGCGCCACCACCGAGCCAGGTCGCGGGCCCACCAAGCCGGCCCACGCCGTCGGAAACCTCCTGGTACCCGACCACCTCCGGAGAACCGCCCAACGAGCCCGGGCACCCCGGTCAGCCTGGGCAGCCCGGTCAGGGTGAGGCCCCCGGCCAGTGGCCGGCGTGGGCCATCCCCGCCAAGCCACGGCCGGGCGTGACCGGCGCCTGGTGGCTGGCCGCCGTCGGGCTCGGCGTGCTCTGGCCGTCCTGGACACTGCTGGTGTTCCTCGCCGTCTTCCTGCTCGTCGGCACCGTGGGCTCCGCGGCGCGGAGCCTGCGCGGGCGACGGATCCGGCGCGGCCCGGGCAAGTGGGACCTGGTCACGGCCGGCCTCGCCTCCCCGTGGCATCTGGTCCTCTCCACGCTGCTGACCCTGCCGGGCCTGATCGTGGCCGGGCTCGGCGGGGTCATCGTGTGGGGGCTGGCGTCGCCGTCGGTGCCACTGACGTTCGTGGTGCCCGCCGTCGTGGCCGTGGTGACGCTGCTGCTGTGGTGGACCCCGTCCAGCGGGCACGCGCGGGAGGGAGCCCGGTCGGTGCTCGCGGTGTTCGCGCCAGGGGTGCGCGGGGCCTGGGCCTGGGTCGCCATCGCGCTCGGTCTGCTGGCGACGGCCGCGGTTCTCCTGCTCCTCGGTAGCCCCGGCGCGGACTGGGCGCCGTTCGACCAGCCGCCGATCCCGCGCTTCTGACCCGGCCGGACGTCGGGTGTGACCAGACCCCTATACCGGTCCATCAGATGCGCGCCGTATCCTGTGGGGCGTGACCGGTGGCTGGAGCAGACGTGTGCGCGCACTCACGCGCCCGACGTCCCCTGCCCTGCTCGTGGCCACCGTGCTCGCCTGGCCGGCGCTGACTGCCGGCTTCGCCGCGCTGCTGCGCTCGAGTGAGTGTGTGCGCGGCACCGGCCTGATCGGGTTCGTCGCGCAGAACGTGGCGCAGATGCGCGGGGTCGCGGACTGCCCCACCGGGTACCTGGGCTTCGGACCGCACACGGCCACCCTGCTCGGGGTGTTCGCCGCGCTCGCGGCGACCGCCGTGCTCGCGAACCTCGCCGCCGTCGCCGTCGGGCACTGGCTGGCGAAGGCCGCGGCCGCCGTCCGCGACGGCATCTACGCCTTGTTGAGACCACGGCGAGCGACCCTGCCCAAGGTGACCCCCGCCGTCGGGCAGGTGTTCGTCGACTGGCTGGCCAGCGCCGTGGCCGCCGATCGTCCCTCGCGGCAGGTGCTGCGCCGCGGTCCGCCGGTGTGCGCGTAGGCGCGCGGAACCCGCAGCCGACCAGCACGCTCACCCGCACCCGCACCCGCAGCGGCCAGACGCCGCGCACCCAGGACTAAGGACGACTCTCATGGCAGCGAACACCCCCAAGGCTTCCCGCGAGGAACGCCGCGAAGCGGCCCGACTCGAGGCGGCCCGACTGCGCGAGCAGGCGGCCAAGCGCGAGAAGCGCAACCGCGGCATCCTCATCGGCGCCGTCGTACTCGTGATCGCGCTCATCGCGACCGCGGGCTTCTTCATCTACCAGGCCGCAGGGCGGACCCTGCTCTCGGACTTCGAGGGCGAGGTCCCCGCGGGGTCGAACCTGCACGGTGGTATCCCGATCGGCGCCGAGGGCGCCGGCAGCCCGAACGAGGGGGCCGTGGAGGTCGACGTCTACCTCGACTTCCTGTGCCCCTACTGCGGTCAGTTCGAGCAGGTGAACGGCGAGGACGTGGCCACGCTGGCCGCGGATGGCACGGCCACCGTCACCTACCACCCGCTCGCCAACCTGGACAACGCGTCGGCGGGCACCATGTACTCCACGCGAGCCGCGAACGCGTTCGCCACCGTCTCCGATGCCGAGCCGGCGATGGCGCTGCCGTTCGCCGAGGCCCTCTTCGCGAACCAGCCGGCCGAGGGTGGCCCGGGCCTGACCGATGAGGAGATCTCCGCGATCGCCGTCGAGGCGGGCGTGTCCCAGGAGGTCGCGGACTCCCTCGCGGCCGGCACGTACACCGACTGGGTCGGCGTGGCCACCGAGCAGTCGCAGCGCGACGGCGTCAGCGGCACCCCGACGATCCACATCGACGGTCAGGACTGGGACGGCAACTGGACGGAGCCGGGCGCGTTCCTGGCCGCCGTCACCGACGCCGCCTGACGCCATGGCGTCGAGGAGCGGCAAGGACGGGTCGGCAGCCGTCCGTGCCAGTGCACGGGACCGCGCCCGGGCGGAGGCGGAGCGGATCCGCGCCGCGCAGGCGACGAAGGAGCGGCGCACCCGCGCCGTCCTGATCGCAGGCGCGGTCGCCCTCGTCGCGTTGATCGTGGTGGCCGGGATCCTGATCGCCCAGCAGGCGAACAAGTCCTACCTCGAGGACGTCGAGGTGCGGCCGGCGAACTCCGACCTGCACGGCGGGATCAGTGTGGGTGCCGACGGCGCCGCGGGCACCACCAACTCCGGTGCCCCGGTGCTGGATGTCTATCTCGACTTCATGTGCCCGCACTGCGTCGAGTTCGAGACGGCCAACGCCGCCGACCTCACCGAGCTGCGTGAGGCCGGCGACGTGACCGTGGTCTACCACCCGGTGGCCATCGTGGATCCGGGCGCGGCCGGCGCCTCGCAGCGGTCCGCGATCGCCGCCGCGGCGGTCGCGAACTACGCCCCCGAGCAGTACGCGGCGTTCACCGACGCCGTGTTCGCGTTCCAGGAGCAGGAGCTCGTGGCGCTCTCGGACGACCAGCTCGCCGAGATCGCCGCGGACGTGGGCGTGCCGCAGGAGGCCATCGACACGTTCACCGACGGCCAGTACCCGGAATGGGTCGAGGCCGCCACGAACCAGATGGAACGGGACACCGGCAACCGGTCCACCCCGCAGGTCCTGCTCGACGGTGAACCGCCGGACGTGACCTGGACCGAGCCCGGCGTACTCCGCGAGGCGATCGAGGCCGCCCCCGGCGGGGCGTGAGGGAGCCCGAACCCGTTTGGTCAGCCCCTCGCGGACTCTGGCAGACTCGTCCGGAGCCCGTGAGGGCGCGCCACCTTAGCTCAGCTGGTAGAGCACCCGCCTTGTAAGCGGACGGTCGTCGGTTCGAATCCGACAGGTGGCTCCAGGTCGGGCGTCCGGCGCGTCCAGCCGGCGTGCCGCGATCTCGGACGTCACCGGCCGTCATTCGCCCTCCTGGCACCGTCCCCAGGGTGTACATATCTGGCATGACCAGCGTGCCCCCGAACTCTCCGCCGCCGTACCGACCGACACCGCCGCCCCATCGGCGGGCCGTGCCGGGTGACCGATCCGCGCGGTCCGCGTCCACCGGGCCGGGCTACCACGCGGCGCCGCTCGCGCCGGAGCCACCGGAGCAACCCAAGAACCGCACCACGATCGTGCCCGTGGTCGTGGGCGTCGTCGCACTGCTGCTCGGCCTGACCATCGGCGTCGTCGCGCAGACCGCCCCGAAGGACACGGCCGAGTACCAGGCACTCCTCGCGCAGTTGGACGAGGTCCAGAGCCTGGCCGACGACACGTCGGTGGAACTGGATGCACTCGGCACGGAACGCGACGCTCTCGCCACGGAGCTCGAGCAGGTGCGGGCCGAGAATGAGACGATGATCGCCCAGGTCGCGGCCGTCGATGGGCGGGAGGCGGCGGTCCTGGAACGGGAGACCACCCTCGCGACCCAGGAGGCGGACCTGACCGCCCGGGTCACGGCCGCGGACGCCAGGGACGCCGAACTGACCGAGCGGGAGTCGGCGCTCGCCGGTCGCGAGGCTGCCGTCTCCGCGCGGGAGGCCGCGGTACCGACGTCGAGCGGGTCCAGCGGCTCCTCGTCGAGCGGGTCGAGCGGCTCCTCGTCGAGCGGGTCGAGCGGCTCCTCGTCGAGCGGTTCCGCCTCCGCCCCGTACGCCAACTGTTCGGCGGCACGAGCGGCCGGGGCCGCACCGGTCTATGCCGGCGATCCCGGCTACGGCCGCCACCTCGACCGGGACAACGACGGCGTCGGTTGCGAGTGAGTCGACCCGGCGTACCGGGGCGCGGTCCACGACAAGTGCGTTCGGCGCGCCGTGACCTCAACCGAGACGTTCGCTAGTCGGAGGTTCTGCTGGTCGTTCCGCCGTGATCGCTGGGCTGCCCTGGAGCTGGCGAGGGGATGGCGTTGTCGATGAGGACGGCGGCGATGGCGGCGGCGGTGGGGAAGGACCCGCTGTTGAGGACTCGGGTGCGGGCCGAGGCGCCGTCGAGCAGTAGCGCCAGTTGTTCGCCGAGTTGTTCGGGGTTGGTGGCGCCGGCTTCGCGGGCGGTCTCGGTGAGCCGCGCAGCGATCTCGGTCTTGTAGTCGCGTGCGTACTGGGATGCGGGGTGTTGGGGGTCGTGCAGTTCGACGGCCGCCGCGATGTAGGGGCACAGCGGCGTGGACGCGGGCATGTCGAAGACGGCGATGAGTCGTTCCCGGGGTGTGAGGTCGGTGCGGTCGAACACGCCGGGCATGACGTCGGGATCGAAACGGCGCAGGTATTCGGCGACGAGTTCGTCCTTGCTGGCGAAGTGCTGATAGGCCGTGCGCTTGGACACCTGGGCCACCGCACAGAGTTGGTCCATGCCGGTGCGGTTGATGCCCTGATCGCGGAACAACTGCTGTGACGCGCTGAGAATGCGCTCGCGCGCGCCCCTGCCACGGCGCCGGCCCATGGGGCCCTTCTCCAACTCCGTCATACACCCAGTGTAGCCCGTTGGGTACTTATCGGTGTACATAGGTTGTGCTCCGGTCGAGCGTCCGGTACGTTACGCAGACAGCACGGTGTACATAGTGGAGACCGTTCCGAAGGCCCGACCCAGGAGGAGAGGCGCCCTGTTCCTCGCCGCATCTGACCACACACCGCACAACCGGCCCGGTACCTCGCGGCCGGCGCGCAGGGCCCGACCCGGGCACGAACGAGACACGGCAAGACCTCGAGAACAAGGAAGAGAGCGCACCTCATGGGCGACATCACCATCATCGGTACGGGGAACATGGCCCGCGCCATCGGCACGCTGGCAATAGCGGGCGGCAACACCGTCGAGGTCATGGGCCGCGATCAGTCCAAGGCCGATGACCTGGCCAAGGCTCTCGGCGCGGCGGCGGGGGAGTGGGGCGCCGTCCCGGCCGGGGACATCGTCATCACGGCCCTGTTGTACGACGGTGTCGTTCCGGTCGTCGTCGAGTACGCAGACGCCCTCGCCGGCAAGGTCATCGTCGACATCAGCAACCCCTTCAATGCGACGTTCGACGGGCTGGCCCACAGCGAGGAGACCTCGATCGCGCAGGAAGTCGCCAACGTGGCCCCGGCCGGTGCCAGCGTGGTGAAGGCGTTCAACACCATCTTCCGCAACGTCCTGGAAGACGGCCGACCCAACGTCTTCATCGCCGGCGACAGTGCACAGGCGAAGGCGAGCGTGACGGCATTCATCGAGAGCATCGGCCTGCGCCCGTTGGACGTCGGCGGCCTGAAGATGGCGCACTGGCTGGAAGGAATGGGCCTGGTCACGGTGGGACTCGCCGGCAACGGGGTCGGCCACGGGGACTTCGCTCTCGGCATCAACGAGTTTGCCGGCTGAGCCGCCCGACCCGGTCCACGCCGTGGGCGGTCAGCGCGCTGTGCGCCCCGACGATGGTCGGTGGGTCACTGACTCGCTATACCGAGCATCCGGCAGAAGACCGGCCCGGGTTCGCCGTCGACCCGCGCGTTGGCCGGGTAGGCGCCGCCGTGGTTGCGCGTCATGACTTCGAGGACGCGCGCTGCGGTTCTGGCGAGGTAGTCGCCGTCCACGGTGAGGTCGGCACCGGCCCAGTCGTTGAGCGTGGCCTGGAGCGTTCTCGTCCAGGCGTAATGGGCCTGCGTCCCGGCGTCCCAGGAGCCCTTTGCCGGCAACCCACCCTTCGGCCAGAGCTGCGCCCGCTGATAGGCGCTGACGGCGGCCCGGTACAGGTCCCCAGCCACGCCGTCGGGTCGGCCCCGGTAGTAGCCGAGCGGGATCAGGGCGTTCCGCATGACCTTCTCCACCGCGGGGTCGTGGCCCTTCGGTTTCGACTGCCCCTGGGTCGTGGGCGTGATCGGGCCGGTGTCGTGGGTCGCGGAGCTGCCGATCTTCACCCCGCGGGTCGAGAGGAACACGGACGGGTCGGTGAATGCGCCACCGACCAGGATCCCCAGGTGCAGGTGGGTGCCGGCGGCGCCGGAGGGCTTGACGTTGCCGGTGTGGCCCATCACGCCCACCTGCTGCCCGGCCCGCACCCGCTGCGTGGCGCCGACCTTGAACGACGCGAGGTGGCCGTAGTAGGACCGGACCTTGCCGCCGTGGTCGATCAGCACGCCGTTGCCGGAGTGGCCCTTCAGCGCCTTGACCTTGGCCGCGACCACCACGCCGTCGGCGATCGCGAACACCGGGATGCCCTGCTGGGCGGGCTTGGGCGGGGCGTAGTCGTCGCCCGCGTGCAGGATCCCGCCGCGAGGGCCGAAGTTCGAGGTGGCACGCACGCCCGTGGGCAGCGGCGTGACCCACTTCGGCCCGGGTTCGCGCGCACCCGGTGGCGCTGGCGGCGGGACGTACTCCACGCCGTCGTCGAATTCGACGACCTCCTCGGTGACCAGATCGTCGTCGTGCTCGTGGCCGTCATCCTGCCGCGCCGGCACCGGCTGCTCCGCACTCACACTCGACCTCCCCGTCGGTGATGGTGGTGCCATCCATCGTCCCATTCGGATTCGGCACCCGGGCGGGAATAGGCTCGCGAGATGCGTCCCGAACACCTGAGCCTGTACACACGACCCGGCACCCCGACCCTGCACCCCGACGGCACCTGGGCGGTGGTCGCGCTGACCCGCACCGACGTCGAGGACGACTCCTACCGGACCGCGCTGTGGCGCCAGGACCTGCCCTCCGGCGCGCCGCGTCCGTTCACGCACGGCTCGAACGACTCCGAGCCCGTCATCTCCCCGGACGGGCAGTGGCTCGCGTTCGTTCGCGCCGTCGAGGGTGGCAAGCCCCAGCTCGCGGTCATGGCCACCGGCGGCGGCGAACCCCGGCTCCTCACCGACCACCCGACCGGGATCTCCGGCCGGCCCGTGTTCTCCCCGGACTCCAAGCGGATCGCCTACACCGCCCGGGTGCCCGAGGCCGGCCGGTACGGCACCGACGAGAAGGTGGGTCCCGGTGCCGAGCCGCCGCGGCACATCACCACGTTCACCTACCGCAACGACGGCGTCGGCTTCTACGGCGACCGGCCGCAGCACGTGTTCGTGATCGACGTGCCGGCCACGCCGGACCCGACGGCGGACCTTCCGTCCGCGGATTCCGGTTCCGATCCGAAGAACTCCGGCGAGACCGGCACCGACGGCGCCCAGGGCACCACGGTGCCCGGCCGGCTGGCGACGGCGGAGGTCGAGCCGGTGCAGGTCACCTCGGCCGCCCAGGACCACCGGAGCCCGGTGTGGACGCCCGACGGTTCCGGCCTGTTGGTGCTGCGCGGGGTCCACGATGCGCTCGTCCCCGAGCTGGTCCACCACGACGCTGCGGGCACGTCCGCGGAGCGGGTGCTCGACGTCGGCCCCGGCAACGTCGGCGCCGTCCTGTTCGACGACGCCGACGACGGCGCCGTCTGGCTGCTGAGGGCGGACCTCGGTGACGACGACATGGACTTCATCGGCCGCTCTGAAGCCCTCTACCGCGGACGCTGGGACGGGACCGCGATCACCGACCTGGAGGGCCTCACCGACCCGGTCACCGAGAGTCTCGGCGGCACGGTGTTCCTCGCCGTCGACGGCGGGGTGCTGCTCACCCGTGAACGGCGCGGTACCACCGAACTCGTGCGCTGGGCCGACGGCGAGCTGACGCCCGTCTTCGACGGCGCTGCCGAGGTCACCGGTGCCGACACCAGCGACGACGGCGCCCTGATCCTGTTCGCCGCGACCGCCGTCGACAGCGTCGGCGACCTCTGGCTCGTCGAGAGCGAGCGCCCGGCCCGGGTCAGCGACCTGTCCGCCCGGTTGCGCACCGAAGCTGGTGTGCTCGCGCCGGTCGAGCTCGAGACCACGAGCGACGACGGGTACCCCGTGCACGGCTGGGTGGTGACGCCGTCCGGCCCCGGCCCGCACCCGGTGCTGCTGCTCATCCACGGCGGCCCGCACGCCCAGTACACCCCGACGTTCTTCGACGAGGTGCAGGTGTACGCGTCGGCCGGGTACGCCGTCGTGTTCTGCAACCCGCGGGGCTCCTCCGGGTACGGGCAGGAGCACGGCCGGGCGATCACCGGCGGGTTCGGAGACCGGGACACCGCAGACGTGCTCGCGTTCCTGGACGCGGCACTGGCCGCCGATCCCACGCTCGACGCCGACCGCGTGGGTGTGCTCGGTGGGTCCTACGGCGGGTACCTGACGGCGTGGCTGACCACCCGCACGGACCGGTTCGTGGCCGCGATCGTGGAGCGCGGCTTCCTCGACCCGGTGAGTTTCGAGGGGTCCAGCGACATCGGCTGGTTCTTCGGGCGGCGCTACCTCGGCGACGACCCGACGGCGGTCGCCGCGCAGAGCCCGATGGCGCACCTGGACAAGGTCCGCACGCCCACCCTCGTGATCCACTCCGAGCAGGACTGGCGCTGCCCGGTCGAGCAGGGGCAGCGATGGTACGTGGGGCTCAAGCGGCGCGGGGTCGACACCGAGCTCCTGCTGTTCCCGGGGGAGGGTCACGAGCTGAGCCGGTCCGGTCAGCCGAAGCACCGTATCGCCCGGTTCGAGCACATCCTCGCGTGGTGGGCCAAGCACCTGCCGGTGTCTGGCGAGACGGGCCAGTAGGACTGAGCGCTCGAGCCGACCGACCGCCCTGACAGTGGCCCGCCGAGCGCTCAGCGGTACCGGCGGGCCGCCGACTCCCGTGCCGACGGGCCTGGGGTGGCGTCGGCGATCCACGGACCGGTGCCCTCGGACGCATCGATGATGCCGGCCTCGGCCCAGGAGTAGCGGCCCTCGAGCACGTCGGACGCGAGGGTCTCGTCGGCGCCGTCGGTGTTCACCCACAGGGCCCGCAGCAGCCCGGCCACCCGCAGCCTCGACTGGCGGCAGAACGCGTCAGCCAGGGCATGCGGGGAGCCGGGGCCGGACCCGCCGCCGTGCCGTGAGGCGTGCGCACAGACGGACGTCATCGCGAACAACTCCGCTCCGATGTCGACGATCCGGCCGAGGAAGCCCTGCTTGTGCTCGAGGCCGCCCTGCCAACGGGCCATCCCGTAGAACGTCGACCGGGCCAGGCGCCGGGACGTGCGTTCCACGAATCGCAGGTGCCCGGCGAGCGGGCCGAGGTCGGCGTAGGAGGTGGGGGAATCCCCGGGGCCGACGACCAGCCGCGGCAACCAGCCGGCGTAGAAACCGGCCGCGGCGCGGGCGGCGTCGGCCTTGGCCGGCAGATCCGCGTCCGGGTCGATGAGTCGGCCCGCCACGGACAGATGCGCGTCCACGGCCTCCCGGGCGATCAACAGGTGCATGATCTCGCTGGAGCCCTCGAAGATCCGGTTGATCCGCAGGTCCCGCAGCACCTGTTCGGCCGGCACGGCACGCTCGCCGCGGGCGGCCAGGGACGCGGCCGTCTCGTACCCGCGCCCGCCCCGGATCTGCACGAGCCGGTCCGCGACCTGCCAGGCCATCTCGGAGCACCAGAGCTTCGCGAGCGCGGCCTCGATCCGAATGTCGGCGGCGCCGGAGTCGGAGAGCTCGCCGGCGATCTCGACCATCGCCTCCTGGGCGTAGGTGGTCGCGGCCATGAACGCGAGCTGGTGGGCGATGGCGGGGTGCCGGCCGACCGGCCGGCCCCACTGCACCCGCTCGAGCGCCCACTCGCGGGCGATCTTGAGCGACCACTTGCTCGCCGCGACGCACAGCGCCGGGATGGACAGCCGCCCGGTGTTCAGCGTGGTGAGCGCGATCTTCAGACCCTGACCCTCACGGCCGATCACGGCTCCGGCGGGCACCCGCACCTGGTGGAGCCGGGTCAGCCCGTTCTCGAGCCCCTTCAGTCCCATGAACGAGTTCCGGCGCTCGACGGTGATGCCCGGGGCGTCCGCCTCCACCACGAACGCGGTGATCCCGCCCTTGCCGTCGGCGTGCGGGGCGACCCTCGCCATCACCACCAGCAGTTCGGCGAGGACGCCGTTCGTGGTCCAGAGCTTCACGCCGTCGAGCAGGTAGTCGCCCTCGGGGGTACGGGTGGCGGACGTCTGCAGCCGGGCCGGGTCCGACCCGACGTCCGGCTCCGTGAGCAGGAACGCGGAGATCGCACCCTCGGCGCACCGGCGCAGGTACTGCTCCTTCTGCTCGGGGTTGCCGAACTGCTTCACCGGCTCGGGCACCCCGATGGACTGGTGCGCCGAGATCAGTGCGCCGAGGCTCGGGTGCACCGTCCCGAGCAGCATCAGCGCCCGGTTGTAGTGCACCTGGCTGAGCCCGAGCCCGCCGTAGCGGGTCGGGATCTTGATGCCGAACACGCCGAGCTCGATCAGTCCGGCCAGGTCCTCATCGGAGATCCGGTCCTCGGTCTCGATCCGCTGCCCGTCCACCTGCTCACGCAGGTGGGCGCTCAGGTCGGCCAGGAACTGCTCGCCACGGGCCTCGCCTTCGAGATCATCGGGTGGCCGGGGCCAGATCCGGTCCGGGCGGAACTGGCCGAGGTAGAGGTCCTTGGCGAACGAGTCCTTGGTCCACTCGCTCTGCCGGGCCTGCTCGGCCACGGCCCTGGCCTCGCGCTCGGTGACTACCGGTTGGTCCGTCATGATCGCCTCCCTGCGAACACCTGCCCAGCCCTACCAAGCCAGTCTCCCCCGGTTCCACCACATCCGCCGGTTTTCGGCGTTGGCGGCGGAAGTGACAACCGTTTCGGCGCTCACTCGCGCGAATCCCGGCCAGTGGTGTGTCACAGGTCGCGGGTAGCGTCGACGCCTCGACCAACCGAAGGGAGAACGGAATGTCGATGCCGCAGGCCGAACGGCAGGAGTTCCTCGCTCAGCCCCACACCGGAGCGCTCGCCGTCAGCGCCGGTCCGGACCGGGGCCCGCTCGTGGTGCCGGTCTGGTACGGCTACGAGTCCGGCGGCCGGGTGGTGTGGGTGGTGACCCCGGCGGACTCCGTCAAGTCGCGCCTGATCGAGGCCGCCGGCAGGTTCTCGCTGCTCGCCGAGGAGTCCTCGCCACGGGTGCGGTACGTGAGCGTGGAGGGACCGGTCGTCGAGTCCCGGGCGGCGACCGAGGACGAACACCTCGCGATGGCACGCCGCTACCTGGGCGACGGCGCGGCCGCGTACGTCGAGATGGCGGCCGGCTTCGGCGTTCAGCTCCTCGTCCGGATGGAACCGCAGCGCTGGTACTCGGCGGACCTCGGTCCGAGCTGACGACGGCGGGTGCTCCGCCGCGCGGTGACGTCGCGGGTCCGCAGGAGGGTCCCGCGTGGTACCCCGGTGGACGTGGCTCGCGGCGCGCTTGCCTGCCTACGCGTGGGGCAAGCGGGCAGCGGGCGAGGGTGGCTCAGCGGCCCCGGTTGCGTGGGTGGTTGCGCGCGGTGCGTTCGTTGCCGTGTTTGTAGTTGCCGGTCACCCGGGCCATCAGTTCCTGGGGATCGCCGAACTCGACTTCGCGCAGGAACTCGGCGGCCCGACCGCCACGCAGGGTCGTGGCGTGGCGGCCGTGGTGGGTGATCCGTACCTCGGTGCCCACCTCGCGATAGGAGAACCCGTCCGGGCGATTGCCGCTCATCGCGGCACTGTGGTGTCGGTGGGTCCGAGCGGCTCCGGAGGTGGTGGCACCGGCTCTCGGACGGCGTCCGACGGCGTCGCCGCGGAGATCGAGGGCGGCAGCGGCTCGACCCGTGGTCGCTTGGGCACGCGGGCGTCCCCGGAGGAACGGCCGCGCAGGCGGCGGGTCGCCCACGGGTAGACGTCGCGGACGAACCACTCCGCGTCGGACCGGAACCGCTGCCCGGTCGGGACCGGCGCGAGGCGAGCCAACGGATCGGCCCAGGCTGCGTCGTCGGGCGTGAGACCGAGCGCCACCAGCGCCGCCTGCGCGATCCGCTGGTGTCCGTCGGTGGTGAGGTGGATACGGTCCTGCGCCCACATCCGCCAGTCCTGGATGGCCCGCAGTCCCCACACGTCGACCACGTAGGCGTCGTGCCGGCGGGCGATCGACCAGATGTGCGCGTTGAAGGTGGCGACCCGGCCGCGGATGGCGCGCAGCACGCCGGCTTGCCGGGTGTCCGTACCGGTCGCGAGGAGCACGTCCACCCCGGCCCGCCGGATCGTGTGCACGGCGTCCTCCAGGATCGCTGCCATCCGGTCCGGGTCGGAACCGGGCCGGAGCAGGTCGTTGCCCCCGCCGACGAGGGAGATCAGGTCCGGCTCGGCCTCCAGAGCGACCGGGAGCTGCTCGGCGATGATCGGTTCGAGGAGCCGCCCGCGGATCGCCAGATTCGCGTACTCCAGCGGGGCCAGCCCAGCATCGACCCGGCGCGCGGACAGCGAACCGGCGAGCTGGTCGGCCCAACCGC
This sequence comes from Occultella gossypii, assembly GCF_019947135.1. GTDB lineage: Bacteria > Actinomycetota > Actinomycetes > Actinomycetales > Beutenbergiaceae > Occultella > Occultella gossypii. Next base: position 6,302 of record NZ_JAGSHT010000013.1, on the reverse strand, counting down.
GGACCTGGGCAGGGTCGTCCGGGTCCGGATCCCACAGGCCTTCGGTCATGGAGTCGCCGAGGGCGACGTACCGGGACCAGCGGGCGGGATCGGAGACCGGGTGCAGCACGGGGTTCACCACTCCTTCCTACTCCGGTCACCGCGTCCTGGCTATGAGATTCCACGAGGCTGCGTCGGGGCGGGACGGGCTGCGTCAGGGTTGGACGGGCCGCGTCAGGGCTGGAGGGACCAGTCCACGGGCGGCCCGCCCTGCTCCACGAGCAGGGCGTTGGCGCGGCTGAACGGGCGCGACCCGAAGAACCCGCGGGAGGCGGACAGGGGGCTCGGGTGCGCGCTCGCGACGATCGGCGTCTGTCCGAGCAGCGGGGTCAGCGAGCGGGCGTCGTTGCCCCACAAGATCGCCACCAACGGTGTTCCGCGGGCCACGAGCGCGCGGATCGCAGCGTCCGTGACCGCCTCCCAGCCCTTGCCCCGGTGCGACGCCGGTTCGCCCGGCCGGACCGTCAGGCTCCGGTTCAGCAGCAGGACACCGGCGTCTGCCCACGGGGACAGGTCGCCGTTGGCCGGCGTCGGCAGGCCGAGGTCGGTGCCGAGCTCCCGGTAGATGTTCTGCAGCGACCGCGGCACCGGTCGTACGTCGGGGGCCACGGAGAAGGACAGGCCCATCGCGTGACCCGGGGTCGGGTAAGGGTCCTGCCCGACGATCAGCACCCGGACGTCGGCCAACGGGTTCGTGAACGCGCGCAGCACGTGGTCCCCGGCCGGCAGATAGCCGTGCCCGGCGGCCACCTCGCTCCGCAGGAACTCGCCCATCGCGTGCACCTGCGGCTCCACCTCTGCCAGGGCCGCAGCCCAGCCCGGGTCGATCAGATCCGTGAGTGGGCGGGGGCCGCCCTCCTTGACGCTGTTCACCCGTCTACCCTGGCAGATCGACGGCTGTAAGGGTCGATCCGGTCCCGACGGGCTGACGGCAGCGTCCGCCGATCGGGCCGATCGCGTACCACAGCGGGTCCGGCGCGGCAGGAATGACACGCGTGTCGTTTGCCCCTACTATGAACCACCACGGGTCGCTGCAGGCTGAGCGGTCCACGACTGAACCGGGAACGAGGAGGCACGATGTCGGCAGCGCGGGTGTTGTCCACGCAGACTTCGGACGCAGCAACACTGAGTGAACGCGACGCCGAGATCCTCGCCTTCGAGCGGCAGTGGTGGAAGTACGCCGGGGCGAAGGAGACCGCCATCCGGGAACTCTTCGACATGTCCGCGACGCGGTACTACCAGGTCCTGAACGCCCTGATCGATGACCCCGCGGCGCTCGCGGCGGAGCCGATGTTGGTCAAGCGTCTGCGCCGGATGCGCAGCACCCGCCAGCGCGAGCGCTCGGCACGCCGCCTCGGCAATGAACTCTGAGTCAGTCCGAACCGTTAACCTTCCGGTGTGAGTAACAGGGACTATCCGCATTCCGAGGACGAGTTCGACGCCCTCGGCGCGGATCGGACCCCGCAGGGCGTGCACCGCGCGCAGCAGTCGCGCTGGCGGCAGTTGCTGCCGTTCATCCTGGTGATCATCCTCGCCCCGACGCTCGCGTTCGGGGCCGTGCGCCTGCTCTCCGGCGGGTTCGGTGGTGCGGACGACCCCACCGCCGCGCCGACCACCACGACCGACGCCGGCGAGCCGACCACGACGGACGGCGCCACCGAGGAGCCCCCTGCCACCGAGGAACCCACCGAGGAGCCCACCGAGGAGCCGAGCACGGAACCGGCGGACCTCGACCGGGACCTGTCCGTATACGTCCTCAACGGCGCCGGCATCTCCGGCCTGGCCGGTGAGGCCGCCGAGGTCCTCACCGAGGACGGCTGGACGACCGTCACGCCGGACAACTACTCGCGGCAGCTGCCCACCGCCTCGGCGGTCTTCTACACCAGCGCGGACATGGCCGAGGAGGCTGCGGCCGTCGGTGAACTGCTCAGCGTCACCGACCTCATCGAGGACTCCTCGGCGGCCTCGAACGGCATCGTCGTGGTGCTGCGCGACGACGCCTTCCGGAACTGACGCCCCACCCCACCGAGCCGGACCTGTGGGCGGCGAGTGCCGCCGTCGGGCTCAGGGAGCGTTGCCGTCCAGTTCGGCGACGGTGAGGATCACCACGGCCGCCGACCACATCAGCGGCGCGACGCCGGCGGGTGAGCCGTCCGGCCCGACCTTCTCCGGGATCGCCCCGAGCGGGGTGCGGTGCTCGGTGATCCAGCTCAGCCATCCGTCGGCGCGGTCGGTCTGACCGTTCGCCGCGGCGGACCAGGCGTACAGGCTGGTCTGCGGCGTCCAGGAGATGGAGGTCTCCGGCCAGGATCCGCCCGGTGCCAGGCCGCCGGCGGGCCGGCTCATCTCGTCGATCGAGGACTCCCAGGCCGTGGCCGCCCCGGGTAGGGCTTCGGGCTGGAACGGTGGCAGCACGAACGCGGTCGCCGCGTCCCGTGGGGACCGCCCGGCGTAGCGGCCGTACCCGGTCTGCCCGAAGTTCGCCACGACCGCCTGCTCGAGCCGGTCGGCATCCGAAGCCACAGCCGTGGCGTCGGCGTCGCGGTCCAGCCAGGTGTGCAGACGCGCGGACGCCTTGAGGCCGGCCAGGACCGGGGCCGCGGTGCCGAGGGTGAGGGCGCTCTCGCGGTGCTCCCAGTAGTCCGCCGACGGCGCGGGCAGGGACCGCGGGTTCGCGACCTGGGTCCGCAGATAGCCGGTGGACCGCTCGATCATCGGCGTGAACGTGGCCAGGAACTCGTCGCGCTCGGCGCCTGGACCCAGCACGTCCGCCACGTACGCGAGCGCCCAGAGCACCCAGCCGGTGCCGTCGGTCTGCAGGCCACGGGCATCGGGCGGCCCGGACCCGTCCGGCAGGTAGCGCGCCTCGAAGCTGCCGTCCGGGTGCTGCACGCCGTCCAGGAAGGTGAAGACCTCGACGGCGTCCTCGTGGTGGCCGGTCACGGTGAGCGCGGCCGCCACGAACGACGCGTCGCGCGGCCAGACGTAGCGCCACTTGCTCGAGAACCCGGCGACGGCGGCGCCACCCTCGAGGGTCAGCGTGTGCAGGTCGAGGAGGGCGTCCGTGGCGAGCTCCTCGTGCGGGCCGCCGGCGCCGGGCACGGTTCCCGCGTCGAGCCAGGTCCTCGTCTCGTCGGCCAGGGTCTCGGCGGCTTCACGGTCGGCATCGCTCGCGTCCGGTCCCGGGTCGATCACGCGGGTGCCGGGCAGGTAGTGGACGTCGGAGTCCGGGGGGATCGTCGTCACCGATCCATCGGCCTGGACCCCGATCCCGAGCGTGTAGAGGCCCACCTCGTCCACGCGGCCCTGATCACGAACCGCCGCCGCACCGATCAGCGTCACCACGGCGACTGCGGCAGTGACGACCAGGAGTGCACGACGTGAGCGGCTCACCCTCAGGGAGTCTAGGCGACCTACCACCCGACCGGATCCGTGATGGTTCGTGGCATCCGCCGTCCTTCCGGCTGCGCGCAGCCAGCCGGCGTGCCGCCCTCGCGTCCGAGGCGTGAGATCGCCGGGGATGAAGACGAGATGAAGCCAGGGCGATTCGGGGGTGAGCCGGCGGGCGGTACGCGGGCCAGGATCCGCGGAACGCCACGGGTGAGCTCGCAGCATGCTGATGCGTCGTCGCCTACGGGTTCCGCGGTCGGTGCGTGCCTCGCCTACGTTCCAACTGTCGACAAGATCCCAACCAGGGAACGGATGTCGGCGCCATACCGTCGCGGCGTTCGTGTCCCTCCTCGCGAGGTTCGTGCTCCACGAAGCGCATGAGGGCATCGCCGCCCGGCGGATCATCACGATACTCGGGGGAGTCATATGCACGACGTGAAAGATGAGCCGCGACCTCACGCGCGCTCTCGATGGAAGCGGCCGCTGGCCGCAGTAGCGACTGTGGCCGTCTCGGCCATGACCGCCGGTGCTCTTGGGCTGACCGGGCTCACAGATCCCGCAGCCGCACTACCGACCGACCAGTCGGAGGCAGAGGGACGCATCCTGGGTGGCGGTGGCGTTGTCAACCTTGACGCGGTCGCGGCCCTTGCAGCGGCCTACAGTGCCGATCCGAGCGCGTCCGGCGCGGTGACCAACCCGCTCTCGCTCGAGGTCCTCGCAGCGCTGAACATCGACCTCGGCGACGGGGTACAGCTCTTCGGCCCCAACGGGATCGTGGCGGTCGGTGCGTTGGGTCAGTACGCGAACACTGCGCCCGACACAGTGCCGTTCGCATCGTCCGGTGCGGTCAATGCCGATGGCTCCATCGCCGTCGGCGGGGGCGACCCCGCTCAGAACGCCTATCTCGATCTCGGGCCGCTCCTCGCGCAGGCCGGCTTGGCCGAGCTCCTCACCCAGGCCCGTCTCGAGCTCGGGGCCCTCTCGGCGTCGGCGACCTACGACGCGAGCAGCATTCCGGTGGGCGACTACCAGATCGCCGACGGCAGGTTGATCCTGCAGAGCGACGCACTCGGTGCCCTCTCCGCAGACCTCTCCGGTGCTCTGGGCCAGGTCTCCGACCCGATCAACGGCCTGATCGGGGCCGACGGGACCATTGCGGGCACCCTTGATCCCCTGCTGGTGGACGTCCAGACCCTGGTCAACACGCTCCTGCTGGGTATCGGGACCGTCGGTGACCTGGGCGTGTCCGTGACCGCCGACGTGGACCTGCAGGCCGCCGTGGACTCCGTGCTCGGCGAGCCGATCACGAGCGCCGACAGCGCCGTGACCATCGACTTCAGCACCGGCGAGATCAGCATCGACCTCGCCAAACTGGTGGCCGACTCACAAGGCGGCGACTACGACGGCACCCTGAACGGGCTGCCGCCGAACACCGAAGTGCTCGGCCCGGACGTCATCCAAGCCGCCATGGACGGAGCCATCGGGAGCATCTTCGATCAGCTCCCAGCCCTCCTGGTCGACGCGGTCACGGACGCGATCAACTCCACCGAGCTCGCCATCGCGATCACCGGGGAGGTCACCGGCCTCCCGCCGCTCAACCTGCCCATCGGCAACCTGGCGATCAACCTGACCGGGACGCTGGGCGACTTCGTCGGAGCCGAGGGCTCGACGCCCCCGGTGGTCGACCTGGAAGGCACGAGCATCATCGGCCTTCCGGTCGGCGACCTTCTGGAGCCGATCGCCCAGCTCGTCACCGGTACGCTCCTGCCGGCACTGGTCACCCCGATCAGCGCGGCGATCACCGACGAGGGGACGCTGGACACGATCTTCCGCCCGATCGTCGAGACGGCGAACGTGCTGATCTCACCGATCGCGGAACTGATCACGAACAACCTCGTCTCCGTCATCGCGAACGTTCAGGAAGAGCCGGGCGACTTCACGACCGTCACGGCCGAGGATGCCGGTTCGTTCACGCAGCGGGCCGTGCAGATCACCCTGCTGCCGGCACTGAGCACTCCGCTCGCCGAGGTGTCCATCGCTTCGGCGACGGTCCGCCTGGACGCTGGGGACGACGACAGCAACGCGAACGCGTCAGCGTCGGCGGCTGCTGCGGCGACGGCTGATGATGACAGCAATGCGGCGGCGGAGGCTGCTGCTGAGGCGGCGGCGAATGCGGATGCGACGTCGACGGCTTCGGCCGCGGCTGATGCGGATGCGACGTCGGCTGCTGCGGCTGCTGCGAACGCGGATGCTTCGGCTGATGCGTCGGTGAACGTGGATGCGGATGCCAACGCTGCGGCGGCTGCTGCTGCACAGGCGGCGGCGGATGCCGATGCCAACGATGCGGCGAACGCTGATGCGTCTGCTGCGGCGACGTCCACTGCGGATGCCGATGCGGCTGCTGCGGCTGCGGCGGAGGCGGCGTCCAACGCCGACTCCTCCTCCGACGCCTCGGCGCAGGCCTCGGCCACCGCCGATGCTGACGCCACTGCCGATGCTGATGCCTCGGTCGATGCGAACGCCAACGCGTCGGCGTCGGCGGCTGCTGCGGCGACGGCTGATGATGACAGCAATGCGGCGGCGGAGGCTGCTGCTGAGGCGGCGGCGAATGCGGATGCGACGTCGACGGCTTCGGCCGCGGCTGATGCGGACGCGACGTCGGCTGCTGCGGCTGCTGCGAACGCGGATGCTTCGGCTGATGCGTCGGTGAACGTGGATGCGGATGCCAACGCTGCGGCGGCTGCTGCTGCACAGGCGGCGGCGGATGCCGATGCCAACGATGCGGCGAACGCTGATGCGTCTGCTGCGGCGACGTCCACTGCGGATGCCGATGCGGCTGCTGCGGCTGCGGCGGAGGCGGCGTCCAACGCCGA